>NZ_JBIBVB010000020.1:0-1046 GCF_043079975.1 Streptomyces sp. NPDC015131 | reverse complement strand
GGATGAAGGCCGGCCGGGCGATGGCGCGGGAGGTCTGATCGAGGCAGGCACCGCCGGCGCGGCGGTCGTCGCTGTCATGCGCGCGGCGGGGAGGCCCCTGAGCCGCCGGCCGCCGCGTCCTGAGCAGCACTGTCACCTGTGACCGGCCGCCCGCGGGTCTGCGCCCGCCCACGCAGCACACCGAGTTCGTAGGTGGCCAGCACTATCAACCACAGAGCGGTGATGGGGATGACAAACCACAGCATCGCGGCACTGAACGGCCCCAGCGCGTCGTGGTCGGCCGCCTGGAGCACGACGTAGGCGATGTACGCGGCGTAGAAACCGGTGAAGAGAACGCCCTCCCACCGTGCGATCGCCAGGCCGGTGAAGGCGATCGGGAGCAGTGCCAGGGACACCGCGAGCATGATCGGCAGGTCGAAGCGGATGGCCCCGGCCGCGATCTCGATCGGCGCGATGAGTGAGGTCATCCCCAGAACGGCACCTATGTTGAACATGTTGCTGCCCACGATGTTTCCGATCGCCAGGTCGCGCTCGCCTCGGATCGCCGCGACCATGCTCGTCGCGAGTTCGGGAAGGGATGTCCCGACGGCCACCACCGTGAGGCCGATGACCAGGTCACTCATTCCCCATGCCGCCGCGAGGTCGCTCGCCGCGGTGACGAGTAGCCGTGCCCCGATCACGAGCAGCGCCACCCCGGCGATCACGAGAGCGCTGTTGAGGAGGACCGGGTGCGAGGTGTCGCCGCCGGTAGGCGTCGTCTCGCCCGCGCTGTCACCGGCCGGGGCGTCCAATGCCTCGGTGGCGCGGTCTCCGTCCTGTTTGCGCGCGATGACGATCGTCGCGGTCGTATAGGTCACGAGGCCGGCGAACAGCAGCAGACCGTCGAGGAAGCTGATCGTGCCGTCGAGGGCCACCAGAAGCACGACCAGAGAGAACAGCACCATGATGGGGATGTCGACTCGCACGATCCGGGACGTCGCCACCAGAGGGGCGACGATCGCGGTCAGCCCCAGGATGAGCAGGATGTTCGCGATGTTGCTGCCCAC
>NZ_JBIBVB010000019.1:0-1289 GCF_043079975.1 Streptomyces sp. NPDC015131 | reverse complement strand
CGGTTAGGGTTCGCGCTTCAGGTCGTGACGGTCCGGCAGCTCGGGATGTTCCTGGCCGATCCGCTCGACGTGCCCCCGGAGCTGGTCGAATATCTCGCCGAGCAGTTGGGTATCGAGGATTCCTCGTGTGTGAAGCAGTACACCGAGCGGGACAAGACCAAACTCGAACATGCCTGGGAGATCCAGCGCGAGTACGGGTTGACCTCGTACAGCGAGGTCGAGTCGGAGTTGGCGGCGTGGGTCTCCGACCAGGCGTGGGTGACCGGCGACGGACCGAAAGCGATGTTCGCCGGCGCGGTCGACTGGCTACGTAAACGCCAGGCGTTGCTGCCGGGTCTGCGCACGTTGGAACGTTTGGTCACCGAGGGTCGCCAGGCCGCTGATCAGCGGTTGTGGGGTCAGCTGACCGATCAACTGACCGCCGGTTCGGCTTCAGCGCTGCTGGCGTTGCTGACCGCGCCCGAGGGCAAGCGCCGTGTCAGCGAGCTGGAACGGCTTCGCCGGGGCGTGTTCCGGACCAGTTCCAAAGGGATGCTGGCGGCATTGGACCGCCTCGCCGAGCTTATCGCGGTGGGAGGGCAGTCCCTGGATGTGTCGATGGTTCCGCAGCGCCGGGTGATTGGTCTGGCCACCTATGGATTGTCGAGCAAGGCTCCTGCGTTGCGGCGCCTCGAGCCCCGCCAGCATCGGGTGGCGGTGATGGTGGCCACGGTGAAAGTGCTGTCGGGCCGAGCGACCGATGACGTGCTGGAGTTGTTCGACCTGTTGATGGTCACGGATCTGATGTCGAAGGCCGAGCGGGAATCGCGTGAGGAGAAGTTGCGCCGGTATCCGCGGGTGTCGCGTCATGCGGGCAAGCTCGCCGCGGCGGTGAAGGTGCTGTTGGAGATGACCGAGGTCGAACCGGACCTGAGCTTGGAGATGATGTGGGATCTGATCGAGAACACCGCGACCAAGAGCGAGCTCCGTGCCGCTGTCGCGGTGATCGACGAGCTGGTTCCGGTGGATGACGTCGAGTTGAACGAGCAGCGCCTGGAAGAGTTGGCGGGGCGCCTGGCCACGGTCCGGGTGTTCCTGCCACCGATGATGCGCACCGTGGTGTTCGGGGCCACCGCGGACGGTGCGGCGGTGCTGGCGGCGATGAAGACCCTCGCCGAGTTGATGTCGGCGAAGTCGAAACTGTCCGCGAGCTGGCTCGATGCTCGTCAGGTCGACCACGATCTCATCGGTGGCGGGTGGAAGCGGCTGGTCTATCGCGAGGGCCGCCCACCGGAAACTGTCGACCGGGC
>NZ_JBIBVB010000018.1:0-1708 GCF_043079975.1 Streptomyces sp. NPDC015131 | reverse complement strand
ACGGTGCCCGCCCAACCGTCATGACACCCGAACGTACCGAACGGGCCCGCTCCGGGAGTGTTTCTTAAACGGTGTTTCGGCCCGACACGCTGGGTGAATGCCCGGCGAGAAGGGTGCCGTGATGACGACACTGGATGATGTGACGAAGAAGAAGTCGACACCACCGTCGGCCGAGGAGGCGGCGGCAGCGGAGCTCGTGCGCTTGGCGAGAGAGCAGGGCCTGTCGCTGACGGGCCCGGATGGGCTGCTCAAGCAGTTCACCAAGACGGTCCTGGAAACGGCATTGAACGAGGAGATGACCGAGCATCTCGGGCACGACAAGAACCAGGCCAACCCGGATCGGGCATCAACAAATATCCGCAACGGCACTCGGTCGAAGACGGTACTGACCGAGTCGACCGGGCAGGTCCCGATCGAAGTCCCCCGAGACCGCGAAGGGACGTTCGAACCGCAGATCGTCAAGAAGCGGCAGCGTCGGCTCAACGGCGTTGATGAGATCGTTTTATCGTTGTACGCCAAAGGGTTAACGACTGGGGAGATCAGCGCGCACTTCGCTGAAATCTACGGTGCATCGGTCTCGAAGGAGACGATTTCTCGGATCACCGACAAGGTGATCGAGGAGATGCAGGATTGGTCTGCACGTCCGCTCGATGAGGTGTACGCCGCGATCTTCATCGATGCCATCGTGGTCAAGATCCGCGACGGCCAGGTCGCGAACAGGCCGATCTACGCGGCCATCGGGGTGAGCCTGGACGGGCGCCGCGACGTGCTTGGTTTGTGGGCCGGCACGGGCGGCGAGGGCGCCAAGTTCTGGATGAGCGTGCTCACTGACATCCGTAACCGTGGCACCAAAGACGTTTTCTTTCTCGTCTGCGACGGTCTCAAGGGCCTGCCGGAGGTTGTCGAGCATGTGTGGCCGGCCACCACGGTCCAGACCTGTGTGGTGCACCTGATCCGCAACACCTTTCGGCTCTCGGCACGTCAGCACTGGGACGCACTGAAGCGGGAACTGAAGCCGATCTACACCGCGCCGAGTGAGGCAGCGGCGCGGGCTGCTTTCGACGACCTTGCCGAGAACTGGGGCAAGCGGTATCCGGCGATCATCCGGCTATGGGACAACGCGTGGGAGGAGTTCATCCCGTTCCTTGACTATGACACGGAGATACGTCGAGTCATATGCTCTACCAATTCTATTGAGTCGCTGAATGCGCGCTACCGGAGGGCGGTCAAAGCTCGCGGTCATTTCCCCAGCGAGCAAGCCGCGCTCAAATGTTTGTACCTGGTGACCCGTTCGCTGGACCCGACAGGCAAAGGTCAGGCACGATGGATCACACGGTGGAAACCCGCTCTCAATGCCTTCGCGATCACGTTCGCGGATCGTTGGCCCGGATCAGAAACCTACTGATGAAAACGGCCGAAACACCGTTAACGAGATAGTCCCCCCGCTCCCTCTGTGAGCAAGGCAAGAGTCTCGACGCTATCGCCTCCATGCGGGGTGTCGGCAGATCTTCGATCAGCAGAGCGCGTTGACTTCCTCTGGTGGTAGCGGACTTTCACAAATCTGGCGAGAGCACACATGATCGGTGCCGGTCGACTACTCGGTGATGATTGCCCGTCAGCTTTGTCGAGTGTCGGGGTGGGGCGGTATGGAACCGTGGATCGAACCTGGTTGCACCCCTTCGACAGCCGATTCGGTGTCAATCTGGCT
>NZ_JBIBVB010000017.1:0-1760 GCF_043079975.1 Streptomyces sp. NPDC015131 | reverse complement strand
ATTCAAGTTTTCCACCGATCCGGAACTGGTCGCGAAGGTCACCGACATCGTCGGGTTGTATCTCGATCCGCCCGAGAACGCGATCGTGCTCTGCGTGGACGAGAAATCGCAGATCCAGGCATTGGATCGGACCGCTCCGACGTTGCCGATGCAGATCGGAATGCCCGAGAAGCAAACCCACGACTACATCCGCAACGGCACCACCACCTTGTTCGCGGCGTTGGAGATCGCGACCGGAAAGGTGACCGGGATCTGCCGGCCGCGACACCGTCACCAGGAGTTTCTGGTGTTCCTCAAACATGTCGCACGCGCGTATCCGAAGCAGGAACTGCACTTGGTGATGGACAACTACGCCACCCACAAGAAGGCCGAGGTCCGCGAGTGGCTGGCTGCGAATCCGCGGATCCATGTTCATTTCACCCCGACGTCGGCGTCGTGGATGAACCTCGTCGAGGTGTGGTTCGGGATCATCGAACGCCAAGCGATTCATCGCGGAACTTTCCGCAGTGTCCGCGAACTGACGGCGAAGATCCGAGAGTTCATCAACGGGTGGAATCCGCGGGCGCAGCCGTTCGTGTGGACGAAAACCGCCGAGCAGATCCTGGTGAAAGCTGACCGTAAAACAACTTCAAACTCGGGGCACTAGCTGGCCGATCGAGGCTAGACGGTATGAGGGTCGGCCCGTTTCGGGCCGGGGACTCGCTTGCAAGTTGCCGTGGGTTGCCGAGTAGGCGAAGCCTGGATCGGTAGTGCCTACATTTGCAGGAGGCCCCGGTGATGTATCAGCGTACGAGTGTCGGATTGGACGTGCACGCACTGTCTGTAGTGGCATGTGCGATCGACGGTCAAACCGGTGAAGTATGGAAACAACGATTATGTCCGGACTCCGGTGAGATCCTCGCCTGGTTGCGTTCGTTGCCGGGTCCGGTGAAAGC
Organism: Streptomyces sp. NPDC015131; assembly: GCF_043079975.1. Classification (NCBI taxonomy): domain Bacteria; kingdom Bacillati; phylum Actinomycetota; class Actinomycetes; order Kitasatosporales; family Streptomycetaceae; genus Streptomyces; species Streptomyces sp. NPDC015131. The sequence goes on along the minus strand of NZ_JBIBVB010000017.1, from coordinate 825 downwards.
CGTCTACGAGGCCGGACCGACCGGATTCGGCCTGTACCGAGCTCTGAATCAAGCGGGTGTGGAGTGCGTGGTGGTTGCGCCGTCGAAATTGCAGAGACCTGCTGGTGACCGCGTCAAGACCGATGCTCGCGACGCGCTGCATCTGGCGCGGTTGCTCCGACTGGACGAGATCGTCGAGGTCACGGTCCCTTCGGTAGAACAAGAGGCAGCCCGAGATCTGGTCCGTGCCCGTGAGGATGCTCGCGGGGATCTGATGCGATGCCGACATCGCTTGTCGAAACTTCTTCTGCGGCAGGGCATTGTCTATTCTGGTGGTGCGGCGTGGACTGGTGCGCATGATGTGTGGCTACGAAGTCAGAGGTTCGAGCAGTCGGCGTTGCAGGCCACGTTCGACTCGAACTATGAAGCGATGCTGCTCACCCGAAGCCGCCGTGACCGACTGGATACGGCGATCGAGGAGATGGCGGAGAACAGTCCCTACACGCCGATGGTGCACCGTTTGGGATGTTTACGCGGAATCTCTACTTTGACCGGGTTCGGGTTGGCGGTCGAGATCGGCGACTGGCAGCGATTTACGGGGAGCACCATCGGTTCCTATGTCGGCCTGGTGCCGAGTGAATACTCTTCGGGGACATCACGATCACAGGGTTCGATCACCAAGACCGGCAACGGTCATGCACGTCGGTTGTTGGTCGAGGCAGCATGGCATCACCGCAAGATCTACCGCAACCCTGGACAGGTCATGCGCACTCGATGGGCGAAAGCCAGCCCCGCTGCGCGTGCTCGTGGGCATGCCGGCAACCACCGCCTGCATCATCGGTGGGA
>NZ_JBIBVB010000016.1:0-1853 GCF_043079975.1 Streptomyces sp. NPDC015131 | reverse complement strand
CTCAAATTCTTTCAAGCAAGTTTCGACCAACTCGACGCCACCGACCCAACGCTCTCAGGAGATCGTTACAAGCATGGGCTGGGTCTACGCGCAGCCAAAACGCGTTGGACAGCATCGAAATGCGTATAGCGGCATTGGGACCCACAAAAGGCACCCAAACATCACGCTCTTGGAATCTTCCGACCATGTGGATACCAACCTCGGCGGATCCAACCGATTTCATCACCCAATATTCCCAAAACAACACCACTCCCGTTCGCTACGATGCATCCGGGAGTGTCCGATTAACGGTGGATCCGACCTTGATGTCGGTTAGTTACCGTTCAGGGTGATGCGTCCTTCGAAGGTGATCGCAAACGCATTGAGCGCGGGCTTCCACCTCATTGCCCATCGTGCCTTACCTTTCCCTGTCGGGTCCAGAGCACGCGTGGCCAAGTACAAGCATTTGAGCGCCGCCTGCTCAGTCGGGAAGTGCCCACGCGCCCGTACTGCGCGCCTGTAGCGAGCGTTGACAGACTCGATCGCGTTCGTCGAGCAGATGACGCGCCTGATCTCGACGTCGTAGTCCAGGAACGGAACGAACTCACTCCACGCGTTGTCCCACATCTTGATAATCGCTGGATACTGCTGCCCCCATTTCTGCGTGAACTCAGCGAATCGTTCCCTGGCCGCAAACTCCGACGGAGCGGTGTAGACAGGTTTGAGATCACGCGCCATCGCATCCCAATATTTACGAGAGGCAAAGCGAAAAGTGTTGCGTATCAGATGAATAATGCACGTCTGCACCACAGCGAGTTCCCAGACGGTGTTGATCGCTTCAGGCAATCCTTTGAGTCCGTCGCACACAACGATGCAGACGTCCGCCACACCACGGTTCTTGATCTCGGTCAGGACCGAGAGCCAGAACTTTGCGCCCTCTCCGCCCTCGCCGGCCCAGATCCCGAGGATGTCGCGTTCGCCATTGACGGTGACGCCGATCGCGACATACATCGGCCGGTTGGTGACCTGCCCATCGCGAACCTTCACGTGCACCGCATCGATGAACATCACCGGATACACCCGATCAAGTGGCCGGTTCTGCCACTCCGTCATTTCCCCGACGACCTTGTCGGTGATCCGCGAGATCGTGTCCTTCGACACCGACGCTCCGTAAATATCTTGAAAGTGCGCGGATATCTCGCCGGTCGTCAAACCCTTTGCCGTCAATGACAATACGATCTCATCGATACCCGTCAAGCGTCGCTGACGCTTCTTAACAATCTGCGGGTCGAACGAAGAATCGACGTCGCGTGGCACTTCGATCTCCACCGGCCCGATCTCAGTGAGCACCGTCTTCGAACGGGTACCGTTCCTCGAGTTGCCGCTGCCGCGGCCGGCGGCATCGTGCTTCTCGTAGCCCAGGTGCTCGGTCATCTCCGCGTCTAACGCGGTCTCTAGGACGTTTTTGGTGAGTTGATTGAGGAGTCCGTTCGGGCCCATCAACTCCACGCCCTGCTCCTTGGCCTGAGCCAGGAGCTGCTCGGCCAACTGCTTCTGATCCACCTCAGTCTCTGCCATGGGATCAAGTGTTTCGGTCATCGTCGATCCTTCCCGCCAAGCTCAGCTCGGCGTGTTGAATCAAGGACCGGATCCACCGTTATTCAGACAGTCCCCCGGCAAAGGCATGGCGCTGTCGGAGGATCGGGAAGTGTTTCAGGCAGTCGGCACTGGTGTCGGCTCGACAGGTACCTCGATGTCGATGCTCCAGTTCCATCAGCCCGAGATCCGTGTCCTTCAGCATGATCAGGGCGCGGAGATGCTGATCCGTGAAGTGCTCCGCAAGACCGGGTATTCGCCTGTGTCGTTTGGTATGT
>NZ_JBIBVB010000015.1:0-1856 GCF_043079975.1 Streptomyces sp. NPDC015131 | reverse complement strand
ATCTGGTCACACTGAATGTCTGGTATCCCCAGCTCGCTTCGTGGGATTCGATCTCCGACCTATTGACGACGGAACTGCCTTTCGTCTCTGACCGCCAGGGAGTGCTAGCGAGGATCGCAATTCTGGGGAAAAAGATTCCTCCAGAGGTGGTCGATGTTATTGCAGGTCCGCTCCATGACTTGATGGTCGCCCTTCCCTCAGAGGGGCCTAGTTGTTGTGGGTATGGACGTTGCTGACGAGGGATTGAAGTAGACGGGCTGGTCCTCGGCGTAAGAATGGGAGTTGCGACACAACCGTTCTCGACCAAGAAGGACCAGCCCTGTGACACACCGTAATGCTCCACTCACCGTGGAGGGAAGACGACGCCTGATCGAGCGCTGCCAGAGTCGTCCGATCGCCCACGTCGCCGCCGAAATGGGTATCTCACGACAATGCGCCTCCACGTGGGTCAACCGTCACCGCAAATATGGTGACCTGGGACTACAGGACCGCTCCAGCGCACCGAAACACCAACCCACCGCCACAGCCGCGGAGGTCGTGGCCGACATCGAGTCGATGCGCCGGAGCCGGAAATGGTCGGCTTCACGAATCACGTTCGAACTCCGAATGGATGGAACGGTCATTGCTCGCCGGACCGTCACGAAAATCCTGCGGAACCTCGGATTGCACCGCCGCCGGTTCATCGACCCGAACGGCGAAACCAACCGAAAACCGCAGGTCATCGTTGCAAAACGACCCGGCCAGATGGTCCACGTCGACATCAAGAAAGTCGGGAAGATCCCCGACGGCGGCGGGTGGCGTGCCCACGGCCGCGGCTCCGAGCAGGCCAAACGATCGCAGCGTCGGAAAACGAAGAACAAGCAAGCCCGGGTCGGGTACACCTATTTGCATTCCGCGATCGACGGGAACACCCGCCTGGCGTACACCGAGGCACGCGACAACGAAACCGCCGCAACAGCCATCGATTTCATGAACAACGCCCGCGTCTTCTTCGCCGCACACGGCATCACCCGTATCGAGCGCGTGATCACCGACAGCGGATCATGCTATCGGGCAGCAGATTTCACCGTTTCACTCCGCGAAGCTCGGCACTACCGCATCAAGCCGTACACCCCGAAACACAACGGGAAGGTCGAACGCTACAACCGCATCCTCGCCGAAGAACTGCTGTACTCCCGCGAGTACACCAGCGAAGCTGAGCGGCGCACTGCCGTCGAAGTCTGGAATGTTCACTACAATTACCACCGACCGCATTCAGCACGCGGAGGACGACCGCCCGCCGCTTACCGCCGGCATCGCGTAACTAACGTCCGTGCCTCGTACAACTGATATGTAGAGAAATTTGTCAAGGGACAGGTGGAAACGGCCTCGGGAACGGCAGTTCCCGAGGCCGTTTCCGTTTCGGTCGACGGACATGAAGAACGGCGGGTGACATGTCGATATTCACGACTCGTGGTCAGACTGATATACGCGGGTTGGCTACCGCAGGACGACTGTTCGGCAGGAACGGTGCTGCTGCTCTAGGGTCGGGCGTCGCAATCGGTTCCAATTTCGGAACCTGTTGCTGCCCATAGTTGTTTTCGCAGATCGTTCCTCACGCTGCCATCACGCCCTTTGCGATTGTCTATCGACCGAAATCTAGGGGAAGGACAAGCTCAGGGCTGGTCGTCGACGACCGCCAGCGACCAACACCATCCCGCAAGTTCTCTGGCTACGGCGACATTGGCGATCACCGGACGCTTCTTACGGGCGGTGAACTGCTCCCACCGATGATGCAGGCGGTGGTTGCCGGCATGCCCACGAGCACGCGCAGCGGGGCTGGCTTTCGCCCATCGAGTGCGCATGACCTGTCCAGG
>NZ_JBIBVB010000014.1:0-1890 GCF_043079975.1 Streptomyces sp. NPDC015131 | reverse complement strand
AAGATCGAGATACCGATCAAACGCATCGTCCAAGGAGCGGACGTCGATCGCATCATCGGATCCGACACGATCGACGACCCCGACGCCCTGCGGTACTTCACCCGGTTCACCCGCACCGATGCCGCGAGCAGGACCCCCTGACAACCGGGGCGCATGCACCGCTTCCCTCCCTGCCACGCCATCCGAGCAACGAGCCGAGGTTCAGAAGAACGATGTTTTCCAAAGTATTGGTGGCTGCCGGGACTGTTTCGCAATCGGTGTTTTGGCCCGAGACGCTGAGTGAATGCTCGGCGAGGAGGTGCCGAGATGACGACACTGGAGAATGTGACGAAGAAGAGGGCCGAGCCCTCCGCGGAAGCTGCGGCGGCCGCGGAGTTGGTGCGCCTGGCCAAGGAGCAGGGCCTGTCGCTGACCGGGCCGGACGGTTTGCTCAAGCAGTTCACCAAAACCGTTCTGGAAACCGCACTGAACGAGGAGATGACCGAGCACCTCGGGCACGACAAGAACCAAGCTCCGGCCGATCGGGAGTCTACGAATATTCGCAACGGGACTCGGTCGAAAACGGTGTTGACCGAGGCCAGTGGGCATGTCCCGATCGAGGTCCCTCGTGATCGGGAAGGGACGTTCGAGCCGCAGATCGTCAAGAAACGCCAACGTCGATTGAACGGGGTCGATGAGATCGTGTTGTCGTTGTACGCCAAAGGATTAACGACTGGTGAAATCAGTTCGCATTTCGCTGAAATCTACGGGGCCTCGGTCTCGAAGGAGACCATCTCGCGGATCACCGACAAGGTCCTCGAGGAGATGCAGGACTGGTCTGCCCGTCCGCTCGACGAGGTGTACGCGGCAGTTTTCGTCGATGCGATCGTCGTCAAAGTTCGAGACGGGCAGGTCGCAAACCGGCCGATCTACGCGGCGATCGGCGTCAGTCTCGACGGACGGCGCGACGTGCTCGGATTGTGGGCCGGCACCGGCGGTGAGGGCGCCAAATTCTGGATGTCCGTGCTGACGGACATTCGCAATCGCGGCACTCGGGATGTGTTCTTCCTGGTCTGCGACGGATTGAAAGGCCTGCCGGAAGTCGTCGAGAACGTATGGCCGGCCACGACGGTACAAACGTGCGTCGTGCATTTGATCCGCAACACCTTTCGGCTCTCGGGACGTCAACACTGGGACGCACTCAAACACGATCTCAGACCGATCTACACGGCACCGACCGAGGCTGCCGCTCACGCGGGGCTGGACGATCTCGCCGAGCACTGGGGTGAGAGGTATCCGGCGATCATCCGATTGTGGACCAACGCTTGGCAGGAGTTCATTCCGTTCCTCGATTACGACACAGAGATACGGCGAGTGCTCTGCTCTACCAACGCGATTGAGTCCCTCAATGCCCGCTATCGGAGGGCGGTGAAAGCTCGTGGCCATTTCCCTACCGAGGCGGCTGCGCTGAAGTGTCTGTATTTGGTGACACGTTCGCTCGACCCGACAGGCAAGGGCCAGGCACGATGGATAACGAGGTGGAAGCCCGCTCTGAACGCGTTTGCGATCACGTTCGCCGATCGTTGGCCGGGATCGGAAACTTACTGATGGAAATCCGCCGAAACACCGTTAAAGAGATAGACCCTGCGTCCGATTTCCACGCGATGCGTTCGTCCGGGTGCTGTTCGGTGATGGTGGCGTCGAATTCCCGTGGTTGTCCGGCTATTTCGAGGATCCACTGTGTGTGCACATCGTCGGTTTGTCGAATTTCCCGTACTCCGGACATGAAGTGGGGGAACGACTCGAATTGAGTCCACTGGTCGTAGGCGGTACAGATGGGGACGTTGACATCTACGGATTCGGTCACGGTACTCATGATTTTCGAGCTACCCACTCTGTCAACTGATACAC
>NZ_JBIBVB010000013.1:0-3128 GCF_043079975.1 Streptomyces sp. NPDC015131 | reverse complement strand
TCCCACCGATGATGCAGGCGGTGGTTGCCGGCATGCCCACGAGCACGCGCAGCGGGGCTGGCTTTCGCCCATCGAGTGCGCATGACCTGTCCAGGTGTCGACGGCCATCGTAAGCTCCCCACTGGCGGCCATTTATGGCGCATTTTGTGGCCATGGTTTCTCCCCGCGTACGGCCAGATAGTTCCCCACCTGCTGTGAGTCAGATTCGGTCCCGGCAACGCTGGGTGGATGAAATCGAGCAGGGAGATCATGGAAATTTTGGAGGCGTACGACCTCACGGGTAGTTATCGGGCGGCGGCGGAGCTGGCTGGGTGTGATCACCACACGGTGGCCCGGTATGTGCAGATGCGCGCTGCGGGGCAGCCGCCGGACCGCCGGCGGCATCGAGCGCGGGCGATCGACGACTTTCTGCCGAAGATCGAGGAGTTGGTGGTCCGCTCGCAGGGCAAGGTCCGCGCGGATGTCATCCACGAACGGATCGTCGCGCTGGGGTTCACCGGCGGTGAGCGGACCACGCGCCGGACGGTCGCGGAGGCGAAGGCCCAGTTTCGGGCTGGTCGGCGGCGAGTGTATCGGCCGTGGGTAACCGAACCTGGGCTGTGGTTACAGTACGACTTCGGTGACGGGCCAACGATTTCCGGCCGGAAGACGACGTTGTTCTGCGCATGGTTGGCGTGGTCGCGATTTCGGGTGGTGATCCCGATCTGGGACAAGACATTGCCGACGGTGGCGGCGTGTTTGGATGCGACATTCCGCCGCTTGGGCGGGGTTCCGGTCTATGTCCTCACCGACAACGAGAAGACCGCGACGATCGATCACGTGGCCGGGATCGCGGTCCGCAATCCGGAGATCGTGGAGGTGGCACGGCATTACGGCACGACGCTGCGGACGTGTTTACCTGCTGATCCGGAGTCGAAGGGAGGAAGTGAGGCGACGGTGCGGATCGCCAAAGCCGACCTGTTGCCGAAGGAGGTGAACCTGCGCGAGCAGTATCACTCTTTCGGTGAGCTCGAGTCGGCTTGCCGGCAGTTCTGCACCGACGTCAACACCCGCGTCCACAGCTCTACTCGGCGGCGGCCGGTCGAGCGGCTGGCCGAAGAGTTGCAGCGGCTGCATCCGCTGCCGAAATCTCCGTTCACCGCGGTGTTCGGCACTACCCGGCGGGTGAACTGGGAGTCGACGATCTCGGTGGAAGGGGTGCGGTATTCGGTGCCGCACACGTTGATCGACACTCGGGTCTGGGCCCGCTTCCATGGTGAGGAGCTGATCGTGACCGCCGTCGACAATGATGGCGGTGCAGTCGAAGTCGCGCGGCACCGCCGCGGCCAACCCGGTTCACCGGTCCTCGACAACGACCACTACCCACCCCGCCCAGACCGCGACGCCGCCGACCGGGTGCCCAAGCCTCGTACCGCCGCCGAGCTCGCCTTCCTACAGTTGGGCCAGGGTGCCAACAGCTGGCTGGTCGAGGCTGCCGCCGCGGGAGCGCGCCGCATCAGGGCGAAGATGGCCGAGGCCGTGGACCTTTCGAAGCTGCACTCCCCGGACGCAGTCGACAGAGCGTTGGGGACGGCGGCGATGACCGGCCGGTTCGCCGATCGGGACCTGATCTCGATCCTCGACTACCAAGTCACCCACGAACACGCTGATCCGGTCCGTCGCAGCGAGAACCACACTCTGCAACCGGGCACCGCCGCCTGGTCCACCTTCGGCCAGACACCAGCGCCGGCCAGCCCAGCCACTACTGACGATGAAAGCGATGACGCCTGATGAGCACCCCTTTGCGCACTGTTACCAGCGCTAACGGCGACCCGTTGGCCGAGGCGATCGACCTGACTAAACGCCTGAAACTGCCCCATATCCGCAGGTCCTTGAGCGATATCATCCCGACCGCGAAAGCCCAACGCTGGGACCCCGCCGAAGTCGTGCGGGTTCTCCTCGCTGAGGAAGCCGCCGGCCGGGACCGGGCGAACCTGCACACTCGCCGCAAACGCGCGGGTTTCCCTACCGGCAAGACCTTCGGCGACTGGGACGAAACGAAATCGTCGATTCCCCGCGCCACCCAGGACGCGCTCCGCACCCTGGAGTGGGTCGGGCGGCGTGAATGTTTCTGCGTCTGTGGGCCTTCGGGAACTGGCAAGTCTCACTTCACCGAGGCACTCGGGCAGGCCGCAGTCGAAGCTGGGCTGGCGGTGTCTTGGTTCACCATCGAAGACCTCGGTGCCCTGGTCCGCCGGCACCGTGCCGACGACTCCATCGCCCGAGCCCTGACGAGGATCATCCGCTCCGACCTGATCATCGTCGACGACATCGGTCTGCTCCCGGTCTCTGAAGACGCCGCCGAAGGATTCTATCGCCTCGTCGACGCTGCCTACGAACGCCGAGCGATTGCCGTCTCGAGCAACCTGCACCCCTCCGGCTTCGACGAGATCATGCCCAAAACATTGGCCACCGCCACCGTTGACCGGCTCCTGCACCATGCGCACGTCGTCGTCACCGACGGCGACTCCTTCCGCCTCACCGAAGCCACCACCGGCAAGGGGGTGAAGCCCTTCAGCTAACCCAAATCAGAAAGCGGGTGGGGAAAAACAACTGGCCGCCACCGGGGAGAACCCGTGGCCACCAGCGGGGAGAACTACTGGCCGCCTACGGGGAGAACTTCGTGGCCATTGACAGTGAATCGCCCAGAAGGCAAGAAACTCGTAACCGGGGAAGTCGGGCCCGGCCAGAGCCGGTGAAATCAACGCCTGCGTACTCAATACAAGCCCCCAGTAGTAGGTGAGGGCGAACGGCCAATGTCGGTGCGACCACAATGCGTAGATCGCGGACACTGTCGCGAGATCGGTGAGTTGTAAGGGTACGGATCCTCCTAGCGTGGGTGAGGACAGCGAGTAGAGCACCGCCGAGCCGTATATCACCGCCAGTATTCCGCCGAGGGCGCGGCTGAGGTGGCGAGCTTGCGCTTCGGTCTGTCTACGTCCCGCCCAGATCAGAAACACCGAACCCGCGACAAACAGAGCGATGGCTGCCCAATGCGATGGGCCGTACGCCGAGAACTCGGGTTGTGCAGAATACACATCTCTCACTTCCTCAGCGCCGCCGAACGCACTGTTCCATAACAACCTTCG
>NZ_JBIBVB010000012.1:3374-4604 GCF_043079975.1 Streptomyces sp. NPDC015131 | reverse complement strand
TGGGAGTTCGTTACTTCAGAACTAACACAGTGGACGCGAGCAACTGAGGACAAGCCCTCGGCCTATTAGTACCGGTCAACTCCACCCATTACTGGGCTTCCATATCCGGCCTATCAACCCAGTCGTCTACTGGGAGCCTTACCCTCTCAAGGAGGTGGGAATACTCATCTCGAAGCAGGCTTCCCGCTTAGATGCTTTCAGCGGTTATCCCTCCCGAACGTAGCCAACCAGCCATGCCCTTGGCAGAACAACTGGCACACCAGAGGTTCGTCCGTCCCGGTCCTCTCGTACTAGGGACAGCCCTTCTCAATATTCCTACGCGCACAGCGGATAGGGACCGAACTGTCTCACGACGTTCTAAACCCAGCTCGCGTACCGCTTTAATGGGCGAACAGCCCAACCCTTGGGACCGACTCCAGCCCCAGGATGCGACGAGCCGACATCGAGGTGCCAAACCATCCCGTCGATATGGACTCTTGGGGAAGATCAGCCTGTTATCCCCGGGGTACCTTTTATCCGTTGAGCGACGGCGCTTCCACAAGCCACCGCCGGATCACTAGTCCCGACTTTCGTCCCTGCTCGACCCGTCGGTCTCACAGTCAAGCTCCCTTGTGCACTTACACTCAACACCTGATTGCCAACCAGGCTGAGGGAACCTTTGGGCGCCTCCGTTACCCTTTAGGAGGCAACCGCCCCAGTTAAACTACCCATCAGACACTGTCCCTGATCCGGATCACGGACCCAGGTTAGACATCCAGCACGACCAGAGTGGTATTTCAACGACGACTCCACCTGAACTGGCGTCCAAGCTTCACAGTCTCCCACCTATCCTACACAAGCCGAACCGAACACCAATATCAAACTGTAGTAAAGGTCCCGGGGTCTTTCCGTCCTGCTGCGCGAAACGAGCATCTTTACTCGTAGTGCAATTTCACCGGGCCTATGGTTGAGACAGTCGAGAAGTCGTTACGCCATTCGTGCAGGTCGGAACTTACCCGACAAGGAATTTCGCTACCTTAGGATGGTTATAGTTACCACCGCCGTTTACTGGCGCTTAAGTTCTCAGCTTCGCCCTGTCGAAACAGAGCTAACCGGTCCCCTTAACGTTCCAGCACCGGGCAGGCGTCAGTCCGTATACATCGCCTTACGGCTTCGCACGGACCTGTGTTTTTAGTAAACAGTCGCTTCTCGCTGGTCTCTGCGGCCACCCCCAGCTCGAGCAGCAAGTAC
>NZ_JBIBVB010000012.1:1678-3282 GCF_043079975.1 Streptomyces sp. NPDC015131 | reverse complement strand
ATACTGGGCGTTTCAAAGCGGGTACCGGAATATCAACCGGTTGTCCATCGACTACGCCTGTCGGCCTCGCCTTAGGTCCCGACTTACCCTGGGCAGATCAGCTTGACCCAGGAACCCTTAGTCAATCGGCGCACACGTTTCTCACGTGTGTATCGCTACTCATGCCTGCATTCTCACTCGTGAACCGTCCACAACTCGCTTCCGCGGCTGCTTCACCCGGCACACGACGCTCCCCTACCCATCACAGTCCCCGTTGGGGGTATGTACTGCAATGACACGACTTCGGCGGTACGCTTGAGCCCCGCTACATTGTCGGCGCGGAATCACTTGACCAGTGAGCTATTACGCACTCTTTCAAGGGTGGCTGCTTCTAAGCCAACCTCCTGGTTGTCTCTGCGACTCCACATCCTTTCCCACTTAGCGTACGCTTAGGGGCCTTAGTCGATGCTCTGGGCTGTTTCCCTCTCGACCATGGAGCTTATCCCCCACAGTCTCACTGCCGCGCTCTCACTTACCGGCATTCGGAGTTTGGCTAAGGTCAGTAACCCGGTAGGGCCCATCGCCTATCCAGTGCTCTACCTCCGGCAAGAAACACACGACGCTGCACCTAAATGCATTTCGGGGAGAACCAGCTATCACGGAGTTTGATTGGCCTTTCACCCCTAACCACAGGTCATCCCCCAGGTTTTCAACCCTGGTGGGTTCGGTCCTCCACGAAGTCTTACCTCCGCTTCAACCTGCCCATGGCTAGATCACTCCGCTTCGGGTCTTGAGCGCGCTACTAGATCGCCCTGTTCGGACTCGCTTTCGCTACGGCTTCCCCACACGGGTTAACCTCGCAACACACCGCAAACTCGCAGGCTCATTCTTCAAAAGGCACGCAGTCACGACACAGAGACAAGTCTCTGTGCGACGCTCCCACGGCTTGTAGGCACACGGTTTCAGGTACTATTTCACTCCGCTCCCGCGGTACTTTTCACCATTCCCTCACGGTACTATCCGCTATCGGTCACCAGGGAATATTTAGGCTTAGCGGGTGGTCCCGCCAGATTCACACGGGATTTCTCGGGCCCCGTGCTACTTGGGTGTCTCTCAAACGAGCCGCATGAGTTTCAGCTACGGGGGTCTTACCCTCTACGCCGGACCTTTCGCATGTCCTTCGCCTACTCATACGGTTTCTGACTCGTCCTGTCGCCGGCAGACGACAGAAGAGAGATCCCACAACCCCGCATGCGCAACCCCTGCCGGGTCTCACACGCATACGGTTTGGCCTCATCCGGTTTCGCTCGCCACTACTCCCGGAATCACGGTTGTTTTCTCTTCCTGAGGGTACTGAGATGTTTCACTTCCCCTCGTTCCCTCCACACTGCCTATGTGTTCAGCAGCGGGTGACAGCCCATGACGACTGCCGGGTTTCCCCATTCGGAAACCCCCGGATCAAAGCCTGGTTGACGACTCCCCGGGGACTATCGTGGCCTCCCACGTCCTTCATCGGTTCCTGGTGCCAAGGCATCCACCGTGCGCCCTTAAAAACTTGGCCACAGATGCTCGCGTCCACTGTGCAGTTCTCAAGCAACGACCAGCCACCCATCACCCTGCCACTC
>NZ_JBIBVB010000011.1:0-33101 GCF_043079975.1 Streptomyces sp. NPDC015131 | reverse complement strand
TGTCCGTCGCGCTGCTCCTGCGGCACCTGGGCCACGAGGCCGAGGCCGTCCGCATCGAGGAGGCCGTCGCCGCCGACCTCGCCGAACGCGACACCACCCCGCGCACCACCGAGGAGATCGGCGACGCGCTCGCCGCCCGCGTAGCGCGCTGACCCGTCCCCCCGAACCGCGTGCCGCCCGGCCACCCCTGTCGCCGGGCGGCACGCGCCTTTTCCCGAGGAGGTCCCCGTATGTCCGATGTCCTGGTCCTGGGCGGCGCCGCCGGCCCCGCGTCCGGTCACGTCCACGACATCTGCCTGCGCTCCCTGCGCCAGCTCGTGGGCCGGGGGTGCCGGGTGGTGCTCACCGACACCCCGGAGAACCTCCGGGCCGGCGCGGAGATCGCGGCGCTCGCCCACGAGGTGGCCGCCCTCGACCCCACCGACCCCGGCGCGTGCCTCGCGTGGATCCGCGCCCGCCCCGACCGGGGCCGTTTCCGCGCGGTGTTCGGCTACCGGGAGTTCGCCCAGGTCGCGGTGGCGGAGGTCGCCGCCGAGCTGGGGCTGCCCGGGAACCCGCCCGACGCGGTCCGTACCGTACGCAACAAGGACGAGTGCCGGGAGCGGCTCGCGGCCGAGGGCTTCCGGCAGCCGGCGTGCCGCCTCGTCCGCACCGAGGCGGAGGGCCTGGACGTCCTGGCGTCGCTGGGCGGCACCGCGATCGTCAAACCGCGCGGCGCGGCGGGCAGCACGGGCGTGTCCCTGGTGACCTCGGCCGGGGACTTGCCCGCCGCCTTCGCCGCCGCGAGCGGCGAGGACGGCGCCGCCGTGGTCGAAGCCTTCGTCTCCGGGCCGGAGTTCAGCGTCGAGGGCATCTGGCTCGCCGGAGAGCCCCGGGTGCTGGCCGTCACCGAGAAGCGCACGGACACCGGCTCGTTCGTGGAGAGCGGGCACCTCATGCCGGCGCGGCTGGACCCCGGCCCGGCGGCGGCGATCACCGCCGAGGTCACCGCCGCGCTGCTCGCCCTCAAACTGTCCACCGGCCTCTTCCACGTGGAGTGCTGGCTCACCGAGGACGGGCCGGTCCTCGGCGAGGTCCACGTCCGCCAGGGCGGCGACTGGATCCACGCCATGCTGGAGTGGTGCCGCCCCGGGCTGGAGCTCTACGGCGCCTGGTACGACGACATGACCGGCCGTCCGGTGCGGCTGCCCGAGCAGGTCCGGGCCGCCGCCACCCGGTTCGTGATGCCCCCGGCGGGCGTGGTCACCTCCGTGACCGGGTGGGAGGCCGTCGACCGGGAGCCGGACGTCCTGGCCGCGGCCTGCACGCTCACCCCCGGGGAGGCGGTGCGTCCGGCGGCCCGGAGCGGTGACCGGCGGGGACTGCTGGTGGTCGGGGGCCCCGACGCCCCGGCGGCCGACCGCCGGGCCGGCGAGCTGCTCGCCCGGCTGCGGGTGGCGGTGCGTCCGGCCTGACCGCTTCGGTACCGGACCGCCGTACGGCCGCCGCCTCCCGGTGGCGGCCGTACAGCGTCCCGGCGAGCGCCAGCGCGATCAGTACGGCGATGAGGGCCAGCGCCACCGGGTCGGCCGGCTCGCCGAACACCAGCTGGGCGCCGTAGGCGACGGCCGGGGACACCGACAGGACGACCACCGCGAGCAGCGGGTCGCTGCGCTGGAGCCCGTACTGGAGCAGGAACAGCGGCAGCACGACGGCCAGCATGCCCAGCAGCGCCAGCCGGGGCGCCTCGGTGCTCCAGCCCGCGGGCGGGCCGCCGGTCAGCGCGATGAGCGCGGCGCCCGCCACGTACGTCAGATGGAAGCGGACCGCCATCACGTGCACGGTGGTGACGCCGAGGGCGCCGAGCCGGCCGGACACCATCGCCAGGCAGGCGACCGAGATCCCGGCCGTGAAGGCGAGGAGCAGCCCGGTCCCCGCGCCGCCGGCACCCGGACCCCCGGCACCCGGGCCCCAGCCGCTCAGCCGGACGGCGAGCGCCAGGCCCGCGCCGAGCAGCGCCAGGGCCGTCGTCCAGGTGACGGCGGTGGGCCGGCGGCCCAGCCCGGCGAGCCCGGCGACGGCGACCACCAGCGGCCCCAGCGCGGAGGTGATCCCGTTGGTGAGGGCGGCCGGGACGGAGGCGAGCGCGGTGTAGACGCTCAGGAAGCAGACGGCGGTGAGCACGTTCATGGCGATCAGCAGCCGGCGGACGGAGCGGCGCTCGGCGGGGCTCCGCCGGGCGGCGGCGGCCCGCGCGGCCCGCCCGGACGCCGACCAGGCGTAGAGGGCGCCGAAGACCGCGGCGGCCATGGCGAACGACACGGTGGAGAACAACAGCCCGCCCCCCACGCCGATCCGGCCGCTGAGATAACCCTTGACCCCGTCCTGCAACACCATGGACGTCGCGATCAGGAACACAGGCACGACGAGTCCGCTCCTATCGCGCGTCGAGCTGGAAGAGGGCGCCGGACTCCTCCATCGCGTGCACCACGGCGAGCGAGTGCGCGAGGAGTTCCGGGTCGTCGGAGACGAAGTACGCGAGCCCCCCGGCGCCGGTGGTGAGGTACGGGTCGCCGACCGGTGCGCCGATGGCGGGCAGCTTGGTCAGGCTGTGGAACCCGGGCAGGCGGCGCAGCGTGCGCAGCCCGTCCATGGCGGTAAGCACGCCCGGCCGCAGCGCGCGCAGGAAGACCCGGGCGAGGGTGCGGGCCGGGCCGTACGGGGTGTCCAGCCGGCGGGCGAAGTCACCGGGCCGGAGGAAGCGCTCGGCGACCAGGTGCTGCTGGGTGTGGCCGAAGGCGGCGAAGAACGGGTCGGGGGACAGACACGGCCCCATCACCCGGGAGTTGACCTCGACCAGGCGCGGTCCGGCCGGGGTGAGCATGACCTCGGAGTGGGCGGCGCCCTCCCGGATGCCGAGCGCGTCCAGGCATCCGAGGGTGTGGTCGACGAGGTCCCGTACGCGCCGGTCCGGGCGGGTGACGGAGACGACATGGCGCAGCAGCGGGGCACCGTCGGTCCACTCCACCCGCTTGGCGTAGATCTCGCCGACGAGGTGGCGCCCGCCCATGCTGACGGTGTTGACGATGTGGAGTTCGCCCTCCAGCCGCTCCTGCACCAGGACCCCGTCGTTGCGGCGGCCCAGCAGGTTGCGGGCGTGGGCGATCCGCCGGAACGCCTGGTGCGCCTGGAGCGGGGTGTGGCAGGTGTGGCATCCGTCGCTGCCCGCGCTGTTCCCGGGCTTGACGACGACGGGGTGGCGGCCGATGTCGGCCAGCGCCTTGTCCAGCTCGTCGGGGTCGCGTACGAGGTGGGAGACGGCGACCGGCAGGCCGGCGTCCGCGACGGCGCGGAGCATCAGGTGCTTGTCGTGGCGCGCCGGGGCGAGTTCGGGCCGGTGGTGCTCCAGGCCCATGCGGGCGGCGAGGGTGTCGGCGAGGACGACGCCGTACTCGCTGGCGGCGACGACCCGTTCGGTGCCCAGGCCGCGCAGTGCGCGGACGGTGCTGTCGAGGTCGGTGTGGAGCAGCACGGCCGCGGGGCCTGCGGATGCGGCGGCCAGGTCGGCGTCGTGGGCGGCGCGGTGCTCGGCGGTGTAGAGGTGCAGGCACCTGCCGCCCTCCTCGCGCAGCGCGCGGGAGAGCTCGGGTCCGGAGGAGACCGGGTTGACGAGGGCGATCACGGCGTGGGGCCTTCCTGGAGTGCGGAGACGGCGGTGGGTACGGGGGCGGGCGCGGGGTACGGGCCCGGGGCGGCGGGTTCCGTGGCTGCTGCGGACGTGGGCGTCGGGCCGGTGAACTGGGCCGCCACGTCGCGGGCGTGGAGCGCGGCGGTGCGGAGGTAGTTGACGATGGCCGTACGGGGATGGGCGGAGGGCCCGAGGACCCAGATGCGCTCCTCGGGGCCGCCGGGCGCCAGGCGCAGCCGGAGCCGCCCGGTGACCTCGGGTTCCCGGGCCTCGCCCACGCCCCGGTCCTCGCCGGGGCCGTCCAGGTGCAGCGCCGCTTCCCCGGGGCGGACCACCGCCGTGGGGCGGAGAAAGCCGGTGGCGCACACGATGTGGTCGAAATGGCCCTCGGAGCCGTCCGCCCAGCGCACGCGCCAGCCGCCCGGACCCGCGGTGACCGACGAGGGGAAGCCGTCGGCGAGGACCAGGGTCTCCTTGGCCAGGTGGTGCTGGAGCAGGCGGGCGTTGCGCAGGGGGATGGACGAGATGTACCGGGACACCGGCTCGCCGTGGCGGGCGAGGACCGCGGCCCGGTCGGCGGGGGACCAGTCGGCGGTGACCTCGTTGACCCGGTCGATGACCTCGGCGACCCGGTCCTGCCACGGCACCTGCCCGGCGGCGGCCAGGGCGGCCTCGTGGTCGAGCCGTGCGCGGGCGCCGGGCGCCCCGGGGGCGGGCTGCCGCCGTACGTGCCGGGCGAAGGCGTCCAGGCCGGTGGCGTCGCCGCCCGCGCCGCCCGCGCCGCCCGGGTCCGCCGGCGCCTCGTCCCGGGGGTGGACGGGTCGCACCAAACGGGTCCGTACGGCGGGGAGTTGACTGCTGCGGGAGGCCAGGGTCACGTTCCGCCCGTCCCGGCACAGCACCAGCGCGGCGTCCACGGCGGAGAGCTTGCTGCCGAGGACCAGCACCCGGGCCGAGGTGGGGAGCGCGGTCAGGCGCCCCACCGGGTAGGGCGAGGCGAGCAGGCGCGGATCGGCCAGGTGCGGGCGGACGAGTGCGGGGACGTTCGGCCGCTCCAGGCCCTGGCAGAGCAGGACGTCGTCCGCGCCGAGCCGTGTGCCGTCGTCCAGTACGACGCCGTACCGGCCGCCGGGCGCGGACCGCGCCTCGACGGTGACGGCCCGGGCGCGGACCTGCTCGACCCGGATGCCCCGGGCGAGGGCGCGGCGCCGGGCGTCCTGGTACCGCTCCCGGCAGTACTGGCCGACGAGGAACCGGGGGACGAAGTCACCGGGCGCGACCGGCCAGCCCCGGGACGCGAGGTGGGCCACCAGGTCCGAGGCGCCCTCCGGGTCGAGGGAGGTGACGTCGGCGGACGTGTTGCACAACAGCGCCGGGTCGGTGGTGCCGAAGGCCGTGCCCAGCCCCGCCGGCCGGGGATCCACGAGCCGGATTCCGGCTATGCCGTCGCATTCGACGAGCCGGACGAAAACGCTGATCGCGGTCGCCCCCGCGCCCACGATCACGATGTCGCGTTCCACTGCGATTCCCCCTGTCCGATTGATCCGCTTGATCGGCCCCCGGAAATCGGTCATCATTCGCAGCATGATGACCGAACCGGTGAATCTCCAAAAGACCCTTGATTCCTTCAGTGCGCTGTGGAGCCCCCGTATCGTCGCGCAATTCAACGATTACGACGTGCGGGTCGCCAAATTCCACGGCGCGTACATCTGGCACGCCCACCAGGACACGGACGAGCTGTTCATCGTGGTGTCCGGGCGCCTGGTGATCCACCTCCGCGAGGGCGGCGCGGAGCGGGCGGTCACCCTGGAACAGGGCGACACCTTTGTGGTGCCGCGCGGGACGGAACACAAGCCGGTGGCCGACTCCGAGGCCCACATCCTGATGGTCGAGCCCACCGGCACGCTGACCGTCGGGGACACCCACGAGGACGTCCCGGAATACGTGGACGCCACCACCGGCCACCACATCGGATGAACCGGTGATTCCCGCCGCCGGAGACCGCTGAATACCGCCGAATATCGCCGAAGACCGCCGAGAACCGGCGGAAAGCGGCGGGAAGCGGAAAGCGGAAGGCGGCGGGAATTCCCGGCCGAAGGCCCCAGGATTTACGGCGCAGGAGCGGCGCCGGCCGTCGAAAGACGGTCCGACACCGCCCGCACCACTTCCTCCTCGCATTCCCGCAGATAATGGTGGCCCCCCGGAAAGAGCCGGATCCGCAGGGACCCCGTCGTGGCGTCGGCCCAGGCGGCGAGATCCCCGACCGGGCAGGTGTCGTCGTCCTCCCCGCCGAACACCGTCAGCGGCGCCCGCAGCGGGGTGAGCCGCTCGGGGCGGTAGCGGTCCAGCAGCGCCAGGTCCGCGCGCAGCGGCGGCAGGATCAGCGGCAGCAGCGCCCGGTGGTCGTACACCTCGGCGTCCGGACCGCCCAGCCGGCGCATCGCGGCGACGAGCTCCTCGTCGGACAGCCGGTGCCGATGCTCACCGTCGATCCGGTGCGGCGCGGGCCGGGCCGAGACGAAGACGTGCTCCATCACGAAGCCGTCGGAGCGCTCCAGCCGGCCGGCGACCTCGTACGACAGGCCGGTGCCCATGCTGTGACCGAAGAGGACCATCGGGCGGTCCAGCAGCGGGCGCAGCGCCTCGGCCAGCCGGTCCGCCATCTCGGCCATCTCACCGATCGGTTCCTCCCGCAGCCGGTCCTGCCGCCCCGGGTACTGCACCGCGACCAGTTCCGTCCCGGCGGGCAGCCGGCCGGCCCAGCCGGCGAACGCCCCGGCGGTGCCGCCCGCGTGCGGCAGGCACACCAGCCGCTTGCGCACCGCTCCCGCCACCGGGTGCCGCCGCAGCCAGCGGTCCGCGGCGCTCACCGCCCGCCCCGCTCGGCGCGCAGCTCCCTCAGCGCCTCCGCCAGCCGGTTGACGCCCTCGGCCACGGCCCATTCGTTGGGGCTCAGGCTCAGCCGGACGCACCGCCTGCCGTGCGTCCGCAGGAACGGGGTGTCCAGCGGCGCCACGAAGAAGTGCCGCCCCGGCACGACGAACATCTTCTTGCGCTTGAGCAGTTCGTACAGTTCCAGGTCGTCGAACCAGTCGTGGTCGATGTGCAGCCAGCAGAACATGCCGCCGTCGCTGGAGTGCAGCCGCCACCGCAGGGTGTCGGGCAGCGCCTCCTCCAGCAGCGCCTCCGCCATGGCCCGCTTCGCCTTGTAGTACGGCGTAATGTGACGGGTCGTCAGCACATCGATGTCCCGGCCGGTCAGCGCACTCTCCACGGTCGCCTGCACCAGCTGGGGCGCGTGCAGGGCCGAGTTGGCGATGAAGGACACCATGGGGTCGATCAGCTCGGCCGGGCCGATCGCGAAGGCGATGCGCTCACCGGGCAGGCCCGCCTTGGAGAAGGTGAACAGGTTCAGCACATGCGGGTGCAGCACCGGGGCCACCCGGGTCTGCACCACCCCCGGGAAGGGCTCGCCGTACGCGTGGTCCACGACCAGGGGCACGTCCCGGCGCTCGGCGATGTCGGTGAGCGCCTTGAGGTCGGCGGCGTCCAGGCTGCTGCCGGTGGGGTTGGCCGGACTGGACAGCAGCATCATGCCCATGGTGTCCAGCCGGGCCAGCGCCTCGGTGTCCACCGCGTAGTGGAAGGAGTGCGGGCCCTCGTCCACGACGAGCGGCTCGACGCCCACGATGCCGCCCGGGTCCATGACGAGGCCCTGGTAGCCGGTGTAGTCGGGCAGCCGGGGCAGCACCAGCGGGCGGACGCGGCCGTCCCCGCCGGGGCCGGTGAAGAGGGTGGCCGCGATGAAGGACAGCATCTGGCTGCCGGGCCCGACGACCACGTTCTCCGGGCCGATCGACCAGCCGTACGTGAGGTTGAAGTAGCCCACCAGGGCGTCGACGAGGCCACCGGTGCCGCGCGAGGGGCCGTAGCGGGTGCTGGCCTCCACGAACCGCTCGTCCAGCGCCTCCCGGGTGAGTCGCTGCCACGCGGACACCACCTCCGGGATGTGCGAGGGATTGCCCGGACTGAGGTTCAGCCAGTCGCCGTCGTCCACGTCCTGGCCGGCCGCGGCGATGTCCTCCATGATGCTGCGGATGCCCGACAGACGGGTCATCTGCCGGCCCCGACTCGATAGCTGCACTGGGGCTCCCCCTTGGGATGAGTGGTGGGACCACGGCCGACTGCCGGGACCGGGCGAGGGCCCGGTCCCGGCATGCCGTGGGTGCTCCGGCGAGGAGCGTCGGAGCCGGGCCGTCGTCGCCCGGCGCGCACGGTCAGGCGGCCGAGAGGGCCGCTTCGATGTGCTCGGAGATCTCCTTGACCGTGGACTTGCGGAAGAGCTGGTCCATCGGGACCTCGATGCCCAGCTCACTGACGATGGCGACCTGGATGTTCGCCATGATCAGTGAGTGGCCGCCCAGGTTGAAGAAGTCGTCGGTGTCGGAGAACTCCTCCAGCTTGAGCTCACGGCTCCAGATGGCGTGGATCTTCTCGGCGATCATGTGTCGTTCCTTTCGCGGAAGGGGGTCGGGGCCGGGTGCCGCGGTGGTCAGCTCGCGGTCCAGCGGAAGGGCACGCCGTGGTTGTTCTCGGTGCGGATGCGGTTGTGGTCGTAGGCGTTGGTGCCGGCCACCAGGACGCTGCCGTAGTCCTTGAGGTCGAACGTCGCGCCGTGGGCGCTGAAGGAGTCCTGGCCCGGGTACACCCGCACGTGCGTGGGCACGTACCGCGCGGCGATGGCGAACCGGGTCTCGCGCTCGGTGAGGTTCGGGGTGGACCCGTGCACGCAGGAGGCGGTGAAGATGACGGCCTCGCCCGGCTTCATCTCCATCTCCACCACGTCCTCGGGGCGCGGCTCCCAGTTCGGGTCGATCTTGAAGTCGGCGAAGTCGTACCCGAAGAAGCCGGTGTTGGCGTGGGCGACGTCGTAGTCGGTGCCGCGGCCGGCGGCGGTGGCCTTGTGCTCGTCGAAGATCCAGTCGCGCTGCGAACCGCGCACGAACTTCATGCACGCCCGCTCCTTGGTGGCCGGGGTGAAGGTCGTCCAGACGGTGATGTCGATGAACGCGTTCCACTCGGACTCGGTGGGCAGCAGCTGCGGCTTGCCGTTGGCGTAGCTGTAGTCGCGCACCTGGTGCCACTCGGTGGCCTTGGCGCCGGGGAACTTGGGGAACCACTCGGTGCGCCAGTTGAGGACGTCCGGGCCGAGGATCGCCGTGAGGTACTTGGCGATCGTCGGGTGCATCACGTGCCGGCTCAGTTCCGGGATGTCGAAGTGCCGGTCGTAGTTGACGCTGTTCTGGTACAGCGCCTTCGAGGAGTCCTGGTTGTTGATCCGGATCTCGCGGATCAGCGCCTCGGCCTCCTCGGGCTCGTACAGCTTGATCGGGCCGGTGAAGCCGTCGACGGCGAACTGCTCGATGTGGGACCGGATGTCCTCCGGTATGACCGCGTTGTTCGCGATCTGCGCGGCGGGCGTCGGGCGCTGCTGGTCGATCGTCATGACTGCCATTCCTTCGTCGGTAGGGCCGTACGGACTTCGGTGGGTGTACGGGCTGCGTGGGCTGTCCGGACTGCGTGGGCTGTACGGACTTCGGTGGGAACGAACGTGCGGAGGGGCGAACGGGACAGGACGTACGCGGGAGGCGGCACCGGCCCGTTCAGGCGCGGGCCAGGGCGGCCAGGGCCCGGCGGTCGGTCTTGCCGTTCGGGTTCAGGGGGAAGCTGTCCAGGACCGTGAACCGCTGCGGCACCATGTTCCGGGGCAGGGTCTTCAGCAGGTCCTGGTACAGCGTCCGGGTGTCGGGACGGGTGCCGGGCGCCGGCAGGACGAAGCCGACCAGGCCCAGTTCGCCCGACGCGTCGGGGACGGCCAGCACCACGGCGTCGTCCACCAGGTGGTGGCCGCGCAGACCGTGCTCGACGTCACCGAGGTCCATCCGCATGCCGCGGATCTTGACCTGGGAGTCCACCCGGCCGACCACCACCAGCTCGCCGTCCGGGGTGGCGTACCCGCGGTCACCGGTGCGGTAGATCCGCACCGGCCCCTGGGCGGTGGGCAGTTCGGTGAAGCGCTCGTGGTCGGCGGGGGAGGCGTTGAGGTAACCGGCGCTGACGCTCCGGCCGGAGACGCAGATCTCCCCGGTCTCCCCGTCCGGCACCTCGTTCAGCTCGTCGTCGAGCAGCCGGATCTCGGTGTTGTACACCGGCTCGCCCACCGGCGTGGCGGCGCCGCGGTACCGCTCGTAGTCGCCGAGGACGTGCGAGGTCGCCACGTCCGTGCACTCGGCCACACCGTACTGGTGCAGCAGCACACAGGAGTTGCCCGGCCGGGTGGCCCACTCCTCGACCCGGGCCACCGTCAGCGGCTCACCGCCGATGAAGACATGACCCACCCGGGTCAGCGCGTCGGTGCCGAGAGCCTGCTCGTAGTCGATCAGGACGTACAGCGTGCTCGGCGCGCAGTGCAGCTGGCGCACCCCGTGGGTCCCGATCAGCCGGTACGCCATCGAGGTGTCGAAGTACCGGCTGGGCAGCAGGTGGATCGCCGCGCCGCAGAAGAGCGGCGACATCAGACCGCGCTGGCTGATGTCGAACCCGAAGGAGCTGACCGTCAGGCCGCTGGACTCGGGCCCCAGCCCGTAGGCCACCCGCAGCCACTCCAGCAGGTTGTACCAGCCGTCGTGGCGCACCGCGATCGACTTCGGGGTGCCGGTGGAGCCGGAGGTGAACACCACGTAGCACAGGTCGTCGTTGGCGAGGTCGACCACCGGGTTCGTGGCGGGCTCCTGGGCCAGCTCCGCGGCCAGGTCGTCGATGCGGACCAGCTCGCCGGGGGCGTCGTCGATCAGCTCCCGGGTCTCGGCGGACACCACGTTCAGCTTGACGGTGTCGAGCTGCGAAACCATCAGCCGCAACCGCTCGGCCGGATAGGTGGGGTCCAGCGGGACGTAGGCCGCACCGGCCTTGAGGGTGCCGAGGATGGCGGTCATCAGGTCGGGCGAGCGGTCCAGGCAGACGCCGACGACTCCGCCGCGCCCCACCCCCCGCCCCCGCAGGTGGTGGGCGAACCGGTTGGCCCGCTCATTGAGTTCCGCGTACGTCAGTCGTACGTCACCGCAGGTCAGCGCGGTCCGGTCGGGGTGGCGCCGGGCGTGGGCCTCAAAGACCCGGTGCACCAGCAGGTCGTCCGGCAGGGGCAGATGCCTGCCTGTGAGAGACATGCGGGACATTCCTTTCACGGGGGTGGGGGAGCGTCGGCGGGGGAGCGCGGGCGGGCTAGACGAGGGCCGGTACGTGCTCGCGGAGCAGCACGCTCTCGTCGTAGTCGAGGAGGTAGCCGTAGAAGGGACTGCCGGCCCGGAAGCCGCGGGCGACCAGCTCGTTGACGCTGAGGCGGTACGTCGCCACCGCCGCGTCCGGCCGGGAACCCTCCACGGGCGTGGCGCCCAGCTGGGCCAGCCGCCGCGCCACCCCGGGGGCGGCCACCTCCATCACGACGTCGCTCACGTCGTGCGAGACGGCCCACTGGAGACACCCCTTGAGCAGCCCGCCCACCGCCCCGTGGGGCAGCTCCGGCAGCGGCCGGTCCGCATGGCCCGGGCGGACCACCGTCCGGCGCACCTGCACCAGCCGGCGGCTGCGCCGGAGCACTCCGCGCAGGGCGGGCCACTCGGTGAGCGGCAGCCCCAGCGGGGAGTACGCGACCAGCTCGGTGGCGGCCACCAGCTCCCCCTCCACCATCACCAGCATGTGGGTGGTGTGCGGCGCGAACGGGTCGGCCGCCGCCGGGCCGTCGAGCGAGCCCCCGAGCAGGTCGGCGCCCGCCCGGCGGCGCAGCCCCGCCAGGGCGATCCGGTCCAGCTCGCTGTGCGCCGGGTAGACGAAGCAGTCCCGGCCGGGATCCCTCTTGGTCTCGCTGAAGGTGAAGTCCATCGTTCGGCTACCTCAATGGTCGGCAGGGCGTCGGGTGGAAGGGGCGGATAGGGCGGAAGGGGCGGACGGCGCCGGCGCACCGGGCGGGCGGTGACGGGCAGGCGCCGGGGCCGGGCGGCGGCGCTGGTGACCGGCCGGTGTGCCCGGCGTCAGGCCGCGGCGCGGTTGACCGCCGAGGTGACCGCGCCCAGCCGGGCGCTCTCCTCGTCGGGCGCCAGGGCGGCGCCGTACCAGGTCGCGCCGCTTACGGTCAGCTGCGCGTAGGCGGCCCAGCCGGTGCCCAGGCGGTCGCCGATCGGGTGGGCGGTCAGCTCGGCGACCTCGGCGGTCACCCCGTGGCCGGACAGGGCGTCGGCGTAGGCGGTGGCCGCGTCCATACCCGTACCCGTCAGCCGCCGCTCCCCGCCGTCCCGGCCGACGATCAGCGCGTCCACCACGGTGGCGCTCTCCCCGGCGGTCGCGTGGAACTCCTTCAGCAGCACCGCCGGCGCCTTGATGTCCAGGTACATCCGGTCGAAGATGGCGCGCAGCTCACGGGAGGTCAGCTCGATGCCGTCGCCGTCGGCGACCCGCTGCACCGTCCTGCCCAGCTCCACCCGCATGCCGCGGGGGAGGTCCAGCCCGTAGGCGCTCTTGAGGACGTGCGCCACCCCGCCCTTGCCGGACTGGCTGTTGACCCGCACCACCGACTCGTAGGTGCGGCCCACGTCCTTGGGGTCGATCGGCAGGTACGGCACGTCCCACCGCACCTCGGAGGTGTCCGTGCCGGCCTCGGCGGCCTGGCGCTCGATGTCCGCGAGCCCCTTGGCGATGGCGTCCTGGTGCGTACCGGAGAACGCCGTGTAGACGAGGTCGCCGCCGTAGGGGTGGCGCGGGCCCACCGGCAGCTGGTTGGCGTACTCGACCGTGGAGCGGATCTCGTCGATGTCGGAGAAGTCCAGCTGCGGGTCCACGCCCTGGCTGAACAGGTTGAGCGCCAGCGTCGCCAGGCAGACGTTGCCCGTGCGCTCGCCGTTGCCGAAGAGGGTGCCCTCGATCCGGTCGGCACCGGCCATCACCGCCAGCTCGGCGGACGCGACCGCGGTACCCCGGTCGTTGTGCGGGTGCACGGAGAGGATCACCGAGTCGCGGCGGTCCAGATTGCGGTGCATCCACTCGACCTGGTCCGCGAAGACGTTGGGCGAGTCGGTCTCCACCGTGGTCGGCAGGTTCAGGGTGACCGGCCGGTCCGGGCTCGCGTCCCACAGGGAGATGATGGCGTCGGACACCTCCAGGACGTATTCCGGCTCGGTGACGTTGAACGTCTCCGGAGAGTATTCGAAACGCAGTTCGGTGCCCTTGGCGGCGTCGGCGAGCCGGGCGATCCGCTCGGCCGAGGTCAGCGCCATGCGCCGCACCTCGTCGGCGGTCATGCCGAATACCACCTCGCGCCAGAGGCACGCGGTCGCATTGCACAGGTGCACCATCGCCCGGTCGGCGCCCTCGATGGCCTGGAAGGTCCGGTCGATCAATTCCGGCCGGGCCGGGGTGAAGACGGATATCGTGACGTCGTCCGGAATGCGGTCCTGCTCGATCAGCGTCCGGAGGAACGAGAAGTCCGCGTCACTGGCGGACGGATAACCGACCTCGATGTCCTTGAAGCCCATGCGTACCAGCAGGTCGAACATCCGGCCCTTGCGCTCGGTGTCCATCGGGCTGCTCAGCGCCTGATTCCCGTCCCGCAGGTCGACGGACGCCCAGAGAGGCGCCCTGACCAGGGACTTGGCGGGCCAGGACCGGTCGGTGGGCTCGGCCGGCAGCCGGGGCGCCGAGCGGGCGTAGCGCTGGAACGGCATGGCGGACCCGCGCTGGGCGTTCCACCACGGCTGGTCCGGACGACGGGGGCCGAGAGGAGTCCTGAGTCCCGAAAGGGCGCGGGGCGACGGCGGTGCCTCGGTCATTCCTTGCCTCCCTTGAGGATGGCTTTACGGGCAGTCGGCGGTGAGTGGTGAACGGCTCGACCGTTGATGCGGAAAACCTATGAAGAGGTGTCCTCGTTGCATCCCCGGCCGGTCCTCGCGGTCGCCTCAGGGCGTCTTCGACGCGGCATGGGCGGGCGGCGCGAGAGGAACCGCAGAAGGAACGGGGGATTCGCCGTCCGGCCGGAGATCCGCTGTTTCCCGCGGCAATACGCCGAAGAGTTTCAGCAGCGGCCCGGTCATGGCGGTGGTGACGACCGCCATCACCACCATCATCGAATAGAAGCTCTGGTCGATCAGGGCCATGTCCAGGGCGACGGCGACGATGACGATCTCGGTGAGCCCGCGGGTGTTCATCAGCACCGCGGTGGGCATCGCCGCCGCGTGCGGCAGCCCCGCCAGCCGGGCGCCCGCATAGGTGCCGCCGGCCTTCGACAGGACGGCCACACCGGTCACGGCCAGCAGGGTGAGCACCGCGGCCGGGGTGAAGGCGGACAGGTCCACCTTGGTCCCGGCCACCACGAAGTACAGCGGCAGCAGGACGTGGCCGATCTGCTCCATCTGCCGCATGATCCCCGGGCGCAGGGTGCCCAGCGCGTTGCGCGGCATGACGGCGCCGAAGGCGAACGCCCCGAAGATGAAGTGGACGCCGAGCCACTCGGTGGCGGCGCAGGAGACCATCAGCCCGGCGATCAGCAGCGGCACCAGCCGCTCGGCGGCCCGGTCACGGTCCTGGACCCGGCGCACCGCCATCCCCAGGAGCGGCCGGACGACCGTCACCATGAGGACCAGGTAGACCGGCACCAGCGCCATGCGCCACTGCTCGGAGGCACCGGCGTAGGCGACGACGCCCGCGAGGCAGACCCAGGCGAACAGGTCCCCTATCGCCGCGGCGGTCAGGGTGAGGTTGCCGACCGGATGGCGGCTCAGGCCCCGGTCGGCGAGGATCCGCGCCAGGACCGGGAACGCCGTCACCGACATGGCCACACCCACGAAGAGGACGAACGCCGTGCGGTTGCCCGGCGCGTGGGCGGCGGCGAGCGGGACGGCCAGCGCGCAGCCCGCCGCCAGCGGGACGAGCACCGACCCGGCGACCACGCCCAGCGTCGCGCCCCGCCGGCCGCGCAGATGGGAGCCGTCGATCTCGTACCCGATGACAAACATGAACAGGGCCAGACCCACGTTGGCGAGGGCGCCGAGCAGCGGCTTCACCTCGCTGGGCAGGACGGCCTCGGCGCCGGCGGAGGTGAGGACCATCGGGCTGGCGAGCAGGCCCGCGCAGATCTCGCCGACCACGGCGGGCTGGCCCATGCGGCGGGCCAGCGAGCCGAAGAGCCGGGCGGCGCCGAGCGCGAGGGACAGGGCGAGGAAGAAGTCGGTCAGGGTGTTTCCGGACATGCGAAACCTTCGGGACGACGCGGAGTGAGGGACCGGCGCGACGGGGCGGGGTGCCCCGGGCGCCGTGGTACGCGCGGGCCCGGCCCGCGACCGGATGTCGCGGGAGCGTGGGGGAGGAGGGGGCGGGCCCGCGGGCGTACGACCGGACCGGACGGCCGGTGGGGCGGCCGAGCCGGGAGTGGCCGGAGCTACGGGTGGTACGGGCCGGATGGGGCGGCCGGGGTCACGCGTGCCGGGTGGGCGCGGTGTGGCCGGTGGGGCGGCCGGGGTGCGCGTGCCGGGCGGTGCGTGAGGTGGCCGGTGGGGCGGCCGGGGTCGCGTGCGCCGGGCGGTGCGTGTGAGGTGGCCGGTGGGGCGGCCGCAGTCACGTGTGCCGGGCGGTGCGCGCGTCAGGCGGCCAGCGCTTCGGCGGGACAGCCGGGAGGCGGGGCCGGGATCTCCTCGACGGCCGGACACGCGGCGCCGGGGACGGGGCCGGGCGCACCGGAGAGGCCGGTGGCGAACACCTCGTGCGGCGCGTCCGCGCCATGGGCGGTGTCCGGGGCGTGCGAGAGGGCGCCGCAGTACGCCTTGACCAGCGGGTGCATGCGGTAGCGGCCGGGCTCCGGCTGGAGCAGCAGGTGCTCGTCGACCAGGTCCTCCAGCATGCGTTCGGCGACGAACGCCGGCAGGCCCGCGAGGGCGGAGGCGGTCGGTACGTCGGTGGTGTCGCCGCCGGCCGCGCCGAGGATGCGCAGCAACCGCTGCCGGCCGGTGTTGAGGTGGCGGTACGAGGCGTCGAAGCAGGCCGCCACGCCGCCCTGTTCGGTCTGGAGGTCGGCCAGCCGCTGCCGCGGGTGGGCGAGCCGTGCGATCAGGTGGGCCAGGGGCCAGGAGGGCCGGCGGCGCAGTCGGGCGGCGGCGGCGGAGACGGCCAGGGGCAGGTCTCCGCAGAGTGCCAGCACGCCGTCGACGGCGGCCGGCTCGGGTCTCGGATGCCGTTTCCCCAGCAGCAGGCAGAACAGCTCGTACCCCTCCGCGCGCGGCAGGGGGTCGAGGGACAGCACCCGCGTCGCGGACCAGGTCGTCATGGTGAGCCGCCGCCGGCTGGTGACGAGGGTGAGGCAGCCGTCGCCCGCGGGCAGCAGCGGCCGGACCTGCTCGGCGTCGGCGGCGTTGTCCAGCACGATCAGCGCCCGCAGCCCGGTGGAGCGGGCCCGCCACAGGGCGGCCAGCTCCTCGCCCCGGCGGGGCAGCGAGTCGGGCGCCGCCCCGGAGAGCAGCAGCAGGTGGCGCAGCGCGGCGTGCCGGTCCAGCGGGTCGCGCGTCGCGCTGTGGCCCCGCAGGTCGAGGAAGTACCGCCCGTCGGGGAACCGTTCGGCCGCCCGGTGCGCCACGTGCACCGCGAGCGCGGTCTTGCCGACGCCGGGCATCCCGTCGATGGCGAGGACCCGGCGCGCACCGGGGCGGGCCGCCTCCAGGAGCAGCCCCCGGATCTCGGCGGCGCGGCCCACGAAGTGGGCGATGTCCGGGGGGAGGCAGTCCGGTGCGAAACCGGGCGCCGCGTCGGGCGCCCACGGTCCGGCGCCGGTGCCGGACCCCGGCTCGCCGGCCGCGACGGGGGCGGGGGCCGCATGGACGGCGGCGACGGCCGCGGGACGGGCGGTACGGCCGGCCGGGCCGGGTGCGGTGTCCGCGGCGGGCCCTTCCGTGCGGGCGTCCTCGCGGAGCATCAGCCGGTGCACGTCGGTCAGTTCCGGCCCGGGGCTCAGTCCGAGCTGCTCGGCCAGCCGCCGCCGGGTCTGCTCGTACACCGCGAAGGCGCGGGCCCGGGCGCCGGAGCGGTGGAGCGCCAGGACGTACTGGGCGACCATGCGCTCCCTCAGCGGATGGTCCGCGACCCAGTCGGCGAGTTCGCCCAGCAGCGCTTTGTGGCGGCCGTGCGCGAGTTCAAGATCGACGCATTCCTCGATCACGCTCAGTCGTGTTTCGTGCACACCGGCCGACTGCGCCTCCAGGGCGTCGCTCTTGAGACCCGAAAGCATGGGGCCGTTCCACAGGGAAAGCGCGGCGCGGAACTCGGCAATGGCGTCCGACGGCCGCCCCGCGGCCAGTTGGGCGCGGGCACGTGTCAATCGGTCGTGGAACTCCAGAAGATCGAGGTGCGCGCCGCCGATGTCGAGGCGGTAGCCGTCCGCCACGGGGACGATGACCGCGCCGCTCGCGGCGAGGATGGCGCGCAGGTCCGACACCGCGTTGCGGATCTGTTTGGACGCGGTGTCCGGAGGAGTGGTCCCCCACACCGCGTCGACGAGCCGGCCGATGGAGGTATAGCGGTTCTCCGATGTCAGGAGAGAACCGAGCACGATGCGATGTTTCATTCCCCGGAGGGCCACGGGTCGTCCGCTCACTTTGAGCTCCAGCGGCCCCAGCACTCGAAACTCGACTTCACGCATTGAACTTGAGACCCCGATCTCGCATTCTGAATGGATGGTGCGTGAGGGCCGACGGACGCGGCGCTGCGTGTCGGCGGGGGGTGGGAGCAGGTGCCCGCCCGGGCCGGGGTGGGGCCCTGAGCGGGTACTGAGGCGCGAGCACCACCATCCCCCCCAATGGTGATGCGGAGCTCCGGACCAGGGTGTCGCCGGAGCGGGTGCGGGGCGGACGCCGCCCCGTCGCCGGGGCGGGCCGCGGTCGGCGGCCCGTGGTCAGCGGGCGAGGCCGGTGGGACGGGAGGGTTCGGCCGGGTCGTCGGCGCCCTCGTCCGCCGGGCCGGCGGCCGGCTTCTGCCGGAGCCTGCCCTGGGTGACGGCCAGCAGCGCGCCGGCCAGCATGACCACCGCGCCCGCCGCCTGGAGAGCGCTGAAGGACTCGCCCAGGAACACCACGGCGCACGTCACGCCGAAGACGGGCACCGTGAACATGATCACGGTGGCGGTCGAGGGGCTGACCACACGCAGCCCCCGGAAGTAGAAGAGGTACGCCACGGCGGTCGGTCCGACGGCGAGGTACACGACATTGGCCCAGGTGGCCCCGGACAGCGCTGTCCAGTCCACGTCCGGCAGGGCCGGTATCGCGAAGAGCAGAAGGGCCAGGGCGCCGGCGAGGGTGCCGAACGTGGTCGCGCGCAGCGGGTCCATGCCCACCAGCACCTTCTTCGAGGCAATGCTGTAAAGCGCCCAGGAGAGCGCTCCCAGAAGGAAGATCAGATCACCGGTGAGACGTGATCCCCCGCCGCCCAGGCCGGCCCCCCCGGCACCCAGGAAGAACACCACGGCACCGGCCACACCGAGCGCGAGACCGCCGAGCCGGGCGGCCGACGCCTTTTCCCTGCCCATGACGAGCAGAATCGCCGTGGTGATGACCGGGCTCAAAACCGGAACAATGATGCTCCCGTCGATCGAAGGGGCCAGAGAAAGGCCCCAGAAGAAGAAGAGATTGTAGGCGAAAACCCCGAGCAGACCCACCGCGGCCGCCCGCGCGATCTGAGCCCCGGTCAATTCCTTTTCCCTGGACTTCCGCCCGATCAGCAGAAGCAGTAGAACGAGGATGAGAGCCCCGCCACCGAATCGGAGAACCGCCGCCACCTGGTGCGGCATGTGCCCGACGACCGCCTTCGAACTGGCAAAGGCACTGCCGAAGAACGCCATGGTCGCGAGCAGATAGAGATAAGCGTTCGCCGCTTCGTTCCGTGCTGGTGATGCGTTGTTCACGACACGCTCCCACGGTGACGTCACGGGTGCATGCGCGCGCCCTTGAGGACCTTGTCGACCGCGTTGCGCGGCCCGTACACGGCCATGCCGACGAGGTCGAGCTGGTCGCGGTGGACGGCGCGCACGGCGGCCCGGTTGTCCCGGTCGTTGTTGGTGGTGAAGAGGTCCGTGGTGAAGACGGAGAGCGGCAGGCCCCGGGAGACGGCCCGCTGGTGGGAGGTGGTCAGGGCCTCCTTGCTCGCCTCGAAGACCAGCACCGGCTGGCGGAACATGGGCAGGTACGCGGTGTCGTCCGCGTCCGCGTAGGGCTCGCCGATCACCTCCGGCACGGCGCGGCCGATACCGCTGACCAGAAACGCCGTCATGTTCAGGCGCTGCCAGGTCTGGAGGTCGTCCCGCAGGACCACCGCGATCTTCGTGTCGAAACGGACGGGTTCGTTGACGGTTTCCATGCAGTGATTGAACCGCTCCCGCGGGGCTCAAGTCTTGTACGATCTTTGCATGGTTGATCACCCACAGATCCGGGCCTGGCGGCCGCCCTTGGCGGGAATCGACGAAGTCTTCCATGCCCACATCACCGACCACGTCTACCCCATGCATACCCACGAGAGCTGGACACTGCTCATCGTCGACAACGGCGCGGTCAGATACGACTTAGACCGTCATGAACACGGGGCGCTCGACCAGACGGTCACTTTGCTTCCCCCGCACGTCCCACATAATGGACGGTCGGTCACGCCGGACGGTTTCCGCAAGAGAGTTGTGTATCTCGATACCTCGCAGTTGGAGGATGCCCTCATCGGACTCGCCGTGGACAGCCCCGTCCTGGACGACCCGCTGCTGCGCCACCGCATCCACCAACTGCATCTCACGCTGGAGCACCAGGGCGACGAACTGGAGGCCGAGAGCAGACTGGCGCTGGTGTCCGAGCGGCTCCGCGACCACCTGCACCGCAGGGTCGAGGACCGGGCGCAGATCCGGGACGCGGGCATCGCGCACCGGCTGCGCGAGCTGCTCGACGAGAAGTTCGTCCAGGGCGTCAGCCTCCAGGAGGCGTCCGAGGCCCTGCACGTCCACCCCGCCCACCTGGTACGGGTCTTCAGCCGCGAGTTCGGCATGGGGCCGCACCAGTACCTGACCGGCCGCCGGGTGGACCTGGCCCGCAAACTGCTGCTGCGGGGCATGGCACCGCGCCTGGTCGCGGCGGCCGCCGGGTTCTACGACCAGTCCCACTTCAACCGGCACTTCAAGCGGCTGCTGGGCGTCAGCCCCGGCCGGTTCGCCCGCAGCGGCTCCGCCCGCGGCGCCTCCGGCACCGCGAGGCTTGTGCGCGCCGACTGCTGACACCGGCCACCGGCCGGGCACCCGCGGCGGGCGGGGGCGCAGGCGCCGTGCGGGCAGGGCCGCACGGCCACGAGCACGGCCGCGGGCTAGAGTGCGGGTGTGCCGACGTACAGCATCGGAAAAGCAGCGCGGCTGCTGGGCGTGAGTCCGGAAACGGTCCGCCGGTGGGCGGACGGCGGCCGGCTGCGCATGGAGCGGGACGGCTCCGGCAACCGGACGATCGACGGGGTGAGCCTGGCGCGCTTCGCCCAGGAGCGCGGCGCGGGACTGCACGCGGTCCCCGACGACGACGTGCCGACCTCGGTGCGCAACGCCTTCGTGGGCATCGTGACGGCCGTACGCGTCGACGACGTGGCCGCCCAGGTGGAGGTCCAGTCCGGACCGCACCGGCTGGTGTCCCTGGTGACCCGGGAAGCCGTCGAGGACCTCGGCATCGACGTGGGGGTCACCGTCACCGCCCGGGTGAAGTCGACCAACGTCCACGTCGACCTCCAGTGAGACCCGCCGCACGGCGGCGGCGTCACCGGCACAGCAGGGCGGCGCGCAGATCCGTCTTGTGATCCAGGCGGGACAGCTCCCGGCCGGTGAGCGACTCGACCCGCTGGATGCGGTAGTGCACCGTGTTCACATGGAGGTGCAGCGCCTCCGCCGTCCGGGCCCAGGAACAGTTGTGCGCGAGGAAGACCTCCAGGGTGTCCAGCAGCACGGCGTTCGACGCCCGGCCCTCGTGCAGCAGCGGCCCCAGCACCGTCTCCCGGAACGCCGAGCGCACCGCGCGGGGCATCCCCGCCAGCAGCAGCTCCAGCCCCGTCAGCTCCCCGACGCCCGACACGCGCCCCTCCTCCGGGCTCGCCGTCCGCGCCGCGGCCAGTGCGTACCGCGCCTGCGCCACCGCCGCGCCCAGCCCGCCCGGGGAACCCACCGGCTCGCTCACCCCGGCGTGCGGCAGGGCCTCCTGGCGTACCGAGGCCAGCGCCGGCCACACCGCACGCAGCCCGTCCCGCACCGACGGCCCGCCGTCCTCGTCGTGCGCCACGACCGCCAGCGCCTCGCCGCCGGGCCGGTCCGCGACCGCGAAGGCCACCGACGGCAGGTGGTGCAGCGCCTCCCGGAGCGCGGCCGCCGCGGGCTCGCCGCCGTCCGGCCCCGACAGCGTCGCCACGACCACCGTGCGGGACGCCCGGTCGGCCAGACCGCACGCGCCCAGCGCCTCCCGTACCGAGCCGGAGTCCACCACGGCCGCGCCGACGGCGTCCGCGAGCCGCGCCCCCGCCGCGTCCCGGGCGGCCCGCCGGTGCTCCGGGCGGCGGCGTGACCGGCCCAGCACCTCGGCGATCTCCTGCACCACCCGCGGTGGCGCCTGCCCCTCGTCCGCGAGGTGCAGATGCCAGGCGTCGTACGGGGTGTCGTCGGCCTCGACGCGCAGCGTCGTTCCCGTGGCGCCCCGCAGCAGCTCCACCGCCCGGGCGGCCGTCAGCGCGCCGGCGGTCGCGGTGCGGGCCACCGTCCGCCCGCTGCCGGTCAGCAGATGGCAGGCGGGCGTGCCCAGGTGCGCGAAGGCGCGGTCGAGCAACTCGCCCGGCGGCGCCCCGCGTTCCACCGCCCGGCCCAGCTCGGCGCGGACGTTCTCCGGCAGGGCGTAGTGGTCGTCGGGCCGCCGGCTGAGGTCGGCCCAGCGCCGCAGGTACACCGCCTCGGTGACGGCCCGGAAGCTGGTGCGCGCGGGCACGGCGAGCAGCGGGACCCGGTGCTCGCGGCAGGCCGCGGCCAGGTCGCCGGGCACCTCGCCGTGCGTCTCCTCGCCCGCGAGCAGCGCGACCGCCCCCGCCTCGCGCAGCGCCGACACGAACCGGTCGGCCCTGGCCCGGCCGTCGCCCCCGGGGCTCCACCACACCAGTCCGCTGAGCACCACCTCGCCGGGCTGGAGGAAGCGGCCGGGGTCCTCCAGATCGGTGGCGGTGACTCCGCTGATCTCCTGGCCGAGAAGCGCCGGGTCGCCCCAGACCAGGGAGAGGCCGAGGCGGTCCAGGCGGAGGAGGTGGTCGACGTGCATCCGGGGCTCCTTGCGCGGTGACGGGACGGGCCCGCTTCTCACATTCACGAGGCGGATGCGAGTGCGCACATCGTAGATGCCCGGTGCGGCGCGGAAAACGGCTCTTGGTTGATCCTCCAGAGGCAGGGCGCCCGAGAGGGCGGATTTCCGGTGCCGGGACCAGTCGTCCCGCGCCTCCGCACGGGCTTCACTGGCGGGAAACCACACGCGGAGAGAGACGGGGGCCGGGATGGATCTGCACACGGTGACGGAGGTGCGCGACGCACGCCGGCGCGAGCCGTGGCGGCCGGGCGACGCCTGGCTGGGCGGCGGAACGTACCTCTTCTCCGAACCCCAGCCCCACATACGCCGCCTCGTCGACCTCGGCCGGATGGGCTGGCCTCCGCTCACCCGGCACCCGGACGGCTCGCTGGAGATCGCCGCCACCTGCACGATCGCCCAGCTCTCCCGCTACGGCCGGCGCGCACTCCAGGCGCCCGCGGCCCCCCTGTTCGAGCAGTGCTGCCGCGCCTTCCTCGCCTCGTTCAAGATCTGGAACATGGCGACCGTGGGCGGCAACCTGTGCAACGGCCTGCCCGCCGGACCGATGATCTCCCTCACCGCCGCGCTCGACGGCACCTGCCTCCTCCAGGCCCAGGACGGCGCCCTGCGGCGGGTCCCGGTCACCGAGTTCGTCCGGGGCGCCGGGGTCAAGGACCTGGCACCGGGGGAGCTGCTGCGCTCGGTGACCCTGCCCGGCCGGGCCCTCGCCTGCCGTACCGCCTTCCGCCAGGCGTCCCTGTACGGCCTCGGCCGCTCCGGCGCGCTCGTCATCGGGACCTCCGACCCGGCGGACGGCTCCCTGACGGTCACGATCACCGCCGCCACCGTACGGCCCGTCCGGCTCTGGTTCCCGCTGCCGCCCGGCCGCGGACGGCTCGCCCGGGCGATCGGGGCCGCCGTCGATGACACCGGCTGGTTCGACGACATCCACGGACTGCCCGAATGGCGCAGGCACATGGCCTTCCGCCTCGCCGAGGAGGTCCGCCACGAACTCACCGGCGGCCCGGCGGACACCCCGCCCCGCACGCCGGAGAGCCACGCCCACGGAGAAGGTGCCCGATGAGCTTCCACGTCCGCGTCAACGACCGGCCCTTCGACGACGAGCCCCGCGCCGGCCAGTGCCTGCGCACCTACCTGCGCGAGCGCGGCTGGTTCGGGGTGAAGAAGGGCTGCGACGCCGGCGACTGCGGCGCCTGCACGGTCCACGTCGACGGCGAACCGGTGCACAGCTGCCTCTACCCGGCCGTCCGCGCCGAGGGGCGGGCCGTCACCACCGTCGAGGGCCTCGCCGCACCGGACGGCGAACTCCACCCCGTACAAAAGAAGTTCCTCGACGCACAGGGCTACCAGTGCGGCATGTGCACGGCCGGGTTCCTGATGACCACCGCCGCCCTGGAGGCGGAGCGGGGCACGGAGTACGACGACGGCAAACTCAACGACCTGCCCCGGGCCTTCAAGGGCAACATCTGCCGCTGCACCGGCTACCGGGCCGTCGAGGACGCCGTACGGGGGGTCAAACACACCGAACGCCCCAGCGCCGGCCAGGCCGTCGGGAAGAACGTCGGCGCCCCCGCCGGACCGCAGATCGTCACCGGGACCGCCCGCTACACCTTCGACATCGAGGTCCCCGGCCTGCTCCACATGAAGCTGCTGCGCTCCCCGCACCCGCACGCCCGGATCACCGCCGTCGACACCACGGCCGCCCTCCGCGTCCCCGGGGTGCACGCCGTCCTCACCCACGAGGACGCGCCCGCCACGCTGTACTCCACCGCCCGCCACGAACACCCCACCGAGGACCCCGACGACACCCGCGTCCTCGACGACGTCGTCCGCTTCGTCGGGCAGCGGGTCGCCGCCGTCGTCGCCGACAGCGAGCAGGCCGCCGAGGAGGGCTGCCGCCGGATCGAGGTGACGTACGAACAACTCCCGTACGTCACCGACCCCGAGGCCGCGATGCTCCCCGGCGCCCCCGTGATCCACGCCGGCAAGGGCCCCGGCATGCGCATCGCGCGCGTCGAGAACAACGTCGCCGGCGAGGTGCACGGCGAGATCGGCGACGTGGAGCAGGGCTTCGCGGACGCCGACATCGTGTACGAGAACACCTTCCGCACCCAGCGCGTCCAGCACGCCAGCCTCGAAACCCACGGCTGCGTCGCCTACTTCGAGCCGAAGGAGGACGGCACCGGAGAGCGCCTCACCGTCCGCTCCTCCACCCAGACCCCCTTCCTGACCCGGCGGGCGCTGTGCGCCCTGTACGGCCTGCCCGAGGACGAGGTGCGCGTCGTCGCCGACCGCGTCGGCGGCGGCTTCGGCGGCAAGCAGGAAATGCTCACCGAGGACATCGTCACCCTCGCCGCGCTGAAGCTGCGCCGCCCGGTCACACTGGAGTACACCCGCGCCGAGCAGTTCTACGGCGCCACCACCCGGCACCCCTTCACCATCGGAATCAAGGCCGGCGCGCGACAGGACGGCACGCTGACGGCGGTGCGGATGCGGGTGGTGTCCAACACCGGCGCGTACGGCAACCACGGCCCCGCCGTGATGTTCCACAGCGTCGGCGAGTCCTTCGCCGTCTACCGCGCCCCGCACAAGAAGGTCGACGCCTACTCCGTCTACACCAACGTCGTCCCCGCCGGAGCCTTCCGCGGCTACGGCCTCGGCCAGGTCACCTTCGCCGTGGAGTCCGTGATGGACGAGCTGGCCCGCCGCCTCGGCATGGACCCGCTGGACTTCCGCGAGAAGAACATCATCGGCCCGGGCGAGGGCATGCACAGCCCCATCGGCGAGGAGGAGGACCTGCACATCGCCTCCTACGGCCTCGACCAGTGCCTCTCGGTCGTCCGCCGGGCCATCGCCGAGGACCGCGGCGGCGACGACGCCCCGGAGGGCTGGCTGGTGGGCCAGGGCACCGGCATGGCCATGATCGCCACCGGCCCGCCCGGCGGCCACTACGCCGACGCCCGGGTCTCGCTGCTGGAGGACGGGACGTACGACATCGCCGTCGGCACCGCCGAGTTCGGCAATGGCACCACCACCGTCCACAAGCAGCTCACCGCCGGCGCCCTGAACACCACCGAGGACCGCATCACCGTCCGCCAGTCCGACACCGACGTCGTACGCCACGACACCGGCGCCTTCGGCTCCGCCGGAACCGTCGTCGCCGGAAAGGCGGTGCTCCTGGCCGCCACCTCCCTCGCCGAGCGGCTGCGCACCCTCGCCGCCCGCCACTCCGGCACCGCGCGGCACCAGTGCGTGCTCGGCGCCGAGGCGGTCGACTGCGCGGGCCGGCTCGTCACCCTCAAGGAGCTGTACGAGGCGGGGCACGCGCTCGGCGCGGCGCAGGAGCTGGCGGCCGACGGCCACTGGGGCGGCTCGCCCCGCTCGGTGGCGTTCAACGCCCAGTGGTTCCGCGTCGCCGTGGACCCCGGCACCGGCGAGGTCCGCATCCTGCGCAGCGTCCACGCGGCCGACGCCGGCAAGGTCATGAACCCCATGCAGTGCCGCGGCCAGGTCGAGGGCGGCGTCGCCCAGGCCCTCGGCGCCACGCTCTTCGAGAACGTCCGCGTCGACGAGCGCGGGGAGGTCACCACGGCCGCCTTCCGCCGCTACCGCCTGCCCCAGTACGCGGACGTCCCCCGCACCGAGGTCCACTTCGCCGAGACGTCCGACGCGATCGGCCCGCTCGGCGCCAAGTCCATGAGCGAGAGCCCCTTCAACCCCGTCGCCCCGGCCTTCGCCAACGCCCTGCGCGACGCCACCGGCATCCGCTTCACCGAACTGCCGGTGACCCGGGACCGGATCTGGCTCGCCCTCGACCGCGCGGCGCGCGCCGCGCGCGACTGAGCCTTGGTCCGTTCCTCCAAAGAGGCTCGCATCCGCCATGGACGGTCCCACGACTTTGTTGCAGATGAGAGGTTCAGCGGCCTACCGTGTCGCACATGCAGTCCTACACCATCGGTCAGGCCGCACGGCTGCTGGGCGTCAGCCCCGACACCGCCCGCCGCTGGGCGGACGCCGGCCGCGTCGCCACCCACCGCGACGAGAGCGGACGCCGGCTGATCGACGGCAAGTCGCTGGCCGCGTTCTCCACCGAGATCGCCCAGCACGGCACCGGCGAGGACGACTCCTCGTACACGTCGGCGCGCAACGCCTTCCCCGGCATCGTCACGGCGATCCGGCTCGGGGACATCGCGGCGCAGGTCACCATCCAGGCCGGCCCGCACCGCCTGGTCTCCCTCCTCACCCGTGAGGCCGTGGAGGAACTGGGACTCGACGTCGGCATGCGGGCCACCGCCCGGGTGAAGTCGACCAGCGTGCACATCGACCGCACCTGACCGAATCGCTCACGCAGTACCGCACCTGACCGACCCGCTCACGCAGTACCGCATCACCGCACCACCGCGGCCGTCGGCGCGACCGGCCCTTCCGCACCATCCGTACGTCCCCAAGGAGCCCAGGCCCCCATGTCCCGCACTCTCACCCGACGCCGTGCCACCGCCGCCGCGCTGACCGCCGCCCTGCTCGTCCCGCTCGCCGCCTGCGGCAACGACGACAGCCCCGCCAAGGACTCCGCCGGCTCCAAGGCCACCGGATCCGCCGGCGCCGCACCCGGGGCCGACCTCACCGTGCTGGCCGCGGCCTCGCTCACCGACGTCTTCAAGACCGCGGGAGCCGCCTACGAGAAGGCCCACCCCGGCACGAAGATCACCTTCTCCTTCGCCGGCTCCCAGGAACTCGTCGCCCAGGTCTCCCAGGGCTCACCGGCCGACGTCCTCGTCACCGCCGACACCAAGAGCATGGACAAGGTGCGCGCCGACACCGGCACCCCCGCGATCATCGCCAGGAACCGCCTGGTCATCGCCACCGGCGAGGGCAACCCCCACAAGGTCGGCGACCTGAAGGACCTGGCCGACACCAAGCTGAAGGTGGTCCTCGCCGCCCCCGAGGTGCCCGCCGGCAAGTACAGCAAGCAGATCCTCGACGCCCAGAAGATCATGGTCGAGCCGGTCTCCCAGGAGCCCAACGTCCGCGCCGTGCTCAGCAAGGTCGAACTCGGCGAGGCCGACGCCGGCCTCGTCTACAAGACGGACGCCGCGAGCGCCGCCGACAAGGTCGACGCCGTCGAGATCCCCGACGCGCAGAACGCCATCGCGAAGTACCCGGCCGCCACCCTCAAGGACTCCAAGAACGCGGAGGCCGCCGCCGCGTTCGTCGCCTGGCTCTCGTCGCCCGAGGGGCAGAAGATCCTCCAGGACGCCGGCTTCCAGAAGCCGTAGTCCGGTCGTACCACCGCGTACGGTCGCACCACCGCGCACACGAGGGGCCGTCCGGTCGGGGGGGACGGACGGCCCCTCCTCCATCCGTCTCCGGGACCACCGATGAAACCAGCAGCACGCACCACCCGGCCGCCCGGCGCGCGGCCACCGCTCACCCTGGCGCTGCCCGCGGTGCTGGCGGTGGCGTTCCTCGCCCTGCCGCTCGCCGGCATCCTCGTACGCACCGAGTGGAGCGACCTCGCCGCCCACCTGGGCTCACCCGGCACCGTCGAGGCGCTGAGACTGTCCCTGGTCGTCTCCGCCTGGTCGCTGGGGCTCTCCCTGGTGCTCGGCGTCCCGCTCGCCTGGCTGCTGGCGCGCGTGCCGTTCCCCGGCAAGGCGTTCGTCCGCTCGTTGGTGCTCCTGCCGATGGTGCTGCCACCGACCGTCGGCGGTGTGGCCCTGCTGCTCGCCTTCGGCCGGCGCGGCCTCCTCGGCCCCTGGCTGGAGGACACCTTCGGCATCACCCTGCCGTTCCACACCTCCGGCGCCGTCCTCGCGGCGACCTTCGTCGCCATGCCGTTCCTCGTCATCAGCCTGGAGGGCGCGCTCGGCGGACTCCGGCCGCGGTACGAGGAGACGGCGGCCTCCCTCGGGGCTCCGCCCGTGCGGGTGTTCTTCACCGTCACCCTGCCGATGGTCGCCCCCGGGGTCCTCGCGGGCGCCGCCCTCACCTGGGCGCGGGCCCTCGGCGAGTTCGGCGCCACCATCACCTTCGCCGGCAACCTCCCGGGCACCACCCAGACCCTCCCGCTCCAGGTGTACCTGCTCCTCCAGGACGAACCGGAGGCGGCCACCTCGGTGTCCCTGCTGCTGCTCGCCATCGCCATGGGCGTCCTCGTCGCCCTGCGCGGACGGTGGACGGGCGCCCCCGCCGGCCGCGAACGCCACCCGGAACCGCCCCCGGCGGACGGCGACCCCACCGTCACGGAGCCCGCGCCCCCCACCGCCCCGCCCGCGGCACACCAGGGGCGCTGGCCCCTGCACGCCGAGGTCAGCGGCTTCACCACCCTCACCCTCGACGCCGAGCCGGGCACCACCATCGCCGTCGTCGGCCCCAACGGCGCCGGCAAGACCACCCTGCTGCGCGCCCTGCTCGGCCTCACCCCCCGCGCCCACGCCGCGCTCCGGCTCGGCGGGACCGACGTCACCGCCCTGCCCCCGCACCGCCGCCACGTCGCCTGGGTCCCCCAGGACGGCGCCCTCTTCCCCCACCTGACGGCCCTCGCCAACACCGCGTACGGGCTGCGCGCCCAGGGCGTCGCCCGCGCCGAGGCCCGCCGCTCCGCCCAGGAGTGGCTGGACCGCCTCGGCATCGGCCACCTCGCCCACCGCCGCCCCGCCCAGCTCTCCGGCGGCCAGGCCCAGCGCGTCGCCCTGGCCCGCGCCCTCGCCGCCCGCCCCCGCCTGCTCGTCCTCGACGAACCGCTCGCCGCGCTCGACCAGACCACCCGCGCCCGGGTGCGCCACACCCTGCGCACCCACCTCGCCGCTTTCGGCGGCGTCTGCCTCATCGTGACCCACGACCCGGTCGAAGCCGTCTCGCTCGCCGACCGCGTCCTCGTCCTCGACGAGGGCCGTGCCCTCCAGGACGCCACCCCCGCCGAGGTGACCCGCCACCCCCGCTCCCCGTGGGTCGCGCGCATGCTCGGCCGCAACGCCTGGGCCGGCACCGCCACGGCCGACGGCCTCGCCCTGCGCGCCGGCGGCCACCTGGTCGCCGCCGACCCGCTGCCCCCCGGCACCGAGGCCCTCGCGGTCATCCCGCCCGAGGCCGTCTCCGTCCACCGCGAACGCCCCGGCGGCAGCCCGCGCAACGTCTGGTCCGGCACCGTCCGCGAGATCACCGCCAGCGGCAGCCGGCTGCGGGTCCTGATCACCTCCGGCGAGGCACCGGACCTCGTCGCGGAAGTCACCCCCCAGGCCGCCGCCGAACTCGGCCTCGCCGATGGGGTACCGGTGTGGACGAGCGTCAAGGCGACGGAGGCCACGGTGGTAGCCCTCTGACCCCACCCGCCCGCCCGGCCCCGCCCCTCACCGGGGACGGGCGCCAGGGCGTCACGGCGCCGGGGGCGGG
Source organism: Streptomyces sp. NPDC015131 (assembly GCF_043079975.1). Taxonomy (NCBI): domain Bacteria; kingdom Bacillati; phylum Actinomycetota; class Actinomycetes; order Kitasatosporales; family Streptomycetaceae; genus Streptomyces; species Streptomyces sp. NPDC015131. The sequence continues at coordinate 3,617 of NZ_JBIBVB010000011.1, read as the reverse complement.
CTCTCCCGGGGCGGTGGGGAGCCCGGGGCGCGCGTGTGGCCGTCCTCCTCGGCGAGCAGGCCCGAGCCGGCGAGCAAGTAGCCCAGCTGCGCACGGCTGTTGCTGCCGAACCGCTCCGCCACCTTGCGGATGTGGGACACGACCGTACGGCGGCTCAGACCGATCCGGCGGGCAATGCGCTCGTCGGTCTCGCCCTCCACCATGGCCCGCAGAATCGTCCGCTGGAGGTCGTCGAGGAACGGGCGGTCCTCGGGGCGGGACGCCGACGGCTCCACCGGTTCGGCACGCGCCCAGGAGCGTTCGAACATCGCCCTGAGGTACCGCACCAGGTCCGGGTGCTTGGCGATCATCATCGCGTGCTCCCCGTCCTCCCCGGCCGGGAGGAACGCCACGTCCCGGTCGCAGACGAGCAGCTGGTCCGGCGTCTCCGCCAGGGTGCGGACCTCGGCGCCGTGGCCGAGGAGCCGTTCGATGTGGGCGAGCGTCGGTTTGTGGCTCCGCGCCGAGTGCTGGTACAGCGTGCGCTGGCGCACGCCCCGTTCCAGCAGCGGCAGGCTCAGGCCCAGGCCCCGGTGCAGCAGCCGGACCGGCAGGCCGCCGCCCGGCTGGGAGACGAGCAGCTCCTCGGCACAGGTCTTCACGGCGGCCTGGAGCGCGTGGTGGATGGCGCGTTCGCCGTAGATGACGGTGACGGTCTCCTCGCCCCGGCTCCTGGCCTCGGAGTAGACCGCGTCGTACGACGCCATGGCCGCGCGGATGCGTGCCGCCTCGCGCCGCAGCCGGGACATCTCCTCCTCCACCGGCCGCAGCGCCGCCTCGGCGGCGACGGGCGGCGGAACCGCGTACGCCGGGCCGTCCTCCTGCCCCGACGTTATGAGCAGGTGAAGCTTGCGCAAGCAATCGGGGACGTCGTCAATGAAGTTATCCTTTTCAACTACCGCTTGTCGGTACAGCTCCCTGGCCCAATCGCACGGCGCCTGTGGATCGGCTTCGCCGCAATTGGGGGCTGTCGCGCATTTTTGATGCCGCTTCACAGATGTGCAATGTAACAGTAGGCAACTGCCCCCGATGGCCTTGCACATGGCGGTCGGGTAAGGATGGAGAACGAGGATCGCCGTGCGGGGGGACGGTGTCGTCTTGCCATACCCTCGCCCGATCTGTGCACCGATTCACGTTCACGTCGGCAGGGCAGGTGGCTCCATGCACACATCTCTTTCCGGCCACACCTGGCGCCGTGTTGACGTACCGGTCGCCGGAGGCCCTTGTTCCGGGGCCGCCGGATCGCTCTGACAGCGGGAGTGCACCCGCGGGTGGCCGCCGCAACCGGCCACCGGTCTTCAACAGATGGCGCGCCGGGGGCGCTTCCCCGGCGTGCGGCTCGTATGCGGTTCGCCGCTGAAATCTGAACAACGGGGGAGCGAAGTGGGCGATATCGTCCGACTTCAGGTAGGAACGCATGTGGACATACCGGTATCGGTTTCCGTACAGCCGGGCATGTCCGTCATCTCACTTCTGGCAGACACCTTCGGGATGCCCCAGGGCGTGCCGGTGAACCTGCGCAGGTCGCTCAGGGCGGTCTGCCCCGGCTACCTGTCCGACACGGCGGGAACCCTCACCTCGACGGGTTCCTTCCCCATCCCGCCCCTGCTCTGGATGGACGGGGACGCGGGCGGCGAAAGTATTCGCCACGAGACACAGCGAATTGCCGAAACGGCGCCGGAGGCGCTGCTGGCCGACATCGGTCGAATGTACGACGGAAGGGTGCCGCTCATATGGCGCAAAGTCGTCGACAGTCCCTCCACATTCCTCCTCGCGTACGCCGCCATGGCCCGCGCGGTGTGGGAGCAGCTGTCCGGCACCTGGCAGCGGAGTAAACCACTCCTCGACAGAGAGATCGGACGCATCGGTGTGGCATCCGTCACCGGAGCCATGGGATCCGTTCTCGCCGATCTCAGCCCCAGGATCTCCTTCGTGGACGGGAATCTCGTCCTTCCCGCCAATACGCCGGTGGCCGCGCCCGTCGTACTCCGGCGCCTCACGCTCACGCCCCTGGTCTCGGGCACCCGTGCCTGCGTCGCCCGGGTCGACGCGGACGGCCACGCCCACATCGGATACCCGCTGGCCGGCCTGGCCGGGCTGCTCCGGGCGGCCGAGGGTGAGGAGCGCACCCCGAGCGACCCGCTGGCCCTGACACTCGGTGAACTGCGCGCCGTCATCCTGCGCAAGGGCACCCAGTCCGTGTCCATGGGGACGCTCGCCGACCTGCTGCACTGCACCGCCGGCACGGTGACGTACCACTGCCGGCAGCTGGAGCAGGCCGGGCTGCTCTGCCGCGAGCGGCAGGGGCGCGAGGTGCGGATCTGCCGCACCCTGCGCGGAGACGCACTGGTGGACGCCCTGTCATGACACCTCCCTCCTCCTCCACCCGGCTGGTCGTCCTCGTCTCCGGCGGCGGTACGAACCTGCAAGCCCTCCTCGACGCCTCGGCCGGCGACCCGGAGGGGTTCGGCGCGACCGTCGTCGCCGTCGGCGCCGACCGGCCCGGCGTCGTCGGCCTGGAGCGTGCCGAACGAGCCGGGGTGCCGGCCTTCGTCTGCCAGGTGCGGGACCACCCCTCCCGGGAGGCGTGGGACGCCGCGCTCGCCGACCATGTCGCCGCGTACGCACCCGATCTCGTCGTCTCGGCCGGCTTCATGAAGATCCTCGGAAAGGAGTTCCTGACCCGGTTCGGGGGCCGGGTCGTCAACACCCATCCCGCCCTGCTGCCGAGCTTCCCGGGCGCCCACGGGGTGCGGGACGCGCTCGCGCACGGCGTCAAAGTCACCGGCTGTACGGTTCACTTCGTGGACGAGGGCGTCGACACCGGCCCCGTCATCGCCCAGGGGGTGGTCGACGTCCGGGACGAGGACGACGAGGCCCTCCTGCACGAGCGGATCAAGGAAGTCGAACGCACCCTGCTGGTCGATGTCGTCGGGCGCCTCGCTCGGCACGGACACCGCCTGGTGGGACGCAGGGTCCTGATCCCCTGATCGGCGCCCGGGCTGTGACCGTTTCCCGCCTGGGAAACGGTCACAGCCCCTTTCTCAGGTCACGAGGCCGGGGATGGTGGTCTCGTGTGCGGTGCGCAGCTCGTCCAGGGGGATGGTGAACTGGCCCTGGACGTCGATGCCTTGACCGTCGATGACGCCGATGCGGGTGGCGGGCAGGCCGCGCGCACCGCACATGTCGGTGAAGCGGAGCTCCTCGCTGCGGGGGACAGCGACGACGGCGCGGCCGGCCGATTCGGAGAAGAGGAAGGTGAAGGCGTCGAGGCCGTCCGGGACGATGAGGCGGGCGCCGGTGTTCCCGCGCAGGCAGGACTCGGCGATGGCCTGGACGAGCCCGCCGTCCGACAGGTCGTGCGCGGCGTCGATCATGCCGTCGCGGGACGCGGCGATCAGGATGTCGGCCAGGAGCTTTTCGCGGTCCAGGTCGACGGCCGGCGGCATGCCGCCCAGGTGACCGTGGACGACCTCGGACCAGGCCGAGCCGCCGAACTCCTCACGCGTGTCGCCCAGCAGGTAGAGGAGCTGGCCCTCCTCCGCGAAGGCGATCGGCGTACGGCGGTTCACGTCGTC
>NZ_JBIBVB010000010.1:0-47672 GCF_043079975.1 Streptomyces sp. NPDC015131 | reverse complement strand
GACGACGTGAACCGCCGTACGCCGATCGCCTTCGCGGAGGAGGGCCAGCTCCTCTACCTGCTGGGCGACACGCGTGAGGAGTTCGGCGGCTCGGCGTGGTCCGAGGTCGTCCACGGTCACCTGGGCGGCATGCCGCCGGCCGTGGACCTGGACCGCGAGAAGCTGCTCGGCGAGATCCTGATCGCCGCGTCCCGCGACGGCATGATCGACGCCGCGCACGACCTGTCCGACGGTGGGCTCGTCCAGGCGGTCGTCGAGTCCTGCCTGCGCGGCGGGAAGGGCGCCCGCCTCATCGTCCCGGACGGCCTCGACGCCTTCACCTTCCTGTTCAGCGAGTCGGCCGGCCGTGCGGTCGTGTCCGTCCCGCGCAGCGAGGAGCTCCGCTTCACCGACATGTGCGGTGCGCGCGGCCTGCCCGCGACGCGGATCGGTGTCGTGGACGGTGACGAGGTCGAGGTGCAGGGCGAGTTCGGCCTCCCGCTGAGCGAGCTGCGCGCCGCGTACGAGGCGACCATCCCGGGTCTGCTCGCCTGACGCGCACGGCCCCTGAGCCCCCGTTCGGACCTCGCGGTCCGGGCGGGGGCTCTTTCGTGGGTGCGGCAGCGACATAACGCTTGCACGTTATTACGTAACTACGTATTCTTGGGGTCATGGATCTGGAGCAACGCGTCACGGAGCTGGAGCGGCGCATGGCCGCGCTGGTGAGTGGCGACCGTGCCGTGCCGCCCGTCGGCGAGGGCGACTTCTGGGCCCTGGAGGGCCTCAAGGCGCAGCTCGCCGAGGCGGGCGCCGCCGACGGTGGGGTGCTGTTCACCGGGGCGGTACGGCTGCCGACCGGCGAGCGGTACGAGTGGCAGTACGGCACCCTCGCCGAGCGGCAGCTCGACGCCGACTGGGCGGAGGCGGCCGAGTCGTTCGCGGCGCTGGGCCACCCGGTCCGGCTCCGGCTCCTGCGGGAGATCAGCGGCGGCAAGCGCACCGCCGCCGAGCTGGCCGCGCTGGAGGAGATCGGCACGACCGGCCAGATCTACCACCACCTGCGCCAACTGACCGGCGCCGGATGGCTGCACACCACGGGGCGGGGCCGCTACGAGGTCCCGCCGGGGCGGGTGGTGCCGCTGTTCGTCGCGCTGGCCACGGCCCGACCGTGACACCACCACAGGGGGAAACCGCATGACCATCCGCACCTGCGCCAAGCTGCTCGCCCGCGCTCTGTGGGCGGTGTTCATCGCTCAGGCGATCGCCGGGATCTTCGTCGACCTGCCCTACAACTGGTGGCTGGGCTGGCTCCCGATGCTGGCCGCCGTCGCCATCGGCGCCGTCCTGCGCGGCACCGACGAGCGCCGCGACCCGGCCAAGCGGCCCGACCCGGTCGAGGTGGACCCGCCGGTGACCGGCCGCTGGTCCGCGCTGAACAGCCCGGCGGACAAGGTGCCGAGCCACGGCACGGACATGCTCGCGCAGACGTACGCGATCGACATCGTGGCCGAGCCGGAGGGCCGCAGCCGCCCGACGTTCGCCTGGCTCTGGCCGGTCGCCCGGCGCAACACCGACTTCCCGGCCTTCGACGCCCCGCTGCTCGCGGTCGCCGACGCGACGGTGGTGCGCGCGGAGGACCACCGGCGCGACCACCTCAGCCGCAACTCCCTGCCCGCGCTGCTGTACTTCTTCCTGGTGGAGGGCCTCTTCCGGTCCATCGGCGGGCCGGGCAACATCGTCGGCAACCATGTGGTGCTGGACCTCGGCGGAGGGGTGTACGCGGCGTACGCCCATGTGCGGCGCGGGTCGCTGACCGTGCGCCCCGGTGACCGGGTGACCGCCGGCCGGCCGCTCGGCCGGTGCGGCAACTCCGGCAACTCCACGGAACCGCACCTGCACTTCCAGCTGATGGACGGCCCCGACGTGCGCACCGCGAAGGGCCTGCCGTTCACCTGGCGGGGCATAGGCGTCCCGGCCGGCGGCGAGACGTTCACCGCCGACCGTCAGGTCACCACCGACGGCCGGGCCAGCGCCGACGGCCAGGTCAGCGCCGACGGCCAAATCACCACCGCCCCTCCGGCCACCGCCGGCCGTCCGGCCACCGCCGACCGTCAGGCCCGCGCCTAGGCGGCGGCGGGCTAACCTCGCCCCATGCCACCGGCCAAGCGCACCCAGCGAACCCGCGCGTACGACCCCGCCAAGATCCGGGCCGCCGTGCTCGCGCAGTTCGACCACGTCCGTCGATGCGTCCTCACCCTCACGCCCGAGCAACTGGCGCGGTCGACCCGTCTCGGGGAGTGGACGGTCCTCGAACTGGCCGCGCACATCACCATGGCGATGCGTTCCGTCGTCCGGGGTGCCGAGGCGCCAGCGCCGGCCGCCCGGGAGCTGTCCCTGCTGGAATGGCCGCTCGCCACCCGGCGCTTCGCCGCGGACGTCGACCACGACACCCGGGAGATCGCCGAGGCGGCGGCCGACACCCCGGGGGCGCTCGCCGGGCTGTACGAGGACATCGGCGGCCGGCTCGCCGAGCTGCTGGCGGCGGTGCCGGGCGAGCGGCTGATCACCACCCGCTTCGGGGGCGTACGCCTGGAGGACTTCCTGGTGACCCGGACCGTCGAACTGATCGTCCACACCGACGACCTGAACGACGCGACCGGGCTCGCCGTGCCGTACGACCGCCAGGCGCTCGCCGCCTGCACCCGGCTGCTGGCCGACGCGCTGGCGGTCAAGGCGCCCGGCGGGTCGGTCGAGGTCCGGGTGCCGCCCTACGCGGTGGTCCAGTGCGTCGAGGGGCCCCGGCACACGCGCGGCACACCGCCGAACGTGGTGGAGACCGACCCCCTGACCTGGGTACGGCTCGCCACGGGGCGGAGGTCCTGGGCGCAGGCGCTGGACGGCGCGCACATCCACGCGAGCGGGGAGCGGGCCGACCTGTCGGCGCACCTCCCGGTCCTCGGCTGAGCGCCCGGGCGGAACGGCCGCCGAGCACCGCCCGGGGCACCGGGCGGAACCGGCCCGCCGCCCGCTCCGTCCCATCACCATGCCGACCAAGACGACGACGCAGACGAAGCAGACGAAGCAGCAGCCCACGAAGCAGCCGCACCGCACCCGGGCCGCGGCGGCGCTCGCCCCGCTCCTCGCCCTCGCGCTCGGCGCCTGCGGCACCCAGTCCGGGGACGGCTCCGGAGCGGGCGACGGCAGCGCCTCCGTACGCCCCGACGTGCCCCTCACCGGGGTGCACTGGGCCGTCGAGAGCGTCACCGCCGACGGCAAGAAGACCGCCGCCCCGGCGGGCGCCAACGTCGAGATCGACGCCAAGGGCCGGGCGCAGGGCAACTTCGGGTGCAACCACTTCAGCGCCAAGGCGGACGTCCAGGGCGACCAGGTGACCCTCAGCGACGCCACCATGACCGAGATGGGCTGTCCCGAGCCGCTCCAGGGCTTCGAGGACGCGCTGCGCTCGGCCCTCACGGGCAAGCTCACCGCCAAGCTCACCGACGGCACCCTGACGCTGACCTCCGCAGGCGGCGACACGATCCGGCTGAGCGAGCAGCCCCCCGCCCCGCTCCAGGGCACCACCTGGAAGGTGAACTCGCTGGTCTCCGGCAAGACGGCCACCTCGCTGCCGGCCGGCACCGAGGGCAAGGCGTCCATGGTGTTCGGCAAGGACGGCTTTGTACGCGGAAACCTGGGCTGCAACCAGTTCAGCGCCCCGGTCACCGTGGAGGGGTCCACGCTCACCTTCGGCCGGATCACCAGCACGCGGAAGCTGTGCGCGGGCCCGCAGATGGAGCTGGAGCGCGCCCTGACGGCGGCGATGCAGGGCAAGGCCACGTACACGGTCGACCACCGCACCCTGACCATCACCGCACCCGGTGGCACCGGCTTCGCGGCGGGCGCCGACGCCAAGGCCGGCGGAGCCAAGTAACCAGGCGCCCCACGGCTCACCAGGCGCCCAACGGCCCACCGGGCGCCCAACGGCTCACCAGGCGCCCGGCCCCCGGCGGCCCGAGACGACCGCATCGGCAACACTCCGCACCAGCGGCAACACCACGCACAGCGACAACACCCGCACCGACAAGCACCGTCCGGCGCCGAAAAGAACGCGACACCCTTCCGGCCGCCGCGTACGATGCGCGCCCCGCTGCGAGGTCCGTCACACCCGGCCGGCCCGGTGGTGCTCCGCGTCCGGCCGGCCCCGGCGCGGACGTCCGGCGCACGGCACCGGTCCACCGGTGCGGGGCCGCTTCCGGGCCGGTCGGCTGAGCCCCTGGTCAGCGCGTGATCGGCGGGCGGAGCGGGTCGTCCGCCCGTCCGGCCGGCCCGCCGCCGGGGGGCCGCGGGGCGCCGGAGCGGGCGGAATCCGCGCCTCCCCGGCCGTCCGGAAGCGGGGCTGCCCGCCCGTCCCCAATTCGGACCAGTGGTCGATCTCGCCTACACTCGGTGGCGTGCCACGTGGTGACGGTCGACTCAATCACGATCTGCTTCCCGGCGAGAAGGGCCCCCAGGACGCTTGCGGCGTCTTCGGTGTCTGGGCTCCGGGCGAAGAGGTCGCAAAGCTCACGTACTTCGGGCTCTACGCCCTCCAGCATCGGGGCCAGGAATCCGCGGGAATCGCGGTCAGCAACGGCTCCCAGATCCTCGTCTTCAAGGACATGGGCCTCGTCTCCCAGGTCTTCGACGAAACCTCCCTCGGCTCCCTCTCCGGTCATATCGCGGTCGGTCACGCCCGCTACTCGACCACCGGCGCCTCCGTCTGGGAGAACGCCCAGCCGACCTTCCGGGCCACCGCCCACGGGTCCATCGCGCTCGGCCACAACGGCAACCTGGTGAACACCGCCCAGCTCGCCGAGATGGTCGCCGACCTCCCCAAGAAGGACGGCCGTGCCACGCAGGTGGCGGCCACCAACGACACCGACCTCGTCACCGCGCTCCTCGCGGGCCAGGTCGACGAGGACGGCAAGCCGCTGACCGTGGAGGAGGCCGCCGCCAAGATCCTCCCCGAGGTCATGGGCGCCTTCTCGCTCGTCTTCATGGACGAGCACACCCTCTACGCCGCCCGTGACCCGCAGGGCATCCGCCCCCTGGTCCTGGGCCGGCTGGAGCGCGGCTGGGTCGTCGCCTCCGAGTCCGCCGCCCTCGACATCTGCGGCGCCGCGTACGTCCGCGAGGTCGAGCCCGGCGAGATGATCGCCATCGACGAGAACGGCATCCGCACCTCCCGCTTCGCAGAAGCGAAGCCCAAGGGCTGTGTCTTCGAGTACGTCTACCTGGCGCGCCCCGACACCGACATCGCCGGGCGGAACGTCTACCTCTCCCGGGTCGAGATGGGCCGCCGGCTGGCGAAGGAGGCCCCCGTCGAGGCCGATCTCGTCATAGCGACGCCCGAGTCCGGCACCCCCGCCGCCATCGGTTACGCGGAGGCCAGCGGCATCCCGTTCGGCGCCGGCCTGGTGAAGAACGCGTACGTCGGCCGGACCTTCATCCAGCCGTCCCAGACCATCCGCCAGCTGGGCATCCGTCTGAAGCTCAACCCGCTGAAGGAAGTCATCAAGGGCAAGCGCCTGGTGGTCGTCGACGACTCCATCGTCCGCGGCAACACCCAGCGCGCCCTGGTCCGGATGCTCCGCGAGGCGGGCGCCGCCGAGGTCCACATCCGGATCTCCAGCCCGCCCGTGAAGTGGCCGTGCTTCTTCGGCATCGACTTCGCCACCCGCGCGGAGCTGATCGCCAACGGCATGACGGTCGAGGAGATCGGCAAGTCCCTGGGCGCCGACTCCCTCTCGTACATCTCGATCGACGGCATGATCGAGGCCACCACCATCGACAAGCAGCGGCTCTGCCGCGCCTGCTTCGACGGTGAGTACCCGATGGAGCTGCCCGACCCCGAGCTGCTCGGCAAGCAGCTGCTGGAGACCGAGCTGGCCGCCGGACCGGCCGCCACGGCGGCGGCCGACGCCCTCCGGCGCCCGTAGGACCACCCGCAATCCCTGCAGTACGACACGAAAGTTCTCACAGTCATGTCTGAGACTGAGACCACCGGTGCCAGCTACGCAGCCGCGGGCGTCGACATCGAAGCGGGCGACCGCGCCGTCGAGCTGATGAAGCAGTGGGTGAAGAAGACCCAGCGCCCCGAGGTCGCCGGCCTCGGCGGCCTCGGCGGATTCGCCGGCCTCTTCGACGCCTCCGCCCTGAAGCGCTACGAGCGCCCGCTGCTCGCCTCCGCCACCGACGGTGTCGGCACGAAGGTCGACATCGCCCGCCGGATGGGCGTCTACGACACCATCGGCCACGACCTGGTCGCCATGGTCATGGACGACATCGTCGTCTGCGGCGCCGAACCGCTGTTCATGACCGACTACATCTGCGTCGGCAAGGTCCACCCGGAGCGGGTCGCCGCCATCGTCAAGGGCATCGCCGAGGGCTGCGTCCTGGCCGGCTGCTCCCTGGTCGGCGGCGAGACCGCCGAGCACCCCGGCCTGCTCGGCCCGGACGACTTCGACGTCGCCGGCGCGGGCACGGGCGTGGTGGAGGCCGACCGGCTCCTCGGCGCCGATCGCATCCGTACGGGGGACGCGGTGATCGCCATGGCGGCCTCCGGCCTTCACTCCAACGGGTACTCGCTGGTGCGCCACGTGCTGTTCGACCGGGCCGGCATGCGTCTCGACCAGCAGGTCGAGGAGTTCGGCCGGACGCTCGGCGAGGAGCTGCTGGAGCCCACCAGGATCTACTCGCTGGACTGCCTGGCGCTCACGCGGACGACCGACGTGCACGCCTTCAGCCACATCACCGGCGGCGGCCTGGCCGCGAACCTCGCCCGGGTGATCCCGGACGGGCTGCACGCCACGGTCGACCGGTCGACCTGGTCCCCGGGCGCCGTGTTCGACCTGGTCGGCAAGGCCGGTCAGGTGGAGCGGCTGGAGCTGGAGAAGACCCTGAACATGGGCGTCGGCATGATCGCCGTCGTCCCCGCCGACTCGGCCGACGTCGCCCTGACCACGCTGGCCGACCGGGGCCTCGACGCCTGGGTCGCCGGTGAGATCACCGAGCGTGGCGAGCACACCACCGGAGCGGCCCTGACCGGCGACTACGCGGTCTGAGCAGCACAGAACCCGGTCCGGGGAGGCCCCGGACCGGGTTGGGTGAGTTCAGGCGTCAAGCACCGCGACGCTGTGACGACGGACCGGACTCCTCGTCCTCGTCGTCGTCATCGTTGTACAGCTCCGCGTAGCGGGCGTACGGGTCGTCTTCCTCGTCCTCGTCCTCGAACGGCTCGCCATTCGGCGGCTGCGAGAGCGGTTGCGGAGTGGAAGCGCCCAGCTCGCTGGCCAGACGCGACAGGTCAGTCCCGCCGCTGTTGTACTTCAGCTGGCGGGCGACCTTCGTCTGCTTGGCCTTGGCCCGGCCGCGCCCCATGGCTCGACCCCCTCGGTGACGGGGCTCGACGGCCCCAGAGTCTTGACACGCGTTCATGATGCGGAACGGACTCTCCGTGGAGAGACCGGCCCGTAGGGCTTCAACGGTACCTGCTTCCGCGGCCATACGGTACGCCGCCCGCATCACGCGCCTCGGAGCAGGACCGACGAGGAGCCCTCTCCTCGCTGGTCAGCTGCGATTTTAACCTCTTCCTGGCGGTCGACCCGCCGACCGGCGTGAGCCATGTCTCTCCGGAGTCCACCGAAGTCTCCTCGGAGTCTCTCCGGAGACCACCAGGATCCACCGGAGGCCTTCCGGGAGTGACCGGGCTCACACAGGCCGACGGGTCGGGACCGTCAACCACAACTCCTCACGCGGCTACCCGCGGCGCGCCTCCGCCATGCGCTGCTCGGCGATCCGGTCGGCCGCTGCGGCCGGCGGAATACCGTCTTCCTTCGCACGTGCGAATATCGCCAGCGTGGTGTCGAAGATCTTCGACGCCTTCGCCTTGCACCGGTCGAAGTCGAACCCGTGCAGCTCGTCCGCCACCTGGATCACCCCGCCGGCGTTCACCACGTAGTCCGGGGCGTAGAGGATGCCGCGGTCGGCGACGTCCTTCTCGACACCCGGGTGGGCGAGCTGGTTGTTGGCGGCGCCGCACACCACCTTCGCCGTCAGGACGGGCACGGTGTCGTCGTCCAGTGCGCCCCCGAGCGCGCACGGCGCGTAGACGTCCAGGCCCTCGGTACGGATCAGCGCGTCGGTGTCGGCGACCACGGTGACCTGCGGGAACTTGTCGGTGATCCGGCGCACCGACTCGGCCCGCACATCCGTGACGACGACCTCGGCGCCGTCCTCCAGGAGGTGCTCCACCAGGTAGTGGCCGACCTTGCCGACCCCGGCGACGCCGACCTTCCGGCCGCGCAGCGTCGGGTCGCCCCAGGCGTGCTGGGCCGAGGCGCGCATGCCCTGGAAGACGCCGTACGCGGTCAGGACCGAGGAGTCGCCGGCGCCGCCGTTCTCGGGGGAGCGGCCGGTGGTCCAGCGGTTCTCGCGGGCGACGACGTCCATGTCGGCCACATAGGTGCCGACGTCGCAGGCCGTGACGTACCGGCCGCCGAGGGAGGCGACGAACCGGCCGTAGGCCAGCAGCAGCTCCTCGGTCTTGATCAGCTCCGGGTCACCGATGATCACGGCCTTGCCGCCACCGTGCTCCAGACCGGCCATGGCGTTCTTGTACGACATCCCCCGGGACAGGTTCAGCGCGTCGGCGACGGCGTCTTCCTCGGAGGCATACGGGTAGAAGCGGGTGCCGCCGAGGGCCGGGCCCAGGGCGGTCGAGTGGAGGGCGATGACGGCCTTGAGGCCGGAGGCGCGGTCCTGGCACAGCACGACTTGTTCGTGGCCGCCCTGCTCCGATCGGAACAGGGTGTGCAGGACGCCGTCGGTCACATCGGTCACGGTGGTGACTCCCAAGTACGAGGCGGCGGATGAGGCCCTCCTGCGGGTGGGGGAGGACCTGTCGGCAAGAGAGTAAGTCCTACCTGGGCGTAGCGGAGAGCCCGTGCGCGCGGATCACCCCCTCGCGGAGTACGGGCGTGGAAGGATTCGGGCATGGCAGCCGTCTCCTCGGTCCCCGTCCCGTACCCGTCCTACCTGCGGGTGTACGAGCCGCTGGCGGCCTTCCCCGAGCCGGAGCGGGGCCACTGGGCCCGCTATGCCCGCCGGGGCACCGCCCCCACCGCGCAGGACGAGCTGCGCCGGGCGCTGGCCGGCCTGCTGGCCACCCCGCCGGTCGCGGTGCCGGTGCAGGAGAGCGCCGACGCCTTCGTCGCGGAGGTGGACGGCGTGGTGTGCGTGTGCCCGTGGCGGACGCGGCTGCGCGGGTGGCTGGCCCTGCCCGACCTGGCGGGCACGCTGCCGCCCCCGGTGCTGGACGCGGCGCTGCCGCCGGTGGTGCGCGGCCAGGCGGAGGCGGACTACGAGCGGTGGCGGGAGCGGAACCCGGACGCCCGCCCGTGGATCCTCACGGCGCTGTGGCAGGTGCCGGTGCGGTGGTTCGTGCTCTTCTCGGACGAGGAGCGGGAGTACGTCGCGCCCGGCGGCCCCGGCAAGGCGCCGGTGCTGCGCTACCGGACGCCGATGGTGCAGGCGCGCCGGCGGGTGGCGCGGGCGCTGCGGACGCTGCGCGAGGCGAGGGAGGAGGGGCCGCTGACGGAGGGCCTGGTGGAGGTGGGCCGGTGGCTGGAGGAGTTCCACCCGCGCTCGCTGGTGGAGCTGGACTACGGCGGCCTGGTGCACACGCTGTCGGAGGAGTTCCTCGCCGGGGACCGGTCGGCGGCGGACGTGGCGGCGGGCCTGGCCGCGCTGCGGGCCGGTGACGGGGAGGCGGCGGGCGAGGCGTACGAGCGGCTGACCGAGCGGTGGCGTGCGGTGCGGCTCCGCCAGCACGCCAACTGAGCCGGGCGCGACCGTAACGCGGGCCGCGAACGGGACGGGCGCCGCGAACGGACCGGGACGTCGGCCCGTACCAGATAATGATCTTGAGCTGGACCGGCCGCCGAGCGGACCTCCGGGGCCGAGTCGTGGGATCCGCCTATGGATCCGGCGGTCGAACTGACGGATGATCTCGCCCTGAAGACCGGTGTGGTGTCCGGGTCCCGCTCCCCTTCGGGTCCAAGGTCCCGATCCGGGCCTTTGTGTCAAGCGTGACGGACAGCACTAACGGGGCTCTTGCGCCCATCGCCCGACCTCATGCCAAAATAGGACAAGGAGTCCGGAGGGGGCTCCTTCCGTCCGCGTATGGGCGGAAGGCTCAGCATTGCACGCTATGGGGGGTCTGTTGACTCCTGATCGCTCTGTGACTGATCGTCACTGTGACGTGACTGTCCGTTATGGCATGGTCCATCGGCTTCCGCCGCTGATGAACACCTGAGAGGGCAATTCCATCGGTTTGGCCGAACGTGGCTGGACAGATGGTGTAGTTGTAGTGCCGAGGACAAGCCGTTCGTCCTATAACCGACTCGGCTCGCGTCCGCCATTTCGGGCAACGCGGGTCAAGGTGCAGAATTTAGAGGAAAGAACCGAGAAGGTTCGGTTCTCCCGAGGAGGCCGCTCATGACCGCTCGCACCCCTGATGCCGAGCCGCTGCTGACCCCCGCTGAGGTTGCCACGATGTTCCGCGTGGACCCGAAGACGGTGACCCGCTGGGCAAAGGCGGGCAAGCTCACGTCCATCCGTACGCTCGGTGGACACCGCCGGTACCGCGAGGCGGAGGTCCGCGCACTGCTGGCGGGCATCCCGCAGCAGCGCAGCGAGGCCTGAACACCCTGAAAAACCGGGCGTTTCCGGGTCCCCCAACCCGGGTTGCCCACCCCCAAGCTCCACCGACGTGAGCCCGCCCCAACGGGCCTTCGTCACCGATCGCGCTGGACTCCGCCGGGTCCAGCGCGATCTTTTTGTGTGCCCGGAGCCGGTCGAGGCCGCCCGGGGCCGGCCGGGGCCCGCGCCTGCGGGGGAGCGTCGAGGGCAGTGCAATTGCACATATTAAATGGGGTCGTTGTAGGGAGGGCGTAAGATCAGGGGTTTTCAAAACTCTTTTCGTGACTCGCGTCACACCCGTTCCGCGTCGTCCCCCGGGTCCACCGGCTCCTCCGGGGCGGTCCGGCCGGCGTCGTCCTGGCCCTCGTAGGCCGGGTCCGGGTACTCCATCGCCAGCCGCAGGAGGCGGTGGCAGACCGGGCAGTGCCGGGTGAGGTGGCGGTAGCCGGACGCGGCCGCCAGGTGGGCGCGGAGCAGCGCGCGGGTCTCGTGCCTGGCTGTGGATGCCGCCGCCATCGCGTCACCTCCGGTGAAGGGCCCCCGATCCCCTGATGCTTGGGTACCGGTGGCAGATGACCGCGTCAAGGCGCACAGCAGAAGGGCCCGCATCCCTGGGGAATGCGGGCCCTTCTGTTACTGCTGTGGCGATCCTGACGGGACTTGAACCCGCGACCTCCACCTTGACAGGGTGGCGAGCTAACCAACTGCTCCACAGGACCTGGATTTCGCTGCCGACTGCGCGGCTGCGAACCAAACTGTACAGCAGGTCAGAGGGTGCGGTCGAACTCACTCAGGGAAACGGGTCCGTCACGTGGTCCCGGCCCCCGGCGCCCGGCGGGCCGCTGGCGGTCATGGTGCCGCCGGCCGTCACGGCGCCGCCGCGTCGATGGCCTTCACGATCCGCTTGTCCGACACCGGGTACGCCGTGCCCAGCGCGTGCGCGAAGTAGCTGACCCGCAGCTCCTCGATCATCCACCGGATGTCCAGGACCTCCTGGGGCACCGGACGGCCCTTCGGCAGCTGCTCCAGCAGCCAGGCGTACTCGTCCCGCATCTCGTGCACCTTCTCCATGCGCGTGGTGTCGCGCTGGACGGACGTCGGCATCTGCTGGAGCCGCCGGTCCGCCGCCACCAGGTAGCGCATCAGGTCCGGCAGGCGCCGCAGGCCCGTCGCCGTGACGAAGCCGGGCGGCACGAGCGCCGCGAGCTGCTCGCGGACGTCCTGCACGTTCCGCACCAGCACCAGGCTGTTGGTGGCCTTCAGGCGCCGCTCGCACGCCTGCCAGGCGGCCAGGATCTGCTGCACCTGGTCCACCGTGCGGACGGTCAGCTCCACCAGGTCGGCGCGGACCGAGTCGTACAGCTTCCGGAAGGACTCCTCGTCCCACGCCGGGCCGCCGCGGTCGGCGATCAGCCGGTCGGCGGCGGCGGTCGCGCAGTCGTCGAACAGCGCCTGCACCGAGCCGTGCGGATTGCGGGAGAGAGCCAGCTTCTGCTGGTTCGTCAGCCGGTCCGAGGCGAACTTCGCCGGGTTCACCGGGATGTTCAGCATGATCAGCCGCCGGGTGCCGCGCCGCATCGCCTGCGCCTGCTCCTCCGGGGTGTCGAAGAGCCGTACGGAGACGGTCTCGCCGGCGTCCACCAGGGCCGGGTACGCCTTGATGGGCTGACCGCCCCGCCGCGTCTCGAAGACCTTCGGCAGCGTGCCGAACGTCCAGTCCGTCAGGCCCGTCCGCTCCAGGGACTGCCCGGAGCCCGAGGGGCCCTCCGTGGCGGCCCTGGCGGCCTGGGAGAGCGCCTGCCGCGCCTTGGGGCGCAGCCGGAGCTTCAGGGCCTCCAGGTCCTTGTCCTCGGCCAGCTTGCGGCGCCGCTCGTCGACGATCCGGAAAGTGATCTTCAGGTGGTCGGGGACCCGGGACAGGTCGAAGTCGTCCGCGTGCACCGGCACCCCGACCATCCGCTGCAGTTCACGCGCCAGCACGGCCGGCAGCGGCTCCACCGACGGCGCCGTACCGGCCAGGAACCGCTGGGCGAAGTTCGGCGCGGGCACGTAGTGGCGGCGCACCGGCTTGGGCAGGGAGCGGATCAGCTCGGTGACGACCTCCTCGCGGAGCCCCGGGATCTGCCAGTCGAAGCCCTCGTCCGTCACCTGGTTCAGCACCTGGAGCGGGATGTGCACGGTGACGCCGTCCGCGTCCGCGCCCGGCTCGAACTGGTACGTCACCCGGAACTTCAGCGCGCCCTGCCGCCACGAGTCCGGGTAGTCGGCCTTGGTGACCGCGCCCGCCTTCTCGTTGATGAGCATCTCGCGCTCGAAGTCGAGCAGTTCGGGCTCGTCCCGGCGCTTGTGCTTCCACCAGGAGTCGAAGTGCGCGCCCGACACCACATGGTCGGGGACCCGCCGGTCGTAGAAGTCGAACAGCGTCTCGTCGTCCACGAGGATGTCGCGGCGGCGGGCCCGGTGCTCCAGCTCCTCGACCTCGGTGAGCAGCTTGCGGTTGTCGGCGAAGAACTTGTGGTGCGTCCGCCAGTCGCCCTCCACCAGCGCGTGGCGGATGAACAGCTCCCGGCTCACCTCCGGGTCGATGCGCCCGTAGTTGACCTTGCGCTGGGCGACGATCGGCACGCCGTAGAGCGTGACCTTCTCGTACGCCATGACCGCCGCCTGGTCCTTCTCCCAGTGCGGCTCGCTGTACGTGCGCTTCAGCAGGTGCCCGGCGAGCGGCTCGATCCACTCGGGCTCGATCTTCGCGTTGACCCGGGCCCAGAGCCGGGAGGTCTCCACCAGCTCGGCCGACATGATGAAGCGCGGCGGCTTCTTGAAGAGGGCGGACCCGGGGAAGACGGCGAACTTGGCGTTGCGGGCGCCCAGGTACTCGTTCTTCGAGCCGTCCTTCACGTCCTTCATCCCGATGTGGGACAGCAGACCGGCCAGCAGCGAGACATGGACGCGGTCGTCCGGGGCGTCCTGGTCGTTGAGCTGGATGCCCATCTGCTTGGCGACCGTACGCAACTGCGTATAGATGTCCTGCCATTCGCGAATGCGCAGGTAGTTGAGGTACTCCGCCTTGCACATCCGGCGGAAGCTGGAGGAGCCGCGCTCCTTCTGCTGCTCGCGCAGATAGCGCCAGAGGTTCAGCAGGGCGAGGAAGTCGGACGTCTCGTCCTTGAAGCGGGCGTGCTGCTGGTCGGCCTGCGCCTGCTTCTCGGCCGGCCGCTCGCGCGGGTCCTGGATGGACAGCGCGGCGGCGATCACCATGACCTCGCGTACGCAGCCGTTCTTGTCGGCCTCCAGGACCATCCGGGCCAGCCGCGGGTCCACCGGGAGCTGGGCGAGCTTGCGGCCCGCCGGGGTGAGGCGCTTCTTCGGGTCCTTCTGCGCCGGGTCGATGGCGCCCAGCTCCTGGAGCAGCTGCACGCCGTCGCGGATGTTGCGGTGGTCCGGCGGGTCGATGAAGGGGAACTTCTCGATGTCGCCCAGCCCGGCCGCCGTCATCTGGAGGATGACCGACGCCAGGTTGGTCCGCAGGATCTCGGCGTCGGTGAACTCGGGGCGGGAGAGGAAGTCGTCCTCGTCGTACAGCCGGATGCAGATGCCGTCCGACGTACGGCCGCAGCGGCCCTTGCGCTGGTTGGCGCTGGCCTGGCTGATCGCCTCGATCGGCAGCCGCTGCACCTTGGTGCGGTGGCTGTAGCGGGAGATGCGGGCGGTGCCGGGATCGATGACGTACTTGATGCCGGGGACCGTCAGGGACGTCTCCGCGACGTTCGTGGCGAGGACGATCCGGCGGCCGGAGTGCGCCTGGAAGACCCGGTGCTGCTCGGCGTGCGAGAGGCGGGCGTAGAGGGGGAGCACCTCGGTGTTCCGCAGCTTCCGCTTCACCAGCGCGTCCGCGGTGTCGCGGATCTCCCGCTCGCCGGAGAGAAAGACCAGGATGTCGCCCGGTCCCTCCGCCTGAAGCTCGTCCACCGCGTCGCAGATCGCGGTGACCTGGTCGCGGTCGGAGTCCTCCGAGTCCTCCTCGAGGAGCGGCCGGTAGCGGACCTCGACCGGGTACGTACGGCCGGACACCTCGACGATCGGCGCGTCGCCGAAGTGGCGGGAGAAGCGCTCGGGGTCGATGGTCGCCGAGGTGATGACGACCTTGAGGTCGGGGCGGCGGGGGAGGAGCTGGGCCAGGTAGCCCAGCAGGAAGTCGATGTTGAGGCTGCGCTCGTGGGCCTCGTCAATGATGATCGTGTCGTAGGCGCGCAGCTCGCGGTCCGTCTGGATCTCGGCGAGCAGGATGCCGTCCGTCATCAGCTTGACGAAGGTCGCCTCCGGGTTCACCTGGTCGGTGAAGCGGACCTTCCAGCCGACGGCCTCCCCGAGCGGGGTGTCCAGCTCGTGCGCGACGCGCTCGGCGACCGTACGGGCCGCGATCCGGCGGGGCTGGGTGTGCCCGATCATGCCCCGGACGCCGCGCCCCAGCTCCAGGCAGATCTTGGGGATCTGGGTCGTCTTGCCGGACCCGGTCTCACCGGCGACGATCACGACCTGGTGGTCGCGTATCGCCTCCAGGATCTCGTCCTTCTTCTGGCTGACGGGAAGCTGCTCGGGGTACGTGACCCCCGGCACGCGCGCGGCACGCGCGGCGGTCCTGGCGGCGGCCTCGCCGGCCTCGGCGGCGATCTCGTCCAGCACGGCCTGCCGGGCCTCGGGCTTGCGGATGCGGCGGGCGCCTTCGAGACGGCGGCCGAGCCGGTGCGCGTCGCGCAGCGAGACCTCGGCCAGCAGGGTCTGGAGGTCGGCGAAGGAAGTAGACATACCTGACCCAGGATCTCACCCTCCGCGACGGAGTGGCGAACCGATTTCCCCGTACCATCGGGGGACCCCCGAAGCTCCCGAGAGGCCGCCCCGAGATGTCCGTCGCCCGCCCCGGCCGGTGGTGCCGCGCCGCGGCCGCCGTCCTCGTGCTGGTGGGCGCGCTGCTGGCGTGGGGGTACGCCCCGGACGGCATCCCGTCGGCCGCGGCCGCCAGCGCTTCGGGCCCGGGCCCCCGGCACGCGGCGGCGCCGGAGACGGCGGCGCCGGGGGCCGCGTATCCGGCGGTCTCCGCGACCGTGGACGGAACGGCGTCGGGGACCGCGTACTCGGCGGTTTCCGCGACCGTCGGCGGAACCGCGCCCGGCGCCGCGTATCCGGCGCTCTCCGCGACCGCCTCCGAACCGACCGCGACCGGGGCCGGGGCCGCGCCCGGGGCCGGCGCCCAGGCGGTGGGCGCCGCGGTCGCGCAGGCGCCCGGTGTGCCCGGCTGCGATCCGCTGGGCGACGCGCGGGGCGGCCTGACGCCCGCCGTACCGCCGCGACCGGGAGCCCCGGGCGAGCTGCTGCCCGCCCCGCACGCCGCGCGCGTGCCCGCCGGGGCGTGGGGCGCGGCCGGTACCGCACCGGTCGTCCGGCCGGAGCGGGGGCCGCCGCCGCTCGCCCCGCCCTCACCCCTGGACCTGTCGATCCTGCGCGTATAGCCGGCGAGCCGCACCCGCGCCACCGGTCCGTTTCCCCTGCGTTCAGGAGCCCCACCATGCCCAGGTCCAAGCCGTACCTCGTCGTTGCCGGTGTCGTCGCCGCCGCCGCGCTGCTCGGCACCGTCTCGTACACCGCCACCAAGCCCTCCGAACCCTCGCGGGCGCCCGTCGCCGAGAGCGCCGCCGACCCCGCCGACCCGGGCGCCGGCGTGCACCCCGAGCTGCTGAAGTACGCCCGGCGCGACGCCAAGGACCCCCTCGCGGCCGGGCGCGCCGACGCCCCGGTCGTCCTGATCGAGTACGCCGACTTCAAGTGCGGCTACTGCGGGAAGTTCGCCCGCGAGACCGAGCCCGAGCTGATGAGGAAGTACGTCGAGGACGGCACCCTGCGCATCGAGTGGCGCAACTTCCCGATCTTCGGCGAGGAGTCGGAGCGGGCGGCGCGCGGCGCGTGGGCGGCCGGGCGGCAGGGCCGGTTCTGGGAGTTCCACCGGGCCGCCTACGCCGAGGGCGCCAAGGAGAAGGGCTTCGGCAAGGACCGGGTGCTGGCGCTGGCCCGGGAGGCGGGCGTCGCCGACCTCGACCGCTTCGCCCGCGACCTCGACGGCGACGCGGCTCGGCAGGCCGTCGCCAAGGACCAGGAGCAGGCGTACTCGCTGGGCGCCACGTCCACGCCCTCCTTCCTCGTCAACGGACGGCCCATCGCGGGCGCACAGCCCATGGAGACGTTCACGACCGCGATCGAGGCGGCGAAGCGGGAGGCCGGCCGGTGAGCGACATCGGCTACCTGGCCGCCTTCCTCGGGGGCCTGCTGGCCCTGCTGAGCCCGTGCAGCGCCCTGCTGCTGCCCGCCTTCTTCGCGTACTCCATCGACACCCGCGCCCGGCTGCTCGCCCGCACCGGGATCTTCTACGCGGGGCTCGCCACCACGCTCGTCCCGCTGGGTGCGGCGGGGTCGCTGGCGGGCCGGTTCTTCTACGGCCACCGGGACCTGCTGGTCGCGGTGGGCGGCTGGACGATCGTCGCGCTCGGGGTGGCGCAGATGCTGGGCCTGGGCTTCGCCTCGCGCCGGATCGCCGAGGCGAGCGGCCGGATCCGCCCGGTGTCGGCGCTGTCCGTGTATGCCCTGGGCCTGGTCTACGGCCTGGCCGGCTTCTGCGCGGGCCCCATCCTCGGCAGCGTCCTGACGGTCGCGGCGCTCGGCGGCAACCCCGCGTACGGGGGCCTGCTCCTCGCGGTGTACGCCCTGGGCATGGCCGTGCCACTGTTCCTGCTCGCCCTGCTGTGGGACCGCTACGACCTGGGGCGGCGCGGCTGGCTGCGGGGCCGCGCGCTGACGGTGGGCCGCCTGCGGCTGCACAGCACGTCCCTGCTGTCGGGGCTGTTCTTCGTCGCCCTGGGCGCGCTGTTCCTCGCCTTCGACGGCACGACCGCGCTGCCGGGGCTGCTCTCGGTCGACGACTCGTACGCGGTGGAGGAGTGGGCCGCCTCCCTCGGCCGGGCGGTCCCGGACTGGGCGCTGCTGCTCGGGGTGGTCGCGGTGGTCGCCATCACCCTGGGCGTCCGCGGCTGGCGCGGCCGCACCCGAGCCTGACGGCCCCGGGGGCGGGCGGCCCGGCCCCCGCCCCCGCCCGGCCGCCGGGTGCGGGGCGGCGGGTGCGGCCGGCGTACGCCTGCGGCCGTCCGGTCCTTGGCGGCCGGGCGCCCGAACGGGGAGGGGTTGGCGTAAGCGGCACGAGAACGGCCCCACCGATGATCATCGGTGGGGCCGTTTGCCCTGATGGGGCTGCGGTGGCTGGGGCCGGGGTCGAACCGGCGACCTTCCGCTTTTCAGGCGGACGCTCGTACCAACTGAGCTACCCAGCCATGTGACTCTTGCGGGTCACAGCGGTCCTGACGGGATTTGAACCCGCGGCCTCCACCTTGACAGGGTGGCGAGCACTCCAAACTGCTCCACAGGACCAAGCGATGCGCGCGAGAACCAGTCTCGCACACGGTGATGCGTGCCCCCAACGGGATTCGAACCCGTGCTACCGCCTTGAAAGGGCGGCGTCCTGGGCCACTAGACGATGAGGGCTAATTGGCCCGCCTGGGCGCTTCTCAGCGCGTCGGGGACGTGAGAAGCATATGGGATGGCGGGACCGTTCGCCAAAACGGTTACGGGGACCCGCTGGGCGTCCGGGGAGCGGACGGGCCCGGCGTCGGGGCGGACGGGGTCTCCGGCTCCGGGACGTGCCGGCTGACCTCGGCGGTCGTCAGGCCGAGGCCGCCGAGCGTGACCTCGTCCCACGCCTGGAGGCGGCGGGTGTCCCGGTCCAGGTAGAGCACCGAGGCATGGACCTTCTCCGGCTCCTCCTTCTCCAGGGCGCGCAGCCCGCCGCCGCCCGTGGAGCCCTCGATCTTCAGCCGGGTGCCCTCCGGGAGGAGCTTGTTCACCCGCCGGTGGACGTGGCCCGCCAGGACCAGCGGGACGTGGCCGTCGGTCTCCTGGGCCGCCACCGGGTTGTGCGCCACCGCGATGTCGACGGGCGTGCCCGCCCGGGCCTGGGCGTCCAGCGACGCGGCCAGCCGCGCCCCCGCCGCGCGCTCGGCGTCGTCGCCGGCCGGCACCACCGAGCGGTCCGGCGTGAACTGCGGGTCGCCCACCCCGGCCACCCGCAGGCCGCCGACGGTGACGGCGCGGCCGCCGTCGAGGACGTGGACGTTCCGCAGGCCCTCCAGGTACCGCTGGGTCACCGCCGAGTCGTGGTTGCCGCGCACCCAGACGTAGGGCGCGCCCAGGTCGCTGATCGGGTCGAGGAAGCCGTTCTCGGCGGCGGTGCCGTGATCCATGGTGTCGCCCGAGTCGATGATCACGTCGATCCGGTACTGCTCCACCAGCGAGCGGACGATCTCCCACGCGGCCGGGTTCAGGTGGATGTCGGAGACGTGCAGGACCCGCATGGTGCCCGGGTCCGGCTGGTACGTCGGGAGCGTCGAGGCGGCGTCGTACAGCTTCGTCACATTGGTGACCAGCCGGGCCAGTTCCTTCTGGTAGACGTCGAACTCACTGACGATCGAGCGGGCGTTGCCGACCACCGAGGGGGCGGAGGACAGCAGCCCGGAGAACCGCGGCTCCAGCACCGACTTGGGGTTCCAGGTGGCGTACGCGGACACGCCCGCGGCCCCCAGCAGGACGAGCGCCAGGCCGCCGGCCGCCAGGGCGCGGCGCGGGCGGCGGTAGACGGCGAGCCCCAGCGCGGTGGCGCCGGAGACCACGGCGACGCAGGAGCGCCAGGCCAGCTCGGTGGTGCCGTCCGCCACGTCCTGGGTGATCTCGTCCTGGAGGCCGGTGATCCGCTCGGGGTGCTCCACCAGCGCCTGGGCGCGGACCGGGTCGAGCTGGTCGACGTCCACGTCGAGCCGGATGGGCGCGGTGTGCGAGTCCAGCTCCAGCGCGCCCAGCGGCGAGACGTTGATCTTCGTTCCGCCGTTCAGGGAGGGGCGCAGGGTCATGCTGGTGTCCATCGGCCCCACCGGCGTACGGACGCTCCCGACGATCAGCAGCCCCAGCCACGCGCCCATCACGACCACGGCCACCATGCCCAGCGCGCGGGCATACGGGTGAGGGGTGCTGACCAGGGTGGACGTGGGGCCGGTGCGGCGGGAGGAGTAGTGGCCCGTCAGACGGGCACGGGCGGTACGGAGGGCAGCTCGGGCGGCCATGGGCGCCGTATGCCCATGCGGACGGGCCACTATGCCCGGCCATCCGTGACAATGGCCGCGTGCTGGAGATGACACGCGAGGAGTTCGAGGAACTGGTCGCCGAGGCGCTGGACCGGATCCCGCCGGAGCTGACGCGGCTGATGGACAACGTCGCGGTGTTCGTGGAGGACGAGCCCTCTCCGGACGACCCCGACCTGCTGGGGCTGTACGAGGGCACGCCGCTGACCGACCGGGGCGAGTGGTACGCGGGCGTCCTGCCCGACCGGATCACCATCTACCGGGGGCCGACGCTGCGGATGTGCGACTCGCGGGAGGACGTCGTCGCCGAGACGGAGGTGACGGTGGTGCACGAGATCGCCCACCACTTCGGCATCGACGACGAGCGGCTGCACGAGCTGGGCTACGGCTGAGGCGCGGCGCCTCCGCATCCGGTGCACGGCCGGGACACCCCCGAGCGGGGGTACGGCTGTGGCGCGGCCTCCCGAGCAGGGGTACGGCCGCGGGGCCCGGCGCGGCCGGCGTACGGCACGGGCTGGCCGGTGTGCGGCCGAGGCGTGGCGCGGCCGGCGTACGGCACGGGCTGGCCGGCGTACGGCCGAGGCACGGCCGGCGTACGGCACGGGTTCGCGGTCCGGCCGCGCGGCGGCGACGTGTCCGCAGGAGCCGGCGTACGGCTCGACCCGCGGACCGGCGGGCGGGGCCGGGCGGGTGGCGTGCGCGGGGGCGTGTCCTTGTGGCGCCTGGGGAGTTGGGCAGGGGGACCCCGTCCCGCGCCCCCGGAGGTGCCCTCGTGCGCCATATGCCCGCCCCCGTCCGATGGGCCGTCACCGCGCTGGCGGTGGCGGCCTCCGCCGGCTCCGTCAGCGGCTGCATGAGCGTCTCCGACGCGGGCGCCCGCCCCGGCCCGGCCCGGTCGGCCGACCCGGCCGAGGCCGCGGCGGACGAGCCGGACGGCGGGGCGGACGCGCCCGGCGGCCGGCACGACGTCCGGACCGGGCACGGCGTGGACGGCGCGGCGGGCCTGCCGGGCGAGCGGGCCGACGGGGCGCCGGAGCCGAGCGGCGCGCCCGGGCCGGCCAAGCGGTCCGCGGCGCCCTCGGGCAAGCCGTCGCCCGGTGCCGGGACCGGTGCGCGGCCCACGAAGCCGCCCGCCCCCTCGCCGAGCGGTGGCGAGTCCGGGGGCGCGGCGGGCGGCGGCGGGGAGTCGCCCGCCCCGGAGCCGACGCCCCCCGCGACCACGCCGCCCCCGGAGCCGACGCCGCCGTCCTCGCCGCCCGCCGAGCCGAGCCCGGACCCGTCGGACCCGCCGTCCGCGTCGCCGCCCGCCGAAACCCGCAACCACGCGCTGCGGGCGCCCGGGCGGCAGTGGGAGGGGGCGGAGCCGGCGGCCTCTCCGCAGACGCCGCCCGCCTGAGCCCGGGAGCGATAAGGGGGCGGGGAGACGGACGTCATACCCGGGCGACGTGAACCGGTTTGCGCTGAGTGGGGGAGAGTGCGTATGGTGGTAGATCGTTTGATCCCATGTTCCCCTTTGCCCGGCGCCACTACTCAGAGCGCCGCGTGTGGCGCGTACTCTCCCTTGCCGTGGCTGACCGCATCGAGGCGGTCGAATTGCGATACACGGAGTTGACGGGCGCGTGCCGAGACTCCGGAAGGTTTCGCATTTCGCATGTCCATTTTCAGTCCTGACCACGCCGTCATGCCCGAGAACGCCGAGTTCGACGAGAACACCGTCGACGGCGCCGTCGAGGCCACCGACGCCCCCGAGGCCGCCGACGTCACCGAGCAGCAGGCGGCGGAGGAGCCCCAGGTCACCTTCGGCGACCTGGGCCTGCCCGAAGGCATCGTCCGCAAGCTCGCCCAGAACGGCGTGACCACCCCCTTCCCGATCCAGGCCGCGACCATCCCGGACGCCCTGGCCGGCAAGGACATCCTCGGCCGCGGCCGTACCGGCTCCGGCAAGACCCTCTCCTTCGGCCTGCCGCTGCTGGCCACCCTGGCCGGCGGCCACACCGAGAAGAAGAAGCCCCGCGGCGTCATCCTCACCCCGACCCGTGAGCTCGCCATGCAGGTGGCGGACGCCCTCCAGCCGTACGGCGACGTCCTCGGCCTCAAGATGAAGGTCGTCTGCGGCGGTACGTCGATGGGCAACCAGATCTACGCCCTGGAGCGCGGCGTCGACATCCTCGTCGCCACCCCGGGCCGGCTGCGCGACATCATCAACCGCGGCGCCTGCTCGCTCGAGGCCGTGAAGATCGCGGTCCTCGACGAGGCCGACCAGATGGCCGACCTGGGCTTCATGCCCGAGGTCACCGAGCTGCTGGACCAGGTGCCCGTGGGCGGCCAGCGCCTCCTGTTCTCCGCCACGCTGGAGAACGAGATCGACAGCCTCGTCAAGCGCTACCTGGTCAACCCGGTCACGCACGAGGTCGACCCGTCCGCCGGTGCCGTCACGACGATGACCCACCACGTCCTGGTCGTGAAGCCCAAGGACAAGGCGCCGGTCACCGCCGCGATCGCCGCCCGCAAGGGCCGCACCATCATCTTCGTCCGCACCCAGCTCGGTGCCGACCGGATCGCCGAGCAGCTGCAGGACACCGGCGTGAAGGCCGACGCCCTGCACGGCGGCATGACGCAGGGCGCCCGCACCCGCGTCCTGGAGGACTTCAAGAAGGGCTACGTCAACGCGCTCGTCGCCACCGACGTCGCCGCCCGCGGCATCCACGTCGACGGCATCGACCTCGTCCTGAACGTGGACCCGGCCGGCGACCATAAGGACTACCTGCACCGTTCCGGCCGTACGGCCCGTGCGGGCAAGTCCGGCGTGGTCGTGTCGCTGGCCCTGCCGCACCAGCGCCGCCAGATCTTCCGCCTGATGGAGGACGCGGGCGTCGACGCCACGCGCCACATCGTGGGCGGGGCCGGGGCGTTCGACCCGGAGGTCGCCGAGATCACCGGCGCCCGGTCGCTGACCGAGGTGCAGGCCGACTCCGCGAACAACGCCGCCAAGCAGGCCGAGCGCGAGGTCGCCGACCTCACGCAGCAGCTGGAGCGCCTCCAGCGCCGTGCCGTCGAGCTGCGCGAGGAGGCCGACCGCCTGGTCGCCCGTGCCGCCCGCGAGCGGGGCGACGACCCGCAGGCCGCGGTCGCCGAGGTGACCGAGGCCGCCGAGGCCGAGGTGCAGGCCGCGGTCGCGTCCGTGCCGGCCCAGCAGGTGCGGGAGGAGCGCCCGTCCTCGTACGAGCGCCGCGAGCGCCGTGACGAGCGGGGCAACTACGAGCGCCGCGACCGCCGCGACGACCGGGGTGACCGGGGCGGGTACGAGCGCCGTGACCGCGACGACCGTCCGTCCGGCGGGTTCCGCCGCGACGACCGCCGTGACGACCGCCGGGACAACGACCGTGGCGGGTTCCGTCGCGACAACGACCGTCCGTCCGGTGGCTTCCGTCGCGACAACGACCGTCCCTCCGGCGGGTTCCGTCGCGACAACGACCGTCCGTCCGGTGGCTTCCGCCGCGACAACGACCGTCCCTCGGGCGGCTTCCGCCGGGACAACGACCGTCCGTCCGGTGGCTTCCGCCGCGACGACCGTCCGTCCGGTGGGTTCCGCCGTGACGACCGCCGCGACGACCGCCACACCGGCGGCCACCGCGGCAGCGACCGCCCGTACAACCGCGACCGCCGTGACGACCGCCCCTCGGGCGGCGGCTTCCGCTCCGGCGGCCACGAGCGCCCGTACGGCCGCCGTGACGACCACCGAGGCGGCTCCGGCTCCTCCTCCTTCGGCCGCCGCGACGACAAGCCGCGCTGGAAGCGCAACGGCTGACCCGCACCACCGGGCGCACACCGCCGAGCAGGGCCCGTATCTCGCACCGAGGTACGGGCCCTGCCCCGTTGAGCGCCTCCGGTGATCCGATACCCGATCGGATGCCGGGCGCCTTGGGGCTATGCTCTGGGGTAACTCCGCGAGGGCCGTTAGCTCAATTGGCAGAGCAGCGGACTTTTAATCCGTTGGTTGTGGGTTCGAGTCCCACACGGCCTACCGGGTCGGGAGCCCACCAGGGCATCCGACCGGCAAGCTGAGCCCCGGCCGCTTCACGGCCGGGGCAGGCAGCCCCTCGTACCGCCGCGTTGTGCACGGCGCAGTCGGCGGACCGACAACAGTCCCATTCGGTGAAGCTGGGGGACCGTGGCCGCTGAACGGAACACCCGTACCAACTTCGCCTTCTCACCTCCAAAGGACGCGCCCGGGTCCTGGCGGGCGGACCTCGGCTCCCTGGAGCGGGCGCTGAGCCAGGCGTTTCCGGGCCTGACCGTGGAGCACCGCACCTCGGCCCTTCACCAGATGACCGTCCTGGACTTCGAGGTCGAGGTGACGCCGGGCGTCTGGATCGACGGGACCGCCGCGCTGCCGCACGCCGAGTACGCCTTCATCACCCTGACCGATGTGACGGCGGGTGAAGCGGCTGTCTTCGCACGCTGGCTCCGGGACTCCTTCGTGCCCGCCACGCATCTGGTCCGCTTCGCCGGCAGCCTCGCCATGGCGAACGGTGAACAGGAGCCGTGGCCGCTGCCGTCCCAGGGGGACGAGGAGGAGATCGAGGCGGAGCTGCGCAGGCACCTCGATGCTGCTCCGTAGCCACAGGACGCGGCCGCACAGAAACGCCCCGTCCGGTCTTTGCCCGGGTTCCAGCGGTCATCGCAACGCCCGACCAACGCAACGAAGAAGAGAACCGCTCAGCCCGCGCTCATGCCGCCGAGGCCCGCGCCGAGTCGCGCCGGCCCCGTCCGGAGACCGGGCCGGCCCCGTCCCGAGACCCGGCCGGCCGAGCGCCTGTCTACACTGCTCGAGGCCCAAGAGAGCCGGTCGTCGGTGTGCCGTCGGCACACGGCACAACCGCGACAGGGGGAGCGGTGAAAGTACCGGCGGAGCTGGTCGGCACTCGTGTCACGCGCACGGCCTTCGACCACCAGGTCCGGATCAGCTTCACCGATGACGCCCCGGACGGCCGCATCCGCGTCGACGGCGAGCTCGTCATCGAGACGCCGTTCACCCTCACAGACACCTCGGGCCGGCAGACCCTCCTGACGCCGGCCACCGGACCGTCCTTGGCGCCGCTGCTCGGCCTGTTTGCCAAGTCCGTCACCGAAGCCGAGGTCACCGGGCAAGGCACCCTGTCTCTCGGCTTCGATGACGGCACTCGGCTCAGCGTCGAACCGGACCCCGACCACGAGTCGTGGCACCTCACCGGCTCGGGAATCGACCCCGTCCTGGTCGGCCCGGGCGGCGAGACCGACTGGCAACACTGATCACCGCCGCAGCCGACACCGTTGCGGCACTCAACCCGTGTCGCGACGACCGCTGGAATCCGCCTTGTGCCGGGCGGGGCGCTTCGGTGTTCCGGGGGGCGGTCAGGGCGTGCTGTCCTCCGCGAGGGTGTACGCGACCAGGGCGTTGGCGTGGCCGTGGCCGAGGGCGTGCTCGGACTTGAGCCAGGCGACCAGCTCCATGTGCTTGGTCAGCGGGGAGGAGCGGATCAGCTCCTGCCAGTCCGCGATCGGGCGGCCGTACTTCTTCTCGATGGAGGGGAAGTAGCTCGCGGGTCCCTTGGCCGTGGTCGTCATCAGTGCCCCGTTTCTGGTCCGGTCCGGCTGGTGAGGTGATGCTGCACTGTCGACCGGCCGACCGGGGCGGAATCATCGCCGCCCCTCTGTGTGCCGCGTCACACCGGCCGTGCTCTAGAGCTCCTGGTCCGGCCAGTCGAGGAGGCGGGCGCCGATGACGGCCGTCTGGAGGGTGTAGCGGTCCACGGGGTCGCCCGGGTCGGCGCCCGTCAGGCGGTGGATGCGGTCCAGGCGGTACGTCATGGCCCGGACGCTCAGCGACAGCCGGCGGGCGGCCTCGGCGGAGACGCAGCCGGTGTCGAAGTACGCCGTGAGCGTGTCGATCAGCGGGCGGGCACCGCCCCGGGCGCCCTGGAGCGGGCCGAGCACCGAGCGGACCAGGTCGGCCATCGCCTGCCGGTCGCGGGTGAGGACCGGGTACACCAGCAGGTCGGCGGCGCGCAGCACCGGGCCCTCCAGCTGCATCCGGGCCGCCAGGTCGAGGGCGTTGAGCGCCTCCTCGTACGAGTGGACGACGCCGCCGACCCCCGGGTGGGAGCGCCCGATGGCGACCCGGCCGCCGTCCGTCGCCGCGTACGCCTGCTTGGCGAAGAAGGACAGCACGTCCGTCTCGTCGGCGGGCGCGATGCAGATCAGCCGCCCGTTCTTGGTGGTCAGCAGGGTGCGCCGGTCGCCGAAACGGGCGCCCAGCGACGCCTCGACGCCGCGTGTGACGGCGTAGCCGTCCTCGTACGGCTCCGGGCCCTCGGCGACGGCGACCGCGTGCGCGTGCGACAGCAGCAGGCCGAAGCGGGCCGCCCGCTCGGCCAGCCGGCCGGCGTCGGTGCGGCCGTGCAGCAGGTCGTCGATGAACTCCCGGCGGGCCGCCTCCTGCTGCCGGATCGCCAGCCGCTGCGCCCGCTCATGGCCCTCGGCGAAGGCGTCCACCGCCTGCTCCACCGCCACGAGCAGGTGGTCCGCCTCCCGGCCGCGCAGCCGCGCCGACACCTCCTGGGCGGCACAGAGGTGGGCGCGTACGAGGGCCCGCAGCCCGAGCCCCGCCTCCGCCGCCCGCTCGCCCTGCGCCCGCAGCGCCTCCAGCTCGTCCCGGCTCAGCCGTCTGCCGGTGGCGCAGGCGGCGGCGATGATCCCGTCGTACCCGCTCAGGTACGCCTCGGGCGTGTCCGTCCCAGCCATCCGTCCCTCCCCGTCCGCCGCGCCCGCGACGCCCTCTTGACGCGACGTTGACGCGGTCGTCCAGGGTGGCACGCCCGCCCTCCGGCCCGCTCCGGGGGCCCGGGCGGGCAATGGATTGGGGATCGTGCGCCGGATGGCGTAGGGTGGTGTTCACCGACGCGGGGTGGAGCAGCTCGGTAGCTCGCTGGGCTCATAACCCAGAGGTCGCAGGTTCAAATCCTGTCCCCGCTACTGAAGACGAAGGCCCGGTGCATTGCGCACCGGGCCTTCGTCGTGCTCGCGCGTCCCGGGAGGGGCGCGGGGCCTCGTCGCTCGGACGGCGGAGGGTGGGGCGCCGTGCGGCGCGGCTCCGCTCCGGTGGGGTGGCGCGCGGTACCGTCCGCAGCCGTGGGCGGACCGGGCAGGAGGCCAGTGGTGGGGCAGCGAGCGCGGGACGGCGACGACGGCGGGGAGCGGGCGTGGGCCCGGGGGTTCGTGAGCGCACTGCCCGCGCTGCTGATCGCGGGCGGGGTGGTGTACGACCTGACGACCCCGGCGCGGTTCACCGCCGTACCGCTGTTCGTCGCGGCCCCGCTGGTCGCCGCGCCGCTGTTCACCGCCCGCGCCACGCTGCTGGCCGGGCTGTTCGCGGTGCTGGCCATGTGGGGGCTGCACCTGGGCAAGGCGTACCAGGACGACACGCAGAACCTCACCGAGATCCTCACGGTGCTCGTGGTGGCCGGGCTGGCGCTGCTGATCAACCGGGTCGTGCGGCGCAGCGGGGAGCGGCTCGCGTCGGCGCGGGTGATCGCCGAGACGGCGCAGCGGGCCGTGCTGCCGACGCCCGCCGAGCGGATCGGCGGGCTGCAGGTGGCGGCGCGGTACGAGGCGGCGCAGGCGGACGCGTTCATCGGGGGCGACCTGTTCGCGGTGCAGGACACGCCGTTCGGGGTGCGGCTGGTGGTGGGGGACGTACGGGGCAAGGGCATGGGCGCGGTCGAGGCCGTGGCGGTGGTGATCGGGGCGTTCCGGGAGGCGGCCGAGCAGGAGAGCTCGCTGGAGGGCGTGGCGCAGCGGCTGGAGCGGGCGCTGGCGCGGGAGGGGACGCGGCGGGACGGCCTGGACGCCTTCGAGGGGTTCACCACGGCGGTGCTGGCGGAGATCCCCCGGGGCCAGGACGTGGTGCGGGTGCTCGACCGGGGGCACCCCGTACCGCTGATGCTGTACGCGGACGGGAGCGTCGAGCCGCTGGAGCAGGCGGTGCCGGCGCTGCCCCTGGGCATGGCGGACCTGGCAACGTGGCCGGACCGGGCGTTCGAGGCGCCGTACCCGGCGGGCGCGACGCTCCTCCTCTACACGGACGGGCTGTCGGAGGCGCGTGACGCGCGGGGGGTCTTCTACGACCCGGTGGCCCGGCTGACGGGGCGGCTGTTCCCCGGGCCGGACGCGGTGCTGGACGCCCTGGTGGGCGATGTGCGGCGGCACACCGGCGGCGGGGCGACCGACGACATGGCGCTGCTGGCGGTCGCCCGGCCGGCGCAGGGCCAGCCGGAGCGGCGGCGCACGATCCCGGTCGTGCCCTGAAGGGCGCGTGGTGTTTTCCGCCGTCCGTACGGTGCGTAGTCGGCGGGCGCCCCTGCGCATAACATATGACGAACCGTCAGAACAACTGTGGCGGATGCATGTTTCTGATGCGCGATCAACTCGCCCGGATGTGCCCCGCTGTGGGCGGGTACGTCCCCCGGTTTCGTGGTTAATGATCAGTAGGAACGGCTTGGAATCCGGAGCCTGCGTCTATTAACGTTCGATAACGCAGCGCGGTCGTCCCAGCCGTCGCCAGAGACGGCACCGTGCGCGTGCGCCGAATTCCGCAAGGGAACCGGGGAACCACCACCATGGGGTGAATCGGGCCGAACAGGGCCCGTAGGAGACCTTCCTGCTCCGAACCCGTCAGCTAACCCGGTAGGCGAGAAGGAAGGAAAGGAGTACGCCTCCGTGGCGTCCAACAGCCCTGCCCCCGCAGCTCCCCTCGGTTCCACCGGATCCTTCAGCACGTCGGGTGCCCCGGACGCCGCACCCGTAAACGGGCAGTGGGAGGAGTGGAACCCCACCGAGGAGTCCGTCCGCCCCGTCCGGGGCCGGCACCGGGTGGCCAAGCAGCGCGGCGGACTCGCCCGCAGCTCCA
Organism: Streptomyces sp. NPDC015131; assembly: GCF_043079975.1. Lineage (NCBI taxonomy): Bacteria > Bacillati > Actinomycetota > Actinomycetes > Kitasatosporales > Streptomycetaceae > Streptomyces > Streptomyces sp. NPDC015131. Next base: position 18,776 of record NZ_JBIBVB010000010.1, on the reverse strand, counting down.
CCGTCCTCGGCGTGGGCGTCATCGCGGCGGTCGGCGCGGGCGGCATGGCCACCGCGCAGGACAAGCCGGCGGTCTCCATATCCCTGCCGGACATCGTCACCGACAACCTCCCCGACGCCGAGGCCCTGCCCGGCATCGGCTCCCTGATCTCCGACGACACCGACTCCGGTGACGGCGACGGGGACGGAGGCGCGGCCGACGGGACCGACGGCGGACCGCTCACCGCGGCCAACCTCACCGCCGGCGGCGACCGGGACACCGCCGCGCAGCAGAGCAGCAGCGCCGCCGACGCCGGCGAGGCCCTGCGCGCCCGCATCCTCCAGCAGGCCGAGCAGCAGCAGGCCACCGCCGACGCCGAGGCGAAGGCCGCCGCCGAGACCGCCGCCGCCGAACAGGCCGCCGCCCAGGCCAAGGCCCAGCAGTCCGCCGCCCAGAAGCAGGCCGCCGACGAGAAGGCGAAGGCGGAAGCCGCCGCCAAGGCCGAGGCCGCCGCCAAGGCGAAGGCCGCCGAGGAGGAGCGGCTCGCGAAGCTCGCCGGCAGCTGGTCGCTCCCGACCTCCTCGTACACCATCACCTCCACCTACGGCCAGGCCGGCAACATGTGGTCCTCCGGCTACCACACCGGCCTCGACCTCGCCGCCCCCACGGGCACCCCCGCCAAGGCCGTCCACGGTGGCACCGTCAAGTCGGCCGGCTGGTCCGGCTCCTACGGCTACCGCATCGTGCTGGAGCTGGAGGACGGCACCGAGGTCTGGTACTGCCACCTGTCGTCCATGACGGTCGGCGCCGGTCAGACGGTCGGCACCGGCGAGACCATCGGCCGGGTCGGCGCCACCGGCAATGTCACCGGGCCGCACCTGCACCTGGAGGTGCACACCCCGGGCGGCGACGGCATCGACCCGCTCGCCTGGCTGCGCGGCAAGGGCCTCTCCGTCTGATCCCCCGCCCCGTCGCGGGCACCTCGCACATTTCCCACTCCTGGCCCCTGCGCCCACCCGCGCCCCGACCCCGGCAGCCCTGGCGGCACACCCCCCGACGCCAGGGCTGCCGGTATGGCCCGGCCCGCCCTAGAAGCGGTACGGGTTGTAGCCGCCGTAGTCCAGGTGCGGAGGCGGCGTCCGGACCCGGCCGGTCGCCCGCGCCGCGTACGTCAGCGCCGGCCCCGCGACCTCCTTGCGCTGCCACAGGTGGTGCAGCAACTCCTGCTCGCGCGCCATGAAGTCGTGGCCCACCGTCCCCCGGCGCGCCCGGTGGCGCAGGAACGCCAGCGATGTCGCGAACGCCTCGTACTCGCCGACCGCGCGAGCCGCCGCCGGGCCGAAGCAGCGCGCCGCGTACCCCCGGGCCAGCGCCCGCGCCCGCATCGAGGAGAGCGCCGGCGGCTCGGCGGGCGTCAGCCAGCCCGCCGACGCGTACGCCGGGAGCTCGCCCGCTATCGTGCGCAACTCGCGCTGGCGGGACCATATCGCCAGCCACGTCAGCAGCCCGAGCGCCGGCAGCATGAACGCCCCATACACCGCGTAGAAGCCCCACGGCCCGAGCGCCGCCGACCCGTTCCACAACGCGTGCATGCCCATGGCCAGGGCGAGCCCCAGCACCGGCAGCGCCACCCGGCGTACGCGCCGGCCGCGCGCGGCCGCCGCCGCGATGCCGAAGCCCACGCCGGTGAGCACGGTGAACAGCGGGTGCGCGAACGGGGACATCACGATCCGGACGAAGAACGTCGCCGCCGTGACGGACGCGAAACCCGACGTCCCGAACTCCTGGTCCTCCCCGAAGGCGTTGCCCAGATACAGGATGTTCTCGGTGAAGGCGAAGCCGGTCGCCGTGAACCCGGCGATCACCACCCCGTCGACGATCCCGGTGAACTCCCGTCTGCGGAACACGAACACCAGCAGCACGGCGGCGGCCTTGGCGCTCTCCTCCACCACGGGCGCGATGACGGTGGCGCCGAGCGTGTCCGCGGACGCCGGGTCGGCCGTGGCCGTGGCTATCCAGCGGGTCGCGAAGGTGTTGGCGACGATGGCGACCAGCGCGGCGGCGCACGCGCCCCACGCGAACGAGAAGAGCAGGTTCCGCCAGGGGCCCGGCTCCACCCGGTCCAGCCAGCGGAACGCCGCCATCAGCAGCGGAACGGGCAGCAGCGCGAGGCCCAGCCCGACGAGGAAGCCCTCCGTGCCGGTCTGCTCCCGCACCAGCGCGAGGATCACCAGCCCGCACAGCGCGAGCACGAGGACGACCGCGGACGCCCGCACCGCCCGGCTGCGCCAGAAGCGGTGGCGGGGCCGGTAGTGCCAGCGGGCACGCTCCGGCACGGCGTCGAACGACGGCTGCGGTTCATACGCCGGGACGGCCGGGAACGGCGACTGGTACTGCGTAGACGAGTGGGACACGCGATCGACCCTAACGACCGGCACTGACAGTGCGCGACGGCATTGCTACAGCTGCGGCACCCGGAGCGCAGGACCGCTGGTGCCCGGCGCGCGAGCCGGCGCGGACGACGGCTGGTGCCCGGCGCGCGAGCCGGCGCGGACGACGGCTGGTGCCGGGCGCACACCCGGCGCGGACGACGGCTGGTGCCCGGCGCGCGAGCCGGCTGGTGCCCGCCGCTCAGACCCGCCGGAACAGCAGGTCGTGCACCACATGACCCTTGTCCAGGCCCTGCCCCTCGAAACGGGTCAGCGGCCGGAACGCGGGGCGCGGCGCGAAACCGCCACCGGGCGCGGTGTTGGCGAAGTCCGGGCGCGCGTCCAGGACCTCCAGCATCTGCTCGGCGTACGGCTCCCAGTCGGTGGCGCAGTGCAGCACCGCCCCGGGCTTCATCCGGGTGGCCACCAGGTTCAGGAACTCCGGCTGGATCAGCCGGCGCTTGTGGTGCCGCTTCTTGGGCCAGGGGTCGGGGAAGTACACGCGTACGCCGTCGAGGGCGGCGGGCTCCAGCATCTCCCGCAGCAGGATGATCGCGTCGCCGTTGGCCACCCGCACGTTCTCCAGGCCGGCCTTCTCCGCGAGCGCGAGGAGGTTGCCCTGGCCGGGGGTGTGCACGTCCACCGCGAGGATGCCCGTCGACGGGTCGTCGGCCGCCATCTGCGCGGTGGCCTCGCCCATCCCGAACCCGATCTCCAGCACGACCGGAAGGCCGCCGAACATCTCGTCCAGGTCGAGGGTCCGCTGCCCGTCGATGTCCAGGCCCCAGGTGCCCCACAGCCGCCGCAGCGCCTCGCCCTGCCCGGGCGTGACGCGACTGCGCCGGGGCTGGAAGCTGCGGATCCGCCGCTCGAAGTGCGAGCCGGCGGGGTCGGGCGCGGGGCCCTCGGGGAAGCGGGGCTCGCCCTTGGGACGGGGCTGGGCGGCGGTCTCCGGAGCGGTTTCCGGGGCGGATTCACGGGAGTCAGACACAATGCCCCGATTCTACGGGCCCCCCGGCGGAGGGCCGCTCCGGCCAGGGCCGGGGGCTTGGGGGGGGGCGGGGGCTTGGGGGGGGGGGCGGGGGCCGGGGGCCGGCTCATCGGCCGGGCGGTCAGGCCGTGGCCGGGGGCCGGGGCCGGGGCGGTGGACGGGGCTCGGTCGGGTGGTCAGGCCATGGCGGGGGCCGGAGCCGGGGCCGGGGGCCGGTGGGCCGGGGCTGTGCGGGGCCGGCCGGGGGCGTGCGGGACCGGCCGGGGGCCGTCACGCCAGGTGCGCCAGCGCCCGGCGGGCCACCTCCCGTCCGATCGGCAGGGACGCCGTCGCCGCCGGGGACGGCGCGTTGAGCACATGGACGGTCCGGGGGGCCTCGCGGATCAGGAAGTCGTCCACCAGCGCGCCGTCCCGGAGCACCGCCTGCGCGCGGACCCCCGCCGGGGCGCGGCGCAGGTCCTCGGGCTCCACCTCCGGGAGCAGCCTCCGCACCGCCTCGGTGAACGCCCGCTTCGACACCGACCGGTGCAGCTCCCCCGCCCCGTACCGCCAGTGGCGGCGGGCGATCCGCCAGGAACCGGGCCACGCCAGCGTCCCGGCCAGCTCCCGGGGGCGGACCACCGACCAGGCGTACCCCTCACGGCCGAGCGCGGGCACCGCGTTCGGCCCGACGTGGACGCCCCCGTCGATACCGCGCGTCAGGTGCACGCCCAGGAACGGGAACGCCGGGTCCGGCACCGGATACACCAGGCCCCGCACCAGCTCGGGCCGGGCCAGCTCGTAGTACTCCCCCCGGAAGGGGACGATCCGCATGCCCGGGTCGTCGCCGGCGAGCCGGGCGACCCGGTCGCAGTGCAGCCCCGCGCAGTTCACCAGCGCCCGCCCGCGGACGATCGCCCCGTCCGCCGTCCGCACGGCGACCCCCCAGGGGCGCCGGTCCACGGCGGTGACCTCCGCGCCGTACCGGATGTCCGCCCGGGACTCCTCCGCCAGCCGCGCCGCCACCGCCCCGTAGTCGCACACGCCCGTGGTGCCGACGTGGATCGCGGCCAGGCCGCGCACACCCGGTTCGTACTCGGTGATCTGGGCCGGGCCCAGCTCCCGCACCGGGATGCCGTTCTCCCGGCCGCGCTGGACCAGGGCGTGCAGCCGGGGCAGCTCGTCCCGCCCGGTGGCCACGATCAGCTTGCCCGTCACCTCGTGCGGCAGGCCGTACTCCGCGCAGAACTTCACCATCTCCGCGGCGCCCCGCACCGCGTACCGCGCCTTGAGGGAGCCCGGCCGGTAGTAGATGCCGCTGTGGATCACCCCGCTGTTGCGCCCGGTCTGGTGCCGCGCCGGACCCGGCTCCTTCTCCAGCACCACCACGCGCGTGCCGGGCGCGGCACGGGTGATCGCGTACGCCGTCGACAGCCCGACGATCCCGCCGCCGATCACGAGCACGTCGCAGTCGACACGCCCGAAGCCCTCACTGCCGTACGCGGACACCTCTGCCACCTCCCACCCCAGATAGTGCACTGGCCCACTGTCAATGGCCCTAAACATGCCACGCAGCAGGTGGGACGCGGTGACCCCGGGTCCGCGCCGGGGACGGCCTCCGGGGGACCCGTACGGCCCCGGGCTCACGCCGGGGTCATCAGCAGCGGGCGCGCCCGCTCCCTCAGCTCCGCGACCCGGGGCTCGTCCCCGTACGGCTCCAGCCGGTGCAGCAGATCGCGTACGTACTCGGTGGTGCGCGCCGACGAGATCCGGCCCGCCACCTCCACCGCGCGCGTGCCCGCCGCGCACGCGGCGTCCAGGTTGCCCGACTCCAGCTCGGCCACGGCGCTCACCACCAGCCGTAACCCGTGCGAGCGGACGTACTCCTCCGTCGGCCGCGACAGCGCCTGTTCCGTGAAGCGGCGCACCTGGCGCGGCGCCTTGAGGTCCCGGTAGCACTCGGCGGCGTCCGCGCAGAACCGGTCGTACGAGTAGAAACCCAGCCACGACGGGTCCGCGTCGCCTTCCCGGGACCGCTCCAGCCACCCCTCCGCCGCCCGCAGCGCCGCCCCGGCCGCCGCGGCGTCCCCGGCCTTGGCGTGCGCCCGCGCCTCCACCAGCCGGAAGAACGACATGGTCCGCGCGGTCGCCAGGCCCCGGTTGCGCTCCAGCGCGGCCTGCGCCAGGTCCACGCCCTCGTCCGCGAAGCCCCGGTAGGTGGCCTGGAGCGACATCGACGCCAGGACGTACCCCCCGAGGGGCACGTCGGCGGCGGCCCGCGCGAGGCGCAGCGCCTGGATGTAGTAGCGCTGCGCCGCCTCCTGCTGGCCCGTGTCGAAGGCCATCCAGCCGGCCAGCCTGGTCAGCTCGGCGGTCGCCCCGAACAGCGCCCGGCCGACCTCGTCCGAGTACGCCCCGAGGAGCAGGGGCGCCGCGTCGACCCGCAGGCACTCGGGCACCATCGAGGAACGCCAGTCCCCGCCGCCGTACTTGGAGTCCCAGCGGCGCGCGTCCTCCGCGGCCTCCCGCAGCTTCGCCACGTCGCTGTGGCCCACTCGCACCGGGCCGCTCTCGTCGGCCGCGCCGTCCGGCGCCCCGTCCGGCGCGGCGGCCACCGACCGCTCCACCGACGAGTCGGCCGGGGTTATGAGCCACCGGGAGGCGGGCGTCGCATACGCGCTGACCGCGAAAGAACCGGCCAGCGACTGCCAGATCCCGCCACCGCCGGCCCGCCGCCCCGCCAGGTCCAGCCGGTACAGCTCGGTCGCCGACCGCACCGCCTCGCCCACGTCGCGCGGGAAGGCCAGGCCCACCTCGGGGGCCGGGTCGGCGTCGGCCAGGCCGATCTCGTGCAGCGGGACGGGGCGGCCCAGCTTCTGCCCGATCGCCGCCGCGATCAGGTGCGGGGCGGCGCCCTGCGGCACCATGCCCTTCGACACCCACCGGGCGACCGACGTCTTGTCGTACCGCAGGGTCAGTCCGCGCTGCGCCCCGAGGTCGTTGACCCGCCGGGCCAGGCCGGCGTTGCTGATTCCCGCGAGGGCGAGAACGGTGCCGAGCTTCTCGTTCGGCCCGCGTTGCTCCCTGGACATGCGCCACCCCTCGACCCAGACGGCCGCCGCGACGCCAGGCATAGGCGCGCGGCATTCGTAAACCCAGCGTAGTTCGCCGCATCCCCACCGTTAAGGGGCGGTGTTCCGTATGGCGAGATTGTTGTGCGTACGGGTGGTCGTGCGGCGGCTCGTGCCCCTTCACGGTGCGCGGGCGCTGCGCGGTGGGGGCGCCCGGGCGCCGCCCCGCCCGGCGCGGACGGCGCGCGCACCGGGGCCGGCCGGCCGTGCCGGGGCCGTGCTCCCGGTGTGTGGCCGTGCGCCCGCCCGTGCGCTCTGGTCCGCCAGGTGAGGGAGCGCTTCCATGGGTGACGCGTGGGTCGGCCCGCCGTACTGGAAGCGGCGGGCTGGGGGAGACCGCCGCCCTCATCCCCGCGGGCGGCGGACCGGTCCGGGGGGCGGACAGCGCCTCCCGGGCTGGGCACTGTGGGTGAGTGTGCCGGGAAATGTACGGGTGGTCCGTGCGCGGAGATTGGCCGAATGCTGCCCCTCGCCGGGTGGACACGGCTCCCGTCGTACGGTCGCGCCCGGAGAGTCGACAGCCGGTGCCCCGGAGCGGACCGACGGTGGTCCGCCGGTGGTGCATCGGTGAACGCCGGGTGGCGCCGTCGAACCACCGGTGAAGCGGCGGGTGTTGTCGCCCGTCGGCCACATGCCAGGGGCGCGTTCCCATTTCACGGGGCGCGGTTCGCAGCCCCTCCGGTACGCCATTGTCGTGGCAGCATGTCTCCATCAAAGGTGCTGGGTTGTCCACAGCCTGTGGAGGCGGCGATGCGGTGGCTGGTGGGGTGGAGCAGTGTCGCCGCGCGTTTCGGGACCGGCCCCGGCACCCGGAACGGCACGGGAAACGGGACGGGCAACGGCCTCGGCCACGGGTCCGGTCACGGGTCCGGGGGCGGTTACGGGGGCGGTTACGGGGGCGGTTACGGGTCCGGGGGCGGTTACGGGGCAGGCCCCGGCGCGGGTTTCGCCACCGCCGGCGCGGTGGGCTCCGACGACGAGAACCGGACGGTCCACCCCGTCGGCGCCCAACTCCTGTGGGGCGACCCCGATCCGCTGTGGGCGGTGGGCGACTGGCGCCCCGACGAGATCCGGGTCGTCACCGTCGCCCCGCCGCCCGGCCCCGGCGCCCACCCGCCCACGATCCGGCTCGCCGTCCTCGGCTGCTGCGCCGCCGACGACGACCGGCTGAGAGTCGGGCTGCTCGCCGCGCGCGGCGGCGCCATGCGCCACCTGACGGCATGGCCCGGCAGTTACACCGCCGTCGTCCAGGTCGGCCGCCGCATCACCGTCCTCGGCGACCTCGCCGGCGCCCGGCCCGTCTTCCACACCCCGTGGGCCGGCGGCACCGCGTACGCCACCGCCGCCCTCCCCCTCGCCGACCTCATCGAGGCCCAGCTCGACATTGGCCACCTCGCCGCCCTCCTCGCCTGCCCCGAGACACCCGAGGCGCTGCGCGACTCGACCCCGTACGCCGGCGTCAAACGCGTACCGCCCGGCCACGCGCTCGTGCTGCGCGAGGGCTCGCGGGAGATCACCGGCTACGAACCGGTCGCCTCCCTCGCCGTCGCGGCACCCCAGGTCGACCCCGACCGGGCGGTGGACGGCGTACGGGACGCGCTCGTCGAGGCGGTACGGGCCCGGCTCACCGCCCCCCGCCACGCGCCCATGACCCTGCCGCCCGACCCCGGCCCCGTCCCCGGCATGGGCCCCGCCGAACGGCGCGCCGCGCGCGGGGCACCCGTGCCCGGCATCGGCGCCGACCTGTCCGGCGGCAGCGCCTCCGGCACCCTCGCCCTCCTCGCGGCCGGCCTGCCCGGCGCACCCGGCACGATCCTGGGCCACGGCACCGGCGCGGGCGAACGGCTGCTCGCCGTCACCTTCAACGACCTGGCCACCGGCGGGCGCGACGCCGAGGCGGAACGGGCCCGCGCCCGCGCCGTCGCCGAGAACCCGCGCCTGCACCACGTGGTGGTCGCCGCGTCCGAGGAAGCCCTCCCGTACGCCACGCTCGAAGGGCCCCTCACCGACGAACCCGGGCCCTCCCTGGTGGCCGCCGAACGGCACCGGCGGCGCCTCGCGGCGGGCAGCGCCGACCACTTCACCGGACACGGCGCACGCCAGGTGCTCGACGCCCACCCCGCGCGCCTGGCCGACCTGCTGATGGACCGCAGACGGCGCCACCTGCTGCGCCCCGTGACCGCGCTCGCCAAGGCCAGCGGCCCGACCGCCGGTTCGCTGCTCGTGCCCCTCACCGTCTACCGGGCGGCCCGCCGGCTGGCCCGTACGCCCTACCGCGCCGGACTGGAATCGGCCGCCGACCGGCTGCTGGCCGCCAACCGGTCCGTGTCGCCCGCCGTGAACGGCCCGCTCTCCGCCTCCCTCGCCTCCCTCGCCTGGGCCCGCCCCGGCCCGGCCGCCCGCTGGCTGACCGGCGAGGCGCTCGCCGAAGTATCGGTTCGCCTCAACCAGGCCGCCACCAGGCCCACTTCGGTCCAGCGGCCGGGCGAGGCACGCGCGCGTGCCGCCCTCGCGCGGTTCGCCGCCGACCACCGCGTCCTGGAGCAGGCCGCCGAGGTCCGCAGCCAGCGGCTCCACTCGCCCTTCCTCGACAACCAGGTCGTACGCGCCTGCCGCGACCTCCCGGAATCGCTGCGCGTCCAGCCCGGCGCCCGCGCCGCCGTCCTGCGCACCGTCCTCGCGGGCGCGGGCATCCACGACCTGCCGCCCGGCTGGGGGACGGCGTCCCACGCCCCGGCCGCCGCCGCCGAACGTGCCGGCCTGCGCGCCGCGCTCCCGCAGCTGCTGGCCCTCTTCGACGCCCCGCTCCTCGCCGACGCCGGCCTCATCGAGGCCCGGGTCGTCCGCAAGGCCCTGCGCGCCGCCGCCGAGGGCGAGCCGGTGCCCCTGGACGGCCTGGCCGACCTGGTCTCCACCGAACTGTGGCTGCGCCGCCTGCTGTCCCGCCGGGGCAGCTGCTGGACCGGCTCGGCCGCCCCGCGCCAGCGCGCCGTCGCGGGGGGAGTGCCCCGGAGGCCCACCCTGCGCTCCTGAAGCGCTTGAAGTGCTCCTGAAGCCCTTGTAGCGCCTGAAGCGCTCCTGAAGCCGGGCGCCGCGACTGGCCCGGGGCTCTTGACGTTCCAGGGGAGCCGGGATTCCGGTGGGGCGGGGGCTCCGACGGGCCCCCGGGGCGCCTCAGCCGCAGGTGATGCGGGACTCGGCCCAGTCGGCGGGCGCCACCGACCCGAGCGGCGCCGCCGGGTCCGGCTCGACGACCAGCCGTACGGTCCGGCGGCCCGCGATCCCGACGCGCAGCGGCACCGCCGGGTCGCCGCCGCGGAGCACCGGCGACCGCCACAGCCGGGTGCCGTCCCCGTACACCGAGAACCGCACCGCGCCCAGCCCCAGCGCCATGTCGTCCACCCCGGCGAACGCCTCGTACACCGTGCAGCGGCGGTTGAGGTCGATCGTCAGCGACGACCGGGCGTGCACGGTCACGCCGTGCCCGTACCGCTTGCCTCCGACGGACATGCCCCAGCGCTGCCACATCCAGCTCGACGCGCCGAGCCGGACCTCCGGGCCGGTGTGGTCGCCGTGGAGGCCGTAGTCGAGCTGGTTGACCCGGTAGACCACCGGGGCGGGCGGCTCGGGTGGCGGCGGGGCGGGCGGGCGCTCCGGGGCCGGCGCCGGGGGCGGGGACGGTGCCGGGGTCGGCTTCGGCGCGGGGGCCGGTGGGGGCGCGGGACGCGTGGGGCTCGGTGCGGGAGGGGCGGGGCGCGCGGGCGGAGCGGGACGTGGAGGCGCGGAGGGGCGCGGGCTCGGCGGGGCCGGTTCCGGTGCGGGCTCGGCGGGCGGTGGCGGGGTGGTGCGGCGCGGGGACGGCTCGGGCGGCGGCGGTACGGCGGACTCGGCGGCGGGCGGGCGCGCCTCGGGCTCCGGTGCGGGCGAGGGGCTGCCGGACAGCGCCCACACCGCGCCGGCCACCGCCGTGACGGCCACCGTGACCGCGAGGCCCGCCTTGGCCGGGGCGCCCAGCCCCTCCGCCGCCGCCCCGGCACCTCCGGCCCCGGCGCCTCCGGCACTTCCGGCTCCCGCGCCGCCGGCCGCCGCGGCGGCACCGGCCCCCGCTCCCGCGGCACCCGCCGCCCCGGCTGCGGTGAGCCCCGCCGCCTGGACCGCGTACCCGGCCGCGAACCAGCCGACGACCGCGACCGGCAGCAGCGCGGGAATCCCGGCGTTGACCTGCTCCAGCTCGCCCACCGCCAGCCGGCATCGGGCGCACTCCTCCAGGTGCCCCCGCAGGCCCCGCGCCGCCCGCATCCGCAGCCCGCCCCGGGCGTAGGCGCCGAGCCGGTCCGCATAGCGGGCGCAGTCGCCCCCGGCGGTGAGCGCACGGCTCACATGCGCCTGGAGGTACGCCTGCTTCAGCCCCTCCCGGGCGCGGCTGGCGAGCACCGCCGTGGCGTTGGCGGTCAGCCCGAACAGCGGCGCCACCTCGCTCGGCGACTCCTCCTCGACGGTGGTGTGCCACAGCACCGCCTGCCACCGCTCGGGCAGCGAGCGGAAGGCCCGCATGGCGAGCGACTGCTCCGCCTGGTGCATGGCCCGTACGTCGGCGCCCACCTCCAGGGCGTCGCCGAGCGGGGCCGCCGAGGCACGGGCCGCCTCCGTGGCGAACAACGCGAAGTCGTCGACCAGCTGCTCGCGCCGGGACGTCCTCGTCCACGCGGCGGCGACCCGGCGCACGGTCGTCAGCAGGTAGGCGCGGACGGCCTGTTCGGGACCGGCGCCGCCGCGCACCGCCTGGAGCGTCCGCGCGAACACCTCGGCCGTCAGGTCGTCGGCGGTGTGCGCGTCCCGGCAGCAGGTGCGGGCGTAGCGCCGCACCGCCGCCGCGTGCCGGCGGAACAGCTCCTCGTACGCGGTGTCGTCGCCGTCCCGCATCCGCCGGACCAGTTCGGCGTCCGACGGCGGCAGCTCGACGGGCGGCGGCAGCACCGATCCATGGCCGCCGCCCTCGCGCTGGGCGGGCACGGCCGCGGGTCCCGGCTCCCCGCCGGGCGCCACCGGGGCACCGCCCGGCCCGCCCTGCTGCGGGACATGTGGCGATGCCGTCCCGGACGACCGCCCCGGCTCGTCGCGCCCTTCACCGCTCATCGCGGAAGCCCCCGTACCCCTCCCGGACCCTGACACCGGGCCAGCGTGCCACGGGGAGAGGCGGTGACCGGGGGAGAGCGCCCGTCAACCACCCGTCCGGGGAAACGACCCGAACGCAGGAACCCTCCATGCCCCGAACGGGTGAGCCCGTGCGTGCCCCCGCGGCCAGGACAAGCACCCACCCGCCGCCGAACGCCGAACGCCGAACGCCGAACGCCGAACGGCGCCCGAGCGACCCGGCTGCCCGGAGCGGGACTACTCCGGGGCGGACCCGCCGGCCCGCCCCGCACGGAGTCGCCGCCCTACGCGGGCCGGGAGCGGAGGCCCTCCAGGAGGATGTCCAGCAGCCGGGCCGAGGCGGCGCTCTGCTGGGCCGCGTCCGGCAGGGAGGGCGCCGCCGTGGCGATGACCAGCAGCACGTCCGCGACCGTCACGTCACCGCGCAGCTCGCCCGCCTCCCGCGCCCGGTCGACGAGCCGCCCCACGACCTCCAGCAGCTCCGACGCACCCGCGTCGTCCAGCTCGGCCGCCGGTATCGCCCGCGGCGGCACCACCCGCAGCTCGGGCTGCCCGGACACGGCGGGGACGGCCGGCGCGGCCGGGACGCCGGAGGCACCCCGCTGCTGCGGCACCCGCAGCTCACCGCCCTGCCCGCCCTGAGAGCCCGTGTCGGACGCCCCGGCACCCGGCTCGTCCACGCCCACGCGCAGCACGTGCGGCGGCAGCAGCCGGCCCGCGCCCGAGGCCACGGACGTGCGTAGGAAGCGGGACAGTGCCGACCACGGCTCGTCCTCCTGCCCCAGGGCCGTCCGCGCCTGCTCGGTCAGCCGCGCGGTCTCCTCCTCGGCTATCCGGCGCACCAGCACGTCCTTGCTCGGGAACCGCCGGTAGACCGTGCCGACCCCGACCCGCGCCCTGCGCGCCACGTCCTCCATCGGCGCCCCGTACCCGAGTTCGCCGAACACCTCACGCGCCGCGCGCAGCACGTGCTCGAGGTTCCGCTGGGCGTCCACGCGCAGCGGCGCCGTACGGCCGGCCGATCCGCCTGCCACCCGGCCGGTCAGTCCACCGCCGAACCCCTCCGCGGACGAAGAGGACGAAGTGGACGCCGAAGCGACAGCGGTCGACCAGCGCGAATCCTGCATATGCATAAATGTTCCCCCGGTAATGATGTGTCTCCCCCCGGAGACCTTCCCCCACCCTGACAAGTCCGGGGCCCCGGCCACGCGCTCAGGTCATGCGCAGCGCCCGGCTCCCCGACGACATACGAACATAGTTGAGTCGAGGTCAATTCAGAAGGGGTAGTTCCGTCCGGTGCGCCCCCCGATCGGAGCAAGGACCGGATCACTCCCGATTCCGGACCCCCGAACCACCCCCGGACCGCCCTCTGACCTGCGCGCACCGGCCCCCGCGCACCTCCCGTGCCACCCCGCGCCCCGTCCTGCCTCCGGTCACACAATTCGCCGGGCCTGTGGACAAACCCCGGAGCCCGTTGCGTCATGGGAAGGTGACCGAACCTGTGCGCATTCTCGTTGTCGGCGGTGGCTACGTCGGGATGTACACCGCCCTGCACCTCCAACGGCACCTCAAGGACCGGCTGAGAAACGGCACGGCCGAGATCACTGTGGTCACACCCGACCCGTACATGACCTACCAGCCCTTCCTCCCCGAGGCGGCGGCCGGCAACATCTCGCCACGCCATGTCGTCGTCCCCCTCCGCCGGGTCCTCCCCTCGTGCCGCATCCTCATCGGCGAGGTGAAGGCCGTCGACCACGCCAAGCGCACGGCGACCGTCACCACCCTCGCCACCGACGAGGAGGGCACCGGGCCCGTCCGGCTCGGCTACGACGAACTGGTCATCGCGCCCGGCTCGATCTCCCGCACCCTCCCGGTCCCCGGCCTCGCCGAGTACGGCATCGGCTTCAAGACCGTCGAGGAGGCCATCGGGCTCCGCAACCACGTCATCGAGCAGATGGACATCGCGTCCTCGACCCGCGACCCCGCCATCCGCGACGCCGCCCTCACCTTCGTGTTCGTCGGCGGGGGCTACGCCGGGGTGGAGGCCCTCGGCGAACTGGAGGACATGGCCCGCTACACCGCGCGGTACTACCACAACATCAAGCCACAGGACCTGAAATGGGTCCTCGTCGAGGCCACCGGCAGGATCCTCCCCGAGGTCGGCGAGGACATGGGCAAGTACACCGTGCGCGAGCTGCGCGCCCGGAACATCGACGTACGGCTGGAGACCCGGCTGGAGTCCTGCGAGGACCGCGTCGCCGTCCTCAGCGACGGCACCCGCCTCCCGACCCGTACCGTCGTGTGGACGGCCGGCGTGAAACCCGCCCCCGTCCTCGCCTCCACCGACCTCCCGCTCGACGAGCGCGGACGGCTCGTGTGCACCCCCCGCCTCACCGTCGAGGGCACCGAGCACGCCTGGGCGGCCGGTGACGCCGCCGCCGTCCCGGACGTCACGGCCGGCAGCCCCGGCGCGTACTGCGCCCCCAACGCCCAGCACGCCGTGCGCCAGACCAAGGTCCTCGCCGAGAACCTCGCCGCCTCCCTCCAGGGCAGGCCGCTCAAGGACTACGCCCACAAGTACGTCGGCTCCGTCGCCTCCCTCGGGCTGCACAAGGGCGTCGCCCACGTCTACGGCCGCAAACTCAAGGGCTACCCGGCCTGGTTCATGCACCGCGCCTACCACCTCAGCCGCGTCCCCACGTTCAACCGCAAGGCGCGCGTGCTGGCCGAATGGACCCTCGCCGGACTCTTCAAGCGGGAGATCGTCTCCCTCGGCTCGCTGGAGCACCCCCGGGCCGAGTTCGAACTCGCCGCCGGGCCCCCGCCACCCGAACCCGACGACGAGGCGTTCCGGGGCGGAACCGCGGACGGTGGGGCGAAGTCCGGCTGACAGGCCCCCGGGACCGGTACGGTGCGGCACAGCCGCACCGTCCGGCCCACCCGTAGGGACCGGCACACCCGGCCACCCCGCCACCCGGCGCCGCCGGTTCACCGCAGACGCGGCGAAGGCGACAAACCCCCCTTGTCAGTGCGGTCGGTCACACTGGACGTGTGACCATAGGTGGGCTCACACCTGCACAGAGTGACTCAGCACGGCAACGACACCACGAGGCATACAGATCCGTGAACTTCACGCGTTGGAGCGCCCGGCTTCCCGGTACGCAGCGCCGCGCCGCCGCGCGCGGCACCGGCCACGCCGCCGCGCCGGAGCGCCGGGGCGACTCCGTACCCGCGGCGCGGGGTGAGCCCGACCAGCAGGCCGAGCCCGCCCCCGGCGACGGGGCCGGGGTCCCCGCCCTGGAGGACTTCTCCGTACGGGAGATCCTCGGCCGCCTCCCCGGCCTCGTGGCGCTCACCCACGGACCCGACCACCGCGTCGCGTACGTGAACGACGCCTACGCCGCCGCCTTCGGCCCCCGCCGCACGGGCGCCGACGCCGCCACCGCCTGCCCGGAGCTGGCGGAGCTGGGCCTGTTGCCCCTCCTCGACCAGGTGCTGCGCAGCGGGAAGCCCCGCACGGTCAAGTCCCGCCGCACACAGGCCGGCGGCTCGTACACCGTCACCTGCCTGCCCGTCGACACGCGTGCGTCCACCGGCGCGGGCGTCCTCGTCCACGCCGCCGACGTCACCGACCACGCGGAGGCCGCCGAGCGCCTGCGGGCCAGCGAGCGCCGCCACCGCGAGACCGCCGTCACCCTGCAAAGGTCCCTGCTGCCGCAGGAATTGGAGCAGCCCGACGACCTCCGCGTCGCCGCGACCTACCAGCCCGGCGGCACCGACGCCGCCGTCGGCGGCGACTGGTACGACGTGATCACCCTCGGCGCCGGCCGCACCGCCCTCGTCATCGGAGACGTCATGGGCCGGGGCGTGCGGGCCGCCGCCGTCATGGGGCAACTGCGCACCGCCGTACGGGCCTACGCCCGGCTCGACCTGCCGCCGCACGAGGTCCTCCAGCTCCTCGACGGCCTCGCCGCCGAGATCGACGCCAGCCAGATCGCCACCTGCGTCTACGCCGTCCACGACCCCAACGAGGGCCGCCTCGTGTACGCCTCCGCCGGGCACCTCCCCATCCTCGTACGCGACGAGGACGGCACCGTCCGCCGCGCCGAGGAGCCCACCGGCCCGCCGCTCGGCACCGGCGGCTGGCTGCACGCCTCCGGCACCATCGCCCTGCCGCCCGGCTCCACCGCCGTCCTCTACACCGACGGCCTGGTCGAGCGCCGCCGCGAGGACATCGACGAAGGCGTCACCGCCCTGGAGCGCGCGCTCGCCGGCGCCACCGGCAGCCCCCAGGTCGTCTGCGACCGGCTGCTGCGCGCCCTGGGCGTCACCGCCGAGCACGACGACGACGTCGCCGTCCTCGTCCTCCAGCACCCCTCCCGCAGCGGAGCCGACGCCGAGCTGTTCCACAACGCCGCGCTCGACCTCCTCGGCGGGGTCGAGGCGGCCCCACGCGCGCGTGCCTTCGCCTCGGGCGTCCTCGCCAGCTGGCGCTTCCCGGTCGAGCTGCGCGACCTGGGCGTCCTCGCCACCAGCGAGCTCGTCGCCAACTCCCTCCAGCACGGCACCCCGCCCATGCGGCTCCGGCTCCGCCGCACCGACCGGCGCCTGATCATCGAGGTGACCGACGGCGACGACCACCTCCCGCGCAGACGCCGCGCCGAAACGGAGGACGAGGCGGGTCGTGGCATCTCGATCATCGCCACGATCGCCTCGTCCTGGGGAAGCCGCCGCACCCCGGGAGGGGGCAAGGCGGTCTGGTGCGAGTTCGCGCTGCCGGGCTAGCCGGCCGGGTGCCGGCTCAGGCCGCCGGCTCCACGGCCCGCTCCGGCTCGTGCCGCGCCACGACCCTCGTCGCCGCCGCCAGGTACGGGTGGTCCTGCGCCGGCGTGAGCCGCCTGCCCAGCCGTACCGCCAGCAGCGAGATGCCCAGCGAGAACAGCACGAAGGTCACGATGTACGGCCCGTGCAGCGCGGCCCCCATGGGCCCGCCCACGGCCGGACCGACCGCCAGCGCGAGCTGCTTGACCAGGGCGAACGCCGAGTTGTACTGACCGACCATCGACTCCGGGGCCAGGTCGGCCACCAGCGGCGCCACCGTCGGCGACAGCATCGCCTCGCCCAGCCCGAACAGGCCGTACGTCGCGATGAACGCGGCCGTCGCCATCGCCTGGCTGCCGTGACCCAGCCCCGCGTACCCGGCGAACAGCCACGCGACGGTCCAGATCAGTCCCACCCACGCGATCACCCGGGTCCGCCGGCGGCGCTCCACGAAGCGCAGCACCAGGAACTGGGCGACCACGATGACGGCCGTGTTCGCGGCCAGGGCCATGCCGAGCGCCGACGGGTCGATCCCGGCGGCCTCCGTGCCGTACGCGGCGAGACCCGACTCGAACTGCCCGTAGCAGGCGAAGAACAGCACGAAGCCCAGCACGCACAGCTGCACCATCGCCCGGTGCCCCAGCAGCGCCCGCAGCCCGCCCCCGGCCTTCCCGCCCGAGGGGGCCTGGCCGAGCGCCGGCGAACGCGGCACCCGCACGGTGGCGGCGATCCCCGCCAGCACCAGGAACATCACGGCCTCGATCGAGAAGAGCAGCAGGAAGCTGTCCGGCCGGCTCTCGTCGACGAGCTGCCCGCCGATCAGACCACCGATGCCCAGGCCGAGGTTCTGGAGGAAGAACTGCATCGCGAAGGCGCGGGTCCGCGTCTCCGGGGACGAGCACCAGACGATCATCGTGGCGAGCGCCGGCTGCATCACGGCGGTACCCGCACCGAGCAGCGCCGCCGCCCCGACGACGGTGACGACACTGCTCGCCAGCCCCATGCCCAGCGCACCGACGGAGGCCAGCAGCGCGGCGCCCACCAGCACCGGGAGCGGCCCACGGCGGTCGATGGCCCGCCCGGTGAAGGGGAGGACGACCAGAGCGGCCATGGCGAAGACCGCCAGCACGGCCCCCGCCGTACCGGCGCCCAGGTCCCGCACCTGAGCCACATACACATAGAGATACGGAACGGTGAACCCGAGCCCGAACGCGCTCAGCACGTTCCCTGCCTGGATCCGGCGCATCGCAGCGCCCATCGCCTTGGTCACACTCACCTACTTAGGCTCTGTAGGGCTCAGCCCTGAAGACTTCAACACTAAAGTTCGATGCTTAACTGTACACACCGAAGGACTTCAACGCCAACGAGTCGCGTGCCATACTCCCGGCATGCCCGATACGCAGGAACCGAGCCTCGACGAGCAGATCGCCGCCTACCAGCGCGAATTCCGCGACCTGGACCCCCAGGTCGAGAAGGTGGTCTCCGCCCTGGGCCGGCTGAACCGCCGGATGAACGTCGCCTACGGCCGCCAGGTCGCCGAGCTCGGCATCAGCAACGCGGAGTGGGAGGTGCTCAAGCACCTGGTCCTCTCCGGGGAGCCCTACCGCCTGGGCCCCGGCGAACTCGCCAAGCGCCTCGGCCTCACCCCGGCAGCGATGACGCACCGCATCGACCGCATGGCCGCCGAGGGCCTCGTCACCCGGGACCGGGACGAGAACAACCGGGTCCGCGTGATCGTGGAGCTCACCGACGACGGCCGCACCAAGTGGCTGGAGGCGATGCGCATGGCGACCGCCTTCGAGGAGGACCTCCTCCAGGACCTCACCCCCGAGGAGCGCGGCTCCCTGGGCGAGATGCTGATCCGCCTGCTGCGCCGCGTGGAGCACGCCCAGCCGGACGCCAGCGGCCGGCTCACGGACCTGGACTAGCCGGACGGCCGGGCCCCGGGGCGGAGTTGACACCCCTCCCCGCGATGCGTAAAGTTCTTCGGGTTGCCACGGAGCCGTAACGGTTCTGCGGTAGCCGATCCCGCCGCGTCACGCGGCAATCCAACTCAGCACGGCCTCCCGAACGGGATGCATTTCGGCATGCCGAAATGTCTTTCGAAAGACTCGATTATGAGTCGCCCGGGAAATCCGCTAGAGTTTGGGGCGTCGGAACGGCCCAACAGCCGGAAAGACAACCCCCTCTGACTGGCAATCAGGCCCGAAAGGATCTGATAGAGTCGGAAACGCCGGAAAGGGAAACGCGAAAGCGAAGAACGGCCCGGCAGCCCGCTCCAGCGGGTGGCAG
>NZ_JBIBVB010000009.1:0-228703 GCF_043079975.1 Streptomyces sp. NPDC015131 | reverse complement strand
GCTCAGGCCCGGCCGCGCAAGAAGCTGACGCTGGTCCACAAGAACAACGTCCTGGTCTATGCCGGGCACATGTGGAAGAAGATCTTCGACGCGGTCGGTGCGGAGTATCCCGAGGTCACCACCGACTATCTGCATGTCGACGCCGCGACGATCTTCTTCGTCACCCAGCCGGAGCGGTTCGACGTGATCGTCACCGACAACCTCTTCGGTGACATCCTGACCGACCTGGCCGCCGCGGTGACCGGCGGTATCGGCCTGGCCGCGTCCGGCAACATCAACCCCACCGGCGCCTTCCCCTCGATGTTCGAGCCGGTCCACGGCTCCGCGCCGGACATCGCGGGCCAGGGCAAGGCCGACCCCACCGCCACCGTCCTGTCCGTCGCGCTGCTCCTGCGGCACCTGGGCCACGAGGCCGAGGCCGTCCGCATCGAGGAGGCCGTCGCCGCCGACCTCGCCGAACGCGACACCTCCGCACCCCGGACGACGGACGAGATCGGCGACGCGCTCGCGGTACGCGTAGCGAGCTGACCCGCCGACTGAGGACCACCCCACCCAGCCGCCGGGTCGCACACGCACCCGGCGGCTTCTCCTGTGCGGCCCCGGGTGCCACCATCAACCCTGGACCGCACTCAGCCGTTTCTTCCCCGCGGCCACGCGCGCGATAATCGAACGCGGGGCCGCGGCATGCGGAAAGCTCGGACGTCCTGGCAGCAGTGGCGTGAGCGCGGTCCGTCACACACACACGGTGAAGGACAAGCACTCATGACGACGACGCCCACGATCGAGCTCAAGCCCTCCTCGAACCCGCTGTCCGACGCGGAGCGCGAGGCGATGATGGCCAACCCCGGATTCGGCCGCCACTTCACCGACCACATGGTGACGATCAAGTGGACCGAGGGGCGCGGCTGGCACGACGCCCAGCTCACGCCGTACGCGCCGCTGTCCATCGACCCGGCGAACATGACCCTGCACTACGCGCAGGAGATCTTCGAGGGGCTGAAGGCGTACCGCCGTCCCGACGGCTCGGTCTCGATGTTCCGCCCGGAGGCCAACGCCGAGCGGTTCCAGATCTCCGCCCGGCGGCTCGCCATGCCGGAGCTGCCGGTCGAGACCTTCGTCGCCGCCTGTGAGGCGCTGGTCCGTCAGGACCAGGCGTGGGTCCCGCCGCACGGCGGGGAGGAGTCGCTCTACCTGCGCCCGTTCATGATCGCCAACGAGGTCGGGCTGGGGGTCCGCCCGGCCAACGAGTACCTGTTCCTGGTGATCGCCTCGCCGGCCGGCGCGTACTTCCCCGGCGGGGTCAAGCCGGTCTCCATCTGGCTCTCCGAGGACCGGGTCCGCGCCGTCCCCGGCGGCATCGGCTTCGCCAAGACCGGCGGCAACTACGCCGCCTCGCTGCTCGCCCAGGCCGAGGCCGCCGCCCGGGGCTGCGACCAGGTCGCCTACCTCGACGCGGTCGAGCACCGGTGGGTCGAGGAGCTGGGCGGGATGAACCTCTACTTCGTGTACGGGGGCGGGGACGGGCGCCCGACGCGGATCGTCACCCCGACCCTGACCGGCTCCCTGCTCGCGGGCATCACCCGTGACTCGCTCCTCCGGCTCGCCCGGGACCTCGGGTACGAGGCCGAGGAGGCCCGGGTCTCGATCGACCAGTGGCGGCGCGACAGCGAGAACGGCACCCTCACCGAGGTCTTCGCCTGCGGCACGGCCGCCGTCATCACCCCGGTCGGCACCGTGAAGACGGCCGGCGGCGAGTGGACGCAGTCGGGCGGCGAGCCCGGCGAGGTCACCATGCGGCTGCGCAAGCTGCTGCTGGACATCCAGACCGGCGCGGCCGGCGACCCCCACGGCTGGACCCACCCGGTCCGCTGACCCCGCGGCGGGTACGACACGGACGGCGCCCGCGCCCCCCGCTCGGGGGCGCGGGCGCCGCCGTGTGTCGCCGCGACGTCAGGACGCGGCGGTCTCGGGTTCCGGCGCCGGGACGGCGGCACCGGCCGGGACCGGGGCCCGGGAACCGGCCGTCAGCGCGGCGTACACCGCGCCCCCGGCCAGCCCGGACAGCACGAAGCTCAGGTCGACCCCGCCGGTCAGGGCCAGCAGCGGCCCCTCGTACAGCGGGGTCGAGACGCCCGCCAGGCCCACGGCGGCGCCCACCGTCCAGGACAGCGTGGCGCGCGGGTGCCAGCCGGCCCGGAACCAGTAGATCCCGCCCCGGGCCCGCCGGTTGTAGACCTGGAGCGCCTCGGGGTCGTACCGGCCGCCGCACCGGGCGTGGCCGATCAGGGTGATCACCGCCCAGGGCGTGCCGATCGCGGTCAGCAGCAGCACGAAGGACGTCATCGCCGACTGGGCGTCCCAGGCGAAGTGGCCGGCGAACACGAACGCGGTCGCCACGGCGGCCACCACCAGGGTGGAGGCGGCGCGGGTGGCGCGCGGCACGATGGCGTCCAGGTCCAGCCCCATCGAGTAGAGCATCAGGCCCGCGTTGCCGACCGAACCGGCGCTCGCGGCGACCAGCAGCGGCAGCAGGTACCAGGGCGCGGCGGTCGCCACCAGCGGCCCGGCGTAGTCGAGCGAGGCGCGCGAGGCCAGCGCGGTGAACACGCCGAAGAGCTGCGGCACCAGCAGCCCGAGGAAGAGGCCCGCCCAGGTGGCCCGCAGCACCGACCGGCCGCTGTGCCGCCGGGGGGAGACGTACCGCGTGTAGTCGCCGAGCAGGGTGATGAAGGCGACCGGGCCGCTGAGCCCCGCCGCCACGGCGGAGAGCAGCCAGGTCGGCCAGAAGGAGCCCAGCAGGTAGGGGGTGTCCGGCGGCGGCGCGGCGGTGAAGTCGCCCGCGTACGCCAGCAGGCCCAGCGCGAGGAGCAGGGTCATGCCCACGGCGAGGCACCGGCTGAGCCGCAGCAGCAGCCGGTAGCCGTACACGGCGGCGACGACGGTGCAGCCGGCGAGCAGGACGTACACCAGGGTGTGCGCCACCGGGCCGGTCGGCACGTCGAAGAGCCGGGCGAGCGTGCCCAGCATCACGTCCCCGCCGATCCACAGCGTCAGCGCGGTGTAGCCCAGCGACAGCAGCAGGCCGACGACCGAGCCGACGAGCCGGCCGCGTACGCCGAAGAAGGCGCCGCTGGACGTCGACAGGTTGGTGCCGGTGCGCAGCGAGACCAGCGCGAGCGGGGCGGTGAAGGCCACACCGACGACCGTGCCGGCGACCACGGAGGTGATCGCGGGCCACAGCCCCAGCCCGAAGGACACCGGCAGCCAGCCGAACACGATCACGCCCAGGCACAGGTTCGAGCCGAGCAGGATCGTGACGACGTCCCGCGGCCCGCTGGTGCGTTCCGCCTCCGGGATGGTGTCGACTCCGCGCTGTTCAATCGGCATGGGCGTCTCCCCGCTGTGCTTGTCGACTTTTAGAGTGACGCTCAATGTGACTGATGCTTCACGGCCACGTCAATGGTTTCGTGGCTGGATTTCTATGGTTAGAGTGGTGCTCAAACATGGAGGTGTGGTTTACGTGCGACTGACCCCCACGGAACGCGACCGGCTGCTGATCTTCGGCGCTGCCGAGCTGGCGCGGGCCCGCCGGGCCCGCGGTCTGCGGCTCAACGTCCCCGAGGCGACCGCCCTGATCGCGGACACCGTCTGCGAGGCGGCCCGCGACGGGCGGCGGCTCGCCGAGGCCATCGAGGCCGCCCGCTCGGTGCTCGGCCCCGGCGACGTCCTGCCCGGCGTCGCCGACGTCGTCACCGAGGTGCACGTCGAGGCCGTCTTCGACGACGGCTCCCGCCTCGCCGTGGTGAGCGACCCCATCGGCGGCGGCAGCCAGGAGGCCGGCGCGCCCGGCGCCCTGCTGCCCGGGCCGATGCACGACGACCCCGAGCCGGCGGTACGGCTGCGGGTCACCAACACCGCGAGCGTGCCCGTCTCCGTCACCTCGCACTACCACTTCTTCGAGGCCAACCCCCGGCTCGACTTCGACCGCGCCCGCGCCTACGGCATGCGCCTCGCCGTCCCCGCCGGATCGTCCGTCCGCTTCGGGCCGGGCGAGAGCGAGGAGGTCGGCCTGCTGCCCATCGGCGGCGACCGGATCGCGATCGGCTTCGCCGGGCTGGTCGACGGCCCGCTCGACGCCCCCGGCGCCCGCGAAGAGGCCCTGCGCCGCGCCGCCGCCTGCGGCTACCTCGGCGTACCGGACACGACCGACCAGGAGGTCCAGCGATGAGCCGCCCCGGAGGCCACCCCGCCGAAGCGCGCCGCCTCACCCCCTACGAGTACGCCGCCACCCACGGCCCCCGCGCCGGCGACCGCGTCCGCCTCGGCGACTCGGGCCTCACGGTCCGCGTCGAGTCCGACGCCCAGAAGCCCGGCGACGAGTTCCTCGCCGGCTTCGGCAAGACCGCCCGCGACGGACTGCACCTCAAGGCCGCCGCCGTCCGCGACACCTGCGACGTCGTCATCAGCAACGTACTGGTCATCGACGCCGTCCAGGGCATCCGCAAGGTGTCCATCGGCATCCGCGAGGGCCGCATCCACGCCATCGGCCGCGCCGGCAACCCCGACACCCTCGACGGCGTCGACGTGGTCGTCGGCACCGGCACCTCCATCGTGTCCGGCGAGGGCCTCATCGCCACCGCCGGAGCCGTCGACACCCACGTCCACCTGCTGTCGCCGCGGATCATGGAGGCGTCCCTCGCCTCCGGGGTCACCACGATCATCGGCCAGGAGTTCGGCCCCGTCTGGGGCGTCGGCGTCAACTCGCCCTGGGCGCTGCGCCACGCGTTCAACGCCTTCGACGCCTGGCCCGTCAACATCGGCTTCCTCGGCCGCGGCTCCTCCTCCCACGACGCGCCCCTGGTCGAGGCGCTCGCCGAGGGCGGGGCGTCCGGCTTCAAGGTCCACGAGGACATGGGCGCCCACACCCGCGCCCTCGACACCGCGCTGCGGGTCGCCGAGGAGTACGACGTCCAGGTCGCCCTGCACAGCGACGGCCTCAACGAGTGCCTGTCCGTGGAGGACACCCTCAAGGTGCTGGAGGGGCGCACCATCCACGCCTTCCACATCGAGGGCTGCGGCGGCGGGCACGTCCCCAACGTCCTGAAGATGGCGGGCGTCCCCAACGTCATCGGCTCGTCCACCAACCCCACCCTCCCCTTCGGGCGGGACGCGGTCGCCGAGCACTACGGAATGATCGTCTCTGTACACGACCTGAAGACCGACCTGCCCGGCGACGCGGCCATGGCCCGCGACCGGATCAGGGCCGGGACGATGGGCGCGGAGGACGTCCTGCACGACCTCGGCGCGATCGGGATCACGTCGTCGGACGCGCAGGGCATGGGAAGGGCCGGCGAGACCGTACGCCGGACCTTCGCCATGGCCGGGAAGATGAAGGCCGAGCTGGGCCCGCTGGAGGGCGACGGGGACGGCGACGACAACGCGCGCGTCCTGCGCTACATGGCCAAGCTCACCATCAACCCGGCGATCGCCCACGGCCTCGCGCACGAGGTCGGCTCGCTGGAGGTCGGCAAGCTCGCCGACGTCGTGCTGTGGCGGCCGGAGTACTTCGGCGCCAAGCCGCAGCTCGTCCTGAAGGCGGGTTTCCCCGCGTACGGGGTCGTGGGCGACCCGAACGCCGCCACCGACACCTGCGAACCCCTGGTGCTCGGACCGCAGTTCGGCGCCTTCGGGGCCACCGCCGCCGACATCTCCGTGGCGTTCGTCTCCGGCGCCGCCGCCCAGGCCGGCAACGACCTGATGCCCACCCGCCGCCGCCGGGTCGCCGTACGCGGCACCCGGGGCATCGGCCCCGGGAACCTGCTCCTCAACTCCCGCATCGGCCAGGTCGGCGTCGACGGCCGCACCGGGCTCGTCACCCTCGACGGCGACCCGGTCCGCTCGGACCCCGCCGACTCCGTCTCCCTCAACCGCCTCTACTTCCTCTGAGGACCCACCCATGAGTACCTTCCGCATGCCCGCCGAGTGGGCCCCGCACGAGCGCACCTGGATGGCCTGGCCGGGCCCCAACCCGACCTTCACCAACGACGAGGAGCTGCGCGAGGCGCGCGAGGCGTGGGCGTCGGTCGCCCGCGCCGTACGCCGCTTCGAGCCGGTGACCGTGGTCCACGCCCCCGGCGACCAGGCGTCCGCCCGTGAGCTGCTCGGCCCGGACATCGACCTGGTCGAGCGGGACCTGGACGACGCCTGGATGCGCGACATCGGCCCCACCTTCGTCAGCAACGGCTCGGAACTGGCCGCCGTCGACTGGGTGTTCAACGGCTGGGGCGCCGCCGACTGGGCGCGCTGGGAGCACGACGCGAAGATCGCCCGGCATGTGGCCGACCTCGCGGGCGTCCCCGTGCACGGCTCCACCCTCGTCAACGAGGGCGGCGCCATCCACGTCGACGGCGAGGGCACCGTCCTGCTCACCGACACCGTCCAGCTCGGCCCGGAGCGCAACCCCGAGTGGACCCGCGAGCAGGTCGAGGCGGAGATCCACGCCAGGCTCGGCACCACCAAGGCGATCTGGCTGCCCCGCGGCCTGACCGGCGACTACGGCATGTACGGCACCCGCGGCCACGTCGACATCGTCGCCGCCTTCGCCCGCCCCGGCGTCGTGGTCGCCCACACCCAGCCCGACCCCTCCCACCCCGACCACGAGCTGTGCAAGGCCAACGTCGAACTGCTGCGCAGGCAGACCGACGCCAAGGGCCGCCGGCTGGAGGTCGTGGAGGTCCCCGCCCCCACCGTCCTCCAGGAGGACGGCGAGTGGGTCGACTACTCCTACATCAACCACTACATCTGCAACGGCGGTGTGGTGCTGTGCGCCTTCGACGACCCGCGCGACGAGATCGCCGCGGGCATCTTCCGCCGCCTCTTCCCGGACCGCACCGTCACCCTGGTCGACGCGCGGACCATCTTCGCCGGCGGCGGCGGCATCCACTGCATCACCCAGCAGCAGCCCAGGGTCTGACCCCGGCGGGCCGCCCAGGATCAGGTACAACGTACGAGTGAACGAACCTGCCACGACACCGGCCGCCCGGCGGCGCAACACCGCGCCGCCCCGGGAAGAGGTCCTCGCCGCCGCCATGGCGACCATCGCCGAGCGCGGGCTCGACGGGCTCACCATGGCGGGCCTCGGCCGGGAGGTCGGCATGAGCAGCGGGCACCTGCTCTACTACTTCCGCACCAAGGACGAACTGCTGCTCCAGACCCTGGAGTGGAGCGAGGGCCGGCTCGGCGCCGAACGCCGCGCGCTGCTCTCCCGTCCCGCCCCGGTACGGGAGCGGCTCGGCGCCTACGTCGACCTGTACGTCCCCGACGGCCCGCGCGACCCGCACTGGACGCTCTGGCTGGAGGTCTGGAACCGGTCGCAGAACGCCGACGACGACGCCCGCGCCCGCCAGGCGGCCATCGAGGGCGCCTGGCACCGCGACCTGGTCGCCCTGCTCGCCGAGGGCGTCTCGCGCGGCGAGCTGCGCACCCTGGACCCCGACCGCGTCGCCGCCCGGCTGCGCGCCCTGCTGGACGGCTTCAGCGTCCATGTGGCGGTGGGCATACCGGGCACCGGCCGGGCGGCGGTCCTCGCCCACGTACGAGAGTTCATCGAGGACACCCTCGTCCCGCACGCGACCCACGGCGCGGACCCGCCCGCATCGTGAGACCCGGGTCCACCGGGCCCTCCGTCTGTGGCACACTGCGGACGTGCTTGCTACCGCCATGATTATGGACAGCAGCGCGCCGGTCCGCAGTGACCACTGAACCGCGGCAGCACCCCCGCGGCAGTGGACACCGTGTCTCAGACCCGCGCGCAGACCTCTCGCACCCGCGAGGGGTCTTTTCGTTTTCCGGCCCCACCAGGGCCGGGACGGCGGCGCGCGAGAATGGGGGCAGGTGGAGCCAGGAAGCCCGGAGCCACATCCGACAGGAGCCAAGACAGTCATGACCACGGAGACCGACAGTCTTCACCCCGCCGCCACCGGCGCGGCCGGCACCGCCGACGGCGGATCCGGCGTCGACGACAGCTTCCACGTCTTCGACACCACGCTGCGCGACGGCGCCCAGCGCGAGGGCATCAACCTCACCGTCGCCGACAAGCTGACCATCGCCCGGCACCTGGACGACTTCGGCGTCGGCTTCATCGAGGGCGGCTGGCCGGGCGCCAACCCCCGGGACACCGAGTTCTTCGCCCGCGCCAAGCAGGAGGTCCGCTTCCGGCACGCCCAGCTCGTCGCCTTCGGCGCCACTCGCCGGGCCGGCGCCACCGCCGCCGAGGACCAGCAGGTCAAGGCGCTCCTGGAGTCCGGCGCCCCGGTCATCACGCTGGTCGCCAAGGCCCACGACCGCCATGTCGAGCTGGCCCTGCGCACCACCCTCGACGAGAACATCGCGATGGTCCGCGACACCGTCTCCCACCTGCGCGCCCAGGGCCGGCGGGTGTTCGTCGACTGCGAGCACTTCTTCGACGGCTACCGCGCCAACCCCGGGTACGCCAAGGCCGTCGTCCGCGCCGCCCACGAGGCGGGCGCCGACGTCGTCATCCTGTGCGACACCAACGGCGGCATGCTCCCCGCCCAGATCCAGGCCGTGGTCTCCACCGTCCTCGCCGACACCGGCGCCCGCCTCGGCATCCACGCCCAGGACGACACCGGCTGCGCCGTCGCCAACACCCTCGCCGCCGTCGACGCGGGCGCCACCCACGTCCAGTGCACCGCCAACGGCTACGGCGAGCGGGTCGGCAACGCCAACCTCTTCCCCGTCGTCGCCGCGCTGGAGCTGAAGTACGGCAAGAAGGTCCTCCCCGAGGGCTCGCTCACGGAGATGACCCGCATCTCCCACGCCATCGCCGAGGTGGTCAACCTGACCCCCTCCACCCACCAGCCGTACGTCGGTGTCTCCGCCTTCGCCCACAAGGCCGGACTGCACGCCTCCGCCATCAAGGTCGACCCCGACCTGTACCAGCACATCGACCCCGAGCGGGTCGGCAACACCATGCGGATGCTCGTCTCCGACATGGCCGGGCGCGCCTCCATCGAGCTCAAGGGCAAGGAGCTGGGCGTCGACCTCGGCGGCGACCGGACCCTGGTCGCCCGGGTCGTCGAGCGCGTCAAGGAGCGGGAGCTGAAGGGCTACACGTACGAGGCCGCCGACGCCTCCTTCGAGCTGCTGCTGCGCACCGAGGTCGAGGGCCGCGCCCGCCGCTACTTCCGCACCGAGTCGTGGCGCGCGATCGTCGAGGACCGCCCGGACGGCACCCACGCCAACGAGGCCACCGTGAAGCTGTGGGCGAAGGGCGAGCGGATCGTCGCCACCGCCGAGGGCAACGGCCCGGTCAACGCCCTGGACCTCGCCATGCGCGCCGGGCTGGAGCGGATCTACCCCCAGCTCGCCAAGCTGGAGCTGGTGGACTACAAGGTCCGCATCCTGGAGGGCAAGCACGGCACCCAGTCGACCACCCGCGTCCTCATCACCACCTCGGACGGCGAGGGGGAGTGGGCGACGGTCGGCGTCGGGGAGAACGTGATCGCCGCGTCCTGGCAGGCGCTGGAGGACGCGTACACCTACGGACTGTTGCGGGCGGGACTGGACCCGGCCGAGTAGGCCCGCCGTGGGCGGGACCCTTGTACCCGCCCCGCCCCGGCCGGGCTCCGCGTACATCCGGTCCGGGCGGGCACCGCGTACATCCGGCGTTATCCTCCGGCATATGTCCCCTTTACCCCTTCTTGGGGTAGCGTCGATGGTATGAGGACCAGGCCGTTCACCCTTCTGTCGGCCTTGGCGGGGCTGACGCTGCTGCTGCTCCTGGCCCTGGCCCCCGGTGCGAGCGCCAGGGCCACGGGCCTCCAGGACGCGGCCGACGCCCTGAAACAGGGCCCGGTCTACGTCCACCCCGACGCCGCCGACCAGCTGCCCGAGGCCCAGGCCGACGCGCTGGCCGAGCGGATCCGCGAGGCCGACAAACCGGTGTTCGTGGCGGTGCTGCCCGCCACCGCGGAGTTCCCGCAGGCCGACCTCCTGCGAGACCTCCGCACCCAGACCGGTGTCACCGGGCTGTACGCGGTGCGCCTCGGCGACGGCTTCGCCGCCGGCGCCGACCGCGCGGTGATGTCCAACCAGGCCGTGCAGAACGTCGTCCAGTCCGTCCGCACCCCCGGTGTGGACGCCACCACCGAGCTGAACAACTTCGTCGACCAGGCCCTGCCGCAGGTCCGCGGCGAGGCCCCGAGCACCTGGTCCGGCGTGCCCGGCGAGCGCGCCCCGGTCGCCGGCCTGATCGCCGTCGGCGCCCTGGCCGCGGCCGGCGGCGCCACCGCCCTGACCGTCACCCGCCGGCGCCGGCTCGCCCGGCAGCGCCAGGAGCAGGAAGCCCTGGAGAAGCTGCGGGTCGTCGTCGACGAGGACATCACCGCGTACGGCGAGGAGCTGGACCGGCTCGACTTCCACCCCGCCGAGAAGGGCGCCGACGACGCCATGCGCGCCGACTACGAACGCGCCCTCGACTCCTACGACAGGGCCAAGTCCCTGATGGGCCAGGCCCGGCACCCCCATGACGTACGGGGCGTGACCGAGGCCCTCCAGGACGGCCGGTACGCCCTGGCCGTCCTGACCGCCCGCCGCGAGGGCCGCCCGCTTCCCGAGCGGCGGGCACCCTGCTTCTTCGATCCGCGCCACGGCCCCGCCGACACCGAGGTCGAGTGGGCCCCGGCCGGCGGCGCGGTGCGCGAGGTACCGGTCTGCGCCGCGGACGCCGCGCGCCTCGCGGAGGGGCAGGACCCGATGGCCCGCACGGTCGACACCGAGCACGGCCGCCGCCCCTACTGGGAGGCGGGACCGGCGTACGGCCCCTGGGCCGGCGGCTACTACGGCGGCGGGCTGCTGCCCGGCCTGCTGATGGGCACCATGCTCGGCTCGATGCTCTCCACCCCGGCGTACGCGGCGGAGTACGGCGGCGCCGGCTACGAGGGCGGCGACTTCTCCGGCGGCGACTTCAACGCCACGGACTTCGGCGGCGACGGCGGAGGTTTCGGCGGCGGCGACTTCGGCGGAGGCGGTTTCGGGGGCGGTGACTTCGGTGGCGGCGGCTTCTGAGGCACCCGGCCACGGCGAGGCGGGGGACGACCTCGCCGACGCCGTGGCCGGCTGGGCCGCCGCGATCGTCGCCAACGATGCGGACCGCATCGGTGCGTACATGACCGACGACTGGGTCATCGTGTCCGGCACGGGCGTCTCCACCCGCGCGCACTTCCTGTCCCTCGTCGCCTCCGGCGACCTCACCCACGCGATGATGGAACCGGTCGGCGAACCCCGCGTCCGCCTCCACGGCGACACCGCGCTGTTCACCGCCCGCGTGGTGAACACCGCCCACTACCAGGGCGAACGCTTCGACGCCGACGAGTGGACCACCGACGTCTTCCTGCGCCGCGACGGCCGCTGGCGGTGCGCGCTCAGCCACATCACGCCGGCGTCACCCGACTGAGCAGCACACCCCCGGCGATCCGGGCGGGCGGGCACAGCGTCTGGCCGTGCGCGGCGAACAGCTCGTCGCGCGAGGCGAACCGCCCCAGGTCGCGGCGGACCATCGCCGACAGGTCGTACGCCGCGCAGCCGCCCGTCCCGCACCCGGCGCCCGCGCCGTCCCAGTCGACGGCCGTGGAGGCCAGGGCCTCGAACAGCGTCTGCGACCCGGTGTTGGTGAACCCGCGCGGCTCGCGGGCGCCCAGCACCTCCAGCGGCGCGTACAGCTCCGAGGCGTTCACCCAGGCACCGCCCAGCCGGAACTCGGGCCACGCGAGGACCACTGTGTCCGGCACCAGGCGCCGCAGGCGCGGGAAGCGCGGGTACCAGAACGCGCCGTCGACCAGCAGCCCGCGCACCCGCGTGGGCACCCCGGCCGCCCGGGCGACCGCCTCCAGCACGGCCAGCCGCTGACTGCACGACCCGCGCCCGAGCCGGAGCGTCCGCGACGCGGGCCGGGTGTCGTCCATGGCGTACACCGGCCGCACCCGCGCGCTGATCAGCCCGTGCGCCGCGAGCACCACCGCCCGCTCGCCCCCGGTCCCCGCCGCCGCACGGGCGTCCGCCAGCAGTGCGCGTACGGCGGGGTGCCGGTGGTCGAGGATCCGGGTCGCGGCCACCGACCCGTCGTCGCCCCGCCCCCCGGAACCCCCGCCCCGCCGGGCGCGCCACCAGGGCGTCAGCAGAGTGCTCGTCATGCCGGGATGGTAGGCCGAGGCCCGGCGGGTGCTGGACAGCACCCCGGCGGTAGCAGCCACGGGGCTTCCTGTACGACGCCGACGCCGACCGGCTCGCCGACGCCGCCGCGCTGATGCACACGCCCGCCACGATCTGGAGCGGTAGCCGAGGGACGCGGGGCGCGGGCCACGCGTCGGCGGTTGGCGCGACCGCCCGGTGGAGGCCGCCCGTGGCCGGGACCGCCCGGGCCGGGGCCGATAATCGCGGGATGTGTTCCCGCAGTTCCACACCTCCGGCAGGCAGGGACCACCCGGGCCGAGACCGCCCCGGCCGGGAGGGTCTCGGGAGGGACCGTCCCGGGCGGGACCGGCTGCCGTCCCTCACCGGGCTCCGCTTCTGGGCGGCCCTGCTGGTCGTGCTGTACCACCTCACCCGGCAGGCGGGCGAGGTACCCGTTCTCGGCGACCTCACCCGGTACGGCCGCAGCGGAGTGACGTTCTTCTTCGTGCTGTCGGGCTTCGTCCTGGCCTGGACGTACGACGGCAGGCGCGTACCCACCCGGGTGTTCCTGTGGCGGCGCTTCGCCCGCATCTGGCCGCTCCTGGCCGCCACGACCGCCCTGTCGGTCGCCGCCTGGGCCGCCCTCGGCACGGAGGTCTCCGCGAGGGCGGTCGCCGCCTCCCTGCTGCTGGTCAACGCCTGGGTGCCCGACCCCGCCGTGCTGCGGGGCGGCAACCCGGCCGCCTGGTCGCTCAGCGACGAGGCGTGGTTCTACCTGATCTTCCCGCTGCTCATGGCGCTGCCCGCGGTGCGCTCGGCACGCGGACGGCGCCGGCTGGCGGGCGCGGTCTGCGCCGGCGTGGTGCTGGTATGGACGGCCGGCGCGCTGATCACCGACCCGGGCACGCGCGCGTGGGCGCTGGACTACCTGCCCCTGACCCGGACCCTCCAGTTCCTGCTGGGCGTGGTGACCGGACTGGCCGTGGCACGCGGCTGGCGCCCGCCCGTCGGGCTGTGGCCGGCGGCCGCTCTGGTGCTCGCCTGGCACCTGGCGCTGGTGCCCTGGTCGGCCGCCGTCCCGGACGCGCTCTGGTACGGCCCGTACTCCGCCTCCCAGTTGCTCGTCACGCCCCTGTTCGCCCTGCTGGTCGCCGCCGCGGCCCGCGCCGACCTGGACGGCCGCCCCACGGGCCTCACCGGCCCCTGGGCGCTGCGCCTGGGCCACTGGTCGTACGCCTGGTACCTGCTGCACGAGATCGTGATCCGCCTCGCGGTGGGCCGCGTCCCGGACACCCCGCTGCTCTGGCTGCTGGTCCTCACCACGAGCCTCGCCCTGTCGGCCGCCGCCTACCACTGGCTGGAGCACCCGGCGGAACGGTGGCTGCGGGGGAGGGGCCCGGGCACCACCGCCCCGAAACAGCCTCCCCGCCGCCGCCCGGACCGGGCTCCTCAGGACCCCGCAGGGGCCTCCTGACCCGACCTCCGGCGGGGGGCCGGCCGCGGCACTGCGTATGACGAAGTCCTCCGCTTCCCCGTCAGGAGCCAGAAGGCGCCGTACCAGGTGGTTGTACGGGTCCTTCCGCTGGTCGGGGGGTGTGGTGTGCAGTGACATGGCCGTATGAACAAGGAACTCCAACTCACCCACTCCTACGAGGCGTTCTACCGGCGTGAGCGGCGGGCCGTGCCGGCGGCCCGGCGGTTCGCGGCGGAGGCCCTCGGGGCGTGGGGCGTACGGGAGCGGGCCGGGGACGTCCTGCTGTGTGTGAGCGAGCTGGCCACCAACGCGTTGCTGCACGGGGTGCCGCCGGGGCGGGGGTTCCGGTTGTGCCTGCGGCGGGAGCGGGGCGGGCGGGTGCTGCGGGTGGAGCTGCACGACAGCGGCGACGGGCAGGTGCTCCCGGGGGCGCCCGGCGAGGAGGGGGAGTCGGGGCGCGGGCTGCTCCTGGTGGCCGCGCTGTCCGACACGTGGGGTGTGCGCGGGCGGAGCCCTGGCAAGGTCGTGTGGTGCGAGTTCGTACAGTGACGGCATGGCACGTTCATTTGACGATCTCGTCGCAGAGGCCGACGCCGTCGACGTCTCCGGCTGGGACTTCTCCTGGCTGGACGGCCGCGCGACCGAGGAGCGCCCCTCCTGGGGCTACCAGCGGCTGATGGCTGAGCGGCTCGCCGCCGCGTCGGCCGGGCTGGACATCCAGACGGGCGGCGGTGAGGTGCTGGCCGGGGCCGGCTCGTACCCGCCCGTCATGGCGGCCACCGAGTCCTGGCCGCCGAACGTCGCCCGGGCCACCGAGCTGCTCCACCCGCGCGGGGTGGTCGTGGTGGCCGACCCGGACGAGCCGCCGCTGCCGTTCGCGGACGGCGCCTTCGACCTGGTCACCAGCCGCCACCCGGCGACGGTGTGGTGGGCCGAGATCGCTCGGGTGCTGCGGCCGGGCGGGACGTACTTCGCGCAGCACGTCGGGCCGGAGACGGTCTTCGAGCTGATCGAGTTCTTCCTCGGGCCGCTGCCGGCCGAGCTGCGCCGCAAGCGGCATCCGGAGGAGGAGACCGCGCAGGCGCGGGCGGCCGGGCTGGAGATCGCCGACGTGCGCATGGAGCGCCTGCGCATGGAGTTCTTCGACGTCGGCGCGGTCGTCTACTTCCTGCGGAAGGTGATCTGGACGGTCCCGGACTTCTCCGTGGAGCGGTACCGGGAGCGACTGAGGGACCTGCACGGCCTCATCGAGGCCGAAGGTCCCTTTGTCGCTCACTCGTGCCGGACGCTCGTCGAGGCCCGTAAGCCGGTCACCCGGCGTTCTTGATCGCGGAGATCTCGAACGTCAGCTTGATCTTGTCGCTGACCAGGACGCCGCCGGTCTCCAGCGCGGCGTTCCAGGTCAGGCCCCAGTCGGAGCGGAGCAGCTCGGCCTTGCCCTCGAAGCCGACGCGCTCGTTGCCGAACGGGTCCTTCGCGGCGCCGTTGAACTCCAGGTCGATGGTGATCGGCCTGGTGACGCCCTTGATGGTGAGGTCGCCGGTGATGCGGTAGTCCGTGCCGCCCAGCGCCTCGGCGCGGGTGGAGCGGAAGGTCATCAGCGGGAACTGCTCGGCGTCGAAGAAGTCGGCGCTCCGAAGGTGGCCGTCGCGGTCGGCGCTGCCGGTGTCGACGGAGGCGATCGTCACGTCGATGGAGGCGCTGGAGGCGGCCGGGTCGGTGCCGTTCAGCTCCAGGGTCCCCTCGTACTCCGCGAAGGCGCCGCGGACGTTGGTGACCATGGCGTGGCGGGCGGTGAAGCCGATGCCGCTGTGGGCCGGGTCGATGGTGTACGTGCCGGTCAGCGCGGCCAGGGCCGGGTCGACGGTGGTGGCGGCGGTGGGGGTGGCGGCGGTGGTGGCGGTGTTGCTGCGGCCGAAGATGCCCATGGTCTCAGTCTCCTTCGTGCGGTTTGTTTAACCTTCAACGAGAACGACCATAGACCTATTCCGTTCAAGTTTCAACCACCTCCGTGGGGGTCTTCTCCCGGCGGCGGTACGGCGCCCTCTGGCGTACGCGCACAGCCCTGCGGCACCATCTGTCTGCTCCACCTGCACGCGCACCGCCCGCACCCGTATCGGCACCGCAGGAGGACCCGCCCATGAAGCTCCGCTCCGCCGTCACCGCCCTGGCCCTGGCCGCCGGCGCACTCCTCGCGCCCGGTTTCGGCGTCGTCACCGGCGCCACCGACGCCCACGCGGCCACCAAGATCAGCCACGCCACCGCGACCTCGATGTTCCGCTCGTCCGGGATCACCTGGTCCTCGTCCGGCGGCTGCTCCGACCGCAACAACCCGAGGTGCACGTCGTTCGAGCAGCTCAACCTCGCCACCGCACAGGGCGCCCAGACCCTCAGGAGCGCCAGCGGCTGCGCGCTCAACATCACCGGAGGCACCGAGACCGGCCACGCCGGCGGCACCTACTCGCACTGGAACGGCTACAAGCTCGACTACGGCAAGACCGGCTGCGTCGGCACCTACATCACCAGCACCTTCACCCGCATCGGCAACCGCCCCGGCGACAACGCCCCCCAGTGGCGCTCCGGTTCGGGCAACGTCTACGCCGACGAGGGCAACCACTGGGACGTCACCTACTCCAACTGCGGGGGGTGCTGACCGCCGCCGCGTGTGGTTATGATGCCCGCGATGATGAACAACTCCTCGCGTGGAATGGGGGAATCGTTCGTGCAAGGTGAGTGCTGATGGCACATCACCCCACGAACGGAACACCTCCCCGTCTGTCGATGTGGCGTCGCGTACGCGAGTACGCCGTGCCACCGTCCATGATCGAGACCGCGACCGCCCGCCGTGCGGCCGGTGACTGGGCGGGGGCCTGCGCCGCCGCCCGGGTCGACGTCGACCTCGATCCCCATGCCGTACGCCACCGCCACGGCACCCTCCTCCTCTCCCGCCTCCGCGCCGACCTGCGCCTCCTGGCGCCCGATCTGCTGCGCTGGCACATGCCCCGGATCGCCCCCGACGGGCGGCTGCGGCCCGGCCTCACCGTCTCCCTGGCCCGCTACCGGGGCGACGGTGACGGCACGGTCCACCTCGTGGTGCGGACCCCGCCCGCCGGGGCGGACGCCGGGCAGCGGATGTCCCTGGCCCTCTGGGACCCGGCCGGCCGCACGGAGGCGGGCCACCACCCGCACCCGCGCCCCGACCGGAGGTTCCGGCTCGACCTGCACCGGCACCTCTGGAGCGCCCCGCGGCCCGGCGATCCCCGGCCCGCGGCGGCCTGGGCCCCGGCGGACTGGGCCGCCGACGCCGAGCGGCTGCTGCGGGCGGAGGGCCTCGGGCCCCGGGGGCCGTTCACCGTGCGGCTCGGGGCCCGCCGCGGCGCGGCGTACGAGCTGGTGGCGCCCGACGACGCCCACCTGCCGACCGTACGGCCGCTGCGCGAGCCGCTGCCGCCCCACGCGCACGCGGCCCTGCCCCTCCTGCCCGAAGCCGCCGCCCGGCCCCTGCCCGACCTGGAACTCCTGCGGTCCGGCCTGATCACCCCCGACCGGCTGCACCCCGTCGTCGCGGCGGCCCTCGGCACGGCCGCCCCGGCGCCGGACGCCGCGCCCGTAC
Source organism: Streptomyces sp. NPDC015131 (assembly GCF_043079975.1). Classification (NCBI taxonomy): domain Bacteria; kingdom Bacillati; phylum Actinomycetota; class Actinomycetes; order Kitasatosporales; family Streptomycetaceae; genus Streptomyces; species Streptomyces sp. NPDC015131. The sequence goes on along the minus strand of NZ_JBIBVB010000009.1, from coordinate 211,424 downwards.
CCGTACACGGCCCCGGTGATCCGCACCGGGTGGAGTGCCGGGGCGAGGTCCACCGGATCGCGCCGCGCGACGGCGTCCTGACCGCCGTCGACCACCACCCGGACCAACTCCGGCGCGAGGCACTGCTGGTGGCGCTCGGCGGGCCACCGCTGCCGTGCCTGCGGGCCATCGACACCGTGCACCGCGACCCGGAGGCGCTGCCCGCGGTACGGGAGCGGCTGCTCCACGGCGACGTCACCGGCGCGCTGGCCGTCGTCGAGGGGCTGCTCGGCCCCCGCGCCGTCCTGCGCGACGGACCCCTCCGGGCGGAGCTGCGCCGGGCCGCCGCCCGCCGCGTCGACCACGGGCTCTACCGCGCGGGGCTGCTGCCCGAGCACCCCGCCGCCCGGGCGCGCCGGACGCGGCCGGACCGCCGCGCCCCCGACGACATCCGCGCCAAGCGCGACGCCCGGGGCCGGCCCCGTACCGGCCTGCCCCGCACCGATCCGGCCCGCTGACCCGCGGCCGGCCGCACCTCTCCCCGCGCACCTCTCTCCGCACCCCTCTCTCCGCGCCACGCGGATCCTCACGCTTCCCTCTTCACACACCCAGGTGATCCCATGACCGGTTCCACCCAGCTCGCCCTCGCCGACGACCTCCTCACCCGGCTGCGCCGCACCACCACCGAACCGCGCCCCGACGAGCAGCTCGAAGCGCTCACCCTCGCCGTCGCCGCCGACCTGCCCGTCCTCCTGTGGGGCGAACCCGGCATCGGCAAGACCGCCGCCCTGACCCGGCTCGCCGAGTCCCTCGGCCTGCCGCTGACCACCGTCATCGCCAGCGTCCACGAACCGTCCGACTTCTCCGGGCTCCCGGTCGTCGGCGACGACCCCGAGGTGCGGGGCGTGCCGATGGCGCCGCCGCAGTGGGCGGTCCGCCTCGTGCGGGCCGGAAAGGGGCTGCTCTTCCTGGACGAGCTGTCCACCGCCACCCCGGCCGTGCAGGCCGCGCTGCTCCGGGTCGTGCTGGAACGGCGGGTCGGCGCGCTCCGGCTGCCGCCGGGCGTACGGATCGTGGCCGCCGCCAACCCGCGCGCGTCGGCCGCGGACGGCTGGGAGCTGAGCCCGCCGCTGGCCAACCGCTTCGTGCACCTGCACTGGGTGCACGACCAGGATGTGGTGGTACGCGGCCTGGGCGGCGTCTGGCCCCGGGCGGAGCTGCCCCGGCTGGCGCCCGAGCGGTTGCCCGAGGCGGTGGACCTCGCCCGCCGGGCGGTGTGCGGCTTCCTGACGGCGCGCCCCACGCTGATCCACCGGCTGCCGGGCACCGAGTCGCGGCGCGGCGGCGCCTGGCCCTCGCCCCGCAGCTGGGAGGCCGCCCTGACGCTGCTGGCCTTCGCCACCGCGGCCGGAGCGTCCCGGGAGGTCCTGGCCGCGCTGATCCGCGGCACGGTCGGCGACGGCCCCGGGCTCGAACTGCTCGCCCACCTGGACCGGATGGACCTCCCCGACCCGGAGACCCTGCTGGCCGATCCCGCCGCCGCCGTGCTGCCGGAACGCGGCGACCTGCGGCAGGCCGCGCTGGAGGCGGTGGTGTCCGCCGTCGGCGCGCGGCCGGGGAAGGAGCGCTGGGAGGCGGGCTGGGCGGTCCTGGTACGGGCGCTGGAGACCGGCGCCCCGGACCTGCTGGTCGGCCCGGCGACGACGCTCGCCGCCCTGCGGCGGGACGACTGGGAGGTGCCGGACGCGGTGGAGCGGCTGGCCGGGGTGGTCGGGCTCGCCCGGCGCGCGGACCGGTCGGTGCACCAGGCCGCCGCCGCGGACGCCGCCCGCGCCGCCGGGGCGCACCGATGACGGCCGCCCCCGGCCGCCCGCTCCCGGGCCCGCCGCCGGTACGCGCCGCCGTGCCGCGTCCGGAGTCCGTACGCGCCGCCGTGCCGGGCCCGCCGCCGGTACGCGCCGCCGTGCCGCGTCCGGTGCCCGGCCGCCGCGGGCCGGCGGCCGAACGGCCCGCGCCCGTACCCGCGCCGCCCGTACCCGTACCGGAGGCCGCGCCCCGCCGCGTACCCGGATCCGTACGCGTACCGGAGTCCGCGCCCGTACCCCTGCCCGTCACCCCCCTCGACCGGGAGAAGCTGCTGGCCGCCCGGCTGCACGCGGTGAAGGTGCGCCCCTACCTCGCCGACGCGCTGTTCGCGCTGCACGTCGTGGAGGACCGGTCCGTGCCGACCATGGCGGTGGACGCGCACTGGCGGGTGTACGTCTCGCCCGCCTTCGTGGCCCGTATGCCGGTGGAGGAGCTGGCGGGCGTCTGGGTGCACGAGGTGCCCCACCTGCTGCGGGACCACCACGGGCGGGGCCTGCGGTACGCGCGCGAGAACGACGCGCACGGGCCGGGGGAGAGGCTGCGGCGGAACATCGCCGGTGACTTCGAGATCAACGACGACATCTACGGGGAGGGCCTGCCCCGGCCGGCCGGGGTCGTGCTGCCGTCGATGCTGGAGCTGCCCTCGGGGCTGCTGATGGAGGAGTACCTGCGGACGGCGTCGATGGCGGGGCTCGCACCCGAACTGGCCTGGCTGGACTGCGGCAGTGGCGCCGGCGGGCGGGCGCGGCCGTGGGAGCTGGGGCCCGAGGGGGCGCACGGGCTCACCAGGCAGCAGCGGGACGCGGTGCGCTTCCGGGTCGCCGAGGGCATCAGGGGCAGGCCGGGCGACGCGCCCGAGGGCTGGCGCCGGTGGGCGGAGGAGGCGTTCCACCCGCCGCAGCCCTGGCGGCAGTTGCTGGGGTCGGCGGTCCGCACGGCGGCCGGCGCGCCCGGGGTGGGCGAGGACCACAGCTACCGGCGTCCGTCCCGCCGCGCGGCCTCCCTCCCCGGGGTGGTCCTGCCGAGCCTGCGCCGCAACCCGCCCCGGGTGTGCGTCGTCATCGACACCTCCGGATCGGTGAGCGACGCCGAACTGGGCAGCGCGCTGCTGGAGGTGGCGGCGATCTCCCGGGCGGTCGGCGGACGGCGCGACCTGGTCTCGGTGATCTCCTGCGACGCTGCGGCCGGGGTCGCCGTGCCGCTCTGCCGCGCCGAGGGCATCGAACTGGTCGGCGGCGGGGGCACGGACCTGTGCTCCGGCTTCGACCGGGCGCTCGGCTCCCACCCCCGGCCCGATGTGATCGTCGCGCTGACGGACGGTCAGACGCCCTGGCCGTCCGCCCCGCCGCCCTGCCGTACGGTCGTCGGCCTCTTCCCGCGCCCCGCCGGCCGGGTCAGGGAGCACGACCCCCACTACACCCCGGACGCGCCGCCGTCCTGGGCGCGCGTGGTCACGATCGGCTGAGGGGCGGACGGTTGTCTATGCTGCCGTGAGCACTTCAAGAGCAACTGCGAACAACCGCGAAAACAACGGGGACATGAACAAATACACAGTGATGGCCGCCGGACTCGTCCTGTCACTCGGCCTCGTCGCCGGGTGCGACTCCTCCGGAGACGGCGACGCCAAGGGCGCACCCGCCAAGGGCAGTTCCGGCGACGGGGGCGGCGGCGCCACGGCCGCCCAGGGCCCCGCGTACACCGGGCCCGCGATCCCGGGGCTGGCCGCCAAGGCCGCGTGGAGCGCTCCCGCGGCGGGGGCGATCGACCTCGGGGACACCCTGCTGTTCGTCAAGGACGCCCGGGGCGAGTACGCCCTGGGGCGGGGCTACGACAAGGAACCGATCGACGGGTCGGTCGGCACCCTGCACACCAGCGACGACCCCGAGCCGGCCACCCTGGAGTTCCGGGACGTGAAGACCGGCGAGGTGCGCAAGACCCTCAAGGTGACGACCGACCGGGTGGCCGCCACCACCTGGCACGACGGGGTCCGCGCGGTGGCGGTGTTCGCGGCGGCGACCACCGCGTCCGACGGCCTGAGCGCCGAGAAGACCACCACCGCGGTCACCGTCTACGGCAGTGACGGTGCGGAGCTGGGCAAGACCCAGCGCGAGGGCGACGAGTTCCACGTCGCCGAGGGCCATGTCATCGAGCAGGACGGCGACGAGAGCCTGAAGCTCACGCCCGTCGACGGCGGGGCGGCCCGGAAGGTCACCTGCACCGGGCAGCTGGCGTCGTGCTCGTACGACCCGCGCGCCAACCAGATCGACGGCAGCCAGGCCCACGCCCCGCTGATCACCGGGAAGTACGCCTTCCACGTGGAGAACGCGTCGAACTACGAGAACAACCCGGAGCAGCTCGTCATGACGGAGCTGGCCACCGGAAAGAAGGTGTGGAGCACCGCCGACGTCACCCCGCCGGCGGGCGTGGAGCTGGAGGAGGGCAAGCGGACCAGCGGCAACCTCCGCGTCATGGAGGTCCGCGACGGCAAGGTCCTCACCGCCTGGGGGGTCGGCGCCCTGTCGCCGGACACCTGGGTGACGGCGACGTACGACATCGCGAGCGGCAAGCAGGTCGGCGGCTCCACGACGTACTCCTACGCCGACAGCCCGCACGACACCATCGACACCGAGGGCCGGTCCGTGCTGTCCCCGGACCGCACCCTGGCCGCCGCGGAGACCAAGGAGGGCACCGCCGTGTGGCAGCCCGCCGACGGCAAGGAGGTCTGGAAGCAGAAGCAGGACGAGAACGCGTTGCAGCCGGTGCGGTTCTCCCCGGGCGGGGTGCTGTACGGCATCCCGAAGGAGGACCAGTCCGGCGAGACGGTGTACCTGGCCGTCGACGGCCGTACGAAGAAGGTGCTCGCCAAGAGCCTGCCGGAGCAGTACGTGCCGCTGTTCTCGCAGCCCTCGGGGTACGGCTACATCAGCACGGACCAGGGCTTCTTCGTGTTCCCGTCCGCGGGCTGACCGCTACGGCCCGGCCCGCCGCCCCGGCCGGGGCGGCGGGCGATCGGGCCGGCCCCCGTCAGCCGGCCGTCACTGCACGGTCAGGGGGACGCCGGGCGCCAGCTCGGCGGCGATGCGCTCGGCGACCACCTCCGCCGTGTTGCCGTCGGGCGTCGTCGCGGTCTGCGAGGCGGCGACGGCGATGGCGAGCCGCTCGGACGGCAGGTACGCCTTGATCGCCGCGTAGCCGGAGAACGACGGGTTCTGGACCACCCAGCCGTTCACCACGAGGACCCCGAGCCCGAAGTGGTGGTCCTTGGTCTGCTTCACGCAGACGGTGGCCGGGCAGGTCTTGGTCGCGCGGCCGAGGCCGACCGTGCCCGGGTCGAGCAGGGTGCGGTAGGCGCGGCGCGACAGGAGTTCGCCGCTGCCGATGCCCTCGGCCGACCGCGCCAGGTCGCAGATGTGGCTGGTGATGACGGCGCCGGGCGCGGTGGTCCAGGAGGGGTTCCAGAAGGTGGATTCCTCGTACAGGCCGCGGTCACTGGTGAAGGCGTGCAGGACCGGCCCCGGGATGTCGGGGGTGAAGTTGTTGCGGGTGTTGTGCAGCCCCAGCGGCCCGGTGACGCGCTGCCGCACCAGTTCGTCCACCCGGGTGCCGGTGATCTTCTCCAGCGCGGCGACGAGGAGGACGAAGTTGGCGTGCGAGTAGCTCCAGTTGGTGCCGGGCTTGTACCAGAGCGGGTGGCTCAGGGAGTAGCCGACCAGCTCCTTCGGCGTCCACTGGCGGAAGGGGTGCGCCGTCAGCGCGGCCCCGAACTTCGGGTCGGTGACGTAGTCGTGCAGGCCGCTGGTGGCGCTGCCCAGCATCCGCAGGGTGATCTTGTCGGCGTGCGGCAGGCTCGGAAGCCAGCGGTCCACGGTGTCGTCGAGACCGATCTTCCCCTCCTCGACCAGCTGGAGAAGGATCGTGCCGAGGTAGGAGAACACCACCGAGCCGGCCCGGAAGTGCATGTCCGGTTCGGCCGGGACGTTCGTCATGGACTCGCCGAGCGCGTCGGTGACGACCTCGCGCCCGTCGTCGACGACCCGTACGTTCACGGCTTTGAGCCGGAGTTCGCCCTTGGCCTTGCGCACGATGTCCATGACCCGGGCGGCGTCGCCGCGGAGGGGGCCCTCGGTCCTCACGCACTCGGGGCCGCCGCGCCCGTCGGGCTTCGCGGCCGACGCGGGCGGGGCGGCCGTGGCCTGGAGCGCGGCGGCGAGGAGGGCGGCGGACAGGAGGGCACCGCAGGCGCGGACGGTGGTGCGCGGGCGCGTACGGCGGGAGGTGCGTGTCATGCCCGCACTATGACGGGACGAATGTCGCCAAGGCCGACAAAACGCCTGTACGCCCCGGCAACCCGCCCATGTGGGGCAAGCCGCTCGGCGGTCGCGCCGGTGCGCAGCCCGAGGGCGGTGGCGGCGGCCGTACCGGCGAGGAAGCTGCGGCGGGGGATGCGGAAGGACATGCGTCACACAGCGCCAGTTGGACTGACCGAGAGCGTGGTTGGACTGGTGTCGCCGCACCGCGACCGTTCCGTTGACGGTCCCGCGGCGCGGCCGTTACGCCAGTGGTCATGTCGCCTCGATTCCGCTCCCGGCGTGCGGTGTGCGCCCTCACTGCCGTCTCGTCCGCCGTGTTCGCCCTGGCGGGACCGGCAACCGCGGGGCCCGCCGCGCGGCCGACGCCGTCCGCGGCGCCCCGGGGGACGGCCGTGATCGGCTCGCCCGAACTGGCCGTCGCCGTCGCCCGGGACTTCCCGCGGGTCGTCTCGTACACCGACCGCGCGAGCGGCGCGCGGCTCCTCGGCAGTACGGGCCCGGTCACCGCCGTCACCCTCAACGGCACGGCGTACCCGGTCCGGCTCACCGCCGGTCCCGTCGTCACCGCCACGAGCGCCCGCTACACGCTCGGCTTCCCCGGCCTGCCGGGTGTCGCGATCGACGCGTCGCTCACCGTCTCCGGCCGGGCCACCACGTTCCGGGTGACGGGCGTCCGGGACACCGCCGCCTTCCGGGTCGGCACCATCGACGTCCCCGGGCACGACCTGGTGTCGGTCGGCTCCACCGAACCCGGCGCCGCCACCGCCTTCACCCGGCTGGACCCCGACTCGACGCGTACCGCCGACATCTTCGGCACGGTGACGCCGGACACGGCCGCCGACCCGGCGGAGGTCGGGGCGAGCTACGCGATCGTCAGCACCGCCGCCCTGGCCGCGGCCGTCGAGTCGAACTCCGGCTACGACGCGCCGGCCGGGCCCACGAATGGCGACGACGCCCGCTTCTGGCACCAGGCCCGCAGGGCACCGGACGGCAGCGTCCGGGTGGGCGTCCGGTCCGGGCAGTGGACCCACCGGGGCGCGGGCGCGCCCCGCCCCGAGACCGGCACCGGAATGCCGTGGGCCAAGGTCGTCGTCACGCCCGACGCCAACGGCGACCGGCGGGTCGACTGGCAGGACGGCGCCATCACCTTCCGTACGATCGGCGTCCGGGCGCCGGGCAGCGAGGACACGCCCGACCGGGTCGTCACGCACATCCCGTTCAACTTCGCCAGCCAGGCCACCCACCCCTTCGCCCGCACCCTCGACGACGTCAAGCGGATCTCCCTGTCCACCGACGGGCTCGGCCAGCTCGCGGTGCTGAAGGGCTACGGCTCCGAGGGTCACGACTCCGCCCACCCCGACTACGGCGGCAACTACAACAAGCGGGCGGGCGGCCTGAAGGACCTGAACGCGCTGCTGCGCGGCGGCGCGCAGTGGGGCGCCACCTTCGGGGTGCACGTCAACGCCACCGAGGCGTACCCGGAGGCGCGCGCCTTCAGCGAGACCCTGGTCGACAAGACCCGGCCCGGCTGGAACTGGCTCAACCAGAGCTACTACATCGACCAGCGCCGGGACCTCAACAGCGGTGACCTGGCCCGCCGGCTGCAGCGGCTGCGCGACGAGACCCACCGCAATCTGAGCCTCCTCTACATCGACGTCTACTACACCCACGGCTGGATCGCCGACAGGACGCTGCGGATCGTGCGCGACCAGGGCTGGAACGTCACCACCGAGTGGTCCGACAAGTTCGAGCGGGCGTCGCTGTGGTCGCACTGGGCCAACGACCTGGACTACGGCGGCGCGACCAACAAGGGCCTCAACTCGCGGATCATCCGGTTCATCCGCAACGGCGAGAAGGACGTCTGGAACGCCCACCCGGTCCTCGGCCAGACCGCCCTGGAGGACTTCCAGGGCTGGACCGGCGAGAACGACTACACCGCCTTTCTCGCCAACATCTGGCAGAAGAACCTGCCCGCCAAGTACCTCCAGCACCACCCGATCCTCCGCTGGGACGGCGACGACATCACCTTCGCGGGCGGGGTGCGCGGCACCGTCGAGGACGGCAGGCGGACCTTCTACGACCACGGCCGCAAGGTCCTGGACGGGGACCGCTACCTGCTGCCCTGGGACGGCGGGCGCAAGCTGTACCACTACAACACGGCGGGCGGTACGAGTACCTGGGAGGTGCCGCCGGGCACGTACACCGTCCACCGGCTGACCGACAACGGGCGGGTCGCCGCCGGGACCGTACGGGCCGGGAAGGACGGCCGGATCACGCTGACCGCCACCGCCGGCCAGGCGTACGTCCTGTACCCGGGCCGAGCGCCCGCGCAGCCGCCCGTACGGTGGGGCGAGGGCACGCCCGTGGGCGACCCCGGCTTCAACGACGCGCGGCTCGGCGCCTGGCGCACCACCGGGGCGGTCGCGCGCCACACCGACGAGCGGGGCCGCAACAGCGCGGCGCTCACCGGGGAGGCGCGCGCCGGTGTGGCGCAGCGCGTCGGCGGGCTGACCCCGGGGAAGCGGTACAGCGCGTCCGCCTGGATCGAGGTGGAGCCCGGCGCGACCCGGCGCACCACGCTGGCGGCCGGGGGCGCGTCCGTGGCCGTCGAGCGGTCCACGGTGCCCAACCGGATCGCGGCCTCCGACTGGCACGGCACCTCGATGCAGCGCGCCAAGGTCCACTTCACGGCGCCGGCCGGCGGCACGGCGACCCTGTCGGTCACGGCGGAGGGCGGCAGCGGCGCCCGGGTGCGGGTGGACGACGTCCGGGTGGTGGAGAACGCGCCGACCTGGCAGGAGGGGCGGGCGTACGAGGACTTCGAGGCCGTCGACCAGGGCTGGGGACCGTTCCTGAAGGGCGACGCGGGCGGCACCACCGACCCGCGCACCCATGTGAGCCAGATGCACGCCCCGTACACACAGGCGGGCTGGAACGGCAAGCTCGTCGACGACGTCCTGGACGGCCACGAGTCCCTGAAGTCCCACGACGAGAACGCGGGCCTCGTCTACCGCACGGCGCCCTGGACCGTGCCCATGAAGGCCGGGCACCGCTACCGGGTGGAGTACGCCTACCAGTCCAGCCACGCGGGCGCGTACGAGTGGGTCACCGGGGACGACCGCCCCGGAGGCCCCGTCGAGACCCGGCGCACCCCGATCGGGCAGCGGCTCACCACCGGACGCTTCACCGAGACGGTCACGGCCGGCTGCGGCGACACCTGGACCGGGCTGCGCAAGCGCGAGGGCGCCCCGGAGGGCGCCGACTTCGTGCTCGACCGGTTCACCGTCACCGACCTGGGCCCGGCCCCCACCGGCCCCCCTGCCTGCTGAGAGGTGGTCAACACCCGTATCTCCTGGGGTGATCGGGGCGGGTGGGCCGCCCGGGACGTACCGGCGCCGTCAGCTGCGTTGCGTCGTGTGCGATTCCTTGACGGTTTGTTGGTTCCTGTGAGACAACCCGCTCACCGCGTGACACCGTGACGTCGACGCTCCAGCACCCCAGGAGGCCCCCGTGCCACCGGCCCCACCCGCCTGGTCCCGCCGCACCTTCCTCGCCGCGGCCACCGTCACCGCCGCGACCACCGCCACCTCCGCCACAGCCCTGGGACGCACCGTGCCCGCACAGGCCCCCACCCCGGCCGTCCCCGACCCCGCCCCCGCCGACGACTTCGAGGCGCTCCGGCTGCGCTGGCTCGGCCTCCAGCTCGGCACCGGGTACGACCCGGCCGCCGAGCCGTACGCCTCCCGGCTCGCGGAGACCGGCGACCTCGCCGCCCGGTACCGCGCCTCGATGGCCCCCACCGTCACCTCCCTGTGGCCCGGGTACCCCTTCGACCCGCCCTCCGGGATCACCCAGAGCTACCACCGCCTGTGGACGATGACCCAGGCGTACGCCCAGCCCGGCACCGGGCACACCGGGGACCCCGGCCTGCTCGCCGACGTCCTGCACGGGACCGACCACCTCTCCGAGCGCGTCTACCACCCCGGCACCACCCGCTACGGCAACTGGTGGGAGTGGCAGATCGGCAGCCCCCGCCTGCTCATGGACATCGTCGCCACCCTGTACGCCGCCGCCGGCCCCGCCCGGGTGGAGGCGGCCTGCGCGGCCGTCGACCACTTCGTCCCCGACACGATGCTCGGCGACTACAGCGGCACGTCCACCGGGGCCAACCGCGTCGACCTGTGCCGTTCCGTGGCGCTGCGGGGCGTCCTCGGGCGCAGCCCCGCCAAGCTCGCCCTCGCGCGGGACGCCCTCTCGCCGGTCTTCCCGTACGTCACCCGGGGGGACGGGCTGTACGCCGACGGCTCGTTCGTCCAGCACACCCGGGTCGCCTACTCGGGCACGTACGGACAGGTGATGCTGGACGGGCTGGGGCGGCTGTTCGCGCTGCTCGCCGGGTCGCCGTGGGCCGTCACCGACCCGAACCGCCAGATCGTCCTCGACAGCGTCGAACGGGCCTACGCGCCGCTCCTCCTCAACGGCCTGATGATGGACAGCGTCAGCGGACGCGCCATCAGCCGGGGCATCCTGCGCAACGACCCGCGCGCCACCCTGCGCGGCGACCACTACCACGGCCAGGGCGTCATCGCGGCCGTCGCCCTGCTCGCCGGGGGAGCGTCGGCCGCCGAACGGGACCGGTGGCACGCGCGCGTGAAGGGCTGGATCGAGCGGGACACCGTCAGCCCGGTCCTCACCGCCCCGCAGTTCGGCGTCGCCGACCTCGCCCGGCTGCACGCCGTCGCCGCCTCACCCGTCCCCGCGGCGCCCGAACCGGTCGGCCACACCCTGTTCGCCGCCATGGACCGGGCCGTGCACCGGCGCCCCGGCTGGACGGCCAACATCGCCATGGCGTCGGACCGGATCGCGTACTACGAGTGCGGCAACGGCGAGAACCCGCGCGGCTGGCACACCGGCGCCGGGATGCTCTACTGGTGGGGCCCCGGCACCCGCAACGACGCCCAGTACACCGACTGGTTCTGGCCCACCGTCGACTTCTACCGGCTGCCCGGCACGACCGTCTCCACCAAGCGGCTGCCCGACCGGGCCGGCGGCGAGTGGGGCGAGCCCCGCCCGGCGGCGGCCTGGGTCGGGGGAGTGACCGACGGCGAGTTCGCCGCCGTCGGCCAGCACCTCAAGGGCCTCGGCTCCACCCTGGAGGCCCGCAAGTCCTGGTTCTGCGCCGCCGACACGGTCGTCTGCCTCGGCGCGGGCATCGGCTGCGCGGACGGCGTCCCCGTCGAGACGACCGTCGACAACCGGAACCTGGGCGAGGCGGGCGGCGCGCGGTTCACCACCGGCCCCGGCGGGCGCTGGGCCCACCTGGAGGGCCACGGCGGCTGGGTCTTCCCCGGCGGGACCACGGCACTGCGCACCCTGCGCGAGGACCGCACCGGCGCCTGGCGGGACATCAACACGACGTCGAGCGCCGAGCGCCGCACCCGCCGGTACCAGACCCTCTGGCTCGACCACGGCACCGATCCGGCGGACGCCGCGTACGCCTGGCTGCTGATGCCCGGCGCCTCCCTCCGGACGGTCGCCGCCCGCGCCCACGACCCCCGCTGGCTGGAGATCCTCGACAACACCGCCGCCCGCCAGGCCGTCGCGGTGCCCTCCCTGGGCCTGACCGCCGCGAACTTCTGGCAACCGGGTACGGTGGGGCCGCTCACGGCGAGCGCGCCCGCGAGCGTGCTGGTCCGCCGGCGCGGCCGGACGGTGACGGTCTCCGTCGCCGAGCCACCGCGCACCGGGCGGCCCCTGGAGATCACCTGGCACGGTCCGGCCCGGCGCGTGATCGCCCGGGACCCCGGTGTGGAGGTGCTCGCGACGGGCTCCGCGCTCCGGCTGCGGGTGACCCCCGGCGTGGCGTGCACCGGCCACCACTGCACGGTCGCCCTCTGAGCCTCTTGTAGAACCCCCACAACCAGCGGGGGTCCACGGCTGGCACTTCGGCTGCATCGGGCCACGGTTCTGTCCGAGGCTCACAGCAGAAGCGGCACGAGACTGTACGGAGTCGACGGCGGGTTTTTCTTGGTCGACTTCGTAGGGTCGATGCATGACCGTTGTGGACGAAACCCAGGGCGAGCACACTCAGGGCGAGCCGACCGACGCCCGCGGGCGCGTGGCCGAGCTGCACGCCCTGCGCGAGGAGGCCCTGCGCGGCCCGAGCGACCGCGCCACCGAGGCCCAGCACGCCAAGGGCAAGCTGACCGCCCGTGAGCGCATCGAGCTGCTGCTGGACCCGGGCTCGTTCCACGAGGTCGAGCAGCTCCGCAGGCACCGGGCCACCGGCTTCGGCCTGGAGGCCAAGCGCCCGTACACCGACGGCGTCATCACCGGCTGGGGCACCGTCGAGGGCCGTACGGTCTTCGTCTACGCCCACGACTTCCGGATCTTCGGCGGCGCGCTGGGCGAGGCCCACGCCACCAAGATCCACAAGATCATGGACATGGCCATCGCGGCCGGCGCGCCCCTCGTCTCGCTGAACGACGGCGCCGGCGCCCGTATCCAGGAGGGCGTCTCCGCCCTCGCCGGCTACGGCGGCATCTTCCAGCGCAACACCCGCGCCTCCGGTGTCATCCCGCAGATCAGCGTGATGCTCGGCCCGTGCGCCGGCGGCGCCGCGTACAGCCCCGCGCTGACCGACTTCGTCTTCATGGTCCGCGACACCTCGCAGATGTTCATCACCGGCCCGGACGTCGTCAAGGCGGTCACCGGCGAGGAGATCACCCAGAACGGCCTGGGCGGCGCCGACGTGCACGCCGAGACCTCCGGCGTGGCGCACTTCGCGTACGACGACGAGGAGACCTGCATCGCGGAGGTCCGCTACCTCCTGTCGCTGCTGCCCTCCAACAACCGCGAGAACCCGCCCGCGCACCCCAGCGAGGACCCGGCCGACCGCCGCTCCGACGTCCTGCTGGACCTCGTCCCCGCCGACGGCAACCGCCCCTACGACATGGCCAAGGTCATCGAGGAGCTCGTCGACGACGGCGACTACCTGGAGGTCCACGAGCGCTGGGCCCGCAACATCATCTGCGCCCTGGCCCGGCTCGACGGCCAGGTCGTCGGCATCGTCGCCAACCAGCCCCAGTCGCTGGCCGGCGTGCTGGACATCGAGGCCAGCGAGAAGGCCGCCCGCTTCGTCCAGATGTGCGACGCCTTCAACATCCCGATCGTCACGCTGCTGGACGTCCCCGGCTTCCTGCCGGGCGTCGACCAGGAGCACGGCGGCATCATCCGCCACGGCGCCAAGCTGCTGTACGCGTACTGCAACGCCACCGTGCCGCGCATCTCGCTGATCCTGCGCAAGGCGTACGGCGGCGCGTACATCGTCATGGACTCCCAGTCCATCGGCGCCGACCTCACCTACGCCTGGCCGACGAACGAGATCGCCGTGATGGGCGCCGAGGGCGCCGCCAACGTCATCTTCCGCCGGCAGATCGCCGACGCCGAGGACCCCGAGGCCATGCGCGCCCGCATGGTCAAGGAGTACAAGGCCGAGCTGATGCACCCGTACTACGCCGCCGAGCGCGGCCTCGTCGACGACGTCATCGACCCGTCCGAGACCCGCTCCGTGCTCATCGCCGCGCTGGCGATGCTCCGCACCAAGCACGCCGACCTGCCGTCCCGCAAGCACGGCAACCCGCCCCAGTGACAGGAGCCCCCGTGACCGACACCAACCTGCTCCGCGTCGAGAAGGGCCACGCCGAGGCCGAGGAGCTGGCGGCCATCACCGCCGTCCTCCTCGCCCGCGCGAGCGCCCGGCCCGCCGCCCCCGCCCGCCGCGTCCGCTCCACCGCCGGCTGGCGCCGCCTGGAGCGCCAGTCCGGCTTCCGCGCCCCGCACTCCTGGCAGGGCTGACCCCACCGGCGCGCCCGCACCCCGAAGGGCCCCGTACCGACCCGGTACGGGGCCCTTCGCCGTACCCGGAGGGGCAGGACGACGGAGGCCCGCACACCCTCGGGTGTACGGGCCTCTCACCGGTGTACGGGGGACGCGGGACGGTCCGCCCTACCGCAGGCGGGCCATCAGCGCGTGCTCGACCAGCGTGATGAGCGCGCTCTTGGCGTCCGCGCGGTGGCGGGCGTCGGTGGTGATGATCGGCGTGTCCGGGCCGATCTGGAGGGCCTCGCGGACCTCGTCCGGCGTGTACGGCTGGTGGCCGTCGAAGCCGTTGAGGGCGATCACGAACGGCAGGCCGCTGTTCTCGAAGTAGTCGACCGCCGGGAAGCAGTCCGCCAGCCGGCGGGTGTCGACCAGCACCACCGCGCCGATGGCGCCGCGGACCAGGTCGTCCCACATGAACCAGAAACGGTCCTGGCCCGGCGTACCGAAGAGGTACAGGATCAGGTCCTGGTCCAGGGTGATACGGCCGAAGTCCATGGCGACCGTGGTCGTCGTCTTGTCGCCGGTGTGGGTGAGGTCGTCGATGCCCGCGGACGCAGACGTCATGACGGCCTCGGTACGCAGCGGGTTGATCTCCGAGACGGCGCCCACGAACGTGGTCTTGCCCACGCCGAATCCGCCCGCCACCACGATCTTCGCGCTGGTGGTTGAGCGGGCTGCACCGCCGCTAGAGCTTGCGAAGTCCACTGAGCACCCTTTCGAGCAGTGTCACGTCTGGCTGGCCGCCGGCGGACTCGTCGCCGCCGGGCTGGTGGATGGCGACAAGTCCGGCCTCCGCCAGGTCGGCGACGAGGATCCGGGCAACGCCGAGGGGGATGGAGAGGAGTGCCGAGATCTCGGCGACCGACTTGATCTCGAAGCACAGCCGGCAGATCCGCTGGTGCTCGGGCAACTGCCCCTGCAGCCGGGACGGATCGGCCGTGGTGGACACCAGCGCCTCGATGGCGAGCTGGTACCGGGGCCTCGTCCGGCCGCCGGTCATGGCGTACGGACGGACCAGGGGATTGTGGTTGCCCGACGTGGGCGACGACTCCGGCCGCCGGCGCTGCTGCCGCACCTGCTGGGTGCGCGGCGCCTGCGGCTGCACATACGGCGGACCCGGCTGAGGCTGCTGGTAGGGCGGCTGCGCACCGCCCGGACCGCTCGGCGCGGAGGGGAAGTTGAAGCGGTTCTGGGCGTTGTCACCCTGCGACTGGTGCGCACCGTCGTACGGGCGGTGTCCGCCTGGGGGTGTTGCCACTTTTCCTCCTCGACTGCCGTTCACCGGTTCCATGTCCCTGTGGAGCCGCGCCACCGCACCCTATGGTGCGGTGGCGAGAAACGCACGGTCTGTTTGCTAGTTGAGAAGACTTCCCTGGAGTTCGGCGCGGAGGTCCGGGGTGAGGACGGTGCCCGCGCGGTCCACCAGCAGAGCCATCTCGTAGCCGACGAGACCGATGTCGGCGTCCGGGTGGGCGAGGACGGCCAGCGAGGAACCGTCCGAGATCGACATGATGAAGAGGAAGCCGCGCTCCATCTCCACCACGGTCTGGTTGACGGCGCCGCCCTCGAAGATCCGGGACGCGCCGGCCGTCAGCGACGTCAGCCCGGACGCCACCGCGGCGAGCTGATCGGCACGGTCCCGCGGGAAACCCTCGGACATCGCCAGCAGGAGTCCGTCGGCGGAGACCACCACCGTGTGGGACACCCCGGGGGTGTTGTCCACGAAGTTGGTGATCAACCAGTTCAGATTCTGCGCCGCCTGGCTCATCGGGCTCACACTAACGCTCCTGGTTGTAGGTACTACCCGGGCCGAGGCCCGATCCGTTCGTGTCCGTTCCCGCGCTGCGCCCCCTCTGGACGCCGCGCCGCAGGTTGCTCAACCTGCCACGCACGTCCTCCGGGGCGCGGGAGACCTGTGGGCCGCCCTGCGGGGTCTGCTCCGCCGTACCCTCGACCAGGTTGGCCTTGGGCACCCGCCGCGGGAGTCCGGACGGGGTGACCCCGCCGGCCTTCGGCTCGCGGAGCTTCTCGGCCCGCTGCCAGCGCTCGTCGTTGGTCGAGCGCCAGCCCTCGGAACCGCCGTCCTCACCGCTGCCCGGCGAGTCCCGCCGGACCGGCTGCGTCTGCTCCGCCTGAGGAACCTGCTGCTGCGGGGCCGGAGCCTGCTGCCGGCTGCCACGGCGCGGCAGACCGGCGTCGGTCAGCTCATGACCGGTGCTCGGGGTGGGGCCCGAGGAGAAGCCTACGCGCTCCGAGCCGTTCGCGGGAGCGCCCTGCGAAGATTCCGATTCCGTCCCGAAACCGGGCTGGAAACCGCCCTCGTACGAGCCCTGCTCGGCCCACTCGCCCTGGTGGGGCTGGGCGTCGAACTGGTTGTCGTAGCGCGGCTGCTGGGTCTCCTGAGCCGGAAAACCGGATTCCGCATAGCCGGGCTCGGGGTACTCGCCGGTGGCATACTCACCCGTCGCGTACTCCCCGGTCGCGTACTCGCCCGCCGGGTGCTCGCCCGTCGCGTACTCCCCGGTCGCGTACTCGCCCGCCGGGTGCTCGCCGGTCGCGTAGTCGCCGTTCGCGTACTCGCCCGTCGCATGGCCGTCACCGGCCCGCTCGCCGTTCGGGTACTCCCCGGTCGCGTACTCGCCCGTGGCGTAGTCGCCGCCCGCGTACCCCTGCTGGTAGCCCTCGTAGCCGTCCTCGGCGTACGGCGCCTGCTGCTGCTCGTACGCGGGCTGCTCGTAGCCGTACTGCTCCTGGCCGCCCCGGCCCTCGTACGCGCCGTCCCGCTGCTCCTGGGCCGCCTCGTCGCGGAACAGCGGCCGCTCGGCCTCCGCCCCGCCCTGGGCGCCCTGGAGCTGCGCGCCCAGCGCCGCACGGCGCTCCTCGCGCATCCGGGAGCGGCCCACCGGGTCCATCGTGGTGCCGTCGCCGGACGGCTGCTCGTAGCGGGAGTCGTCGAAGCCCAGCTCCGCCGCCGTCCGCATCGGAGCGGCCTCGAACGCCTGCTGCTGCTGCTCCGGGATGATCTGCGAGACGGTGAAGTCGTCCTCCATGCCCGGCTCGCCACCACCACCGTGGGTGATCGCGTCCGGCAGCATGACCAGCGACGTCGTACCGGCCTGCTCGCCCGAGGGGCGGAGCTGGACCCGGATGCCGTGCCGGTCGGCCAGCCGGCCGACCACGAACAGGCCCATGCGCTGCGAGATCGCGGCGTCCACGGTCGGCGGGTTGGCCAGCTTGTGGTTGATGTCGGCGAAGTCCTCGGCGGTGAGGCCGATGCCCTTGTCGTGGATCTCCACCATCACGCGGCCGTCGGGCAGCCGGGTCGCGGTCACCCGCACCTTGGTCTGCGGCGAGGAGAACGTGGTGGCGTTCTCCAGCAGCTCGGCCAGCAGGTGCACGAGGTCGGTCACGGCCTGGCCGTGGATCTCCGACTCCGGTACGCCGGTCAGCTCGATGCGCTCGTACTGCTCCACCTCGGACGAGGCGGCGCGCAGCACGTCCACCAGGGGCACCGGCTGGTTCCAGCGGCGGCCGGGCTCCTCGCCCGCGAGGATCAGGAGGTTCTCGCCGTTGCGGCGCATACGGGTGGCCAGGTGGTCCAGCCGGAAGAGGTTCTCCAGCTGGTCCGGGTCGGCCTCGTTGTTCTCCAGCTCGGTGATCAGGGTCAGCTGGCCCTCGATCAGCGACTGGTTGCGCTGCGAGAGGTTGGTGAAGATCGCGTTGACGTTGCCCCGCAGCAGGGCCTGCTCGGCGGCGAGCCGGACGGCCTCGCGGTGCACCTGGTCGAAGGCGCGGGCGACCTCACCGATCTCGTCCTGGGAGTCGATCGGGATGGGCTGCACCCGGGTGTCGACCCGGCCCGGGTCGGTACGGGAGAGCTGGTCGACCAGCATCGGCAGGCGCTGCTCGGCGATGCCGAAGGCGGCGGTGCGCAGCCGGCTCATCGAGGTGCTCATCTGCCGGGCCATCATCCCGGCCAGGATGAACGCGGCGAGCAGGGCGACGACGACGATGGCGCCGTTGATGATGGCGTCGGTCTTGGCGTCGCCGGAGATCTCGGCGGCCTCGGTCACGGCCTTGTTCACCAGGTCGCTGCTGACCTCGCCGTACCCGTCGTACTTGGAGGAGGAGGCCGGCAGGAAGGTGTCGACCGTGGTGCCCTTCTCCGCCAGGCCCTCCATGGCGTCGGCGTCCTCGGCGGTGCCGATGGCGACGGCCATCGGGCCGAGGACCGAGCCGTTCTCGTCCTTCTTCAGGGTGATGCCCTTGGCCTGGAGCTTCTTGTCCCCCTCCAGGGCGCGCCTCTCCATCACCGCCAGCAGGTTGTTGACGTCCTCGTCGCTGCCCGCGGACCGGAACTCGCCGAGGGCGATCTGCTCCAGGTAGTTGTACGAGTTGAACGCCTTGGACTGCTGGGTGAACGTCGCCTCGTCCCGGCTCGGCCGGACCAGCATGTGCGTGCCGAGCGAGCGCTGGAGCGACTGGGCGGCCTGGGCGAGCTGGACGGCGTAGACCATGCGGCCGTAGGAGGTGACGTTGCCGGTGCCGAGCCCGAGCTCGTTGGCGAACTCCATCAGGTAGTGCTGGACCCTGGTGTACTCGTCCTGAGTACCCATCGGGTCCTTCGCCTTGGCGTAGGCGGACCTGCGGACCTTTTCCAGGTTCGGTTCCTCGGCCCGGAACAGCTTCAGCCGGCGCTCCAGGCCCTGCCCGGACGGCAGGTCCCTGACGGCCTCGTCGAACTTCTTCTTGGCGGCTTCGGTCGCCTCGTAGTACTTGGTGACCTTGTCGGACTCCCGGACGGAGGCGGACTGCGCCTTCAGCAGCGGCTCCGCCGTGAGGTCCCGCTCGTTGAGCAGCGCCTGCCCGTACTCCGAGGCGGCGCGCACGATGAGCGCCGTCTTCTCGGCGTCCTGGGCCTCTCGCCAGGTGTCGATGGACGTCTTCACCTGGAAGCCGCCCATGACGAGCCCGACGAGCACGGGTATGAGGAGGATCGCGTTCAGGCGGGTCGCCACACGCCAGTTGCGTGGCGACAGCTTGCTGGAGCTGCCCGCGGCACCGCTGCCGCCGGAGGCGGGCGACGGTGTTCCGGGCGTATCGGCAGGCGGCGCCGCTGTGCGCGCGGGCGGGGTGAAATTGCCCCGCGCCTGCTGCTCTGCGGCGCTTTTCGTGCTTCGCCTCACTCGACCAACAACCTCTCGGCGCCGGCACCTACGTTGTGCCGTTTTTCTTTCAGGGGCCGTACTACTCGGGAGTTCGTCGCATTGCAGCACGTGAAGCGGCCGCGTTCCAAACCCCCCGTTCGGGGCGGTACCAGTGGTTCAGACCTCAGATAAAACGGGCATAAAGAGCGAGCCCCGCCAAAAGGCGGGGCTCATGTGAGCACAGTGGCACCGTACGGATGCGTCTCGTGTCCGAGACCCCGTAATTCTCTGTCGAAATGTTATGAACCCCCGGACCGGCCGTGTCGCAGGACACACCCGGCCCGGAGTGATCTCCGGTGGCAACTGCCGTACGGCCCGGACTACTTGAGACGGGCCATCAGCGCGTGCTCCACCAGCGTGATCAGGGCGCTCTTGGCGTCCGCGCGGTGGCGGGCGTCGGTGGTGATGATCGGGGCGTCGGGACCGATCTGGAGGGCCTCGCGGACCTCTTCGGGCGTGTACGGCTGGTGGCCGTCGAAGCCGTTGAGGGCGATGACGAACGGCAGGCCGCTGTTCTCGAAGTAGTCGACCGCCGGGAAGCAGTCGGCGAGCCTTCTCGTGTCGACGAGGACGACGGCGCCGATCGCGCCGCGGACCAGGTCGTCCCACATGAACCAGAAGCGGTCCTGACCGGGCGTACCGAAGAGGTACAGGATCAGGTCCTGGTCCAGCGTGATGCGGCCGAAGTCCATGGCGACCGTGGTGGTCTTCTTGTCGCCGGTGTGGGTGAGGTCGTCGATGCCCGCCGAAGCGGACGTCATCACGGCCTCGGTACGCAGCGGGTTGATCTCCGAGACGGCGCCCACGAACGTGGTCTTGCCCACGCCGAACCCGCCCGCCACCACGATCTTGGCCGAGGTGGTCGAGCGCCCGGCTCCCGAACCGCCGCTAGAGCTTGCGAAGTCCACTGAGCACCCTTTCGAGCAGCGTCACGTCCGGCGTTCCGCCGGCCTCTCCATTGCCCGGCTGGTGGATCGCCACCATGCCGGCCTCCGCCAGGTCGGCGACGAGGATCCGGGCGACACCCAGCGGCATCGACAGCAGTGCCGACACCTCCGCCACCGACTTCACCTCACGGCACAGGTGGCAGATCCGCTGGTGCTCGGGAAGCAGTGTGCCCAGGTGGGCCGGGTCGGCCGTGGTGCTGACCAGCGCTTCTATGGCGAGCTGGTAGCGCGGCCTGGTCCGGCCGCCGGTCATGGCGTAGGGCCGGACCAGCGGCTGGTCGCCCTCATAGCCGTACCCGGCGTCCACGGGGACGCCGTATGGATCATGAGAGGCGGGGGGCGGGGTCATTTGATCCTCCAGTGACAGCAGGTGGTCTGCCTGTCGTCTGACTGGGCCGGTGGGGGGCCGGAGGGGCGGCCGACGATGAACAAGGCGATGAGGGGAGGTACGGATGGGGCGTACCGCCTCAGTGGAGCAAACTTCCCTGCAACTCCGCACGCAGGTCCGGAGTGAGCACGCTGCCCGCGCGGTCGACGAGCAGCGTCATCTCGTATCCGACGAGGCCGATGTCCGCGTCCGGGTGCGCGAGCACGGCCAGTGAGGAACCGTCCGAGATGGACATGATGAAGAGGAAGCCGCGCTCCATCTCCACCACGGTCTGGGCGACGGTGCCGCCCTCGAAGATCCGGGACGCGCCCGCGGTCAGCGAGGTCAGCCCGGACGCGACGGCCGCGAGCTGATCGGCGCGGTCGCGGGGGAAGCCCTCGGACATGGCGAGCAGGAGTCCGTCGGCGGAGACCACCACTGTGTGCGACACCCCGGGGGTGTTGCTCACGAAATTGGTGATCAACCAGTTCAGGTTCTGGGCCGCCTGGCTCATCGGTCTCAACTAACGCTCCTGCTGGTGAGTGGGGCCGGTGGGGAAGCTGCCCGTGGCGGAGCTGCCCGCCTGGCGTCCCTGCTGGATGCCGCGGCGGAGGTTGGTCAGGCGGCCGCGCACGTCGTCGGGCGCGCGCGAGACCTGCGGACCGGACTGGCTGCCGGCCTCCTGCGCGGTCCCGGGCACCAGGTTGGCGCGCGGCACCCGGCGCGGGAGCCCGGAGGTGGTGATGCCGCCCGCGGCGGGCTTGCGGACCCGCTCGGCCTGGCGCACCAGCTCGTCGTTGGGGGAGGTGCGCCACGAGCCGGTCGTGGCGGGGTCCCCCTGGCCACCGGCCGGGTTCTGTCCGGCACCCTGGCCACTGGCCGGGCCCTGTCCGGCACCCTGGCCGTCGCGCCGGGAGGGCAGCGACGGGGCGGGGCGGGCCGGGGCGGGCCGGGACGGCTGCGCGGGCTGCTGCGACACGGCCGGCAGCGGCGCGGTCTGGTCGTGCGCCGGGTACGGGCCGCCGGCGCCCTGTCCGGACGGGGCCTGCGGCTGCTGCTGCGGCTGCTGGGCCTGCCCGTTCTGCTGGTGGAACCAGTTGGTCTCCAGCGTGTCGTACAGCGGCGTACGGCCGTCCCCGGCGTCCGGCGCCGGAGGCAGCGCCTCGGCCTGCGGGCGCCCGGCGTCGTAGTCGGGGCGGGCGAACTGCGCCGTGGACGCGGGGTCCTGGTGCCCCTGGCCGCCGTGGCCCTGGCTCCGGCCCTGCTGCCCGGTCCCGGGGCGGGCGTACTGCCCGGTGGTGTCCGGCTCCTCGTGGCCGCGCGGCGCGTCGGCGCCCCAGCTGGTGGTCTGCGGGCGCTGCGGCCGGCCGGGCTGTCCCGGCTGCTGCGGCTGCTGCGGCGCGGAAGCCGGCCGGCGCCGGGCGTCCTGCCCCTGCCCGGGCTGCTGCGGTGCGGGCTGCTGCCGGGCGGGACCGCGCTGCTGCGGTGCGGCGCCGGGCAGTTCGGCCCGCGGGCCGCCCGAGGGCGGGACCTGCGCGCCGGGGCGGGCGCCGCGCTCGTCGGGGCCGTTCTGCCAGACGTCCGAGCGGGTGGGGATGCCGTTGTCCTGCGTCGGGCGCGGGCCACCGCCGAAGGCGCCCGCGACACCGGCGCCCTGGGGCTGCCGCCCCTGCGGGGGCACCGGCTGCTGGGGCCGGCCGGCCAGGGCGCCCTGGCCCTGACCACCCTGACCCTGGCGGCCCTGCTGCCCGCCGCCCTGCGGCCCCTGGGCGCCGCCCTGCGGTCCGCCCTGCGCACCCGGGGCGCCCTGACGGTTCGCCGCGCCGTCCCGGCCGGTGCCGGGCAGCGCCGGGCGCGCACCGGCGCCCGCGCCGAGACCCTGACGGCCACCGGGCGCACCGCCCGGACCGCCGCCACCGGGGCCGCCGGCCAGGCCGGGGCGGCCGCCACCGGCCGCGCCGGGCCCGCCGGTCAGCCGGCCGCCGGAGCCCGCGGGGCCCTGCGGGACGGCGCCCTGAGCGCCCTGCCCGCCCGGACCGGGCTTGCCGGGGGCCTTCTTGTTGCCCTGGGCGACGTCCACCGGGAGCATGACCAGCGCGGTCGTACCGCCCGAGTCGGAGGGGCGCAGCTGGATGCGGATGCCGTGCCGCAGGGACAGGCGGCCGACCACGAACAGACCCATGCGGCGGGACACCGAGACGTCCACGGTGGGCGGCGAGGCGAGCCGCTCGTTGATCGCGGCCAGGTCCTCGGGGGACAGGCCGATGCCGGTGTCGTGGATCTCGACGAGCACCCGGCCGTCGGGCAGGGCGTGACCGGTGACCCGGACCTTGGTCTGCGGCGAGGAGAACGACGTGGCGTTCTCCAGCAGCTCGGCGAGCAGGTGCACGAGGTCGTTGACGACGCGGCCCGCGACCTCGGTCGCCGGCACGGAGGCGAGTTCGATGCGCTCGTACTGCTCCACCTCGGAGGCGGCGGCACGGAGCACGTCGACGAGCGGCACGGGCCGGGTCCACCGGCGGCCGGGCTCCTCACCCGCGAGGACGAGCAGGTTCTCACCGTTACGGCGCATACGCGTGGCGAGGTGGTCCAGCTTGAACAGCGAGGCGAGCTGGTCGGGGTCCGCCTCGCGGGACTCCAGCTCGGAGATCAGCGACAGCTGGCGCTGGATGAGGCCCTGGGAGCGGCGCGAGAGGTTGGTGAACATCGCGTTGACGTTGCCCCGGAGCAGGGCCTGCTCTGCGGCGAGGCGGACCGCCTCGCGGTGCACGTCGTCGAAGGCCGCGGCCACCTGGCCGATCTCGTCCCGGGAGTGCACGCCCACGGACTCCACGGACGTGTCCACGTCCTGCGGGTCCGCCTCGGAGAGCTGCTTGACCAGCTCGGGCAGCCGGTCCTGGGCGACCCGGGTGGCCGTGTCCTGGAGGCGGCGCAGCGACCGGATCATGGAGCGGGCCACCACGAAGGCGCCGACGAGGGAGACACCGAGGACGAGCAGGATCAGGGCACCGTTGATGATCGCGTCGCGCTGCTCCTCCTGGCGCAGCTCGCGGGCGGTGCTGTCCATGTCGCCCAGCAGCGTCGCCTCGATGGTGTTCATCACCTGCATCTTGGGCGCGTAGGCGTCGGTCCACTCGAGGTAGCCGCGGGGCTTCTCCTGCTCCATGCCCTTGTCGGTGCGCAGGACGACGTCGGCGTACGAGTCGGCCTTGGTGATGGTGGGGTTGCTCTCGCTGGTCAGCGGCGCCAGCAGCTCCGTCGCGTCACCGCCGAGGGAGGCGTAGCTCCGGGTGAACGAGTCGAGGGCCACCCGCTCGTTCTCCTTGGCCGCCGCGCCGTACTCGCGGTCGTTGGTGTCGAGCGCGCCCTTCTCACGGCTGGTGGCGGGCAGGGCGCCCGCGATGATCGCGCGCTGGATGGAGGCGTACTCCTTGGCGGACGAGAACGCCGACAGCGCGCGGGTCCGCTTGATCATCTCGGGGTTGCTGGTCGCCTGCGCCATGTCCTGGGAGAGGCTGAGCAGCGAGTTGATCAGACGGCTGTAGCGCTCGATCGTCTGGAAGTCCTGCGAGCCGTCCCGGTACGCGCCGGTGCGGATCTCGCCGATGGTCACGACCTGCCGGGCGATCTGCTCGACGTTGGAGCGGATGCTGGTGAGGGCCTCGTCGCCCTGGGTGTCGCCGATGTCGTTGGTGGCGTCGAGGAAGGCCTTCTGCGCCGTGTCGACTTCCTTGCGCGGCTGGTCGACCCGGGGGTGGGTCGGGGGGAGCTTGTTGGAGAGGGGACCGGCCGTCAGGTCGCGCTCGTCCTGGAGCGCCTGGGCGAGGTTGGTCGCCTCCTGGGTCAGCTTGGTCAGCAGCTGCATGTGGTCCAGCTGCTCCATGTCGTTCATGGACTCGTTGATACGGATGCCGCCCAGGGTGGTCGCGGCGACCACGGGGAGGGCGAGCAGCGAGACCAGACGCGTGGAGATGCGCCAGTTGCGCAGGGCTATTCGCGACCCGACGTCGGTGGGGCCCTTGGCGGCGGACGGCGCGGCGGGCGCGTCCTTGCCGGACGAGGCGCCCTTGGTGCTCCGCGCGCCCCTCACCGTCCGGGACCTGCCGGCCGGGGAACCGGCGTCGCCGCCCTTCCCCGCTCCCGGGCGTCCCGCGCGGTCGCCGCCACCGGCGGCCGGGCCCTGGCTCTGGGTGTGCTGGGGCGAGGAGCCGTGGTCGGTCCCGCCGAGCGGCTCCTGCTCCGCCGCAGCATCCCCTCGGCCCTGGCGGGTCTGGGGAGACCCGTTGCCATCCCTCTTGAAACGTCCCTGCACTAGCGTCGCAACCTCTGGACCAGGCGTCCTCCCGCGTGAACGGTGAGGACGGTGTCGGCGTCGTGGAGCGCGAGCGCGCTCCAGTGGTGGTCGTGAGTGACCGGCGCAGATCCCCCTTCCTCACCGCCGCCCGGCGCTGTGTCGCGCCCCAGCGCGCCGGTCTGGAATCCGCGGCGGTGCGTGGAATTCCAGCACAGTGCCGGATCTCCAACAAGGCCGACAGGCACGGCCCCCGCACCGGTGACGTGATGTGAAGGGCGTGTCACCCGCCGTAGAAGAGGATCGGGGAGGAAACGGACGTTCGCCTACGAGTCGCTGGTGAGCCCCCTGGGGGTGGGGGGTGTCCCAGTAGCGATGATCAGCAGCGGAATCTAGCGTTCAGGTACGCAATGTCCGATTCCCGGGCCCCTGCCGGACGTCCGGTTTGTCGAAAACATCCCTACCTTCGTGAGCAAACTCACATATAGATCGTTGCCATCCACCGTCATTCGCGGGGAATCACATGTTTAGCCTGACGCTTTACAAACAAGGAAGAAACGTCAACCAGGCGCCCAGGCGGCGCCCGCACCCCGAGGTCTGCCACCACCGATGAAGACGACGATGACCATGCGCAGCATCGCCAACCCCCGCCGCACCACCCTGATGCACCTGGCCGACGCCGGTGAGCTCGACCAGGGCGTGCGGCCGGAGCACCCCGCGGACCTCCCCGCCAGCACCGCCAACCCGCGCCGTACGACCCTGATGGACGCCCCGGTCCAGGCCGCGCGCTGACCTCGGCGGACGGCGTGCGCCTCCCGCGTTAGCCTGGAGCGTCAGACTCCAGCCAGCGGAAGTAAGGGGCACGGCATCCCGTGCGCATCGCCAGGTTCTCCATCGACGGCAACGTCGCCTTCGGCGCGGTCGAGGGCCATGACGCCCCCGGCGACGAGGGCGGCCTCGTCCTCGACATCATCAAGGGTATTCCGTACGGCGACTTCGAACTCAGCGGGACCAAGGTCCCGCTGAGCAAGGTCCGGCTGCTCCCGCCCGTGCTCCCCAACAAGGTCGTGGCCATCGGCCGCAACTACGCGGAGCACGCCGCGGAGCTCGGCCACGAGGTCCCCGACACCCCCGTCGCCTTCTTCAAGCCCACCACCTCGGTGATCGGCTCCGGCGACGCCATCGAGTACCCCTCCTTCTCGACCGAGCTCCACCACGAGGCGGAGCTCGCCGTCGTGATCGGGCGCATGTGCCGCGAGGTCCCCCGCGAGCGCGTCAAGGACGTCGTCCTCGGCTACACCTGCGCCAACGACGTCACCGCCCGCGACGTCCAGCGGCGCGAGAACCAGTGGGCCCGCGCCAAGGGCTTCGACACCTCCTGCCCCCTGGGCCCCTGGGTGGAGACCGACCTCGACCCCGCCGACGTCACGATCCAGTGCACCGTCAACGGAGAACAGCGCCAGCTGGGTCGTACGAGCGACATGGTCCGGTCCGTCGAGGACCTGGTCGTCCACATCACCGAGGCCATGACCCTGCTCCCGGGCGACGTCATCCTCACCGGCACCCCCGCCGGAGTCGGACCGCTCAACGTCGGCGACGAGGTCGCCGTCACCATCGAAGGCATCGGCACTCTCACCAACAAGGTGATCAAGCGTGGCTAACGCGATCCGCGTACGTTTCTGTCCCTCGCCGACCGGCAACCCCCACGTGGGCCTGGTCCGCACCGCCCTGTTCAACTGGGCCTTCGCCCGGCACCACCAGGGCACCATGGTCTTCCGCATCGAGGACACCGACGCGGCCCGCGACTCGGAGGAGTCCTACCAGCAGCTCCTGGACTCGCTGCGCTGGCTCGGCCTCGACTGGGACGAGGGCCCCGAGGTCGGCGGCCCCCACGCCCCCTACCGCCAGTCGCAGCGCATGGACCTCTACAAGGACGTCGCCGACCGGCTGCTCGCCGGCGGCCACGCGTACCGCTGCTACTGCACCGCCACCGAGCTGGACGAGCGCCGCGAGGCCGCCCGTGCCGCCGGCCGCCCCTCCGGCTACGACGGCACCTGCCGCGACCTCACCGACGAGCAGAAGGCCGCGTACGAGGCGGAGGGCCGCGAGTCCATCGTCCGCTTCCGCATGCCCGACGAGCCGATCACCTTCACCGACCTGGTGCGCGGCGAGCTGACCTTCACCCCGGACAACGTCCCGGACTACGGCATCGTCCGCGCCAACGGCGCCCCGCTCTACACGCTCGTCAACCCCGTCGACGACGCGCTGATGGAGATCACCCACGTCCTGCGCGGCGAGGACCTGCTCTCCTCCACCCCGCGCCAGATCGCCCTCTACAAGGCGCTGATCGAACTCGGTGTCGCCAAGGACATCCCGTCCTTCGGCCACCTGCCGTACGTGATGGGCGAGGGCAACAAGAAGCTCTCCAAGCGCGACCCGCAGTCCTCCCTCAACCTCTACCGGGAGCGCGGCTTCCTCCCCGAGGGCCTGCTCAACTACCTCTCGCTCCTCGGCTGGTCCTTCTCCGCCGACCAGGACGTCTTCACGATCCCCGAGATGGTCGCCGCGTTCGACATCACCGACGTCAACGCCAACCCGGCCCGCTTCGACCTCAAGAAGGCCGAGGCGATCAACGCCGACCACATCCGCATGCTCGACGTGAAGGCGTTCACCGCCGCCTGCGAGCCCTGGCTGCGCGCCCCGCACGCCCCCTGGGCGCCCGAGGACTTCGACCGGACCGCGTGGGAGGCCATCGCCCCGCACGCCCAGACCCGGCTGACCGTCCTCTCCGACATCACGGCCAACGTCGACTTCCTGTTCCTCAAGGAGCCGGTCCAGGACGACGCCTCCTGGCAGAAGGCCATGAAGGAGGGGTCCGACGCCCTCCTGCGCACGGCCCGCGCCAAGCTGGAGGACGCCGACTGGACCAGCCCCGAGTCCCTCAAGGGCGCCGTCCTCGCGGCCGGCGAGGAGCACGGACTCAAGCTCGGCAAGGCCCAGGCACCGGTCCGCGTCGCCGTCACCGGCCGTACGGTCGGCCTGCCGCTCTTCGAGTCGCTGGAGATCCTCGGCAAGGACCGCACGCTCGCCCGCATCGACGCCGCGCTGGCCAGGCTGGCCGCGTAACACCGCGTACGCAGGGAAAGGGGCGGCCACCGCCGGTCACCCGGCGGTACGGTCGCCCCATGCCGATCCGCGCCGTCCTCTGGGACATCGATGACACGATCTTCGACTACGCCAGCGCCGACCGCGCCGGCATGCGGGACCACCTGCGGGCCGAGG
The DNA here is from genome assembly GCF_043079975.1 of Streptomyces sp. NPDC015131. Classification (NCBI taxonomy): domain Bacteria; kingdom Bacillati; phylum Actinomycetota; class Actinomycetes; order Kitasatosporales; family Streptomycetaceae; genus Streptomyces; species Streptomyces sp. NPDC015131. Next base: position 183,291 of record NZ_JBIBVB010000009.1, on the reverse strand, counting down.
GCCTGGCCGACGGATACGTATCCGTCGACCAGGCCCTCACGCGGTGGAAGGAGCTGACCCTCCTGCACTGGCGGCGCTTCGAGGCCGGGGGCGTCGGCTTCGAGGAGCAGCGCCGGGACCGGGTGCGGGACTTCCTGGGCGTACCCCTGACCGACCCCGAGGCCGACGCCTGGTTCCAGCGGTACCTGCGGCACTACGAGGCCGCGTGGGAGCTGTTCCCCGACACCCTGCCCGCCCTGGAGCTGCTGGCCGCCGACTACCGGCACGCCGCCCTGTCGAACTCCTCCGTCCACAACCAGGACCGCAAGCTGCGGGTCCTCGGGGTACGGGACCGGTTCGAGGCGCTGCTCTGCGCGGCCGAGCTGGGCGTGGCCAAGCCCGACCCCGCGGCCTTCCACGCCGCCTGCGACGCCCTCCGGCTGCGCCCCGCCGAGGTGGCGTACGTCGGCGACCAGCCGGACATCGACGCCCGGGGCGCCGTGGAGGCGGGGCTCACCGGCATCTGGCTGGACCGCGCCGGTGCGGGCGGCCGGCCCGAGCTGACCCGGATCACCGGCCTCGACCAGCTCCCCGGACTGCTGCGCGGCGATACCCGTTTTGGAGCCCCGGACTCCTTCGGGTAATGTTCTTCCTGCGCCGAGGGGAGCAAGCCGAAAGGCCGGAACCCGGAAGCGTAACCCGAACAAAATCCCCACCGGGGGTTGCGTTTTGGTGGCCTATGGTGTAATTGGCAGCACGACTGATTCTGGTTCAGTTAGTCTAGGTTCGAGTCCTGGTAGGCCAGCTCGCAGAGCTTATCTGCACTCGCGGATGGCATCCGCGAAGCCCCCGTTGTGTAGCGGCCTAGCACGCCGCCCTCTCAAGGCGGTAGCGCCGGTTCGAATCCGGTCGGGGGTACAGATCCTTCCCGCGTGATCATCAGGGTCGCTCCCGATGAACACGATGCAGGATCGCTAGGGCCCCCGTTGTGTAGCGGCCTAGCACGCCGCCCTCTCAAGGCGGTAGCGCCGGTTCGAATCCGGTCGGGGGTACCAACTGGTCTAAACCACCAGTGGCCTATGGTGTAATTGGCAGCACGACTGATTCTGGTTCAGTTAGTCTAGGTTCGAGTCCTGGTAGGCCAGCGGATCTTCACTGATCTTGCCCCCGTTGTGTAGCGGCCTAGCACGCCGCCCTCTCAAGGCGGTAGCGCCGGTTCGAATCCGGTCGGGGGTACGCGAAGAAGAAGCCCTCCCCAGCAGGGGAGGGCTTCTTCGTGTGCGCGAAGCATGCGCGAGTGCGTGGGGACGGGGGCGGGGGGACGGGGGACACAACTCCGGCCCACCGCTGCGGCGTTGAAGCGGTGGGCCGGGAGTCGGCAGCAGGTACGGGGGAGATCAGCCGCGCCGCAGCGCCTCCGACAGGCGGCCGGCGGCGTCGATGACCGCCTGGGCGTGCATCCGGCCGGGGTGACGGGTCAGGCGCTCGATCGGCCCGGAGACCGACACGGCGGCCACCACGCGGTTCGAGGGGCCCCGCACGGGCGCCGAGACGGAGGCCACGCCCGGCTCGCGCTCACCGATCGACTGGGCCCAGCCGCGGCGCCGCACGCCCGACAGGGCCGTCGCCGTGAAGCGCGCCCCCTGGAGGCCCCGGTGCAGCCGCTCCGGCTCTTCCCAGGCCATCAGGATCTGGGCCGACGAGCCGGCCTTCATGGTGAGCGTGGAGCCGACCGGCACGGTGTCCCGCAGACCGGACAGCCGCTCCGCCGCGGCGACGCAGATGCGCATGTCGCCCTGGCGCCGGTAGAGCTGCGCGCTCTCGCCGGTCACGTCCCGCAGATGTGTCAGTACCGGTCCTGCCGTGGCCAGCAGCCGGTCCTCGCCGGCCGCGGCGGCGAGCTCCGCCAGCCGCGGGCCCAGGATGAACCGGCCCTGCATGTCCCTCGCCACCATCCGGTGGTGTTCCAGTGCCACGGCAAGGCGATGTGCCGTGGGTCGTGCGAGCCCTGTCGCCGCGACCAGCCCGGCGAGGGTGGCCGGACCGGACTCCAGGGCGCTCAATACCAGAGCAGCCTTGTCGAGAACGCCGACGCCGCTAGAGTTGTCCATGCAACGATACTCACGTCTCACTCTGTGAAACGCAAGTTCAATTTCTCCAGGAACTTGCCACCCTGTACGTACGGACCGACGACACCGGGTCCGATGTCGACGTCCAGCACGTGAAACGTGGGATTACGGGCGTGGGCCCACAGATCTCTAGAGGAGCCGGCACACCACGTCGGCCGGAGGGAAAGCGATGGGTAGGACTCTCGCGGAGAAGGTCTGGGACGATCACGTCGTCCGGCGCGCCGAAGGCGAGCCCGACCTGCTCTTCATCGATCTGCACCTGCTGCACGAGGTGACCAGCCCGCAGGCTTTCGACGGTCTGCGCAAGAGCGGCCGGCAGGTGCGGCGGCTCGACCTCACGATCGCGACCGAGGACCACAACACCCCCACCCTCGACATCGACAAGCCCATCGCCGACCCGGTCTCCCGCGCGCAGCTGGAGACGCTGCGCAAGAACTGCGCCGAGTTCGGTGTCCGCCTGCACCCGCTGGGCGACGTCGAGCAGGGTGTCGTCCACGTTGTGGGGCCGCAGCTGGGGCTGACCCAGCCGGGTACCACGGTGGTGTGCGGTGACTCGCACACGTCCACGCATGGTGCGTTCGGGGCGCTGGCCTTCGGTATCGGTACCTCGCAGGTGGAGCATGTGCTGGCGACGCAGACGCTGCCGATGGCCCGCCCCCGGACGATGGCGATCACCGTCGAGGGTGAGCTGCCCGAGGACGTCACCGCCAAGGACCTGATCCTGGCGATCATCGCGAGGATCGGCACCGGCGGCGGCCAGGGATATGTGCTGGAGTACCGCGGCAGCGCGATCGAGAAGCTGTCGATGGAAGCGCGGATGACGATCTGCAACATGTCGATCGAGGCCGGTGCCCGGGCGGGCATGATCGCCCCGGATGCCACCACCTTCGCCTACCTCAAGGACCGCCCCCACGCGCCCGAGGGCGCGGACTGGGACGCGGCCGTGGCCTACTGGCAGACCCTGCGCACCGACGACGATGCCGTCTTCGACGCCGAGGTGGTCATCGACGCCGCCGAGCTGGCGCCCTTCGTCACCTGGGGCACCAACCCCGGCCAGGGCGCGCCGCTTTCCGCGAACGTCCCCGACCCCGCTTCGTACGAAGACGCATCGGAGCGCCTGGCCGCCGAAAACGCCCTGAAGTACATGGGGTTGACCGCCGGGCAGCCGCTGCGGGACATCACCGTCGACACCGTCTTCGTAGGCTCGTGCACCAACGGCCGCATCGAGGACCTGCGCTCGGCAGCCGGCATCCTGGACGGCCGCAAAGTCGCCGACGGCGTACGGATGCTGGTCGTCCCCGGTTCCGTCCGGGTCGCCCTGCAGGCCGTGGAAGAGGGTCTGGACAAGGTCTTCAAGGAGGCCGGGGCCGAATGGCGGCACGCGGGCTGCTCGATGTGCCTGGGCATGAACCCCGACCAGCTCGCCCCCGGCGAGCGCTCCGCCTCCACCTCCAACCGCAACTTCGAGGGCCGGCAGGGCAAGGGCGGCCGCACCCACCTGGTCTCCCCCCAGGTCGCCGCCGCCACCGCGGTCCTGGGCCACCTCGCCTCCCCCGCCGACCTGACCGAAGCCCCCGCGACCGCCGGAGTCTGAGCCATCATGGAAGCCTTCACCACCCACACCGGCCGCGCCGTCCCGCTGCGCCGCAGCAATGTCGACACCGACCAGATCATCCCCGCGCACTGGCTGAAGAAGGTCACCCGCGACGGTTTCGAGGACGGCCTGTTCGAGGCATGGCGCAAGGACCCCGACTTCATCCTCAACCGTCCCGAGCGGCAGGGCGCCACGGTCCTGGTCGCCGGACCCGACTTCGGCACCGGTTCCTCCCGCGAACACGCCGTCTGGGCCCTGCAGAACTACGGCTTCAAAACCGTCATCTCCTCCCGCTTCGCCGACATCTTCCGCGGCAACTCACTGAAGAACGGCCTGCTCACCGTCGTCCTGGACCAGGATGTCGTCGACGCCCTGTGGGCGCTGACGGAGACCGACCCCCAGGCCGAGATCACCGTCGACCTCACCACCCGCGAGGTCCGCGCCCAGGGCGTCACCGCTGCCTTCGAACTCGACGAGAACGCCCGCTGGCGGCTCCTCAACGGCCTCGACGACATCAGCATCACCCTCCAGAACGAAGCCGACATCGCCGCCTACGAGGCCAAGCGCCCGGCCCACAAGCCCCGCACCCTCCAGGTCTGACACGTCTGGCAGGTCGCCTCTCCGCGTTCCACCATCCGGTGCCCCCGGCCGATCCCCGGCCGGGGGCACCGTCGTGCTGTGCGGCGCCGCCGTACTGCGGGGCACCGCCGTCCGGGGCCCGGCGGCTGCCGCGTGCCGCGGGCGGGGACGATGGCCGAAAGTGCCCTTGCCCGGCGTCTCGGGGGACCCCAAGGGGCCATCCGGCTGACGCTGTTCGGCCTTCTCGGCGCCCCCTTCCCGGCGGCCCCGCCACCCGCGTACGGACACCCCAACTCGCCCGGCGAGCTGGGGTTTTGTGGTTTCGGGGCTCCTGGGGTGGGGAGGCTGTACGACGGCCCCTACAGCCCTCCGCCGCACGCCAGTTGCCCCCTACGGAGGCGACAACTCGCCCCAGATGGCACAATCGGTGCATGGAACGCGACAGCCAACTCGAGCTCTATCAGGCCGTCGCAGCCCGACTGAAAGAAGCGCACACCCGAGTGCGCGCACTGCAAGTCCCGGAGGGCGTAAGGATGGCGCTGTCCCGGAAGCTGCTGGCCGTCACGGCCGTGGCGAAGCACGATCTCGCAGGCGCGGCAACGCGGCTGGACCGGTTGATGAAGGACCTCGACGAGGGCCGATTCCCTGATGGCGACTGACACTCGAACTCCGTGACGGCCGACTTCGTTGCGGCACTAGGGTGATTAGCCCGTTTCGTGTTTGATTTGCGGTATATATCTGCCTAACGTGCGAAAAGCTTGAACACTTTCGTTCCGGCAATGTCTCCGAAGGGGAAGACGTGAACAAGGCGCAGCTCGTAGAAGCGATTGCCGACAAGATGGGCGGCCGCCAGCAGGCCGCCGATGCTGTCGACGCGGTGCTCGACGCGATCGTCCGTGCCGTGGTCGGTGGTGACCGGGTCTCGGTCACCGGCTTCGGCTCGTTCGAGAAGGTCGACCGTCCGGCCCGCTACGCCCGTAACCCGCAGACGGGCGAGCGCGTGCGGGTCAAGAAGACCTCCGTGCCGCGCTTCCGTGCCGGTCAGGGCTTCAAGGACCTGGTCAGCGGCTCGAAGAAGCTGCCGAAGGGCGGCGAGGTCGCCGTCAAGAAGGCGCCCAAGGGCAGCCTTTCGGGGGCTCCCGCCACCATCTCCAAGGCCGTCGGCAAGAAGGCCGCCGCCAAGAAGACCACCGCCGCCGCGGCGAAGAAGGCCACCGCCAAGAAGGCCACCCCGGCGAAGAAGACCACCACCGCCGCGAAGAAGACCACGGCGAAGAAGGCCACCTCCACCGCGGCCAAGAAGACCACCGCCAAGAAGGCCACGCCGGCCAAGAAGGCCACCTCCACGGCGGCCAAGAAGACCACCGCGAAGAAGACCGCGCCGGCGAAGAAGGCCACGGCGAAGAAGGCGCCCGCCAAGAAGACCACGGCGCGCAAGACCACCGCCAAGAAGACCGCCTCGCGCAGCAAGTAAGCGGCACGGGGCCCCAGGGCCACTCACACGCCGGGCCGGGCTCCCCACCGCGGGGGAGCCCGGCCCGCGGCGCGCGCCGGCCCGTCCCAGTACGCCTCAGGTCCACCTCGGCGCACCGGAGAGAGCAGCCGTCAGAACGTCTGCAGCGTCACCAGCGTGATCCGCAGGGACTCGCCGCGTCCCTCCGTCTCGATCCGCACCCGCTGCCCGGGCCGCAGCAGCCGCAGCCCGCCCGCGTCGAAGGCGTCGGCGGAGAAGTCCACCGGGGTCCCGTCGTCGAGCAGCACGCTCCCGCTGCGGGAGTCGGGATCGTAGGTGTACGCGGTGGCCTGCATGCACCGCAGCTTATCCGCACGCCCCGCCCGCCGCGGGCGCGTCCACCGCCCACAGCCCGGCCGTCCGCGGCCCCAGGCCCAGCTCCCCGGCCGCCCGCAGATCGTCCCCCGTGTCCACGTCCAGCCGTACCGAGCGGACACCGCCCAGCCGGATTTCCACCGCGCCCGACGACAAATGCCGGCGCCGCGACGCCCCGCCGAAAGCGGGCCGCAATTCCGTCCCCGGCCCCGCCGACAGCAATGTCGTCCCGATATCCGCGGCATCCGCGAGAAAAGCCCGCGGGAATTCCCCGGCCACCGCCAGCACCCGCGCCAGTTCCCCGGGCCGCAGCGCCGGGAGGTCCGCGTTCAGCGTCGCCACCGGAGCACCCGGCCGCCGCCCGCGTACCGCCGCCGCCCCGTACGCCAGCGCGGCGTTCAGCCCGGCGGCCGGGGCGTCCGGCACGACCAGCGCGCCCAGCGCCCCCAGCGCCCGCGCCGCCACCGGGTCGTCCGTGACGACCGACACATCCCGCACCGCCGGGCAGGCCAGCGCCGCCGCCACCGTGTCCTCGGCGAACGCCAGCGCCAGCCGCCGCCGCACCGGCGGCTCGGCGGCACCGGCCAGCCTGCTCTTGGCCCTGCCCAGCGGCTTCAACGGAACGACCAGCGACCAGCCGCCGGTCGGATCGGCGTTCGTGGCGGGCTCTCCTTCCGTGCGGCGCCGGGGTCCCGGCTGCCCCGGCGGTACCTGTGGCGGACCGCGCCCGCGGGCCCCATTGTGGCGCGGCGCGGGCACCGCCCGGGCGCGGCACCGGCGCGACCCGTGGCCACGCCGTCCCTGGCGGGGCGTACGGTGTTCTCGACAGACCAGGGGCCCGGGGCGACACTTGACCCCCGGCAAGCCAGTCCCAGAGGAAGGTGTCCGAGTGTCCCGCCGCAGAATCGGCTTCTGGTACCGCCTGGCGGCGGTCATCGCAAAACCGCCGCTGGTGGTTCTGTTCAAGCGGGACTGGCGGGGAATGGAACACATTCCGGCCGACGGCGGATTCATCACCGCGGTCAACCACAACTCGTACCTCGACCCGCTGTCGTACGCGCACTACCAGTACAACACCGGACGGGTCCCGCGCTTCCTGGCGAAAGCCGCCCTGTTCAAGAGCTCGTTCGTCGGCATGATGCTGACCAACACCGGACAGATCCCCGTCTACCGGGAGACCACCAACGCGCTGGACGCCTTCCGCGCCGCCGTCGCCGCCATCGAGCGGGGCGAGTGCGTCGCCTTCTACCCCGAGGGCACCCTCACCCGCGACCCCGCGATGTGGCCCATGGCCGGCAAGACCGGCGCCGCCCGCGTCGCGCTCCTCACCAAGGCGCCCGTCATCCCCGTCGCCCAGTGGGGCGCCAACCTGGCGATGCCGCCGTACGCCAAGGAGAACAAGGTCCGCCTCCTCCCGCGCAAGACCCTGACCGTGCAGGCAGGCCCGCCCGTCGACCTCAGCCGCTTCTACGGCGAGGAGCCGACACCCGAGGTGCTGCGCGAGGCGACCGAGGTCATCATGGCCGCGATCACCTCCCTGCTGGAGGAGATCCGCGGCGAGCAGGCCCCGGTCGAGCCGTACGACCACCGCAAGGCCCGCCTGGAGCAGCGGCGCAAGGCCGCAGGGGAGGAAGCGAAGTGACACGCCCCGACACGTCCGGCCCCGAGGGCCGGCCCGTCAAGGCCGCCGTCTTCGGCACCGGGTCCTGGGGCACCGCCTTCGGCATGGTGCTCGCCGACGCCGGCTGCCGGGTGACGCTCTGGGGCCGGCGCCAGGAACTGGCCGACGCCATCAACACCACCCGCGAGAACCCGGACTACTTCCCCGGCACCCGGCTGCCCGAGTCGCTGCGCGCCACCACCGACCCGGCCGAGGCCGCGCGGGACGCCGACTTCACCGTCCTCGCCGTCCCCTCGCAGACCCTCCGCGGCAACCTCGCCGCCTGGAAGCCGCTGCTCGCCCCCGGCACCGTCCTCGTCTCCCTGATGAAGGGCGTCGAACTGGGCACCGCCAAGCGGATGAGCGAGGTCGTACGGGAGGTCGCCGAGGTCCCCGGGGAACGCGTCGCCGTGGTCACCGGACCCAACCTCGCCAAGGAGATCGTCGCCCGCATGCCCGCCGCGGCCGTCGTCGCCTGCAGCGACGAGGACGTCGCCCGGCGCCTCCAGGCCGCCTGCCACACCCCCTACTTCCGCCCCTACACCAACACCGACGTCGTCGGCTGCGAACTGGGCGGCGCGGTGAAGAACGTCATCGGGCTCGCCGTCGGCATCGCGGACGGCATGGGCCTCGGCGACAACGCCAAGGGCTCCCTCATCACCCGCGGCCTCGCCGAGACCACCCGCCTCGGCCTGGCGATGGGCGCCGACCCGCTCACCTTCTCCGGCCTCGCCGGCCTCGGCGACCTCGTCGCCACCTGCTCCTCGCCGCTCTCCCGCAACCACACCTTCGGCACCAACCTCGGCCGGGGCATGACCCTCCAGGAGACCATCGCCGTCACCCGGCAGACCGCCGAGGGCGTCAAGTCCTGCGAGTCGGTGCTCGATCTGGCCCGCCGGCACGGCGTCGACATGCCCATCACCGAGACCGTCGTCGGCATCGTCCACGAGGGCAAGCCGCCCATGGTCGCCCTCAAGGAGCTGATGTCGCGCGCCGCCAAGCCCGAACGGCGATGACACCGAACAGACGACCACTCGGTCGCTGACGCGGCCCGGGGGAGCAGGTACGCTCATCGCGATATGAGCAGCGAGAACCTCCCCACCAGCACCGGGCGCAAGCCGCGCGTGGCCGTCGTCTTCGGCGGCCGCAGCTCCGAGCACGCCATCTCCGTCGTCACGGCCGGCGCCGTCCTGCGCGCCATCGACCGGACCAAGTACGACGTGCTGCCCATCGGCATCACCACCGACGGCCGCTGGGCGCTGACCGCCGACGAACCGGAGCGGATGGCCATCGCCGACCGCGCGCTGCCGACCGTCGCCGACCTCGCCGAGTCCGACGAGGGCAGCGTCGTCCTCTCCGTCGACCCCGGCAGCCGCGAGGTCGTCTACAGCGAGCCCGGCACGGTCCCCAAGGTCCTCGGCGACGTGGACGTCGTCTTCCCGATGCTGCACGGCCCGTACGGCGAGGACGGCACCCTCCAGGGGCTGCTGGAGCTCGCCGGAGTGCCCTACGTGGGCGCCGGGGTGCTCTCCTCGGCCGTCGGCCAGGACAAGGAGTACATGAAGCGGGTCTTCGTCTCCTTCGGGCTGCCCGTCGGCCCGTACGAGGTGATCCGCCCCCGCGAGTGGGAGCAGGATCCTTCCGCCGCCCGCGAGCGGATCGTCGGCTTCGCCGCCGACCACGGCTGGCCGCTCTTCGTGAAGCCGGCCCGCGGCGGCTCCTCCATGGGCATCACCAAGGTCGACGACCTCTCCGGCCTGGAGGCCGCGATCGAGGAGGCCCGCCGCCACGACCCCAAGATCATCGTCGAGTCGCTGCTCACCGGCCGCGAGATCGAGTGCGGCGTGCTGGAGTTCGAGGACGGCCCGCGCGCCTCCGTACCCGCCTGGATCCCGCCCGTCACCGACCACGACTTCTACGACTTCGAGGCCAAGTACATCGACTCGGCCTCCGGCGTCGTCCCCGCGCCCATCACCCCCGAGCAGACCGCCGAGGTGCAGCGCCTCGCCGTCGCGGCCTTCGAGGCGGCGTCCTGCGAGGGCCTGGTCCGGGCCGACTTCTTCCTCACCGACGACGGCGAGTTCGTCATCAACGAGATCAATACCATGCCGGGCTTCACGCCGATCTCCATGTTCCCGCGCATGTGGCAGGAGAGCGGCGTCGCCTACCCCGAGCTGGTCGACCGCCTCATCCAGGCCGCGCTGCGCCGCCCCACCGGGCTGCGCTGACACCGCCGCGCCCCCCGGGCCCCGGGCGACGACTCAGAGACTTGGGGGGACGGCCTTCTTCACGGCCGCGGCGAGATCCGTGAGCGGGGTGGCGTCGTGCGCGAACCGCTCGTCCAGCGACACCTCCACGTACGCCTTGCGGTACGTGGAGGTGAACCGCGGCCCGTCGCCCTCGCGCAGCTCCGTCAGCCACTCCACACCGCCCACCTCCGCGCCGAGCGCCTTCACGTCGCTCATCGCGGGGGGCCGGGGGACACCGCAGCGCAGTACGATCGCCCCGTCCCCCCAGCCGGCGGTCAGATCGGAACCCGGCTCCGGATCACTCCGGCCGAGTCCCGCGACGGTCCCGGGAAGCTCCTCGTGCAGTGCGCCGCACAGGGCCGCCTCCTCCGACGGCGGGCTGGGAACCGGGACGGAGGCCCGCGCGTCCGTCGTGGAACAGCCCGCGACCACCGGCAGGACGGCGGCGGCCAGGGCGGCCACGGCGGGGAGCAGCGGGGCTGACAGGCGGCGAGGCCGGGGCGAAGACGTCACCGGCCCAGGGTAGACGGGGGCTACAGGTGTACGACCGGGCAGGTCAGGGTCCGTGTGATCCCGTCCACTTGCTGGACCTTGGCGACCACCATGCGGCCCAGCTCGTCGACCGTGTCGGCCTGGGCCCGCACGATCACGTCGTACGGACCCGTGACGTCCTCGGCCTGGATCACCCCCGGGATCTTGGAGATGGTCTCGGCGACCGTCGACGCCTTGCCCACCTCGGTCTGGATGAGGATGTACGCCTGTACCACGGAACCTCCAGGGCGGCCACGAGGATCTTGTGGGGAAGAAAGGGACGCCACGGTACCGCGTCGCCGCGGGCGGCGGGGAGACCCTCGCGGCCGGTGGCGCGCGAGGCCGCCGCACGAAGCACCGGGCCGGCGGTGTGGACGGTCCACTTGACGGTACCTACAGCAGTGACGGTGCGCGACCGCGGCCGCACTGGGGCAGAAGGGGCACAGCGATGAAGGGCACTGTCGGCGAGTTGGGGGAGTTCGGGCTGATCAGGGAGCTCACCTCCCGGCTCACCTCCACCCCGGCGGTACGGATCGGCCCCGGCGACGACGCCGCGGTCGTGGCCGCACCCGACCGGCGCGTGGTCGCCAGCACGGACATCCTGCTGGAGGGACGGCACTTCCGCCGCGACTGGTCCACCGCGTACGACGTCGGCCGCAAGGCCGCCGCGCAGAACCTCGCGGACATCGCCGCCATGGGCGCCGTCCCCACCGCGCTGCTGCTCGGCCTGGTCGTCCCCGCCGAACTCCCCGTCACCTGGCCCACGGAGCTGATGGACGGCCTGCGCGACGAGTGCCAGGTCGCCGGAGCGGCCGTCGTCGGCGGCGACGTCGTCCGCGGCGAGACCATCACCGTCTCCATCACCGCCCTCGGCGACCTGCGCAACCACGAACCCGTCACCCGGGGCGGCGCCCGCTCCGGCGACGTCGTCGCGTACACCGGCTGGCTCGGCTGGTCCGCCGCCGGATACGCGGTGCTGTCCCGGGGGTTCCGCTCGCCCCGCGCCTTCGTCGAGGCCCACCGCCGCCCCGAACCGCCCTACCACGCGGGCCCCGCGGCGGCCGGGCTCGGCGCCACCGCCATGTGCGACGTCAGCGACGGCCTGATCGCCGACCTCGGGCACATCGCCGAGGCCAGCAAGGTCCGCATCGACCTGCGCTCCGGGCTCATCGACATCCCCACCCAGATGAACGACATCGGCCAGGCCGTCGGCGTCGACCCCATGCAGTGGGTCCTCACCGGCGGCGAGGACCACGCCATCGTCGCCACCTTCCCGCCCGACGTGAAGCTCCCCGCCCGCTGGAAGGTGATCGGCGAGGTGCTCAACCCCTCCGCCCTGCCCCAGGTGACCGTCGACGGCGCGCCCTGGCACACCCAGGGCGGCTGGGACCACTTCGGGGAGGGCGAGTGACCCACCGCCCGCTCCCCAACGTCCTCACCGTCGCCGGTTCCGACTCCGGCGGCGGCGCCGGCATCCAGGCCGACCTGAAGACCATGCTCGCGCTCGGCGTCCACGGCATGAGCGTGATCACCGCCGTCACCGCGCAGAACTCCCTCGGCGTCCAAGGCGCCTGGGAACTGCCCGCCGAGGCCGTACGCGCCCAGTACCGCAGCGTCGTCGACGACATCGGTGTCCAGGCCGTCAAGACCGGCATGCTGGCCTCCGCGCCCCTCGTGGAGACCGTCGCCGACCTGCTGGCCGGCACGGACGCACCCGTCGTCGTCGACCCCGTCGGGGTGTCCAAGCACGGCGACGCGCTGCTGGCCGCCTCCGCCCTCGACTCCGTACGCCGCCGACTGCTGCCCCTCGCCACGGTGGCCACCCCCAACCTGGACGAAGTGGCCCAGCTCACCGGCGTGACCGTCAAGGACGAGGACGACCTGCGCCGGGCCGCGGACGCGGTCCTGGAGCACGGCCCCCGCTGGGCGCTCATCAAGGGCGGGCACCTCGCCGGGGACGCGGTCGACCTGCTGACCGACGGCACGCAGGAGCACTGGCTGCGCGCCCCCCGCCACGACAACCGCCACACCCACGGCACGGGCTGCACACTCGCCTCCGCCGTCGCGGCCGGCCTCGGCAAGGGCCTCACGGTCCCCGACGCGGTCCGGGCGGCCAAGGAGTACGTCACGGGCGCCATCGCCGCCGGCTTCGCCCTGGGCGGCGGGATCGGCCCGGTGGACCACGGCTGGCGGCAGCGCTAGACGATGTGCCGTCCGCGGGGGCCGGGTGTCCGGCCCCGCGGACAGGACCATGGGTACGGCAAAAAGCCGGTCCACCGAGGTGGACCGGCTTTCAAGGCAACCGCAGAGGCTGCGCTACGACGAACCGTCGTCGGCGTTAGCGCGAGACCTTGCCGGCCTTGATGCACGAGGTGCAGGCGTTGAGCCGCTTCGGCGTCCCACTGACCACGGCACGCACGCGCTGGATGTTCGGGTTCCAGCGACGAGACGTACGGCGGTGCGAGTGCGAGATGTTGTTGCCGAAGCCCGGCCCCTTGCCGCAGACGTCGCAGTTGGCAGCCACGGGTCACTCCAAAGACTTCAGATGCACTTACAGTGAAATCCGGCGAGCCGGAATCAGGTCGGTTGACTGAAGTGGCGTTGCCGGGGGAATGGCCCGACTCTCATCGGGCAACCGGAGCAGCATACAACGACTGCCTCGGTTCAACGAAACTACCACGGATCGTCCCGCCCCCGCCCGGGCCCCGGCACCGGTACGGGGTCTACGCTGCGGAGCAGTCAGCGCTGCTCAAGGAGGACACCAGGTGCCGCAGACCCTGCCGCAGGCGCTCGATTCCGCAGTGGTCCGCAGCTGGTGCTCACTGGCGCTGGACGCGCTCGGCCGGGAGCGCGAGGAGATCGACGCGATCAACGTCTACCCGGTCGCGGACGGGGACACCGGCACCAACCTCTACCTCACCGTCGAGTCCGCCTCCCAGGCCGTCGAGGCCGTCTTCGCCGCCATCGAGGCCCCCGACTTCGCCGACACCGTACGCGCCATGGCGCACGGCGCCCTCCTCGGCGCCCGCGGCAACTCCGGCACCATCCTGTCGCAACTGCTCCGCGGCATGAGCGAGGTCCTCGCCACCGGCTGCGACGGCCCCCACCTGGCCAGGGCGCTGCGGCGGGCCGCCGCCTCCGCCCGCGAGGCCGTCGCCCACCCCGTCGAGGGCACCATCCTGAGCGTCGCCTCCGCCGCCGCGTCCGCGTCCGCGGGCGGTGAGGACGTCGTGGCCGTCGCCCGCGCCGCGCACGCCGGCGCCCGCGCCGCCCTGGAGGCCACCCCCGGCCAGCTCGCCGTCCTGGAACGCGCCGGTGTCGTGGACGCCGGCGGACGGGGGCTCGTCACCGTGCTCGCCGCGCTCGTCCAGGCCGTCACCGGGGAGGCGCCCGCCCGGACGCCCCGCGCGCCCCGGGGAGCCTCGGGGGCCTCGGGAGCCTCGGGAGCCTCGGGGGCCTTGGGGGCCGCCCCCGCCGTGGAACCCTGCGCCGAGGCCGGGCCCGCCTACGAGGTCATCTACCTGCTGGAGGCCGGGGACACCGCCGTCGCCCGGCTCCGTGACCGGCTCGACGCCCTCGGCGACTCCCTCGTCGTGGTGGGCGGCGACGGGCTGTGGAACGTCCACGTCCACGTCGACGACGCCGGCGCGGCCGTGGAGGCGGGCGTCGAGGCGGGACGCCCGCACCGCATCCGGATCACCCACTTCGGCACGTCCGGCCCGGGCGGCGCGGCGCCCGAGGAGCGCGCGGGCCGCGCGGTGGTGGCCGTCCTGCCCGGCGAGGGGCTCGCCCGCCTGTGCGCCGAGGCGGGCGCCACCACCGTGCTCGCCCGGCCCGGCGAACCGCCCGCCAGCGGCGAGCTCCTCGACGCCGTACGGCGCGCCCACGCGCGCGAGGTCGTCCTGCTGCCGAACGACGCCGCCCTGCGGCATGCCGCGGCCGCCGCGGCCGAGCAGGCGCGGGCGGAGGGGATCCGGGTCGCCCTCGTCCCCACGCGCGCCGCCGTCCAGGGCATCGCCGCGCTCGCCGTCCACGAGCCGGACCGGCGCTTCGACGAGGACGTCGTCGCCATGACCGCGGCGGCCGGCGCCACCCGGTACGGCGAACTGGCCGTCGCCGAGCGCCAGTCGTTCACCTCGGCGGGCGTGTGCCAGGCCGGCGACGTCCTGGGCCTGATCGACGGCGACGTCGCCGTGATCGGCCAGGACGTCGCGGCCACGGCACAGACGGTGCTGGACCGGATGCTCTCGGCGGGCGGCGAGCTGGTCACGCTGGTGATCGCCGAGGACGCCCCACCGGACCTGGCGGCGCGCCTGGAGACCCACGTCCGCGAAACGCACCTCGCGGTGGACACCACGACCTACCCGGGCGGCCCCAAAGCCCCACTGCTCCTGATCGGCGTGGAGTAACCGGATCTCCCCCAGTGCGGTGCGTCCCCCCATTGTGGGCATTCGTTCCGGTGCGGTGCGTCCCCCCGCGTTGTGGGCATTCGTTCCGCTGGGGCGATGGGGGTCCCCCCTGCTCGAGCGAAGCCGAGAGCTTGGGGGAGGGTGGGCACAACGCACCCGGGGCGGTGCCTGTTCCTGGGGTGCGCCCCGGTGCGGTGCCGGTGGGTGGGGGGTGTGGCCCCTCCGGGCTCACCTCCTCGCGGTCGGCGGGGTGCCCTACCGGTCGGGTGACCGTGCGATGCCGCCAACCGCTGCGGGGGCGACCCTGCACGGCCCCACCCCGGCCGTCGGCCGACTGCGGGCCGGTGGGGCGAGGGGCACGGCCCTTCCCCGGCGCGTCGCCGACTGCGGGCCGGTGGGGGAGAGGCACGGCCCCACCCCGGTGGTACGCCGACTGCGGGCCGGCGGGAGGGCTGCCGGGCGTTGTCGGTGGCGTGGTGTGCAATGGGGACGTGTCCGCTCTCGACGAACCACTGAAGAAGCAGCTCGGCGCCGCCACCGCCAAGGTGATGGCCGAGCACCTCGACCTGCACACCGTCGGCGACCTCCTCCACCACTACCCCCGGCGGTACGCCGAGCGCGGTGAGCTCACCACCCTCGCCGACCTGCCGCTGGACGAGCACGTGACGGTGGTGGCACGGGTCGCGGACGCCCGGGTGCTGACGTTCAACGGTGCCCGGGGGCGCGGCCAGCGCCTGGAGGTGACCATCACCGACGGCAGCGGACGCCTCCAGCTGGTCTTCTTCGGCAAGGGCGTCCACAAGCCGCACAAGGACCTGCTGCCCGGCACGCGCGCGATGTTCGCCGGCAAGGTCTCGGTGTTCAACCGCAAGACCCAGCTCGCCCACCCCGCCTACGAGCTGCTCAAGGGCGAGGAGGACGGCGCCGTGGACAGCTGGGCCGGCGCGCTCATCCCGATCTACCCCGCCACCACCAAGCTGGAGTCCTGGAAGATCGCCAAGGCGGTCGACGCGGTGCTGCCCAGCGCCCTGGAGGCGCTCGACCCGCTGCCCGCCGGGCTGCGGGAGGGGCGCGGGCTCATCGGGCTGCCCGACGCGCTGCGCAAGGTCCACCGCCCGCGCACCAAGGCCGACATCGCCGACGCCCGCGACCGGCTCAAGTGGGACGAGGCGTTCGTCCTCCAGGTCGCGCTGGCGCGGCGCCGGTACGCCGACACGCAGCTGCCCGCGGTGGCGCGCCGGCCCGTGCCGGGCGGGCTGCTCGACGCGTTCGACGCCCGGCTGCCGTTCACCCTCACCGAGGGGCAGCAGAAGGTGTCGGAGGAGATCTTCGGCGACCTGGCGACCGAGCACCCCATGCACCGGCTGCTCCAGGGCGAGGTGGGTTCGGGAAAGACCATGGTGGCGCTGCGGGCGATGCTCGCGGTGGTCGACGCGGGCGGCCAGGCCGCGATGCTCGCGCCCACCGAGGTCCTCGCCCAGCAGCACCACCGTTCCGTCACCGAGATGATGGGCGAGCTGGCCGAGGGCGGGATGCTCGGCGGCACCGAGCACGCCACCAAAGTGGTGCTGCTGACCGGGTCCATGGGGGCCGCCGCCCGGCGGCAGGCCCTGCTGGACCTGGTGACCGGCGAGGCGGGCATCGTCATCGGCACGCACGTCCTGATCGAGGACAAGGTGCGGTTCCACGACCTCGGGCTGGTCGTCGTGGACGAGCAGCACCGCTTCGGCGTCGAGCAGCGCGACGCCCTGCGCGGCAAGGGCAAGCAGCCGCCCCACCTGCTGGTCATGACCGCCACCCCCATCCCGCGCACGGTCGCCATGACCGTCTTCGGCGACCTGGAGACGTCCGTCCTCGACCAGCTGCCCGCCGGCCGCTCGCCGATCGCCAGCCATGTCGTGCCCGCCGCCGACAAGCCGCACTTCCTGGCCCGCGCCTGGGAGCGGGTCCGCGAGGAGGTGGAGAACGGCCACCAGGCGTATGTGGTGTGCCCCCGGATCGGGGACGAGGAGGACGAGAAGAAGAAGGCCAAGGACGCGGAGGGCGACAAGCGGCCGCCGCTGGCGGTGCTCGACGTCGCCGAGCAGCTCGCCCGGGGGCCCCTTGCCGGGCTCCGGGTCGAGGTGCTGCACGGCAGGATGGCGCCCGACGACAAGGACGCCGTGATGCGCCGCTTCGCCAAGGGCGAGACGCACGTCCTGGTCGCCACGACGGTCATCGAGGTCGGGGTCAACGTCCCCAACGCCACGGCCATGGTCATCATGGACGCCGACCGGTTCGGCGTCTCCCAGCTCCACCAGCTGCGCGGCCGGGTCGGCCGGGGCTCCGCCCCCGGGTTGTGCCTGCTGGTCACCGAGGCGCCGGAGGCGAGCCCCGCCCGGCAGCGGCTCGGCGCCGTGGCCGCCACACTCGACGGCTTCGAGCTGTCCCGCATCGACCTCGAACAGCGCCGTGAGGGCGACGTCCTCGGCCAGGCCCAGTCCGGGGTGCGCTCCAGCCTGCGCATGCTCGCCGTCATCGACGACGAGGAGGTCATCGCCGCCGCCCGCGAGGAGGCGGTGGCCGTCGTCGCCGCCGACCCCGAGCTGACCGGCCACCCGGAGCTGCGCACCGCGCTGGACGCCCTCCTCGACAAGGAGCGGGAGCGGTATCTGGACAAGGGCTGAGCCCATATCGTGGAGTCATCAGCACCGGAAGGACCACAGATGACCCGCGTGATCGCCGGCGCGGCCGGCGGACGCCGCCTGGCCGTGCCGCCGGGCAACGGCACCCGCCCCACCTCCGACCGGGCGCGTGAAGGGCTGTTCTCCACCTGGCAGGCGCTCCTCGGGAGCCTCGACGGCATCCGGATCGCCGACCTGTACGCCGGGTCCGGCGCCGTCGGCCTGGAGGCGCTGTCCCGGGGCGCCGGGCACGCCCTGCTCGTGGAGGCCGACCAGCGGGCCGCCCGCACGGTCCGCGACAACGTCCGGGCGCTCGGCCTGCCGGGCGCCGAGGTCCGCGCCGGGAAGGCCGAGCAGATCGTGGCGGGACCGGCGCCCTCCGACCCGTACGACGTGGTCTTCCTCGACCCGCCGTACGCCGTCACGGACGACGATCTTGGAGAGATCCTGATCACACTCCGCACCGGGGGCTGGCTCGCCGACGACGCGCTCGTCACCGTGGAGCGCAGCACCAGGGGCGGGGAGTTCACCTGGCCGGACGGCTTCGCACCGCTGCGGTCCCGCCGCTACGGCGAGGGAACGTTTTGGTACGGTCGCGCCGCCTCTACGTGCGAAGACGCACGATGACCGGTTCGGAGAGCGAGGGACTTCAGTTGCGCCGCGCAGTCTGTCCGGGGTCGTTCGACCCCATCACCAACGGGCACCTCGACATCATCGCCCGCGCCTCCAAGCTGTACGACGTGGTGCACGTGGCGGTGATGATCAACCAGTCGAAGAAGGGCCTGTTCACGGTCGAGGAGCGGATGGACCTCATCCGCCGGGTGACCCGTGAGTACGGCAACGTCCGGGTCGAGTCCCACCACGGCCTGCTCGTCGACTTCTGCAAGGAACGGGACATCCCCGCCATCGTCAAGGGGCTGCGGGCCGTCAGCGACTTCGACTACGAGCTGCAGATGGCCCAGATGAACAACGGGCTGTCGGGCGTGGAGACGCTCTTCGTGCCCACCAACCCGACCTACAGCTTCCTGTCCTCCTCGCTGGTCAAGGAGGTCGCCGCCTGGGGCGGGGACGTCTCCCACCTGCTGCCGCCGGCCGTCCACGAGGCGCTGGTGAAGAGGCTGGGCGAGAAGTGACCGGCTGACTGTCCGTCACCCGGTGTCCGGACGCCTCCGACTGGCCGTACAGTCGTCCCGTCCGTCTCCAATCCTGCGGTAGAGAGTGGCGAGCACACGGTGGACGTGCACAAGAAGCTCGACGAGATCGTCGGGACGGTCGCGAGCGCCCGTTCCATGCCCATGTCGGCCTCCTGCGTGGTCAACCGCGCCGAGCTGCTCGCGATGCTCGACGAGCTGCGCCAGGCCCTGCCGGGCTCGCTGGCCCAGGCCCAGGAGCTGATCGGCGGCCGTGAGCAGCTGGTCGAGCAGGCCCGCCAGGAGGCCGAGCGGATCATCGAGGCCGCCCACGCCGAGCGGGGCTCGCTGATCTCCGACACCCAGGTCGCCCGCCGGTCCCAGGAGGAGGCCGACCGCATCCTCGCCGAGGCCCGCCGCGAGGCCGACGAGATCCGCGCCGAGGCCGACGACTACGTCGACTCCAAGCTCGCCAACTTCGAGGTCGTCCTCACCAAGACCATCGGCTCCGTCGACCGGGGCCGCGAGAAGCTCCTCGGCCGGGGCCCGGGCCTCGACGAGCAGGGGTACGCGGACGAGGACGCCCCCGAGTACACCGCCGACCCGCAGACCCTGATCCGGCGCGCGGACGAGTACGTCGACGCCAAGATCGGCGCCTTCGAGGCGGTGCTCACCAAGACGCTGGAGGCGGTCGGCCGCGGCCGGCAGAAGCTGCACGGCCGGATCGCCACCGACGACCTCGGCGCCCACATGGCCGCCCAGGACGCGGCGGGCACCGCCCGGCAGCACACCAGCGACGCCGACTACCTGGCCGGCCTCGCCGCGCCGGCGGAGCCCGCGCCGGTCCCGGACCGCCAGCCCGACCCGTACGCCGCCTACCCGGCCCAGGACGCCTACGCCGCCTACCAGCCCGACCCGTACGCCTACCAGGGCTACGACCAGGGCCAGGGCTACCCCGCCCAGCAGCCGTACCCCTACGGGCAGCAGCAGCCTCCGCAGCAGACCGCCGCTCTCGACGAGACCAGCTTCTTCGACACCAGCATGATCGACCTGGAGCAGCTGCGGCAGTACGAGCAGGGCCACGGTCAGGGGCACTGACGGCCCGGATTGGGCCCAGGGCGAAGCGTCCAGTATCCTGGCTCTTCGGTCGCGAGTACGTCCGCGATCACGCGTGCCCGCACCGGCCCCGAGCCGGAAGCCCGGGCCGCCCCAGACGATCCGAAAGCAGGAAGAACCCTGAGTACGCGCCTCGACCACCGCAACCCCCTCGTGTTCGACACGCACGAGCTGGGCCGGCGTCCCGGTGCCCTCCAGCGGATCTCCCGCACCGTCGAGGCCCCTGCGGACCTCGGCATCGACGGAGTGATCGGCGTTCCCCAGGGATCGCCCGTCGAGCTGGACCTCCGCCTCGAGTCGGTCATGGAAGGGGTGCTTGTCACAGGCACCGCCCGTGCGTCGGCCGAGGGGGAGTGCGTAAGGTGTCTGGAGCCGCTGCGCCAGGATGTGGCGGCGGACTTCCAGGAGATGTTCTCGTACCCCGACATTGACGACCGGGGCCGCCACGCGGCCTCGGGCGACGATGCCGAGGAGGACGAGGACATCATCCCCCTCGAGGACGGCATGTTCGACCTCGAGCCCGTGCTGCGCGATGCGGCGGTGCTCGCACTGCCGATGCAGCCGGTGTGCCGGGAGGACTGTGCGGGACTGTGCGCCGAGTGCGGCGCCAACCTGAACGACGACCCGGACCACCACCACGACGCCGTCGACATGCGTTGGGCGGCATTGCAGGGACTCGCCGATTCACTCGGGACCGGCGAGAAGGACAACATGAGCGGCGACGGGCCCGAATCTGCACGCGCCGCCGAGAAGCAGGAGAAGTAGCCGTGGCTGTTCCGAAGCGGAAGATGTCGCGCAGCAACACGCGCCACCGCCGGTCGCAGTGGAAGGCTGCGGTCCCCACCCTGGTTTCGTGCGAGCGTTGCCAGGAGCCGAAGCAGCAGCACATCGCGTGCCCGAGCTGCGGCACGTACAACAAGCGCCAGGTCCTCTCGGTCTGAGCGGGCTGGTGAGAGGTACCGTGTCTGGCCAGAAAACGGCGGAAGACGCCAAGAAGCAGGCGGAGAACACGGCCTCGTCCCACACGCTTCTGGAAGGGCGGCTCGGGTATCGGCTCGAGTCCGCCCTTCTGGTGCGCGCGCTGACCCACCGCTCCTTCGCGTACGAGAACGGCGGTCTGCCCACCAACGAGCGGCTGGAGTTCCTCGGGGACTCCGTGCTCGGCCTGGTGGTCACCGACACGCTGTACCGCACCCACCCCGACCTGCCCGAGGGCCAGCTGGCCAAGCTGCGGGCCGCGGTGGTCAACTCGCGTGCGCTGGCGGAGGTCGGCCGCGGCCTCGACCTGGGCTCCTTCATCCGGCTCGGCCGGGGCGAAGAGGGCACCGGAGGCCGGGACAAGGCATCCATCCTCGCCGACACCCTGGAAGCGGTGATCGGCGCGGTCTATCTCGACCAGGGCCTCGAAGCGGCGTCCGAGCTGGTGCACCGGCTCTTCGACCCGCTGATCGAGAAGTCCTCGAACCTCGGCGCCGGCCTGGACTGGAAGACCAGCCTCCAGGAGCTGACCGCGGCCGAGGGCCTCGGCGTTCCGGAGTACCTGGTCACCGAGACCGGACCGGACCACGAGAAGACCTTCACTGCTGCTGCCCGCGTCGGTGGTGTCTCGTACGGCACCGGCACCGGCCGCAGCAAGAAGGAAGCGGAGCAGCAGGCGGCGGAGTCCGCCTGGCGGGCCATCCGGGCCGCCGCGGACGAGCGGGAGGCGGCGGCCAAGGCCGCGGCCGAGTCCGGCGCGGACGCGGGCACCGGTGGCGAGGGCTCCGAAGAGGCCGCCGACACCTCTTCGGTCTCCGAAGCCTCACAGGCCACGGCCTGAGCTGAATCGCTTCCCACCCCGTCGCACTCCGGTGCGGCGGGGTTTCCCATGATCCCGCGACCCCCCCGGAGGAGCGCCGTGCCCGAGCTGCCCGAGGTCGAAGTCGTCCGGCGCGGCCTGGAGCGCTGGGTCAGCGGCCGTACCGTCGCCGACGTCCAGGTCCTGCACCCGCGCGCGGTACGGCGGCACCTGGCCGGCGGCGAGGACTTCGCCGCCCGCCTCAGGGGGCACCGCTTCGGCGTGGCCAGGCGGCGCGGCAAGTACCTGTGGCTGCCATTGGAGGACGCCGACCTGTCCGTCCTCGGGCACCTCGGCATGAGCGGCCAGCTCCTGGTGCAGCCGGAGACGGCGCCCGACGAGAAGCACCTGCGGATCCGCGTCCGGTTCGGCGACTCGCTCGGCACCGAGCTGCGCTTCGTCGACCAGCGCACCTTCGGCGGGCTCTCCCTCCACGAGAACACCCCCGAGGGCCTGCCTCTCGCCATCGCGCACATCGCCCGCGACCCGCTCGACCCCGGCTTCGACGACCTCGCCTTCCACACGGCGCTGCGCCTGCGCCGTACGACGGTCAAACGCGCCCTGCTCGACCAGTCGCTGATCAGCGGCGTCGGCAACATCTACGCCGACGAGGCACTGTGGCGCGCCCGCCTCCACTACGACCGGCCCACCGCGACGCTCACCCGGCCCCGGTCGGCCGAGCTGCTCGGGCACGTCCGCGACGTGATGACGGCGGCGCTCGCCCAGGGTGGCACCAGCTTCGACAGCCTGTACGTCAACGTCAACGGCGAGTCCGGCTACTTCGACCGGTCCCTGGACGCGTACGGCCGCGAGGGCGAGCCCTGCCGCCGGTGCGGCACCGCGATGCGCCGCCGCCCCTGGATGAACCGCTCCAGCTACTTCTGCCCCCGTTGCCAGCGCCCCCCGCGCCCGGCCCCGCCGGTCGCCCCGTAGAGCAGAGCCGGCGCTACCGCTTACGGGCCTTGCTCACGAGAAACGCCACGCCGACGACGGCGATCAGGGCGAGGGCGATGATCCAGAAGGGCGGGGTGCCCTCTCCGGCGCCCTTGGCCAGGAACTGTCCGTACACCATGCGGTTCCCCTCCCGTCTGCGTGGTGCACAGCGGCTACCCGTCACGCCCTCCCGCATGCGCGCGGGCGGAGGGGCCGTGCCGGACGGGACGGCTCAGAAGCCGAAGTTCTGGGTCCACCAGGGGCCGCCGTCGGCGAAGTGGACGCCGACTCCGAGCCGGGTGTAGTCGCAGTTGAGGATGTTCGCGCGGTGGCCGTCGCTGTTCATCCAGGACTCCATCACCGCCTCGGCGTCCGCCTGCCCGCGGGCGATGTTCTCCGCCGCCAGGCCCTGGACCCCGGCCTTGGCGGCCCGGTCCCACGGGGAGGCGCCGTCGGGGTCGGTGTGCGAGAAGAAGCCGCGCTCGGCCATGTCCCTGCTGTACGCGCCCGCCAGCGACGCCAGGCCCCGGGAGGCCTGCACCGGGCTGCACCCGACCTTGGCGCGCTCGGTGTTGACCAGGGCGAGCACCGCGGCCTCGGCCGCCGCCTCGCGGCCCGAGTCGGACGGCGAGGTGGGGACGGCCGGGACGGACGGTGCCGGGGGCCGCTCGGTGGTGCGCTCGGGCGTGGGCGCCGGGGGCTTGGGCTTCGCGGTGGCCGTGCGGGTGGGCGCCGCGCTCCGGGAGGCCGTCTCCTTCTTCTCCGGCGCGCTGGTGGCCGGAGCCGGGGCCTTCGTCTTCTTCGGCGGCGCGGACGAGGAGGGCTTGGCCGGCGCGGGCGAGGGCGACGTGGAGGGGGCGAGCGGGCCCCGGTCGGCGCCGCGGCTCGCGGCCGTGGAGGGCCGCTCGGGGCCGGCGCTGGCGCCGCCCTGCGCGTTCAGCTCGGGCACGCTCCCGGCCCGTACCCGCTCGCTCGTACCGCTGTCACCGACGGTGAAGGTGTCACCGCCGGGCAGCAGGCCGGAGGCCACGGCGACGGTGCCGACCGCCACCGCGGCGGAGGCGCCGAGCAGCCCGGTGCGGACGGGTACGGAGACCCGCTTCTTCCGGTGGCGTCCCATGTCCTGTGCCTTCCTGCTTCGACGCCTGGTCAGGACGTCTCGGTCATCCGGTCACTCGCCCGAACGGGTGAGGCTCATGTCGTCGGGACTGTACGCCATGACGCGTGGGGGAGACGTGCTTCGCGGGGAACCGGCCGGTTAGCGTGCAGCCATGAACGACGACGCACGGCTCACCGCCTGGGTACGCGGCCGAGTACAGGGAGTGGGCTTCCGCTGGTTCACCAGGGCGAACGCCCTGGAGATCGGCGGCCTCACCGGCTTCGCCCTCAATCTGGACGACGGCCGAGTACAGGTGGTGGCCGAGGGGCCCCGTGAGAATTGCCACCGTCTGCTGGACTGGCTCCGCTCCGACGACACACCCGGATCCGTGGACGGAGTGACTGAGATATGGGACACCCCGCGCGGAGGTTACGAAGGCTTCGCCATCCGCTGACGATCTTGGAATTCCGGGGGGTGAATCCGGATGCGTTTCCGGCCGACCACCGGCCCGCATCTGCCGTCGGCATGTGCGTGCCGGACAAATGACCTGGTGGTTGCCAAGAGAGGGCTCCGCGTGGAAGGCTGCGCGATACGAATGATCCGGAGGATTTCCCGGGTCCGTACGCACGCCCCCGGGCACCGACGAGAGAGGCGCCGCCGCACCTGACGCGGCCGCGGCCCCCGGTTGCCCCTTGATACGGGGCGTGATCGTGTTGACCGTCAAACTTTTTGGTGAGACGCTGGAAGCCCCGCGCACCCCAGTTGTTCGGCGGTGAGAACCGCAGCGGCACGACGCATCGCCGGGCACCGCGGGTGCCTCAATCCCTCACGACCCACACCGCTTCGGTCGGTCACTCAGTGTGGAGGACCAAAAGTCATGGCAAAGGCGCTTCTCGGTTATGTCGGCGGTTCCGACCCGCGACTCCTCGCCGAGATGCGACGGCTTCAGCAGCGCGTCCAGGATCTCGAGTCCGAGCTCGTACGGATTCAGTCCGAGAACGACGCGCTGAACGCTGCCGCCGCACACAGCGAGGCGCTGCTCGACGGCATCGACATCGACGTACCCAAGGCGGAGCCTGCGCTCACCTGATCCCAGCCCCTTCGGCACGGCCCGGACCGGTGCACCTACGGCCACGGGCAAGGTGAGAAACACTCTCGCGAGACATGCAAGGGACGCTTCGGCGTCCCTTCTTTCTTTTCCCTTCCCCGGCCGGCCACCCGGCGTTCCACCGGGCCCCGCTGATCCTTAACCAGTGATGTGCCCTTCGCGTTCATGGGTCAAACGGGAAGCGGCAGGTAGAGTCCGGGGGCGTGCACCTCAAGGCCCTGACCCTGCGTGGTTTCAAATCGTTCGCCTCCGCCACCACCCTGCGGTTCGAACCGGGAATCACCTGCGTCGTGGGGCCCAACGGCTCGGGAAAGTCCAATGTGGTGGACGCCCTCTCCTGGGTCATGGGAGAACAGGGAGCCAAGTCATTGCGCGGCGGCAAGATGGAGGACGTCATCTTCGCCGGGACGACCGGGCGGCCACCGCTCGGCCGCGCCGAGGTCTCCCTCACGATCGACAACTCCGACGGCGCGCTGCCCATCGACTACGCCGAAGTCACCATCACCCGGATCATGTTCCGGGGCGGCAGCAGCGAATACCAGATCAACGGCGACACCTGCCGGCTCCTCGACATCCAGGACCTCCTCAGCGACTCCGGCATCGGCCGGGAGATGCACGTCATCGTCGGCCAGGGCCAGCTCGACTCCGTCCTGCACGCCGACCCGATGGGCCGCCGGGCGTTCATCGAGGAGGCCGCCGGCGTCCTCAAGCACCGCAAGCGCAAGGAGAAGGCGCTGCGGAAGCTGGACGCGATGCGGGCCAACCTCGCCCGCGTCCAGGACCTCACCGACGAACTGCGCCGCCAGCTCAAGCCGCTGGGCCGGCAGGCCGCCGTGGCACGCCGGGCCGCCGTCATCCAGGCCGACCTGCGCGACGCCCGGCTGCGGCTCCTCGCCGACGACCTCGTACGCCTCCAGGAGGCGCTGAACGCGGAGATCGCCGACGAGGCCGCCCTGAAGGAGCGCAAGGAGCGGGCCGAGGCCGAACTGAACGCCGCCCTCGCCCGGGAGGCCGCGCTGGAGGACGAGGTCCGGCGCCTGGCGCCCCGGCTCCAGCGCGCCCAGCAGACCTGGTACGAGCTGTCGCAGCTCGCCGAACGCGTCCGCGGCACCGTCTCGCTGGCGGACGCGCGCGTGCGCAGCGCCACCGCGCCGCCGGTGGAGGAGCGGCGCGGGCGCGACCCCGAGGACCTGGAGCGGGAGGCGGCCCGTGTCCGGGAGCAGGAGGCGGAACTGGAGGCCGCGCTGGAGGCGGCCCGGCGGGCGCTGGAGGACACCGTCTCCCACCGCGCCGAACTGGAACGGCACCTGGCCGCGGAGGAGCGGCGGCTCAAGGACGTGGCCCGGGCGATCGCCGACCGGCGCGAGGGCCTGGCCCGGCTGAGCGGGCAGGTGGGCGCCGCCCGGTCGCGGGCCGCCTCCGCGCGCGCCGAGATCGACCGGCTGGCCGCCGCCCGCGACGAGGCACGCGACCGGGCCGTCGCCGCGCAGGAGGAGTACGAGGCGCTCAAGGCGGAGGTCGACGGGCTGGACGCCGGCGACGCCGAGCTGGCCGAGCGGCACGAGGCGGCCCGGCGCGAGCTGGCCGCGGCCGAGGCCGCCCACGGCGCCGCCCGGGAGGCCGCCACCGCCGCGGAACGCGAGCGCGCCGCCCTCTCCGCCCGGCACGAGGCGCTCGCCCTGGGCCTGCGGCGCAAGGACGGCACCGGGGCGCTGCTGGGCGCCGCCGACCGGCTCACCGGCCTGCTCGGCCCGGCCGCCGGACTGCTGACCGTGGCGCCCGGGTACGAGGTGCCGGTCGCCGCGGCCCTGGGAGCCGCCGCCGACGCGGTCGCCGTACGGGACCCGGCGACGGCCGCCGAGGCGCTCCGGCTGCTGCGCAAGCAGGACGCGGGGCGCGCCGCCCTGCTGCTCGGCGGCGCACCCGAGGAACCGGACGGGGCGGCGGGGCCCGGGGGGCGTGTCCGTGAGGCGGGCCGGACCTGGGCGGCGGACCTGGTGCACGGGCCCGCGGAGCTGATGCCCGCCGTGCGGCGGCTGCTGCGGGACGTCGTGGTGGTCGGCGATCTGGAGGAGGCCGAGGAGCTGGTGTACGCCCGGCCCGGGCTGGTCGCCGTCACCGCCGAGGGCGATCTCCTCGGGGCGCACCTCGCGCACGGCGGGTCGGCCGGGGCGCCCAGCCTCCTGGAGGTGCAGGCCGCCGTGGACGAGGCCGCCGCCGAGCTGGCCCGGCTCGCCGTGCGGTGCGAGGAGCTGGCCGCCGCCGAGGCCGGGGCCGCCGAGCGGCGCCGTACCCTCGCTGGCCACGTGGAGGAGCTGGCCGAGCGGCGCCGGGCGGCCGACCGGGAGAAGTCCTCCGTCGCCCAGGCGCTCGGGCGGCTCGCCGGGCAGGCGCGGGGCGCCGCGGGCGAGGCGGAACGCACCACCGCGGCCGCCGCACGGGCGCAGGAGGCGCTGGAGAAGGCCACCGCCGAGGCGGAGGAGCTGGCGGAGCGGCTGGCGGTCGCCGAGGAGACCGAGGTGGAGGAGGAGCCCGACACCTCGGTGCGCGACCGGCTGGCCGCCGACGGGGCGAACGCCCGCCAGACCGAGATGGAGGCCCGCCTCCAGGTCCGTACGCACGAGGAGCGGGTCAAGGGCCTGGCCGGCCGCGCCGACGGGCTCGACCGGGCCGCCCGCGCCGAACGGGAGGCACGCGCGCGTGCCGAGCATCGCCGGGCCCGGCTGCGCCACGAGGCGGAGGTCGCCGCCGCGGTGGCCTCCGGGGCCCGCCAGCTCCTGGCGCACGTCGAGGTGTCCCTCGTACGGGCCGACGGCGAGCGGTCGGCGGCCGAGGCGGCGAAGGCGGCCCGCGAGCGGGACCTCGCCGCGGCGCGTGCCACCGGGCGGGACCTGAAGGGCGAGCTGGACAAGCTGACGGACTCGGTGCACCGGGGCGAGGTGCTGGGCGCCGAGAAGCGGCTGCGCATCGAGCAGCTGGAGACCCGGGCGCTGGAGGAGCTGGGCGTGGAGCCCACCGCGCTGGTCGCGGAGTACGGGCCGGACCAGCCGGTGCCGCCGTCGCCGCCGGCCGAGGGGGAGGAACTGCCGGAGGACCCGGAGCACCCGCGCAACCGGCCGGGACGTTTCGTCCGCGCGGAGCAGGAGAAACGACTGAGGTCGGCCGAACGGGCGTACCAGCAGCTCGGGAAGGTGAATCCGCTGGCGCTGGAGGAGTTCGCGGCGCTGGAGGAGCGCCACCAGTTCCTCTCCGAGCAGCTCGAGGACCTGAAGAAGACGCGGGCCGACCTCCTTCAGGTGGTGAAGGAGGTGGACGAACGCGTCGAGCAGGTCTTCACCGAGGCGTACCGGGACACCGCCCGGGAGTTCGAGGGGGTCTTCTCCCGGCTCTTCCCGGGCGGCGAGGGACGGCTCGTCCTGACCGACCCCGGCAACATGCTCACCACGGGTGTGGACGTCGAGGCCCGCCCGCCGGGCAAGAAGGTCAAGCGGCTCTCGCTGCTGTCCGGTGGCGAGAGGTCGCTGACGGCCGTGGCGATGCTGGTGTCGATCTTCAAGGCGCGGCCGAGCCCGTTCTACGTCATGGACGAGGTCGAGGCGGCGCTCGACGACACCAACCTCCAGCGGCTGATCAAGATCATGCAGGAGCTCCAGGAGAGCTCCCAGCTGATCGTGATCACCCACCAGAAGCGGACGATGGAGGTCGCGGACGCGCTGTACGGGGTGTCCATGCAGGGCGACGGGGTGTCCAAGGTCATCAGCCAGCGCCTCCGCTGAGCGCCCGCGCCGCCCGCCCGGGTGGCGGGGGCCGTACCGCTGCGTCTGTTTCAAGTTCTGAACACAAGCCGACCAGGGGCTGGCAAGGTGACACGCCGCGGCCGGGTGCTTCCGGGCAGAATTGATGCCCTTCAGCCTCTTGACTTCGAAACTTGAAGGAATAGTCTTCCCAGCGTTGCTTTTACCTTCAAGTGGTGGGCGGCGTGAAGTTGTGCGCCACTGGAAGGGCTCGCCCCCCATGCCCGGCGACGGCGCCGGGCGCCAGGAGTTCACGTGACCAGCACAGCGCAGCCGTCGCCGTCGGGGGCCAGGGAGGCCCACCCCGACCACCTCGGCCATGTCATCTTCATCACGGCCGCCGCCGCGATGGGCGGATTTCTCTTCGGCTACGACAGCTCCGTCATCAACGGCGCCGTCGAGGCCGTCCGCGACCGGTACGACATCGGCTCCGGCACCCTCGCCCAGGTCATCGCCATCGCCCTGATCGGCTGTGCCATCGGCGCGGCGACCGCCGGACGCATCGCCGACCGCATCGGCCGCATCCGCTGCATGCAGATCGCCGCCGTCCTGTTCACCATCAGCGCCGTCGGCTCCGCGCTCCCCTTCGCGCTGTGGGACCTCGCCGCCTGGCGCGTGGTCGGCGGCTTCGCCATCGGCATGGCCTCGGTCATCGGCCCCGCCTACATCGCCGAGGTCGCGCCCGCCGCCTACCGCGGCCGGCTCGGCTCCTTCCAGCAGGCCGCCATCGTCATCGGCATCGCCGTCTCCCAGCTGGTCAACTGGGCCATCCTCAACATGGCCGGCGGAGACCAGCGCGGTGAGCTGGCCGGCCTGGAAGCCTGGCAGTGGATGCTCGGCGTCATGGTGATCCCGGCCGTGCTCTACGGCCTGCTCTCCTTCGCGATCCCCGAGTCGCCCCGCTTCCTCATCTCCGTCGGCCGCAAGGACAAGGCCAAGGAGGTCCTCTCCGAGGTCGAGGGCAAGGGCGTCGACCTCGACGCCCGCCTGGCCGAGATCGAGACCGCCATGCGCCGCGAGCACAAGTCGACCTTCCGCGACCTGCTCGGCAGCCGCTTCGGCTTCCTGCCGATCGTCTGGGTCGGCATCGGCCTGTCCGTCTTCCAGCAGCTCGTCGGCATCAACGTCGCCTTCTACTACTCCTCGACGCTGTGGCAGTCGGTCGGCATCGACCCGTCGAGCTCCTTCTTCTACTCGTTCACCACGTCGATCATCAACATCATCGGCACCGTGATCGCGATGGTCCTGGTCGACCGGGTCGGCCGCAAGCCGCTCGCCCTCGTCGGCTCGGCCGGTATGGCGGTCGCCCTCGCCTTCGAGGCCTGGGCCTTCTCCGCCGACCTCGTCGACGGCAAGCTGCCGGAGACCCAGGGCGTGGTCGCCCTGATCGCCGCCCACGCCTTCGTGCTCTTCTTCGCCCTCTCCTGGGGCGTGGTGGTCTGGGTCTTCCTCGGCGAGATGTTCCCCAACAAGATCCGCGCCGCCGCCCTGGGCGTCGCCGCCTCCGCGCAGTGGATCGCCAACTGGGCCATCACCGCGAGCTTCCCGTCCCTGGCGGACTGGAACCTGTCCGGCACGTACATCATCTACACGGTCTTCGCCGTGCTCTCCATCCCCTTCGTACTGCGGTACGTGAAGGAGACCAAGGGCAAGGCGTTGGAGGAGATGGGCTAATACCCCGCTGCCCCTCTCCTCGGGCACGACACTGCCCCGGCCCGGACCCCGACGGTCCGGACCGGGGCAGTACGTCTTCCCGGGGCCGTGCGCCGCGCGGCGGCTCACGGAGACGGCGTCACACGGAGGCGGCGACCGGCTCCCGCTCCTCGCCGCCGGCAGCCCCGGCGGACCCGGCGCCCCCGGCAGCGGCATCGGCGGCGGCGCGCGGCAGCACCGCGTACAGCACGGCCGCCACCACGATCGTCACCAGCCAGCCCAGGCCGTTGGCGCCGATCCACGAACCGGCGAGCGGCCCCGCGAACCAGTCGACCTTGGTGAACAGCAGCCCCACCACCAGCGCCACCGCCCACGCCGTCATCGCCTGCCACGCGAAACCGCCCCGGTACCAGTAGGCGCTCGTCCGCGTGGTGTCCATCAGCGCCTCGGCGTCGTACGACCGGCGCCGCAGCATGTCGACGCCGAAGACCCCGATCCACGCCGAGAACGCCACCGCCAGCAGCGTCAGGAACGAGATGAACGAACCGATGAAGCTGGTCGCCACCACCATCAGCAGGAAGCCGAACACCAGCGAGATCACCGCGTTCACGCTCACCGCCCAGGTGCGCGGCACCCGGATCCCCAGCGTCTGCGCGGTGAACCCGGCCGAGTACATCGACATCGAGTTGATCAGCAGCATGCCGATCAGGGCGATCACCAGGTACGGCACCGAGATCCACGCCGGCAGCAGCTCACCGATGAACGACACCGGGTCCTGCGCGGACGCCAGGCTCGGCGTCGACACCGCCATCACCGCGCCCATCAGCACCATCGGCAGCACCACGATCCCGGCGCCGCCGATCGTGGAACCGACCATCGCGCGCGACGACGCCGTACGCGGCAGATAGCGGGTGAAGTCCGGGCCGGAGGGCACCCAGCTGATGCCGCCCGCCGCGATCGTGCCGATACCCGCGATCAGCATCGCCGTCGAACCGGCCGGCTTCGCGAAGACCGCGGACCAGTCCGTATTGGCCACCAGATACACCAGCACCAGCACCGAGAACGCGCCGAAGAGGTACGTCGACCAGGTGCTGCACACCCGCAGCGCGTTGATGCCGAGCCCCGACACCAGGAACGTCGCCGCCACGAACAGCAGCAGCGTCACGATGATCAGCGGGGTGCTGCTCTCGATGCCGAACAGCAGGTCGAGCACGGTGAGCACGGCGTACGCGCCGGTGACCGCGTTGATCGTCTCCCAGCCCCACCGGGCCACCCAGATCAGCGTCCCGGGGAAGAGGTTCCCGCGCTGGCCGAACACCGCGCGGGACAGCGCCATACCGGGCGAGCCGCCCCGCTTGCCGGCGATCGAGATCAGCCCGACGATCCCGTACGACAGGACCGGCGCGGCGACCGCCACCACCAGCACCTGCCAGATGTTCAGTCCGTTGAAGACGATCAGTCCGGCACCCATCGTGAGCAGCAGCACACTGATGTTGGCGGCGACCCAGGTCGGGAACAGCTCCCGGACGTGGCCGGTGCGTTCGGCGTCGGGGACGGGTTCGAGACCGCGGGTCTCTATCGCGCCGTCGGTCTCGGTGGCGTGGGGCATGGAAAGGCTCCGGGCGGGGGAGGAGGGGGACTTCGGCATCGTACGTTCCTCCCCAAAGAGGTCCAAACAGGGGCCATGGTCCCCGGTGCATGCTCCGAGACCGCTCACGCGGGCGGTCGTGGCCGATACTGGACGGGTTATGGAAATCCTCATCCTTGCTGTAGTCATCGCCCTGGTCGCGATCGGCGCGATCAGCGGTCTCGTGGTCGGCAGCCGCAGAAAGAAGAAGCTGCCGCCGCCCGAGGCGCCGCCGGCCCCGCCGACCATCACCGCTCCGCCCGCCGAGCCGCACGTCGGCGAGGAGGCGGAGACACCGCGGGAGGAACCGCGCCGCACCATCGAGGAGGTGGACCTCCCCACGGCCGAAGAGGCCCTGGAGGCCCCCGCCGCGGTGGAGGACCCGCTCGTCGCGGCCCCGCCCGCCCCCGAGATCGAGGTCCCGGAACCCACCGCCGGTCGCCTCATCCGGCTGCGCGCCCGGCTCGCCCGCTCGCAGAACAGCCTGGGCAAGGGCCTGCTCACCCTGCTGTCGCGCGAGCACCTCGACGAGGACACCTGGGAGGAGATCGAGGACACCCTCCTCACCGCCGACGTCGGCGTCGCCCCTACCCAGGAACTCGTCGAGCGGCTGCGCGAGCGCGTCCGGGTGCTCGGCACCCGGACCCCGGAGGAGCTGCGCGGCCTGCTGCGCGAGGAGCTGCTGACCCTCGTCGGCACCGACCTCGACCGCACCGTCCACACCGAGAGCGACCTCGACACCCCGGGCGTCGTGATGGTCGTCGGTGTCAACGGCACCGGCAAGACCACCACCACCGGCAAGCTGGCGCGGGTGCTCGTCGCCGACGGCAAGTCGGTCGTACTCGGCGCGGCCGACACCTTCCGCGCGGCGGCGGCGGACCAGCTCCAGACCTGGGGCGAGCGGGTCGGCGCCCGCACCGTGCGCGGCCCGGAGGCGGGCGACCCGGCCTCCGTCGCCTACGACGCGGTCAAGGAGGGCATCGCCGAGGGCGCCGACGTCGTGCTCATCGACACCGCCGGCCGCCTGCACACCAAGACCGGCCTCATGGACGAGCTGGGCAAGGTCAAGCGCGTCGTGGAGAAGCACGGCCCGCTGGACGAGATCCTGCTCGTCCTCGACGCCACCACCGGCCAGAACGGCCTGGTGCAGGCGCGCGTCTTCGCCGAGGTCGTCGACATCACCGGCATCGTGCTCACCAAGCTGGACGGCACCGCCAAGGGCGGCATCGTCGTGGCGGTCCAGCGCGAGCTGGGCGTCCCGGTGAAGCTGATCGGCCTGGGCGAGGGCCCGGACGACCTGGCGCCCTTCGAGCCGGAGGCGTTCGTCGACGCCCTGATCGGGGACTGAGCCGGTACGCCGGCTTCGACGCACTGATCGGACTCAGCCGGTACGCCGGAGCCGGCGGCCACGCCGGTACGCCGGCTCCGCCGGTTACGTCGCGACACAGCCGACCGGGGCGGCACCTCGACCACGAGGTGCCGCCCCGGTCGTCGCGTCACCGGGGTCACCGGCGGCCGGTCAGCCGCCCGACCGGTGGCACAGGTACGCCAGGGTGCCCAGCAGCAGCCGGGCCTGCGGCGGGGCGCCGGTGTCCGGCCCCGGGGCGCGCAGCCACCGCGACGGCCCCAGGCCCGCGTGGTCCGAGGGGGGCGCCGTGATGTGGGCGCCCGGACCCAGGCAGCGCAGGTCCAGATCGGCGTCGTCCCAGCCCATCCGGTACAGCAGCCGCGGCAGCTCCGCCGCCGCCCCGGGCGCCACGAAGAACTGCGCCCGCCCCGTCGGCGTCACGCACACCGGGCCCAGCGGCAGACCCATCCGCTCCAGCCGCACCAGCGCCG
Source organism: Streptomyces sp. NPDC015131 (assembly GCF_043079975.1). NCBI lineage: Bacteria > Bacillati > Actinomycetota > Actinomycetes > Kitasatosporales > Streptomycetaceae > Streptomyces > Streptomyces sp. NPDC015131. The sequence goes on along the minus strand of NZ_JBIBVB010000009.1, from coordinate 149,534 downwards.
GCCGCCCGGCCTGCTCGGCGACCTCCAGCACGTCGAACGCCCGCCCGACCGGCAGCAGCAGCGCCGCGCCCGGGAACTCCGACCACACCTCGGCCGCCCGGTCGAGCGTCGACCCCGCGGGCACCTCGGGCGCGAAGGCCAGCGGATGCGCTCCCGGCGCCGTACACCCGGAGTCTCCGCAGGAGCAGCGGCCCGACGCGGCGCGGGCCCCCGGGACCACGTCCCAGCCCCACAGGCCCGTGTACTCCGCCACCACGGTGCTCTCCGCGGCACGGGCACCCCGCCGCCGCGAGCCGGACAGGATGCGGGTGCCGCCGATCGTGAAGCCCATGTCCCCTCCAACGGTGGAACTCGCCCGTGGTCACGGCCCGAAACGCTTCCGTGACGGTGTGTAGCACTGCCGCCGCGGCCGGCGTCGCCCCGGTGCGCGCCGGGTGGTGCGCACCGGGCCGCACAACCGGCCGTGCGACCGTCCGCCGCGCCCGGGTCGTCGCCGTGTCGTCGTCATGTCAAGTGAATCGCGCCCGGCGCCGGGGGAGTTCATTCAAAGGGGTGGCGAATGGTGGCGTTTATGGAAACGGCCTCGCCGGACGGGTGATCGTAGGATTACTTTCAGTGCACGAACACCGGGGTTCCGACGGGTACGAACCGCGCGGACGGGTATGCCGGAGGCAAGCCGGTTTCCTGTTCGAAGGGTGCAACTCGCGGACGGGCGGCCGTGATTGACGGCATTCTGGTACGGGTTCGAGCGACGTGATCCGGCGGATGGGGGCCAAGCAGTGGGCGGCAGTGGCGCAGACGGTACGCATGCCGGGAAGCGCCCGAACGAGCAGCTGGGCTCGTGGTTCGTGCGCAGCGGCTGGTCCAAGGGCGAGCTGGCGCGACAGGTGAACCGCCGGGCGCGCCAGATGGGCGCACACCACATCAGCACCGACACCTCCCGTGTCCGGCGCTGGCTCGACGGCGAGCAGCCGCGCGAGCCGATCCCGCGCATCCTGTCCGAGCTGTTCTCCGAGCGCTTCGGCAGCGTCGTCGCCATCGAGGACCTCGGCCTGCGCACCGCCCACCAGTCACCCTCGGTGTCCGGTGTCGACCTCCCCTGGGCGGGCCCCCAGACCGTCGCCCTGCTCAGCGACTTCTCCCGCAGCGACCTGATGCTCGCCCGGCGCGGCTTCCTCGGCACCTCCCTCGCGCTGGCCGCCGGCCCCGCCCTCATCGAGCCCATGCAGCGCTGGCTCGTCCCCACCCCGGCCGCCGAACCGGCCCGCGCCGAGGTGCCCGCCCCGCGCCGCCCCACCCGGCTCTCCCGCGCCGAGCTGGACCTGCTGGAGTCCACCACGGTGATGTTCCGCCAGTGGGACGCCCAGTGCGGCGGCGGACTGCGCCGCAAGGCGGTCGTCGGCCAGCTCCACGAGGTCACCGACCTGCTCCAGGAGCCCCAGCCCGGCCCGACCGCCCGGCGCCTGTTCAGCTGCGCCGCCGAGCTGGCCGAACTGGCCGGCTGGATGAGCTACGACGTGGGCCTCCAGCCCACCGCCCAGAAGTACTTCGTCCTCGCCCTGCACGCTGCCAAGGAGGCCGGCGACAAGCCCCTCGGCTCGTACATCCTGTCCTCCATGAGCCGCCAGATGATCCACCTCGGGCGGCCCGACGACGCGCTGGAGCTCATCCACCTCGCCCAGTACGGCAGCCGGGACTGCGCCACCGCCCGCACCCAGGCCATGCTGTATGCGATGGAGGCCCGCGCCTACGCCAACATGGGCCAGCCCAGCAAGTGCAAGCGGGCCGTGCGCATGGCCGAGGACACCTTCGCCGACGCCGGCCTGGACGGCGAGCCCGAGCCCGACTGGATCCGCTTCTTCTCCGAGGCCGAGCTGAACGGCGAGAACGCCCACTCCTACCGCGACCTCGCCTATGTCGCGGGCCGCAGCCCCACCTACGCCTCCCTCGCCGAGCCCGTGATGGAAAAGGCCGTGGAGCTGTTCTCCAAGGACGAGGACCACCAGCGGTCCTACGCGCTCAACCTCGTCGGCATGGCCACCGTCCACCTGCTCAAGCGCGAACCGGAACAGGCCACCAAGCTGGCCGAGTCCGCCCTCGGCGTCGCCCGGCGGATCCGCTCCGAGCGGGTCAACACCCGCCTGCGCAAGACCGTCGACACGGCCGCCCGCGACTTCGGCGACGTACCGGAGGTCGCCAGCCTCACCGACCGGCTCACCGCCCAGCTCCCGGAGGCCGCCGAAGCGGTCTGACCTCCCCGGTGCCACCCGGCACCCCCACCGGCCCCGGCCGCGACCGTCACCCCGTACAGCCCGACTCGGCTCCCCCATTGCCAGGTCAACAGGGTGACAGTCGCGGCCGGTCCCTTGACGTGGCCGGAGGGTACTGCCGTTACATGTCCGTGACCCCGTGGTTCATGGTGGCGTAACACACCGGCCCTCTTCGTCACTGCGGCGAAACATCGAGCGGCATCGACCGAAACCGCGCTGCGCGAATCTCTGGCTCATAACCGGCCACCCCTCATGGCCACGCCAGCCGGCCGCGCGAGCCCCGGCTCGGCCCCCGCACCGGCCGTACCGACGACGAGGAGACGCCGATGCCCCAAGGCATCACGACCCTTGCCGCAGACGCACCCGCGCTGTCTGCCGCCAACACCGGGTTCATGCTCATCTGCTCCGCCCTGGTGATGCTGATGACACCGGCCCTCGCCTTCTTCTACGGAGGCATGGTCCGGGTGAAATCCACCCTCAACATGCTGATGATGAGCTTCATCAGCCTGGGGATCGTCACGATCCTCTGGGTCCTCTACGGCTTCAGCATCGCCTTCGGCACCGACTCGGGATCCCTCATCGGCTGGTCGTCCGACTACGTCGGCCTCAGCGGCATCGGGATCACCGAACTGTGGGACGGCTACACCGTCCCCGTGTACGTCTTCGCCGTCTTCCAGCTGATGTTCGCGATCATCACCCCCGCGCTGATCAGCGGCGCCCTCGCCGACCGGGTGAAGTTCACCGCCTGGGCGCTCTTCGTCGCCCTCTGGGCCACCGTCGTCTACTTCCCCGTCGCCCACTGGGTATGGGGCTCCGGCGGCTGGCTCTTCGAGATGGGCGTCATCGACTTCGCGGGCGGCACCGCCGTCCACATCAACGCCGGCGCCGCCGCCCTCGGCGTGATCCTCGTCATCGGCAAGCGCGTCGGCTTCAAGAAGGACCCGATGCGCCCGCACAGCCTCCCGCTGGTGATGCTCGGCGCCGGGCTCCTCTGGTTCGGCTGGTTCGGCTTCAACGCCGGCTCCTGGCTCGGCAACGACGACGGCGTCGGCGCGGTGATGTTCGTCAACACCCAGGTCGCCACCGCCGCCGCGATGCTCGCCTGGCTCGCGTACGAGAAGATCCGCCACGGCGCCTTCACCACCCTCGGCGCCGCCTCCGGCGCCGTCGCCGGCCTCGTCGCCATCACCCCCGCCGGCGGCTCCTGCTCCCCGCTCGGCGCCATCGCCATCGGCGCGATCGCCGGCCTGCTGTGCGCCATGGCCGTCGGCCTGAAGTACCGCTTCGGCTACGACGACTCCCTCGACGTCATCGGCGTCCACCTCGTCGGCGGGGTCATCGGCTCCCTCCTCGTCGGCTTCTTCGCCACCGGCGGCGTCCAGTCCGACGCCAAGGGCCTCTTCTACGGCGGCGGCCTGGAGCAGCTCGGCAAGCAGGCGACCGGCGTCGTCGCCGTCTTCGCCTACTCCCTCGTCGCCTCCGCCCTCCTCGCCCTCGTCATCGACAAGACCATGGGCATGCGGGTCAGCGAGGACGACGAGGTCCGGGGCATCGACCAGGTCGAGCACGCCGAGACCGCGTACGACTTCAGCGGCGCCGGCGGCGGCGCCGGATCCCGCAGGACCCTCACCGGCGCCCTTCCCCCGGTCGGCGACGACACGGCGGACACCGCGCGGGCGGGGAACGAGAAAGCGCCCGGCAGTGACGCGCCCGGCACGAAGGCGCCCGGCGGCAAGGCGACGGACAAGAAGGTGGACGCATGAAGCTCATCACCGCGGTGGTCAAGCCGCACCGGCTCGACGAGATCAAGGAGGCCCTCCAGGCGTTCGGCGTCCAGGGCCTGACCGTCACCGAAGCCAGCGGATACGGACGCCAGCGCGGCCACACCGAGGTCTACCGGGGCGCCGAGTACACCGTCGACCTCGTCCCCAAGGTCCGCATCGAGGTGCTTGTCGAGGACGAGGACGCCGAACAGCTCATCGACCTGGTCGTCAAGGCCGCCCGTACCGGCAAGATCGGGGACGGGAAGGTGTGGAGCGTCCCCGTCGACACCGCCGTACGCGTCCGCACCGGCGAGCGCGGCCCCGACGCACTGTAAGCGGCCATACGCCGCCTGTAAGCGGCCATACGCCGCCAGCGTTCCGACGCACCGTAAAGGAGCCCTTGGGTGACGAGCACCGAAGTGACCGGCGAGGACTCGGGACCCGGCGACCACGCGGCGGCCCGGCTGCGCCTCCTGACCGAGGAGGCGCGGTCCGGGCCGCCGCGCCGCGCCGCCCTCGCCCGCCTCACCGACACCTGGCTGGCCGCCCTCCACACCGCCGCCGCCCCGCCCCGCGGCACCGCCCTCGTCGCCGTCGGCGGCTACGGGCGCGGCGAACTGTCCCCCCGCAGCGACCTCGACCTGCTCCTCCTGCACGACGGCACCGCCGAACCCGCCGCCGTCGCCGCCCTCGCCGACCGCCTCTGGTACCCCGTCTGGGACCAGGGCCTCGCCCTCGACCACTCCGTCCGCACCCCCGCCGAGGCCCGCAAGGCCGCCGCCGACGACCTCAAGGTCCAGCTCGGCCTCCTCGACGCCCGCACCGTCGCCGGCGACGCCGGACTCGTCACCGCCCTGCGCAGCACCGTCCTCGCCGACTGGCGCAACCACGCCCCCCGCCGCCTCCCCGAACTCGGCGAACTCTGCCGCGAACGCGCCGAACGCCACGGCGAACTCCGCTTCCTCCTCGAACCCGACCTCAAGGAGGCCCGCGGCGGACTGCGCGACGCCACCGCCCTGCGCGCCGTCGCCGCCTCCTGGCTCGCCGACGCCCCCCGCGAAGGGCTCGCCGAGGCCCGCCGCACCCTCCTCGACACCCGCGACGCCCTCCACCTCGTCACCGGCCGCGCCACCGACCGCCTCGCCCTCCAGGAACAGGACCAGGTCGCCGGCGCCCTCGGCGTCCTCGGCCCCGACGCCCTGCTCCGCCAGGTCTACGAGGCCGCGCACACCCTCACGTACGCCTCCGACGTCACCTGGCGCGAGGTCGGCCGCGTCCTGCGCGCCCGCTCCGCCCGCCCCCGGCTGCGCGCCATGCTCGCCGGCGGCAGGGCCCGGCCCGAACGCGCCCCGCTCGCCGACGGCGTCGTCGAGATGGACGGCGAGGCCGTCCTCGCCCGCACCGCCCGCCCCGACCGCGACCCCGTCCTCCCGCTCCGCGCCGCCGCCGCCGCGGCCCAGCACGGCCTGCCCCTCTCCCCGCACGCCGTACGCCGCCTCGCCACCGCCGCCGCGCCCCTGCCCACCCCCTGGCCCGCCGCGGCCCGCGAGGAACTCGTCACCCTCCTCGGCGCGGGCGAGCCCACCGTCCCCGTCTGGGAAGCCCTGGAGTCGGAGGGCCTCGTCACCCGCCTCCTGCCCGACTGGGAGCGCGTCCACTGCCGCCCCCAGCGCAACCCCGTCCACACCTGGACCGTCGACCGGCACCTCGTCGAGACCGCCGTACGCGCCGCCGCTCTCACCCGCCGCGTCGGCCGCCCCGACCTCCTCCTGGTCGCCGCCCTCCTCCACGACATCGGCAAGGGATGGCCCGGCGACCACTCGGTGGCCGGCGAGACCATCGCCCGCGACACCGCCGCCCGGATCGGCTTCGGCCGCCGGGACGCGGACGTCGTCGCCACCCTCGTACGCCACCACCTGCTGCTCATCGACACCGCCACCCGCCGCGACCTCGACGACCCGGCGACCGTCGAAGCCGTCGCCGCCACCGTCGGCTCCACCTCCACCCTGGAACTCCTGCACGCCCTCACCGAGGCCGACGCCCTCGCCACCGGCCCCGCCGCCTGGTCCTCCTGGCGCGCCTCGCTCGTCGCCGACCTCGTCAAACGGGTCGCGGCCGTCCTCGCCGGCGACACCCCGCCCGCCGCCCCCTCGGCCCCCGGCATCGAGGAGGAACGTCTCGCCGTCGAGGCGCTGCGCACCGGCGAGGCCGTCCTGGCGCTGCGTACGGAGCAGGCGGGCCACGCCGACTCGCCGGAGCCCGCACCGGAGCCGGTGGGCGCCGAGCTGCTGATCGCCCTGCCGGACCGGCCGGGCGTCCTGCCCGCCGTCGCCGGGGTCCTCGCCCTGCACCGGCTCACCGTCCGCTCCGCCGACCTGCGCGCCGTCGGTGCGGGGGAGTGGGGTGGGGCCGGGGTCGGGGCCGGGGCCGGTTCTGGGGGGTCCGGGGGGTCCGGGGTGGGGGAGGTCGGTGTGGGGCTGCCGGCCGGTTCCGGGGAGGCCGGTGTGGGGGAGGTGGCCGGTTTCGGGGAGGCCGGTGTGGGGGAGGCGGCTGGGGCCGGTTCTGGGTTCGGTACCGCATCGGTGCTCGTCCTCAACTGGCGCGTCGCGGCCGAGTACGGCTCGCTGCCCCAGGCCGCCCGGCTCCGCGCGGACCTGCTCCGGGCCCTCGACGGGTCCCTGGACATCCGCGCCCGCCTCAGGGAGCGCGAGGCGGCCTACCCCCGGCGGCGAGGCGCGGCGGCGCCCCCGCCCCGGGTCACGGTCGCACCCGCCGGCTCCGCGCGGGCCACCGTCATCGAGGTCCGCGCCCAGGACGCCCCCGGGCTCCTGCACCGCATCGGGCTCGCCCTCGAAACGGCCGCCGTACGGGTCCGCAGCGCCCATGTCTCGACGCTGGGCGCCAACGCGGTCGACGCGTTCTACGTCACCGGCGCCTCGGGGGCCCCGCTGCCCCCGGAGGAGGCCGCCGATCTCGCCCGTACGCTGGAGTCCGGCCTCCGCGAGCACCGCGACCGGTAGCGGGCAGACCACAGCCGGGCCGGGCGGATACCCTGGGGGACGACCATCCGCCTGCCCCCGACACCCGAGGATCCGCGACCGCCGTGTTCGACACCCTCTCCGACCGCCTTGCAGCGACTTTCAAGAACCTCCGGGGCAAGGGGCGCCTGTCCGAGGCGGACATCGACGCCACCGCCCGCGAGATCCGCATCGCCCTGCTCGAGGCCGACGTCGCGCTGCCCGTCGTCCGGGCCTTCATCAAGCAGGTCAAGGAGCGGGCGCTCGGGGCCGAGGTCTCGCAGGCGCTGAACCCCGCCCAGCAGGTCATCAAGATCGTCAACGAGGAGCTCATCGGCATCCTCGGCGGCGAGACCCGCCGGCTGCGGTTCGCCAAGACCGCCCCGACGGTGATCATGCTCGCCGGTCTCCAGGGTGCCGGTAAGACCACCCTCGCCGGAAAGCTCGGCCTCTGGCTCAAGGGCCAGGGCCACTCGCCGCTGCTCGTCGCCTGCGACCTCCAGCGCCCCAACGCCGTCAACCAGCTGTCGGTCGTCGCCGACCGGGCGGGCGTCGGCGTGTACGCGCCGGAGCCGGGCAACGGTGTCGGTGACCCGGTCCAGGTCGCCAAGGACTCCATCGAGTACGCGCGCACCAAGCAGTACGACATCGTCATCGTCGACACCGCCGGCCGCCTCGGCATCGACCAGGAGCTGATGCAGCAGGCCGCGGACATCCGCGACGCCGTCAGCCCCGACGAGGTCCTCTTCGTCGTCGACGCCATGATCGGTCAGGACGCCGTCAACACGGCCGAGGCCTTCCGCGACGGCGTCGGCTTCGACGGCGTGGTGCTGTCCAAGCTCGACGGCGACGCCCGCGGTGGTGCCGCCCTGTCGATCGCGCACGTCACCGGCCGCCAGATCATGTTCGCCTCCAACGGCGAGAAGCTGGACGACTTCGACGCGTTCCACCCGGACCGCATGGCGTCCCGCATCCTCGGCATGGGCGACGTGCTCTCGCTGATCGAGAAGGCCGAGCAGACCTTCAGCCAGGAAGAGGCCGCCAAGATGGCCTCCAAGCTGGCGAGCAGCAAGGGCAAGGACTTCACGCTCGACGACTTCCTGGCCCAGATGGAGCAGGTCCGGAAGATGGGCTCCATCTCCAAGCTGCTCGGCATGCTCCCCGGCATGGCCCAGATGAAGGACCAGATCAACAACATCGACGAGCGGGACGTCGACCGCACCGCCGCGATCATCAAGTCGATGACGCCGGGTGAGCGCCAGGACCCGACGATCATCAACGGCTCGCGCCGGGCGCGTATCGCCCGCGGTTCCGGTGTCGACGTCAGCGCGGTCAAGTCGCTGGTGGAGCGGTTCTTCGAGGCGCGGAAGATGATGTCCCGCATGGCGCAGGGCGGCGGGATGCCCGGGATGCCGGGCATCCCGGGCATGGGCGGTGGGCCCGGCCGGCAGAAGAAGCAGCAGAAGCAGGCCAAGGGCAAGCGCAAGAGCGGCAACCCGATGAAGCGCAAGGCCGAGGAGCAGGCCGCCGCGGCCCGCCGCGAACAGGCCCAGCAGGGCGGCGCGTTCGGCCTCCCGGCGGGCGAGCCGGGCAAGGACTTCGAGCTCCCGGACGAGTTCAAGAAGTTCATGGGCTGAGGCAGAGAGCGCGGGCGGCGCGCCAGCCGGTGCGGGCGGCGCCCCCCACCCGTTGTGGGCAATCGTCCCGCAGGGCGATGGGGGAGGGCGGGCACAACGGTGCCGGTGCGGCGCGTCCCTCCCCCGTTGTGGGCAGTCGTCCCGCAGGGCGATGGGGGTCCCCCCTGCTCGAGCGAAGCCGAGAGCTTGGGGGAGGGTGGGCACAACGGGTGCCACCCGGGGCGGTGCCCCTTGCGAAGGGTGCCCACGAGGGCGGTGCCCTCGGAACCTGCCGGTGGGTGGGGGTGTAGCCCCTCCGGGCTCACCTCCTCGCGGTCGGCGGGTTGCCCTACCGGTCGGGTGACCGTGCGACGCCGCCAACCGCTGCGGGGGCGACCCTGCACGGCCCCACCCCGGCCGTCGGCCGACTGCGGGACAGTGGGTGGTGGGCACGGGCGCTCCGGGGGGTGGAGGCACCGCGCCCGACGGGGTGTCCGGTATGCCCCCGACGCCCCGCTTGCGCATGATGGCCTCGTGGCCAATTCCGTACCCCCGCGCGACCGCACCGACCAGCCCTGGCGTTCCGAGGGCGCACCGCCGCCCCCGCCCCCGCGCCGCAGGATGCCCGGCAACTGGGTCTGGCTCCTCCTCGCCGCGCTCGCCGTCTTCGGCCTGACCAACCTCGCCCTGGCGTACTTCGACGACGGCGACGGACGGACCCTCTCGTACACCGACTTCAGCCGCGAGGTCGCCGACGGCAACGTCGCCAAGATCTACTCCAAGGGCGACGCCATCGAGGGCGAGCTGAAGAACAAAAACCGCTTCACCACCCAGCGGCCCGCCTTCGCCGACGACGACCTGTGGGCCGAGCTGACCCGGCAGAAGGTCACCGTGACGGCGGAACCGGTCGTCGAGCGGCCCAGCCTCCTCGCCAACCTGCTGCTCTCGCTCGCGCCGATCCTGCTGCTCCTCGCCCTCTGGCTGATCATCGCCCGGCGGATGCGGGGAGGCGGGTTCGGCGCCGGGGGCATGCTGGGCCGCAAGGCCCCGCCCAAACCCGTCGAGCTGGAGGCCCACCAGCGGACCACGTTCGCGGACGTCGCGGGGATCGACGAGGTGGAGGGCGAGCTGAACGACGTCGTCGACTTCCTGAAGAACCCGCAGGCGTACCGCCGGATGGGCGCCAAGATGCCGCGCGGCGTCCTGCTGGCGGGCCCGCCCGGCACCGGCAAGACGCTGCTGGCGCGGGCCGTGGCCGGTGAGGCGGGCGTGCCGTTCTTCTCGGCGTCCGCCTCCGAGTTCATCGAGATGATCGTGGGCGTCGGCGCGTCACGCGTACGGGAGCTGTTCAACGAGGCCCGCAAGGTCGCCCCCGCGATCATCTTCATCGACGAGATCGACACCATCGGCCGCGCCCGGGGCGGCGGCGCCGCCGTCGGCGGGCACGACGAGCGCGAGCAGACCCTGAACCAGATCCTCACCGAGATGGACGGCTTCTCCGGCTCCGAGGGCGTCATCGTCATCGCCGCCACCAACCGCGCCGACGTCCTCGACCCCGCGCTGACCCGGCCCGGCCGGTTCGACCGGATCGTCCACGTCAGCCCGCCCGACCGGGGCGGCCGGGAGGCCATCCTCCGCATCCACACCCGGGACATCCCGCTCGCCAAGGACGTCGACCTCGTCCAGGTCGCCCGTACGACACCCGGCATGACCGGCGCCGAACTGGCCAACCTCGCCAACGAGGCCGCCCTCCTCGCGGTCAAGCGGCGCCGGCACGAGGTCACCCGCGCCGACCTGTCCGAGGCGCTGGAGAAGGTCCAGCTCGGGGCGGAACGCGCGCTCGTCATGCCGCTGGAGGAGCGGCGCCGTACCGCGTACCACGAGAGCGGCCACGCGCTGCTCGGCATGCTGCAGCCCGGCGCCGACCCGGTCCGCAAGGTCACCATCGTTCCGCGCGGCCGGGCCCTGGGCGTCACCCTGTCGACGCCGGACGCCGACAAGTACGCGTACACCGAGGACTACCTGCGCGGCCGGATCATCGGCGCGCTCGGCGGTATGGCGGCCGAGCAGGTCGTGTTCGGCGTCATCACCACCGGCTCGGAGAACGACCTGGAGCAGGTCAGCAACATCGCGCGCGGCATGGCGGGCCGCTGGGGCATGAGCGAGCGGGTCGGACGGCTCAGCGCCATCCCCGGCGACGCCCAGCAGGCGTACGGGCTGTCGGCCGCGCCCGCGACCCTCGACACCGTCGCCGAGGAGATGCGCCGCATCGTCGACGAGTGCTACGAGAGCGCCTGCCGGCAGCTCCAGGAGCACCGCGCCCGGCTGGACGCCCTGGCGGCGGCGCTCCTGGAGAACGAGACGCTGGAGGAGGAAGAGGCGTACCGGACCGCCGGCGTGCCCCGCCTCGGCAAGGAATGACCCGTCAGGGGGTCCGGGCGACCAGGTAGCGGAACACGTTGGGCATCCACACCGTCCCGTCGTGCCGGACATGGGGGTGGAGCGCCTCGATGATCTCCTTCTCCACCGTCGCCTGGTCCGACGCGGCCACCGCCGGGTCGAACAGCCCGGTCGACAGCAGCCCGCGCACCGCGCTCTCCATGTCCGCGTACCCGAAGGGGCACGCCACCCGGCCCGAGCCGTCCGGCCGCAGCCCGGCCCGCGCGGCCACCTCCTCCAGGTCGTCCCGGAGGGCCGGACGCCAGGTCGCGCCCGAGCGCAGCCGCTCGGTCAGCCGGCCCGCCACCCGAAGGACCGCCGAGGTGGCGCACCGCTCCGGCGGGCCCCAGCCGGCCAGGACCACCGCGCTCCCGCGCTCCGCCAGAGGCACCGCCTCCGCGAGCGCGGGCGCCAGCCCGTCCGAGTCGCCCGCGGTGCAGCCGATCGGCTGGAAGGCCGTGACCAGGTTGTACGCCGGACGGGTGGGGTCACCGGCGTCGGAGGGCCCGCCGTACAGCAGGCGCGTGTCACCGCGGTGCGCCGCGCCGTGCCCGTCCGTGCCGGGCAGCAGCCGCTCACGGGCGAGGTCCACGCGCGCGTGGTCGGTGTCGACACCCGTCACCTGGGCCCCGCGGGCGGCGGCCATCAGCAGGGCGAGGCCCGAGCCGCAGCCGAGGCCCAGGAGCCGCGTTCCGGTACCGACCTCCAGGTGCTGGTACACCGCCTCGTACAGCGGGACCAGCATCCGTTCCTGGATCTCCGCCCAGTCGCGGGCTCGGCCGGGCGCGTCCGAAGCCGGAGGCGCGGAGGCCGGGTGGGGGTGGTGCTGGACGAGCATAGGTGTCATCGAAAGCGCCCCAATCCGCCGAGAGGTCCATCTGTGCGTCTCTGCCCTGATTGACAGCCCCCGTGTGCGTGCGCTCGCACTCCCCGTAGCCAGGGAACTCCGCATCCGGCCCCGGTGTCCAGGGGTCGGGGAGCAATGCTTGCGTGCCCCGGTCGTGCGCCCCCGAGCGCGGCGCGAACCACCTCCATAGTGGGGGCGGTCGGTGAATCCCGCCATGCCAGAAGGCGCATTCCGGCCGAACGCCCGCCGTGACCCGGGCGTACGCCGGCCGGGGGCGCACGACCGGGGCGGTGCCGCGCCCCGGGCGCGGTCCCGGTACTGTCGCCCCCGGGCCCGTCGTACGCCCCCGAACCGGCACCGGCGCGCGGGGCCGTGCTCGCGCCGGGGCGTACGCGCCGCTACGTACCACCTTGTTGCGAGCTGTGCGGCTTCTGTGCAGATCAGCGCAGTGGGCCGCTGTCGCGGCACAACACCGCCAACTGACGGGTACGTGCAAATTATTTGGGATGCCCCGGAATGGAACCCGGGGGCACTCCGGCTCGTTGTTCACGACGTGAGCACGACACCACCTGTTCTCGCCGCAGAGCTGGCACAGGCGTGGGCCGACATTCAGCGGCACCACCCCGAGCTGCCCGATCTCGCCGCGCCCGAATCCCTGATCGGAGAGTCGTCGTCCGCGTGTGGCGCCGAGCTCTCCTTCGAACGACTCCTCCACGAGGCGGTCCACGGCATCGCCGCCGCCCGGGGCGTCCGCGACACCTCGCGCGCCGGCCGCTACCACAACCGCAGATTCCTGGCGATCGCCGAGGAGATGGGCCTCGACCACTCCGAGGAGCCGCACCCCAGCAGCGGCTTCTCACTGGTCACGCTCAGCCCCGAGGCCAAGCGCCGCTACCGCCCGACGATCGAGCGGCTCCAGCGCGCCCTCAAGGCGCACCTGGCCGCCACGACGGCGGACACCAAGCGCTCCTTCCGCGGGCCGGCCGCCCGGCACGGCTCCTCCGGCGGCGGCGTACGGGTCAAGGCCGTCTGCGACTGCGGTCGCAACGTCCGGGTGGTGCCGTCGGTCCTCGCCCAGGCGCCCATCGTCTGCGGCGGCTGCGGCAAGCCCTTCCGCATCCCGGAAGCGGTGGCCGCGGCAGGCTGACCCCGCGTGGTGTGGCACAATGGCTAGCTGTACTCGACAGTCGAACAGGACCCCTCTCTCCTCCGGCTGACGCGTCCATCGGGCACTCGAGTACCGCAACCCCACGCGGCATCCCGTCGTGCCCAACCACGTCAAGACCAGGAGACACCACACCCGTGGCAGTCAAGATCAAGCTGAAGCGTCTGGGCAAGATCCGTTCGCCTCACTACCGCATCGTCGTCGCCGACTCCCGTACCCGCCGTGACGGCCGGGCCATCGAGGAGATCGGTCTGTACCACCCGGTGCAGAACCCGTCGCGCATCGAGGTCGACTCGGAGCGCGCCCAGTACTGGCTGTCCGTCGGCGCCCAGCCGACCGAGCCGGTCCTCGCCATCCTGAAGCTCACCGGCGACTGGCAGAAGGTGAAGGGCCTCCCGGCCCCCGAGAAGCCGCTGCTCGCCCCGGCGACCAAGGAAGAGAAGCGTCGCACCTTCGACGAGTTCGCCAAGGCGCTCGAGGGTGACGACAACAAGGGTGAGGCCATCACCCCGAAGGCCAAGAAGGCCGACAAGAAGGCGGACGAGGCCGAGACCGAGGCCGCCTCCACCGAGTCGACCGAGGCCTGAGCATGCTCGAGGAGGCTCTCGAGCACCTCGTGAAGGGCATCGTCGACAACCCCGACGACGTGCAGGTCGCCTCGCGCAACCTGCGCCGCGGGCGCGTGCTGGAAGTCCGGGTCCACCCGGAGGACCTCGGCAAGGTGATCGGCCGCAACGGCCGCACCGCTCGCGCCCTGCGGACCGTCGTGGGTGCCATCGGCGGCCGGGGCATCCGGGTCGACCTCGTCGACGTGGACCAGGTTCGCTGAGCCAAGTTGGCAGTAGTTGCTTGAATGCGCCGGCGCGGGCCGGGGAGGGCTTCGGCCCACCCCGGCCCGTCGTCGTACCGGCACAGGAAGCCGTACAGGCACAGGAACAGGAGAGATGAGGACGTGCAGCTGGTAGTCGCACGGATCGGCCGCGCCCACGGCATCAAGGGCGAGGTCACCGTCGAGGTGCGCACCGACGAGCCCGAACTGCGGCTCGCGCCCGGTGCCGTACTGGCCACCGACCCGGCCTCCGCCGGACCGCTGACCATCGAGACCGGCCGGGTCCACAGCGGCCGGCTGCTGCTGCGCTTCGCGGGCGTGCACGACCGCAACGCCGCCGAGGCGCTGCGCAACACCCTGCTCATCGCCGACGTCGACCCCGACGAGCGCCCCGACGAGCCCGACGAGTACTACGACCACCAGCTCCTCGACCTGGACGTCGTCCTCGCCGACGGCACCACCGTCGGCCGCATCACCGAGATCTCCCACCTGCCCTCGCAGGACCTGTTCGTCGTGGAACGCCCCGACGGCACCGAAGTCATGATCCCCTTCGTCGAGGAGATCGTCGCCGACATCGACCTCCACGAGCAGAAGGCCGTGATCACCCCGCCGCCCGGCCTGATCGACGACCGCGCCGAGATCGCCGGCTCTCGCGAGGAGGACGGAGCCTGATGCGGCTCGACGTCGTCACGATCTTCCCCGAGTACCTGGAACCCCTGAACGTCTCCCTCGTCGGCAAGGCCCGCGCCCGCGGCCGCCTCGACGTCCACGTCCACGACCTCCGGCAGTGGACCTACGACCGGCACAACACCGTCGACGACACCCCCTACGGCGGCGGCCCCGGCATGGTCATGAAGACCGAGCCCTGGGGCGACGCCCTGGACGACGTCATCGCCTCCGGGTACGAGAACGGCGCCCACGGCCCCGTCGTCGTCGTCCCCACCCCCAGCGGCCGGCCCTTCACCCAGGAACTCGCCGTCGAACTCTCCGAGCGCCCCTGGCTGATCTTCACGCCCGCCCGCTACGAGGGCATCGACCGCCGCGTCATGGACGAGTACGCCACCCGGCTCCCCGTCTACGAGGTCTCCATCGGCGACTACGTCCTGGCCGGCGGCGAGGCCGCCGTCCTCGTCGTCACCGAAGCCGTGGCCCGGCTGCTGCCCGGCGTCCTCGGCAACGCCGAGTCCCACCGCGACGACTCCTTCGCCCCCGGCGCCATGGCCAACCTCCTGGAAGGCCCCGTCTACACCAAGCCGCCCGAGTGGCGCGGCCACGGCATCCCCGACGTACTCCTCAGCGGGCACCACGGCAAGATCGCCCGCTGGCGCCGGGACGAGGCGCTGCGGCGCACCGCCGCCCACCGCCCCGACCTCATCGAGCGCTGCGACGCCGCCGCCTTCGACAAGAAGGACCGCGAAACCCTCTCCCTGCTGGGCTGGGCCCCGGAACCCGGTGGCCGATTTTGGCGCAGGCCGCAGGACGTGGAAGAATAGGCCGCTGCTGTACGTCCGGCGTGCGCCCCTGCCACAGGGGGACACGACGCCCGTCCGACGCGATCAGCACCCTTCATCTCATCTCGACGTACCGCTGATGACCTGTGGCATCAGCGAGGAAGCAGACACACATGTCGCACGTGCTCGACGCCGTCAACTCCGCCTCCCTGCGGACCGACGTCCCGGCCTTCCGTCCCGGTGACACCGTGAACGTCCACGTTCGCGTCATCGAGGGCAACCGCTCGCGTATCCAGCAGTTCAAGGGTGTCGTCATCCGCCGCCAGGGTTCCGGCATCAGCGAGACCTTCACCGTCCGCAAGGTGTCCTTCTCCGTCGGCGTCGAGCGCACCTTCCCCGTGCACAGCCCGATCTTCGAGAAGATCGAGCTCGTGACCCGCGGTGACGTCCGCCGCGCCAAGCTCTACTACCTGCGCGAGCTGCGCGGCAAGGCCGCGAAGATCAAGGAGAAGCGCGACAACTGAGCCCCGGCTCACCCCCGTCGCGCCGCGACTTCGGAACCGACCGCCACAGCGGAGCCGGATACCATCGGGCACCGATGGACACCGAAGCACAGCACACCGAGCGCGACCGCCCCTCCGAAGCGGAGGAGCGGTCGCGCTCCGTGCATTTCCGGCGGGCCGCCTGTGCCGTCTTCCGGCGGCGCTACGCGCTGACCGGCCTCGCGTGCGCGGTGTTCCTGCTGCTGTTCGCCCACTTCGTGATCCAGCCCTTCCAGATCCCCAGCCGCTCCATGGAACCCACCCTGCGCACCGGGGACCGGGTACTGGTCAACAAGTTGGCGTACCGTTTCGGTTCCGGGCCCGGCCGGGGCGACGTGATCGTCTTCGACGGCACCGGCTCCTTCGTCCAGGAGGCGCCGGAGACCAACCCGGTCGCCGGACTGCTGCACGGGGCGGCCGCGGCCCTCGGGCTCACCGAGCCCGCCGACACCGACTTCGTCAAGCGCGTCGTGGGCGTCGGTGGCGACCGCGTGACGTGCTGCGACAAGGGGGGAAGGGTCGAGGTGAACGGCGTACCCGTGGACGAGGACTACCTGCACCCCGGCGACACACCCTCCCAGGTGCCCTTCGACATCGTTGTGCCCGAGGGGACCCTCTGGGTCATGGGGGACCACCGCAGCCACTCGCGCGACTCCCGCGACCACCTCGGCTCCCCGGGCGGCGGCATGGTCCCCGTCGACAAGGTGATCGGGCGCGCCGACTGGATCGGCTGGCCCCTCGGCCGCTGGGCGACCGTGCACCGGGCCGCCGCCTTCCGTGACGTACCGGAGCAGGCGGCGTCGGCGTCGGGAGACGGGGCTGTACGGGAGTCGGTGGCGGCGCCCGGGCACGCGCGCGTGCCGGTGGCCGCGGGGCCGGGCGGGCGAGGCGTACGGGAGCCGGTGGCGGGGCAGGGCGGGAGCCATGGGTAACCGCGGCAAGCAAGGCAGCCACCGGGCCGACACCCGGCTGCCCACCGGATCACGGCCCACGGACGGCGGCAGATCCCTCCCGGGCCGCGCGGAGCGCCGCAAACTCGCCCGCAAGGTCAAACGGCGCCGGCGCCGGACCGCCGTCAAGGAGATACCCGTCCTCATCACGGTGGCGCTGCTCATCGCCCTCGTCCTGAAGACCTTCCTGGTGCAGGCGTTCGTGATCCCGTCCGGCTCCATGGAGCAGACCATCCAGATCGACGACCGGGTCCTGGTGGACAAGCTCACCCCGTGGTTCGGCTCGCGGCCGGAGCGCGGGGACGTCGTCGTCTTCAAGGACCCCGGCGGCTGGCTCCAGGAGGAGCAGAAGCCCAGGGAGGACGACCCGGTCGTCGTCAAGCAGGTGAAGCAGGCCCTCACCTTCATCGGACTGCTGCCCTCCGAGGACGAACAGGACCTGATCAAGCGGGTCGTCGCGGTCGGCGGGGACACCGTGAAGTGCTGCGACGCGGAGCGCCGGGTCACCGTCAACGGCGTACCCCTCACCGAGCCGTACCTGAACCCCGGGGACGTCCCCTCCACCATCCCCTTCGAGGTGCGGGTGCCGCCCGGCCGGATCTTCGTGATGGGCGACCACCGGTCGAACTCGGCGGACTCGCGCTTCCATCTGAACGAGCAGTACCAGGGCACCGTCTCCGAGCAGGAGGTCGTCGGACGCGCGGTCGTCATCGCCTGGCCCTTCGACCACTGGCGCAAACTGGAGGAGACGGACACCTTCGCCTCCGTCCCGGACGCGCGGGCGGGGGCGGCGACGGCGCTCGGCGCGTCGCATAGTGTGTCCTTCCGGAATGTGAACGGATTGACCGGGTTCCCGACCCCTGCGGAACTCCCGCTCGTTATGGGAGTGGTGGGCCTGTCCCTGCTGTGGGCCAGGCGGTTGCACGGAGTGAGGAGTGGATGTGGGGGATTTGGCGGTCGGAGCACGATCCGGACACGACGAGCCCGAGAAGAGGCCCGGCGGATTCGGACGGCCTTCTCCTTCCGGCCCCGTCGAGGAGCCCCCGTCCGCGAACGGTCCGGGCGAGAACGACGGCGCCGGTGACGGAGGCCCCGAGGAGCCCAGGAAGCAGCGTTCCTTCTGGAAGGAGCTGCCGCTCCTCATCGGTATCGCGCTGCTGCTGGCGCTGCTGATCAAGACGTTCCTGGTGCAGGCGTTCTCGATTCCCTCGGACTCGATGATGAACACGCTGCAGCGCGGTGACCGGGTGCTGGTCGACAAGCTGACCCCGTGGTTCGGCTCCGAGCCCGAGCGCGGCGAGGTCGTCGTCTTCCACGACCCGGGCGGCTGGCTGGAGGGTGAGCCCACCCCCGAGCCGAACGTGATGCAGAAGTTCCTCAGCTTCATCGGCCTCATGCCGTCCGCCGAGGAGAAGGACCTGATCAAGCGGGTCATCGCGGTCGGCGGCGACACCGTGAGCTGCAAGAAGGGCGGCAAGGTCGTCGTCAACGGCAAGACGCTGGACGAGACCTCGTACATCCACCCCGGCTCCACGCCCTGCGACGACGAGCCGTTCGGGCCGATCAAGGTCCCCGAGGGCCGTATCTGGGTCATGGGCGACAACCGCCAGAACAGCCTGGACTCCCGCTACCACCAAGAGCTCCCCGGCAGCGGCACGGTCGCCAACGACCAGGTCGTCGGGCGGGCCGTCGTGGTGGCCTGGCCGGTCACCCGCTGGTCCACCCTCCCGGTGCCCGACACCTTCGACCAGCCCGGCCTGAACGCGGCCGGTGCCGCGGCTGCGGCCGGTGTGGCCCAGCTGGCCGGACCGGGCGCGCTGGGCCTGGCCACCGCCCTGCCCGTGGTCCTGTGGCGGCGCAGGCGCCGCGACGCGGGCGCGGACGTGCGCGGGGGCGGCCGGGGCGACGGCGCCTGAGGTCCGGGCGGGTGCTCGCAGGGCGCCCGACGGCTCGGGCGGGCGTGGGCCCGGGCGGTTTCCGGCGGGCATACCGCCGGGCAGGGCGCCACGGGTAGGGTGCGATCCCGGATCGTCGATCTCCGAAGGTGGGGAGCGCTGGGATGGGCAGGAACGATACGACGGGCGACGGCCGCGGCCGTCTCGGCAGCGCACTGTCGGGACTGGCCGTGGCCGTCGGCTGTGTGCTCTTCCTCGGCGGCTTCGTCTGGGGCGCCGTCGAGTACCAGCCGTACACCGTGCCCACGGAGTCGATGGCGCCGACCGTCGACTCGGGCGACCGGGTGCTGGCACAGCGGATAGACGGCGCCGAGGTGCGGCGCGGGGACGTCGTCGTCTTCAAGGACCCGGCCTGGGGCGACCTGCCGATGGTCAAGCGCGTCGTCGGCGTGGGCGGCGACACCGTCGCGTGCTGCGACGGCGGCGGCCGGCTGACGATCAACGGCAAGCCCGTGGAAGAACCGTATCTGCGCTCGTCCGGCCCGGCCTCCCTGACGAAGTTCAACGCCGCCGTACCCGCCGGGAAGCTGTTCCTGCTCGGTGACGAGCGCGGCACCTCCCAGGACTCCCGCGTCCACCTCCAGGACGCCGGCCACGGAGCCGTACCCCGGGGCTCGGTGAGCGCACGGGTGGACGCCGTGGCGTGGCCGCCCGGCGAGATGGTCGACCGGCCGGAGGGCTTCGCCGCCCTGCCCGGGGGCGTGTCGCGGCCAGGCCCCGTGAAGCTGGTCGTCGGATCGGTGGTGGCCGGCATGGTGCTGATCCTGGGCGGCGCCGCGTACGGGCCGGTCGCGCGCCGCCTCTCCCGGCCGGGCCGGAACCGCGGAGCGGGCGGGGGAGCGGGTTCGGGCGGGGGCCGGGGCGCGGCGGAGGCGGGTGCCCGTGGCTGAGGAGACGCCCCTGCGGCGGGTGGCCCGGGTCGTCCTGCTCGACCCCCAGGACCGCATCCTGCTGCTGCACGGGTACGAGCCGGACGACCCGTCCGACACCTGGTGGTTCACGCCCGGAGGTGGCGTGGAGGGCGACGAGACCCGGGAGGAGGCCGCCCTGCGCGAGCTGGCCGAGGAGACCGGCCTCACCGACGTCCGGCTCGGCCCGGTGGTGTGGCAGCGGATCTGCTCGTTCCCCTTCGCGGGACGGCGCTGGCACCAGGACGAGTGGTACTACCTGGCCCGGACGACCCGTACCGAGGTGGCCCTCGGCGCGCTCACCGAGCTGGAGACCCGCAGTGTCACGGGGCTGAGGTGGTGGACCTCCGCCGAACTGTCGGCGGCCCGTGAGACGGTGTACCCGACACGACTCGCCGGGCTGCTGCGCACGCTGCTCGACGAGGGACCCCCTGCCGCGCCGGTGGTCCTGGCCCCGGAAATCGTCTAGGGGCCCGGGACACTGGCGCACAATGGGGGGACGCACGGCTGAAGGGGAACATGCCATGAGCGCCGAGGACCTCGAGAAGTACGAGACCGAGATGGAGCTGAAGCTCTACCGGGAGTACCGCGATGTCGTCGGTCTGTTCAAATACGTGATCGAGACCGAGCGCCGCTTCTACCTCACCAATGACTACGAGATGCAGGTGCACTCGGTGCAGGGCGAGGTGTTCTTCGAGGTGTCCATGGCCGACGCGTGGGTCTGGGACATGTACCGGCCGGCGCGGTTCGTCAAGCAGGTGCGTGTGCTGACGTTCAAGGACGTGAACATCGAGGAGCTCAACAAGAGCGACCTGGAGCTGCCCGGCAGCTGATCCGGCCGGGGGGACTGGGCCCCGGGGGCGCCGTCGCCTCCGGGTGGACTCCGCTTCCGGGGTGCCGTCGCCTCGGCGCTCCGCCGGGTTCTGTGCCGGCCGCCCAGCCGTGAGGCGCCGTGCCGGGATTCCCTCGTGTGGGGGACGGAGTTTTCCCCAACGGGCCGGTTGTCCACCAAGATCCACAAGCCTGCCGCCATTCCGTCACAGTCGGTGACGGAGGTGGTGCCGGATGAACGCGACGAGGGCACTCGGGCGGTACGGCGAAGAGCTGGCGGTCCGCCGGCTCGGTGAGGCCGGGATGGCCACGCTGGCCAGGAACTGGCGGTGCGGGCGCGCCGGAGAGATCGACATCGTGGCCCGCGACGGTGACACGGTGGTCGTCTGCGAGGTCAAGACCCGCAGAGAGTGCGGCTTCCAGCACCCCATGGCGGCCGTGACACCCGCCAAGGCCGCCCGGCTGCGGCGGCTCGCCGCCTGCTGGCTGGAGCGGCACGGCGGCGCACCACCGGGCGGCATCCGCATCGACCTCGTCGGCGTGCTGCTGCCCCGGCGCGGCGCACCCGTCGTGGAGCACGTGCGGGGGGTGGCCTGATGGGGTTCGCACGGACGTGCTCGGTCGCCCTGGTCGGCGTCGAAGGCGTGGTCGTCGAGGTCCAGGCGGACCTGGAACCGGGCGTCGCGGCCTTCACCCTGGTGGGGCTGCCCGACAAGAGCCTGATCGAGAGCCGGGACCGGGTGCGGGCGGCGATCGTCAACTCGGGCGCGGAGTGGCCGCAGAAGAAGCTCACGGTCGGGCTCAGCCCCGCCTCGGTACCGAAGGGCGGCTCAGGTTTCGACCTCGCTGTGGCGGCGGCCGTCCTCGGCGCGGCCGAGCGGGTCTCCCCCCGGGCCATCGCCGACCTCGTCCTCATCGGCGAGCTGGGCCTCGACGGACGGGTACGACCGGTGCGGGGCGTCCTGCCGGCGGTCCTCGCCGCCGCCGAGGCCGGCTACCAGCAGGTCGTCGTCCCCGAGCAGACCGCGGGCGAGGCCGCCCTGGTCCCCGGCGTCTCCGTGCTCGGCGTCCGCACCCTGCGGCAGCTGATCGCCGTGCTGGCGGACGAACCCGTACCCGACGAGGAGCCCGACGACGAGGGGCGACCCGACGCCATCCTGGCCGGACTGTTCGTCCCGGGCGCCGGCGTGGGCACCGGACTGAGCCCCGACCCCGTGGATGGACCCGACCTCGCGGACGTCGCCGGGCAGCGGCCGGCGCGCGTCGCCCTGGAAGTCGCGGCGGCGGGCGGGCACCACCTGCTGCTCTCCGGACCACCGGGCGCCGGCAAGACCATGCTGGCCGAACGGCTGCCGAGCATCCTGCCACCGCTGACCCGCCAGGAGGCGCTGGAGGTCACCGCCGTCCACTCGGTGGCCGGCATCCTCCCGCCCGGGGAACCCCTGGTGCACCGGCCGCCGTACTGCGCCCCGCACCACTCGGCCACCATGCAGTCCCTCGTCGGCGGCGGCAACGGCCTGCCCAGGCCCGGAGCGGTCTCCCTCGCACATCGCGGCGTGCTCTTTCTGGACGAAGCGCCGGAATTCTCCGGAAAAGCGCTGGACGCCCTGCGGCAGCCCCTCGAATCCGGACACGTCGTCGTGGCCCGCAGCGCAGGCGTGGTCCGGCTGCCCGCACGGTTCCTCATGATCCTCGCGGCCAACCCCTGCCCCTGCGGACGGCACACCCTCACCGGAGCCGGCTGCGAATGCCCCGCATCGGTGATCCGCCGCTACCAGGCCCGGCTCTCGGGACCCCTGCTCGACCGGGTCGACCTCCGCGTCGAGGTGGAACCGGTCACCCGCGCCGACCTGCTCGGCCAGGGCGGACGCGGCGAATCCACCGAAACGGTCGCCGCACGAGTACGGGAAGCCCGGGCACGCGCCGCCACCCGCCTCACCGGCACCCCATGGCACGTCAACTGCGAGGTCCCCGGCCACGAACTCCGCACCCGCTGGCACGCCGCACCCGGCGCCCTCGCCGCCGCCGAGCGCGACATCGAACGGGGCCTGCTCACCGCCCGCGGCCTCGACCGCGTCCTCCGGGTCGCCTGGACCATCGCCGACCTCGCGGGCCGCGACCGCCCGGACGCCGACGACGTCCACCTGGCACTGGAACTCCGCACCGGCATCGCCCGAGGAGCGCCCCTGCCCGTAGGGCCGTGAAGTCCATGAAGTGAGCAGAAACGGGGCCGGATCACGGCGGCCCCGATCAAGGGGGAACGACGACCCATGGGGGAGAGGCATGACCGAGAGGGTGAACGAACACGAGCGACAGGCCCGCGCGGCGTTGACGCGGGTCGTCGAACCGGGTGACGAACACGGCGGACGGTGGCTGCGCGAACTGGGCGCCGCGGAACTGCTCCGCCGCCTGACCTCCGCACCCCACGAGGACGGCATCCTCACCGGAGTCGGAGACCTGCGCCTCCAGGGCTACCGAAAACGAGCGGCGCGCGCCGATCCCGAACGGGACCTCGCAGCCGTCGCCGCCTGCGGCGGGCGGTTCGTCGTCCCCGGCGACCCCGAGTGGCCCACCCAGCTCGACGACCTCGGCGACGCCCGGCCCATCGGCCTCTGGGTACGCGGGCGGTCCGACCTGCGACGCTGGGCGCTCCGCTCCGTCGCCCTCGTCGGCGCCCGGGCCTGCACACCGTACGGGGCGCACATGGCGGCCACCCTCGCCTCCGGCCTCGCCGAACGCGGCTGGGTCGTCGTCTCCGGCGCCGCCTTCGGCGTGGACGGCGCCGCGCACCGGGGCGCGCTGGCCTCCGGCGGGGCCACCGTCGCGGTACTCGCCTGCGGAGTCGACGTCGTCTACCCGCGCGGCCACACCCAGCTCATCGCCCGCATCGCGGAACAAGGCCTCGTCATCGGCGAGTTGCCACCGGGATCCCACCCCACCCCCAGCCGGTTCATCCTCCGCAACCGGGTCATCGCCGCACTCACACGAGGCACCGTCGTCGTCGAAGCCGAATACCGCAGCGGCTCCCTCGTCACCGCCCGGGCGGCACAGCGGCTCGGCCGGTTCACCATGGGCGTCCCCGGACCGGCCACCAGCGGACTCTCGGCCGGAGTGCACGAACTGCTGAGAGGCGAGGCCGAGCTGGTCACCGACGCCGCCGAGATCGCCGAACTGATCGGCGACATCGGAGACCTCGCACCCGCCCGACGCGGCCCGGTACTGCCCCGCGACCTCCTCGACCCGGCCGGCGCACGCGTACTCGAAGCCATGCCCCCACGAGGGACAACCGCCCGCACCGACGACATCGCCCACGACGCCGGCACCACCACCGACGAAGCACTCGGCAGGCTCTACGAACTCCACGCACTGGGCTTCGTCGAGCGGCACGGCGACCGCTGGCGGCTCACCCGCTCGGCGACACATCGCCCGGATGCCCGGCGAGGCGGTCCTTGACCGGCAGCATTCGGGTGACAGGCTGACCCCGATGACCTCCGCAGCTCACCCGGCGACACCCGAGGTTCCGGCTCCGCCGCCGTCGGCCACACGAGCACGTATCGAAGATGCGGCCGACGGCCCCCTCCCACGGAGTCACGATCCGGTGGCCTTCACGCAACGCGACACCGCAGTCGCGCTACGCTCGCGAGACTTACCCCCTCCGCACCCCGCTAACGTCCCCGCCCCCTCGTCCTCTCCACCGTCCCGTCCCCCCTCGCACCCCAGAACGGCTCAAGGCGACGCATGCCCCAGCACACCTCCGGGTCCGACCGCGCAGCGGTGCCCCCCGCCGCCCGGGGCACCATGCGCCCGGCCGCGCCCTCGTCGGTCGACGAGCTGTGGCGGTCGTACAAGGACACGGGCGACGAGCGACTGCGGGAACAACTGATCCTGCACTACTCGCCCCTGGTGAAGTACGTCGCCGGCCGGGTCAGCGTCGGCCTGCCGTCCAACGTCGAGCAGGCCGACTTCGTCTCCTCCGGAGTCTTCGGCCTCATCGACGCGATCGAGAAGTTCGACATCGAGCGGTCGATCAAGTTCGAGACGTACGCCATCACCCGCATCCGCGGCGCGATGATCGACGAACTGCGCGCCCTCGACTGGATCCCCCGCTCCGTCCGCCAGAAGGCGCGGGCCGTGGAACGCGCCTACGCCACCCTGGAGGCCGGCCTGCGGCGCACCCCCTCGGAGAGCGAGGTCGCCTCCGAAATGGGCATCGCCCTGGAGGAACTGCACGCCGTTTTCAGCCAGTTGTCCCTGGCGAACGTCGTCGCCCTCGAAGAACTCCTCCACGTCGGAGGCGAGGGCGGCGACCGGCTCAGCCTCATGGACACCCTCGAGGACACCGCCGCGGACGACCCCGTCGAAGTCGCCGAGGACCGGGAGCTCAGACGGCTGCTCGCCCGCGCCATCAACACCCTCCCCGAGCGTGAGAAGACCGTCGTCACGCTCTACTACTACGAGGGCCTGACCCTGGCCGAAATCGGCAACGTCCTGGGCGTCACCGAGAGCCGGGTCAGCCAGATCCACACCAAGTCGGTACTCCAGCTGAGGGCCAAGCTGGCCGACGCGGGACGCTGAAGCCGAACAGGCGGTCGTAAAGTGGAGCCGTGCCCAGGATTCGAGCGGCCTCCGTGGCCGAGCACCGGACCATGCAGCGCGGCGCCCTGCTGGACGCCGCGCGTTCCCTGTTGTCCGAAGGCGGGACGGAGGCGCTGACCTTCCCCGCCCTCGCCGAGCGCACCGGCCTCGCCCGGTCGTCCGTGTACGAGTACTTCCGCTCCCGCGCGGCCGTCGTCGAAGAACTCTGCGCCGTCGACTTCCCCGTGTGGGCGGCAGAGGTCGAAGCCGCCATGCAGGCGGCCCAGACACCCGAGGGCAAGGTCGAGGCGTACGTCCGGACCCAGCTCGCCCTCGTCGGCGACCGGCGGCACCGGGCCGTCGTCGCGATCTCCGCCCGTGAACTGGACGACGGGGCCCGCGAAAAGATCCGCGCCGCACACGGCGGACTCGTCGCCATGATCGTCGAAGCCCTGGCCGAACTGGGCCAGGCACAGCCGAGGCTCGCCGCCATGCTGCTCCAGGGCGTCGTCGACGCGGCGGTGCGCCGGATCGAACTCGGTGCGGCGGAGGACCCCACCGAGATCGCCGAGACGGCCGTCTCCATGGCCCTCCGGGGCGTACGCGGCGCGTAACGCTCCGCGGCGGGGCTTTCGCGGGCGGGGTAGGCATCCGCGCCCCCACGCCCCGGGTACGCCAAGCCGCCGAGCGCCGGTGCACAGGGTCGGCCGCCCGCCCCGGGCGCCCCGCTGAGTACGGGAGGCCCCGCAGTGGTGCGCCGTTGCCTGCGCGGGACCTGAGCGTCAGGCCCCGGTCCCATCAGGGAGGGGGCCCTCCCCCCCCGCCCCCCTCCCCCCCACCCACCCCGCCTCCCCCTCCCGCCACGCATACGGCAGCGCAGTGCCACCGCCTCCGGTCCCTGGCTGCGCCCCTGCCCGCAACCGACCGGGCCCCCCGCCTGCCCAGGCACCCGCGCCCCCCGCCTGCCCAGGCACCCGCGCCCCGCCTGCCCGGGAACCCGCAACCAGCCACCCGGCTAGGCGCCCACGTCCGCCACCCCCCGGCCAGGCACCCGCGCCCCCCGCCTGCCCAGGCACCCGCGCCCCGCCATTCCTGGCCGGATGCCCCGTGCTGGGCACCCACGCCCCCTGGCCGGCCCACTGGCTGAAGACCCGCCCCCGGTCAAGCACCCACCTCCGCCCCTACCTCCCTCCAGCTCCCACCCCCGCCCCGAATCCCGCCCCGAACTCCACCCCCGCCCCCACCCCCGTCCCCGCCCCCCGGCCCGCTCACCGGCAGTAGCCGTGAGGGTGCCCGGCGGATCAGGTTCAGTGGGTTCAGGTAGGTGTCCGCGCGGCGCAGGCCCCAGTGGAGGCAGCCCGTGGCGCAGTGCGTGGGGCCTCCGGTCACTTCGGCCACCACTTGGCCGACCGGGACGTCGGCGCCCGGGGGGACGAGGGGGCGTACCGGTTCGTAGGTGGTGCGCAGGGGCGGGGTGCCGGTGTGGGGGTGGGTGAGGGTCAGGACGCCCCGGCCCGCGACGGGGCCGGCGAAGGTGACGCGGCCGGCCAGTGGGGCGCGGATCGGGGTGCCGGGCGGGGCGGCGAGGTCGACGCCGCGGTGGCCCGGCCCGTAGGGGGAGGCTGGAGGCTCCCAGCCTCGTTCGATCTCGGGGCGCGGTGGGCCCACGGGCCAGCGGGAGCCTGTGGCCGGAGTGACCGAGGCGATCGGGGTGACCGAGGCCCGGATGTTCGGGGTGGCCGGGACCAGCGCGGTGAGCGCCGTCAGGAGCAGCCCGCAGGTCGTCGTTGTCGTGATCGTCGTCGTGATCGTGGTCGTGGTGTGCATGGAGTCACTGTGGCCCGGCCCGGGCGGGTCGCGCTGATCTTGGTCCGGGCCTGTGGACAACCGGCCGGTTGTGGACAGCGCCGTCACCCGGCGCTGCCGGGGTCCCGTACACTTCTTCTGGCGACCCGGGCCACCCGGGTCGACTTCGCACGCCCCGCCACCTCCCTCACGAGTCGTGGCAGCGCTCTTCGGTCCATTCGTGGCACAGCGCGTCGGGGCGTCAGGACACAACCGAGAACCAAGGAGATACGGCCATGGCCGTCGTCACGATGCGGGAGCTGCTGGAGAGCGGCGTCCACTTCGGTCACCAGACCCGTCGCTGGAACCCGAAGATGAAGCGCTTCATCTTCACCGAGCGCAACGGCATCTACATCATCGACCTGCTCCAGTCGCTGTCGTACATCGACCGCGCCTACGAGTTCGTCAAGGAGACCGTCGCGCACGGCGGCTCCATCATGTTCGTCGGTACGAAGAAGCAGGCCCAGGAGGCCATCGCCGAGCAGGCGACGCGCGTCGGCATGCCGTACGTCAACCAGCGCTGGCTGGGCGGCATGCTCACCAACTTCTCGACCGTCTACAAGCGTCTGCAGCGCCTCAAGGAGCTGGAGGCCATCGACTTCGACGACGTCGCGGCCTCGGGTCTGACCAAGAAGGAGCTCCTGGTCCTCTCGCGCGAGAAGGCCAAGCTGGAGAAGACCCTCGGCGGTATCCGCGAGATGCAGAAGGTGCCGAGCGCCGTCTGGATCGTCGACACCAAGAAGGAGCACATCGCCGTCGGTGAGGCGCGCAAGCTCCACATCCCGGTCGTCGCGATCCTCGACACCAACTGCGACCCCGACGAGGTCGACTACAAGATCCCGGGCAACGACGACGCGATCCGCTCCGTCACCCTGCTCACCCGCGTGATCGCCGACGCCGTCGCCGAGGGCCTCATCGCCCGTTCCGGTGCCGCGACCGGTGACCAGAAGCCGGGCGAGAAGGCCGCGGGCGAGCCGCTGGCCGAGTGGGAGCGCGACCTGCTCGAGGGCGGCGAGAAGAAGGCCGACTCGGACGAGGCCGAGAAGCCGGCCGAGGCCGCCGCGGAGGCTCCGGCCGCCGAGGCTCCCGCCGCTGCTGAGGCTCCGGCCGCCGAGGCTCCGGCCGCGGACGCCGAGCAGGCCTGACCTTCAGGTTCGGATCGACGGCGGGGGCGCGTGCCGCTCCCGCCGTCCACCCGTAGATCTTCGTAGATCTTCCAGACTTCGAAAGAGACTCACAGATCATGGCGAACTACACCGCCGCTGACGTCAAGAAGCTCCGCGAGCTCACCGGCGCCGGCATGATGGACTGCAAGAAGGCGCTCGACGAGTCCGAGGGCAACGTCGACAAGGCCGTCGAGGCGCTGCGCATCAAGGGCCAGAAGGGCGTCGCCAAGCGCGAGGGCCGTTCCGCCGAGAACGGTGCCGTCGTCTCGGTGATCGCCGACGACAACACCTCGGGTGTCATCGTCGAGCTGAAGTGCGAGACGGACTTCGTCGCCAAGGGCGAGAAGTTCCAGAGCGTCGCGAAGGCCCTCGCCGAGCACGTCGCCAAGACGTCCCCCGCCGACATCGAGGCGCTGCTCGCGTCCGAGATCGAGGCCGGCAAGACCGTCCAGGCGTACGTCGACGAGGCCAACGCCAACCTCGGCGAGAAGATCGTCCTGGACCGCTTCGCGCAGTTCTCCGGTGGTTACGTCGCGGCGTACATGCACCGCACGATGCCCGACCTGCCGCCGCAGATCGGTGTCCTCGTCGAGCTCGACAAGGAGAACGCCGAGGTCGCCAAGGGCATCGCGCAGCACATCGCCGCGTTCGCCCCGAAGTACCTCTCCAAGGAGGACGTGCCGGCCGAGGTCGTCGAGGCCGAGCGTCGTGTCGCCGAGGAGACCACCCGTGCCGAGGGCAAGCCCGAGGCCGCGCTCCCGAAGATCGTCGAGGGTCGCCTCAACGGCTTCTTCAAGGACGCCACCCTCCTGGGTCAGCCGTACGCGCTGGACAACAAGAAGTCCGTCCAGAAGGTCCTGGACGAGGCCGGTGTCACCCTGAAGCGCTTCAGCCGCATCAAGGTCGGCATCTGAGCCGGTACGCGCTCGACACGGGATCCCGCTAGGGTTTTCCCAGTGGACGGTCGGTCGCGTGAGCGCCGGCGGCCACAGATCTGACGAGGAGGCCATTGCCGTAGGGACAGCAGACCCACCGGCAATGGCCTTCTTCGTATGTGCACGAGGAGATCTCCATGAACCAGGGCGCCGCACAGGGCGACGACAACACCGGTAAAAAGGCCGGCCGCTTCATGCTGAAGCTGTCCGGCGAGGCGTTCGCCGGCGGGGGCGGCCTCGGCGTCGATCCCGACGTCGTACACGCCATCGCGCGCGAGATCGCGGCGGTCGTCCGGGACGGCGCGGAGATCGCGGTCGTCATCGGCGGCGGCAACTTCTTCCGCGGCGCGGAGCTGCAGGTGCGCGGCATGGACCGGGCCCGCTCCGACTACATGGGCATGCTCGGCACGGTGATGAACTGCCTCGCCCTCCAGGACTTCCTGGAGAAGGAGGGCATCGACTCCCGGGTCCAGACGGCCATCACCATGGGCCAGGTCGCCGAGCCGTACATCCCGCTGCGCGCGGTGCGGCACCTGGAGAAGGGACGCGTCGTGATCTTCGGCGCGGGCATGGGCATGCCGTACTTCTCCACCGACACCACCGCCGCCCAGCGTGCCCTGGAGATCGACGCGGAAGCTCTCCTCATGGGCAAGAACGGGGTGGACGGGGTGTACGACTCCGACCCCAAGGCCAACCCGGACGCGGTGCGGTTCGACGCGCTGGAGTACGGCGAGGTGCTCTCCCGCGACCTCAAGGTCGCCGACGCCACCGCCATCACCCTCTGCCGCGACAACAACCTCCCGATCCTCGTCTTCGAGCTGCTCGCGGCGGGCAATATCGCCCGGGCCGTGAAGGGTGAGAAGATCGGCACTCTCGTGAGCGACCAGGGCACCAGGAGCTGAGCCCCGGATCCGCGGGCGGCCGGCACCGGCCTCCCGGGGTGCCCCGCGAGGGGATGGACAAAGCCCTGCCGGTCGGACACCGTGCAGGGAACAGACGCGACGCAGGTTCCGCAGCCCTTTGTACGCCGGGCCTACTCATAGACACGCAGGAGCAAGTGGTGATCGAAGAGACCCTCCTCGAGGCAGAGGAGAAGATGGAGAAGGCCGTCCTGGTCGCCAAGGAGGACTTCGCCGCGATCCGTACGGGACGTGCGCACCCGGCCATGTTCAACAAGATCGTGGCCGAGTACTACGGCGCGATCACGCCGATCAACCAGCTGGCGTCGTTCTCCGTGCCGGAGCCGCGCATGGCCGTGGTGACCCCGTTCGACAAGAGCGCGCTGCGCAACATCGAGCAGGCCATCCGCGACTCGGACCTGGGCGTCAACCCGAGCAACGACGGCAACATCATCCGTGTGGTGTTCCCGGAGCTGACCGAGGAGCGCCGCCGCGAGTACATCAAGGTGGCCAAGGGCAAGGCGGAGGACTCGAAGATCTCGATCCGCTCGGTGCGCCGCAAGGCCAAGGAGACGATCGACAAGCTCGTCAAGGACGGCGAGGTCGGCGAGGACGAGGGCCGCCGCGCGGAGAAGGAGCTCGACGACACCACCGCGAAGTACGTCACGCAGGTGGACGAGCTGCTCAAGCACAAGGAAGCCGAGCTGCTCGAGGTCTGATGAACGACTCATCCTGGGGGGCCCCGCCGAGAGGCGGTCAGTGGGGTCCGCCCGACCAGGGGTACCACCCGGGGTTCGCCCCGGCGGCCCCGGCGGGTCCCGCCTACGACGGGCATGAGGCACAGCAGACTCGGCCCATGCCCATCGTGCCCGACGTTCCCGCCGGCGGAGACTCCGGTGGAGACCAGGACGACCGCGACCGGGGGACCGCTCCGCAGAGCGGTCCCCCGTTCCGCGACGAGACGCCGCGGCGGCCGGGGTTCCGGCAGCCGCACCGGCCCGACGGCGGCGCGCAGGAGCCCCTGCCCGGCGCGCAGCCTGAAGCGCCCCGGCCGGGGCCGCCCGGACCGGGGGCGCCGCAGCCCCCGGAGTGGTCCGGCGCGGAGCAGCCCCCGCAGCGGCCGGGCGCCGAGCGGCCCGGTGCCGAGCAGCCGGGTGCCGAGCAGCCGGGCGCGCGGGGCAGGCAGAAGAAGCGGGCCGGCCGGGACCTGCGGGCGGCCATAGGGGTCGGCGTCGGCCTGGGCGCGGTGATCGTCGCGTCGCTGTTCGTGGTCAAGGCCGTGTTCGTCGGGGTGATCGCCGTCGCCGTGGTGGTCGGCCTGTGGGAGCTGACGTCCCGCCTCCAGGAGCGCAAGGGCATCCGGGCGCCGCTGGTGCCGCTCGCCGTGGGCGGCGCGGCCATGGTGGTCGCCGGGTATGTGCGGGGCGCCGAGGGCGCCTGGGTCGCCATGGCCCTGACGGCGCTCGCGGTGCTGGTGTGGCGGATGACCGAACCGCCGGAGAACTATCTGCGGGACGTCACGGCCGGGGTGTTCGCCGCCTTCTACGTGCCGTTCCTGGCGACGTTCGTGGCGATGATGCTCACCGCGGACGACGGTCCGTGGCGGGTGCTGACGTTCCTGCTGCTGACGGTGGTCAGCGACACCGGCGCGTACGCCGTCGGCTGGCGTTTCGGCCGGACGAAGCTGGCGCCGCGCATCAGCCCCGGCAAGACCCGTGAGGGCCTGCTGGGAGCGGTGGCGTTCGCGATGGCGGCGGGCGCGCTGTGCATGGAGTTCGCCATCGACGGCGGCACCTGGTGGCAGGGGCTGCTGCTGGGCCTCGCGGTCGCGGCCAGCGCCACGCTGGGCGACCTCGGCGAGTCCATGATCAAGCGGGACCTGGGCATCAAGGACATGGGGACGCTGCTGCCCGGCCACGGCGGCATCATGGACCGGCTGGACTCCCTGCTGCCGACCGCCCCGGTGGTGTGGCTGCTGCTGGTGGTGTTCACCGGCTCGGGCTGACCCCGCCGAGGGGCGCCGCCGCCCGCCGGATCTCCGGCGGGACGGGCCGCGGCGCCGTCCGGTTACCCTGGAAGGGCTCGCCGCACCGGCGCGGCGGGCCCTTTCGGCTCCGCGCCCCGCGCGGGGATCATCCGGTGAGGTCTCCCGGCTCCCGTACCGCGGCCTCGTCCTACTGAGGAGTACCAGGTCATGCCACGCCCCGCCCCGGGAGAGCTCACCTTCGTCGCCCCGCGCGGAGCCACGAAGCCGCCGCGCCACCTCGCCGACCTGACGCCCGCCGAGCGCAAGGAGGCCGTCGCCGCGATCGGTGAGAAGCCGTTCCGCGCCAAGCAGCTCTCCCAGCACTACTTCGCGCGGTACGCGCACGACCCGGCGCAGTGGACGGACATCCCCGCCGCGTCCCGGGAGAAGCTGGCGGGCGAGCTGCTGCCCGACCTGATGTCGGTCGTCCGGCACATCTCGTGCGACGACGACACCACCCGCAAGACGCTGTGGCGGCTGCACGACGGGACGCTGGTCGAGTCGGTGCTGATGCGGTATCCCGACCGGGTCACCATGTGCATCTCCTCGCAGGCGGGCTGCGGCATGAACTGCCCGTTCTGCGCCACCGGCCAGGCCGGCCTCGACCGGAACCTGTCGACGGCCGAGATCGTGCACCAGATCGTGGACGGCATGCGCGCCCTGCGGGACGGCGAAGTGCCGGGCGGCCCGGCGCGGCTGTCCAACATCGTCTTCATGGGCATGGGCGAGCCGCTCGCCAACTACAAGCGGGTCGTCGGCGCGATCCGCCGCCTCACCGACCCCGAGCCGGACGGGCTCGGGCTGTCGCAGCGCGGCATCACCGTCTCCACCGTCGGCCTCGTCCCGGCCATGCTGCGCTTCGCCGACGAGGGCTTCAAGTGCCGCCTCGCCGTCTCGCTGCACGCCCCCGACGACGAGCTGCGCGACACCCTCGTGCCGGTGAACACCCGCTGGAAGGTCCGCGAGGTGCTGGACGCCGCCTGGGAGTACGCCGAGAAGTCGGGCCGCCGCGTCTCCATCGAGTACGCCCTGATCCGCGACATCAACGACCAGGCATGGCGCGGCGACCTCCTGGGCCGGCTGCTCAAGGGCAAGCGCGTCCACGTCAACCTGATCCCGCTCAACCCGACGCCCGGCTCCAAGTGGACCGCGTCCCGCCCCGAGGACGAGAAGGCGTTCGTGGAGGCCATCGCCTCCCATGGCGTCCCGGTCACCGTCCGTGACACCCGCGGGCAGGAGATCGACGGCGCCTGTGGACAGCTGGCGGCCGCCGAGAGGTGAGCTTGTACTCTGGGCTCGAACACACCTGCATATTCCGACAGGGGAGCGCCACAGCGCTGAGAGTGCGGTCGCCGCGTGCAGCACGCGGGCCGCAGACCCTCTGAACCTCGCCCAGGTCATTCTGGGTAGGAAGTTCGGTCGTTACTCGAGCTGTTGCGCCCTGCCCGCCGGACGGATCCGGTGGGCAGGGCCGCGTCTCTTCCTGGTCACACCCAGGAGGAACATCAGTGAGCACCACCACGAAGATCGCGGTCGGCGCCCTCGCCGCCGCGCTGGGCGTCACCACGCTCACCGCCTGCGGCGGTGACTCCGGCTCGGCCGGCGGCGACGGCGGCGCGAAGAAGCCGAAGACCGTGACGCTCGTCAGCCACGACTCCTTCAACGCCTCCCCGGCCGTCCTGAAGGAGTTCACCCGGCAGACCGGCTACACCGTCAAGGTCCTCAAGAGCGGCGACGCCGGCGAGGCCGTCAACAAGGCGATCCTCACCAAGGGCGCCCCGCAGGGCGACGTCTTCTTCGGCGTCGACAACACCCTGCTGTCCCGCGCGCTGGACAACGGCCTGTTCGAGCCGTACGAGGCCAAGGGCCTGGAGCGGGTCCCCGACGCCGTGCAGCTCGACAAGGGCGAGCACCGGGTGACCCCCGTCGACACCGGCGACATCTGCGTCAACTACGACAAGAAGTACTTCGCGGACAAGAAGCTGGCGCCGCCGAAGACCTTCGACGACCTCGCGAAGCCCGCCTACAAGGACCTCCTCGTCGTCGAGAACCCCGAGCGCTCCTCGCCCGGCCTCGGCTTCCTGCTCGGTACCGCCGCCCGGTACGGCGACGACGGCTGGCAGGACTACTGGAAGAAGCTCAAGGGCAACGGCGTGAAGGTCGTCGACAGCTGGGAGCTGGCCTACAACCAGGAGTTCTCCGGCTCCGCCGGCGGCCGGAAGGCGGGCGGCGACCGGCCGCTCGTCGTGTCGTACGCCTCCAGCCCGCCCGTCGAGGTGCTGTACGCCGACCCGCGGCCCACCGTGGCGCCGACCGGTGTGGCCACCGGCACCTGCTTCCGCCAGACCGAGTTCGCGGGCCTGCTGACCGGGGCGAAGAACCCCGACGGCGGCAAGGCCCTGATCGACTTCCTGATCGGCAAGAAGTTCCAGGAGGACATGCCGCTCCAGATGTTCGTGAACCCCGTCGCGAAGGACGCCGTCCTGCCCGAGCTGTTCACCCGGCACGGCGTCACGGTGGCCGACCCGTACACCGTCGCCGCCGGGAAGATCGCCCAGAAGCGCGACGGGTGGATCCAGGCATGGACCCCGCTCGTCCTGAAGTGACCCGGCCCGCAACGGCCCGGCCCACCGCCCCCCGGTCCGGCACCGGCCGGACCGGGGCCCGCGGCGGCGCGCTGCGGGCCGGGCTGATGGCCCTGCCCGTGGCGTTCTTCGCCGTCTTCTTCGCCTACCCCGTCGCCGCCATCACCGGCCGCGGGCTGCGCGCCGAGGACGGGGCCTGGCAGTTCGGGCGGCTCGGGGAGGTCCTCGGCCGACCGGACATCCTGGACGTGCTGTGGTTCACCACCTGGCAGGCGCTCGCCTCCACCGCGCTCACCCTGCTGATCGCGCTCCCCGGGGCGTATGTCTTCGCCCGCTTCGCCTTCCCCGGCAAGCAGGTCCTCCGGGCGGTCGTCACCGTGCCGTTCGTCCTGCCGACCGTCGTCGCCGGCACCGCGTTCCTCGCTGTCCTCGGCCGGGGCGGCCTGCTCGACGACCTGTGGGGCGTCCGGCTCGACACCACCGTGTGGGCCATCCTCCTCGCGCACGTCTTCTTCAACTACGCCGTCGTCGTCCGCACGGTCGGCGGCCTGTGGGCGCAGCTCGACCCCCGGCAGGAGGAGGCCGCCCGGGTCCTCGGCGCGTCCCGGCTCGGCGCCTGGCGGCGGGTGACCCTGCCCGCGCTCGGCCCCGCCGTGGCCGCCGCCGCGCTGATGGTCTTCCTCTTCACGTACACCTCCTTCGGCATCGTGCAGATCCTCGGCGGGCCCGCCTACCGGACGCTGGAGTCGGAGATCTACCGGCAGACCGCGCAGCTCCTCGACCTGCCGACCGCCGCGGTGCTGACGCTGGTCCAGTTCGCCGCCGTCGGCGCCATCCTCGCCGTCCACGCCCGGACGGTACGCCGGCGGGAGACCGCGCTGCGGCTGGTCGACCCGGCGCTCACCGCCCGCCCGCCGCGCGGAGCCGGGCAGTGGGCGCTGCTCGGCGGCGTCCTGCTCACCGTGGTGCTGCTGCTCCTGCTGCCGCTCGCGGTGCTCGTCCAGCGCTCCTTCGGCGGCGGGCTCGGCTACTACCGGGCCCTCCAGGACGCCGGCGCGAGCGGCGGCACCTTCCTCGTCCCGCCCGTCGAGGCCATCGGCAACTCCCTCCAGTACGCCCTGGCCGCCACCGCGATCGCCCTGGTGATCGGCGGCCTCGCCGCGGCGGCCCTCACCCGGCGCGCCGGGAAGGTGGTGCGGGGCTTCGACGCCCTGCTGATGCTGCCGCTCGGGGTGTCCGCCGTCACCGTCGGCTTCGGCTTCCTGATCACCCTGGACGAGCCGCCGCTGGACCTGCGCTCGTCGTGGATCCTGGTGCCGCTCGCCCAGGCCCTGGTCGGCGTCCCCTTCGTCGTACGGACCATGCTGCCGGTGCTGCGCGCGGTGGACGCCCGGCTGCGCGAGGCCGCCGCGGTGCTCGGCGCCTCGCCGTGGCGGGTGTGGCGCGAGGTGGACCTGCCGCTGGTGCGGCGGGCGCTGCTGGTCGCGGCCGGGTTCGCGTTCGCGGTGTCCCTCGGCGAGTTCGGGGCGACCGTCTTCATCGCCCGCCCCGACAACCCGACCCTGCCGGTCGCCGTCGCCCGGCTCCTCGGCCGCCCCGGCGACCTCAACTACGGCCAGGCGATGGCCCTCTCGACGATCCTGATGGTGGTGTGCGCGGTGTCCCTGCTGCTCCTCGAACGCATCCGTACCGACCGCCCCGGGGAGCTGTGACCATGCTCGCCCTGACCGGCGTCACCGTACGCTTCGGCACCCGGACGGCCCTGGACGCAGTGTCCCTGGACGTCGCCGACCACGAGACCGTGTGCGTCCTCGGGCCCAGCGGCAGCGGCAAGTCGACCCTGCTGCGGGTGGTGGCCGGGCTCCAGCCGGTGGACTCCGGGCGGGTCCTGCTCGACGGCGCCGACCAGGCGGGCGTGCCCGTGCACCGGCGCGGCGTCGGGCTGATGTTCCAGGACCACCAGCTGTTCCCGCAGCACGACGCCGGTGGCAACGTCGCCTTCGGGTTGCGCATGCGCGGCGCGTCCCGCCGGGAGCGGGCCGCCCGGGTCGCCGAGCTGCTGGACCTCGTCGGCCTGCCCGGCGCCGAACGGCGGGCCGTCGCCGCCCTGTCCGGCGGCGAGCAGCAGCGCGTCGCCCTCGCCCGCGCGCTCGCCCCCAGCCCCCGGCTGCTGATGCTCGACGAACCGCTCGGCCAGCTCGACCGGGGGCTGCGGGAGCGGCTCGTGGTCGAGCTGCGGCAGCTGTTCGGGCGGCTCGGCACCACCGTGCTGGCCGTCACCCACGACCAGGGCGAGGCGTTCGCGCTCGCCGACCGGGTCGTGGTGATGCGCGACGGCCGCATCGCCCAGAGCGGTACGCCGCTGGAGGTGTGGCAGCGCCCCGCCTCCGAGTTCGTCGC
Source organism: Streptomyces sp. NPDC015131 (assembly GCF_043079975.1). Classification (NCBI taxonomy): domain Bacteria; kingdom Bacillati; phylum Actinomycetota; class Actinomycetes; order Kitasatosporales; family Streptomycetaceae; genus Streptomyces; species Streptomyces sp. NPDC015131. The sequence continues at coordinate 112,520 of NZ_JBIBVB010000009.1, read as the reverse complement.
CCGGTTCCTCGGCTTCGACAACGTGGTCGCGGCGACGGTGACCGGCGAGGCGGCCGACACCGCGTGGGGCAAGGTCCCGGTGCCCGCCGGATCCGCCCAGGGCGCCGCCCGCCTCCTGGTGCGCCCCGCCGGTGTACGGCTCGGCGACCCCGCCGAAGGGCTGCGGTGCACGGTCGAGGGCCGCACCTTCCGCGGCCACCACGTGGCGGTACGGCTCCGCCCGGAGACCGGCCCGCCCCTGGAGGCCGAGTGCGCCCTGCGCGACGCGCCCGAGGTGGGCGCGGTCATCGGGGTGACCTTCGCCCCGGACGAGGTCGTGGTCCTGGACTGACGGTGGGCGGCACGGGGGTACGCCGGATGCGCCGGTGCGTCAGCCCGGTCGCCCGCCCGGCAGGACCAGCCCCAGCTCGTACGCCAGGATCACCGCCTGCGCCCGGTCGCGCAGGCCCATCTTGGCGAACAGCCGGTTGATGTGGGTCTTCACGGTGTGATCGGTGATGGTCAGCGCGTCCGCGATCTCCGCGTTCGACAGGCCCCGCGCGATCAGCACCAGCACCTCGGCCTCCCGCGCCGTCAGACCGTCCACCGGCCGCGGCGGCAGCACCCCCGCCCGCTGCCGGGCGAACTCGGCGACCAGCCGCCGCGTCACCCCCGGCGCCAGCAGCGCGTCGCCCCGCGCCACCACCCGTACCGCGTGCAGCAGCTCCGGGAACGTGGCGTCCTTCAGCAGGAACCCGCTCGCCCCCGCCACCAGCGCGTCGTACACGTACTCGTCCAGGTCGAACGTCGTCAGCATCAGCACCCGGGTCGCGCCGCCCGGCGCGGCGAGGATCTCGCGGGCCGCCGAGATGCCGTCCCTGTGCGGCATCCGGATGTCCAGCAGCGCCACGTCCGGCCGCTGCTCGGCGGCCACCCGGACCGCCTCCGCCCCGTCCGCCGCCTCGCCCACCACCTCGATGTCGTCCTGCGTCGCCAGCAGGTTCACGAACCCGGTGCGGACGACCGCCTGGTCGTCGGCGACGATCGCCCGGATCACCACGGCAGCTCCGCCCGCACCACGAAACCCCCGCCCGGCCCCGGCCCGGTCCGCACCCGCCGAGCAGCGCGGCACGCTCCCGCATCCCGGCCAGACCGTGCCCCGCGCCGTCCCCCTCCCCGGCACGGGGGCCGGGCGGCCCCGGCCCGTCGTCCGCGACGCACAGCGTCAGCCGGTCCGCCCCGTACTCCACCACCACCTCCGTGCGCGCCCCCGGCGCATGGCGCCGCACATTGGTCAGCGCCTCCTGGACGATGCGGTACGCCGACAGCTCCCACCCGGCCGGCAGCGCGACCCGCGTCCCGCACACCCGCAGAACGGCCCGCCCGCCCACCGCCCGGTGCTGCTCCACCAGCTCCTCCAGCCCCGCCAGCGTCGGCTGCGGCGCCGTCGCCGCCCGGTCGTCCGGCCGGGTGCGCAACACCCCCAGCAGGCGGCGCAGTTCGGTCATCGACGCCCGGGCCGTGCCCGCGATCTGCTGGAGCGCCTCCCGCGCCTGCGGCGACAGGCCGGGCGTGGTGTACGTCGCGCTCTCCGCCTGCACCGCGATCATCGACACCGAGTGCGCCACCACGTCGTGCAACTCCCGCGCTATCGCCGCCCGTTCCGCCTCCGCCGCCTGCCGCCGCTCCATCGCGAGCAGCCGCTCCTGCGCGGCGGCCCGTTCGTCCCGCGCCTCCTCACGCGCGCGTACCGCGTCCCCGGCGCACACCGCGCCCAGCACCACCACCGTCAGCAGCAGCGTCTCGGCGTACAGGCCCCGGTCGAACCGGTCCGCCACGGCCGGCGCCGGGTTGCCCGCCGGCGGCAGGCCCGCCCACTTCTGGATGTGCACCAGGTTCACCCCCAGCGACGCCAGCGCCCCGGCACCCACCAGCACCGCCGGATGCTGCACCCGGTGCCTGCCCAGCGTGTAGAACCCCGCCAGCCCGCTCACCATCGTCACCAGGTACAGGCTCAGATGGGCGCCGAAGCCGACGAACGCGGCGGCCACCGTCAGCAGCGCCACCTCGGGGCGCGCCCGGCGCCACATCAGCGACGCCGACGACACCAGGATCGCGCCCGCCACCCACACCGACCCCGGGAACAGGGCCAGTTCAAGGACCGTCAGGCCGGTGAGGGCGGCCCCGCTGACCCAGGGGTAGGCGGGGGAGGCCACCGCCCCGCGGACGGTTCGGACGAGCACGTTCATGGTTCCGATTGTCCCGGGTGCCCGCGCCGCGCGCGTCGGAGCACGGGTTGATCCCCGCGCCGGACCTCATGCCACGGGTGGAGCCGGAAGACCGGATCGCCGTACGACGCCCGGGAGTCCGGGAATTCCTAGCCTCGACGGCATGATCAGAACGAGGGCGGCACGGGCCGTCTGGGGCGGCTGCGCCGCGGTCGCCGCCGTACTGGCCGCCGTGTCGGACCTCGCCCCGCACCGGGTGTGGGGCACCGCGGCGGCCTGCGGCTACACGGCAGCGGCGCTGCTCGCGCCCCGCCGCCGGGCGGCCTGCGCCGCGGCCCTGCTGGGCGCGGTGGCCGTACCGCTGCTGCTGCTCGTCGCCACCGGGCGGGGCCAGCTGGAGACGGCCGTCGTCGAACGGTCGGGCGCCCTGCTGAGGGCGACCGGGGTGCCGTACGCCGCCGAACCGGCCGGGCTCGCCGACTACAACCCGTACCTGCCGGGGATGGCGGTCATCGGGGCGCTGCCCGGCGACCCCCGGTGGTGGACGGGCGCCGTGCTCGTCGGGGCACTGGCCGCGGCGAAGACCGTCCCGCCCCGGCTGCTCGCCCCGGTCGCGGCCTGCCCGCTGGTCGCCCTCCCGCTCGCCGTGGGCGGTGTCGACCTGCCCGTGGCCGGGCTGATGTGCCTGGGCCTCGCCCTCGCCGGACGGGGCCGCGCGGGCGGGGCGGGCCTCGCCCTGGGCGCGGCGGCGGCCCTCAAGTGGACGGCGTGGCCCGCGCTGCCGGTCGCCGTCGCCCTGCTGGCCGCCACCCGCGGCGCCCCGCACACCGGGGGCGGGGGCCGGCGCGGGGCGGCGGGGGCGCCCTGGCGGTGCGCGGGCGTGGCCGCGGCGGTCGCGGGCGGCGCCGTGCTGCCCGCGGCGGTGGCCGCCCCCTCGGCCTTCCGCGAGCACGTGCTGGCCTTCCCGCTGGGCCTCACCGGCACCACGTCGCCCGCCGCCAGCCCCTTCCCCGGCCGGCTCCTCGCCGCGCACGTGCCCGGCGGCACCGTCGCCGCGGCCGGGCTGCTCGCGGTGAGCGCCGTCCTGCTGGCCGCGTCCCTGGTCCTGCGCCCACCCCGGACGGTGCCGGAGGCGGCCCGCCGGCTCGCGCTCGGGCTGACCCTCGCCGTCGCGCTGATGCCGGCCAGCCGCTTCGGCTACCTCGTCCACCCCTTCGTCCTGCTCGTCTGCCTCAGGGGGCTCCCATGCACCGCACGCTCGTGGTCACCAACGACTTCCCGCCCCGCCAGGGAGGCATCGAGACGTTCGTGAAGGCCCTGACCGACCGCTTCCCGCCCGGCCGGGTCGTGGTGTACACCTCGGCGGAGCCGGGCGCCGCCGCGCACGACGCCGCCCTGCCGTACCCCGTCGTCCGCGACCGGACCCGGATGCTGCTGCCCACGCCCGGCGCCACCGGCCGGGCGGTCGCCCTCGCCCGCGCCCACGGCTGCGACACCGTCTGGTTCGGCGCCGCCGCGCCCCTCGGGCTGATGGCCGGCCGGCTGCGGCGCGAGGCGGGGGTGCGGCGGCTGGTCGCCACCACCCACGGCCACGAGGTCTGGTGGGCCCGCACGCCCGGCGCCCGGGGGCTGCTGCGCCGCGTCGGCGCGGGCGTGGACGCCGTCACCTTCCTGACCGCCGCCACCCGGGCGCCCATCGCCGCCGCGCTCGGCCCCGGGGCCCGGCTGGAGCGGCTCGTCCCCGGGGTGGACGCCGGCGCGTTCCGGCCCGGGGTCCCGGACCGCCGCCCCGGCCCGGACGCCCCGCCCGTCGTGCTGTGCGCCGCCCGGCTGGTGCCCCGCAAGGGCCAGGACACCCTGATACGGGCCCTGCCCCGGGTCCACGCGCGCGTGCCGGGCACCCGGCTGCTGCTCGTGGGCTCGGGCCCGTACGAGAGGAGGCTGCGGCGCCTGGCCGCCGAGCACGGTGTCACCGGCTCGGTGGACTTCGCGGGCGGACGGCCGCACAGCGCGATGCCGGACGTCTACGCCGCCGCCGACGTCTTCGCCATGCCCTGCCGCACCCGCAGGGGCGGCCTGGAGGTGGAGGGCCTCGGCATCGTCTACCTGGAGGCGGCAGCGGCCGGCCTGCCGGTCCTCGCCGGCGCCTCGGGCGGCGCGCCGGACGCCGTACGCGACGGCGAGACCGGTCGTGTCGTGGACGGCCGGGACACCCGTGTCGTCGCCGCCCGGCTGGTGGAGCTGCTGGCGGACCGCCCGGCCGCCCGCCTCATGGGCGGCCGGGGCCGCGACTGGGTGCGGCACGCCTGGACCTGGGACCGCGCGTACGACACCCTCGCCGGGCTGCTGGATCCCGGGGCGCCGCGTTAGCGCTTCAGCAGGGCGCAGACGAAGTCCTCCTCGACGGCCCGCAGCCGCTTCAGCAGCGCCGGTTTGGTGGTCTCGTTGGTCTGGGTGGTGATCGAGACGGTGACCGACCGCCGGCCGTCGGGGGTGGTGGCGGCGAACTGGGTGTAGCCGAAGAAGTTGCCCGTGTGGCCGTGCACCACACCGCAGCGGGTGGTGTACCGGAACAGTGCCAGGCCCGCCTGGTTGCGGCCCGGTCCGGGCGGGCCCGAGGAGCCGTTGACCCAGACCGTCTGCTGCTTGCGGACTGCCGGGGAGAGGAGCCGGTCGCCCGCGTAGGCGCGCATGAAGGTGTTGAGGTCCGCCGGGGTGGCGACGATGCCGCCCGAGGCCCAGACCGACGAGGCGCCGAACGTGGTGCTGACGTCCTCGGGCGGCCGGCCCGGTTCGGTGTCGTACCCGTGCAGGTAGGGACGGGGGAGCAGGTAGCCGCGCGGCAGGCTGGTCCGGCGCAGGTCCAGCGGCCGGTACACGAGGCGGCGCAGCAGCTCCTCGTACGGGGTGCCCGTCACCGCCTCGGTCATCAGGGCGACCACGATGTTGTCGGAGTTGTCGTAGCGGAAGCGGGAACCGGGCCGGAACATCAGGGGCTCGTCGGCGACGAAGTCCATCAGCCGGCGCGGGTCGAACTCCCGGCGCGGGTCGGACAGCAGCGCCTGCTGGAACTCGGGGCTCTCCGTGTAGTCCGGCAGGCCGCTGGTGTGCTGCAGCAGTTGTCGCAGCGTCACCTTGTGCCAGGCGCGCGGCAGTCGGGGCAGGCGCGTGCCGATGGTGTCGTCGAGCCGCAGCTTCCCGCGCTCCACCAGCTGGAGGGCGACCGCGCCGCTGTACGCCTTGGAGACACTGGCCAGCCGCATGTGGTCGCCGGGCCGCGGCGGGCGGCCGGACTCCACGTCGGCCACCCCCGCCCGGTACACCCGCACGTCACGGCCCCGCTGGAGCAGGGCGATCGCCCCGGGCGGGCCGCCCGGCGAGGCGACCAGGCCCTCCAGGGCCTCGCGCAGGTCGCGGTCCTCCCGGGCCGCCTGGCCCGGCTCCCCGGCGGCGACCGCCCCGGGCGGGCCGGCGAGCAGGCCCGCCGTGCAGGCTCCCGCCACGAGCAGGGCGGCGGCGAACCGCCTCCGGGTGCGGACGGGCCGTCCGCGGCGGATGGGTGCAGGGCGCATACCGGCGTACCTCTCTGGGCGTCGCTCCGGCCCGGCGGCGGCGCCGGGCCCGTTCAGCGCCCAGCATCGGGCGGCCCGCGCGGCGGCGCCCGCCCGGTGGGCCATCCGGCTCCGTACGCGCGCGCCCCGGACGGGGGGCCGACACAGTGGGGCCGTGGAGCCGACAGCCGACCGCTTCGTGCAGCACGCCGTGCTGCTGACCGTGACGACGGGCCTCGTCGAGGCGGTCAGCCTGCTCGCCCTGGGTCCCGCGTTCACCGCCATGCAGACCGGGGACGTGCTGTTCCTCGCGTTCGGCGCGGCCGGCGAGGGCGGGCTGTCGCTGGTCGCCCCGGGTGCGTCGCTGGCCGGGTTCGCCGTGGGGACGGCGGCGGGCGCGGGGCTGGAGAGACGCCTGCAGGCCCACCGGCACCGCTGGTTCCGCATCTCCCTGTGCGTGGAGGCGCTGCTGGTGTGCGTGGCGGCCTTCACCGTGTGGGGGCTGGACCGTTCGGGCGGGATGCCCACCGCCCGGCATGTGACGGGCACGGCGATCCTCGCGGTCGCCATGGGCATCCGCGGCGTCACCGCGATGCGGGTGGCCGTCCCCGGCGTACCGACGACGCTGGTCACCCGGACGATGACCGCGTTCATCGGCGGCTCGCTCCTGCACGACGCGGCCCTCGCCCACGGCAGGCGGGTCGGGACGCGGCGCGCCCTGGCGATGCTGGCGATGTTCGCGGGCGGCCTCGCGGGGGCGCTGCTGCTGCGGTCGGGCCGGTCGGCGACGGTGGTACTGCTGGTGGCGGCGGCGATGATCGTGGCGATCGCCGCGCTGCACCTGCGCCTCACCACCCGGGAGCCCGCGGGCTAGCTCCCGGCGAGCCCGGCCAGCGCCTCCGGGGCCTCCTCGACGCCGTCCACCAGCGCGATGCGCGGCTCCATGGACCGGCCCTCGGCGAGGGCGCGCAGCAGCGGCCAGGCCGGCAGGCGCTCGGTCCAGTGGGCCCGGTCGACCAGCACCATGGGGGTGGGCTCGCCCCGCGACTCGTAGTAGTTGGGCGTCGCGTTGTCGAAGATCTCCTGGACGGTGCCGGCCGCGCCCGGCAGGTACACGACGCCCGCGGTGCAGCGGGCCAGCAGCCCGTCCTCGCGGGTGGCGTTGGCGAAGTACTTGGCGATGTGCGAGGCGAACACGTTGGGCGGCTCGTGGCCGTAGAACCAGGTCGGTATGCCCACCGACGCCCCGCCCTCCGGCCAGCGGGCCCGCACCTCGAACGCCGCCCGCGCCCAGTCGCCCACCGAGGGCGCGAAGGACGGCTCCTTGCCGAGCAGCAGCAGCGCCTCGTCCAGCACGGTGTCGCCGTAGGGGGCGGTGTACGCGCCGAGGTTCGCGGCCTCCATGGCGCCCGGCCCGCCGCCCGTCGCCACCGTCAGCCCCGCGCGGGCCAGGCTCCGGCCGAGGCGGGCGGCACCGGCGTACGCGTCCGTGCCGCGCGCCATGGCGTGACCGCCCATCACCCCCACCACCCGCGCCCCGGCGAGGTGCTCGTCCAGCGCGTCGGAGACGGCGTCGTCGTGCACGGCCCGCAGCATCGAGCCGAAGATGTCCCCGTCCGACCGCGTCCGCCCGAACCAGGCGTAGGTGAGCGCGTCCGGCGTCCCCTCGTACCCGTGCTCCGCGAGACCCGCGAACAGCTCGTCCGGCGTGTACAGCAGGCCCCGGTACGGGTCGAAGGGCACATGCGGTACGGGCGGGAAGACGAGCGCCCCCTCGGCCCGCACCTTCGCCGCCGCCTCCGGCTCCATCCGGCAGCCGAGGAACACGGCGGCCGTCACCGGGAGGGCCAGCAGCACCTCCGTACGCTCCGTCAGGTCGACCGACTGGAGCCGGAAGCCGACGAGGCTGCCGCGCGCGGCGACCTCGTCGAACTCCCGGAGCGTCTCGATCTCACGGTCGTGGCCGTGCCGGGGTGTGTGCGCCATGCCGACACGATAGCCAGCGGGGCGAAACCTTCCGGCACCGCGTCACGGCACCGCCCTACGGCCGCAGGGGCAGCGCCGCCAGCTCCGCGACCGCCCAGGTCAGCGGCGCGAACACGGCCAGCAGCGCCACCGCCCGCAGGGTCACCGCCATCCGGAGCACCGAGGCGGAGGCGCCCAGCCGCAGCAGGGCGTCCTTGGTGGACACCCGGGTCTGCCGCGACTCCAGCGCCGCCGTCAGCAGCGTCGCGACGGTGCACGTCACCACCAGCGCCGCGCCCAGCCCGGTCAGCGGGCCGAACGCCCGCGCGCCGCCCTCGTACAGCGTGGTCGCCCCGATGGTCGCCGACGCCACCGCGCAGGCCACCCCCAGCGGGCGGCCGATCCGCCGCGCCTCGGCCATCAGCGCCCGCCCCGCCAGCAGCCGGGTCACGCCCGGCCGGAACACCTGGAGCAGCCGCCCGGTGAGGTGGGTGAGCCCCGGTCCGGCGACGGCGAGGCCCACCGCGGTGAGCGCCCAGCCCAGCAGGACGCCCGCCGGTCCGCCGCCGAGGCCGCCGGGCAGCGGGAGGGCGGCGGCACCGCCGCTCGCGCCCCGGGCGGTGTACGTCTCGACCGCGACGCCCAGCGCGACCAGCGCCACGCCCCACGGCAGCCCGGCGGGCGGGGCCGCGGCGGCGGGCGTGTCGGTGTCGGGGTCGTCGTCCAGGACGGCCTTGCGGCGCGGGCGCAGCGCCAGGGCGCACGCCGCGGAGGCGACGACCGGTACGACGGCCAGCAGGGTGAGCGCGGCGGCGACCGGCAGGGGCCGGCCCGCGCCGAGCAGTTCGCCGGACGCCCCGTCGAAGGGCAGGCCGGTGAGGTCGCCGCGCAGGTGCAGGAAGACCAGCAGCGCGGTCGTGGAGCCGAGGACGCAGGCCACGGCGGTCGAGGCGGCGGCGACGGCGGCGAGCCGGGCGGGGCCCAGCCCGATCGCCGACAGACCGGGCCGCGGACGGGTGGCCGGGTCGGTGCGGGCGACGGCGACCGCGAGGTGCACGGTCGCGGCGAGCGGCAGGGCGCACCAGGCGAGCCGGACGAGCGCCGCCCGGGACTCGCCGGGGTGGCCGATCGCGTACCCGAGGGCGGACAGGAGCAGGAAGCCGACCCCGGCCGAGGCGGCCGCGACGAGCAGTCGCCGCAGCAGCACCAGGGGGTGGGAGCCGCGGGCTAGACGGAGAGCGAGCACGCGTCGCGGCCCTCCGCTCCGTTCAGGGCCACGGAGTTGACGCGACGCCCGTCGACCAGGTGGGCGGTGCGGTCGGCGAGCGCGGCGACGTCCGGGTCGTGGGTGGCAAGGAGCACGGTGATGCGGTGCGAGCGCGCGGCGGCGGTGAGGGTGCGCAGCACCTGGGCGCCGTCCGCGCGGTGCAGGGGCGCGGTGGGTTCGTCGGCGAACAGCAGCGACGGCATGGTGACCAGGGCGCGGGCGATGGCGACGCGCTGCCGCCGGGCGCGGGGGAGGTCGCCGGGCCGCTTGCGGGCGCAGTCGCCGGCGTCCAGCCGCTCCAGCCAGTCGAGGGCGGCGGACTTGGCGGCGCGGCGGGAGGTGCCGCGCAGCATCAGCGGCAGCGCCGCGTTCTCCCAGGCGGTCAGTTCGGGGACGAGGTCGGGCTGGGAGCCGATCCAGCCGAACCGTTCGCGGCGGAGCCGCTCCCGCTGGAGGGCGCTCATGGTGTGGACGGGGGCGCTGTTGAACCAGACCTCGCCCTCGCGGGGGACGAGCCGGCCGGACAGGCAGCGCAGCAGTGTGGTCTTGCCGCTTCCCCGGGGGCCGCTGACCGCGAGGATCTCGCCCTCGCGCACGCCGAGGGAGACGCCTTGGAGCGCGGGGGAGCCGTTGTGGGAGTGGTGCAGGGCGCGTGCCCAGAGCACGTCGTTGTCCGGCGGGGCCACCATGGCGAACACCTCGGTATCGGTTCTGATGTGTCGTTTCCCCGTACGTTCTTCCCCCGTACGGGGGAACGATGGTAGGGCGGATCGGTCACAGGAACCGTAGGGAGTGGCGGGGCGGCTGTCCGGACAGCACACGGCCCGGGTCCGCCCATCTCACTCGGATGGGGCACGACCCGGGCCGCGTTCAGCCTACGATCGGACGATCGGCTCGATCGGTTGACGCTTAAAGCTTCGTCCAGGCCTCGGTGAGGGTGGCCCGGAGGATCTGCTCGATCTCATCGAACGTGGACTGGTCGGACACCAGCGGCGGCGCCAGCTGGACGACCGGGTCGCCGCGGTCGTCGGCGCGGCAGTACAGGCCGTTGTCGTACAGGGCCTTGGAGAGGAACCCGTACAGGACGCGCTCGGTCTCCTCGTCGTTGAAGGACTCCTTGGTGGCCTTGTCCTTCACCAGCTCGATGCCGTAGAAGAAGCCGTTGCCGCGGACGTCGCCGACGATCGGCAGGTCGAGGAGCTTCTCCAGCGTGGCGCGGAAGTTGCCCTCGTTGTCCAGCACGTGCTGGTTGAGCTTCTCGCGCTCGAAGATGTCGAGGTTGGCGAGGCCGACGGCCGCGGAGACCGGGTGGCCGCCGAAGGTGTAGCCGTGCAGGAAGGTGTTGTCGGCCTTGTAGAACGGCTCCGCCAGGCGGTCGGAGACGATGCACGCGCCGATCGGGGAGTAGCCCGAGGTCATGCCCTTGGCGCAGGTGATCATGTCCGGTACGTAGCCGAACTTGTCGCACGCGAACATGGTGCCGAGGCGGCCGAAGGCGCAGATGACCTCGTCGGAGACGAGCAGCACGTCGTACTGGTCGCAGATCTCGCGCACGCGCTGGAAGTACCCGGGCGGCGGCGGGAAGCAGCCGCCGGCGTTCTGCACCGGCTCCAGGAACACCGCGGCGACGGTCTCCGGGCCCTCGAAGAGGATCTGCTGCTCGATCTGGTCGGCGGCCCAGCGGCCGAAGGCCTCCGGGTCGTCGCCGAAGAGCGGGGCGCGGTAGATGTTGGTGTTCGGCACCTTGTGCGCGCCGGGGACCAGCGGCTCGAAGGGGGCCTTGAGGCCCGGCAGGCCGGTGATGGACAGGGCGCCCTGCGGGGTGCCGTGGTAGGCGACCGCGCGGGAGATGACCTTGTGCTTGGTGGGCTTGCCCACCAGCTTGAAGTACTGCTTCGCCAGCTTCCAGGCGGTCTCGACCGCCTCGCCGCCACCGGTGGTGAAGAATACCTTGTTCAGGTCGCCGGGCGCGTGGTGCGCGATGCGCTCGGCCAGTTCGACGGCCTTCGGGTGGGCGTAGGACCACACCGGGAAGAAGGCCAGTTCCTTGGCCTGCTTGTAGGCGGTCTCGGCGAGCTCGGTCCGGCCGTGGCCGGCCTGGACCACGAACAGGCCGGCGAGGCCGTCGAGGTAGCGCTTGCCCTTGTCGTCGAAGATGTAGGTGCCCTCGCCGCGGACGATGGTCGGGACGGGGCTGTTCTCGTACGACGACATGCGGGTGAAGTGCATCCACAGGTGGTCGTAGGCGGTCTTGGAGAGGTCCTTGCTCACGGCTATCGGGTTCCCCACATATAGGTCTGCTTCTTGAGCTTGAGGTAGACGAAGCTCTCGGTGGAGCGCACGCCGGGGAGTGTGCGGATGCGCTTGTTGATCACATCCAGGAGGTGGTCGTCGTCCTCGCAGACGATCTCCACCATCAGGTCGAAGGAGCCCGCGGTCATCACCACGTACTCGCACTCGGCCATGGCCGTCACCGCGTCCGCCACCTGCTCCACGTCACCCTCGACGTTGATCCCGACCATCGCCTGACGGCGGAAGCCGACGGTGAGGGGGTCGGTCACGGCGACGATCTGCATGACGCCCTGGTCGAGGAGTTTCTGGACGCGCTGCCGCACGGCCGCTTCGGACAGGCCCACGGCCTTGCCTATCGCGGCGTACGGACGGCGACCGTCCTCCTGGAGCTGTTCGATGATCGCCAGGGAGACGGCGTCGATCGTCGGTGACGATCCGTTCCCGGCCCTGGGGTCTGCGCTTCGACTGGCCACACCTTCACTCTGCACCGAGTCTCGTCACTCGCGCAACCCCGGATCGAGGAAATCCGTTGTTCATGGGCCCGAATCCCACTGAATTCGAAGTTGTAGGGCGTCGGGCCTGTCGGAATCGTCGCATCAGCGACTAGGGTGGGGAGTGTCCAGTACGTGGACACCCGAGTCACCTAGAACCACGAGCCGACAGGAGGGGTGGCAAGTGACCACCGAGCTGCGTCGTCTGCGCAACTACATCAACGGGGAGTTCCGGGACGCCGCCGACGGACGGACCATCGACGTGGTCAACCCGGCCACCGGCGAGGTGTACGCCACTTCTCCGCTCTCCGGCCAGGCCGACGTCGACGCCGCCATGGACGCCGCCGCCGCGGCCTTCCCCGCCTGGCGCGACACCACGCCGGCCGAGCGCCAGAAGGCACTGCTGAAGATCGCCGACGCCTTCGAGGAGCGCGCCGAGGACCTCATCGCCGCCGAGTCGGAGAACACGGGCAAGCCCCTGGAGCTCGTCCGCACCGAAGAAATCCCCCCGATGGTGGACCAGATCCGCTTCTTCGCGGGCGCCGCGCGCCTGCTGGAGGGCAAGTCCGCCGGTGAGTACATGGAGGGCCTCACCTCCATCGTCCGCCGCGAGCCGGTCGGCGTCTGCGCCCAGGTCGCGCCGTGGAACTACCCGATGATGATGGCCGTGTGGAAGTTCGCCCCGGCGCTCGCCGCGGGCAACACCGTGGTCCTCAAGCCGTCGGACACCACCCCGGCCTCCACCACGCTGATCGCCGAGATCATCGGCTCCATCGTCCCCAAGGGCGTCTTCAACGTCGTCTGCGGCGACCGCGACACCGGCCGCGCCATGGTGGAGCACCGCATCCCGGCCATGGCCTCCATCACCGGCTCGGTACGCGCCGGCATGCAGGTCGCCGAGTCCGCCGCCAAGGACGTCAAGCGCGTCCACCTGGAGCTGGGCGGCAAGGCCCCGGTCGTCGTCTTCGAGGACACCGACATCGCCAAGGCCGTCGAGGACATCTCCGTCGCCGGCTTCTTCAACGCCGGCCAGGACTGCACCGCCGCCACCCGCGTCCTGGTGCACGAGTCCATCCACGACGAGTTCGTCGCCGCCCTCACCAAGGCCGCCTCCGAGACCAAGACCGGCCTGCCGGACGAGGAGGACGTGCTCTACGGCCCGCTCAACAACGCCAACCAGCTCAAGCAGGTCACCGGCTTCATCGACCGCCTCCCCGCCCACGCCAAGGTCGAGACGGGCGGCCACCGGGTCGGCGACAAGGGCTACTTCTACGCCCCGACCGTCGTCTCCGGCCTCAAGCAGGACGACGAGATCGTCCAGAACGAGGTCTTCGGCCCCGTCATCACCGTCCAGTCCTTCCGCGACGAGGAGCAGGCCCTGGAGTACGCCAACGGCGTCGAGTACGCCCTGGCCTCCTCCGTCTGGACCAAGGACCACGCGCGCGCCATGCGCATGTCCAAGGCGCTGGACTTCGGCTGCGTCTGGATCAACACCCACATCCCGCTGGTCGCGGAGATGCCGCACGGCGGCTTCAAGAAGTCCGGCTACGGCAAGGACCTCTCGGCGTACGGCTTCGAGGACTACACGCGCATCAAGCACGTGATGACCTCGCTCGGCTGACCCCTTCGGCACCCGCACGGGCGGGCCGGGACTCTCCCGGCCCGCCCGTCGTGCGTCACCCGCCCCTCCCCGTCAGGGCGAGACGTGCTCCAGCTCCTCGCGGCCCGCGCCCTCCGGGCGATCCGACCGGTCGGCGTACAGCCGGCCCTCACCCGCCGGGGTGAGCACCATCGAACCGCGCGCCGGACAGCCCGCGGTCGCCGGTACGAGCGGGCCCAGCACCAGCCGGTCGTCGTGCGCCCCGCTCAGGACGCCCTTCCACCGGCACGCCGCGCCGCCGGCCCGGCCCGTGGCGGTCACCACCTCGTCCCCCACGTCGCCCTGACGGATCGTCAGCCGCAGCGGGCCGGCCGGGGCCGCCGCCGGGACGCCCCAGTCGCCCAGGAACTTCGGGTGCACCGCCACACTGCTCTCCACGGCCGGCCGGAGGGTCGCCGACACCCCCGCGGACGTCCACCCCAGGGACCCGTCCGGCCGGACCGCCAGGGTCTGCCCCGGCGACGGCTCGGCACAGGCCTTCGCGCCTGCCGGGACGCTCCGCGACCGGCTGCCCCCGCCGAGCACCAGCTTCTCCCCGTCGGCCGACACCAGGGGCGCGCGGTTCTGGCAGACCGCGTCCGCCAGGGTGTACGTCACCGTGGCGACCATCTCGCCCTTCTCGCCCTGCACGATGTCGAACCGCCCCTGGAAGTCACCCTCCGGGCCGCCCGCCACCGCGCCCTCCCACGCCCCCAGATAGGCGTCCGGCACCGCGCCCTCCAGCGTCGCGATCTCCGGGTCCTTCTTGTCGTCGCCCGCCAGCCACCCGATCAGCATCAGCAGCAGGATCAGCATCACCGGCGCCCCCACCACGATGCTCAGCACGATCACCGCCAGCCGCGCGCCCCCGGACCGGGCGGGCCGCCGCACGGGCCCGGCCGGTACGCCCGGCCCGCCCGCGTGCCCCGGCTGCGTCGGGTACGCGTAGGGCAGCGGCGCCCCGAAACCCGCCGGCGCGTACGGCACCGGTGTCAAGGGCTGCGGCTGCCGCGCCGGCGGCGTGGCCGGCCCCGGCAGCTCCGCGTCCAGCAGCCGCGCCGCCCGCCGCCCCAGCTGCGCCAGCAGTGCGCCCGGCAGCCACGCCCCGGCCGGCTCGGCGTCCCGGGTCGCCTCGATCAGCTCCGCCACCGACGGCCGCCCCGCCGGGTCCTTGATCAGGCACGCCCGCACCAGGCCCGCCAGGCTCGGCGGCACGCCCTCGAGATCCGGCTCCTCCGTCACGATCCGGTACAGCAGCCCGTGGACACCGCTCTCCGCACCGCCGAACGGCATCCGGCCCGTCGCCGCGTACGCCAGCACCGCGCCCAGGCAGAACACGTCCGACGCGGCCGTCACCCGCTCCCCGCGCACCTGCTCCGGCGACATGAACCCCGGCGAGCCGACCAGCGCGCCCGTCCCCGTCCGCACGTCCCCCGCCGCGGTGGCGTCCAGCGCGCGGGCGATCCCGAAGTCGATCACCCGCGGCCCGTCCACCGTCACCAGCACATTGGACGGCTTCAGATCGCGGTGCACCAGGCCCGCCTCGTGGATCGCCCCCAGCGCCTGCGACAGCCCGCTCGCCAGGGCCCGCACCGACGCGGCCGGCAGCGGCCCGTGGTCCTCGCCGACCACCTCCGACAGCGACGGCCCCGGAATGTAGCCCGTCGCCACCCACGGCACCTCGGCCTCCGTGTCCGCGTCCAGCACCGGCGCCGTCCACCGGCCGCCGACCCGCCGCGCCGCCGCCACCTCCTGGGCGAACCGCCGCCGGAACTCGCCGTCCCGCGCCAGCCGGCGCAGCACCAGCTTCACGGCCACCGTCCGCCCGCCCTCGCTGCGCGCGAGGTAGACGCGGCCCATACCCCCCTCGCCGAGCAGACCGAGGAGTCGGTACGGGCCTATCCAGTCCGGGTCTTCAGCGCTGATCGATCGCACCGGGGGATCTTCGCACAACGCCCGGCCGCGCCCCCGGGCGCCGCGAACCGCCCCGCGCGGTCACGGTTTGCGGGCGACCGCCCCGAACTGCGCCACCTCCGGGCCCTCTTCGCACCGCCAGCGCGCACACGACACCACCCCCGGCTCCAGCACGTCCAGACCCTCCAGGAACGACACGAACTCCGCACGGTCACGGTTTGCGGGCGACCGCCCCGAACTGCGCCACCTCCGGGCCCTCTTCGGACCGCCAGCGCGCACACGACACCACCCCCGGCTCCAGCACGTCCAGACCCTCCAGGAACGACACGAACTCCGCCCGGCCGCGCGCCGTGATGGGCGGCGTGGCGTGCTTGTTCCAGAACTCCATCGCCTCCGCGTTGCCCTCGCCGCCCAGCTCCAGCGTCGGATGGGTCAGCACCAGGTGGCTGCCGGACGGCACCGCCGCCATCAGCGTCCGCACCACCCCCCGCGCCTCCTCCGTGTCCAGTACGAAGTTGAGGATGCCGAGCATCATCACCGCGACCGGCCGGCCCAGGTCCAGCACCGGCCGGATCGCCTCCACGATCCGCTCCGGCCGCCGCGCGTCCGCGTCGACGTACTCCGTCACCCCCTCCGGCGACCCGGTGAGCAGCGCACGCGCGTGCGTCAGCACGATCGGGTCGTTGTCGACGTACACCACGCGCGCGTCCGGCGCGATCCGCTGCGCCACCTCATGGGTGTTGTCGGCGGTCGGCAGACCCGTACCGATGTCGAGGAACTGCCGTACGCCCGCCTCGGCGGCCAGATACGTCACGGCGCGGCCCAGGAACGCCCGGTCCGCGCGGGCGACTTCACCGATGCCCGGGTACATCCCCGTGACCTGGTCGCCCACCTCCCGGTCCACCGGGTAGTTGTCCTTGCCGCCCAGCCAGTGGTTCCACACCCGGGCGTTGTGCGCGACGTCGGTGCGGATCCTGCCGGTGCTCTCCGGGGTCACGTCCGGCTTCCCTTCAGAACGGCGCTCAGCGCGTCCACACGGTTCGTGGTGATCGAGTCCACCCCGGCGGCGATCAGCCTGCGCATCGTCCGGCGGGTGTCCGCCGTCCACGCCGACACCAGCAGCCCGTCCCGGTGCACCCGCTCCGTCAGCTCCCGACGCACCAGCCCGAAGCGGTAGTTGAGCCACCGCGGCGCCACCGCCTCCAGCAGCACGGGCCGGGGCGGGGCGAGCGTCGTCCACGTCAGGGCGATCTCGGCGGCCGGGTCGGCCGCCCGTACCAGCAGCATCGCCGAGGCACCCGAGCAGTAGTACACCCGGTCCGCCGCGCCGCACTCCCGGACCGTGCCCACGATCGCCCGCACCGACCGCTCCGTCGCGCCCGGCAGGTCGATCATCACCCGGTGCCCGGCCACCGCCTCCAGCGCCTCGCCCAGCGCCGGCACGCCCTCCGGGCCGGTCAGCGACCGCAGTTGCTCCAGCGTCACGTCCGCCACCGGCCGCTCCACCCGCCACAGCCGCTTCAGCGTGTCGTCGTGCAGCAGGACCGGCACACCGTCCCGCGTCAGCCGTACGTCGATCTCCACGGCGTCCGCGCCCCGCGCGAGCGCCGACCGCAGCGAGGCGAGCGTGTTCTCCCGCACCCGGTACGGATCGCCCCGGTGTGCCACGGCACGGACCGTGCGCATCAGCCGCGCAGCCACTCGGTGGTGTACGCGTCGATCTCGGCGGCGATCCTGGCCTTGCCGGCCGGGTCGAGGAACGACGCCTCCACCGCGTTCTTCGCCAGCGCGGCGACCCCCCGCTCGTCCAGGTCCAGCAGCCGGGCCGCCACGGCGTACTCGTTGTTGAGGTCGGTGCCGAACATCGGCGGGTCGTCCGAGTTGATGGTCACCACCACCCCGGCGTCCACCATCCGCCTCAGCGGGTGCTCGTCGATGTGCGCGACGGCCCGGGTGGCGATGTTGGACGTCGGGCACACCTCCAGGGCGATCCGGTGCTCCGCCAGATAGGCCAGCAGCTCCGGGTCCCGCACCGAGCTGGTGCCGTGCCCGATGCGCTCGGCGCCCAGCTCGCGCAGCGCGTCCCACACGGTCTCCGGACCGGTCGTCTCGCCCGCGTGCGGGACGGAGCGCAGCCCGGCGGCGACGGCCCGGTCGAAGTACGGCTTGAACTGCGGACGCGGTACGCCGATCTCCGGGCCGCCCAGGCCGAAGCCCACCAGGCCCTCCGGGCGCAGGTCCACCGCCAGCCGGGCGGTCTCCTCGGCCGCCTCCAGCCCGGCCTCGCCGGGGATGTCGAAGATCCAGCGCAGGACCACCCCCAGCTCCCGCTCGGCGGCGAGCCGGGCGTCCTCGATGGCCGCCATGAACGCCTTCTCGTCGATCCCGCGCCGGGTGGAGCTGAACGGCGTGATCGTCAGCTCCGCGTACCGGATGTTCTGCCGCGCCATGTCCCGGGCCACCTCGTACGTCAGCAGCCGGACGTCCTCCGGGGTGCGCACCAGGTCCACCACCGACAGGTACACCTCGATGAAGTGCGCGAAGTCGGTGAAGACGAAGTAGTCGACGAGCGCCTCGGGGTCGGTGGGGACCTTCGAGTCGGGGTGGCGGGCCGCCAGTTCGGCGACGATCCGGGGCGAGGCCGAGCCGACGTGGTGGACGTGCAGTTCGGCCTTGGGCAGCCCCGCGATGAAGGGGTGCAGATCGGTCATCGGGGTGATCCTCCGTGTGCGGTGCGCTCGCCGGGCTGGTCGGGAGCCATCGTAGGTCGGCCGTTAGCATGGCCGGACACGACGGGGAGGGCTCATGACAGGCAACGGCGATCCGCACGACCCGTGGGCTCCGCCGGAGCGGCGCGAGCCCCAGGACCGCGGGGTGCCGCCGGTCCCCGGCGTGCACGACCAGCCCACGATGCCGGGCGGCCCCGGCGTCCACCTGCCGCCGCCCCCGCCGGCCCCGGGCGGCCCGGCCCAGCCGCCCCCGGTGCCCGGCATGTACGGCTACCCGGCCGTGCCCCCCGGCCACGCCGGCTACCCGGGTTACGCGGGCTACGCCCCGTACGGCTGGCAGCAGGCCCCGTCCAACGGCCTCGGCATCGCCGCGCTGGTGCTCGGCATCCTCGGCGTGGTCCTGTTCTGCCTCTGGGGCCTGGGCATCGTGCTGGGCGTCCTGGCGCTGATCTTCGGCATCATCGGGCGCGGCAAGGCCCGGCGCGGTGAGGCGGACAACCACGGCATGGCGCTGGCCGGGATCATCCTCGGATCGATCGCGATCGTGGTGGGCGGTGTGGTGCTGGCGCTGATGATCACGGAGGTGACGCAGGAGAGGGACGGCTCGCCGTCGCGGGACGAGGGCACGTTCAACACGGTGCTGGTGGCACAGCCGCGGGCCTGACGCCCCCACCCACCGGTCCGCAGTCGGCCGACGGCCGGGGTGGGGCCGTGCAGGGTCGCCCCCGCAGCGGTTGGCGGCGTCGCACGGTCACCCGACCGGTAGGGCAAACCGCCGACCGCGAGGAGGCGAGCCCGGAGGGGCCCCGCCCCACCCCCACCGGGGTGCACCGCACCGGGGCGCACCCTAGAACGGGCACCGCCCCGGTCCGTTGTGCCCACCCTCCCCCAAGCTCTCGGCTTCGCTCGAGCAGGGGGGACCCCCATCGCCCTGCGGGACGATTGCCCACAACGCGGGGCCCCGTTGTGCCCACCCTCCCCCAAGCTCTCGGCTTCGCTCGAGCAGGGGGGACCCCCATCGCCCTGCGGGACGATTGCCCACAACGGGGAAACGCGCCGCACCGGGACGATTGCCCACAACGGGGGAGCGCACCGGTCCGGGGCCGGCGCCGCCGCTGCCGTCAGTGCAGGGACTCCCGCGCCTTCATCAGGGCGAAGCCCAGGAGGTTCAGGCCCCGCCAGTGCGCCGGGGTCTGCGCCCGGGGGTCGTCCGCCGCGAGGCCGATGCCCCACACGCGGTCCACCGGGCTCGCCTCCACCAGCACCCGCTCGCCCGTGCCCCGCAGGAACGCCCCCAGCTCCGGGTCGGAGCCGAACTTGTGCCGGCTGCCCTCGACCACCACGCGGAACCGCTCCCGCTTCCAGACCGTCTCGTCGAAGCCGCGCACCAGGCGCCCCGCCTTCTTCGCCTCCGCGGGGCTCGCCGCGCCGAGCGCCTTCCGCTCCGCCTCCGCGTCCCCGAAGAGCCGGGCCTTGGACGCCATCATCCAGTGCTCGGCCGTCGCGTACTCCACACCGCCGACCGTGAACGGCGAGGGCCACCACTGGCTGAGACAGCTCGCCCCGAGCGTCCCGTCCCGCCTCGGCGTGTGGCCCCAGAAGTGCAGGAACTTCACCCGCTCACCCCTGCTGACCTGCTCGATCAGCGCGTGGACCATTTCCATGCACGCCAGTCTGGCAGCCACCACCGACACTCCGTACCGATATACCGCCGCCCACCCGACACATGGTCGACCGAATCCGTCGCTTAACCAAAAGGCAACCACGGAATCGCTTGTTGCTCAGGTTCTCCTCTGCCAGGATCGGCAGTCAATTCCAGCCGGGACAACGGAGAGCGTCATGGGCAACGGCTTCCAGGGACTCGACCGCTTCGCGGCCGGGGCGCAGTACATCGGGGGGCGGCTGCGGGCCGGCACCTCGGAGCACGGGCACACCGTCATCGACCCCGCCACCGGGGAAAAGGTCCTCGACTACGCGCCGGCCTCCACCGCCGACGTGGACGCGGCCGTGGGCGCCGCCCGGGACGCGCTGCCCGGCTGGGCGGGCGCCACACCGGGCGAGCGTTCCGACGCGATGCACCGCTTCGCGGCGCGTCTGGCCGAACGCGCCGAGGACCTCGCGCACGCCGAGTCCCTCCAGTGCGGCAAGCCGATCAGGCTCTCGCGCGAGTTCGACGTACCGGGCACGGTCGACAACACCGCCTTCTTCGCCGGGGCGGCCCGCCACCTCCAGGGCCAGTCGGCCGGCGAGTACAGCGGCGACCACACCTCGTACGTCCGCCGGGAGCCCATCGGGGTCGTCGGCTCCATCGCGCCCTGGAACTACCCCCTCCAGATGGCGGCCTGGAAGGTCCTCCCGGCCATCGCGGCCGGCAACACCATCGTCCTCAAGCCCGCCGAGCTGACCCCGCTCACCAGCCTGATGTTCGCGCAGGCCGCCACCGACGCGGGCATCCCCGACGGGGTGGTCAACGTCGTCACCGGCTCCGGCCGGGAGGCGGGGGAGCACCTGGTGGGCCACCCGGACGTGGCCATGACGTCCTTCACCGGCTCCACCGCCGTGGGCAAGCGGGTGGCCGAGATCGCCACCTCCACCGTCAAGCGGCTCCACCTGGAGCTGGGCGGCAAGGCGCCGTTCGTCGTGTTCGACGACGCCGACCTGGAGGCCGCCGTGCACGGCGCGGTCGCCGGCGCGCTCATCAACACCGGCCAGGACTGCACCGCCGCCACGCGCGCGTACGTCCAGCGCCCGCTGTACGACGCGTTCGTCTCCGGGGTGGCCGACCTGATGGCGACCATCCGGATCGGCGACCCCTTCCAGGAGGACACCGACCTCGGACCGCTGGTCAGCCACGCCCAGCGGGACCGCGTCGCCGCCTTCGTGGACCGGGCCCGCGGGTACGCCACCGTCGTCACCGGCGGTGTGGCGCCGCACAATGACGGCGCCTACTACCGGCCCACCCTGATCACCGGCGCCGCGCAGGACAGCGAGATCGTCCAGGCCGAGATCTTCGGCCCGGTGCTGGTCGTCCTGCCCTTCGACGGCGACGACGAGGGCCTGGCCCTCGCCAACGACACGCCGTACGGCCTCGCCGCCTCCGCCTGGACCCGCGACCTGTACCGCGCCAACCGCGCGACCCGGGAGATCCAGGCGGGTTGCGTCTGGATCAACGACCACATCCCGATCATCAGCGAGATGCCGCACGGCGGCTACAAGGCGTCCGGCTACGGCAAGGACATGTCCGCGTACTCCTTCGAGGAGTACACGCAGGTCAAGCACGTCATGTTCGACAACACCGCGGTGGCCCGGAAGGACTGGCACCGCACGGTCTTCCGGGACCGATAGCCCTCGACGGCCCGCACCGAAAGGCACACCGCATGGAGCAGCACCAGCCCGACAGCCTCTCCGCGGCACAGCTCGCCGCGATGCGGCGCAGCCTGACCAACGGCCGGGGAGCCCTCACCCGCCGTTCCATGCTGCGCGCCGCGGGCGTCGGCGCGCTCACGGCCGGCGGCCTCGCCGGCCTGAGCGCCTGCGGGATCCCGCCCGCCAAGCGGGAGGGCGACGGCACCGCCTCCATCGACGTCTCGGCCCGGGAGAAGCGGCTCGCGTTCTCCAACTGGACCCAGTACATCGACATCGGCGACGACGAGAAGACCCGCCCCTCCCTGGACGGCTTCACCAGGCGGACCGGGATCACGGTCAAGTACACCGAGGACATCAACGACAACGTCGAGTTCTTCGGCAAGGTCAAGCCGCAGCTCGCCGCCGGCCAGGACACCGGCCGCGACCTGATCTGCGTCACCGACTGGCTGGCCGCCCGCATCATCCGGCTGGGCTGGGCCCAGCGGCTCGACCCGGCCAACCTCCCGCACGCGTACGCCAACCTCTCCGCCCAGTTCCGGCGCCCCGACTGGGACCCGGGCCGGTCCCACTCGTACCCCTGGACCGGTATATCGACGGTCATCGCGTACAACAGGAAGGCCACCGGCGGCCGCAAGGTCGACTCCGTGACCCAGCTCCTCGACGACCCCCGGCTCAAGGGGCGGGTCGCGTTCCTCTCCGAGATGCGGGACTCCGTCGGGATGACCCTCCTCGACCTGGGCAAGGACCCGGGCCGGTTCACCGACGCCGACTTCGACGCGGCGATCGGCCGCCTCCAGAAGGCCGTCGACACCCAGCAGATCCGCCGCTTCACCGGCAACGACTACACCGGCGACCTCGCCAAGGGCGACATCGCCGCCTGCCTGGCCTGGGCCGGGGACGTCATCCAGCTCCAGGCCGACAACCCCGACATCGCCTTCGCGATCCCGTCCGCCGGCTACATCACCTCCAGCGACAACCTGCTGGTCCCCGCCCAGTCCCGGCACAAGACCAACGCCGAGAAGCTCATCGACTACTACTACGAGCCGCCCAACGCCGCCCGGCTCGCCGCGTACATCAACTACGTCTGCCCGGTCGACGGCGTCCGCGAGGAACTCGCCAGGATCGACCCGGCGCTGGCGTCGAACCCCCTGATCCTCCCGGACAAGGCGATGGCCGCGAAGTCCCGCGCCTTCCGCTCCCTCACCAGCGAGGAAGAGTCCGCCTACGAGGAGAAGTTCGCCAAGCTCATCGGTGCCTGAGCCGACGCCCCCGCCCGCCTCGACCCCCCGGGACCGCAACCCATGACCGACAGCACGCACACCGGTGGCGACGTCCGCCTGTCCGGGATCAGCAAGACCTACGGCTCCTTCACCGCCGTCCACCCGCTCGACCTGACCGTCCCGCAGGGCTCCTTCTTCGCCCTCCTCGGCGCGTCCGGCTGCGGCAAGACCACCACCCTGCGCATGATCGCCGGCCTGGAGGACCCCAGCACCGGCACCGTGTTCCTCGGCGACAAGGACGTCACCGACCTGCCCCCGTACAAGCGGCCGGTCAACACCGTCTTCCAGTCGTACGCGCTCTTCCCGCATCTCAACATCCACGAGAACGTGGCCTTCGGCCTGCGGCGGCGCGGCATCAAGTCGGTGAAGAAGCAGGTCGGCGACATGCTCGATCTCGTCCAGCTCGGCGACAAGGCCGGGCACAAGCCCCACCAGCTCTCCGGCGGCCAGCAGCAGCGCGTCGCGGTCGCCCGCGCGCTCATCAACCACCCGCAGGTGCTGCTCCTGGACGAGCCGCTCGGCGCGCTCGACCTCAAGCTGCGGCGCCAGATGCAGCTGGAGCTGAAGCGCATCCAGACCGAGGTGGGCATCACCTTCGTCCATGTCACCCACGACCAGGAGGAGGCCATGACGATGGCCGACACGGTCGCGGTGATGAACGGCGGGCGGGTCGAGCAGCTCGGCGCCCCCGCCGACCTCTACGAGAACCCCCGCACCACCTTCGTCGCCAACTTCCTCGGCACCTCCAACCTGATCGAGGCCGAGGTGACCGCCGCGGGCGCCGAGGTCACCGTCACAGCGGGCGGCGGCACGCTCCGGCTCCCGGCCGCCCGGTGCGGCGAGGGCATACGCACCGGCGGCAAGCTCCTCGTCGGCGTCCGCCCGGAGAAGATCGCGCTGGCCCACGCCGACGAGGCGGACACCATCGACGCCGGCCGCAACCGTGTCACCGGCCGGATCGCCGCCACCTCCTTCATCGGCGTCTCCACCCAGTACGTCGTCGACGGCCCCGCCGGCACCGGCCTCCAGGTGTACGAGCAGAACGTCGAGCGCGACTCCCGCCTCGCCCCCGGCGCCGACGTCGTCCTGCACTGGAACCCGGCCCACACCTTCGGCCTGGACGCCGGCCAGGACATCACCGCGGGCGTGGAGAAGGTGGAGGACGCCGCGTGACCCTCACCGACGCCCCCGAGGCGCCCGGGCGGCCCGCCGAGGGCGGCGCGGGCACACCGCCCGCCCCGCGCAGGCCCCGCGCCCGCAAGCGGCTGGTCCCGTACTGGCTGCTGCTGCCCGGCATCCTCTGGCTGGTCGTCTTCTTCGCGCTGCCGATGGTCTACCAGGCGTCGACCTCGGTGCAGACCGGCTCCCTGGAGAAGGGCTTCCAGGTCACCTGGCACTTCGCCACCTACTGGGAGGCGTTCGGCGAGTACTGGCCGCAGTTCGTCCGGTCCCTGCTGTACGC
This sequence comes from Streptomyces sp. NPDC015131, assembly GCF_043079975.1. Taxonomy (NCBI): domain Bacteria; kingdom Bacillati; phylum Actinomycetota; class Actinomycetes; order Kitasatosporales; family Streptomycetaceae; genus Streptomyces; species Streptomyces sp. NPDC015131. Next base: position 88,357 of record NZ_JBIBVB010000009.1, on the reverse strand, counting down.
CGGCACCGCGACCGTGCTGTGCCTGCTGCTCGGCTACCCGCTCGCGTACCTCATCGCCATCAAGGCGGGCCGCTGGCGGAACCTGCTCCTGGTCCTGGTGATCGCGCCGTTCTTCACCAGCTTCCTCATCCGTACGCTGGCGTGGAAGACGATCCTCGCGGACGGCGGCGCGGTCGTCGGCGCCCTGGACGCCCTGCACGTCCTGGACGTCACCAACTGGCTGGGCTGGACCCAGGGCGACCGCGTCCTGGCCACGCCGATGGCGGTGGTGTGCGGCCTGACGTACAACTTCCTGCCCTTCATGATCCTGCCGCTCTACACGTCCCTGGAGCGCATCGACGGGCGGCTCCACGAGGCGGCGCAGGACCTGTACGCCTCGCCCGCCACCACCTTCCGCAAGGTGACCCTCCCGCTGTCCATGCCGGGCGTGGTCTCGGGCACCCTGCTCACCTTCATCCCGGCGAGCGGCGACTACGTCAACGCCGAACTCCTGGGCTCCACGGACACGAAAATGGTCGGCAACGTCATCCAGTCGCAGTTCCTGCGGGTGCTGGACTACCCGACGGCGGCCGCGTTGTCCTTCATCCTGATGGCCATCGTGCTGATCATGGTCACCGTCTACATCCGCCGGGCCGGAACGGAGGACCTGGTCTGATGCGCCTGCTCCGCAAGAACCTCGTCGTCGTCGCGGGTCTGCTGACCCTCGCGTACCTGCTCCTGCCGAACGTCGTCGTGATGGTGTTCTCGTTCAACAGGCCGGCGGGGCGCTTCAACTACTCGTGGCGGGAGTTCTCCACCGACGCCTGGCGCGATCCCTGCGGGGTGGCCGACCTGTGCGGGTCGCTCGCGCTGTCGCTCCAGATCGCCGCCTGGGCGACGCTGGGCGCCACGGTCCTCGGCACCATGATCGCCTTCGCGCTGGTCCGCTACCGCTTCCGGGCGCGCGGCGCGGTCAACTCGCTGATCTTCCTGCCGATGTCCATGCCCGAGGTCGTGATGGCCGCCTCGCTGCTCACCCTGTTCCTCAACATGGGCGCCGAGCTGGGCTTCTGGACCGTCCTCATCGCCCACATCATGTTCTGCCTGAGCTTCGTGGTGGTGGCGGTCAAGGCGCGGGTGCTGTCGATGGACCCCCGCCTGGAGGAGGCCGCCAAGGACCTGTACGCCGGTCCCGTCCAGACCTTCCTGCGGGTCACCCTGCCCATCGCCGCCCCCGGCATCGCGGCGGGCGCGCTGCTCGCCTTCGCCCTGTCCTTCGACGACTTCATCATCACCAACTTCAACGCCGGCTCCACCGTCACCTTCCCGATGTTCGTCTGGGGCTCGGCGCAGCGCGGCACGCCCGTGCAGATCAACGTCATCGGCACGGCGATGTTCGTCATCGCGGTCCTGGTGGTCGTCGCCGGGCAGGTCGCGGCCGCCCGGCGCAGGCGCGCCGCCGCACAACCATGAGAATCTGAGGGAGCTGAAAACCATGGCCCCAGCCGCCATGCGTAGTGCCGCACGATCACTCTCGGACGCCCAGCCCGTCCCGTTCTGGCTGGAAGACCCCGGCAAGCCCGCCGCGCTGCCCGCCCTCACCGGCACCGAGCACTGCGACCTGCTGGTCGTGGGCGGCGGCTACAGCGGCCTGTGGACCGCGCTCCTCGCCAAGGAGCGCGACCCCGGGCGGGACGTCGTCCTCATCGAGGGCCGGGAGGCGGGCTGGGCCGCCTCCGGGCGCAACGGCGGCTTCTGCGCCGCCTCCCTCACCCACGGCTTCGGCAACGGTCTCGCCCGCTGGCCCGGCGAACTGGCCGCCCTGGAGGAGCTGGGCGCGGCCAACCTGGACGCCATCGAGGCGGCCGTCGCCGCGTACGGCATCGACTGCGACTTCGAGCGCACCGGCGAGATCGACGTGGCGACCGAGTCCCACCAGCTCGACGAGCTGACCGAGACGTACGAGGAGGCCGGCCGGCTCGGCCTCGCCGGCGGGCTGGAACTCCTCGACCGGGACGAGGTACGGGCCGAGGTGAACTCGCCGACCTTCCTGGGCGGGCTGTGGGACCGGCGCGGGGTCGCCATGCTGCACCCCGCGAAGCTCGCCTGGGGCCTCAAGCGCGCCTGCGCCGACCTGGGCGTACGGATCTACGAGAACACCCGCGGCCTGGAACTGGCCCGGGCGGGCGCCGGGATGGCGGTGCGCACGCCCTACGGCCGGGTCTTCGCCCGGCGGGTCGCCCTCGGCACCAACGTCTTCCCGTCCCTGGTGAAGCGGGTCCGCGCCTACACGGTCCCGGTCTACGACTACGCCCTGATGACCGAGCCGCTGACGGACGCGCAGCTGGAGTCCATCGGCTGGAAGAACCGCCAGGGCCTCGGGGACAGCGCCAACCAGTTCCACTACTTCCGGCTGTCCGCCGACCACCGGATCCTGTGGGGCGGTTACGACGCCGTCTACCCCTTCGGCGGGCGGGTGAGCCCCGAGCACGACGACCGCCCCGAGACGTACCTGAAGCTCGCCGGGCACTTCTTCCACTGCTTCCCGCAGCTGGAGGGCGTCCGCTTCAGCCACGCCTGGGGCGGGGCCATCGACACCTGCTCGCGCTTCTCGGCGTTCTTCGGCACGGCGCACCAGGGCCGGGTGGCGTACGCGGCGGGCTTCACCGGCCTCGGCGTGGGCGCGACCCGGTTCGGGGCGGACGTGATGCTGGACCTGCTGGCGGGGGAGCGGACCGAGCGCACCGCGCTGGAGATGGTGCGCACCAAGCCGCTGCCCTTCCCTCCGGAGCCGCTCGCCTGGGCGGGCATCGGGCTCACCAAGTGGTCGATGGCCCGCGCCGACGCCCACGGCGGCCGGCGGAACCTGTGGCTGCGGACGATGGACCGCCTGGGGCTCGGCTTCGACAGTTAGTCCCACTAGTCCCACGGGTTGGTCCCACCGGCCGCTGGTCCCGCTGGACCACCGCCGACGCGTACCGTGCGAACCCCGTATGCGCCGGGTGTGCGCCCCTCGCACTCCACTTCACCACCAATGCGAGGGGCGTACTCGCGTCATGACCCGCATCCAGTCGTCTCCTTCCGCGTGAACGCACTGCCCGGAGAGGCAGTCACGGAGACGGACATGGAGGCGGACGGCGATGACTGGTTCGGGGGCCAAGGCGGCGGTGGAGTGGCTGGCGGCGGTGGCGCCGGATCCCGGTGCCTGCCGGTGGGAGTGGGAGCGCAGCGTCCTCGGGGTCGCGCTGCTGCCCGCGGGGCGGCGCTGGGACGTGCTGATCACTCCGGCCGAGCTCGGCCACGCCACGCTCGACGTCCTGTGCCGCCTCGTCGACCGGCCGGGCCCGGTGCTCGCCGACTTCGGCGACGCCCGCCTGGGCTTCTTTGTCCCGGCGGGCACCGCCACCCGCTGGGTCGGCACCGGGATACGGGCGGCCGGGCGCGGCACCTGGATCGCCGTCCCCTACCCGGGCCGCGTCACGGGCGCGGCGCGCTGGCTGGTCCTCCCCGACGGGCGCGGCACGCTCAACGACCCGGGGCTGCTGGAGCTGGCGATGCACGAGGCGGTGGCCGGCATGGTGCGGGGGCGGGACGCCCGGAGGGTTGACAACTGAATTGGTCTGGACCAAGTTGTGCGGCGCTCCACCTCGATTCCCCCACTCCCGGAGGCAGTTGTGGACCGCACCTCGCCCAGACCGCTCGCCCTCGTCATGGCGGCCCTGCTCACCCTCGGCGGGGCCGCGGGGGCGGCCACCGCCGCTCCGGCGTCCGTTCCCGCGGCCGTTCCCGCGTCCGATTCCGTGTCCCTTTCCGCGTCCGGTCCCGCGGCCGGTCCCGCGTCCGCCGGTGTGGGGGCCGCCGCCGACACCGAACTGGCCCGCAACGGGGGCTTCGAGGCCGGGTTGGACGGCTGGAGCTGCGCGGCCGGCAGCGGGGCGGCCGTCTCCGCCCCGGAGCCCGTGCGCACCGGCACCCGGGCCCTGAAGGCCACGCCCTCGGGCGGCGACCACGCCAAGTGCGCCCAGACGGTCGCCGTCCGGCCCGACTCCACGTACACCCTGAGCAGCTGGGTGCGCGGCAGCTACGTCCACCTCGGGGCGACCGGGACGGGCACCGCCGACGCCACCGCGTGGACCCAGGCCGCCCCCGACTGGCAGCGGCTGACCACGACCTTCCGCACCGGCCCGGCCACCCGCTCGGTGACCGTCCACACCCACGGCTGGTACGGGACCGGCGCCTACCACGCCGACGACGTCTCCCTCCTCGGGCCGGCCGGCGACCCCGCCCGGCCCCCGGCCGCCCCCGCCGGCCTGACCGCCGGCCGCCCCGGCCCCACCAGCGTGCCGCTCTCCTGGTCCCCGGTGCCGGACGCGACCTCCTACCACGTCTACCGGGGCACCCAGCGGGCCCTCACCGTGACCGGCACCTCGGCGACCGTGACGGGCCTCGCGCCCTCGACGCCGTACCGCTTCGAGGTCACCGCCGTGAACGCCGCCGGAGAGTCCGCCCGGTCGGCGGCCGTCACCGCGACGACCGCCCCGGAAGGCCCCGGCCCCGGCCCCGGTGACGGGCTGCCCGCCCACGCCCTCGTCGGCTACCTCCACACCAGCTTCGCCAACGGCTCCGGCTACACCCGCATGGCGGACGTCCCCGACTCCTGGGACGTCATCAACCTCGCCTTCGGCGAACCGACCTCCGTCACCTCCGGCGACATCCGCTTCCGCCTCTGCCCGGCCGGCGAATGCCCGAACGTCGAGTCCCCCGCCGACTTCAAGGCCGCCGTCCGGGCCAAGCAGGCCGCGGGCAAGAAGGTGCTCATCTCCATCGGCGGCCAGAACGGCCAGGTCCGGCTGACCACCACCGCCGCCCGCGACACCTTCGTCTCCTCCGTCTCGAAGATCATCGACGAGTACGGCCTCGACGGCCTCGACATCGACTTCGAGGGCCACTCGCTCTCGCTCGACACCGGCGACACCGACTTCCGCAACCCCACCAGCCCGGTCATCGTCCATCTGATCTCGGCCCTGCGGACCCTGAAGGCGAAGTACGGCCCGGACTTCGTCCTGACCATGGCGCCCGAGACCTTCTTCGTCCAGCTCGGGTACCAGTTCTACGGCTCCGGCCCCTGGGGCGGGCAGGACCCGCGCGCCGGCGCCTACCTGCCGGTGATCCACGCCCTGCGCGACGACCTCACCCTGCTGCATGTCCAGGACTACAACTCGGGCCCGATCATGGGCCTCGACAACCAGTACCACTCCATGGGCGGCGCCGACTTCCACATCGCCATGACCGACATGCTCCTCACGGGCTTCCCCGTCGCCGGCGACGCGAACCGGTTCTTCCCGGCGCTGCGCCCCGAGCAGGTCGCCATCGGGATGCCCGCCTCGCCCCACGCGGGCAACGGCCACACCCCGCCCGCCGAGGTGAACAAGGCGCTCGACTGCCTGACCCGGGCGGTGGGCTGCGGCACGTACCGCACCCATGGCGTCTGGCCGGGGCTGCGCGGGCTGATGACCTGGTCGGTCAACTGGGACCGGTTCGGCGGCTGGGAGTTCTCCCGGAACTTCGACGCCTACCGGTGGAGCTGACCAGCGCCAGGGACCCGAACAGGCAGGCGCTCGCCAGCACGTCCAGCGGCCAGTGGTAGCCGCGCAGCACCAGACCGGTGCCCGTCGCCGCCGTGAGCAGCAGCGCGACGGGCACCAGGCGCCGGTGCACCAGCAGCGCCGCCCCGCAGTACGCCACCAGCGCGGTCGCCGTGTGCCCCGAGGGGTAGTAGCCGGTCTCCGGGGTGAGCGGCCCGGGCCGGTCGGTGAGCAGCTTCAGCGGTACGACCAGCGCCGGTACGAGGGCCATGGCGAGCCCCGCGTACAGCGCCCGGGCCCGCCGGCCGCGCCATACCGCGTACGCCATGGCCGCCGCGAGGACGGGGAGCGCCACCGGCAGGCCGCCCAGGTCGGCGAGGAACTCGGTCAGCCCGGTGGGCCCCCGGCCGGCCAGGGCGCGGCTCACGCGCGCGTCCAGGCGGGCGAGGGGGCCGCCGGCGACGACCTGCCAGGTGATCAGCCCGAACAGGACCGGCAGCGCCCAGAGGAGCCGGAAGAGAAAAGCCGGCCGCCCCGGAACAGGGGGGGTGGTTCCGGGGCGGCCGTCAGGACCGGTGCGCCGCGCGCCCCGGGGGGTGTGGGGCGGGCGGCTGTCCGATCGGTGAGGAGAACCGGAGCCAGAGGCACCGGCGGTGTGCGCGAGGGCACGACCAGGACAGGGCTGGGGAGGCTCCGTCCCGGAGCCGCCCGCAGTCCCCTGCGGGCGGGGTGTTTCTCTCATCTGCGGAAACCGTACGGCAGGGAAAGGGGGCCCGACAGCCGGATCTCCATCCCGCCATGGGCCCCCCACGGGTTCTTCACAAGCGGTGCGTCACACGCCCGCGAACGCGTTCTCGATGACGTCGAGACCCTCGTTGAGCAGGTCCTCGCCGATGACCAGCGGCGGCAGGAAGCGCAGCACGTTGCCGTAGGTGCCGCAGGTCAGCACCAGCACGCCCTCGGCGTGGCACGCCTTGGCGAGCGCGGCGGCGGCCTCCGGGTTCGGCTGCTTGGTCGCCGGGTCCTTGACCAGCTCGATGGCGATCATGGCGCCGCGGCCGCGGATGTCGCCGATGATCTCGTACTTCTCCTGCATCGCGGCGAGGCGGCCCTTCATGACCTCCTCGATGCGCTTGGCCCTGCCGTTGAGGTCCAGCTCCTTCATGGTCTCGATGGCGCCCAGCGCACCGGCGCAGGCCACCGGGTTGCCGCCGTAGGTGCCGCCCAGGCCGCCGCCGTGCACGGAGTCCATGATCTCGGCGCGGCCGGTGACGGCGGCGAGCGGCAGGCCGCCCGCGATGCCCTTGGCGGTGGTGATGAGGTCGGGGACGACGCCCTCGTCCTCACAGGCGAACCACTGGCCGGTGCGGCAGAAGCCGGACTGGATCTCGTCCGCGACGAAGACGATGCCGTTGTCGTTGGCGAACTTCACGATCGCCGGGAGGAAGCCCTTGGCCGGCTCGATGAAGCCGCCCTCGCCCAGCACCGGCTCGATGATGATCGCGGCGACGTTCTCGGCGCCGATCTGCTTGGTGATCTGGTCGATGGCCTGGGCGGCGGCCTCGGGGCCGCAGTTCTCCGGGCCGGTGGGCCAGCGGTAGCCGTAGGCCACCGGCACCCGGTAGACCTCGGGCGCGAACGGGCCGAAGCCGTGCTTGTACGGCATGTTCTTGGCGGTCAGCGCCATCGTCAGGTTCGTACGGCCGTGGTAGCCGTGGTCGAAGACGACGACGGCCTGGCGCTTGGTGTACGAACGGGCGATCTTGACCGCGTTCTCGACGGCCTCGGCACCGCTGTTGAACAGCGCGGACTTCTTGGCGTGGTCGCCCGGCGTCAGCTCGGCGAGCGCCTCGCAGACCTCGACGTACCCCTCGTACGGCGTGACCATGAAGCAGGTGTGCGTGAACTGCTCCAGCTGGGCGCTCGCCCGGCGCACGACGGCCTCGGCGGAGGCACCCACGGAGGTCACGGCGATACCGGAACCGAAGTCGATCAGACGGTTGCCGTCGACGTCCTCGATGACACCGCCACCGGCACGGGTGGTGAAGACCGGCAGCACGGAGCCCACGCCACCCGCCACCGAGGACAGACGGCGGGCCTGAAGCTCCTGCGACTTCGGGCCGGGAATGGCGGTGACGACGCGGCGCTCCTGCGGGATTTCGGTCATGCGGGGCTCCTGGGGGTGGGGTCTTTCGGACGCAGCTGGTGTTTCTTCCGCAGGCTAGGCGCGGGGGAGGGGTGCAGGCATGCTCCGTTAGGGAGTGGTTCGTGCCGTGTCCTTGTCCGGGACGGACATAGCCCGCCCCTCCGGCCGGGACGGCGGCCCGCCGGTAGGGTGGCGATCACACCGCGCACCGGGGAGGCGACAGGTGACGTCCGCTGCCGTGGGCATCGACATCGGCGGGACCAAGCTGCTCATGGTCGCCCGCCCGGCCGGCCGGGACGAACTTCTGACCCGCCGCGCCGACACCGGACCCGGAACCACGCCCGAGGCCGTCCGGACCGCCGTCGGGCGCTTCCTCGCGGACCACCGGCTGACGCCCGCCTCCCTGGGCGTCGCCGTCCCCGGCCTCGTCGAGAACGGCCGTGTGACCGTCTGCGACGTCCTGCCCGGGCTGACCGGCTGGCCCGGACCCGCCGCCTCCGGTGTGCCCCGCGTCCTGGTCAACGACATCCGCGGTGCCCTGGCGGAGGAGGCCGCCGGGGTCGACGGGACGCCGACCGTCGCGGTCCTCCTCTGCGGGACGGCCGTCGGCTCGGCCTGCCTGCACGAAGGGCGGGTGCTGCGCGGCTCGCGCGGCTGGGCGGGCGAGATCGGGTACATGCCGCTTCCCACGCCACGGGGCATCCGCCGGCTCGACGACCTGGCCGGCGGGGCCGCCCTCGTCCGCGCCACCGGCCTCGAGCCCGCGGAGATCCACTCGGCGCTCGCCGCCGGGGACTCCGCCGTCCGCGCGGCCGTGGACGCGGCCGGGGAGGCGCTCGAGCTCGCCATGGCCACGCTGGTCAACAGCCTCAATCCCGGCACGCTCCGGACGGCGGGCGGCACCCTCGGCTACCCCGGCTACTGGGACGCCGCCCTGGCCACCGCCGGTGCCCACGCGCTGCCCCAGCTCTGGGACGCCTGTGCCGTGGCCCGGATCGAGGACCCGGAAACGGTGGTCGCCCGCGGCGCGCTCCGGCTGGCCGCCGCGGCGGCGGACCGGGAACCCTGGGTCGCGCAGTACCTGTGACCCGTGCCGCCGGGCGCACGGCACGAGCCGCGCCCCCGGCTCCCGGGCCAAGACGGCGGTCCACGCACTAGATTGACGGATGCACAGGCACGCGCGACCCGGCTGGTCAGGGGGCAGGGGTTCATGGAGACGGACGGTACGTACGAGGCACGGCGCAGCCACGTCGGGAAGCCGGCCGTGCCGCCTCCGCCCCGGCATGCCCCGGCGCCCGCCGCCGGGGGGACGGCCGCGTGGCTGCGCACCCCCCGGCCCCCCGCCGAGCCGGGTGTCTGGCGCCTCGGCCACCGGCCCCGCCCCAAGGAGGAGCCGGAGGCGGTGCCCGCGCGCAGGCTGTTCGCCGGCGCCCTGATCGCCCTGCTCAGCGGCTGGCTCCTGTGGTCCCTCCTGTGGAACGGGTACCTCGGGTACTACTGGCTGTGGCCCCTGCTGGTCCTCACCCCCGACGAGTGGCGCACCCAGCCCGGCACCTGGGCCACCGCCAGCTACGTCTACTACGCGATCGTCGGCGGCGGGTTCCTGGTCTTCTTCGCCCGGATCGGCCACATCCCCGAGATCTGGCGCCGATACGCCAAAAAGAAGGACGCCCCGCCCCCGCCGCCGCCCCCGGACGCCGATCCGGTCGACTGGCCCGAGCTGCGGGACGCCGGGCTCGGGGACGCGGCGGCGCGGCTGGCCGACGCCACCCGCTCCGGGGCGCTGCGCGACGTGGACTACGCCCGCATCCGGCGCGCGTGGCAGGGCGTACGCACCCACCCGGACCGGCTCGCCGCGTTCACCGACGCCGTGCGCGCCCACGGGCCCGCCGCCTGTGCCCATCCCTCGGGCGTCCGCGACCTGCCCGTCCGTACCGCCGCGCACGACCTGGCCACCGCCCAGGTGCGGATCGGCACCGCCGCCGACCACCCCCGCAACCCGTACGCCCGGCGGACGACCGGGGTGGCGCTGGAGCCCGCCGTGCTCGGCACCTCCCTGCTGGCCGTCGGGCCCGCCGGGTCCGGCAAGACGGTCCGGCTGATCCGCCCCGTCGTGGAGTCCCTGTGCCTCCAGGCCCTCGCCAACCGCGCCGCCGTCATCGCCGTGACCGCCCACGGCACCGCGCTCGCCCCCGACGAGGCGTTCGACGTGATCGTCTCCGTGGGCCGCCCCGACTCCACGCACGACCTCGACCTGTACGGCGGCGCCGAGGACCCGGACGAGGCCGCCCGGATGCTCGCCGAGGCCCTCGTCGGCGACCTCGTCCCCGACAGCCGCCGTGCCGCCACCGCCCTGGCCCAGCTCATCGGCCCCTACCGCGCCGCCCACGGCCACTTCCCGGCCGTACCGGAGCTGCGCGAGCTGCTCGGCGGCGCGCCCGGAGCGCTCGCCGAGCTGCGCGCGGCCGTCGCCCACGACCCCGCCCAGCTGCGCGAGCTGGACGCCCGGGCCCGGCAGGCCGAGCGCGGCGACGAGGTCGGGGTGCTGCTCGCGGAGCGGATCGCCTTCCTCGACCGGCCCGCCTTTGCCCGCTTCTTCCGCACTGGCGAGGAGGGGCGCCGGTTCTCGCCGCGCGCCGTCGAGCACCCGCTGCGGGTCCGGGTGGACCTGCCCGAGCGCGGCCACGCCGAGGCGTCCCGGATCGTGGCCCGGCTGCTGATGGCCCAGTTCACCGAGGCGGCGCTGACCCGCGCGGACCGCTCGCTGTTCGCCTGCCTGGTGCTGGACGACGCCACGTACACCGTCACCGCCGACTCCGTACGCGCCGTCCAGCGGCTGCGCTCCGCCCACGCCGGCGTCGTCCTGGCGCTGCGGACCCTGGAGGACGTGCCCGAGGCCCTGCGCGGGCCCCTGCTGGGCGCGGTGGGGTGCCGGATGGCGTTCGCCGGGATCGCGTCCTGGGACGGCGGCCGGTTCGCCGAGACCTGGGGCACCGAGTGGGTCCAGACCCGGGACGTCACCAACCGGCAGATCATCGCCGACGAGCCGCTCACCAAGGCCCTGCACTTCCTGCGCCGCCTGGTCACCGGCAAGGCGGCCACGGCCGAGGCGGTGACCGTCCGGGAGGTCGAGCGGCAGCGCTGGTCCGCCTCGGACCTCGCCCACGCGGTCCCGCCCGGGCATGCCGTACTGTCCCTGACGGGCGTCCGGGGGGAACACGTCCCTCCGCTTCTTGTGGACCTGCGCACCTGAGGCGGCACCGTACAACCTGGCAGAATTGAGGGAAGTCGTTCCTACGGGACGGCGCAAAGTTCCGCCGGCTCCGCCCCCGACACCGCCCCGCCCCGTGTCCGGGCGCCCCGCCCAGGCGCCGCCGCAGCCTCCGAAAGTCCGACGGTCCCCGCCATGCCGCTCACGCTCGCCTCGCTCGTCCAGCACTCGGCGCTGAAGCTCACCGTCCGCGCCGGGGAGGACCGCCTCGACACCCCCGTGCGCTGGGCACACGTCAGCGAGCTCGCCGACCCCGTCCCCTACATGGAGGGCGGCGAGCTGCTGATGGTCACCGCGATGAAGCTCGACGCGGAGAACCCCGAGGCCATGCGCCGCTACGTCAAGCGGCTGTCCGACGCCGGGGTCGTCGGCCTCGGCTTCGCCGTGGGCGTCAACTACGACGAGACCCCGCAGGCCCTCGTGGACGCCGCCCGCGACGAGGACTTCCCCCTCCTGGAGGTACCGCGGCGCACCCCGTTCCTCGCCATCTCCAAAGCGGTCTCGGCGGCCGTCGCCGCCGACCAGTACCGCGCCGTCACCGCCGGCTTCGAGGCCCAGCGCGAGATGACCCGGGCCGCCCTCGCCGAGGGCCCCGCCGCCGTGATCGCCCGGCTCGCCGCGCACGTCGACGGCTGGGCGGCGCTGTACGACGCGTCCGGCGCCGTGCTCGCGGCGGCGCCCGAGTGGGCGGCGCGCCGGGCCGGCCGGCTCACCCCCGACGTCCAGCGCCTCCGGGAGCGGGCCGCCCCCGCGAGCGCCGTGGTCGGCGGCACCGACGACCGGGTGGAGCTGCAGTCGCTGGGCAGCGGGCGGCGGGTGCGCGGCGCGCTGGCGGTGGGCACCGGGGCGCCGCTCGGCACGGCGGAGCGGTACGCCGTCCACTCGGCCATCGCCCTGCTGACGCTCACCACCGAGCGGTCGCGCTCCCTCCAGGCGGCCGAGCAGCGGCTCGGCGTGGCGGTGCTCCGCATGATGCTCGCCGGGCAGCCGGACCACGCCCGGGCGGTGGCCGGCGACCTGTACGGAGAGCTGCTGGACGCCCCGTTCCGGCTGCTGATCGCCGAACCGGCGGCCGGCGACCGCGACCCGGCCGCCGAGGCCCCGCTGCCCGCGCTGGCCGAGTCGCTGGAGGCCGCGGCGGCCCGTACCGGCGAGGCGGTGCTCACGGTGCCCGAGGGCGAGGAGCGGCTGGTGGTGCTCGCCGGCGACGGGGGAGCGGTGGCGGACGCCTGCGGGGCGTACGCCGAGAAGGAGGCGGAGGAGGCCGGGGTCGTCGTCGGGCTGTCCGCCCCGACCGGCCCGATCGCCGCGGGCACCGCCTACAAGCAGGCCGAGCAGGCCCTGTCGGTCGCCCGCCGGCGCGGTCGCGCCCTGGTCGAACACGAGGAACTGGCGGCCGGGTCGGTGCTGCCCCTGCTGGCCGACGACGCGGTACGGGCGTTCGCCGACGGGATGCTGCGGGCGCTGCACGAGCACGACGCGACCGGCCGCGGCGACCTGGTCGCGTCCCTGCGCGCCTGGCTCTCCCGCCACGGCCAGTGGGACGCCGCCGCCGCGGACCTGGGCGTCCACCGGCACACCCTGCGGTACCGGATGCGCCGCGTGGAGGAGATCCTGGGCCGCTCGCTGGACGACCCGGACGTCCGCATGGAGCTGTGGCTGGCCCTCAAGGCGACGGGCGGCGCGCCGGCCTCGTGACACCGGCATCCCACCGTCGTAAAGACATTGCCGCGCCCGAACGCCCCTCCCTAGCCTCCGGAGCATGACAAGCCGCCCCGCCGACCGGGCCCCCGCCGCCCCAGCCCCCGCCGACCAAGCCCCAGCACCCGCCGACCAAGCCCCAGCACCCGCCGACCAGGCCCCAGTCCCCGCCTCCGACCAGGCCCCCGCCCCCGCCGGCCGCCTTGTGAAGGGCAGCCGCCTCGTGGAGGGCGGCCGCCTCGTGAAGAGTGCCCCCCGCCGTATCACCGGCGCCGTGTGGGCCGCGCTGGCGATCGTGTACGTGGTGTGGGGCTCCACCTACCTCGGCATCCGGGTCGTCGTCGAGACCATGCCGCCCTTCCTCTCCGCCGGCGTCCGCTTCGTCCTCGCCGGGGTGCTGCTCGCCGCCCTGCTGGCCGCCCGCAAGGGCCTCGGCGTCCTCCGGGTCACCCGCGCGCAGCTCACCTCCGCCGCCGTCGTCGGCCTGCTCCTGCTGCTCGGCGGCAACGGGCTCGTCGTCCTCGCCGAGACCTCCGTCCCGTCCGGCCTCGCCGCCCTGCTGGTGGCGATCGTGCCCGCCTGGGTCGTCGTGCTGCGGACCGCGTTCGGGGAGCGGCCGGGCCCGGGCGCGTACGCCGGTGTCCTCCTCGGCCTGGCCGGCCTCGCCGTACTCACCCTCCCCGGCCTCAGCGGTGACGTGCGCATCGGCGGCGTCCTGACCGTCGTCGTGGCCTCCGTGCTGTGGTCGGCGGGCTCGTTCTCCGCCTCGCGCGTACCGATGCCGGCCAACCCCTTCACGGCCAGCGCGTACGAGATGGTCGCGGGCGGCCTCGGCTGCCTGCTGCTCGGCCTGCTCCGCGGCGAGCACCACGGGCTGGACGCGGCCGCGATCTCCGGCCGCTCCTGGGCCGCCTTCGCGTACCTCGTCGTCTTCGGGTCGCTGGTCGCCTTCACCGCGTACGCCTGGCTGCTCCAGAGCGCCCCGCTCTCGCTCGTCGCCACCTACGCGTACGTCAACCCGGTCGTCGCCGTCGCCCTCGGCGCGCTGATCCTCGGCGAGGCCGTCACCTGGCCGATCGCGCTCGGCGGCGCGGTCGTCGTGGCCGGGGTGTGCCTCATTGTCAGTACGGAACGGCGAAACTGACGCGAGGCACCACTCCATCCCGGACAAGCGACCGTGCGCCCGACCGGCCCTACCGTGTGAGCAGAGGAACCCCCCACCCCGCACAGCTTCGAAAGGGCCGGATCCACTCATGACTGCCACCGCCTTCTGGGTCGCCGGCCGCGAGGCCACCGGCGAGACCGCCTTCGACGTCACCTCCCCGTGGGACGGCCGCACCGTCGGCCGGGTGAGCGTGCCCACCGAGGCCCAGGTCGAGGAGGCCGTGGCCGCCGCCCACGCGGTGACCGACGAGTTCGCCGCCACCCCGGCCCACGTACGCGCCGCCGCCCTCGACCACGTGTCGAAGCGGCTCGCCGAGCGCACCGAGGAGATCGCCCTCCTGATCTCCGCCGAGAACGGCAAGCCGATCAAGTGGGCCCGCGGCGAGGTCGGCCGGGCCGTGTCCGTCTTCCGGTTCGCCGCCGAGGAGGCCCGCCGCTTCAACGGCGGCGACGCCCAGCGCCTCGACACCGACGCCGGCGGCACCGGCCGCCTGGGCCTGACGCGCCGCTTCCCCAAGGGCGTCGTCCTCGGCATCGCGCCGTTCAACTTCCCGCTGAACCTGTGCGCCCACAAGGTCGCCCCGGCCATCGCCGTCGGCGCCCCCATCATCCTCAAGCCCGCGCCCGCCACCCCGCTGTCCGGCCTGATCCTCGGCGAGCTGCTCGCCGAGACCGACCTGCCGGCCGGCTCCTGGTCGATCCTGCCGGTCACCAACGACCGGATGCCGGCCCTGGTCAAGGACGAGCGCCTGCCGGTCATCTCCTTCACCGGCTCCGACAAGGTCGGCTACGCCATCCAGGAGTCCGTGCCGCACAAGCACTGCACCCTGGAGCTGGGCGGCAACGCCGCCGCCGTCGTCCTCGGCGACTGGTCCTCCGAGGAGGACCTGGACTGGGCGGCGACCCGTATCGCCACCTTCTCCAACTACCAGGGCGGCCAGTCCTGCATCTCGGTGCAGCGGGTCATCGCCGACGCCTCCGTGTACGACCGCCTGGTCGCCAAGGTCACCGCGGCCGTCGAGGCCCAGGGCACCGGCGACCCGTCGGACGACGCCACCGACGTCGGCCCGCTGGTCAGCGAGGACGCCGCCAAGCGCGTCGAGAGCTGGGTGGACGAGGCCGTCGCGGCCGGCGCCAGGCTCCTCACCGGCGGCAAGCGCGAGGGCGCCACGTACGCCCCGACCGTCCTGGAGAACCTGCCCGCCGGCACCACCCTCGCCTGCGAGGAGGTCTTCGGCCCGGTCCTGACCCTCCACAAGGTCGACGGCGAGGCCGAGGCGTTCGCCGCGGTCAACGACTCCAAGTTCGGCCTCCAGGCGGGTGTGTTCACCCACGACCTGCAGACCGCCTTCCGCGCCCACCGCGCCCTGGAGGTCGGCGGCGTGATCATCGGTGACGTCCCCTCCTACCGCGCCGACCAGATGCCGTACGGCGGTGCCAAGCAGTCCGGCGTCGGCCGCGAGGGCGTCCGGTACGCGATGGACGACTACACCTACGAGCGGGTCCTGGTCCTCACGGGCCTCGCTCTCTGACCGTACGTCACACGTACGGCCCACGACCGGCGGCCGGAGCCCACTGTGCGGGGGCTCCGGCCGCCTTTCTCATCCCTCCGTGCCCACGGCGGACCGAGGGCGATCCGCTGGGTGACTCCTCGCGTCACTCCTCGCGTCACTCCTTGGGGATCGTCGCCACGCACTCCGAGAACGGCTTGTTGGCCACACACTCGAACACGGGGGCCCACTTGGTGTCGTCGTCGGCACCGGCGGCGACCGTGTCCTGACAGGCGGAGTTGGACAGGCCCCAGAGCGAACCCTCCGGCCAGCCCGCCTCGTTGGTGCGGTCCTCGATCGAGCTCACGCACTCGCCCGAGGCGCCGAGGCGCTTCACCTCTTCGAGGAACTCCTGGTACTGGGAGTTCTGCGTGGCCCCGTCGAGCGCGTCGATCGTCTGCTGGGCGTCGCTGCGCTCCTGCTCCGACGCGTCAGGGTCCTGAACCGTCACCAGCGCCTGGCTGTTCTTCTCGATGACCTGCTTGATCTGCTCCTGGTCCTTCGGGTCCTTGGGCTTGGTGTTCGGGTTCTGGCTCGCCTTCAGGGCGCCGAGGTTCTTCTGCACGCCCTTCTCGATCTTCGCCTTCTCCTCCGGGGGCTTCGGCGGGCCCTGCGGCTTCGACAGCGCGATCATGGCGTCACTCAGCAGCTCCACCTTGGTCTTGTAGTACTCCTTGTCCGCCGCCGAGATGGTGGGGCTCTGCATCCGCGTCACCCAGTAGGCCAGGTCGTCGGCGATGTCCCGGTACGCCGCCTTCTGGTCCGCCGACTGGTTCGGGGCCTGGGCGAGCTTCAGCGCTCCGGTGATCCCGGCGAGGAACTTCGTGTACGTGGCCTTGTCCGCCGCGGACGTGTTCGGGCTGTCGATGGCGTTCAGCGTCTTGCTGATGTCCGCCACGATGAAGCCGTAGACCTCCTTGTCCTCCGCGGAGGCGTTCGGGTCGTTGATCACCTTCAGCGCCTCGGCCAGCGCGGCGTTCAGGTCGGCTTTCACCTGATCCGGTGCCTGCGCGGCCTGCTGCTGCAACTGCTGTTGCTGCTGAGGGGTTATCAGCTGCTGCCCGTCCTCCTGCTGCTGCTCCTCCTGCGGCGGCTGCTGCTCCTCGGGTTGCTGCTCCGGCTGCTGCTCCTCCTGGGGCGGCTGCTGCTCCTCCTGCGGCGGTTGCTGCTCCTCAGGCGGCGGCTGCTCCTCCTGCGGCGGGGGCTGCTGCTCCTCCTCCTGCGGCGGCGGGTCCGGCGGATCGGGCTGCGCGGCCGACGCCGCCTGCGCGGGCGCGGCGGCCGGTGCGGCGACAGCGGTGCCCACGCCGACCGGAACCGCCAGAGAGGCGGCCAGACAAGAGGCGCCGAGCACGCGGGAAATCCTTCGCCGGGCAAGTTTGGCCATGACAATTCCAGATGCGCTTGTGGGGTACGGCTCTGCCGTTGTGGGCGTGACCCGGGAACGGGCCCTTGGCCACCGGAACCGCGAAAGGCTCAACGGTGCACTGGCACTCCAGATCAAATTCTTCGCCCCGCCGGCGCACCCCGCAACTCGGCTTGCGAAACGGCACAGTTGTTTGCCCGTTCAACAGCCCGCCGAAGACGGCATCCGCGGCGGCTCGCCCACTGCTCAGGTCGCGGCCCGTGAACAGGACGTCGCGCATCTCCGCCCACTGGAAGTCGGCGGCGCGCAGGTTGCACTGCTCGAAGACGACGCCCTTGAACGTGGAGTGCCGCCACAGGGACATGTCGCCGCGGCAGTTCACCACCCGGACGTCCAGGAGGTGGCTCGTGCTCCAGGAGGAGCCGGTGACGCGGCGGGACGCGAGCACCGCCCGTACCAGCGAGGTGTCCTCGGCGCGGAGTTGTGCGAAGTCGCAGGTGTGGAAGGTCGCGTCGGAGAGGACGACCTGCCGGGTGCCGGACCAGCGTTCGCCTGCCCGGTCGGGTCGGCGCCGGTCATCATCGGGGCGTGGGGCGGACGAGGGCCGGCCTCCTGCCCCGGAACCGAGGAGGCGGCGTGGACGGTGGGACCTGGGACCGGGTGGAGCGGCTGCGGGGGTGGCTGGACGTGGAGGCGGCGCCGGCCACGGGCGCCGACACCCGGCTGCTGCGGGTGCTCAAGGTCGCCGAGGAGCTGGGCGAGGTCGCCGAGGCCGTCCACGGGGCCCTCGGCGCCAACCCCCGCAAGGGTGCCTCCCACACCTGGGAGGACGCCCGGAAGGAGCTGGCGGACGTCGTCGTGACGGCGATGGTCGCGCTGGCCTCCCTCGGCGACGGCGACGGCGACGACCACGGCGACGACCAGGGCCGCAGCGGCCGGGCGGTCCTGGAGGCGCGGCTCCGGGACCGGGGGGCGCGGCCGGCCGGGGAGGGCCCGGGCACGGCCGGTGATCCGCGTCTGCTGCGGCTGCTCACCCTCTGCGGCGACATGGGGAGGGTCGCGGACGCCCTCTCCGGGGCGCTCGCAGCCGCCCCGCCCGGGGGAGCGGCGCCCGGCGCGTGGGCGGACGTGCGGCGGGAGCTGGCCGGGCTCGTGGCGCGGGCACTGGACGCGCTGGACGCGGCCGGCGGGGACGCCCGGCGCGAGGTGGACGACCACCTGCGGTACCTGGTGCGGCGGGCGCTGGGCCCGGGGGAGTGACGGGCGCGGCCGGCCGGCGGGACCGGCGGGGCCGCCCGGCAACAGGGGATCACGAACCGGCGGCGTCCGCCGCATCGCTGCGACGCCGACGGGGTGGCCGCCCGGCCCGTGGTCGCACCGCCCGCCCGGCCCGTGGTCGCAGCGCCCGGCCGGCCCGTGGTCGTACCGCCCGGCCGGCGCGTGGTCGCACCGCCCGGCCGGCGCGGCCGGTCAGCCGTTCCTGGGGGCGCACCGCATGCCGATGTAGACGCAGCGCGTGCCGTCGGGCAGGGCGGAGAAGATCACCGGCGTGTAGTCCGTGCTGAAGGCCGAGCCCACGCCCGTGCCGGCGAAGGCCGTCTCCGTGACCGGCAGCAGGTCGATCCGCAGGGGCTTGGAGAGGTCCTTCATGCCGTCGACGAACTCATAGAGCGCCTGCCCCTGGCCGTCCTTCTCGGTCACCGTGATGATCACGCCCTCGCGCCGGTACGTGCCGATGAGCGGTGCCCAGTCCACCGCGGGCGGCGTGGCGGCCGGGGCGAAGGGCTCCGGCACGGTCACCCCGGCCAGGTCGGCGAGGAGCTCGCGGTAGAGCGCGGTGTACACCTCACGTGCGCCGCCGCCGTTGGTGAGCAGCGCGACGGCGACGCCGGCCGAGGGCACCACGCGCAGGTAGGCGTACTGCCCGATGGAGGCGCCGTCGTGGCCGTAGCCCTCGACGCCGTTCCAGTCGTACAGGGCCCAGCCCAGGCCCCAACCGTCCGAGCTGACCGTCCACTTGTCGGGGCAGTCGACCACCCGGCGCTGCATGAGGGCGACGGTCTCCTCGGAGAGCACGCGGGTACCGTCCTCGCCAACGCCGCCGGCGAGGTGCATGCGGGCGAGCCGGGCGAGGTCGCCGGCGGTGGCGATGACCCTGCCGTACGGGCCAGCCGATCGCGGCATCATGTCCCACTCCGGCGCCGGGTCCGGCTCCTGGCCGGGCTCGCCCAGGTGTCCCATGGCCGCGCGGAAACGCAGCGCCTCCTCGGGCAGCGTCATGGTGCGGGTGAGGCCGAGCGGGGTCAGGAGCAGGTCCTTGAGGGCCTGGTCCCAGACCTTGCCGGTCACCACCTCGATGATCCGGCCGAGCACGTTGTAGCCGACGCTGCTGTACGAGATCGCGCTGCCGGGCGGGCAGTCGAGCGCCACGTCCTTCGCGGCCTCGACATACATGGCGAGGCAGTCGTCCCCCCGCCCGCTGTCGTAATTGAAGTCGCAGGTGAGACCGCTGGTGTGGCTGAGCAGCCGGCGGACGGTGATCATCGCGGTCGCCGCGGGACCACCGGCGGAGAACTCCGGCAGCACGTCCGTGACCGGCGCGTCCAGGTCCAGTAGGCCGTCCTCGACGAGCCGCATGACCAGGGTGGCCGTGTAGATCTTGGCGATCGAGCCCATCTGGAAGACCGACTCGGTCGTCGTCTCCACGCCCGTGCCGCTATGCAGCACACCGCTCGCCAGCTCGTGGACGGTCCCGCCGGCGAGGACGGCCAGGGAGGCTCCCGGCACGTGGTGTACGGCGCAGAGCCGGTCGAGGCGGGCCTGCCACCGGGCGAGGTCCAGCTGCCGTCCGGCCGAATTCCGGGCGCCCCACGGTCCCTCGGCGCTCCAGTCGCCCTTGTCGTCATAGTTCATGCGGTTCAGCACGGTCGACTCCCCTCATGGCGTACGGCTGCGTACGGCAACCCCCGATGCGAACACTGTACGCAGCTGCGATCGCCGTACGCAATACGCGTACGGTGTCGGTACGATCAGGGCCGACCGGCACGCAGACTCGACCGACAGGAGTGGGCCACCCATGCCTCACGACGCCAAGCCGATCACCTCGGTGTGGACACGTCCGCAACGCCCGCAGCGGGAGCATCTGACGCGGGAGCAGATCGTGACCGCGACGATCGAGCTGCTGGACGCGGAGGGGGTGGAGGCGCTCAGCATGCGCAAGCTCGGCACCCGTCTGGAGGCCGGTGCCACGTCCCTCTACCGGCACGTGGCTAATCGGGACGAGCTGATCCAGCTGGCCGTGGACGACGTGTTCGGCGAGCTGGACCCGCCGGTCGCCGCCACCCGTGGGACATGGCGCACGGCGGTCTCCCGCGTGGCCGCCGACCTGCGGGCGATGGTCCTGCGCCACACCTGGGTCGGCCCCGAACTCGGCCAGGTCGGGCTGCTCCACGTCGGCCCGAACGCCGTCCGCGTGACCTCGGGTCTCCTCGCACAGTTCCGGGCGGCCGGTTTCCCCGCGGGTGAGGACGACCGGGCCGCCGGGGCGCTCATGGCGTACGTCGTCGGGATCGCCACCAGCGAGGCCGCGTACCTCTCGCTGATCGCCCGCAGTGGTGTCTCCGAGCGCGAGTGGCTCTCGGCCCACGGCCCGGACTCCGGCGAAGAGGGCGACGAGGGCGAAGAGACGGACCCGCAACAGGTGCGCGAGGACCGCTTCGCCTATGGACTCGACCGGATCCTCGACGGCCTCGCCGCCCGGCTCGCACCGGGCGGTGACGGCGACCCCCGCCCCACCGGGCGGTGAGGCGGGCGACGCCCGGCCGGCGGCCGCGTACGACCGCGTACGAAGGCCCCGGTCCTCGCGGCACCGCACCGCCCGCCGCCCGCAAGAAGCCCCCACCGAGCCGCCCGGGCGCGCCCGACCGCCCCACCGCCCGGCACGCGCCCCGCCCCCCGGCCCTGCCCGGGCGGCCGAGCCGGGCCGGGGGAACGCACCACCCCCCGCCCGCCGGGCGTCCTCGCAGGTCAGCGCGGGCCCACCGGCCGGCGGACCGGCCCGCGGCCCCCGCACACCAGGCGGTGGCCGCCTTTTGGGACCCGCTCCGATCGGGTAATACGGTCGGGGAAGTACCGGTCGGTAGGACCCACCGGCCGGCCGCCCCCGAACGCGGCGAGGTGAGCCCACCATGTCCGGCCCCCACCCCAAGCCCAAAGTCTCCGAGCGCGAGGCCCGCCAGGTCGCCGAGGCCGCCCGCGAACAGGACTGGCGCAAGCCCAGCTTCGCCAAGGAGCTGTTCCTGGGCCGCTTCCGGCTCGACCTGATCCACCCGCACCCGATGCCCGCCACCGAACAGGCCCAGCGCGGCGAGGAGTTCCTCGCCAAGCTCCGCGACTTCTGCGAGACGAAGATCGACGGTGCCCTGATCGAGCGCGAGGCCCGCATCCCCGACGCCGTCATCGACGGCCTCAAGGAGATCGGCGCCCTCGGCATGAAGATCGACACCAAGTACGGCGGCCTCGGCCTCACCCAGGTGTACTACAACAAGGCCCTGGCCCTCGTCGGCTCCGTCAACCCGGCCGTCGGCGCCCTCCTCTCCGCCCACCAGTCGATCGGCCTGCCGCAGCCCCTCAAGCAGTTCGGCACGGACGAGCAGAAGGAGACCTACCTCCCGCGCCTCGCCCGCACCGACATCTCCGCGTTCCTCCTCACCGAGCCCGACGTCGGCTCCGACCCGGCGCGCCTCGCCACCACCGCCGTACCGGACGGCGACGAGTACGTCATCGACGGCGTCAAGCTGTGGACCACCAACGGCGTGGTCGCCGACCTGATGGTCGTCATGGCCCGCGTACCGAAGTCCGAGGGGCACAAGGGCGGCATCACCGCGTTCATCGTCGAGGCCGGCTCCGAGGGCGTCACCGTCGAGAACCGCAACGCCTTCATGGGCCTGCGCGGCCTGGAGAACGGCGTCACCCGCTTCCACCGGGTCCGCGTCCCCGCCGCCAACCGCATCGGCCCCGAGGGCGCCGGCCTCAAGATCGCGCTCACCACCCTCAACACCGGCCGGCTCTCCCTGCCCGCCATGTGCGTCGGCGCCGGCAAGTGGTGCCTGAAGATCGCCCGCGAGTGGACCTCCGTCCGCGAGCAGTGGGGCAAGCCGGTCGCCCGGCACGAGGCCGTCGGCACCAAGATCTCCTTCATGGCCGCCACCACCTTCGCCCTGGAGGCCGTCGTCGACCTCGCCAGCCAGATGGCCGACGAGGACCGCAACGACATCCGCATCGAGGCGGCCCTCGCCAAGCTCTACGGCTCCGAGATGGCCTGGCTCATCGCCGACGAGCTGGTCCAGATCCGCGGCGGCCGCGGCTACGAGACCGCCGAGTCCCTCGCCGCCCGCGGCGAGCGGGCCGTCCCCGCCGAGCAGCTCCTGCGCGACCTGCGGATCAACCGCATCTTCGAGGGCTCCACCGAGATCATGCACCTGCTGATCGCCCGCGAGGCCGTCGACGCCCACCTCGCCGTCGCCGGCGACATCATCGACCCCGACAAGACCCTCGGCGACAAGGCGAAGGCCGGCGCCCAGGCCGGTGTCTTCTACGCCCGCTGGCTCCCCAAACTCGTCGCCGGACCGGGCCAGTTGCCGCGCGCGTACGCCGACTTCCACCCCGCCGGGCACGCCGACCTCTCCACCCACCTCCGCTACGTCGAACGCACCTCCCGCAAGCTCGCCCGCTCCACCTTCTACGCCATGTCCCGCTGGCAGGGCCGCATGGAGACCAAGCAGGGCTTCCTCGGCCGGATCGTCGACATCGGCGCCGAACTCTTCGCGATGAGCGCCGCCTGCGTACGCGCCGAACTGCTGCGCACCACCGAGGACCACGGCCGCGAGGCGTACCAGCTCGCCGACGCCTTCTGCCGCCAGTCCCGCATCCGGGTCGAGGAGCTGTTCGGCCGGCTCTGGACCAACACCGACGACATCGACGGCAAGGTCGTCAAGGGCGTCCTGTCCGGTACGTACACCTGGCTGGAGGAGGGCG
Organism: Streptomyces sp. NPDC015131; assembly: GCF_043079975.1. Classification (NCBI taxonomy): domain Bacteria; kingdom Bacillati; phylum Actinomycetota; class Actinomycetes; order Kitasatosporales; family Streptomycetaceae; genus Streptomyces; species Streptomyces sp. NPDC015131. Next base: position 65,559 of record NZ_JBIBVB010000009.1, on the reverse strand, counting down.
TCATCGACCCCAGCGGCGACGCCCCCTGGATCGCCGACGCCACCCCCGGCCCCAGCGCCCGGGAGAACGTCCACCGCCCCATCCGCTGACCGCCCGCCCCGCGCGCCCCGTGCCCGCCCCGCCCGCCCGGCGGGGCGGGCACGCGCCGCCCAGCCCGTGAGACACCCCGCGGCCGACCGCGCCCCGGACGGCAGGATGGGCGCCGTGACCGCCATCGACATCCCCGGCTCCAAGTCCGTCACCGCCCGCGCCCTCTTCCTCGCCGCCGCGGCCGACGGCACCACCACGCTCCAGCGCCCGCTGGTGTCCGACGACACCGAGGGCTTCGCCGAGGGGCTCACCGCCCTCGGGTACGCCGTCGACCGGGCCCCCGGCGCCTGGCGCGTCCAGGGGCGCCCCGCGGGGCCCGCGGTCACCACCGCCGACGTCTACTGCCGCGACGGCGCCACCACCGCCCGGTTCCTGCCCGCGCTCGCCGCCGCCGGCCACGGCGACTACCGGTTCGACGCCTCCGCCCAGATGCGCCGCCGGCCCCTCGGCCCGCTCACCGAGGCCCTGCGCGCGCTCGGCGCCGGCGTCCACCACGAGGACGCCGAGGGCCACCACCCGCTGCGGATCACCGCCACCGGCATCAAGGGCGGCACGCTCACCCTCGACGCCGGCCAGTCCTCCCAGTACCTCACCGCCCTGCTGATGCTCGGCCCGCTCACCGCCGAGGGCCTGACGATCACGGTCACCGAACTGGTCTCCCAGCCGTACGTCGAGATCACCCTCGCGATGATGCGCGCCTTCGGCGCCGAACCCACCCGCGACGGCCATGTCTTCACCGTCCCGCCCACCGGCTACCGCGCCACCACCTACGCCATCGAGCCCGACGCCTCCACCGCGAGCTACTTCTTCGCCGCCGCCGCGCTCACCGGCCGCGAGGTCACCGTCCCCGGCCTCGGCACCGGCGCCCTCCAGGGCGACCTCGCCTTCACCGGTGTCCTGCGCCGGATGGGCGCCGAGGTGACCACCACCGCCGACGCCACCACCGTCCGCGGCACCGGCCGCCTCCACGGCCTCACCGTGAACATGCGCGACATCTCCGACACCATGCCCACCCTCGCCGCCCTCGCGCCCTACGCCGACGGCCCCGTACGCATCGAGGACGTCGGCAATACCCGCGTCAAGGAGTGCGACCGCCTCCAGGCGTGCGCCGACAACCTCCGGAGCCTCGGCATCACCGCCACCACCGGCCCCGACTGGATCGAGATCCACCCCGGCACCCCGGCACCCGCCCGGATCACCACCCACGGCGACCACCGCATCGTGATGTCGTTCGCCGTCACCGGCCTGCGCACCCCCGGCATCTCTTTCGACGACCCCGGCTGCGTCCGCAAGACGTTCCCGGACTTCCACGCCCACTGGGAGCAGTTCACGTCCCCCGCATAGGGACTCCGGGGTCCGCCCGCGGCGCGGATGCGGCAAGAATGGGGGGCATGAGCGACAGCCCAGCCCCCCTCGCAGACCCGCACATCGCCTTCGACCCCTCCGAAGGCCGCCGGGACATCGTCGTCCTCGGCTCCACCGGGTCCATCGGCACCCAGGCCATCGACCTGGTGCTGCGCAACCCCGACCGCTTCCGCGTCACCGCCCTGTCCGCCGCCGGCGGCCGGCCCGGGCTCCTCGCCGAGCAGGCGCACCGGCTGCGGGTGCGCACGGTCGCCGTGGCGCGCGAGGAGGCGGTGCCCGCGCTGCGGGAGGCGCTGGCCGGGCGGTACGGCTCCGAGCCGCTGCCCGAGATCCTCGCCGGGCCGGACGCGGCCACCGAGCTCGCGGCCTCCCCCTGCCACACCGTGCTCAACGGCATCACCGGCTCCATCGGCCTGGCGCCGACCCTCGCCGCCCTGGAGGCCGGCCGCACCCTCGCCCTCGCCAACAAGGAGTCGCTCATCGTCGGCGGCCCCCTGGTCAAGGCGCTCGCCAAACCGGGCCAGATCATCCCGGTGGACTCCGAGCACGCCGCGCTCTTCCAGGCGCTGGCCGCCGGCACCCGCGCCGACGTCCGCAAGCTGGTCGTCACCGCCTCCGGCGGCCCCTTCCGCGGCCGTACGAAGGCGGAACTGGCCCACGTCACCCGCGAGGACGCCCTGGCGCACCCCACCTGGGCCATGGGCCCGGTCATCACGGTGAACAGCGCCACGCTCGTCAACAAGGGCCTGGAGGTCATCGAGGCGCACCTGCTCTACGACATCCCCTTCGACCGCATCGAGGTGGTCGTGCACCCGCAGTCGTACGTCCACTCGATGGTCGAGTACACCGACGGGTCCACCCTCGCCCAGGCGACGCCGCCCGACATGCGCGGCCCGATCGCCATCGGCATCGGCTGGCCCGAGCGCGTCCCGGACGCCGCGCCCGCCTTCGACTGGTCGAAGGCGTCCACCTGGGAGTTCTTCCCGCTGGACACCGAGGCGTTCCCCTCGGTCGGGCTCGCCCGCCACGTCGGCGAGCTGGGCGGCACCGCCCCGGCCGTGTTCAACGCCGCAAACGAGGAGTGCGTCGAGGCGTTCCTCGCCGGCCGGCTGCCCTTCACCGGCATCATGGACACCGTCACGGCGGTCGTCACCGAGCACGGAACCCCCACCGCGGGAACCTCCCTCACCATGGCGGACGTCCTGGAGGCCGAGACCTGGGCACGCGCCCGGGCCCGTGAACTGACGGCGAAGGCGACCGCGGAGGCGCGCGCATGACGATTCTGCTGACGATCCTCGGCATCGCGCTGTTCGCGGTCGGGCTGCTCCTGTCCATCGCCTGGCACGAGCTCGGCCACCTCTCCACGGCCAAGCTCTTCGGCATCCGCGTCCCGCAGTACATGGTCGGCTTCGGCCCGACCATCTGGTCGCGGCGCAAGGGCGAGACGGAGTACGGGATCAAGGCCATCCCCGCCGGCGGCTACATCCGCATGATCGGGATGTTCCCGCCCGGCGACGACGGCCGCCTCCAGGCCCGCTCGACCTCCCCGTTCCGCGGCATGATCGAGGACGCCAGGTCGGCGGCGTACGAGGAGCTCCAGCCCGGCGACGAGACCCGGCTGTTCTACACGCGCAAGCCGTGGAAGCGCGTCATCGTGATGTTCGCCGGCCCGTTCATGAACCTGGTCCTCGCGGTCGTGATCTTCCTCGGGGTGGCGATGACCTTCGGGTTCGCCACCCAGACCACCGAGGTCGCCGGGGTGCAGAAATGCGTCATCGAGCAGAGCGAGCAGCGCGACACCTGCGCCAAGGGCGACCCGGTCTCCCCGGCCCACGCCGCCGGCCTCAGGCCCGGCGACCGGATCGTGGCCTTCGACGGGCGGCCCGTCGACGACTGGGGCACCCTCTCCCAGCGCATCCGCGAGACCATCGGCCCCGCCGACCTGACCGTCGTCCGCGACGGCGAGCGGCTGACCCTCCACCCCACCCTCATCAAGAACGAGGTCGTCCAGAAGGACGCGGACGGCGAGGTCGTCGAGGGCAAGTACGTCCCCGCCGGCTACCTCGGCTTCGCCGCCAGGACGGAGATCCTCCCGCTCACCTTCGGCCAGTCCGTGGACCGCATGGGCGACATGATCCAGAACGGCGCCGAGTCGCTCGTCGCCCTGCCGTCCAAGATCCCCGACCTGTGGAACGCGGCCTTCGGCGACGGCGAGCGCAAGGCGGACTCCCCGGTGGGCGTCGTCGGCGCCGCACGGATCAGCGGCGAGGTGATGAACCTGGACATCCCCACCCAGAACATCATCGCCACCTTCCTGACCCTCCTGGCCGGTTTCAATCTCTCCCTCTTCCTCTTCAACATGCTGCCCCTGCTGCCCCTGGACGGCGGGCACATCGCCGGCGCGCTCTGGGAGTCCGTACGCCGCAACGTGGCCAAGGTCTTCCGGCGCCCCGACCCGGGCCCGTTCGACGTGGCGAAGCTGATGCCGGTGGCCTACGTCGTGGCGGGCATCTTCATCTGCTTCACCCTGCTCGTCCTGGTCGCCGACATCGTCAACCCGGTAAAAATCTCGTAGACCCACGGCGTACGTACGCGTGAACGACCACGGCCGGACACCCCGCGGTGTCCGGCCGTGTCGTCGGGGGCCTGTAATCTCGAAGGCGGAGCCCGCCGATCTCGGGACCTCGATCCACACCTTGGGGTTGCACAGCAGATGACCGCGATTTCTCTCGGTATCCCGTCCGTTCCGACCAAGCTGGCCGACCGGCGCGTCAGCCGGAAGATCCAGGTCGGCTCGGTGGCCGTCGGCGGAGACGCGCCCGTGTCGGTGCAGTCGATGACGACGACCCGCACCTCCGACATCGGCGCCACGCTCCAGCAGATCGCCGAGCTGACCGCCTCCGGCTGCCAGATCGTCCGCGTGGCCTGCCCCACCCAGGACGACGCCGACGCCCTCCCCACGATCGCCAGGAAGTCGCAGATCCCGGTCATCGCGGACATCCACTTCCAGCCGAAGTACGTCTTCGCCGCGATCGACGCCGGCTGCGCCGCGGTCCGGGTCAACCCCGGCAACATCAAGCAGTTCGACGACAAGGTCAAGGAGATCGCCAAGGCGGCCGGCGAGACCGGCACCCCGATCCGCATCGGGGTCAACGCCGGCTCCCTCGACAAGCGGCTCCTGGAGAAGTACGGCAAGGCCACCCCCGAGGCGCTCGTCGAGTCGGCGCTCTGGGAGGCGTCGCTCTTCGAGGAGCACGGCTTCCGCGACATCAAGATCTCGGTCAAGCACAACGACCCGGTCGTCATGGTCAACGCCTACCGCCAGCTCGCCGCCCAGTGCGACTACCCGCTGCACCTCGGCGTCACCGAGGCCGGCCCCGCGTTCCAGGGCACCATCAAGTCGGCGGTCGCCTTCGGCGCGCTGCTCTCCGAGGGCATCGGCGACACCATCCGGGTCTCCCTCTCCGCCCCGCCGGCGGAGGAGGTCAAGGTCGGCATCCAGATCCTGGAGTCCCTGAACCTCCGCCAGCGCCGCCTGGAGATCGTCTCCTGCCCCTCCTGCGGCCGGGCCCAGGTGGACGTCTACAAGCTCGCCGACCAGGTGAGCGCCGGCCTCGACGGCCTGGAGGTCCCGCTGCGCGTCGCGGTCATGGGCTGCGTCGTCAACGGCCCGGGCGAGGCCCGCGAGGCGGACCTTGGTGTGGCGTCCGGCAATGGCAAGGGCCAGATCTTCGTGAAGGGCGAGGTCATCAAGACGGTGCCCGAGTCGAAGATCGTCGAGACGCTGATCGAGGAGGCGATGAAGATCGCCGAGCAGATGGAGAAGGACGGCGTGATGTCGGGCGAGCCCGAGGTCTCCGTAAGCTGACGCCCCCGGTCCCCGAACGCCCCGCGACTCCCGCGGGGCGTTCGCGTTTCCCGGCCCGCAGTCGGCGTACCACCGGGGTGGGGCCGTGCCCCTACACCCACCGTGCCGCAGTCGGCCGACGGCCGGGGCGGGGCCGTGCCCCTGTCCCCACCGGCCCGCGTCGGCGACGCGCCGGGGTGGGGCCGTGCAGGGTCGCCCCCGCAGCGGATCGGCGGCGAGTAACGGCACCCTTTCCGGCTGGGTGCCCCGCCGACCGCGAGGAGGTGAGCCCGGAGGGGCCCCGCCCCACCCCCACCGGGGTGCACCGCCCGCACCACGCACCACGCACCACCCGCAACCGCGACCGGCGAGCGCCCGCCCCACCACGCACCGCCCGCAAACGCACCGCCCGCCGCCCGGCCTTCGGGGGCGGGCCGCTCCGTTTCGGGGGGCCGGCGGGTACAGTGCCAGGACCCGTATGGAACGCATGGTGAGGCCCCTTCGTGTTGACGCAGACCACCACCCGGGTCCTCGAGCCCAGCGACCTCGGCGCCGCGCTCGCCATCCTGGAGAGCGAGCCGGTCGCCAACGCGTTCGTCACCTCCCGCGTCCAGGTCGCCGGGCTCGACCCCTGGCGCCTCGGCGGCGAGATGTGGGGCTGGTACACCGACGGCCGGCTCCGCTCGCTCTGCTACTCCGGCGCCAACCTCGTCCCCATCTGCGCCACCCCCGAGGCCATCCGCGCCTTCGCGGACCGCGCCCGCCGGGCCGGCCGCCGCTGCTCGTCCATCGTCGGCCCCGCCGAGCCGACCGCGAGGCTGTGGCGGCTCCTCGAACCCAGCTGGGGCCCCGCCCGCGACGTCCGCCCCAACCAGCCGCTGATGGTCACCGACCGGCCGTCCGAGGACGTCGCCCCCGACCCGTACGTCCGCCGCATCCGCAAGGACGAGATGGAAGTGATCATGCCCGCGTGCGTGGCGATGTTCACCGAGGAGGTCGGCATCTCCCCGATGGCCGGGGACGGCGGCCTGCTGTACCAGGCCAGGGTCGCCGAACTGGTCGGCGCCGGGCGGTCGTTCGCCCGCATCGACGACGGCAAGGTCGTCTTCAAGGCGGAGATCGGCGCCGCGACGCCCCAGGCGTGCCAGATCCAGGGCGTGTGGGTCGCGCCCGAGTACCGGGGGCGCGGGCTGTCCGAGACGGGGATGGCCGCCGTGCTGCGGTACGCGCTCGCCGACGTCTCGCCGGTCGTCTCGCTGTACGTCAACGACTACAACCTCCCGGCCAGGGCCGCCTACCGGCGGGTGGGCTTCCAGGAGACCGGGACGTTCATGAGCGTGCTGTTCTGAGCGCGGCGCCCCGCTTGTAGGGTCCGAGCATGGATGAGCACCGCATGGACGACGTCGTGATCGGGCCGGTCGACCTCGCCGCACGCGTGGACGACGCCCTCGCCGTACAGGCCCTCGCCTTCGGGCTCACCGAGGACGAGATCGCGGTGCGCCGCCACATCGTGCTGCGCCACCTCCAGAACCCGGGCGCCCTCGCGTACGGCGCGCTCACCCCCGAGGGGCGGCTCGCCGGCTTCGTGTACGGGATGCCCAACGACCGTACGCACTGGTGGTCGACGGTCGTGCAGCCCTACCTGGTCCGCGAGGGCAACGTCTCCTGGCTCGACGACTCCTTCGTGATCACCGAGCTGCACGTCCACCCCGGCTTCCAGTCCCGGGGCATCGGCCGCGCGCTGATCACCGCCATCACGGACGCCGCCGACCAGCCGCGGTCCATCCTGTCGGCGATCGACGTGGAGAACCCGGCCCGGTCCCTCTACCGGACCCTCGGCTACCAGGACCTGGCCCGCCGGGTGCACTTCCCCAGCGCCGCGAAGCCGTACGCCGTGATGGGCGCTCCGCTGCCGCTGCCCCGGCCGAACTGATTTCCTTCGGCAGCCGCCCCGGAGCTAACCTCCTAGCCATCACACTTTTCACCGCAGGAGAGTTCCCCATGGCCCAGGTCCAGCGCATGTCCCGGTTGATGGTCAAGACACTGCGCGACGACCCGGCGGACGCCGAGACGCTCAGCCACAAGCTGCTCGTCCGCGCCGGTTATGTCCGCCGCAACGCCGCGGGCATCTGGTCGTGGCTGCCGCTGGGCATGAAGGTCCTGGAGAACGTCTCCCGCGTGGTGCGCGAGGAGATGGACGCCATCGGCGCGCAGGAGGTCCTGCTGCCCGCGCTGCTGCCCAAGGAGCCGTACGAGGCCACGGGCCGCTGGAGCGAGTACGGCGCCGAGCTGTTCCGCCTCCAGGACCGCAAGGGCGGCGACTACCTCCTGGGCCCCACGCACGAGGAGATCTTCACCCAGCTGGTCAAGGACCAGTGCACGTCCTACAAGGACCTGCCGGTGATCCTCTACCAGATCCAGACGAAGTACCGCGACGAGGCGCGTCCTCGCTCCGGCATCCTGCGCGGCCGCGAGTTCCAGATGAAGGACTCGTACTCCTTCGACACCACGGACGAGGGCCTGGCGGAGTCGTACGCGCTGCACCGCGCCGCGTACATCAAGATCTTCGACCGCCTCGGCCTGAAGCACAAGATCGTCTCGGCGGTCTCGGGCGCCATGGGCGGCTCGGCGTCGGAGGAGTTCCTGGCGCCGGCCGCCGCCGGTGAGGACACCTTCGTCTACTGCCCGAACTGCGACTACGCCGCGAACACCGAGGCCGTCACGTTCAAGCAGCAGCCCGAGGACCCCACCGCGCACGGCCCGGTCGAGGAGCTGGACACCCCCGACACGCCGACCATCGAGACGCTCGCCGCGCACCTGGGCGTCCCGGCGTCCCGCACGCTGAAGAACCTGCTGGTCAAGGTGGACGGCGAGATCGTGGCCGTGGGCGTGCCCGGCGACCGCGAGGTGGACCTCGGCAAGCTGGAGGACCACCTGGCCCCGGCCGTCGTGGAGCTGGTCACCGCCGAGGACTTCGAGGGCCGTGACGACCTGGTACGGGGCTACGTCGGCCCGCAGGGCCTGGACAAGGTCCGGTACCTCGCCGACCCGCGCGTCTCGCCCGGCACCGGCTGGATCACCGGCGCCAACAAGCCCGGCAAGCACGCCAAGAACGTGGTCGCCGGCCGCGACTTCGAGGTGGAGCAGTACCTGGACGTCGTGGTGGTCGAGGAGGGCGACCCCTGCCCGCACTGCGGCTCCGACCTGAAGATCGACCGGGCCATCGAGATCGGCCACATCTTCCAGCTCGGCCGCAAGTACGCCGACGCCTTCCAGCTCGACGTGCTCGGCCAGAACGGCAAGCCGGTCCGGGTCACCATGGGCTCGTACGGCATCGGCGTCTCCCGCGCGGTGGCGGCCCTGGCCGAGCAGCACGCCGACGAGCAGGGGCTGTGCTGGCCCGCCGAGATCGCCCCGGCCGACGTGCACGTGGTCGCCGCGGGCAAGGCCCTCCAGACCGAGCTGGCCCTGGAGGTGTCCGAGAAGCTGAAGGACGCCGGGCTGCGGGTGCTGGTGGACGACCGGGCCGGGGTGTCGCCGGGCGTGAAGTTCACGGACGCCGAGCTGATCGGCGTACCGAAGATCCTGGTCGCCGGCCGCCGCTCGGGCGACGGGGTCCTGGAGCTGAAGGACCGCCGTACCGGTGAGCGCGAGGAGCTGACGGTCGAGGAGGCCGTCGCCCGCCTCTCCGCCTGAGCCTGCCGCCCGGCGCCGAGTACACCGCCCGCCCGGCGCCGAGCACACCGCCCACCCGGCGCCGAGCACCCCACCCGCCCGGCGCCCGGCACGCCGAGGCGGGCGCCCGTCGAAGGCGCCCGCCCGGCCGGGTGGATCAGATGCAGCCCGCCGTACCGGCGTCGTCGTCCCGTGACCGGGGCGCCGGCGCCGGTTCGCGTTCGGGCTCCAGCAGGTCGTGCAGGTGCGGGTCGTGCACGTGCAGCGGCGGGTGCTGCCCCGGGGCGGGGGCCTGCCCGGGGGCGGGGGACTGCCCGGCGGACCGGTCGGCCGGGGGGTTCTGCGCGGCGCGCTCCAGGAAGCGCAGCAGCTCCACCGGGAAGGGCAGCACCAGCGTGCTGTTCTTCTCGGCGGCGACGGCCACGATGGTCTGGAGCAGCCGCAGCTGGAGCGCGGACGGCGTGTCCGACATGACCCCGGCGGCCTCGGCGAGCTTCTTGGACGCCTGGAGCTCGGCGTCCGCGTTGATGACCCGGGCCCGCCGCTCGCGGTCGGCCTCGGCCTGGCGGGCCATCGAGCGCTTCATGGTCTCGGGCAGGGACACGTCCTTGATCTCCACCCGGTCGATGGTGACGCCCCACTCGACGGCCGGATTGTCGATCATCAGCTCCAGCCCCTGGTTGAGCTTCTCCCGGTTGGAGAGCAGGTCGTCCAGGTCGCTCTTGCCGATGATCGACCGCAGGGAGGTCTGGGCGATCTGGGAGACCGCGAAGCGGTAGTCCTCGACGCGGATGATCGCCGCCGCTGCGTCGACCACCTTGAAGTAGATGACCGCGTCCACCCGGACGGTGACGTTGTCCCGGGTGATGCCGTCCTGGGCCGGCACCGGCATGGTCACGATCTGCATGTTCACCTTGTTCATCCGGTCGATGAACGGGACGACCATGGTGAACCCGGGGCCGCGGACGCCGCTGCGGAGCCGGCCGAAGCGGAGGACCACGCCCTTCTCGTACTGTTTGACGACCTTGGCGGCGGCGGCCAGGTAGAGCGCGGCGGCCGATCCGACGGCCACGGCCGCTGCCAGCAGTTCCTCGACCATGACGGCCTCCCGTCCGAGCCGGGGTCGGTGGGTGCGGAGCTCAGTGAGGGGTGAGTACGGAATGGGGTAGGCGGGCGTTATGCCCAATATCGCACCTGTTCACCCATAAGGGGAGATTTCTTCCCGGCGGATCGGCCCGCCACCGCCCCCGGCCCCCGCCCCCGGCCCCCCGGCCCGGGCCCCGCTCAGGCGTGGAGCCAGCCCGCGAACTCCAGCAGCAGCTCGCCGTCCTGCCGCCGCCCGGCCGCGAGCGCCCGCGTCCCGGACTCCACCGCCCGGAACAGCGTCCAGCCGCGCAGCCGCTCGCGGTCCACGTCCAGCGAGTCGGCCAGCTTGTTCACCCGGCGCCGCCCCGCCGCCGCGCCCGACGCCGCCGCCACCAGGTCCTCGACCCGGTCGCGGACCAGCCGTGCCAGGTCGTACGCCCGTTCCCCCACGAGCGGGTCGGGGCCGACCGCCAGCCAGGGCGCCCGGTCCCCGGCCAGCACCTTGCCCTGCCGGAAGTTCCCGTGCAGCAGCAGCTCCTCGCCGGGGTCCGCCACCAGCCCGTCGCGGGCGTCCAGCGCCGCCGCCACCAGCGCGCCCGTCTCGTCGTCCCCGGCCGCCCGCATCGCCTCGGCCTGCCGCGCCGTACGGGCGGCCACCGACTCGAAACCGTGGCCCTCCGGCGGGGCCACCCACAGTCGCCGCACCGTGCCCGCCGCCTCCAGCAGGGCCTTGGCCTCCGGCAGCGACCGCAGGCTCACCTCGGTGTGCAGCCGCTCCAGCAGCAGGTCCGGGCCGTCGGCGTCCAGCGGGAGCACCGCGCCCCAGCCGTTCCAGTGCGCGAGGGCGGCCCGCTCCAGGTCCGGCGCGGCGAAGGGCGGCGCCACCTTCAGCGCGGCCGGCGTGCCGTCCGGCAGCCGTACGAGGACGACCAGGCTGCTGCGCCCGCCCGGGGCGATCACCCGCTCCACGGCCAGCTCCCGCGCTTCCGCCGCCCGCCGGGCCAGTTCGGGGAGGCGGGTCAGCCAGTCGCCGGCGGCGGCGTCCCCGTACGTCTCGCCGAGAGCCCGCACCAGTCGCTGCGGCGGTTCAAAACCCATGCGTGCGTCGTTCCCCTTCGAAACCGTGGCTCACCGTGGCCGGGGCTCACGGCCCCGGCGGTCGCGTCCGGCCCGTGCCGTCAGCTCCGCTCGGCGAGCCCAGGAAAGGCTACGCCGCTGCCGCGCCACCTCACCGCCCGCACCGCGGCCTCCCGCAGCGCGCTCGCCGCCTCCCGGCGCAGCGCGCCCCCGGAGGACCGTACGAGGTCGGAGTAGACGCCCGCGACCCGGTCCTCCAGCTCGGCGGCCAGCCGGACGGCGGCGGGCGCGTCCGGCACCGGGAAGGGCAGCGCGTAGGCGGCGGCCGACGCGGCGGGCTTCCCGCCCAGGTCGCGCACCGCGCGGGCCATCGCGTCCCGGCGTGCGCGGTGCGCGGCGTGCGCGGCGGCGGCCTCGGCCGTACGGTCGTCGCCGACCCGGCCGCCGACGACCCCGTACCCGTACACCGCCGCGTGCTCGGCGGCCAGCGCCGCCTGCGCGGCCTCCAGGGCGGCCCCGTCCCCGTCCCCGTCTCCGTCCCGGCCCGGGGTCCGGCTCGGCGTCCCGGTCATGACAGCGGTCCCTGGGCGGTCAGCAGGTACGCGTGCGTGGCGCCCGCCGCGGCGACCGACGCCAGCAGCCGGGCGTACTCGGGCGGGGCGTCCATCAGGGCGGCGGCGTGCGCGTCGGCGGTCCGCCGGGTGACGGCCGCCAGGTCCGCCACGGCGGCCCCGGGGTCGGCGGGCACCGCGGACGGCGCGGCCGGCCCGGGGGAGGCGGGGACGCCCGCGCGGGCCGGGGGCTCCGGCGCCGTGGACGCGCTCGGGGCGGGAGGCGCGGGCGGGGTGGTGGCCGCCCCCGGGGGCGGCGGGGCGCCCACCGGGCCCAGGGCCGCGACGTGCGCGGCCACCGCCGCGCGGAGCGGGCCGAGCCGGGGCGCCAGCGAGGCGTGGGCGGCGAGGACCGCGTCGTACCGGGCGAGCAGGGCCGCGCTGGCGGCGGCCGACCGGCGCCGCAGGGCGGCCTCGGCGCGGGCCGCCCGCTCGGCGGCGGCGGACGGGGCGGCGCCCGGCCGGTCCCCGGTGCACGCCCCGAGCGCGCCGCCCGCGGCCAGCGCGCCCGTGACGGCGAGCGCGCGTCTGCGTGTCGTTCCCGTGCGCCCCACGCGTCACTCCCTCATCAGGCTCCGAAGATCACCGCAGGCGAGCGTACCCGCGGCCGTCCACAGGGTGGACGGCAACACCCCTCCTGACCGGATACCCTTTGATCTGACACGCGACGATCCCACAACAGCACACGCGGCCGAGGAGTCACCCGGATGAGCACCACCCAGAGCGAAAGGCTGCGCGGGCTGCTGGAACCGCTGGTCAGCGCCAAGGACCTGGACCTCGAGGAGATCGAGGTGACCCGGGCGGGCCGGCGGCGGATGCTGAGGATCATCGTCGACTCGGACCAGGGCGTGGAGCTCGACACCTGTGCCGAGCTGAGCCGCGCCATCTCCGACAAGCTCGACGAGACGGACGCGATGGGCGACGAGGAGTACGTCCTCGAAGTCGGCTCGCCGGGCGCGGACCGCCCGCTGACCGAGCACCGCCACTACGTACGCGCCACCGGCCGCCTGGTGAAGTTCCAGCTTCATGAGGGTGGCGACCTGGTGGCCCGCATCCTCTCCGTGGACGACGAGGGCCTCGATCTCGAGGTGCCGGGCGTGAAGGGGCGCAAGCCCACCGCCCGCCGCGTCGCCTTCCCGGACATCGCCAAGGCGCGCGTGGAGATCGAGTTCAACCGCAAGGACAAGAAGGAAGAGGAGGCGTAGCCGTGGACATCGACGTGAAGCTCCTGAGGGGCTTGGCACAGGAGAAGGAGATCGCCTTCGACCTGCTGGTCGAGGCCATCGAGTCGGCCCTCCTCATCGCCTACCACCGCACCGAGGGGGCCCGCCGCCACGCCCGTGTCGTGCTGGACCGGCAGACCGGCCATGTGACGGTGTGGGCGAAGGAGGACCCGGCGGACCTGGAGGAGGGGCAGGAGCCCAAGGAGTTCGACGACACGCCGTCGGACTTCGGCCGCATCGCGGCGAGCACCGCCCGCCAGGTCATCCAGCAGCGGCTGCGCGACGCCGAGAACGACGTGACGTTCGGCGAGTATGCCCGGCGCGAGGGCGACATCGTCGCCGGCCAGGTGCAGCAGGGCAAGGACCCCAAGAACGTCCTGGTGAAGCTGGACGACAAGCTGGAAGCGATCCTTCCGGTGCAGGAGCAGGTGCCGGGCGAGGAGTACGAGCACGGTCTGCGGCTGCGGACGTACGTCGTCCGGGTCGCCAAGGGCGTGCGCGGTCCCTCCGTCACTCTTTCGCGCACCCACCCCAATCTGGTGAAGAAGCTCTTCGCCCTGGAGGTGCCGGAGATCGCGGACGGCTCGGTGGAGATCGCTGCCATCGCCCGCGAGGCCGGCCACCGCACCAAGATCGCGGTTCGTTCCACCCGTTCGGGCCTGAACGCCAAGGGCGCCTGCATCGGCCCCATGGGCAGCCGGGTGCGCAATGTGATGGCCGAGCTGCACGGTGAGAAGATCGACATCGTGGACTGGTCGGACGACCCGGCCGAGATGGTGGCGAACGCGCTCTCCCCGGCCCGGGTCTCCAAGGTCGAGGTGGTCGACCTGGCCGCCCGGTCCGCCCGGGTGACCGTGCCGGACTACCAGCTCTCGCTGGCCATCGGCAAGGAGGGGCAGAACGCCCGGCTGGCCGCGCGGCTCACCGGCTGGCGCATCGACATCCGCCCCGACACCGAGCAGCCCGCCGACGCCCAGGGCTGAGGCCCCGGACGCCGGTCCTCCCGGGCGGCCGGGAGCGGTGCCCGGGACCGGCGCGGGAGCGGTGCCCGGGACCGGCGCGGGAACAGGGAACGCCGTCGTCGCGTTGCAGGACGATGGCGAGATCACGACAACAACCGTTCGATTCTTGCCCCAAAGGGGTGAGGTCGGTGCGGGGAGGTAGACTTAAACGTGTCTGGCCGGACGCACGCCCGCGCCTGCCCTGAGCGAACCTGTGTGGGATGCCGGGAGCGAGCGGCCAAGCGCGATCTGCTGCGCATCGTGTTGATCAAGGGCGAGTGCGCCCCCGATCCACGCGGTACGCTGCCCGGCCGGGGTGCTTATGTGCATCCCGCCTCGGTCTGTCTCGACCTGGCGGTCCGCCGCCGGGCGTTCCCGAGGGCCTTCAGGGTCCAGGGGCCGCTCGACGTCGCGGACGTCCGCCGGTACGTCGAGCAGTCGGCACCGTAGGAAGAAGTACGGCACGGAACCCCGTGCGGTCAGGTACCTCGCGAGTTGGAAGTAGGTCGAGATTGCGATGAGCACTCGATGAGTACGCGATGAGTACGCCCATGAAGTAGCGACGGTCCGGCGGTAACCCGGACCTAAAAGGAGCGAAGTGGCTAAGGTCCGGGTATACGAACTCGCCAAGGAGTTCGGTGTGGAGAGCAAGGTCGTCATGGCCAAGCTCCAGGAACTCGGTGAATTCGTCCGTTCGGCGTCCTCGACGATCGAGGCGCCGGTTGTACGCAAACTGACCGACGCGCTGCAGGGGCCCGGCGGCAACGCCGGCAAGTCCGCAGCGAAGCCCGGCGCGCCCCGCAAGGCCGCGCCTGCCAAGCCCGCCGCCCCGGCGCCCTCGCCGGCGCAGGCGGCCCGTCCCGCCGCCCCGAAGCCCGGTGCTCCCGCACCGCGGCCCGCGGCGGCCGAGAAGCCCGCGGCGCCGGCCCCCGGCCCGCGGCCCACCCCGGGTCCGAAGCCCGCGGCGGCGCCCAAGTCGGCGCCCGCCTCGCCGGCTCCGGCGAACCCGGAGTTCACCGCGCCCCCGTCGGCCCCGGCCGCCGGTCCCCGGCCCGGTGCCACCCCCGGCCCCCGTCCCGCCGGCCGCCCCCAGGGCGAGCGCGGTCAGGGCGGCGAGCGCGGCGGCCGTCCCGGCGGCGCCCCGCGCCCCGGCGGCGAGCGCCAGGCCCCCCGTCCGGGTGCCCCGCGTCCCGCGGGCCCGCGTCCGGGCAACAACCCCTTCACCTCCGGCGGCTCCACCGGCATGGCGCGCCCGCAGGCGCCCCGTCCCGGCGGTGCCCCGCGTCCCGGTGGCCCCGGTGCCCCGGGCGGTCCGCGTCCGCAGGGCGCCGGTCAGGGCGGTCCCCGTCCGCAGGCCGGTCCCGGCGGTCCCCGCCCGACCCCGGGCGGCATGCCCCGTCCGCAGGCGCCGCGCCCCGGTGGCGGCCCCGGCGGCAACCGTCCGAACCCCGGCATGATGCCGCAGCGTCCCGCTGCCGGCCCCCGTCCCGGCGGTGGCCCCGGCGGTGGCCGCGGTCCCGGCGGCGGTGGCCGTCCGGGCGGCGGTGGCGGCGGCGGTCGTCCCGGCTTCGCCGGGCGTCCGGCCGGTCCCGGTGGCGGTGGCGGCGGCTTCGCCGGCCGTCCCGGTGGCGGCGGCGGTCGCCCCGGTGGTCCCGGTGGCGGTGGCGGCGGCTTCGGCGGTCGTCCCGGCTTCGGTGGCCGTCCCGGCGGCCCCGGCGGCCGTGGTGGCACGCAGGGCGCGTTCGGCCGTCCCGGCGGTCCGGCGCGTCGTGGTCGCAAGTCGAAGCGGCAGAGGCGCCAGGAGTACGAGGCCATGCAGGCCCCGTCGGTCGGCGGCGTGATGCTGCCTCGCGGCAATGGCGAGACCGTTCGCCTGTCGCGCGGTGCGTCCCTCACCGACTTCGCGGAGAAGATCAACGCCAACCCGGCGTCGCTCGTCGCGGTCATGATGAACCTCGGCGAGATGGTCACCGCCACGCAGTCCGTCTCCGACGAGACGCTGCAGCTGCTCGGCGACGAGATGAACTACCAGGTTCAGATCGTCAGCCCCGAGGAGGAGGACCGCGAGCTGCTCGAGTCCTTCGACCTCGAGTGGGGCGAGGACGAGGGCGGCGAGGAGAACCTCGCGTCCCGTCCGCCGGTCGTGACCGTCATGGGTCACGTCGACCACGGCAAGACCCGGCTGCTGGACGCGATCCGCAAGACGAATGTCGTCGCGGGCGAGGCCGGCGGTATCACGCAGCACATCGGTGCGTACCAGGTCGCCACCGAGGTCAACGGCGAAGACCGCAAGATCACCTTCATCGACACCCCGGGTCACGAGGCGTTCACCGCCATGCGTGCCCGTGGTGCGAAGTCCACCGACATCGCGATCCTCGTGGTCGCGGCCAACGACGGTGTGATGCCCCAGACGATCGAGGCGCTGAACCACGCCAAGGCGGCCGACGTGCCGATCGTGGTCGCGGTCAACAAGATCGACGTCGAGGGTGCCGACCCGGTCAAGGTGCGCGGTCAGCTGACCGAGTACGGCCTGGTGGCCGAGGAGTACGGCGGCGACACCATGTTCGTCGACATCTCCGCCAAGCAGGGGCTGCACATCGACTCCCTGCTGGAGGCCGTGATCCTGACGGCCGACGCCTCGCTCGACCTGCGGGCCAACCCGGAGCAGGACGCGCAGGGCATCGCCATCGAGGCCCACCTGGACAAGGGCCGCGGCGCCGTCGCGACCGTCCTGGTGCAGCGAGGCACCCTGCGGGTCGGCGACACGATGGTCGCGGGCGACGCCTACGGCCGTGTCCGCGCCATGCTCGACGACAAGGGCGAGAACGTGGAAGAGGCGGGTCCCTCGACCCCGGTCCTCGTCCTCGGCCTCACCAACGTCCCGGGCGCCGGCGACAACTTCCTGGTGGTCGACGAGGACCGTACGGCCCGTCAGATCGCCGAGAAGCGTGCCGCCCGTGAGCGCAACGCCGCGTTCGCCAAGCGCGTGCGCCGCGTCTCCCTCGAGGACCTCGACAAGGTGCTCAAGGCCGGCGAGATCCAGCAGCTCAACCTCATCATCAAGGGTGACGCTTCCGGTTCCGTCGAGGCGCTCGAGTCGTCGCTGCTCCAGCTCGACGTCGGCGAAGAGGTCGACATCCGGGTCCTGCACCGCGGTGTCGGTGCGGTCACGGAGTCCGACATCGACCTGGCGATGGGCTCCGACGCCATCGTCATCGGCTTCAACGTCCGCGCGGCCGGCCGTGCCGCGCAGATGGCGGAGCGCGAGGGCGTCGACGTCCGGTACTACTCGGTGATCTACCAGGCCATCGAGGAGATCGAGGCGGCCCTCAAGGGCATGCTCAAGCCGGAGTACGAAGAGGTCGAGCTGGGTACGGCGGAGATCCGCGAGGTCTTCCGCTCGTCCAAGCTGGGCAACATCGCGGGTGTCCTCATCCGCTCCGGCGAGGTCAAGCGCAACACCAAGGCGCGCCTCATCCGCGACGGCAAGGTCATCGCGGAGAACCTCAACATCGAGGGTCTGCGCCGCTTCAAGGACGACGTCACCGAGATCCGCGAAGGCTTCGAGGGTGGTATCAACCTCGGAAACTTCAACGACATCAAGATCGACGACGTCATCGCGACGTACGAGATGCGCGAGAAGCCGCGCGGCTGATCACAGCCGCGGCAGCCGGGGCCGGTCGGCGGGAGTATTTCCGTCGATCGGCCCCGGCCGTTCCGTGTACGGTTCTTGGTGTCCCTGCCAAGCGGTTGGCGGGGCACCGAACCCGAACCGGCGGGACATCCGGGCACACATGTATGTGGGGACTCTGTCCTTCGACCTGCTCCTCGGCGACGTACGGTCGCTGAAGGAGAAGCGCTCCGTCGTCCGCCCGATCGTCGCGGAACTCCAGCGGAAGTTCGCGGTGAGCGTGGCGGAGACCGGCTCCCAGAACCTCCACCGCCGGACCCAGATCGGCGTCGCGATGGTGTCGGGGGACACCGGGCACCTGACGGACGTACTGGACCGGTGCGAGCGCATGGTCGCGGGCCGGCCCGAGGTGGAGCTGCTGTCCGTGAGACGGCGCATGCACACCGATGAAGACTGAACGTGCCGCCGAGCGGCACGACGAACGTAGGACGAAAGAGGAGAAGGACCGGTGGCCGACAACGCGCGGGCCCGCAAGCTGGCCGATCGCATCCAGGTCGTGGTCGCGGAGACCCTGGACCGGCGTATCAAGGATCCGCGACTGGGGTTCGTGACCATCACGGACGCCCGGGTCACCGGTGACCTGCGGGAGGCCACGGTCTTCTACACGGTCTACGGCGACGAGGAGGAGCGGGCCGCCTCCGCGGCGGCCCTGGAGTCCGCCAAGGGCATCCTCCGCTCCGAGGTGGGCCGGCAGACCGGTGTCCGCTTCACGCCCACCCTCACCTTCGTCCCGGACGCCCTCCCGGACAACGCCCGCACCATCGAGGACCTCCTCCACAAGGCGCGCGCCAAGGACGCGGAGGTGCGCGAGGTGTCCACCGGCAAGACGTACGCCGGTGAGGCCGACCCGTACCGCAAGCCCGAGGACGAGGACGCGCGCGACGACGAGCGCGGGGGCGACAACCCGGAATGACACAGCACAGCAGGACGCCCGACGGGCTTGTCGTCGTCGACAAGCCGTCGGGCTTCACTTCGCACGACGTCGTCGCCAAGATGCGCGGGATCGCCAGGACCCGCCGCGTCGGACACGCGGGGACGCTCGACCCGATGGCGACCGGGGTCCTCGTCCTCGGCGTCGAACGGGCCACCAAACTCCTCGGCCACCTCGCGCTGACCGAGAAGGAGTACCTGGGCACCATCCGCCTCGGGCAGGACACCGTCACCGACGACGCCGAGGGCGAGATCACCTCGTCCACCGACGCCTCCAAGGTCACCCGCGAGGCCGTCGACACCGAGGTCGCCAAGCTCACCGGCGACATCATGCAGGTGCCGTCCAAGGTGAGCGCCATCAAGATCGACGGAAAGCGGTCGTACGCGCGCGTGCGCGGCGGCGAGGAGTTCGACATCCCGGCCCGCCCGGTGACCGTCTCCTCGTTCCGGGTGTACGACATGCGCGACGCCGTCGCCGAGGACGGCACCCCGGTCGTCGACCTCGTCGTCTCCGTCGTCTGCTCCTCCGGCACCTACATCCGCGCCCTCGCCCGCGACCTGGGCGCCGGGCTCGGCACCGGCGGCCACCTCACCGCCCTGCGGCGCACCCGCGTCGGCCCGTACAAGCTCGACACGGCCCGCACGCTCGACCAGCTCCAGGAGGAGCTGACCGTGATGCCGATCGCCGACGCCGCCGCGGCGGCCTTCCCCCGCTGGGACGTCGACGAGCGCCGCGCCAAGCTGCTGCTCAACGGCGTACGGCTGGACATCCCGCCCCACGACAGGGCGCCGATCGCGGTCTTCGGGCCCGGCGACCGGTTCCTCGCCCTCGTCGAGGAGAAGAACGGCAAGGCGAAGAGCCTGGCCGTGTTCGGCTAGGGCCCTGCGAGGTCACCCGCCTCGGTACGGAACGGCACACGGGGGCGGGGGGGGGGGGGGGCCCCCCCCCCCCCCCCCCCCCGCTCCCGTGCGCTTCATGCCTCCCGCGCCCGTGATTCACCTGGTTGGCCCGGCGCTCGGAGCGAACGGCGGGAGCACCCGGGGGCGCTTTCTCCCGGCGCCCTTCACCCGGTGATCACCACCGCCCTACCGTCGGACCATGGAACACGGGGAACGGGCGCGGCTGGTACGGATCTGCGATCCGGCGGGCCGGACCCGCGGGGCCGGCTTCGTCGCCGACCACGAGGGCACGGTCGTCACCAGCCACGAGACCGTCGACGGCCTCGACCGGGTCGTGGTGTGCGCCCCGGGCGAGGAGCCCGGCGCCGGCCGGGTCGCGGAGGGCGACGCCCTCGTCCCGCTGCCCGGCGCCGACCTGGCGCTGGTGCGCACCGGCGGCCTCGGCGTGGACCCGCTGCCGATCGCCGCCCGGGACCGCGCCGAACCCGGCACGTACGTCCGGATCGCCGCCAACGGCTGGCGCGACGCACGCGTACTCGGCACCGCCCGGGTCACCTACACCGCCGCCGACCGCTTCCACCTGCTCGGCGACGCCCTGGAGCTGGCCGTCGGCACCGAGGGCCGCGAGGCCCTGCGCATCGGCGGCGAGGCGGCCGGCGGCCCCGTGCTGGACGCCCGCACCGGCGCCGTGCTCGGCGTCCTCGGCACCGCCCTGCACGCCGGGCACCGCGCGGCCGGGCTCGCCGTCCCCCTCGCCCGGGTCGCCGCCGCCACCCCCGGCGGCCCCCTGGCCGCGCTGCTGCGCCGCAACGCCGCCACCGTCCCCGCGTACGGCGACGACCTCAACCTCGCCGGCGCCCTCCGGCTCACCGACACCACCCGCCGGACCGCCGGCGGGCCCGCCCCCTGGGCCGACCCGGTGGAACGGCGCGCCGTCACCCGCGAGACCGCGGCCTTCCTGGAGTCCACCGCCCTGGTCCTCGCCCTCGTCGGCGACCCCGGCACCGGCCGCACCACCGAACTGCGCGCCCTCGCCGCCCGCCGCGCCGACGGCCCCGCACCCGCCCCCACCCTCTGGCTGCGCGGCGCCGACCTCCACCCCGACGACACCTCCCTCGCCGACGCCCTCGCGCGGGCCCTGCGCCAGTCCGGCCGCGTCCTCGCCTGCTCCGAAGCCCCCGGCGACCCCGGCACCGCCACCCCCGCGCACCTGGCGCTCCTCGCCCACCGCGCGGGCCGCCCCCTGCTCGTCCTCCTCGACGCCCCCGAGGAGATGCCGCCCGCCCTCGCCGGCCGGCTCGCCGACTGGACCGCCCGCACGGCCGGCTGGCTGCGCGACCACCACACCCGGCTCGTCGTCGCCTGCCGCCCCGAGCACTGGGAGCAGGCGGGCGCCCACTACCCGCCCGGGGCGCTCCACCGGCCCGGCCGGCCCGCCTGGCGGCTCCCCGACGCCCTGCGGATCGGCGAGCTGTCCGGGCGGGAGGCCCGCCGCGTCCAGGAGCGGTACGGGCTGCCCGCCGACGCCCTCGCCCCCGGCGACGCCCGCCACCCGCTGGCCCTGCGCCTCCTCGCCGAGGTCCGCGCGGCCCTCCCCGCCGACGCCCCCGGCCGCCCGCACCGCGAGGAGGTCTTCGCCGCCCACCTCGACCTCGTGTGCCTCCGCGTCGCCGGCCGGATCGCCGCCGCGTCCCGGCCCCCGCTGCGCGGCACCGCCGTGCGCCGGCTCGCCGCCCGGGTCGCCGGGCGCGTCCACGAGGCCGCCCGGCTCTGCCTCGGCCCCGGGCAGGGCCGGCTGGACCGGGCGGCCTTCGAGGACCTCTTCCCCTGGGCGACCGGCTGGGCCGCGGCCGTCCTCACCGAGGGCCTCCTCGTCCCGGCCGGCGACGGATACCGGTTCGCCCACGACGAGCTCGGCGACTGGCTCCAGGGCGGCCACCTCGACCTCGACGCCGCGCTGGAGGACCTCGCCCACCGCCCGGACGGCACACCCGCGCCGCCCGTCCCGCGCCACCGCATCGGCCCGGTGCTCCAGGCGCTGCTGCTGCTCGGCCGCGCCCAGGGACCCGCCGCCCTGGCCCGGCGGCTGGACCGGCTCACCGACGCCCTGGTCCCCGGGGGCGGCCGCCCCGGCGGCGGCCCGCACGGGGACACCGGCTGGTGGGCCGCCCGGCTCCTCGGCGGGACCCTCGCGCGCGTCCCCGACCCCCGGCCCCACCTGGACGTCCTGCGGCGCCTCGCCGACCGGCTCGCGAGCGACGACGCGGCCCCCGCCGCCCGTGCCGAGTTCGGGCCCTGGTTCTGGGAACGGCTGCCCCTCGGCGAGGACGACCGCCTCGACCTGCTGCGGCGCCTCGTCCCCGCCGACGCGCCGCCCGGCACCGGCGACACCCCGCGCCACCTGGACGCCGTCGCCGCCCGGCTCGCCCGCGACCCCCGGGGCGTCCAGCCGCTGCTGTGCCGCTGGTTCACCGACGAGCGGCCGCTGCCCGCGCAGCCCGGCAGCCCCGTCCGGGCCACCGTCGCCGGAGCCGCCCAGGCCCTGCTGCACGCCCACCGCGACCTGGCCGTCGACGACCTGTGCGAGGCCCTCGTCACCACCGCGCACCCCCGCGCCGACGAGCTCCTCGCCGCCCTCGCCCAGGACGAGCCCGCCGCGCTCGGCCGGGCCGTCGACCGCTGGGCCCACGACGACACCCGGCCCGCCCGGCGGGTCGCCGCCGCCGCGTACATGCCCCTCCTCGCCCCGTACGCCACCGGGGAGGCGCGCGAGCACCTCCGGTACGCCGCCCGCGCGCTGCTCGCCCGCCCCGGCGACCGGGCCCTGCACGGGACGGCGCTCGCCCTGCTCGTCCGCGACCCGCACTCCCGGCCGGACCACCTCGGCGCCGCCCTCGCCGCCTTCCGGGCCGGCGACCCCGGACTGCCCGCGAGCGCGCTCGCCACCGCCCTGCACACCCACCCCGAGCCCGTGCTCGCCGCCTACCGCGCCCGCCTCCTCACCGGCGGGCCCGGCCCCGGCGCCGCCGCCGTCCTCGCCGTCCTCGCCGAGGTCCGCACCCCCGCCCTGGCCCGCCGCGCCGCCGGGCTCGTCCTCGCCTACGTACGGCGGCACCCCTCCGGCGCCGCCCACGCCGCCACGTACACCGACCACCGGCTGGAACAGGGCCCATCCGCCCGAGCCGTGCTGTTCCCCCTGGTCAGCGGCGTGCTGCGGGGCTCCACCCCCGAGGTCCGCAGCGCCTTCGCCCCCGTCCTCGCCGCGCCCGGCACCCCCGCCTCACGGCCCCTGCGCGACGAGCTGCTCGACGTCCTCCTGGAGTACGAGAGCCACGACGGCCACGAGCGGTGCGGAAGGGGCGGCGCGGGCCCCGACCTCGCGGTGCCCGACGCCCTCCTGCGCGCCGCCGCCCTCGGCTCCGCCCGCCGCCCCGAGGAACGCACCCGCGACCTCGTCCTCCGCACCGGACTGCTCCTCGCCCGCACCCCCGAGGGCGCCACCTGCTTCGACCGGCGGCTCGTCGAGCTCGCCCGGCAGGTGCCCGGCTTCGCCGCGCTCGTCGCCGGCTGGCTCCGGCAGGCGCCCGGTGACTGGGCGTTCGTCCTCGGCCCCGGCGCCCGGCGGACCGTGGAGCGCCTGGGCGGCCCGGTCCTTCCGGTGCCGATGCGGGCCGCGAGCCGTGAGCATGGCAGTCTTAGACCTGCGTAAGAGGTCAATGACGTACACGGGTTCGGGCGAGGAGCGGTCACAGTGCAGCGCTGGCGTGGCTTGGAGGACATCCCCCAGGACTGGGGGCGCAGCGTCGTCACCATCGGCTCCTACGACGGGGTGCACCGCGGACACCAGCTCATCATCGGCCGGGCCGTGGAGCGCGCGCGTGAGCTGGGCGTGCCGGCCGTCGTCGTCACCTTCGACCCGCACCCCTCCGAGGTCGTCCGCCCCGGCAGCCACCCCCCGCTGCTCGCCCCCCACCACCGCCGCGCCGAGCTGATGGCCGGCCTCGGCGTCGACGCCGTGCTGGTCCTGCCCTTCACCGCCGAGTTCTCGCAGCTCTCGCCGGCCGACTTCATCGTCAAGGTCCTCGTCGACAAGCTGCACGCCCGCGCCGTGATCGAGGGCCCCAACTTCCGCTTCGGCCACAAGGCCGCGGGGAACGTCGACTTCCTGCGCGAGATGGGCGCCACCTACGACTACGAGGTCGAGGTCGTCGACCTGTACGTGCGCGGCGAGGCGGGCGGCGGCGAGCCCTTCTCGTCCACGCTGACCCGGCGGCTCGTCGCCGAGGGCGATGTCGCGGGCGCCGCCGAGATCCTGGGCCGCCCGCACCGCGTGGAGGGCGTCGTCGTACGCGGCGCCCAGCGCGGGCGCGAGCTGGGCTACCCGACCGCGAACGTCGAGACCCTGCCGCACACGGCCGTCCCGGCGGACGGTGTGTACGCCGGGTGGCTCACCGCGGCGGGCGAGCGGATGCCGGCGGCCATCTCGGTCGGCACGAACCCGCAGTTCGACGGCACGGAGCGGACCGTCGAGGCGTACGCGATCGACCGCGTCGGGCTCGACCTGTACGGGCTGCACGTGGCGGTCGAGTTCCTGGCGTACGTGCGGGGCCAGCAGAAGTTCGCGTCCATCGAGGAGCTGCTGGACGCGATCGCGCAGGACGTCGAGCACTGCCGCACGCTCACCACCGGGTAGGCCCACTCCCGGCGCGGTGCGCGCCCCTGTCCCCGCACCACGTTGTGGGCAGACGTCCCGCCGGCCCCCGTTGTGGGCAATCGTCCCGCAGGGCGGGACGGGTGGGCACAACGCACCCGGGGCGGTGCCCGTTCCTGGGGGTTGCCCCCGGGGCGGTGCCGGTGGGTGGTGGGGCGGGGCCCCTCCGGGCTCGCCTCCTCGCGGTCGGCGGGTTGCCCTACCGGTCGGGTGACCGTGCGTCGCCGCCAACCGCTGCGGGGGCGACCCTGCACGGCCCCACCCCGGCGCGTCGCCGACTGCGGGTCGTGGGGGGTAGGGCACGGCCCCACCCCGGCCGTACGCCGGCTGCGGGACGGTGGGGGGAGGGGCACGGCCCCACCCCGGCGCGTCGCCGAGTGCGGGACGGTGGGGTGGCGCCCCCGTCAGGGGGTGGGGTGGACGTGGCAGGCCGCGCCTCGGCCGTGGCCCGGGAGGACCGGGACCTCCCGCGTACGGCAGGACTCCGCGAGGCCCACCCGGTCCGCCTCGCCCGACGCGAGGACCTGGCACCGCGCGTGGAAGCGGCACCCCGCCGGGACGCGGGACGGGTCCGGGGGCTCGCCCGTGAGGACCACCGGGGGCGTGCCGGACTCGGGGAGCACCGACAGCAGCGCCCGGGTGTACGGGTGCCGCGGCGCCGACAGGACCTCCTCGACCGTGCCGGTCTCGACGATCCGCCCCAGGTACATCACCGCCACCCGGTCGGCGATGTTCCACGCCAGGCCCAGGTCGTGCGTCACGACCAGCGCGGACAGGCCCAGTTCGTCGCGCAGGCGCAGCAGCAGGGCGAGGATCTCGCCCCGTACGGACGCGTCGAGCGAGGCGACCGGTTCGTCGGCGACGAGCAGTTCGGGTTCGAGGACCAGCGCCCCGGCGATGACGACGCGCTGGCGCTGGCCGCCGGACAGTTCGTGCGGGTAGCGCAGGAAGAAGCGCTCCGGGGGCCGCAGCCCCGCGCGGGCGAGGGCGGACGCCACGGTGGCGCGCTCGTCGCCGGGGTGGCCGTGGATCCGCAGGCCCTCGGCGACCGCGTCGTACACGGTGTGCCGGGGGTTGAGCGAGCCGCTGGGGTCCTGGAGCACCAGCTGCACCCGCCGCCGGTGGGCCTTGAGGTCGCGCGAGGCGTACGACAGGGGCGCGCCGGCGAAGGTGACGGTGCCGGACGTGGGGCGGACCAGGCCCAGCAGCGACCGGGCCAGGGTGGTCTTGCCGCAGCCGGACTCGCCGACCAGCGCGACGATCTCGCCGGCGCCGATGTCCAGGTCGACGCCGTCCACGGCGCGTGCGGGCGGCGCGCCGCGCCGGGAGGGGAAGGCGATGTGCAGGCCGGTGGCGGTGAGCAGGGGGTTCACGCGGGGCTCCCGGGCGTGAGGACGCAGGCGGCGCGGTGCCCGGGGGCCGCCCGGAGCAGGGGCGGGTCCTCGGTGGCGCAGGTGTCGAGGGCGACCGGGCAGCGGGGGTGGAAGGTGCAGCCGGAGGGCAGCGCGGCGGGGTCGGGCGGGTCGCCGGGCAGGCCGCGCGGGGCGCGCCGGGACGCCGGGTCGCCGACGCGGGGGAAGGCGGCGGACAGGGCGCGGCCGTAGGGGTGCCGGGCCGCGTCGTACACCGCGCGTGCCGGGCCGTCCTCGACGACCCGCCCGGCGTACATCACGGCGAGCCGGTCGCAGGTGTCGGCGAGGACGGCGAGGTCGTGGCTGATCAGCAGCAGGCCGATCCCCTGGTCGCTCACCAGCCGTTCGATGAGCCGGAGGATCTGCGCCTGGATCATCACGTCGAGCGCGGTCGTCGGCTCGTCCGCCACGATCAGCCGGGGTTCGCAGGCCAGCGCCATGGCGATCATCACGCGCTGGCGCTGGCCGCCGGACAGCTCGTGGGGGTGGGCGCGGGCGCGGGAGGCGGGCAGGCCGACCTGTTCCAGCAGGGCGCCCACCCGTTTGCGGGCCGCGGCGGGCGTCAGGTGGTGGTGGACGAGGAGGGGCTCGGCGATCTGGTCGCCCACCCGGTGGACCGCGTTGAGCGCGTGCATGGCGCCCTGGAAGACGATGGAGGCGCCCGCCCACCGCACCGCCCGCAGCCGCCCCCACTTCATGGTGAGGACGTCCTCGCCGTCCAGCAGGATCTCGCCGGTGAGCCGCGCGGAGGCGGGCAGCAGCCGCAGCAGGGCCAGCGCCAGGGTCGACTTGCCGCACCCGGACTCGCCCGCGACGCCCAGCTTGCGGCCGGGGTCCAGGGTGAGGTCGACGCCGCGGACGGCGGGGACGGCCCCGGGGCCCGAGCCGTAGGTGACGTACAGGTCCTTGACGGTGAGGAGGCTCAACGTCCCGCTCCCAGCCTCGGGTTGAGCACGGACTCGATCGCCCGCCCGCACAGGGTGAAGGCGAGCGCGACGACCGCGATGGCGATGCCCGGCGGCGCCAGGTACCACCAGTGGCCGGACGAGACGGCGCCGGCCTCGCGGGCGTCCTGGAGCATGCCGCCCCAGGAGACGACCGTCGGGTCGCCGAGGCCCAGGAAGGCCAGCGTGGCCTCGGTGAGGATCGCGCTGGAGATGCACAGGGTGGTCTGCGACAGCACCAGCGGCATCACATTGGGCAGGACGTGCCTGCTCATGATGTGCCCGTGGCCGCCGCCGAGCGCCCTGGCGCGCTCGATGTACGGGCGGGACTCCACCGCGATGGTCTGGGCGCGGACGAGCCGGGCCGTGGTGGGCCAGCTGGTGATGCCGATGGCCAGGACCACCGTCCACATGCTCCGCGACAGCACCGTGGCCAGCACGATCGCCAGCACGAGGGCGGGCATCACCAGGAACCAGTCGGTGACGCGCATGACGACGGTGGAGAACCAGCCTCCGTAGTGGCCGGCCAGGATGCCGATGAGGGTGCCGATGGCCACGGACAGCGCGGCGGCCAGCAGCCCCACGGCGAGGGACACCCGGGCGCCCCAGACGAGCAGCCCGAGCAGGGACCGGCCGAACTGGTCGGTGCCCAGCGGGAAGCGGGCGCTCGGCGGCTCCAGCGACGTGCCGGGCGCCTGGGTGACGCTCTGCACGTTCCCGCCGGTGAGCAGGGGCGCGGCGAGTGCGAGCAGCGCGATGAGGACGAGTGCGCCGAGCCCGTACAGCCCCGCGCGCCGACGGCGGTACTGGCTCCAGAAGCGGGCCGCCGACGCCCGCCGCCGGGACCAGGAGAGTGAGGTCATCGGCCCACCCGGGGGTCGAGGAACGGGTAGAGGAGGTCGGCGAGCAGGTTCGTCAGGATCATCGCGCCCGCGAAGACCACGAACAGGCCCTGCACGAGCGGGAGATCGGGCACGGACAGCGCCTGGTAGAACAGCCCGCCGAGCCCCGGCCAGGAGAACACCGTCTCGACCAGGATCGAACCGGCCGCCACATGGCCCAGGTTTATGAAGATCATCGTGACGGTGGGCAGGAGCGCGTTGGGCACGGCGTGCCGGCGGCGCACGGCGTCGTCGCGCAGGCCCTTGGCGCGGGCGGTCGTCAGGTAGTCGTTGCCCATCTCGTCGAGCAGCGAGGCACGCATCACCAGCAGCGTCTGCGCGTACCCGACCGCGACGAGGGTGAGGACGGGCAGCACCATGTGGTGCGCCACGTCGAGGACGTACGCGATCCCCGTCTCGTTCCCGGACTCCATGCCGCCCGTGGGGAACAGGCCCGGGACGGGGCCGATGCCCACCGAGAAGACGATGATGAGCAGCAGCCCCAGCCAGAACGACGGGACCGACCAGAGGGTCAGCGCCACTCCGGTGCAGCCGGTCGGCGGGGCCGCCGTGGCGCCAGGCGGAGCGGGTGCCGAGCCACAGGCCGAGCGCGGAGTAGAGGACGACGGCCACGCCGGTGAGGAGCAGGGTGGCGGGGAGCTTCTGGGCGATCAGCTCACCGACCGGCGCCCGGAACTGGTACGACGTCCCCAGGTCGCCCGTCAGCGCCTTGGCGCAGTAGTCGGTGAACTGCTGCCACAACGGCTGGTCGAGCCCGAACTGCCGTCGCAGGGTCGCCATTTGCTCGGCGGACGTCGGTACGCCGTGGGTCATGGCCCTGACCGGGTCGCCCGGGACGATGCGGAAGAGGAAGAAACTGGTGACGAGCACGGCGAAGAGGGAGACGACGGCGCCGCCGAGCTTGCCCGCGAGGTAGCGCGGGTAGGCGCTCGTCGTCCCCTTCGTGCGCCGCGCCGTCCGCGGCGGTCCGGTCGCGCCGGTGGTGGTGGCTGTGGTCACGGGGCCTACTCGCGGTCGTCGGCGGTGGAGCGGCGGCGTACGGCGGTGAGGGCGCCCACGGCGACGAGGACGACCGCGGCGGCGCCGATCCCGATCCACATGCCGGTGGGTGCGCCGGAGTCGTCGCCCGCGCCGCGGGTGGCCGGCTCGGCGGACCACCAGCTCCAGTAGCCGTCCTGTCCGTAGATGTTGCCGCCGTCCGCGGGCATGGTGGTGATGGACGCGATGTGGTCGGTGCGGTACGCCTCCACGGCGTTGGGGTACGCCATGACGTTCATGTACCCGGTGTCGTACAGCCGCGACTGCAACTGCCGTACCAAATCGGCGCGTTCGGCCGGGTCGTACTCGACGGCCTGCCGGGCGTACAGCTCGTCGTACCGCTTGTCGCAGATGAAGTTGTCGGTCGCCCCGGTGTCCTTGGGGGTGGCGGGCAGCGCGCCGCAGGTGTGGATGGAGAGGACGAAGTCGGGGTCGGGGTTGACCGACCAGCCGTCGAAGGCGAGATCGTAGTCGCCCTTGAGCCAGGGGTCGGAGACGTTGTCGAGGCAGTCGACCTTCAGCCCGATGCCCAGGTCGCCCCACCATTCCTGGAGGTACTTGCCGACCGCCTTGTCGTGCGGGTCGGTGGCGTGGCACAGGATGCGGAAGTCCAGCGGCCTGCCGTCCTTGCCGACCCGTTTGCCGGCGCTGTTCTCGCGGTAGCCGGCGCTGTCGAGGAGCCGCGCGGCCCTGGCGGGATCGTGGTCGATCCGCTGGCCGGCCGCCGGCTTCCAGAAGTACCGGTCGAAGCGGGGCGGGATGTAGCCCTCGCCCTCCACGGCATGGCCCTGGAACACCTTCTCGACGATCGTCTTCCGGTCGACCGCGTGGAACAGGGCCTTGCGGACGGCGGGGTCGAGCAGCGCCGGGTGGCCGCTGCCGAACGTCCGCCCGTCCTTGGAGCGGGCCCCGGGGTTGGTGGCGAGGGCGAAGAAACGGCGGCCGGGGGCGTCGTTCACCTTGATGTCCTCGGCGGACTTCAGGGACGCGGCCTGGGCCGGGGTCAGGTTCGACACGAAGGAGACCTCGCCCTTGCGGAGGGCGGCGACCGCCGCGTCACCGTCCTTGTAGTAGCGCAGCACCAGCTCGTCGAACTTGGGCGCGCCGCGCCAGAAGTCCTTGTTGGGCTTGAGCCTGACGTACTGGTCGACCTTGTAGTCGGTGATGATGAAGGGGCCGTTGCCGACGATCGGGAACTGCTTGTCGTTGTTGAAGGCCGAGAAGTCCCCGACCTTCTCCCATATGTGCTTGGGCACGATCGGCACGTCGAGGGCGGTCATCGTCGCCTGGGGCTTCTTCAGCCTGATGACGAGCGTCCGCGGGTCGGGGGCGGTGACCTTGGCGAAGTTGGCGGTGAAGCTGCCGTTGGCGGTGGCCGCCTTCTCGTCGGTCATCATCGTGTTGAACGTCCACGCGGCGTCCTCGGCGGTGGCCTTCTTCCCGTCGGACCAGGTGGAGTCGTCGCGGATCGTGTACGTCCACGTGAGCTTGTCGGCGGACGGCTTCCAGGCGGTGGCGAGGCCGGGGATGGTGCGGGCGTCCTTGGCGTCGTAGTTGGTCAGATACTCGTAGGTGAGCCGGTGGATGCTGGTGGAGACCAGCCGCTGGGCGAGGAACGGGCTCAGGGAGTCCACGCTCTGCGCCACGGCGACGGTGAGGACGGTCCTGTCGCCCCGGTCGTCCGCCTCCTCCGCCGCGGCGCGGGCCGGGGCTCCGAGGGCGAGTGGGGTGAGGGCGACGGCTGAGGCGAGAAGCGCGCGGAGGGTGCGGTGTGGAGCCGTGATGACCATGAGGTGACCTCGCGTCGATCTAGGGCGCCGGCTGGTGAAGCGAAGGTCTATCAGCGGTGGTGAAGCCCCGTCAACGATGCGTCAACCCTCTTCTGTACTGCGGGAATACGGCGGAGGGCCCGCACCGTGGTGACGGTGCGGGCCCTCATTGGTCCAGTCCTCTGTCGCCCTACTGCTGAGGGGCCGGCGGTGCCTGCGGAGGTTGCTGCTGGGGCTGCTGCTGCGGCCAGCCGGGGTACTGCTGCGGAGGCTGGGGAAGCTGCTGATCCGGCTGAGCGTGAGGGTGCGGCTGGGGCTGGTGGGGCTGCTGGTGAGCCTGGGGCTGGTGGGGCTGGTGGGGTGCCTGCGGGTGGTGGGGCTGGGCGTCCTGCTGGGGCGGCTGGTGTTCCCCGGGCTGGGCGTACGGCTGCTGCGGCCAGCCCTGCTGGGGGTACGGCTGCCCCGGTGCCGGCTGCTGCGGCGGGTACGGCCCGCCGGGCGCGGGCTGCTGACCGCCGTACGGCTGGCCCGGATACGGCTGGCCGGGCACCGGCTGCCCCGGAACGTGCTGGCCGGGCACCTGCTGGCCGGGCACCGGCGGCGCCATCTGCGGCGGCATCGAGCCGTGGCCGTCCCCGGTCCACAGCCCCTGCGCCTGCTGCGCCCGCGCGAAGTCCTCGGCCACCATCGCGGAAAGGTTGAAGTACGCCTCCCTCGTCTTCGGCCGCATCATGTCCAGGTCCACCTCGGCGCCCGCGGCCAGGTGCTCGTCGAACGGCACCACGACCACCCCGCGGCAGCGCGTCTCGAAGTGCTGCACGATGTCGTCGACCTTGATCATCTTCCCGGTCTCGCGGACCCCGGAGATCACCGTGATCGAGCGCTGCACCAGGTCGGCGTACCCGTGCGCGGACAGCCAGTCCAGCGTCGTACTGGCGCTGCTCGCGCCGTCCACGGACGGGGTCGAGATGATGATGAGCTGGTCGGCGAGGTCCAGCACCCCGCGCATCGCGCTGTAGAGCAGACCGGTGCCGGAGTCGGTCAGGATGACCGGGTACTGCTTGCCCAGCACGTCGATCGCGCGCCGGTAGTCCTCGTCGTTGAAGGTCGTCGAGACCGCCGGGTCCACGTCGTTGGCGATGATCTCCAGACCGGAGGGCGCCTGCGAGGTGAAGCGGCGGATGTCCATGTATGAGTTGAGGTACGGGATCGCCTGGACGAGGTCGCGGATGGTGGCGCCGGTCTCGCGGCGCACCCGGCGGCCGAGGGTGCCGGCGTCCGGGTTGGCGTCGATCGCGAGGATCTTGTCCTGGCGCTCGGTCGCCAGGGTCGCGCCCAGGGCGGTGGTCGTCGTGGTCTTGCCGACACCGCCCTTGAGGGAGATGACCGCGATCCGGTAGCACGACAGCACCGGCGTACGGATCAGCTCCAGCTTCCGCTGCCGCTCGGCCTCCTCCTTCTTGCCGCCGAGCTTGAAGCGGGCGGCGGCGGACGGATTCCGGCTGGACTTGGCCTTCTGCTTGTTGTTGCGCAGCAGGCGGTCGGAGGACAGCTCGACGGCCGCCGTGTAACCGAGCGGCGCGCCGGGCACCGAGCGCTCGCGCTGGTCGTGCTGGACGGAGGTCGGCCAGGCGGCCCCGGTACGGGGGTCGACGGGCGGCTGCTGCGGCGCGGCGGGCCCCGGGAAGCCGTACCCGCCCTGCGGCTCCTGCGGCGGCAGCGCCGCACCGGGCGCCGGCTGCCCGGGGTGGGGGAACCCGTAGCCGCCCTGGGGCTGGGCCGGGGGCTGCTGCGGGAAGCCGTACCCGCCCTGCGGCTGCGCGGGAGCCTGCGGCGGCAGCGGCGCCTGGGCGGCGTGCGGGACCGGCTGCCCGGCCTGCGGGGCGTACGGGGGCTGCGGGGCGGCCGGCTGCTCGGGCTGCGGGGCCGGCTGCTGGGCGTGCGGGGGCTGCGGGGCCTGCGGGGCCTGCTGTGCGGGCCACTGGGGCGCACCGGCGGGCGCGGCCGGCTGGAACGCGGGCGGCAGCGGCGGCAGTCCGGCCCCGCCCTGCTGCCCCGGCACGGGCGGCTGGGCGGGTGCCCACGGCTGAGCGGGCGGCTGCGCGGGGGCGTTCGGCTGCGCGGGCGTCTGCGGCTGCGCGGGCGGGGCGGCGTCCTGCGGAGCGTCCTGCGGTACGGCGCCCTGCGGGGCGGGCGCGGCCACCGCGTCGGGGGTGCCGGCCTCGGGCGCCTCGGGCCCGGGCTCGGCCGCACCGGTCGCGGTGCCGGTCTCGGGCCCGGTCCCGGCGGCCTGCTCCTGGGGGGCTTCCGCCCCGGCCGAGGCCGCCTCGCGCTCCGCGATCTCGGCCATCTCGCGCTTCAGCGCGGCGGGGGAGAACCGCATGGTGGCGCCGCTCTCCACGTCGCCGCCCCCGAACGCCCGCGGAGCCTCGTCCTCCGGAGCGGACGCGGCGGACTCGGGTGCGGCGGGCCCGGGGTGCTCGGCGGCGGCCACGGGAGCCGCCGGCTCGGGCTCGGCCGCCGGCGCGGGGGCCGGCGGCTCCGGCGCCACGGCGGCGGGCTCGGGCGCGGGACCCTCCGCCGCCCCCGGGGCCGGCGCGACAGGCACGGGCGGCACCCCCGGCGCACCAGGTGCCCCCGGCGCACCAGAGGCATCCGGCGCACCAGAGGCATCCGGCGTACCAGGCGCCCCAGCAGCACCCGGCGTACCAGAGGCATCCGGCGCACCAGGCACCCCCGGCGTACCGGGGCCACCCGGCGTACCCGGAGCGGCCGGGGTCCAGTCCGGCTCGGGCTCACCGTTTCGCGGCGCGGGCGGGCCGGGCACGGCCACCGGCGCCGCCCCGCTCGGCGGCGGGGGAAGCGTGGGCGCGGGCGCGGCGGGGGCGGGAGGCGCCGCCGGCGTACCGCCACCCGAGCTGTCGCCCGCGTTCTGCGTGTACCAGGCCGGCGGGGTGTAGTCGATGGTGAACTCACCCGTCATCTCGGCGGGATCCGCGTCGGACTCCTCGACGGGAATGTTCCAGCTCCCGTGGATGTCGTCCCGATCGCCGTTCACTTTGCCTCCTGGTGTGGTCGAGCACCCTTGTGCCGTCGTGGGTGGGGGCCACCGTTGTTCCGATCGGCCCGGCTCTCCCCCGGGGACGTAACGGCATCACCGCCATCCCGTGCCGCGCCCTCACCCACCCTAATCGCCAACACCACCCGCCC
Organism: Streptomyces sp. NPDC015131; assembly: GCF_043079975.1. NCBI lineage: Bacteria > Bacillati > Actinomycetota > Actinomycetes > Kitasatosporales > Streptomycetaceae > Streptomyces > Streptomyces sp. NPDC015131. The sequence goes on along the minus strand of NZ_JBIBVB010000009.1, from coordinate 32,077 downwards.
GGCAGGCCCGCCCGCGGTCGCCCCGCTCCCGGCCCGCCGGTGGTGCCCCGAGGTGACCCGGGCGCGGCGGAGCGTGAGGAGCGAAGGCGTGGCAAATCACCGCAAGGACGGGGGATCCGGGCGCCGGGGCCGTCCGGAGGGGCTTGCCAACGATCGGGTCTCGGCCCCGTCCGGCCGGGCGTCAGCGCAGATCGAACTCCCCGTCACGTGCGCCCAGCACGAAGGCGCGCCACTCGGCCTCCGTGTAGCGCAGGACGGTCTCGCGGTCCAGCGACGACCGCATGGCGACGGCGCCGCCCGGCAGGTGGGCGATCTCGACGCGCTCCTCGTCCGGGCTCGTACCCGGGGCGCCCTGCCATTCGACGCCGGAGATGTCGAGTGCGTACAGCGCGTCCTTCTCCTCTGCGCTCCCCATCACGGTTCCCTTCGCTCACGGCCGGCTGGACGGACGGGCGTGGACAAACGCCCTGTGGCGGCGCGTAGTTGCCCAAGGCCCCAGCGTCACCGTAGGCATCCTAGGCCAGCTCAGGGCAGGGGGAGGGAGCGCTTCCGTGAATCGGTGCGGCCCCCGGGCGCGGGCCCGGCCGGGCATCACCCGGGGGAGCGAGGGGCGGCGCGCCGGCGCTCAGTCCATCCGGCGGGGCATCCCCAGCAGGCCGGACTCGGCGTCGGTGGCGCTGGTCATCACCCAGTGCCGCTCCCGCCCCGCGCACCACAGTGTCACGCCGTCCGCCAGGGTCGGCAGCGCGTCCGTCTCGGTCGGGTGGAGGCCGAGTATGCGGCCGATCTGCTGGGCCTCCTGCGGCGAGACGCGCTGGACGCCCACCAGGGTCGCCATCCGCATCAGCCGGGGTGCCACCGGGCTCAGGTAGGGGAGCAGGGTGAGGACGGACTGCCACGGCGACGACACCACGCGTCCGCGCGGCGGGCGCATGCCGCAGTCCCGTACCACCACGACCGGACTGCCCACCGTCGCGCCCAGGGGCGGGACGCGGCCCACGTCGTGGAGGGTGACGCAGGCGAGCCCGGCGCCCGCCGACTGGGACAGGGTGGTCCACTCCTGCGGGCGGCCGGTCTCCACCGCCACCCGGGCCCCGGTGCCGGCGGCGCGCAGGGCCAGCACCTGTGCCGTCCACAGGCCGCCGATGAGGAGGACGTCGTACGGCGTCGAGCGGTGGAAGCCCACCAGTTGGGGGCGGCCCTCGGCGTCGTCGCCGATGACCACGCCGTCGTCCCCGACGGGCAGGGAGAGGGCACCCAGGTGGTCGGTGAGCGCGCTGTGCCCCGTGTGGCCGGGGCCGAAGAGGCCGCGCAGGCCGCGCGGGCGGTGTGCGGAAGGGGTACGGGCCATCAGCGGGCACCTCCGAGCGGCAGCGTCGCCAGCACGCCGGGCAGCTGTTCGCGGTCGAGGCGCTGGAGGCCGACCTTCGCCGAGCGGGCGGCCTGCTCCAACGCCCGCCGTACGCCGACGAGTTCGGTGTCCGAGCCGCCGGTGATGCGGACGTGGCCGAGGATGTTCGTCGCTCCCTGCCGCGCCCCCCGCCGGAGCGTCAGGCTGACGGTGGTCGCGTACGCGGGGACCGAGGTGAGCAGCGAGACCAGCTGCGGCAGCGGTGTGGCGCCCCGCCCCAGCTCGGGCCAGCGGCCGACGGCGTACGTGGTGTGCCAGCGGTCGTCGCACCGCCAGACCCGGGACGTCTCGGCGGTACGGCGCTGCTGCGCCGCGCCGGGCTGCGTCGCCCTGGCCGCGAGCCGGGGGTTGGCGCACGCGGCGGTCGCCACGGTGGAGTTGAGCTCCTCCTGGTCCAGCACCACGGCCTGGAAGCCGGCGCCGGTCATCCGGCTGGCGACATGGTCGGCGATCCGCACCAGGCAGCGCTGCGCGCCCTCCACGCCGCCGCCGCGCGCCTCGACGGCCTCCGGGCACAGCTCCGGGTCCAGCTTCAGGGCCACCCAGGTCATGCGCAGCGCGGGCGCCCCGGTCCGCTCGTGCAGCGGTGCGTAGGACAGCCGCGCCACGGCCTGCTGGGGCAGGTGGGGCGCCGGCGCGGGGCGTACCTGCTGCACCAGCTGCGCCGACTCCAGGACGATGTCGTCGACCCGGAGGGCGTCGCCCACCAGGGACAGGGGCAGCGCGCGGGCGCCGGAGGCGGGGCGCAGGCCGGTGCCCTGGGTCTCGATGCGTACGACGGCGGTGAGGAAGGTGCCGTCGCCGACCATGCCGACGGTACGGCGGTTCCGGTCGACGTACGGGTACGGGCGGAAGCCCGGCACGCTCTCCGTCACGCCGGCCAGCGAGGGGTCGGCGTCGGCGGAGGGCGCGACGGCGTGGCGCTTGCGGGCGCGCAGAGCGCGGGCGGTGGCGAGCCAGTCCTGAAGGGCCTGGCCCCGGCGGCGGATCACGGCGAGCAGCACCAGGAGGCAGGCGACGGCGCAGGTCGGGACGAGCCAGAGGCCGCCGAGGGCGACACCGGTCGCGGCCAGCGCGAGCGCGGCCTCCACCAGCACCAACTGCCGCAGCTGGAACGGGCCGACGCGCCCGGCGCGGCCCAGGGGCCGGAGGGTGGTCGTCGCGGGGACCCCCGGGGCGGCGGTGGCCGGCCGGGTGTCGCGCCCGCCGTCACCGCTGTTCCGGCGGCGGGCGTTACTCCGTTGCCGTCGGGAACTGTCGGGGGCTCGTTCGGATGTCCGCCCACTCCGCGCGCGCGTCGCCGTACCCATCGCCGCGTTGCCCCCTCGTGTCCTGATTCGCCGCATCCGCATGGGCGTTGACCGGGCGATCACCCTACCTGAGCGGGGAGACACCGGAGTCGGCAGGCATAGTAGTGCCCGGCGCGACAGCAGAGGCGCTCTGTGCGTGTGGGAACCTGGTCGCCCAGAGGGGAATAGGGGCAGCGGACAAATGGCATCACGACGGGACGAACTCAACGCCTATACCTTCGCAAAGCGGAGGCTTGTTGCGCAGTTCGTGCAGCCGAACACCACGGGCTCCGAGGAGGGCGCCCCCCGCCCCCTGCGCGCGGTGGTGCCGGGAGCCATCGTGGGCGCGGTGGTCCTCGCGGTGTTCGCGGCCTGGGGCATGTTCAAGCCGGTGGCGCCCAAGAAGTGGGACACCCCGGGCGAGAACGTCATCATCGCCAGCAAGTCCACCACCCGTTATGTCGTGCTGAAGACCGGTGACAAGGTCCAGCTGCACCCGGTCCTCAACATGTCCTCCGCGAAACTCCTCCTGAACCCCGACAAGGGCAAGGTCATCAACGTCGACGAGTCGGTGCTCGACAGCGGGAAGATCCCGCACGGCGCCACCCTCGGCATCCCCTACGCCCCCGACCGGCTGCCCGACGGCAAGGAGGCCGGCGCGGCCAAGCGCTGGGCGGTGTGCGAGCGGCCCGGAGAGGGCGGCCGGGCCATCCAGAAGGCCGCGTTCGTCTTCGCCGACCGCGAGAAGGACCGCACCGAGGGCGACAACCGCCTGCGCGGCGGCGAACTCCTCTACGTGGAGGGCCCCGACAGCACCCGCTACATCGTGGACGCCGGCGGCACGGCGTACCCGGTGGACAAGGACGAACTGCTGCTGCGCCAGCTCGTCGGACAGGGCCGCGCCCCCCAGCGGGTGTCCGAGCCCTGGCTGGCCACCCTCCACCGAGGCGACACCATCGCCTTCCCCGCCCTCCCCGACACCGCGGGCGAACCCGCCGGCGTACCCGGCATGCTCGACCCCGAGCACAACAAGGTGGGCATGATCCTCACCGCCACCGACGGGACGAAGCAGCAGCAGTACGTCGTCCTGAAGGGACGCGTGGCGCCCGTCTCCGACTTCACGGCCAAACTCCTGCTCAACAGCCGCGAGCTGATCGAACTCGGCCAGGCCGGCCGGGCCACGTCCGTCAGCGCCGGGACCTTCGAACCGGGCGAGGCGTTCGGCAAGGACAAGAAGTGGCCGCGGTACGCGCCCAAGCCCGTCAACGAGGCCGGCGTCGCCGACGGCAGCCGCAACACCGTCTGCAACGTCCTGCGGAAGGTGGACGGCGACACCGGGGCCACCACGCTCAGCACCTGGGCGGGCAGCGACTTCCCGGCGACCCTCGCCACCGGCTCCAGCAGCGCCTACGTCACCCCCGGATCCGGCCAGCTGTTCCGTCAGTTCAAGGGCTCCACCACCGGATCGGGCTTCCTCTTCCTCGTCACCGACACCGGACTGCGCTACGCCATGCAGTCCAACGGCGACAGCGCCACCGACGACGCCGGCATCGGGTCGTCCGGCTCCAAGGAGGAGAAGCAGGCCCGGCAGCAGGAGGCGCAGCAGGCCCAGAACCGGCTCGGCTACAAGGACGTCGACCCCGTGCCCGTACCCGCTGCCTGGTCGACGCTGCTGCCGACCGGCCCCCGGCTGTCCACCGGTGCGGCACGCCAGCCGCAGGGCTCCTGAGGGCCGGGGGAGTACGCCGATGACCTCCACCCTCCGGCGCCTCGCGACGGGCGCCGCCGCCACCGCGGTCGCCCTCGCCGCCCTGCCCGCGAGCCCCGCCGCCGCGGACGACACGCAGTGCACCTTCCCCGGCAAGCCGTACGAGGGCCGCCCCTGGTCCCTCCAGCGGGTCCTGCTCGACGAACTGTGGAAGCAGTCCACGGGAAAGGGGGTACGGGTCGCCGTCGTCGACACCGGCGTCGACATCAAGAACCCCCAGCTCACCAAGGCCGTCGACACCAAGAGCGGGATCAACCTGATCCCCAGGGGCATCAAGGACGACAACGGCGACCCCATCGAGCGCGGCAAGGAGGACGGCACCACCGACACCGTCGGCCACGGCACCAAGGTCGCCGGCATCATCGCCGCCCGCCCGGCCAAGGGCACCGGTTTCGTCGGCCTCGCCCCCGACGCCACGATCATCCCCGTCCAGCAGAACGACGCCGAGGGCCACGGCACCGCCGAGACCCTGGCCGCCGCCATCCGGCACGCCATCGACGAGAAGGCCCACGTCATCAACATCTCGCAGGACACGGCCAAGGCGGTGAAACCCACGCCCCTCCTGGAGGAGGCGGTCCAGGACGCCCTGGAGGCGAACATCGTGGTCGTCGCCTCGGCGGGCAACGACGGCATGGGCGGCAACGTCAAGAAGACCTACCCCGCCTCGTACGAGGGCGTCCTCGCCGTGGCCTCCTCCGACCGCAACAACGAGCGCGCCGCCTTCTCCCAGTCGGGCGACTTCGTGGGCGTCGCCGCCCCGGGCGTCGACATGGTCTCCACCGTGCCCGGGGGCGGCCACTGCGCCGACAACGGCACCAGCTTCTCCGCCCCGTACGTGGCCGGGCTCGCGGCGCTCGTCAGGAGCAAGCACCCCGACTGGACCGGCAGGCAGATCGTCGCCCAGATCCAGCAGACCGCCGAGCGGTCCGTCGCCGGCCACGACCGCCTGGTCGGCTGGGGCGTCGTCGACCCGGTCCGCGCACTCACCGAGGACGACAAGCCCATCGAGGCCCCGGTCGCCCACGAGGGCGTCACGCGCGCGGAGGCCCCCACCCCGGCCGAACTGCACCTCGGCGAGACCCCCGACCAGCGGAACGCCCGCCTCGCGACGTACGCCGTCATCGGCGGCGGCGTCCTGGTCGCGGCCCTCACCGGCGCGGCGGTCGCCCTCCGCGACTCCCGCCGCCGCGCCCGCCGCGTTGCGCGGTTGCACCCGCACGGAAGGGAAGTCGCGTGACGCGTAAGGCGCTTGGGACTGTCAGAGCCAGTGACTAGAGTGACCACGACACTGTGTGTCAGCTGAAGCAAACGGGGAGGACTGAGCATCGTGCTCGGAACAGTGGTTGACGGGGGCGGGCATGGCGGGTGACCTCGAGCGCGGAGTGGGGGCGCTCACGACGTTTCAGAGCCGTGTCGACACTCTCCTGAAGGAACTCGAAGGGGGCGCCGCCGGCAGCTCCCAAGTCGCTCTGGAGCGGGTGACCCGCGATGCTCTTGGAACGGGCCTCAAGTTTCTCGAGGCAGACGGCTTTTTTGCCCAATACAGCCGCGTCCATGCGGCTCTCGTTCAGCTCTCCAAGTCCCTGGGCGAGCAGCTCGAGCTGCTGCGCATCGCTGTGCATGCGGCGGACGTCGGTTACGACAACGTGGATGAAGAGGCCCGGCGTCGCTTCTACGAGCTGCGGACTCGCCTGGACAAGGAGCACGACGCGGCGGAACGGTCGCGGGAGAAGTCAGCGGGAGACAAGGGCGCCAAGCAGGAGCGCCACGACGCCGCTAGCGGCACGACGGGCTTGGGGTGATCACTGAGATGAGTGAAGACAAGCAGCCGACGCAGCCCGACGAACCCACGCCTGATCAGCAGGCGAAGCAGGTCGAGGAGAAGCAGCGGACCGTCCAGCAGGAGATCCACGGCCGGTTCGTCGCCACCGACATGGCGGTGCGGGTCACCGACCTCCTGGACGGGTTCTTCAACGGCGGGCGGGCGGGCAACAGCCTGTTCGGAAAGACGAACTTCGAGGACCAGAAGCTCAACGACATGCTCAACCTCCTCGACAGCGCCAACCCCGCTGACCTGGAGCACGCGTCGGCGAGCCTCAAGAGGGCCACCAAGGCTCTCAACGACGCGGCGAAGGACCTCGCGGACGCCGTCGCGGCACCCGACTGGAAGGGTGAGGGAGCGGAGGCCTTCCGCTCCTATGGCGCTCAGCTCGTCAGCTACGCCTACAAGCTGGGAAACTTCGCCAACGCAGTCGGTGCGCAGATGGAGGTGGCCAGCACGGGCCTTGCCTCGGTACGCAACTCGAAGCCGCCGCGCGACGGGCGTCTCGTCCAGAAGACACCGGACGAGTTCGAGTTGCCGGAAAGAACGCAGGACAACAAGGAGTACCAGCAGGCCGTCCAGGTGGAGAAGGACCGCCAGGAGGCCATCAACCAGATGAACCGCCTGGCGTCCTTCTACTCGGTCTCGGAAAGCACCCTGGCGTCCCAGGAGCCCCCGCCTCTCCCGAAGCCACTGAACGCGGCAGTGCCGCCCCCCGCAGGTGCGCGAGGGGGTTCTCCCGTTGCCTCGGCACCCTCTGACTCGGGCGAAAACCTGTCCGGAGCGGCGGTTGCCGAATCGGGCGGGAGCCGCGGCGCGGTGGGCGGCGAGGGCAGCTCACCCCGCTCGCAGGTCATTGACAAGCCGGTGGAGCCTATCGGCGCGAGCACATCGGTGCAGGTCGACAGTGTGCTGACGCCGACGGCGCCTTCTCAGGCGACCGGCACCACGCCGCCCGCACCGCAGAGCACTACTTCTGGCCCGGTCACGGGTCAGGTTCCTCCGGTGCCGACCAACTTCGGCACGACCCGCCTGACTCCTCCGACGCGTGCGCAAGGCACTCAAGGTGTTGCCCGGGCCGGTGGCGGCCCGGGCACCTCGCCAGCAGTCGGCCGTTCCGGTGGGACCGGCACTTCACATCCTTCGCAGGCGGGGCGTTCCGCCCAGGCCTCGGGGGTCGGTCGGCCGGTGTCCACAGGTAGTCCCTCGTCAGCGACCGGACGCTCCGGCCCCGTTGCCGGGCGCCCCGGGATCATGGGCGGCGGGACCGGCACGGGCAGGGCAGGTGCGGCGAGTGGCAACGGGCCGGTCACCGGCCGTGCCGGCATGCCGGGGCAGACCGCCCCGGTCAGCCGTCAGACACCTTCGAGTACCACCCGTGCGGGTCACTCGAACGGGATCGTGGGAGGCACCCCACAGCGCGCCACCAACGGCACCACCGGATCGCGCATCCCGAGGGCGACGGTCATCGGTGCCGAGGGAGCGACGACGGGCCGCGCTCCGGCGGCGAGGCCGAGTCAGGCCGGCGTCATCAGAGCCAACCAGGGTGGCAATACCTCCCGACCCACGGGACGAGGCACTCCGAGCACCAACGGTGTGGTGGGAACTCCCCGCAGCGCGGGAGCGGCTTCCGCAGGAGGCCGTCCGCCGCAGAGTCGTCCCCGGAACGAAACGACGGAGCAGACCAGCACGCGCCCTGACTACCTGACCGAAGACGAAGAGACGTGGGCGAGCAGGCGACGTGGTGCTGTGCCCCCGGTGATCGACTAGTACGCGGGAAGATTCGGAATCAGGATGACGCCAGTGATGAGCCGGACCACCGATCGCATGGCCAAGCGCCGGATGCGGCGAAGAGCGTTGCCCGCCCTGGCCGCGGCTGGTGCATGGGCAATGATCACGTGCGGGCCCGCCGTCGCTGCACCGGCTGCCGATGTGCAGGCGAAGCAGTGGTACTTGAAGGCCATGCACGCCGAGACCATTTGGAAGACGACCACCGGTGAAGGTGTCAAGGTGGCCGTCATCGACAGCGGCGTCAATCCGTCCACCCCTTCTCTGCAGGGCCAGGTCCTGAAGGGGAAGGACCTCACGGGCATCCAGGGCGACGAGACCGACGACTACACCGGACACGGAACGTCGATGGCCGAACTCATCGCCGGCACGGGGAAGGGCGGCGGGCTGAAGGGCCTGGCGCCAGGAGCCAAGATCATTCCGTATCGCGTGTCGGACACCGAACTGCAGAACAACAACAAGGTGAACGCCTTCGACGTCCAGCAGGCGATTCGCGCTGCCGCGGACAGCGACGCGCGGATCATCAGCATGTCGTGGGGCAGTGAGTACTACATTTCGGACATCCGGGATGCTGTCGAGTATGCCCAGGCCAAGGGAAAGCTCTTCTTCGCCGCAGCTGGGAACACGGGCGACAAGGCCAACAAGGAGGAGTACCCGGCCGCCTATCCCGAAGCTGTTGCAGTGGCTGCGTCCGGGCCGGACGGAAGGGTGCTCAAGTACTCGCAGCACGGCGAGTTCGTTGACATCGCTGCTCCGTCCGGTGTGCTGCCGCGGTGGTGCGACGAGAATTTCGCGAGCTACTGCGACGGCCATGGCGGCACCAGCTCCGCCACCGCCATCGCCTCCGCCTCCGCCGCCCTCATCTGGTCCAAGCACCCCGACTGGACCGGTAATCAGGTGCTGCGCGTCATGTTTGAGTCAGCCGGGCGGGGCGAGGGCTGGAAGCCGGGCACCGTCAGCAACTACCTCGGCCACGGCATCGTCCGCCCCGGCGCACACATCAACCGGGGCCTTGGCAAGCCGGGAGACCCAAACGTCACGCCCCTCACCAACGAGAGAGTCGGCGGCGCCACCGCCTCACCGGCCCCCTCCGCACCGGACGCGTCAAAGACACCGGGCGGCAGGCCCGGCTCGGACGCGGTCGCGGCAGGCTCCGGGAAGCAAGCAGCTCAGCCGTCCGAGGACGGCGGCACATGGGGCCTCGTCCTCGGCGGGGCCGCCGCCGCGGTCGTCGTCGCGGGAGCCGTCTTCCTCGTGGCCCGTCGGCGGCGCAACGCCTGACCTCACGCGCGGTACGGCAAGGCTTCCGCGCACCACACCCGTGCCCGGCTGAACCGGCAGGGCGCAGCGCAAGGAAAACCCAGGAAAGGGAGAGCGACACATGTCAGTCCAGAAGGTCGGCGATCACGATCTCAAGCTGCTCCAGGACGAGCTCACCGAGCGGTTCGAGGGCGTCAAGGGCCAGCTGAAGACCCTGCAGGGCGTCATCGACAGCCTCGAAGGCCGGTGGAAGGGCATCGGTGCCGGTGCCTTCGACGTCAAGCAGACCGAGATCAACCAGGGCATGGTGCGCATCGCGAAGATGCTGCTGAACTTCCAGGAAGCGATCGAGGTCACCCGCACGACCGCCGGTAACACCGACGCCGACGTGAAGCAGGCCCTTCAGGGCGTCGACGTGGCCGCCGGCTTCAGCGGAGACGCCGGCGCGGAGAAGCGCGCGACGTCCAGCATCGCCGGCTACTGAGCCGCACAACCGACAACGCACCAACCGACACAGGAGGACCCGTGGCTCAGAACAACGACGGCGTGATGGTCGTCACCTATGCGTCCCTCGACGAGGCGGCCAGGACCATCGAGAAGCAGGCGACCGCACTGGACCAGGCGCTCGACGTCATCCAGCAGAAGATCCGGGGTGTCTCCGAGACCTTCCAGGGTGAGGCCAAGACCGCGGCCGACACCGCGCACCGCAACTGGGACAAGGAGACCAGGGCCATCCACCAGGCCCTGATGGGCATCGCGGCGCGTGTCCGCGAGGCGGGGCCGGCCTACGAGGCGGGCGACAAGAGGGCCGCCAGCTTCTTCTAGAGCAGGCCGGACGCACGCACAAGGGTGGGCACGCGCGGGAGGTGCCCACCCTTTTCGTCGGCCGACGGTGTCGTGCGGCTCGGTCGGCTCAGCCGCCGAGCATGTCGTCGCACGCACCGGACGCGGCGACGGCCTTGGCGTACGCCTCGATGAGATGACCGCTCACGATGTCGCCCGGACCGACCGCGAGCGCCAGACCGACACCCGCCATGAGCGGACGTGTCAGCCGCCCCGCCCGTCTCCTCACCGGTCGGCGGCTCACTGCCCGGCCCCCGTGCACTGCGGCGAGCCGGCTACCGCTGTGGCGTAGGTCTGCAGCAATCGCTTGGCTCCCGCCTCGTCATGTGTGCCGGCCTCGTAGATCAGAATTCTCACGTAGAGCTGAGCCCCCGGGTGCTCCTTGGCCGCCACCGGACAGGAGACCAGACTCGCGCCGCCCTGCTCCGAGTACGCATACGTACCGTCCGCGCTGATGTGCTGGTCGAGCTTGAGGTACGGATTGCTGCCGGCCACCTCCCGTACGGATGCGTCCCACTGCCACTCCGAGATCGCCGCGAGAACGCTCTGCTTGTCGACCGTCACGGTGCAGTTGGTGCTGCCGACGGCCCTGGACCTCGAAGTCGCCTCCAGCGTGCTGCCGCTCCCGGGCAGCACGGGCTCCAGGGCCGAGGGCGCGACCGGAATGCCGCACAGGTCCGGCGGCACCTGGAACGCACGCTTCTCGGAACCGCCGGCGCATCCCGGCACGGCGAGCGCGAGAAAGGCGATGACGACGGCAGAGAGAAGGCCGCGGAGGACTGCCCGGCCATGTGGTGATGGACGCTCATCGGCCGGTGGGCAGCTCTCGGCCCCCTTCAGCCGCTGGCGTCGTAGATCATCGCGCACACTCGTACTCCTCATAATTGACAGGCGTCTTACGCGGCGCCCCCGGGCCGGCAATCCTTCGAGCGCTCGACCGCCTTCGTGTACGCCGGCATCAGGCGTTTCATCGCCGGTTCGTCGTCCCGGTCGGGGGCGAACACCTGAAGCACCGTGAACAGAGCCTGCTCCGGGTGGGTCGCGTCGGCGCAGCCCGCCGTTCTGCCCACTGCTCCGGTGCCCGAGAAGAGGTACTTCCCGCCGTCCACGGCCTCACCGGGCTCCACCTTGGCGTGCACCGCGGCCACGTCGCTGACGCTGTCCCCCTCCCGCCACCAGATCCGCGTCGCCGTGAGGGCCACCTGCCCGTCCACAAGGACGCTGCATCGCTGTGTCCCGCCGGACGGCGACTCCTCCCGCGTGGACACCTTCTCTCCCGGGGGCAGGAAAGGCGTCAGCAGACTGGGTTCCACGGCGACCCCGCACAGGGCGTCGGGGATCGCGTACTTCCGCTCTTCGGTCGTCCCGCCGGAGCAGGACGAGAGGACGCTCACGGCGGCGACCACCGCCGCCAGCAATGCGGCCTTCCTCATTTTCACGGCGTTGTGACCCTCGTGTCCCTCTCGACTGAATACCTCTCCCGGGGAGGGTGCGGAATTGCTCACGTATCGCCTTCCGGTGTCGGTGCCCGTGCCGGTGTCGTACGGCATCAGATGTCCGTCTTGAGGTCCGCCGCCATGGAGTTCACGTTCGGTTCCGACGCCGGCGCCCGCAGCGGTTCTCCGCAGACAGTTGCTTGAGCTCGGGTACCTTCCAGCTTTGCCCGGCATCAGGCGCGCTGCTGCTCGCACGGGCCCGCCTCCGCGCCAGGTCAGCCACCCAGCATCTCCCGACACGCACCGGACGCGGCGACGGCCTTGGCGTAGGCCTCGATGAGATTTTTCATGTCGGCTTCTGTCGCGTCGTCATGGGTGACCCGCACCGTCGCCCACACTGACCGCTTCGAGTCCGGGGGCGCCGGGCACTCGACACGACCCACCGCCCCAGTGGGGGAGTAGATGTAGCGACGGTCCTTGCTGAGGGTGTCGCTCGGCTCGACCGAGAGCGTCACCCGCGCGACGTCTTGCGCCTTGGCATCCTTTTCCCACGGCTCGATGCTGGCCGAAAAGACGGACTTTCCATCGACGTGGATGCGGCAGCGCTTGTTTTCCCCGATCGCACTCGGATGCAGCGTGGCTTCCTTGCCCGCTGGGAGAACCGGCTCCAGCGCCTTCGCGGGAACGCGCACGCCACACAGATCGCCGGGTACGGCGTACTCCCGCTCGGGTGACGAGCACGAAGTCGTAAGCGCAAGCATGATCGACAAGCCGATGGCGGGCAGTACTGCCCGCGGCAACCCGCTCCGGGGGTTCGGGATCATTTGCAGTCCTTCCGCATGTAGGGATTCCACTGGTCCTGGCAGCTGTGGGCGTCAGATGTCTGTCTGGAGCTCCGGCGCCACACGGTCCGCGAAGTCGCCGGCATGCTGGTAGCCGTCCCGGGCTCCAGTGCGTGCCCACTCCGCGATGTCGCCCTCATCGGGAAGGTTGTGCACCTTCGCTGCTTCCGCAGCAGCGCTTTGGGTGTACTTGACGTTGCTGTCCAGCCCGCTCTCCCAGTCTTCTCCCATTTGCGCGCCGGCGGCATCCTTGGCCTTTGCTTCGGCGTTCTGAAAGATCTCTTCGAGGATCAGGCTGCTCACGGTGGTGGCAGCGCCTCCTACCGCCGCCCCGACCACGGGGCTGGCGATGAACGACACGCCGACGCCGATCCCGGTGCCGATTCCGCCGGAAACGCCGTTCTTCCACTGAGCCATGGACTGCTCGTACTTCTTGTCCGCTTCGGCTGCGGGGCCGGCCACCGCCTCCTGACGGCCGACGTTAAGAGTTCCGGAGACCTCGCCAGAAGCGTGAGCGATCTCGCTGACGAGCAACTGCTTGTTGTCGCTGTAACGCTGATCGGCCGGCAGATCCGGGTTGAGGTGGTAGTCCATCAGGTTGGCCATATATGCCTTCTGCGACACCTCGACCGCGGCGTATCCCTCAGGATCCTGACCGACCGTGAGCAGGAAACGCGTAACGTCCCGGTGGTCCATGACCGCTTCTGCCCCGGCAACGGGGAACAACTTCTCAACGCGCGCCCGGGCCTCCTTCTCGACCCGTCCGGCGTCCGCACTCGAGTCGGTGTCCGTGGTGGCCCGGTTGATGTCCGGCAGGTACTCGGATGCGATCTGTCCGATGCTGTCGGACATGTAGCCGTGATCCGTAAGACGCTTGTTGTCCTCGGAAATCGAGCTGACAAGACGTTCCATCAGCTTCGCCTGTGCCTCACTGTGCGGCGGAGTGTCCGCCGTGGGCATCTCACCGGCCGGGTGGCCGGTCGTCGCCGCTTCGAGGGCGAGTGCCAGGTTGTTCCGGCCGCTGATGCTGTCCTCGCCCTTGTCGTCACGCTCCTGTGGCCAGTCCCGCTCCTCGAAGAGATAGTCGAAGTTCGACAGGGTGTCCTTGACCTCCTTGCCTTCCTTGTCCTTCGTCATGAACTCGTGGTCCTCGTCCTTGCTGACGAAAGTGCCATTGAAGAAGTCGGTGGCCGCGTCCGGGCTGTTCGACAGGGCCTTGAGGAAGCCGGTCATCGGATCCGACCCGGTGTCGGTGCCGGTCCTGTTGAGGTAGGGACTCGGAATCATGTGCTGCCAGGCCATCGGCACATGGCGGCCGTTGTCGGACAGCTTCTTCTCGGTCTCGATGAGCCTGCTGCCGTAGTCCGTAAGGAACCGGTCGTCGTAGTTGCCCCAGCGCATCAGGTTGCTCATCACCTGGAAGCCCATGGACGTGCTGTTCCGGGAGACCGGCTGGTCGCCGAGGCTGACCATGTCGGCCTTCCACTTCGACATCTCCGGGGTGTCCGCCTGCGTGGCCGTGGCGAGCGTCAGGCTCAGGTGCTTCTGGAGGTCGTCAAACTGGTCGACACGCTCGTGACCGATCCGGTAGGCGAGCCGGGGCTCATTGACCCCGGCCCAGAACTCCAGGGTGCCCTTCGCGCCGAGTGTGGACGCGAAGTGCTCGGCGAAGATCTCGTCGCCCGCGTACCTGCCCAGCCCCGCCTTCAGGGCGTCGAAGTCCTCCGGAGTGAGGTCCTCGGGCTTCTTCCTGGCGAGGGCGGCGAGCCGCTCCGCCTCCTTCACCGCACCGGCGGCGGTGTCGCGGTCCTTGTAGGACGCGTCCGAGAAGCCGTGGTCGACGAGGTCGACCAGCGCCTTGAGGGCGGTCGACGCGGTGGTGTCGATCTCCGTGGCCTTGTTCAGGATGCCCTGGAGCTCGTCCCGGAGGGCGTCCACGTCCGCCTGCCCGCCCGGCGCCTTCTTGTCCGGATTCTCCCGTACGGTGAAGCCGCCGCCGTTCACGGTGACCGTGAGGTTCTTCCCGCGTCCGCGCTCGATGGCGTCCTTCAGCAGGCGCTGCTGCGCCTTCAGCTCGTCACGGGTGTCCCGCATGATGTTGCGGATGGACGTGGCCTGGACGACGGCGTCGCCGAACTCCCCGGCGGTCTTGCCGACGAACTCCCGTGACACGGTCGCGTTGTAGCCGGCCCAGTTGGACTTGTTGGCCTGCTTGTGGAGGCCGTCCTCGGCGGCCTTCTTCAGGTTCGTGAGCCGGGTCAGCATGCTGGTCCAGTCGCTCACCGTGTCGTCGAGCAGGCCGAAGGAGGCCGAGTGAAGGGCTTCGAAATCCATCAGATGCTCCTCAGCCCTCGTCCTTCTTCTTTTCCTTCTGACCGTAGACGGGGTTCTTCTCGCCCCGCTTGGCCCAGTCGTCGTCGAAGCCCGCGTCCAGCGTGTAGATGCTGCTCACATGCCGCTCGATGTGGATCTCGTCGCCCGCGTGGGCGTTCTTGGTGAAGTCCAGGTGGTTGGAGATCAGCGCGCACGCGTCCATCACCGACCCCAGCTGCTTGTCCCACCGTGTCGAGACGTGCTGCAGCGCCTGGCCGAGCGCGAAGCCCTGCGAGGTCAGGTCGGTGCCCGTGGCATCGGTGCTGGTGACCCGGGCCTCCTTCCACAGCCGGTTGTAGAGCCCGAAGGCGTGGTCCCCGATCTTCGCCAGGTCCTGCTGGTCCACGTGCAGATCGCCCTGAGGGCCGCCCGCGTTCGGTCTGTCCTCCGGCGGCAGCCCGTTCAGCCTCATGCCCGTCGACTGCTTCTCAGCGGCCGAGGACTTCAGCTGCTCCCACTCGTCCCACGCCATGTGCTCGCCCTTCCCTCGTCACCTTCCGGCACCGTGTACGGCGACCGGCCTGCGCCCTGGCACTGCTCCGGCGCGCCGTCACCTCACCTCGTACGCCCCGGCACGCGAACTCCGCGCCGCCCACCACGGCGGGCGGCGCGGCACGCTCACTCCGGCTCGCCCAGCCACCCGGTCTGCACCAGCGGGTTGCCCCGCTGACGCGAGACGAAGATGCCCCGGCCCGCCGGCATCGGACGCATCCTGACGCCGCCCAGGATGTCGCCCTCCTGGGGATCACCCGACAGCAGCACGCCCTGCGCGCCCAGCTCCATCAGCCGCTGCATGAACGACTCGTACGCCGCGCGGCTCGCCCCCGCCGCGCTGCGGGCGACGATGAAACGCACCCCCACGTCACGGGCGAACGGCAGGTGTTCCGTCAGCTTGGCCAGCGGGTTGCCGCTCGACGTGGACACCAGGTCGTAGTCGTCGACCACCACGTACACCGTGGGACCGCGCCACCAGCTGCGGTCCCGCAGCTGCTGGGCCGTGACGTCCGGCGAGGGCGTACGCCGCTGCATCAGGTCGGCGAGCGCGTCCACGTGGTGGTCCATGGCGTTGGACATCGGCACGTACTCCGCCAGGTGCGACGGCGGCGTGACGTCCAGCAGCCCGCGCCGGTTGTCGATCACGAAGAACTTCGCCGAGTCGCCGTCGTACCGCTCGCACAACTGCTTGATCAGCAGCCGCAGCACATTGGTCTTCCCCGACTCGCTCTCCCCGAAGACCAGGAAGAACGGGTCGCGGTCGAAGTTGACGAAGACCGGCTCCAGGTTGTTCTCGTCGATGGCGAAGGCGACACCGCGCTTCGGCTCGGCGTGCCCCGCCGGCAGGCTCCTGGCGTCGAGTTCGCGCGGCAGCAGCCGTACGGCGGGGGCTCCCGGCGCCGTCCAGTGGCGGCCGACCTCCTGGGCCATCGCGGCGGTGGCCTCCGACAGGTCACTGTCCGAGTTGATGCCGTCGATGCGCGGGACCGCCGCCATGAAGTGGAGCTTCTCCGGGATGAGACCGCGGCCCGGCACGCCCGTCGGCACGTTCGCGGCCATCTTGCGCTCCAGCTCGGAGTCCATGGTGTCGCCCAGCCGCAGCTCCAGCCGGTTCATCAGGTGGTCCTTGAGATTCGCGCGGACCTCCATGGACCGGGACGCGGTGACGACCACATGGATGCCGTAACCCAGCCCGCGCGCCGCGATGTCGACCACCGCGTGCTCCAGAGCCTCGTACTCCGTACGGAAGTTGCCCCACCCGTCGATCAGCAGGAACACGTCCCCCCACGGCTGGTCCGCCACCGAGATCTCGCCCCGGGCGCGCAGCTTGCGGTACGTACCGATCGAGTCGATGCCCGCGCTGCGGAAGTACTCCTCGCGCCGCGCCAGGATGCCGTACACCTCGGCGACCGTGCGCCGCACCTTCTCCGGGTCGAGGCGGGAGGCGACCCCGCCGACGTGCGGGAGCCCCGCCACCGACGACATGCCGCCGCCACCGAAGTCCAGCCCGTAGAACTGCACCTCCTGCGGCGTGTGCGTCAGCGCGAACGCCGCCACCAGCGTGCGCAGCAGCGTCGACTTGCCCGACTGCGGACCGCCCACGATCTGCATATGGCCGGCCGCGCCGGAGAAGTCCCGGTACAGGACGTCCCGGCGCTGCTCGAACGGCTTGTCCACCACGCCCAGCGGTACGACCAGCCGGCCGGCGCCCTCGTAGCCGGGCTGCGTCAGGCCGCGGCCCTCCACCCCGGTGAGGCCCGGCAGCAGCTCGTCCAGCGGCGGCGGGTTGTCCAGCGGCGGCAGCCACACCTGGTGGGCCTCCGCGCCGCGCCCCTCCAGCCGCCGCACGATCACGTCGAGCACCGAGTCCGCCAGCGCGTCGTCCTCCGCCGCCCGCGGCTCGGGCACCCGCGCCCGCGCGGCCGGCTCGGCGTACCGCACCGGGACCGGCGCCGCCGTGAACGGCACCGGCCTGCGGTCCACCGGCAGCGGGCCGCCCGGAACGGCGGCGTTCCGGTTCGCCCGGTAGACGCCCGAGACGTACGCGGCCTTGAACCGGACCATCTCGTCCGTACCGAACTTCAGATAGCCGGAGCCGGGCACGTTCGGCAGCTGGTACGCGTCGGGCACACCGATCGCCGCCCGCGACTCGGCGGCCGAGAAGGTCCGCAGACCGATCCGGTACGACAGGTACGTCTCCAGGCCCCGCAGCCGGCCCTCCTCCAGCCGCTGCGACGCCAGCAGCAGGTGCACGCCCAGCGACCGGCCGATGCGCCCGATCTGCACGAACATCTCGATGAAGTCCGGCATGGCGGTGAGGAGTTCGCTGAACTCGTCGATGACCAGCACCAGCGAGGGGATGGGCTGCAGCGGGGCGCCGGCGGCGCGGGCCTTCTCGTAGTCGTGGATGTTGGCGTAGTTGCCCGCGTCGCGCAGCATCTCCTGGCGGCGGTTCAGCTCACCGCGGATCGAGTCGCCCATCCGGTCGACCAGCGTCAGGTCGTCCGCCAGGTTGGTGATCACCGCGGCGACGTGCGGCATCTGCGACATGCCGGCGAAGGTGGCACCGCCCTTGAAGTCCGCGAGGACGAAGTTGAGGGTCTCGGACGAGTGGGTGACGGCGAGGCCGAGCACCAGGGTGCGGAGCAGCTCCGACTTGCCGGAACCGGTCGCGCCCACGCACAGCCCGTGCGGGCCCATGCCCTCCTGCGCCGCTTCCTTGAGGTCCAGCATCACCGGGGAGCCGTCCTCGCCGACGCCGATGGGCACCCGCAGGCGCTCCGACTGGGAGCGGGGCCGCCAGGTGCGGCCGACGTCGACCGAGGCCGCGTCGCCGAGGTTGAGCAGGTCGGTGAAGTCCAGGTTCGCCAGCAGCGGTTCGTCGTCGTCCGCGCCCGAGCCGATGCGCAGCGGGGCGAGCTGGCGGGCCAGCGCCTCCGCCGCCTCCGGGCTCAGCCGGTCCGGTACGCCGTCGTAGACCAGGCCGTGGCCCGACTCCAGGCGCAGCGTGTCCGGTGTGACGGTCATGGACAGGCCGCCGCGCGGGCCGTGCACCTCACCGGGTACGACCTCGATGACGGTCACGCCCTGGACGCCTTCGGGCGAGGCGAGCGGTGACGCCGGGGGCACCGACTGGCCTTCGAGTACGACCACGATGTGCGGCTGGTCCAGCAGCGGCTGCCCGCCGAAGCGGGGCCGGCCCTCCAGGCGCGCCGCCAGCATGTCGTGCAGGTCCCGGGCGTCGGTGGTGATGAGCCGCCGGCTGCCCGCGCCGTCCCCGGGGCCGGGGGCCTGGACGTGCGGGAGCCACTTGGCCCACTCCCACCGGTCGGCGGTGCCGCTGCCGGTGGCGATGGCGACGACCAGGTCCTCGGGGGAGTGCAGCGCGGCGAGCGAGCCGACCATGGCACGGGCCGCCGAGCGGGCGGACTCCTCCTCGCCGCTGACCGTCACGTGGTAGAAGGCGCGCAGCGACACGGCCATCGGCAGCCCGTCGAGGGTGCCGTGGGCGGACAGGAACTGCTGCATCGCGCCCGCGGTGAGCGGCTCCAGCTCGTCGACGGGGGCGGTCTCGGGCGCGACGAGGGGCGTGGCGAGCTGCTGGCTGCCCAGGCCGATGCGTACCTGCCCGAAGTCCTCGTCGCCGAGGCGCCGTTCCCACACCCGGCTGCCCTCGGCGACCAGTGCCCAGAGCTGCTCGGGCGACGGGTGCAGGTAGTACTGCGCGTCGCGCTGGAGCCGTGCCGTCCGCAGCACCGAGCGCCGGGTCTGCGTCAGGTACTTGAGGTAGTCGCGCCGCAGATCGGCCAGTTGGCCCTGGGTGCCGCGCCGGTAGCGCACCATCATCGCGATCGCCATGGCGACGGTGGACGCGATCATCACCATGCCCATGATGCGCATCACGGGGTTCGGCGTCATGAAGAAGAACACGACCGAACCGCCCATGCCGAGCGTCGGCAGCAGCTGCATCAGGACGCCCTCCTGCTGTCCCCGCGGCAACTCCGGCGGCGGTTGCAGCTGCACCGGATCGCCCGGCACTTCGGAGGGAAGGGCCCGTGGTGGGCGCTTGACGACGATCTGACTCACAGCTCACCAATTCCCTTGCCGGACGGATATGTTCCTATCGGCGCCCCCGTGGCGACGGGCTCCATCCGCGGAGGGGATCCTACTGGCGGTGGGGGTGACGGGTGGGCGGTAGGGTGGCGCGACGAGTTGGCGCGTGCGTGAACCAACGCAAATCGCGGGGCCGCGCCGCCCCTCGACCGCGGGGCGATCGGCCCGGCGGCCCGGGGGACCGGAGAGGCCCCGGCACCACCGGCCGGCGACCCGTCACCACGCCGCCGCCGACCGCGCCGGACGCGGCCGCAACACGCGCCCGGCGCAACCGCGCACGGCGCGCAGCCGAGCACGACGCGCAGCCGAGCACGACGGGCCGCCGAGCACGACGGGCGGCCGCGCACCACGGGCGGCCGCGCGTCCGGCACGCGCGGGGCGCTCCACCACCACCACGAGGGGAAGCAGCAGGTGAGTATGACGGCCCCAGCCGCGGCCACCGGAACCGGAACCGGTCACGCGACTCCCGCGCCTCCGTCCGGCGGCGGAACCGGCTTCTGCCGGGTCACCGTCGTCGCACCGGACGGCCGCATCGACGTCGCACTGCCCGAGGACATCCCCGTCGCCGACCTCCACCCGGAGATCCTGCGGCTGTCCGGCCAGAGCCCCGCCCCCGGCGCCCCGGTCGGCTACCACCTGGTACGCCGCGACGGCACCGTCCTCGACAGCGCGCGCTCGCTCGCCGCCCAGCGCATCCTCGACGGCGAGCTGCTGTCCCTGCGGCCGTTCGCCGAGTCGCTGCCCCCCGCCGTCTTCGACGACGTCTCCGACGCCGTCGCCTCGGCCGTCGCCCGCGACCGCACCCTCTGGTCCGACGACCTGATGCGCGGCGCCGGCCTCCTCGGCGGCTCGGTCCTGCTGGTGCTGCTCGCCTTCGTCCTGTGGTCCTCCGGCCCCCGGCACGACATGCACGGCCTGCCGGGCATCCTCGCCGCGGTCGGCGCCGTGCTGCTGCTCGCCCTGGCGGCGGTACGCGCGCGTGTCTACGACGACCGGGGCTCCGCCGTGGCGCTCGGCGTCGGGGCGATGGCCAACGCCGCCGTCGCCGGCGCCGGACTGCTGGCGCCGGCCGCCGGCCAGGGCAACGGCAAGCTCCAGTTCCTGCTCGCCTGCGCCGCCGTCCTGGTCGTCGCCGTCGTCCTGATGTTCGTCTCACCCGGCGGGGACGGCCCCTTCGTCGCGTTCGTCCTCGCGTCCGGTACCGGGGTGCTCGTCACCTTCGTCGCGATCCTCACCACCATGACCCCCTCCGAGACGGCCGCCGTGTGCGCACCGCTCGGCGTGGGCGCCCTGGCCTTCCTGCCGGGCCTCTCCACCCGGTTCGCCCGCCTGCCCATCGGCTTCGAACCGCCCCGTACGGCCGTCGGCGGCTACGGAACGGAGCCGGAGCCCCAGGGCCCGGTCGACGCCACCCGGATCGCCGCCCAGGTGCGGCGCGGGCACGAGCTGCTGGTCGGGCTGGTCGGCGGCTGCGCGCTGCTGACCGTGGGCGCCGCGGCGGTCCTCGGCTTCTCCGGGAACGTGTGGGCGCAGCTGCTGGCCCTGGCCACCGGCGTGGCCATGCTGATGCGCGCCCACCTCTTCCGCTACACGGCCCAGGTCGGCTGCGCCCTCGCCGCCGGTCTCGGCGCCCTGGTGCTGCTGGGCCTCGGCCTGTGCCTGAACCCGCCGGAGGACCTGTGGCGCGACTCCACCGCCCTGGACATCCGTACGGTGTGGCTCGCCGCCGCGGTCGCCGGCGTCGCCGCCCTGATCACCGCCATCGGCCTGATCGTGCCGCGCAAGGGCGTCACCCCGTTCTGGGGGCGCTTCCTGGAGATCGCGGAGACCTTCGTCCTGCTGACCCTGCTGCCCTTGTGCCTCGCCGTCTTCGACGTCTACCACGCGATCCGCGCGACGACGTCCTGACGCCGCGGCGCCCCGGCACGGAGCGGACCGGCGCACCGGTCCGCTCCGCGGCACCCGCCACGGACCCGACCGCTCCGCCGTGCTGGTACTCTGTGTGACGGCCGTTTGTGTACGCGCTCCCGGAGCATCTGGAAGCAGCGCTCATCGGACCTTCGCCTCCGAGTCACGGAAGCTCCCCTGAGACACCGACCAGGGGCACTCGCGGGCGCATCGAACACCAAGAGGAGTACCGAGTGTCTCTCGACGCCGCTACGAAGAAGCAGATCATGGCCGAGTTCGGCACCAAGGAGGGCGACACCGGCTCCCCCGAGGTCCAGGTCGCGATGCTCTCCCGCCGCATCTCGGACCTGACCGAGCACCTCAAGACCCACAAGCACGACCACCACTCCCGCCGGGGTCTGCTGATCCTGGTCGGCCAGCGTCGCCGCCTCCTGCAGTACCTGGCCAAGAAGGACATCCAGCGCTTCCGCGCGCTGGTCGACCGCCTCGGCATCCGCCGCGGTGCGGCCGGCGGCGCCAAGTAAGACGCCGTGAAGGGAGCGGTTCCCACGATCAGGGGGCCGCTCCCTTTGCTGTACGTGCGGACTGTCACCGCCGCTTTGTAGGCTGGTCCCAGAACGCCGTGTAAAAACTTCAGACAGCACGACCGACGTTTCACCGGATCAGATCCGGAACAGACCGGAATCAGATCCGGAACGGATCCGGAAACGGATCAGGAGAGGCGCCCTCGCCGCCGGTCCTCGGTAGTGGCCCCCGGGAGACACCCCGGGTGCTTCGATCGAAGACCGGCCCGCACACAAGGCGCGCTTCTCCGCCCCGTCCCTCCGCCACACGGGCGAGGGGACCAAAGACGACAAGCAATGGAGAAACCGCTAGTGGAGAACGAGACCCACTACGCCGAGGCCGTCATCGACAACGGCGCGTTCGGCACCCGCACCATCCGCTTCGAGACGGGCCGCCTGGCCAAGCAGGCCGCCGGCTCCGCCGTGGCGTACCTGGACGACGACACCATGGTGCTGTCGGCGACCACCGCCTCCAAGAAGCCCAAGGACCAGCTCGACTTCTTCCCCCTCACGGTGGACGTCGAGGAGCGGATGTACGCGGCCGGCAAGATCCCCGGCTCCTTCTTCCGCCGGGAGGGCCGCCCCTCCGAGGACGCCATCCTCACCTGCCGCCTGATCGACCGGCCGCTGCGCCCCTCCTTCAGGAAGGGCCTGCGCAACGAGATCCAGATCGTCGAGACGATCATGGCGCTCAACCCCGACCACCTGTACGACGTGGTCGCGATCAACGCCGCCTCCTGCTCCACGCAGCTGGCCGGCCTGCCCTTCTCCGGCCCGATCGGCGGCACCCGTGTCGCGCTGATCCGTGGCCAGTGGGTCGCCTTCCCGACGCACACCGAGCTCGAGGACGCCGTCTTCGACATGGTCGTCGCGGGCCGCGTCCTGGAGGACGGCGACGTCGCGATCATGATGGTCGAGGCCGAGGCCACCGAGCAGACCATCCAGCTGGTCAAGGGCGGCGCCGAGGCCCCCACCGAGGAGGTCGTCGCCGCCGGTCTCGAGGCCGCGAAGCCCTTCATCAAGGTCCTCTGCAAGGCCCAGTCCGACCTGGCCGCCAAGGCCGCCAAGCCGGTCGGCGAGTTCCCGGTCTTCCTCGACTACCAGGACGACGTCCTGGAGGCGCTGACCGCCGCCGTCAAGAACGAGCTCGCGCAGGCGCTCACCATCGCCGGCAAGCAGGAGCGCGAGACCGAGCTGGACCGCGTCAAGGAGATCGCCGCCGAGAAGCTGCTCCCGCAGTTCGAGGGCCGCGAGAAGGAGGTCTCCGCGGCGTACCGCGCGCTGACCAAGAAGCTGGTCCGCGAGCGCGTCATCAAGGACAAGGTCCGCATCGACGGCCGTGGCCTGACCGACATCCGTACGCTGGCGGCCGAGGTCGAGGCCATCCCGCGCGTGCACGGCTCGGCGCTCTTCGAGCGTGGCGAGACCCAGATCCTGGGCGTCACCACCCTCAACATGCTCCGCATGGAGCAGCAGCTGGACACCCTCTCCCCGGTGACCCGCAAGCGCTACATGCACAACTACAACTTCCCGCCGTACTCCGTCGGTGAGACCGGCCGCGTGGGCTCGCCCAAGCGCCGCGAGATCGGCCACGGCGCGCTCGCCGAGCGCGCCATCGTGCCGGTGCTGCCGACGCGCGAGGAGTTCCCCTACGCGATCCGCCAGGTGTCCGAGGCCCTCGGCTCCAACGGCTCGACGTCCATGGGCTCGGTCTGCGCCTCCACCATGTCCCTGCTGAACGCCGGTGTGCCCCTCAAGGCCCCCGTCGCCGGCATCGCCATGGGCCTGATCTCCGAGGAGGTCGACGGCAAGACGCACTACGTCGCGCTGACCGACATCCTCGGCGCGGAGGACGCCTTCGGCGACATGGACTTCAAGGTCGCCGGTACGAAGGAGTTCGTCACCGCCCTCCAGCTCGACACCAAGCTGGACGGCATCCCGGCCTCCGTCCTGGCCGCGGCCCTCAAGCAGGCCCGCGACGCCCGCCTCCACATCCTCGACGTGATGATGGAAGCGATCGACACGCCGGACGAGATGTCCCCGAACGCCCCGCGGATCATCACCGTCAAGATCCCCGTGGACAAGATCGGTGAGGTCATCGGCCCCAAGGGCAAGATGATCAACCAGATCCAGGAGGACACCGGCGCCGAGATCACGATCGAGGACGACGGCACCATCTACATCGGTGCCCAGGTCGGCTCGCAGGCCGAGGCCGCCCGCGCCACGATCAACGGCATCGCCAACCCGACCATGCCGGAGGTCGGCGAGCGCTACCTGGGTACGGTCGTCAAGACCACCACCTTCGGTGCGTTCGTCTCCCTGATGCCCGGCAAGGACGGCCTGCTGCACATCTCGCAGATCCGCAAGCTCGCCGGTGGCAAGCGCGTGGAGAACGTCGAGGACGTGCTCGCGGTGGGCGCCAAGGTCCAGGTCGAGATCGCCGAGATCGACCAGCGCGGCAAGCTCTCCCTCATCCCCGTGATGGCGGACGAGGACGCCGCCGAGGGCGAGAAGAAGGACGACGCCGACCAGTGACGTCCCGTAGTCCGAGGCCGACGGCCCGCACCTCCTCGGAGGCGCGGGCCGTCGCCCGTACCCAAACGCTTCTCGAGGGCAAGGACGGCATCGGCACGGTCCGCCGCACCACCCTCCCCGGCGGCCTGCGCATCGTCACCGAGACCCTGCCCTCCGTGCGCTCCGCCACCTTCGGCATCTGGGCGCACGTCGGCTCCCGCGACGAGACGCCCTCCCTCGGCGGCGCCACGCACTACCTGGAGCACCTCCTCTTCAAGGGCACCCGCCGGCGCAGCGCGCTCGCCATCTCCTCCGCCCTCGACGCGGTCGGCGGCGAGATGAACGCCTTCACCGCGAAGGAGTACACCTGCTACTACGCGCGGGTGCTCGACACCGACCTGCCGCTCGCCATCGACGTCGTCTGCGACATGCTCACCGGCTCGCTGATCCTCCAGGAGGACGTCGACGCCGAGCGCGGCGTCATCCTCGAAGAGATCGCGATGACCGAGGACGACCCGGGTGACGTCGTCCACGACCTGTTCGCGAAGACGATGTTCGGCGACAGCCCGCTGGGCCGCCCGGTGCTCGGCACCGTCGAGACCGTCGAGGGCCTCACCGCGGACCGCATCCGCCGCTTCTACAAGAAGCACTACGACCCCACGCACCTGGTCGTCGCCGCCGCCGGCAACATCGACCACGCCACGGTCGTACGCCAGGTGCGCCGCGCCTTCGAGAAGGCCGGCGCCCTCTCCGGCGCGGCCGCCGCCCCGGTCGCCCCCCGCGACGGCCGCCGCACCATCCGCACCGCGGGCCGCGTCGAGGTGCTCAGCCGCCGCACCGAGCAGGCCCACGTCGTCCTCGGCGTCCCCGGCCTCGCCCGCACCGACGACCGCCGCTGGGCCCTGGGCGTGCTCAACACGGCCCTCGGCGGCGGCATGTCCTCGCGCCTCTTCCAGGAGGTCCGCGAGAAGCGCGGCCTGGCGTACAGCGTCTACTCGTACACCTCGGGCTTCGCCGACTGCGGCCTGTTCGGCGTGTACGCGGGTTGCCGGCCCAGCCAGGTCCACGACGTGCTGCGGATCTGCCGCGACGAGCTGGACCGCGTCGCGCACGAGGGCCTCACCGACGACGAGGTCGAGCGGGCGATCGGCCAGCTCAAGGGCTCCACCGTCCTCGGCCTGGAGGACACCGGCGCCCTGATGAACCGCATCGGCAAGAGCGAGCTGTGCTGGGGCGACCAGATGTCGGTCGACGACATGCTCGCCCGGATGGCGGCCGTCACCCCCGACGACGTCCGGGACGTGGCCGCCGAGCTCCTCGGCCGCCGCCCCTCGCTGTCGGTGATCGGCCCGCTGAAGGACAAGCAGGCGGACCGCCTCCACACCGCGGTCGCGTAAGGGCCCGGCACCCCGTCCCCCGTCAGGCACCACCGTACGGAACCGAAGGAAGTACGAGCATGAGCAGCAAGCTGCGGGTCGCGGTCATCGGCGCCAAGGGGCGTATCGGCTCCGAGGCCGTACGCGCCGTCGAGGCCGCCGACGACATGGAACTGGTCGCCACCCTCGGCCGGGGCGACAAGCTGGAGACGCTCGCGGAGAACGGCGCCCAGGTCGCGGTGGAGCTCACCACCCCGGCCTCCGTCATGGGCAACCTCGACTTCTGCGTACGCCACGGCATCCACGCCGTCGTCGGCACCACCGGCTGGACCGACGAGCGGCTCGCGCAGCTCGGCGGCTGGCTGGAGGCGTCCCCGGAGACCGGTGTGCTGATCGCGCCGAACTTCTCCATCGGCGCCGTCCTGACCATGAAGTTCGCGCAGATCGCCGCGCCGTACTTCGAGTCCGTCGAGGTCGTCGAGCTGCACCACCCCAACAAGGTGGACGCCCCCTCCGGCACCGCGACCCGCACCGCCCAGCTCATCGCCGCCGCCCGCGCCGAGGCGGGCAGCGCCCCGCAGCCGGACGCCACCACCACGGCGCTGGACGGGGCGCGCGGCGCGTCCGTGGACGGCGTACCGGTCCACGCCGTACGCCTGCGGGGGCTGCTGGCCCACCAGGAGGTGCTGCTCGGCGGCGAGGGCGAGACCCTCACCGTCCGGCACGACTCGCTGCACCACAGCAGCTTCATGCCGGGCATCCTGCTTGGCGCCCGCCGCGTGGTGACGACCCCCGGTCTGACCTTCGGGCTGGAAAACTTCCTGGACCTGGGCTGATCACACCATGCGCGCGAAGATCACGTACGCCGTCACGGCAGCCGTCCTGGTCGTCTACTTCGTCCTGGTCGGCAGCCGTGGCGTGATGCTGATCCAGCAGGGCACCGTGCTCACCGTCGCCTTCGGCTGCGCGGTGCTCGTCCTGCCGGCCATCGGCGTCTGGTTCCTGTGGCAGAACACCCGTTTCGTCACCCGGGCCAACCGGCTGGCCGCCGAGCTGGAGGCGGAGGGCGGCCTGCCGGTGGACGAGCTGAAGCGGACCCCCGGCGGCCGGATCGACCGCGACTCGGCCGACGCCGTCTTCGCCAGGCGGCGCGAGGAGACGGAGGACGCCCCGGACGACTGGCGCTGCTGGTTCCGGCTCGCGGTGGCGTACCACGACGCCCGCGACACCCCGCGCGCCCGCAAGGCCATGCAGCGCGCGATCGCCCTCCACGCGGCGGGGGAGCGGGACCGGGACGGGCAGCCGGTCAGGAACTGACCGCGTACTCCTCGCTCCACGCCTCTACCGTGTCCGCCGCCCGGTCGAAGGCCTCCACGCGCGCGAGGAAGTCCGCGCTGTGATCGGTGAGCAGCGCGAGCCGCTCACCGCCGGCGCGCTCGACGACCAGGGCCTGCCCCTGGACCGTGCGCGGCAGCCCCAGCAGGCGCACCGGCTGCTGCACGGTGCGGACCCCGCCGGTCCGCTCCCAGGGGAGCGTCACCGTACGGAGGAAGGCGACGTGCCGCACGCCGTGCCGGCTCACCCAGGTCCCCATCCGGAGCATCCGCAGCGCGGCGCCGATCACCAGCGCCGCCAGCCCGAAGCAGACGGCGGCGGCCGGCAGGGCCCCGGCGAAGGCGACGATCATCGTGGCCAGCAGCATGAACGAGGCCAGCAGCAGGGCCAGCGCCGCCGCCCCGACCCGCCAGGGGCCCGGGCGGTAGGGGCGGCGCCACTGGTCGTGGTCGTCGAACGGCAGCGCGACGTCCTCGTCGGTGTCGAAACCACGGTCGGCCGTCAGGAAGGGCAGGGGCACGGCTGGTCCTCACTCATACGCACGCTCGATGGGGCTGGTGCCGGGTGAGGCTACCCAGCAGTGCCGTGACCGGCCACATCAGGGGGCCGTACGGGGGGCGGGGCCGCGTCAGCGCCCGTGGGACGCCTCGGACTGCTGCTGGTGACCGGTGGTGCCCGGGCCCGCCTCCATCGCCGGAAGCCCGAAGAGCAGCGACCCGACCAGACCGGCCACGACGGTCAGCCCGATCAGCGTACGACCGGTGACCTCGGAAATGCTGGGACGCTGCCGAGCCGGGGGAGTGACGTTACTGCGGAAGCGGTCGGCCTCGGCGACGAACGCGAACGGGACTGCCTCACGCCGGCGGAACATGTGAGAACCCTCCTAGGTACTCGGTGCGGGACGCTGCTACAGGGACAGACGTGTGAAGCGGCGGTTTGGTGCCCCTCTCGGTGCCCGAATCCCAGGGATTCATGTGCTGTCGGTGCCGGGCCGTAAAGTGGGCGCCGCCCGAGCGACGCAATGGGAAGGACCCGCCGGTGAGCGACACCCCCGCAGAAGACCTGAAGCCCAGTTTCCGCAGCGATGTGACCGTCGAGCTGGTCAAGCACAGCGCGGCCGACACCGACGTGCTGTGGGCGGCCCGGGTCTCCACCGCCGGCGAGCAGTCCCTGGAGGAGCTCCAGAAGGACCCCGAGCGCTCCAAGGGGCTCATCAACTACCTGATGCGGGACCGGCACGGCAGCCCCTTCGAGCACAACTCGATGACGTTCTTCATCAGCGCCCCGATCTTCGTCTTCCGCGAGTTCATGCGGCACCGCGTGGGCTGGTCGTACAACGAGGAGTCCGGCCGGTACCGGGAGCTTCAGCCGGTCTTCTACGTCCCCGACGCCTCCCGCAAGCTCGTCCAGGAGGGCCGCCCCGGCAAGTACGTCTTCGTGGAGGGCACCGAGGAGCAGCAGGCCCTGGTCGGACGGACGATGGAGAGCGCGTACGTCCAGGCGTACGAGGCGTACCAGGAGATGCTCGCCGCCGGTGTGGCCCGCGAGGTCGCCCGCTCGGTCCTCCCGGTCGGCCTGTTCTCCTCGATGTACGCCACGTGCAACGCGCGCTCGCTGATGCACTTCCTCGGCCTGCGCACCCAGCACGAGCTGGCGAAGGTGCCGTCCTTCCCCCAGCGGGAGATCGAGATGGTCGGCGAGAAGATGGAGCAGGAGTGGGCCCGGCTGATGCCTCTGACGTACGCGGCGTTCAACGCCAACGGCCGCGTCGCTCCGTAGTCGTCGCAGGTCAGCGCACGGCACAGATGTACGGATCAGCCGCCCGAAGTGTCCGTATTGCGGCGTTTCGAGAAGTTCATCTAGGCTGATCAAACGGACCCGGCACTGCTTGAACCCCCGAGCAGGCAGTGCCGGGCTCCACCTTCCTCACGTCCCCCGAGGGGACCCAGCGGGCAGAGCAGCGAGTAGCGTGTTACCCATGGCTCCGATCTCCACTCCGCAGACCCCCTTCGGGCGGGTCCTCACCGCGATGGTCACGCCCTTCACGGCGGACGGCGCGCTCGACCTCGACGGCGCCCAGCGGCTCGCCGCCCACCTGGTCGACGCAGGCAACGACGGCCTGGTACTCAACGGCACCACCGGCGAGTCCCCGACCACCAGCGACGCGGAGAAAGAGCAGCTCGTACGGGCGGTCCTGGAGGCGGTCGGCGACCGCGCCCACATCGTCGCCGGCATCGGCACCAACGACACCCACCACTCGGTGGAACTCGCCCGCGCCGCCGAGCGCGCCGGCGCACACGGCCTGCTCGCCGTCACGCCGTACTACAACAAGCCCCCGCAAGAGGGCCTGTTCCGCCACTTCACCGCCATCGCGGACGCCACGGGCCTGCCCGTGATGCTCTACGACATCCCCGGCCGCAGCGGCGTCCCGATCGACACCGAGACGATCGTCCGCCTCGCCGCCCACCCGAGGATCGTCGCCAACAAGGACGCCAAGGGCGACCTCGGCCGCGCCAGCTGGGCCATCGCCCGCAGCGGCCTCGCCTGGTACTCCGGCGACGACATGCTCAACCTCCCGCTGCTCTCCGTCGGCGGCTGCGGCTTCGTCTCCGTGGTCAGCCACATCGTCACCCCGGAGCTCCGCGCCCTCCTCGACGCCCACCTCACCGGTGACGTCCAGAAGGCCACCGAGATCCACCAGCAGCTGCTCCCGGTCTTCACCGGCATGTTCCGCACCCAGGGCGTCATCACCACCAAGGCCGCCCTCGCCCTCCAGGGCCACGCCGCCGGGCCGCTGCGCCTGCCGCTGGTGGAGCTCACCCCGGAGGAAACCGCGCAGCTCAAGATCGACCTCGCCGCCGGCGGGGTACAGCTGTAACCACAGACTTCACAACTGAATACGAACGCAACATCAGACAACAGCAAGTGCACGAATGACATACACGCCACGTGCCTCACTGGTACGTGGCGTGTGTGGTGAGGAGAGTCTTTTGAGTCATCCGCATCCTGAACTCGGCGCGCCCCCGAAGCTGCCCAAGGGCGGCCTGCGCGTCACCCCGCTCGGCGGTCTCGGCGAGATCGGCCGCAACATGACCGTCTTCGAGTTCGACGGCCGCCTGCTCATCGTCGACTGCGGCGTCCTCTTCCCCGAGGAGGAGCAGCCCGGCATCGACCTGATCCTGCCGGACTTCACCAGCCTCAAGGACCGCCTCGACGACATCGAGGGCATCGTGCTCACGCACGGCCACGAGGACCACATCGGCGGCGTCCCCTTCCTGCTCCGGATGAAGCCCGATATCCCGCTCATCGGCTCGAAGCTGACCCTCGCGCTCATCGAGGCCAAGCTCCAGGAGCACCGGATCCGTCCGTACACCCTGGAGGTCGTGGAGGGCGACCGCGAGCAGCTCGGCCCCTTCGACTGCGAGTTCATCGCGGTCAACCACTCCATCCCGGACGCCCTGGCCGTCGCCATCCGCACCGCCGCGGGCATGGTCGTGCACACGGGCGACTTCAAGATGGACCAGCTCCCGCTGGACAACCGCCTCACCGACCTGCACGCCTTCGCGCGGCTGAGCGAGGAGGGCATCGACCTCCTCCTCTCGGACTCCACGAACGCCGAGGTCCCGGGCTTCGTCCCGCCCGAGCGCGACATCTCCAACGTGATGCGCTCGGTCTTCGCCGGAGCCCAGAAGCGGATCATCGTGGCGAGCTTCGCCAGCCATGTGCACCGCATCCAGCAGATCCTCGACGCCGCCCACGAGTACGGCAGGCGCGTCGCCTTCGTCGGCCGCTCGATGGTCCGCAACATGGGCATCGCCCGCGACCTCGGCTACCTGCGCGTCCCGCCGGGCCTCGTCGTCGACGTCAAGACCCTCGACGACCTGCCGGACCACGAGGTCGTGCTCGTCTGTACGGGCTCGCAGGGCGAGCCGATGGCGGCCCTGTCCCGCATGGCCAACCGGGACCACCAGATCCGGATCGTCCAGGGCGACACCGTGATCCTGGCGTCCTCGCTCATCCCGGGCAACGAGAACGCGGTCTACCGCGTGATCAACGGCCTGAGCCGCTGGGGCGCCAACGTCGTCCACAAGGGCAACGCCAAGGTCCACGTCTCGGGCCACGCCTCGGCCGGCGAGCTGCTGTACTTCTACAACATCTGCAAGCCGAAGAACCTGATGCCGGTCCACGGCGAATGGCGCCACCTCCGCGCCAACGCCGAGCTGGGCGCCCTGACCGGCGTCCCCAAGGACCGCATCGTCATCGCCGAGGACGGCGTCGTCGTCGACCTCGTCGACGGCAAGGCGCGGATCACCGGCAAGGTCCAGGCGGGGTACGTGTACGTCGACGGCCTCTCCGTCGGAGACGTCACCGAGGTCCACCTCAAGGACCGGCGCATCCTCGGGGACGAGGGCATCATCTCGGTCTTCGTGGTCGTGGACTCCACCACCGGCAAGATCGTGGGCGGCCCGCACATCCAGGCGCGCGGTTCCGGCATCGAGGACGGCGCGTTCGACGCGGTCGTCCCGAAGGTCCAGGACGCCATCGCCAAGTCGGCCGCGGACGGGGTCGCGGAGCCGCACCAGCTCCAGCAGCTGATCCGCCGGACCATCGGCAAGTGGGTCTCGGACACCTACCGCCGGCGCCCGATGATCCTCCCTGTGGTCGTGGAGGTCTGACGACCTGTCGGCTCGTCCACCGGAGCGGGGCCCCTCGATTTGCATCGGGGCGCCCCGCTCCAGTACGTTTACGGCTCCGCCAGACCGGGCACCCGACACCTTCGTGTGTCTCTCAGGGTGACCGGGAAGAGCCGGAAATTCCGACTGAGAAACTCTGATAAAGTCGGAGCAGCCGAAAGGCAAAGGCCCTCCAACGGCCACCGGAAACAGAATCCGAACCGGAAACGGAACGGAAAAAGGATCTGGTAAGGTTGGAAACACCGAA
>NZ_JBIBVB010000008.1:0-445206 GCF_043079975.1 Streptomyces sp. NPDC015131 | reverse complement strand
GCGTAGGGGCGGTGGTAGGTCGGGCCCTCGTGGGCGACCGTGCCCGGGGGCACGTCCACGATCTGCTCGCCGTGCCAGAAGATCTCCAGCCGCTCGCCGTCGGTCACTTCACCGATGACGGTGGCGATGACGTCCCACTTCTCGCAGATCTCCATGAAGCGGTCGACGTGCTGCGGCTCCACGATCGCGCACATCCGCTCCTGCGACTCGCTCATGAGGATCTCCTCCGGCGAGAGCGAGGCGTCGCGCAGCGGCACCGTGTCCAGCTCGACGCGCATACCACCGGTACCGGCCGAAGCCAGCTCCGAAGTGGCACACGACAGGCCCGCGCCACCGAGGTCCTGGATGCCCGCGACCAGCTTCTCCGCGAAGATCTCCAGGGTGCACTCGATCAGGAGCTTCTCCTGGAACGGGTCACCGACCTGCACCGCCGGGCGCTTGGTGGGCTTGGTGTCATCAAAGGTCTCCGACGCGAGGACCGAGACGCCGCCGATGCCGTCGCCACCCGTGCGGGCGCCGTACAGAATGACCTTATTGCCCGGGCCGGACGCCTTCGCGAGGTGGATGTCCTCGTGGCGCATCACACCGATGCACCCGGCGTTGACCAGCGGATTGCCCTGATAGCACTCATCGAAGACCACCTCGCCACCGATGTTCGGCAGGCCCAGGCAGTTGCCGTACCCGCCGATGCCCGCCACCACACCCGGCAGGACGCGCTTGGTGTCGGGGTGGTCGGCCGCACCGAACCGCAGCGGGTCGACGACCGCGACCGGGCGGGCACCCATGGCGAGGATGTCGCGGACGATGCCACCGACACCGGTCGCCGCGCCCTGGTAGGGCTCGATGTACGAAGGGTGGTTGTGCGACTCGACCTTGAAAGTCACCGCGTACCCCTGGCCGACGTCGACGACGCCCGCGTTCTCACCGATCCCCACCAACAGGGCATCGTTCTCGGGGGCCTTCTCACCGAACTGCTTCAGATGCACCTTGCTGCTCTTGTACGAGCAGTGCTCCGACCACATCACCGAGTACATGGCCAGCTCGGCACCCGTGGGACGGCGGCCCAGGATCTCCCGGATGCGCGCGTACTCGTCCTTCTTCAGGCCGAGCTCGGCCCACGGCTGCTCGACGTCGGGGGTCTCGGTGGCGTGCTTGACGGTGTCCAGAGTCATCAGGCGTTGACCAGCTTCTTGAGAATCGACGTGAAGAAACCCAGGCCGTCCGTCTTGCCCGTACCGACCAGCGGCTCGACCGCGTGCTCGGGGTGCGGCATCAGGCCGACGACATTGCCCGCGGCGTTGGTGATGCCGGCGATGTCGCGCAACGAGCCGTTGGGGTTGAAGGCGCCGTACCGGAACACGACACGGCCCTCGGCCTCGAGCTCGTCCAGCGTGCGCTCGTCGGCGACGTAACGGCCGTCGATGTTCTTCAACGGGATGTGGATCTCCTGGCCGTCCGTGTAGTCGGAGGTCCAGGCGGTCTGCGCGTTCTCCACCCGCAGCTTCTGGTCGCGGCAGATGAAGTGCAGGTGGTTGTTGCGCAGCATCGCACCCGGCAGCAGGTGCGACTCGGTCAGCACCTGGAAGCCGTTGCAGATGCCCAGGACCGGCATCCCGGCCTTCGCCTGCTCAATGACCGTCTCCATCACCGGCGAGAACCGCGAGATCGCGCCGGCCCGCAGGTAGTCGCCGTAGGAGAACCCGCCCGGCAGCACGACCGCGTCGACCTGCTTGAGGTCCCTGTCGCGGTGCCAGAGCGATACGGGCTCCGCGCCCGCGAGCCGGACC
The DNA here is from genome assembly GCF_043079975.1 of Streptomyces sp. NPDC015131. Classification (NCBI taxonomy): domain Bacteria; kingdom Bacillati; phylum Actinomycetota; class Actinomycetes; order Kitasatosporales; family Streptomycetaceae; genus Streptomyces; species Streptomyces sp. NPDC015131. Next base: position 443,419 of record NZ_JBIBVB010000008.1, on the reverse strand, counting down.
GCGCGCAGCGCGTCCCGGTCGTCGAGCGTCCCGGGGAAGGTGACGACCCCGATCCGAGCGGTCACGACTCCACCTTCACGACGAAGTCCTCGATGACGGTGTTGGCGAGGAACGTCTCGGCCATCTCATGGATACGGGCAAGGGCGGCATCGTCCACCGGCCCCTCCACATCGAGCTCGAAACGCTTTCCCTGACGGACGTCGGCGATCCCCTCGAAACCGAGGCGGGGCAGTGCGCGCTGCACCGCCTGGCCCTGCGGGTCGAGGATCTCCGGCTTGAGCATGACGTCGACCACGACGCGTGCCACTGGCACTCCTAACGCGAGAGTCTTCAGCAGGTTCATTCGGAAGAGGAAAAGTGATGCAATTCACTCTTCACCGAAGCCTGGACGTAGCCATTAGGCGGAGGCCGGCGCCGGGAAGTCAAGCTTCTGTCGGGTACTCGCCCGTCGCTTCAAAGTCTTTGAAAGTCACTGGAGTCGGACCGGAGCCGTGCGGCACGCTTCATGCATCCGACGTCGCACGGTGTGCGTGGCGTAGGTCATGAACTCAATGGGGGAATTGACGCACATGGCAGAACCACAGAACGATTCGCGTCCGGTCGCAGTGATCGGAGCAGGGCCTTCCGGTCTGGCCTCACTCAAGAGCCTCACCGATCTCGGCATTTCCTGCGTGGCCTACGAGTCCCACTCCGGTGTCGGCGGCATCTGGGACATCGGCAACGCGCGAAGCTCGGTGTACCAGAACACGCACACCATCACGTCCCGCGAGGTGACCGGGTACGCGGACCTCCCGATGGACCGGGCGCTCCCGGCGTATCCGCGCCACGATCAGGTGCTCGGGTACCTCCGCCAGTACGCGGAGCGGTTCGACCTGCTGAAGCTGATCCGGTTCGACTCCGACGTCACCGGCGTCGAGCGGCTCACCGACGGCTGGCGGGTCACGACCGCCGACGGCGAGGAGCACGAGCACAGCGCACTGATCATCGCCAACGGGCACAACTGGCACCCCTATCTCCCCGCCTTCTCCGGGAAGTTCGACGGGGAGCTGCTGCACAGCCGCGACTACACCAACGCGGCGGCGCTCACCGGCAAGCGCGTCCTGGTCGTCGGCGCCGGCAACTCCGGCTGCGACATCGCCGTCGAGGCCGCCGGGGTCGCGGACCACGTCGCCATCAGCATGCGCCGCGGCTACCACTTCTTCCCCAAGTTCATCTTCGGGAAGCCGGCGGACCAGGTCTCCGAGTCGAGCCAGCACCTGCGCCTGCCGCCGCCGGTGGCGCGCGCGGCGTACCGCACCATGCTCAAGCTGAGCATCGGGCGCCCGGAGCAGTTCGGGCTGCCGAAGCCCGACCACGAGCCGCTGGAATCGCCGCCCATCGTCAACTCGCTGCTGCCGTACTACTGCGCGCACGGCCGGGTGAAGGTCCGCAAGGCGCCCGTGCGTTTCGACGGGAAGTTCGTCGAATTCTCCGACGGAACCTTGGAGGAATACGACACCGTCATTCTCGCCACCGGTTTCCGGATTCACATTCCGTTCGTCGGCGAGGAACACCTCGACTGGGTCAAGGGGCGTCCCGACTTCTACCTCCTGGCCTTCTCGCCGCGCTACGACGACCTGTTCATCGCCGGTATGACCGACGGTACGGGCGGCCATTTCCCCACCGTGGAACTCCAGTCGCGCGTGATCGCCGGATATCTCGCGGCGCGCAGGCGGGACCCCGAGGCGGCCCGCCGGTTCGACGACCTGAAGCGCAGCCGGAGCGTCGACATCACCGGCGGCATCAACTTCCTCGACTCCCGGCGCAACCTCACCCAGTTCGAACTCACCACGTATCTGCGCATCCTGCGCGACCACCTGGCGGTGCTGGGTGGCCAGGACACCACGTACGCACGGCGGCCCTCGCTGCTCCAGCAGGCGGCCGGGCTCCTCCAGGGAGGTCGCAAGTGAACACCGTCGGTGCGGCGCTGCTGAGCGACGTGCAGAAGGAGGTCCTCGACGAGGTCCTCGTGGGCGTCCCCTACAACAGCGCCTCCCAGTTCCACGAGTACTTCGGCACCAAGGCCGCCCCGCCGCGCTTCGGCCTGTCCTGCGCCTGGCAGTCCTTCACGGCCGGACGCATGGTCGCTGAGCGCTCCGGCATCACCGCCGAGTACCTGATCGACGGTCGCCACGTGGCCGCCGTCTACCGCACGCAGGACGGCCTGGCCATCCTCGACCCGTACCTGCTGCACGGCGAACCGCTGCGGCTCGACCGGGGCGCCGCCGTCGACGGCAGCGTACGGACGACGGTCGACGCCTACCCCTTCCGCGTGAAGGCGGACGGCAGCCCCGCGCCGAGCCGGGTGCGGGCCACCTGGAACCTGGCCGACGACTCCATCCGCCTCGACTACCTGCGGTACAGCCCGACCCGCGGCCACAACACGGCCTCCCGGTCCTTCCTGCTGCGCCCCGAGTCCCGGCTCGACACGGTGCCGCCGGCGGCCGACTTCGTACGGCGGCTGCTGGTCCACCCGGAGCAGCACAGCGTCTCCGTCCGGGTCCTGCACCCGGTCACCCGCGGGATGGCCGAGCTGATCCTGCCGCTGGCGGGACGCCCCGCGGGCATCGCCGAGGACAGCGCCCTGATGCTCACCAAGGACAACCAGGGCGCCGTCGCCACCCATGGCGACGCCCGCTTCCAGCGCGACCTGGAGGTCGTCGCGGACGCCGTCGCGGCCTCCACCGACGACGTGACCGCCTTCCTGCTGGAGGCGGCGGCCATCCACCGCGCCGCCGCCCCCGCCGGGCTCGACCTGGCCCCGTACTCCCTGGAGGACGAGTGACCGCCCTCGAAGCGCCGGGCGCGCCCCCGCTGACCCGCTCGTACTTCCTCGCGGGCACCATGCAGGGCGCCCGCACCGGATCGGACCTCGTCGACCAGACCTACCGCGAGCGGCTGACCGCGGCCCTGCTGGCCCGCCGGCCCGGCGCCGTCGTCAACGACCCGGGTGTGGTGATGGCCGAGTGGCTGGCCGCCCACCCCGGCGCCCGCCCCGCCCACGCGGCGCTCGCGGACCGCGCGGTGCTGCACCACGACCGGCTCGCCCCCGAACTGCGCGAGCTGACCGCGCTGTTCCACCGGCTCACCGAGCTGGCCGCCGCCAGCGACGTGTGCGTGGCGTGGCTGCCGGGCCACGAGCCCAGCATGGGCACCGCGGCCGAGATGCTGTCGGCCCACCGCGCCGGGCGCACGGTCGTCTCGATCACCGACATGCGCCAGAACCTGGCGGTGCTCTCCTGCTCGACGGTGATCCTGCCGGACCTGGACGCCTTCACCGACTGGCTCGACGCGGGCGGGGACACGTCGTGACCGGCGACCCCATGGACGCGGACAAGCCCAGGGAGGCCTGCGGTGTCGCGGGCGTCTGGGGCCCCGCGGGCCACCACGCCGCCGTGGTGCGGGAGATGCTCGTCGCGCTCCAGCACCGCGGGCAGGAGAGCGCGGGCATCGCCGTCGGCACCGGGGACGCCCTGGTCGCCCGGCACGGCGCCGGGACCGTCGCCGAGGCCCTGCCGGACCTCGACGGGCTGCCCCTCGGCCCGGTGGCGGTCGGCCACGTCCGGTACGCCACCCACGGCACCCGCGACGCGCTGGCCGGGGCGCAGCCGGTCGTGCTCGGCCGGCCGCCGCTGGCCCTCGCCCACAACGGCACGCTCGTCGACCCGCACACCGCGCCGGGGGCCGACGCCGTCGACCCGGGGGAGTGGTTCACCGACAGCGAGCTGCTGACCCGCCTGCTGCAGGCCGCCCGCACGGAGAAGGGGCTCGACACCGTGGCCGCGCTCCACGCGGTGCTCCCCGGGCTGAAGGGCGCCTACGCCCTGGTGGTGTCCGACGGGCACCGGCTGTACGGCGTCCGCGACCCGCACGGCTTCCGGCCGCTCGCGGTGGGCCGGCGGGGCGACACCTGGGTGCTGGCCTCGGAGACCGCCGCGATCACCGCCGTCGGCGGCGACGTGGTGCGCGAACTGGAGCCCGGCGAGGTGCTGTCGATCGGCCCGCACGGCACGGCGAGCAGCCGGCTCGAGGTGCCCGACGCCAAGACCGCCGCCTGCCTCTTCGAGTACGTGTATTTTGCCCGCGCCGACTCCCACCTGTCCGGGCGCAGCGTCTACCAGGCGCGCTTCCGGGCCGGCCAGGCGCTCGCGGACCACGCCCCGGTGGACGGCGAGCCGCGGCCGGTGGTCGTCGCCACCCCGGAGACCGCGCGCGTCGCGGCCGACGGGTACGCCGAGCGCGCCGGACTCACCGTTGTCCAGGGGCTGTTACGGCCCGGCCAGGGCGGGCGCAGCTTCATCGCCCGCGACCAGGAGGCCCGCCACCACGCGGTGCGCCGCAAGCTCAGCCCCGTCCCGGCGGCGGTCGCCGGCCGCCGGGTGGTCCTGGTGGACGACTCGCTGGTCCGCGGCACCACCATGCGCACCGTGGCGCGGATGCTCCGCGACGCCGGGGCGCTGGAGGTCCACCTGCGCGTCGCCTCCCCGCCGTACCGCTGGCCCTGCTTCTACGGCATCGACACCGGGCGCCCCGAGGAGCTGCTCGCCGCCCGGCTGTCGATGACGGAGCTGGCCGGCCAACTGGACTGCGACAGCGTGGCGTTCCTGTCGCTGGACCGGCTGCTCGAGGCCGCCGGCGGCGACCGCTCCGGCTACTGCACCGCCTGCCTGACCGGCCGCTACCCGACCGCCACCCCCGCGGGGGCCTTCCCCGCGCCGGCCTGCGCCACCGGGCCGGGAGCCGCCGCGCCGGGCGCCGGCACCACCACCGCCCTTGCATCCCAAGGCACCGCCGAATGAGGAGAACCCCAGCAGTGAACACGCCCACCGAGGCGACCGCCACCCGCGCGCCGGCCGAGGCGCACACCGGCCGGGATGCCCGCACCATCGTCGAAGCCCTCATCGCCCGCACCCAGGGCCCGGACGCCGACCGCGCCCTGGTCACCGCCCTGGACGCGGCCGGCGAGGTGATCGAGACCCTGACCCCCGTCGCACTCGACCGGCACGCCCGCGCGCTCGCCGCCGCGCTGCGCCGGACCGGCCGCCCCGGCGACCGGGTGATCGTCCCCGCCCTGCCGGGGCTCGACTTCCACATCGGTTTCCTGGGCTGCCTGTACGCCGGCATGATCGCCGTACCGGTGCCCGCCTTCCGCGCCGCGGCCCGGACCGGCACCACCTCCCGCGCCGAACGGCTCGCCGCGATCTGCGGCGACTGCACGCCCTGCGCGGTGCTCGTCTCCACCCAGCAGGACGCCGAGGACGCCGGGGACGACCTGGCGCCCGGAGTGGAGTGGGTCGCCGTACGCCGCCCGGAGGGCGAGCCGGGTGACACCGCCGCCCTGCCCGACCCGCTGGCGCTCGACCCGGCGGCCACCGCGCTCCTCCAGTACACCTCCGGATCCACCGGCGATCCGCGCGGTGTCGTCGTCGGCCACGGCAACCTGGTCGCCAACCAGGCCGCCATGCGCGACCGCTGCGAGGTGGAGCCCACCACCACCATCGTCAGCTGGCTGCCGTTCTTCCACGACATGGGCCTGTGCACGGCGGTCGTCCTGCCGCTGGTGTCCGGCGCCACCACCGTCACCATGGAACCGGCCACCTTCGTGCGCGACCCCCGGGTGTGGCTGCGCGCCATCTCCGCCGAGGACGACGTCTTCACCGCCGCGCCCGACTTCGCGTACGACATCTGCGTCAACCGGATCCCGGCGGAGGAGCGCGCCGCGATCGACCTGTCGACCTGGCGGGTCGCCGTCAACGGCTCCGAGCCCGTGCGCGCCGCCACCCAGCGGCGGTTCGCCGAGGCGTTCCGGCCGAGCTTCTTCCGCGAGGAGGTCTTCTCGCCCGGCTTCGGCCTCGCCGAGTGCACCCTCGCGGTGAGCCTGACGCCCTCGCTGGTCCCGACCGTCGTGGGCCGCTACGACCGCGAGGCGCTGGCCGAGGGCAAGGCGGTGGCGACCACCGTCGCGGACGAGGGCCTCGAACTCGTCGGCTGCGGCACCGTGGTGGACGACGTCCGCGTCGCCATCGTGGACCCGGAGACGCACCGGCCGCTGGCCGACCGGGTCGTCGGCGAGATCTGGGTGGACTCCCCGGGCAACTGCGGGGGCTACTGGCGCCGCGAGGAGGAGTCGGCGGACATCTTCGCCGCCCGCCTCGCCGGCACGGACGGCGACGAGTCCGGCCGGACCTACGTCCGCACCGGCGACCTCGGGTTCCTCGACGGCGGTGAGCTGTTCATCACCGGCCGCATCAAGGACGTGCTGATCATCGGCGGCGAGAACTACTTCCCGCAGGACGCCGAGGCCGTCGCGCTGGACGCGCACCCCGCCTTCGCCCAGCAGCGGGCCGCCGCCTGGCCGCTGAGCGAGGACGACAAGGGCGTGGCGGTGGTCGTGGAGACCATCGAGCGCGACCCGGAGGCCCTGGCCGTCGCCGTACGGGCGGCCGGCATCGCCGTGGCGAAGGTGCTGCCCACCGCGGTCAGCGTCTACGCCGTACCGCGCAACAAGGTGCCCCGCACCACCAGTGGCAAGATCCGCCGGCGGGCCTGCGCCGAGCAGGTGACGTCCGGCCGCCTCCAGCCCCTGGCCCAGTGGTCCAGCCGGCGCACGGGCGGTGCCGCGTGAGCGCCGTACGGAGCACCGCGCCGGAGGCCCTCACCCGGGAGGCCGTGACGGAGCGGCTGAAGCAACTCCTGGGCGAGCTGCTGGAGATGGAGCCCTCGGACCTCGACGACGAGGTGCCGCTGAGCGCCTTCGGCATCGACTCCATGACCAGCTCCGCCCTCGTCTCCGACGTGGAGAAGTGGTGCGGCGCACAGTTGGAGAGCGCCGGCGCGCTGGGCAGCCTGACTCTGACCGAAGTGGCGGACGAGGTCGTGGCCCTGCTGCGACCGCTTCCCGAAGGGAATTGACACCATGGCACTCGACGCATTCGGGTTCCTCTTCACCGGACGCGGGCTCGACCCGGACCGCGACCGCACGGTGATCGAACGGGACGGGTTCCGTGCCGTCATCGTCGGCATGGCCGACCCGGCACGGGGGCCGGAGGTCGCGGCCGCGCTGGTCGACGAGGGCATCCAGCTCATCGAGCTGTGCGGCGGCTTCGGGCCGGTGTGGACGGCCAAGGTCATCGAGGCCACCAAGTCCCGGGTCCCGGTCGGATCGGTCGGGTACGGACCGGAGTCCATCGACGGCATGGCCGCGCTCTTCCCGCCGCAGACCGGCTGAACCCGGCCGCACACCCGCCCCGGGGCGGCGCCCACGCGCCACGCCCCCGCCCCGGGGCCGGGCGCCGGCACCCGGGGGCTCGCCGAAGCGCCGCCCGCGCCCACGAGCCCCCGGGCCGCCCGCCCGGCACCGGAGCCGGCCGCCCGGCACCAGGAGCCGCCGCGCCCGGCTGGCCACCCGGCCCCCCGGGCCGCCGCGCCCGGCCGGGCCGCCCCGGCCTCCCCGTACCGCCAGGACGCCCCGGAACCGGGGCCCCGATCTCCTGCCGGACCTCCTCCACGCGACCTTCCCCCGGGCCCCGGAGGAGGCCCGGCAGGCCCTTCGCCGTGTCCGCCGCCCCGCGCAACGACGAGATGGATCACCATGAACCGCGCCGAATTCCACGAGCTGCGCGTGCTGGCAGCCAGCCGTCCCGCACTGCCCCTGCTGCTGCACGCCGGCCGCATGGCCCGCCCCCTCAAGCACATCCCGCGCATCGGCTGGGTGACCGCCGACGCGGCGACGGCGCGGTCCGTCCTCACCGACCCCGAGCACTTCACCGTCCTGGACCGCGGCGGCGTCGGCCGGCTGTGGGCCCAGCTCCTCGGCGACTGGGTCGACGACCTCTTCGACGGCGAAGGGCACCGCGCCCTGCGCACCGCCACCCGCGACCTCTTCGGCGAGACGACCGCCCGCGCCCTGGTGGACCGGGTGATCGGCGCCCGGCTCGCCGAGGCCCGCATCCGGCTCGCCTCCGGCCGGCCCGTCGACGTCGCCGCCCTCGGCCGTACGCTCGTCGGCCGCATCGTCGCCGAGCTGCTGCGGGTCCCCGTGACCGGCACCGACGACGCCGCGTACGAGAAGGTCTTCGCCACCGCGCGCGAACTGGCCGCCATCTCCCTGGAGGCCGCCGGCGGGGCCGACCTCACCGACGAGACCGTCGCCCGGGGCCGCCGCGTCGTCGCCCGCCTCACCGGGCACGTCGAGGACGAATGGCGCACCGGCTCCACCGAGCACCTCGTCGGCCGCTGCCGCGAAGCCGGCCTCGACGCCCACCAGACCGCCGGGATGGCCGCCCTCGTCGGGGTCGCCGCGACCGAGACGGCGGCCAGCGCCATCACCCGCACCGTCGCCCTCCTGCACGACACCGGCGACCAGCACCGCCTGCTCGCCTCACCCGAACTCGTCCCCGACGCGGTCCGCGAAGGACTGCGCGTGACGGCCCCCGCTCCCGTCATCGGCAGAACCGTACGCGGCGACGTCCGCCTCGCCGGCCGCACGCTCCGGGCCGGAGAACGCATCACCCTGCTCAACTACACCGCCAACAGCCTCACCGGAGGCTTCCGCCTCGGCCGGCCACCGGAGCCGGCCAACCGGGAGCTGTGGTTCGGCGCCGGACGGCACCGCTGCCTCGGCTCCGCGATCGCCCAGGCGGAGATCGGCCGGACGCTGGAGACCCTGGCCGGCGTCGGCCGTCCCTGGCGGATCGTCGAGCGACGCTACAGCCGCCGCGTGGTCATCCCCACGTACGAGCGGCTCACCGTGACACTCGTCTGACGGGAGACCAGTCCATGCCCGCACTCCACGCCCGGCTCGCCGGAGTCGCCGTACACCTGCCCGAGACCCTGCGCACCGCGGCCGAGACCGAGAGCCTCGTCGCCGCCGCCTCCACCGGCTTCCGCCCGCCGCCCGGCCTCGTCACCCGGCTGACCGGCGTACGGCAGACCCATGTCATGCCCGGTGACTGGCAGGCGTCCGACGTCGCCGCGGCCGCCGCGCGCAAGCTGCTCGCCGACACCGGCACCGACCCCGGCGACATCGACCTGCTCCTGTTCGCCGCGGCCAGCCAGGACATGATCGAGCCCGCCACCTCGCACATGACCGCCGACCGCCTCGGCCTGCGCTGCCCCGCCTTCGACGTCAAGAACGCCTGCAACAGCGTGCTCAACGCGCTGGAGACCGCGCACGCGCTCATCGCCCAGGGCCGCTACCGCCGCATCCTCATCGCCTGCGGCGAGTCCCCCTCCCGGGCCGTGCGCTGGTCGGTGCCCGACCTGCGCACCTACCTCACCTCGATCCCGGGCTACACCCTGTCCGACGCGGGCGCCGCCCTGCTCGTCGAGGCGTCCGCCGAACCGGGCGTCATCGGCTGCGGGTTCGCCGCCGACTCCGCCTCCTGGAGCGTCGGCACCCTTCCCTCCGGCGGCTCCGCCCACCCGCGCGGCGAGGAGCACACCTACTTCCGCCTCGACGGCGTGGGCCTGCGCCGCGCCTTCGAACGGCTCGGCCCCCAGGTCCTCGACGACACCCTGGAACGGCTGGGCCTCGGCTGGCACGACATGGCCGCCATCTGCGTCCACCAGGTGTCCGAGCCGTACCTCGAACAGCTCGCCGACCGGTTCGGCCTGCCCCTCGACAAGGTCCCCGTCACCATCACCGAGCACGGCAACGCCGCCTCCGCGAGCCTGCCCCTCCAGCTGCTCCGGGCGCGCGAGAGCGGCCGGGCCGCCCCCGGCGACCTGGTCGCCCTGGTGGGTCTCGCCGGCGGCATCAGCCTGGGAATGAGCGTGATCCGGCTGTGAGACTCTGGGTGGTGGTCCCCGCGTACAACGAGGCCCACGGCATCACGGCGACGCTCCGCGCGCTCGCGTCCCAGACCGACGGGGACTTCTCCCTCGTCGTCGTGGACAACAACTCCACGGACGGCACCGCCGACGTCGTCCGGTCCTTCCCGTTCCCCGGCGACGTGCACGTCGTCCACGAGACCCACAAGGGCACCGGCGCCGCGGCCGACACCGGCATGCGGTACGCCATCGCCCACGGCGCCACGCACCTCGCCCGCACCGACGCCGACTGCCTCCCGGCGCCCGACTGGACCGCCCGCATCCGGGCCGCCTTCGGCACCGGACTGCAGCTGATCGCCGGGCGGTTGAGGCCCCGCACCGACGAGTCGCCGCTGCCCCCGCTGCGCCGCACCGCGCTCGTCGCCGCCACCGAGGTCGCCGCCCTGTTCGGCCGGTTCCGGCCGGGGAACCGGGGCGCCGGCTACCTCGGCCCGTACATCATGGCCCCCGGCTGCAACATGGCGATCACCGCCCGGCTGTACGTCCGCGCCGGCGGCTTCCCCCGCACCGCCATCGAGGAGGTCCACGAGGACCGGGCCCTGGTCAACGCGGTACGGCTGCTGACGACGGCGTACGGCCTGCGCAGGGACGTCCGGGTCCTGGGCTCCGCCCGCCGGGTGCGCGAATGGGGCCTGCGCCGGACCCTGGGCTGGTACGCGGACCACCGCTACCGCCCCGAGGTGGTGGACATCCGATGACCACGGCCACCACCGTCCCCGACGCCGGCTGGCAGCGGTGGGAGCACCGGGTGCAGACCTCCGCCCACCCGGTCGCCTACCGCCTGCTCCGCTCCATCGCGGCCCGCGGCCCGGTGGTGCGCGTCCCGCGCGTCGGCGTCGTCGTCAGCGACGCGACCCTCGCACGCGACGTCCTCGGCGACACCACGCACTTCACCAAGACCGGCCCCGGCTCACCGTCCGACCTGTGGACCCCGGTCCTCGGGCCCGCCGTGCTGCTCAACATGGAGGGCCCCGACCACACCGCGCTGCGCCGCCGCCTCTCCGGCCTCTTCACCCCCGGGTACGTCACCGGGCTCTGCGACCGGGTGCTGGCCGGGCCGCTCGCCGGCCTCACCCGGCGGCTCGCCGCGGGCGAGGAGGCCGACCTCGTCGCCGTCGCCAAGTCCTGCGCGGGCGCCGCCATCTGCGAGATCACCGGCATGCCCGCCGAGCCGGAGCGGTTCGCCGCCGCCCACGCGGACGCCTCGGAGGTCACCAAGGCGGTCCGGCTGTGGCGGCACTCCCTGCCCCCGCGGCAGATCCGGCACGCCCGCGAGGTGCTGGGACGGCTCACCGCCTCCGCCGTGGACGCCTACCGGCGCGGCGGCGACGACACCCTGCCCGGCCGGCTGCGCGGCCTCGGCCTCACCGAGGAGGAGGCCCGCGGCGCGGTCGGCGCGTTCCTGCTCACCGGCACCGAGACGCTGGTGTCCTTCATCCCCCGGCTCGTCGCGATCTGCCACGACACCGGCCTCCTCGACCGGCTCCGCGACGGCACGGCCGACGCCGGCACCGTCATCGAGGAGGCCCTCCGGGTCACCGTCCCCTCGCCGGTGATGCTCCGCAGCGTCGCCCGCGCCACCGAGGTCGGCGGCGTGCCCGTGGCCCCCGGCGACCGGGTCGTCGTCGCCACCCTGCTGTGCGCCGCCGCGTACGGCGGGTTCGACCCCGGCCGGCCCCACCCGCCGGAGCTGCGCCGGCTGTGGTTCGGCGCCGGACCCCACTTCTGCATCGGCATGCCGCTGGCCATGGTGCAGATCCGCGCGGTGCTGGACGCGGTCCTCGCCGCGGGCCCCGTCGTGGTCGCCGGCCGCCGCACCGCCCGCCGGGTGCTGATCCCCGGATACGCCCGGCTCACCCTGACCCGACGGAGCGCGCCGTGACCGACACCCCGCACCCCACCGGACCCGGCACCACCGACGTCCTCACCGCGCTGACGGACACCGCCCGCCGGCGCGGCGACGCCCCGGCGCTCACCGGCCCCGGCGGCCCCACCCTCGGCCACCGGCAGCTCGCCGACGCCGTCCGGGCCACCGCGCACGGGCTGCGCCAGGCGGGCATGGCACCGGGGGAGCGGGTGCTGTTCTCCGTACGCCCCGGCCCCGAGGGCGTCGTCCTCGCCCTGGGCATCATCGCGGCGGGCGCCACCGTCGTCTTCATCGACCCGGGCGCCGGGCCCGAGCTGTTCGCCGCCCGCAAGGAGCTGGCCGACCCCCGCTGGGCCGCCGCCGAGTCGCTGCTGTACGCCGCCGCCCGCTACGGCCGCCCGCTGGCCCGCCGCCGCGGACTGCTGCTGCCGGACTACCACCGGCTCGGCCTGCGCCACATCCACGCCGGCCGCAGGCTGCCCGGTGTGCCCGCCGGGGCGCTCTCCGCGCGGCGGCTCGCCGCCGGACCGGCCGGGACCTTCCGGCCGGAGCCCGCGCCCGGCCAGGAGGCGCTCGTCGTCTTCACCTCCGGCACCACCAGCGCCCCCAAGGCCGTGGTGCACACCCGCGGTTCCCTCGGCGCCGGCCTGGCCGGCTGCGGGCACGCCCTGCGGATGGGCGACGGCGACACCGTCCACACCGACCAGCTGATGCTGGGCATCCCCGCCCTCATCACCGGCGCCCACTGGACCATGCCCCCGTACGGCTTTGCGCCCGCCGCCGACCCCGTGCGGTACGCCGCCGGGCTGCACGGCGCCACCCACACCTTCTGCGTACCGGCCGACCTGCCCACCGTCCTCGACGCCGTCGAGCGGGGCGAGGCGACCGTGCCCACGACCCTCCGGTACCTGGTCCTCGGCGGCGCCCCGGTCCTGCCCGGGCTGCTCCGCCGCGCCGCCCGCACCCTGCCGGGCGTCACCGTCCTCGCCGTGTACGGCATGACCGAGATCCTGCCCGTCGCCGTCGCCACCGGCGCGGAGAAGCTCGCCCACGACGGCCCCGGCGACCTGCTCGGCACCCCGCTGCCCTCGGTGGCCGTCCGCACCGCCCCGGACGGCGAACTGCTGGTGTCCGGCCCGAATCTGTGCCGCGGCTACCTCGGCCGGCCTCCCATGGACGAGCACGCCACCGGCGACCTCGCCCGGCTGGAGAACGGCCGGCTGGTCCTGCACGGCCGCAAGAAGGACATGCTCATCCGGGGCCGCACCAACATCTACCCCGGCCTGTACGAACCGGCCATCACCGCACTGCCCGGAGTCGCCGAGGCGGTCATCGTCGGCGTCCCCGACGACTACGGCGACGAACGCGTCGTCCTCGCCCTCGTCCCCGAACGGCCCGGCGCCGCACCGGAGTCGCTCGCCGACCGGGTGCGCGGCCGGCTCCCCGCCCTGCTCGACGCCGCCGTCCTCCCCGACGACGTGGTGGTCCTCGACCGCGTCCCGGTCGCCGGCCGCTCCCGCAAACCGGACCGCGACGCGCTCCGCGCCCAGCTGCGCCGCGCCGCCGCCCGGGGGACGGAGCCGGTGCGATGAGGATCGCCGTCACCGGCGCACGCGGCTTCGTCGGCGGCGCGGTCTGCCGCGCGGCGGCCGAGCGCGGCTGGACCGTCCACGCCCTCACCCGCGCCGACTGGGACCTCACCACCGGCCGGTGGGCCGGCGCCCCCCGGGTCGACGCGGTGGTGCACGCGGCGGCGGCCGTGAGCGACTGGGGCGCCCCCGGCCCGGTGTGGCGGGCCAACCTCGCCGGCACCCGGCACGTCGCTGCGTCCTTCCCCGGCACCCGGCTGGTCCACATCTCCACCGCCAGCGTGTACGACCCCTTCCGTCCGACCGTCCACGCCGACGAGTCCGAGGCCCCCGTCCGCCGCTACCTCACCCCGTACGCCGCGTCCAAGGCCGCCGCCGAACGCGCCCTCGACGGGCGGCCCGACACCGTGGTGCTGCGCCCGCACGCCGTGTACGGCCCGGGCGACCGGACCCTGCTGCCCCGGGTGCTGGGCGCCGTGCGCGGCGGCTCGCTGTTCCTGCCGGGCGACGGCACGGCCGCGCAGTCCCTCACCCACATCGGCAACCTCACCGCCGCCGCGCTGCGCGCCTGCGACCCCGCCGCCCCGCCCGGCACCTACAACGTCGCGGACGCCGAGCCCGTACCCGTGGGGGAGGCGCTGCGCGAGCTGCTGGCCGCGCGCGGCATCCGGGTACGCCTGCGGTGCCTGCCCGCCCGCGCCGCGGACGCCGCCGCCGTGGCGGCCGAGACCGCGTGGCGGCTGGCCCGGCGGCCCAGTCCGCCGCGGCTCACGCGGTACGCGATCAGCCACCTCGCGGTGGAGCGCACCCTCGCCCTGGGCGCCGCCCGCCGGGACCTCGGCCTCGACCCGGCGCCCACCTCGTTCGACGGCGCCGGCGCGTGGTGACCCGCCGTCCGGCACTTCTCCGAAAGGCATGACCGTGACCTCTGACACCGGTGCCAGCTATGCGGCCGCGGGCGTCGACATCGAAGCGGGCGACCGCGCCGTCGAGCTGATGAAGGAGTGGGTGAGGAAGGCCGACCGTCCCGAAGTCCTGGGCGGTCTGGGTGGGTTCGCCGGGCTCTTCGACGCCTCCGCCCTGAAGCGCTACGAGCGGCCGCTGCTGGCGTCGGCGACCGACGGGGTGGGCACGAAGGTCGACATCGCCCGCCGGATGGGCGTGTACGACACCATCGGCCACGACCTGGTCGCCATGGTCATGGACGACATCGTCGTCTGCGGCGCGGAGCCGCTGTTCATGACCGACTACATCTGCGTCGGCAAGGTCCACCCGGAGCGGGTCGCCGCGATCGTCAAGGGCATCGCGGAGGGCTGTGTGCTGGCCGGCTGCGCGCTGGTGGGCGGGGAGACGGCCGAGCACCCGGGGCTGCTGGGGCCGGACGACTTCGACGTCGCGGGCGCGGGCACCGGTGTGGTGGAGGCGGAGCGGCTGCTGGGCGCCGATCGCATCCGTACGGGGGACGCGGTGATCGCGATGGCGGCGTCCGGCCTTCACTCCAACGGGTACTCGCTGGTGCGGCACGTGCTGCTGGAGCGGGCGGGGATGCGCCTGGAGCAGCGGGTGGAGGAGTTCGGGCGGACGCTGGGCGAGGAGCTGCTGGAGCCGACGAGGATCTACTCGCTGGACTGCCTGGCGCTGACGCGGACGACCGAGGTGCATGCCTTCAGCCACATCACCGGTGGGGGACTGGCGGCGAACCTGGCCCGGGTGGTGCCGGACGGGCTGCACGCGCGCGTGGACCGCTCGACATGGGCGCCCGGAGCGGTGTTCGACCTGGTCGGCAGGGCAGGGCGGGTGGAGCGGCCGGAGCTGGAGAAGACCCTGAACATGGGAGTCGGCATGATCGCGGTGGTGCCGGCCGGATCGGTCGACACCGCCCTGACCACGCTGGCCGACCGGGGCGTCGAGTCCTGGGTCGCGGGCGAGATCACCGAACGCGGCGACCGCACCACCGGCGCGGCACTCACCGGCGAGCACCCGGCCTGACCCGGATCGCCGCCGGGAAATGCCCCGCACCCCTCGTCAGTTACCCGACGGTAGGGAATGATGGCGGGCAATCATCCACACGGCCGGGCTGAGGTAGCGGTGACCACACACGAGCAACGGACCACGGTGCACGCCTTCCGGGACGACGCCCTGGGGGAGCACGACGCCGTCGGGCTCGCCGAGGCGATCCGGCGCGGCGAGGTCGGCGCCGCCGAGGCCGCCCGGGCCGCGGCCGAGCGCGTACGCGCCGTCGAGGCGCGGCTGAACGCGGTCCAGGTGCACATCGACGACCCCGTCCCCGCGACCGCGACGGGCGGCGCCCTCGCCGGCGTGCCCACCTTCGTCAAGGACAACGTCGACTACCTCGGCCTGCCCACCGGCCACGGCAGCGCGGCCTTCACCCCGAGGGCGGCACGGCGGCACGCGCCCTTCACCCGGCAGTTCCTCAGCAGCGGCGTCACCGTGCTCGGCAAGACCCGTATGCCGGAGTTCGGCTTCAGCCCCACCACGGAGTACGAGGGCGCCGAGCCGGTCCGCAACCCGTGGAACACCGGCCACTCCGCCGGTGGTTCGTCCGGCGGCAGCGCGGCGCTCGTCGCCGCCGGCGCGGTGCCGGTCGCCCACGCCAACGACGGGGCCGGGTCGATCCGCATCCCCGCCGCCGCGTGCGGGCTCGTCGGCCTCAAACCGACGCGCGGCCGCGTCGTGCTCAACGCCCAGGGCCGCCAACTGCCCATCGACCTGGTCTCCGACGGCGTGGTGAGCCGCACCGTGCGCGACACCGCCGCGTTCCTCGCCGCCGCCGAGACGTACTGGCGCAACCCCAAGATGCCCCCGCTGGGCCTGGTCGAAGGGCCCTCGGACCGGCGCCTGCGCATCGGCTACCTGGTGGACTCGCCCAACGGCGTGGTCTCCGACGCGCCCACCCGCGCCGCCGTCATGGAGACCGTGGCGACCCTCCGGCGGCTCGGCCACACCGTGGAGCCGGTCGAGATCCCCCTCGACCCCCGCTTCACCGCCGACTTCCTCACCTACTGGGGCCTGCTGTCCTTCCTCCTCGGCGTCACCGGCCGGACCCTCGGCTCCGGCTTCGACCGGCGCCGCATGGACGGCCTCAGCCGCGGCCTGCGCGAGGCGTACGTACGGGAGTGGCGCCGCACCCCCGGCGTGCTGCGCCGGCTGCGGCGGACGACCACGGCGTACGCGGCGGCCTTCCGCGGCCTCGACCTCATCCTGACGCCCGTGCTGGCCCACACCACCCCGCCCATCGGCCACCTCAGCCCCGACGTCCCCTACCACCTGCTGATCGAGCGCATCCTCGCGTACGTCGCCTTCACCCCGCTCAACAACGTCGTCGGCACCCCCTCCCTCTCCCTCCCCGCACCCCGCACCACCGGCGACGGCCTGCCGGTCGGCGTGATGTTCTCCGGCCGCCCCGGCGGCGAACGCACCCTCCTCGACATCGCGTTCGCCCTGGAGGCCGAGTGCCCCTTCCCGCGCATCCAGGACGTCGCTCCCCGCGGGTGAAGGGCACAGCACCATCCGGGCCCCTCCCGCGTGGCGTGCCCCCGGACCCCGCCGGCGGTGGTGTGCCCTGGGACGGCACACCCGCCCACGCGCGAAGGGGAACACCCGGCATGTTCGGACAGTCACAGGCGTTCAGCGGCTTCTCGGTCGACGACCTCACCGCCGCCCGCCGCTTCTACGGCGACACCCTCGGCCTCACGGCCGAGGAAGCGGGGGAGGGGGACATGCGCATGCTGATCCTCACCCTGGGCGGCGGCGCGCGCGTCTTCGTCTACCCCAAGGAGAACCACACCCCGGCCTCCTTCACCATCCTCAACTTCCCCGTCGACGACATGGACGCCGCCGTCGCCGAGCTGGAGCGGCGCGGAGTGAGCCTGAAGCGCTACCCGGGCTTCACCCACGACGACAAGGGCGTCGTCCGCGGCGACGAGGGCCCCGCGGCCATCGCCTGGTTCACCGACCCGGCGGGCAACGTGCTCTCGGTGCTCCAGGAGGAGTGACCGCACCGCGGGCCGCTCGGCCGCTCCGGCACCGGCGCGGCGCCCCTCCCCGGGGCGCCGCGCCGGTGGGCGGGGTCAGCGCCGGGGTGCCGGGACCAGGCGCAGCAGGGTGTGCAGCAGGGCGTCGACCGTGTCGTGGGCCGGGCCGTCGACGGGCTGGGTGAGCAGCCGCGCCAGGACGCGCAGCAGCGGGGGCGCGGCCATGACGCGGGGGTGCAGCAGGGGGCGGTAGCCGTAGCGCGAGAAGAGGACCTCGCCGGCGAGGTTGCCCAGCCGGTAGTAGCGGCCCCAGCGGCGGCGGAGTTCGACCGGGTAGTGGTGCAGCGCGTGCTCGCGGCGCGGGCCCTCCGGCCTGGCCAGGGCCAGGGTGATGACCTCGGCGGCCAGTTCGGCGGCCTCCATGGACTGGGCGATGCCCTCACCGCTCCAGGGGCTGATCATCCCGGCGCTGTCCCCGACCAGCAGCAGGCCCCGCCGGTACTGCGGGCGCCGGTTCAGCCCCATGGGCAGCGGCGCGCTGCGCAGCGGCGAGTCGGCGGTCTCCTCCCGCACGTCCCAGTGCGCCGGCATCCGGGACACCCAGTGGTCCAGGACCGCCCGCAGCTCCACCGGCCGGCGGCCCGGCCGGGGCAGGGCGCCCAGCCCGACGTTGACGCGGCCGTCCCCGAGCGGGAACAGCCATCCGTAGCCGGGCAGGTCCCCTCCCGTCCGGGGGCAGCGCAGGTCGGCCCACAGCTCCAGGTACGGGTCGTGGGTGCGGGCCTCGCTGCGGTAGTAGCGGCGGGCCGCCGCCGCGACCGGCCGCGCGGTGTCGCGCTCCAGCCCGAGGGCCAGCGCGGTCCGGGCCGACGCGCCGTCCGCCGCGACGACCAGCGGCGCCCGGTACCGCAGCGGCTCCTTGTCCGGGCCCTGCGCGGTGACCCCGGTGATCCGGCCCGCCGGGTCGGTCACCGGCGCCGTCACCCTGACCCGGGTGCGCAGCCGCGCCCCGGAGCCGCGGGCGTGCGCGGCGAGCAGGTCGTCGAAGTCGTGCCGGCTGCGGGTGAGCCCGAAGTCGGGGCCGCTGCCCAGCCGGGGCCAGTCCAGCTCGACCTGGTTGCCCTCGCACACCCAGCGCATGCCCCGGTTGCGCATCCACCCCGGCGCGCCGACGTCGATACCGAGGCGCAGCAACTGGCGTACTCCGCGCGGGGTCAGGCCGTCACCGCAGACCTTCTCCCTCGGGAAGTCGCTCTTCTCCAGCAGCAGTACGTCGACCCCGGCCCGGGCGAGGTGGGCCGCCGCCGCCGAACCGGCCGGCCCGGCGCCCACCACGATGACCTGGGCCTCCTCGTCGGTCGCGAGACCGCCCGCTTCGTCACGATTGGTGATCATTCCCCCACTATGCCGCAGCACGGTCGGCGGCGCCCCGCTCCCGACCGCATCAGCGGGGCGGGATGGCCGCTTCGGCGGCGGCCTTGATGCGCGCCCCGAACGCGGGCCCGTCCTTGCGGGCCGCCGTGAGGGCCAGCCCCGCCACCAGCCTGCCCAGGCCGTGGCCCTCCAGCACGTTGTACAGACGCAGCCGCGTCCGGCCGCCGTCCAGCGGCTCCAGGTCGTACCCGCCCTCGCGCACGGTCACCAGGTTCTTCGACACCTCGGTCCACCGGATCCCCGACGGGGCCTCCAGGGCGGTGATGCGGAACTCCCGGGCCGTCTTCATCCCGGCGTCCTTGACCACGCTCCGGAAGACCGTGCCCACCCCGGTCGGAGCGTCGGGCACCCGCTCGATCCGCAGCACCCGGGGGCTGAACCGCGGATCGTTCCGTCCGTCGGCGAGGAACGCGAAGACCTCCTCGACCGGCCGGTCGATCTCCGCCGTCGCTTCGAACTGTCCTGACATGGGCGCTCCTGGTCCCTCGGGCTCACGGCGCGGCCGCGCCACGGCACCGCGACCCTACGCCGCGGCGGCGCGCCGCGCCCGGCGGACGCGACCGGCCGGGTGGAACCCGCCCGAGCGGCCGGGCATGCCCCGGGCATTGTCCGCAGGGGCGGGGGTAGGGGAGACGACGGTGGTCAGGAAGCGGCCCCTCCTAGTCAGCACGCCCGTGGGGAGTCCGCCTTGCTGTTCCCGTGCCACCGTCCCGTCCCCGACGAGCTGGTGATCGAGATCCACGACGTGGTGGACATCGGCCAGGAGGACGCCGTCCACCGGGCCCTGTCCTCCCTGATCACCGGCTCCGGCGCCCGTACGGTCCACATCGACCTGCGGACGCCGCTGGTCACCGCCGCCATGGTCACCGTCCTGCTGCGGGTCCGGGACACCGCCCACCGCCGGGGGACCGCCCTGACCGTCGTGGCCCGCCGCCCGCTCGCCCGCAAGGTGTTCCGCATCTGCGGCGTCTCCCGCTCCCTGCTGGTCACGGCCACGCTCACCGCGGCCAGGACCGTCACCCGCGGCTGCCACCACGAGGCGCGACCGCCCCGCCCGCGGGACCGCAGCACCGGCCCGGCACGCGTGAACGGCACACTCGGCTGACCCCGGGCCCGGCGGAGCCCGTCACCGGATCATCTCGATCAGGAAGGCGCCGATCACGGCCCACACCGCCACGCCCAGCAGCCACAGGGACCCCAGCAGGGCCCCCGCGACCGCCGCGGGGACGGCCAGCACCAGGAGGCCGGCGGTGAGGCGGCGCGGACCGCGGTCGTAAAGGGCGGGCATGGTCCCGAGCGTACGTCCCGGTAGGCGCACCGGTGGCCGGTCCGGCGCGCCGAAGCCGTCAAGAACGTGTCAGAGTCCGGGGACGGCCGTCAGAACGACGTCCAGACGAACGAGACCGTGTCGCCGTGCTCGATCTCGAACTGGCAGCCGCCGACCGGGGTCGGGGTGCCGTTGACGGAGATGTTCCAGTACGCGGAGCCGCCCCCGCTGACGCCCTTCACGGTGTCGACCGAGAAGTCGTCGAACGACGCGTACCACGTGCCGTCCCAGGTGAAGCCGTTGCGCTTCGCCGCGTGGTCCAGCGCGGCCGTCGGGGTCGGCACCTTGGAGGCGTGCGCGCCGCCGTTGGTGCCGTCGCACTTGTGGGTGCCGCCGGTCGCCGTGGTGACGTCATGGCCCCAGGTGAGGACCTTCTTCTCGAAGAGCAGCCCGTCCGGGCCCTGGACGGAGACGGTGACTCTCACCGGCAGGTTGGTGAATCCGGTGGCGGCTCGCTCCTCGGCGACGGCGGCACCGGGGGTCGCGGCCAGGGCCAGGCCCAGGGCGGCGGTGGTCACGGCGGCACGGCGGAACAGGGTCGGGCGCATGGCGGGGTCCTCTCGGGACGGTCGTGCTGACGAGTGGTCGGGTGGTGCGTGGTTCATCCGCCGGCGCCGTCCGCGCCCGCGTCCCGGCGGTCGAAGCGGACCGGTGCCTGGAAGCGGGCCTTGCGGGCGGCGCGGCGGAAGACGGTGAGGACGGCGGGGCCGGCCAGGGTGACGCAGACGAAGTTGGTGACCGCCCGGCCGGTGTCCCAGCCGAGCGACGTCGCCAGGTCGAAGGCCAGGTAGCGCTGGAACTGCTCGGTGAACGGCAGCCCCGGCAGGTACGCGATCGAGCTGTTCGGGTCCAGCGAGAAGGGCCAGAAGGACAGGTTGAGCAGGAAGCCGAACAGGTAGCCGGACAGCGACCCGTAGACCGCGAGCATCAGCACCTCGCGCCGCCCCGTCGCCCGGGGCAGGAAACCGGCGAGCATGCCGACGAAGGCGCAGCCGAACATCTGGTACGGCATCCACGGCCCGACCCCGCCGGTGATCAGCGCCGACGCGAACAGCGACGTGCAGCCGAGGGTGAACCCGAATCCCGGCCCGTACACCCGGCCGGCGAGGACGAGGATGAAGAACACGGTCTCGATGCCGGCCGTCCCCGCGCCCAGCGGACGGATCGCGGCGTTCACCGCGGACAGCACGCCCAGCATGGCCAGCGCCTTCGGGTTGATGCCCCCCTCGGCGATCTCCGAGATCACCACACACAGGACGATCACCAGCAGCACCCCGAAGATCAGGGGCGGGGCGTAGTGGGAGCCGAACTTCCCCGGCGCGACGAGGAACGGCCAGAAGAACGCCACCAGCCCGAGGAACGCGGCCATGGCGATGACGACACCGGCACGCGGCCCGATCCGGATGGCCGAAGCCCGCCCCGTCCTCGCCACAGGCCCGGACGCACCGGCCGTCACGGGCCCGGTCATGACGCCGCGTCCGTACCGCCGCCGGACCCGTCCGGCAGCACCCCGGTCACCTGGCCGACCGTCAGGAACGGCAGCGGCGCCAGGATCTTCGCCGTCTGGGGCGCGAAGACCGGCGAAGCCACGATCACCTCGGCGGTCGGGCCGTCCGCCACCACGTCGCCCTCCGCCATCACGACCACCCGGTCGGCCGCCCGGGCCACGAACTCCACGTCGTGGGTGGAGATCACGACCGACCGGCCCTCGGCGGCGAGATCGTCCACGATCCGCACCAGCTGCCGCTTGGCCCGGTAGTCCAGCCCCCGGGTCGGCTCGTCCAGCAGGACCACCCCCGGCGCGGCGGCGAGCTGGATCGCCAGCACCAGCGCCAGCTTCTGGCCCTCCGACAGGTCGCGCGGGTGCACGGTGTCGGGGATGCCCGGCGCGAGCCGGTCCAGCACCGCACGGGCCGGTGTCCCGGTCGTCGCCGTCCCCGACTCGGTGTCCGCCTGGTCCAGCTCCTGCTTCACCGTCTCCAGGTACAGCAGGTCGGTCGGGGTCTGCGGGACCAGGCCGACCAGACCGCGGGCCTCGGCCGCCGGCAGCCGGCGCGGATCGGTGCCCTTCGCGGGACGCGGCGCGCCGCCCGGGTCCGGCGCGCCCGTGATCCTCACCGAGCCCGCCGTGCGCGGGCCGGAGCCCTGGAGCGCCCACAGCAGGGACGACTTCCCCGAGCCGTTGCGCCCCATCAGGGCGGTGACCTCACCGCCGCGCAGGGTCAGGTCCACCTCGCGGACGGCCGGCACACCCCGGTAGGACACGCTCACCCCCCGGGCGGTGAGCAGCTCCGGGCGGTCGCCGGGCAGCGGCGGACGGGCCGGGCCCGGCGCGGTGCCGGCCAGCCGGGCCCGCAGCGGCGCGGCGGAGCGGCGGGCGTCGCGGATCGACAGCGGCAGCGGGGACCAGCCCGCCGCCCGGCCCAGCTCCACGATGGGCGGGGCGATGGACGTCGTACGGAACACCTCGGCCGGCGGCCCGGACACCACCCGGCCGTCACCGGGGAGGTGCAGGACCCGGTCGGCGTACTGGACCACCCGCTCCAGCCGGTGCTCGGCGAGCAGCACGGTCACCCCCAGGTCGTGGACGAGCCGGGTGACCGCCGCGAGGACCTCCTCGGCGGCGGTCGGGTCCAGGGCGGAGGTGGGTTCGTCGAGGACCAGCACCCGGGGGTGCGCGGTGAGCACGGAGCCGATGGCGACGCGCTGCTGCTGCCCGCCGGACAGCTCGTGCAGGGCGCGGTGGCGCAGATCGGCCAGCCCCAGCAGGTCGAGCGTCTCCTCCACCCGCTTGCGCATCGTCGCGGGAGGCACCGCCAGCTGCTCCATGGTGTAGGCGAGCTCCTCCTCCACCGTGTCGGTGACGAAACCGTCCAGCGGGTCCTGCCCCACCACCCCGACGGCGTCCGCCAGTTCACGCGGCGGATGGTCGGCGGTGTCCCGCCCGTCGACCAGCACCCGGCCGTACAGGGTCCCGCCGGTGAAGTGCGGGACGAGCCCGTTGACCGCGCCGAGCAGGGTCGACTTGCCGACCCCGGTGTGGCCGACGACGAGGCACAGCTCGCCCTCCTCCACGGTCAGGTCCACGTCCCGCAGGACGGGTTCGGCCATGTCCTCGTACTGGACGGTGACCCGGTCGAAGGTGATCACGAGGCATCCCGGGGGCGTGCGGAGGGAACGGGGGAGGGGGCCGGAACGGGGGCGGACGGCGGCGGGGCGAGGAAGCCCGCCGTACCCGCGAGGAGGATCGCCGCGGCGGGCACCGGCGGCAGCGTCGGCCAGCTCAGCGGATAGATGGACGGATTCAGCTCGGCCGCGTTGAACCCGGCGTTGCTGAACAGCAGCACCGCCGACAGCACCCCGCACCCGGCGACCGCCCACTCCGCGAACCGCCAGGGATCGGGCCGGTAGGTGGTACGGGTCACCCGCCGCCCCCCGAGCCGCAGCCCGGCGAAGCACAGCAGCGCGCCCACCACCATGGCGGGGAGCCCCAGAAACGCCGGCGCGGTGGCGTCCAGGAGCCCGTAGGCACCGGCGCACAGCCCGCACATGCCCAGCAGCATCAGCGCCCCGGTGGCCCGCCGCGACGCGCGCGTCGCGGTGCCGGCCCGGCCGTACCCCCGCGAGTCCATCGCGGCGGCCAGCCGCAGCGAGCGCTCCAGGGCGTCCTCCAGGACCGGTACGACGATGCCGCGCAGCGCCCGCAGGCCCTTGGTGCGGCCCGCCCGCAGCCGCCGGGCGCGGTGCACCCGCTGGACGCTCTGCACCAGTTGGGGGGCGACGCTGATCGACACCGTGACGGCGACGCCGAGTTCGTACAGCGCGCCGGGCAGGACGCGCAGCGCCCGCTTGGGGTTCGCCAGGGTGTTGGCGGCGCCGATGCAGCACAGCATGCACGCCAGCCGCAGCCCGTCGGTGGCGGCCGACAGCAGCGCCTCCAGGGACACCGGGCCGCCGATCTGGATGCCGGCGTACCAGTCGGGCGTGGGGATGTGCGGCAGCGAGAACAGGAAGTGGTCGTGCGGGGTGATGCCGGTGGCGAACAC
This sequence comes from Streptomyces sp. NPDC015131, assembly GCF_043079975.1. Taxonomy (NCBI): domain Bacteria; kingdom Bacillati; phylum Actinomycetota; class Actinomycetes; order Kitasatosporales; family Streptomycetaceae; genus Streptomyces; species Streptomyces sp. NPDC015131. The sequence goes on along the minus strand of NZ_JBIBVB010000008.1, from coordinate 419,291 downwards.
CGCCCGGAACACCACCCGGATCGCCACCACCGTCAGGGCCAGGTACAGGTAGTACGCGAAGCCGCGGGCCCAGGGCGCCTCGGTGCGGCGCATGGTGACGACGTATCCGAGGACCGCGAGGACCAGGAACAGCAGCAGCGGGTTGTTGGTGCGGCTGACGGCGGTGGCCAGGGCCAGCGCCCACACCCACCAGGCGACCGGGTGGAGGGTGCGCGGCAGCCGGCGCCCGCCCCGGTCGGGGCCGCCGCCGGCGGCCGGCGCGGTGCCGGCGGGAGCCGCGGCCGGGGGAGAGGGTCGTGGCACGCGGTCACTCCGCCGGGCGGCGGCGCTTCGTCGCGTACCAGGCGGCCCCGCCGATCAGCAGGACGAGCGCACCGGTCACTGCGGCGGGCAGGAAGGAGCCCACGTCGTACGCCGCGTCGGCCGCCGGCGCCGCGTCCACGACCCGGGGGCCGCCGCCGGCACCCGGGGCCGTGCCGCCCGAAACGGCGGACGCGGACGGGGAGGGCGACGCGCTCGGCGACGCGCTCGCGGCCGGCGCCGTGGCGGACGCGGACGCGGAGGCCGACGCCGCTGTGGACGGCGGGACGGAGGGCGCGAGGCCCGCCGCCGGGGCCCGGGTGGGCGGCGGAGCGGCGGCCGGCGCACCGCCGCGCGGCGGTGCGGCGGGCGGTGGTGCCGGCTGCCCGGGCCGGGGCCCGGTGTGGGTGCCCGGCGGCAGCGGCGGCGCGGTCCGGGTGTCCTGCGGCACCGGGCGGTTCTCCCCGGCGGGCCGGGTGTTGTGGGCCCGCAGCTGGTCGGGGGTGACGGTGGGACGGCCCTGGGTGCCCTCGATGTTCGTCCCGCCGAAGATCCACAGGTCGACGCTGCCGGGCTTCGGCTTGTAGAGCATGGCGCCGAGCTGGCTGTACGTCCAGGTCTTCTGGCCCGGGTCGGCGTGCCAGTACGACCAGTAGGCCGAGGCGGGCGGGGTGAGGACGCAGTCGTCCTCGGCGGGCGTCGGGTACTGCCTGCCGCCCTGGTGACCGCTGTAGCCGATGCGGCAGATGAAGGCGGGGCCGTCGTGCCCGGTGCCGGTGGTGCGCCAGCCGCCCTGGTTGAGCAGCTCGTACCCGGTGGTGGGCGTGGTGCCGCAGGAGCGGTAGACCGGCCCGCCCCAGCGGCTGAAGTCCACGGCGAGGACGACGCCCGAGGTGGTGGTGCACCGGCCCATGGGCTGCGGGGCGGCGCCGGCGGGACCGGCGGTCGCGCCGAGCGCGGCGGCGGTCAGGCCGAGGGCCGCCGTCAGCCGGGCGGCGGAGCGGGCGGTACGGGCGGTCATCGCGGACCCTCCTTCGCGGTGCGCTGCCGCCGCGCCAGCCGGGTGGCGCCGAACCCGCCGAGGACGAGGAGCGCGGCCGCGGCGGCCAGGGTGGTCACCCGGGCGCCGGTGGAGGCGAGCCCGCCGCCGGTCCCGGTGACGCCGCCGGTCTGCGACGCGGTGCCGCCGGTCTGGGTGACGATGCCGGTGCCGCCCGCGGCGCCGGAGCCCGCCGTGCCGCCGGTGCCTCCGGCCGCTCCGGTCCCGCCCGCGGTGCCGGTGCCGCCGGTCTCACCGGGTGTGACGATCACCGGCGGCGTGGTGGTCCCGCCGGAACCCCCGGCCCCGCCCGACCCGCCGGTCCCGGAACCCCCGGTCCCGGAGCCCCCGTTCCCGCCGGTGCTGCCGGAGCCCCCGGCGCCTCCCGGACCCGTGCCCGGGTCGCCCGGGTCGGGCGCCGGGACCGTGCCGGACAGGTCCCGGGTGAGCGTGCCGAACGAGATGCCGGTCGAGCCGCCCAGCGCCTGGGTGGACGCGCGGACGTCGGAGTCCCGCTGCGGCGCGTCCTGCGCCACGGCGAAACCGCCGTCGGCGTTCTGCTGCGTCGCCAGGAACGCCCGGGCGGCGGCGATCTCCTTCTGGTACGTCGCCGCGTCGAGGAACAGGCCCTGGACGGCCAGCGCCGCGGAGTTGACCGAGTTGCCCGACGCGCCGGGGAAACCGCCGTCGGCCTTCTGCTGGGCGGCGAGCCAGGCGAGCGCCTTGTCCACGGACGCCTGGGTCCGCTCGTCCGGCAGGAGGTCGAGCGCCATCGCGGCCATCGCCGTGGAGTCCACCTCGGCCCGGCTCGGCGCACCGACCAGGCTGGGCCAGGCGCCCGACGGCTCCTGAAGGCTCTTCAGGTACGCCACCGGCTCGGCGGCGGCAGCCGACTCGCCCGCCCGCAGCTGGGCCATCACTCCCAGGGCCTGGGAGAACACCGAACCGGCGTTCCGGTACGCGCCCTTGCCGGCGCAGGCCCCGTCGCCCTCGGGGGACGGCCCGGCGCAGGTCGCGCCCGCCAGCTCCGCGAGGAGGTCCTTCCCGGCGAACTTCCGCGGGTCGCGGCCCACGGCCTCGGCCAGCAGCGCCGCCTTGCCCAGCCGGCCCCCGGTCACGTACGGGGTGCCGAGCCCGGCCCAGGCGTGGACGTCCCGGCCGCTGCCGTCCTTGCCGCCGGTGGCGAGGAAGTCCACGATGCCGCGCAGGGTGGCGTTGTCGGTGCCGGTCGCCGCCAGGGCGTACGCGCCGTCGATGGTCAGGCCGAAGTCGGCGTGCCCGGTGCCCGGGGCGCTCTCGTAGTACCGGCCCCGGATCAGGCGGGCGCGGTCCGTGAGGTAGGCGGTGCCCTTCGCCAGGTCGGGGGCCGGCCCGGGCGGCAGCGTGGGCGGCGGGGCGGGCTTCTCGGTGGTCAGCGCCACCAGGTCGCTCCGGGCGCCCGCGAGCACGGCGGGCCCGGTGGCGAACAGCAGCGGGTCGGTGGAGCCCTCCTCGAACGCGAAGGCACCGCCGGGGAGTTGCTGCCCGGACAGCCAGGACACACCCGCGTCCGCGCGGGCGGTGTCCCCGAGGGCCCGCATCGCCTGGGCGGCGAAGCCTGTCGCGTACGCGCTGCCCACGGTGCTGTAGTACACGGCGGGCCACGCGCCCGTCGGGAGCTGGGACTTCCGCAGGTACGCGCGGGCCGAGGCGACCGCCTCGTCGTGCCCGCCGGCCCCCCACAGGGCGAGGGCCGCCATACCGGTGGCGCCCGCCTCGCTCTCGCAGTAGCCGCCGGCGGGTATGAGCATGCTGGTGAAGCCGCCGTCCTCGCACTGGAGGTCGGTCAGCCGCCGCACCGCGTCGGCGGGCGGCTCCACACCGCCGCCCAGCAGGGCCAGCACGGCGAGCGCCTGCCCGTCGGCCTGGCCGCTGTCGGTGCGGAAGTCGCCCTTGGTGGTGCAGCCGGGCACCGGCTCCGGGGCGTCCGCCCCGGCCGTGCAGACGTTCTTCACCAGGTCGCCCAGCAGGTCGTGCCCGCCGGTCGCCCGGGGGTCGCCGCCCGTCGCGTCGGCGACCAGCGCGAGGCGCGCGGCGGCGAGCGTGTCGGGCGCCTGGTCCTTGCCGAGGGGGTAGGCGTACGCGTCGGTCTGCTCGGGCCGGGCGAGGTGGGCCGCCACCTTGGCCGCGGCCGCCGGGTCGGTGGCGGCCAGGGCCAGCGCGACCTCCGTGGTGGCCTGCTGGTTGCGCCGCTCGTCGGCCTCGTCGACGACCCGCTCGCCGTCCTTCAGCCGGCCCGCCAGCCAGCGCGTCGCCTTCGCCAGGTCGACCTCGGCGGCCGGGACCTGCGGGACCGTGGGGTCGTCCGGCACCGGCGCCCCGCCGCCCGCGCGCACGTCGTCGGGCGTGAACTTCGGCCCGCCGGTGGTGCCGCCGATGGACGTGGCACCGAACACCCAGGCGTCGACGTCGCCCGGCTGCGGCTTCCGCGCCATCGCCCCGTAGGGGCTGTACGTCCACTTCTTCTGGCCCGGCGAGGCGATCCAGTACGACCAGTACGCCGAGGCCGGCGGGGTGATCTCGCACTTCTCCGCGGCCGGGGTGGGGTACTGCGTACCGGAGCCGAACGAGCCGTGCCCGATGCGGCAGATGAACGCCGGGCCGTCCTTCACGGTCCCGGTGGTGCTGAAGCCGGCCTCGTGGAGCAGGTCGTAGCCGGTGGTCGGGGTGGTGTCGCAGCCGCGCTCGACCTTGCCGCCGAAGGGGCCGAAGTCGACGGCGACGACCGCGCCGGTGGTGGCCGTGCACTTCTCCACCGGGTCGGCGCTCGCCGGGGTGGCCGGTGCGAGCAGGCCCGCCGCCGCGCCGGTGACCAGCAACAGGGCCGCCCCCAGGGGCAGTACCCGTCTCGCCCGCCCGCGCCGTCCCGCCACCTGCTCGGTCTCCACGGACCCCCCGTCTCTGCCGGGCGGCCGGGTACGTGGCGAGACGCCCCGCACGGCGCGCCGTGGGAGGCGGTGACGACCACGCCGTAGTCCGCGACGGCGTTCAGTGCTCGTTCACCCACGTCCCAGGCGATCCGGCTCGCCCGGGACGGTACCGGGCCCACGGTTGCGGGTCAGCGCCGGAATTCGACCGGCTTCCCCTGGGGCTGAGTGGTTATCAGGCGGAATGGAACACCGATTCGGCGGCCCCGTCAAGATGGCCTTCGTCTCACGGTCCGTGCACCCGTGAACACGCCGCCCCCGCTGGCGGACCCGTGACCGCTCGGGTACCGTCCAGACCCGCCAGATGGGGGAACCCGGTGGGAATCCGGGGCTGACGCGCAGCGGTGTGGAACGGCGGGGGCCGACTTCCGAGCCCGAATGCCCATACGGCGACAGAGCAACAGGAAGCCGTACCACGCGATTTCGGACGGCGGCCCACCGGCCCCTCGCGCGTGCCCCGGCCCCGCCCCGGCACCCGCTCCCGGCGCCGGGAGCGGTCGGCGTCCGCCGACATCAGGAGCAGGCCATGTCCCGACCCCGTACCGCCAGACGTCTCACGATCGTGGTACCCGCGGCGCTGGGCGCGTTCGCCCTCGCCGTGCTGCCCGCCTCCGCCACCTCCACTCCCGCGCAGATCGCCACGTCGAAGACCAACGGCGTCGCCTACCTCAAGACCCTTCAGGCGGCGGACGGTTCCTACGCCGGGTCCGGCCTCTCCAATGAGTGGGCGTTCGGCGCCTTCGCCGCAGCGGGTACGGCCGTCGTGGACGTCGCCCCCGGCGGCGACACCACCAAGAACGCGCGGACCGTCTACCGCAACCTGCTCTCCACGTCGGGGTGGCCCTCCGCCTCGCCGGTCGTCACCGACTACGAGCGGGGCGCCCTCAACGCGTACGCCGCCGGGATCGACCCGGCCCGGGTCTCCGCCTCCCGCAACCTGATCGCGCAGATCTACGGCTACTGGCAGACCGCCGAGCCGGGCTACTTCGGCCCGTCCTCCACCTTCAACGGCACCGTCTTCGCGGCTCTCGCCCTCGGCGGGGCCAGGACGCAGGCCGGCGGCGCCCGGGTGCCGCAGGCGCTGACCGACGCCATGGTCGCCCGGGTCCGCGCCAACCAGCACAACGACGGCGGCTGGACCTACCAGAAGGTCGAGGGCAACCCGGCGGCCCAGAACACCGCCAGCGACATCGACATGACCGGCGCCGCCATGGCCGCCCTCTGCGCCTCGGGCGTGCCCAGCACCGACACCGACGTCGTCCAGGCGAAGAACTTCCTCAAGGGCAAGCTCGTCACCACCTCCGGCGCCTTCACCTCGATGTACGGGGTGAACACCAGCTCCAACGGCTGGGCCGTCTCCGGGCTGAACGCCTGCGGCATCAACCCCCAGTCGGCGGACTTCACCACCACCAGCAACAAGACGCCGATCGACTTCCTGCTCGCCAACCAGTACAACCCGGCCGGCGGCTTCAAGTACAAGCCCAGCGACACCAGTCCGTCCGCGTACGCGTCCATCGACGCGCTGCGCGCCGTCGCCGGGGGCGGCTTCACCGCCGCCCCGCCCGTCCCGGTGACCCCGGGCGCCCCGCAGTGGGTCGCCCAGTCGTCCTTCACCGCCGGCACCGCCACCAAGCTGGCGCTGAGCGTGGACGACGGCGCCGGCAGCCTGAAGGTCTGCTCGGTCTCCTTCACCCCCACCGGCACCACGACCACCCTCGGCGACGTCCTGAACGCCGCGACCACCTCCGCCACCCCGTCCGGGTGTGTCACCTCCGTGACGCCGTCCTCCGGCACCGGCACCATCACGGCCGTCAACGGCAAGGCGAACAGCGGCTCCGGGACCTGGAAGGTGAGCGTGGACGGATCGGCGTTCGCCGGCGCCACCCGCGGCAAGACCGTGGGCGTCGGCGACACCATCGCCCTGCGCTGGGGAGCCTGACCGGCACGACGGCACCTCATGACGGAACCCGTCCCGGCCGGTGGGCCGGGACGGGTTCCGGTGGTGCGTCAGGGGCGCGGGCGGGCCGCGGTGTCCAGGTAGAAGGCGTCGATGCTCTGGACGGCCTGCTCGAACTCCTCCAGGTTGACCGGCTTCGTCACATAGGCGTTGGCGTGGCTGCTGTACGCCCCGGTCACGTCGTCCGGCGCCGTGGACGTGGTGAGGACCACGACGGGGATGGTGTGCAGGTCCTCGTCGTTCTTCAGGACCTTCAGCAGCTCCCTGCCGTTCATCCGGGGCATGTTCAGGTCGAGCACGATCAGGTCGGGGCGCGCGGTGCCCGGGGTGCGCAGGTGCTCCAGCGCGGCGACCCCGTCGGTGACCTGGACCAGGTTGCGCGCCCCGCGCGCGGAGAGGGCTTCCTCGATGAGCATGGCGTCGGCCACGTCGTCCTCGACGAGCAGGACGTCGAAGGGGCGGGCGGGAGTGGTCATCATCGGATGCTCCGTGGGTTTCTCGGGGGAGTGGTGGAAGAGCCCCGGCCAGCGGCGGCGGGCGCCCTGACGGGTCATGCCGCAGGCCGCGCCGATCTGCGGGTAGCCGGCACCCGCCTGTGCGGCGGTCACGGCGGCCTCCCGCTGGAGCCGCTCGGTGGCCTGCTGAAGGTGGTCCAGCACATGGAGCAGGGCCAGGGCCGGCCCGGGATCGTCCGGCGACCCCTGCCGCGGGGGTGCTTCCAGCAGGTGTTCGGTGAGGCGCCGCGCAAGATCACCGACCGCCGCGTCCGCGACGGCCGCCGTCTCCTGCGGAGTGGACCGCAATGCGAAGTTCTTGCCTGGCACACCCGCACTCTAGGTCCAGGGACACCCCCGCGACAACAACAGTTGTCGCCGACTAAAGTGTGCTGGCCGCATGTGCCGCGGCTGTCACAGCGAGGAGCCCAGAGGATGACCGGCGACGAGAAGCAACCGCGTGCGCGGGGACTTTCCACGTGGACGACCCGGCGGTGGCTTCGCGTGGGCGCCGCCGCGTCCCTGGCGCTCCTGGCCCTGCTCGGGGTGACCGGCGCCTGGATCCTGTCCCGTACCGAGACGATCAGCAAGGACCTCGTCGACAGCCGGTCCCCGGCGCTGACCCAGGCCGTCCGCCTCGAGTCGGCCATCCTCAACCAGGAGACCGGCATCCGCGGCTACGGACTGACCGGGCAGCCGGACTTCCTCACCCCCTACCGCGAGGGCCTCGCCCAGCAGAAGTCCAGCACCGCCCAGCTCACCCGGCTGCTCGACGGCGACCGGGCCGCCCTGGACGACCTCCGGTCCGTGATCCTCGCCACCGGGCGCTGGCAGGAGCGGATCGCCCGCCCCGTCGCCGACGCCCCGCCCGGCGCCCCCGTGCCCCTGGCCGCACAGCGGGCCGCGGAGGGCAAGGCCGCCTTCGACGGCGTCCGCACCGCGCTCGCCGCCCAGCAGGAACGGCTGCGGGTCCAGCGGGCCGAGGCCAGGGACGACCTGATGTCCATCCTGGCGATCCGCAACGTCGTCTTCTCCGCCATCGCCGTCCTCATCGCCGTCCTCACCGCCCTGATCTTCGAGGGGCTGCGCCGCGGCATCAACACGCCGCTGGACCGGCTCGGCGCGGACGCCCGCGCCGTCGCCGGAGGTGACTTCGACCACACCATCACCCCCCACGGCCCCGCCGACCTCCGCCGCCTCGGCGCCGAGATCGACTTCATGCGCCGGCGGCTGCTGCGGGAGCTGGCCTTCAGTGAGGAGGCCCGGCTGCGGCTGGACGCCCAGGCCGCCGACCTCCAGCGCTCCAACGCCGAGCTGGAGCAGTTCGCGTACGTCGCCTCGCACGACCTCCAGGAGCCGCTGCGCAAGGTGTCCAGCTTCACCCAGCTCCTCCAGCGGCGGTACGGCGGACAGCTCGACGCCCGCGCCGACCAGTACATCGACTTCGCGGTCGACGGGGCCAACCGCATGCAGATCCTCATCAACGACCTGCTCGACTTCTCCCGCGTGGGGCGCCTGCACAACGCCCAGCAGAGCGTCGACCTGGAGGAGGTGCTGGAGCGGACCCTGTCCGCGCTCAGCGTCGGCATCGAGGAGGCCGGGGCGGCCATCACCCACGACCCGCTGCCCTCCCTGGTCGCCGACCCCACCCAGATGGGCATGCTGTGGCAGAACCTGATCGGCAACGCGGTCAAGTTCCGCCGCCCCGGCCAGGAGCCGCGCATCCACATCACGGCCGCCCGGGACGGGGACCTCTGGCGGTTCACGGTCACCGACAACGGCATCGGCATCGCGCCCGAGTACACCGAGAAGGTCTTCGTGATCTTCCAGCGGCTGCACACCAAGGACGCCTACAGCGGCAGCGGCATCGGCCTCGCCATGTGCAAGAAGATCGTCGAGTTCCACGGCGGCACCATCACCGTCGACCCGGACTACCGCGACGGCGCCCGCTTCGTCTTCACCCTGGCCCCCGAACCGCCGGAGGCCGCAGTGGCAGCCCCGGCCCCCGCCGCCGTCGCCGCGGGCGCGGAGCGGGCGTGATGTCCACCGCACCGGCCGTCCCGCCGCAGGCGGCCACCGAGCCGATGTACCGCATCCTGCTGATCGAGGACGACCAGGGGGACGCCCTGCTGGTGGAGGAGCTGCTCCTCGACACCGGCCTGCGGTTCGAGCTGACCACCCGCACCACCCTGGCCGACGCCCGTCTCGACCTGGCCGCGGGACCGGTCGACTGCGTCCTGCTCGACCTGCACCTGCCCGACGTGTCCGGCATCGACGCCGTCGCGGCCGTGAAGGCGCTCGCCCCGCACACCGCGGTGATCGTCCTGACCGGCCTGTCCGAGTCCCACGCGGGCACCGACGCCATGGCCGCCGGAGCCCAGGACTACCTCGTCAAGGGGAAGGTCGAGGCGGACCTGCTGCACCGCACCGTGCGCTACGCCGTCTACCGGAGCAAGACCGAACGCGCCGGCGCCGAGGCCCAGGCCGCCCGGCTGCGCGCCGAGGAGAACGCCCGGCTGGAACGCGGCCTGCTGCCCCGGCCGATCCTCGACACCTCCACGGTCCGGGTGACCTCCCGCTACCTGCCCGGCACGGCCATGGCGCTGCTCGGCGGCGACTTCCTCGACGTGGTGGAGGGCGACGACGGGCTCCTGCACGCCGTCGTCGGCGACGTCAGCGGGCACGGCCCCGACGCCGCCGCGCTCGGCGTCTGCCTGCGGATCGCCTGGCGGTCCCTCGTCCTCGCCGGACACCGGGGCGGCGACCTGCTGCACCTGATGGAGCGCATCCTGATCGCCGAGCGCGGCGACCAGCACCTCTTCGCCACCTGCACCCTGCTGACGGTCGACCAGAAGAACGGCACGGCCACCCTGCACCTGGCCGGGCACCACGAGCCCCTCCTCACCACGGAGGAGGGGACCCGCGAGGTGACCGCCGCGCACGGCGTCGCCCTCGGGCTCGTCCCGGGGCTGCGCTGCTGGCCGCCCACGGTCGTCCCGCTCCCGCCCGCCGGCGCGCTGACCGTCTACACCGACGGCCTCACCGAGGGGCACAACGGGGCCAAGGCCGAACGGCTCGGCGTCGAGGGGCTGCTCGCGCTGATCGACGACCTGCCGCCGGGGGACCCGGCCGTCCTGGTGGACCTGCTCATCAAGGAGTCCCACGCGCTGAACGCCGGACGGCACTCCGACGACATCGCGGTCCTCCGCCTCGACTGGGGCGGCCACCCCCGCTGACGCCCGCCAGGGGCGCGCCGGGGGCGGGACGTCAGGCCGGGGCGCCCAGCGACCAGCCGGACACGTCGCTGAGCCGGCCGCGCCACAGCGGGGCCGTCGCGGTGCCCGGCACCGACAGGTAGGTGACGTCCACCAGGTGGATGAAGGCGTGCAGCCCGCTCGCCGCCTCCCGCTCCGTCCCCTCCAGCGCGCTCTGGACCGTACCGGCCAGATGGGCCAGATGGTCGCGCGGGTCCTCGCCGCCGGTGGTGGACGACACCACCTCCTCCCAGCGCCGCGCCCAGGCGCGCGACCCCACCAGATGCCCGGCGACGACCCCGCCGGGCGTGGTCAGGCAGATCGCCATGCTCGCCTCGGGCTGGGCGTCCACCAGCCGGAGCAGGATCTCCAGCTGCGTGTCGACGGCCGGCCGGCCCGCCGCCTCGCCCTCGGTCTCGAAGTCGCCCACCGCGCACACCTTTCCGCCATGCCCGTCTCGTACGGGATTGTCCGTGTCATACGTGAGCCGCCGGCCGACATCCGTCGGCCGGCGGCTCGTGTTCGTGTCTGTCCGTCGTGCGGCTCAGTGGGTGGTGAGCATGCCCTCGCGCAGCCGCTTCAGCGTGCGGGACAGCAGCCGGGAGACATGCATCTGGGAGCAGCCGAGGCGCTCGCCGATCTGCGACTGGGTCAGCTCGTCGACGAACCGCATGTGGATGATCTGCCGGTCGCGCTCGTCCAGCTGGGCGATCAGCGGCGCGAGCGCGTGGAAGTCCTCCACCAGCTCCATCGCCGGGTCCTCCGCGCCGATGAAGTCCGCGAGGGCCGCCTCGCCGTCGTCACCGCCGTCGCCGACGGCCGCGTCCAGGGAGGTGGAGTTGTAGCCGTTGGAGGCGAGCCGGGCCTCGACGACCTCCTCCTCGGTGAGGTTCATCAGCTCCGACAGCTCCCTGACCGTGGGGGTACGGCCCAGGCGGCTGCGCAGCTCCTCGGTGGCGCGGGCCAGCTCCACGCGCGCCTCCTGGAGGCGGCGCGGGACGTGCACCGCCCACGAGGTGTCACGGAAGAACCGCTTGATCTCACCGACGATGTACGGCACGGCGAAGGTGGTGAACTCGACCTCGCGGGTCAGCTCGAACCGGTCGATCGCCTTGATCAGGCCGATCATGCCGACCTGGACGATGTCCTCCATCTCGTCGGCGCCCCGGCTGCGGAACCGGCCGGCGGCGTACCGCACGAGGGACATGTTCATCTCGATCAGCGTGTTGCGGACGTCCTGGTACTCCCGGGTGCCCTCCTCCAGGACGGCGAGCCGGTCGAAGAACAGCTTCGACAGGGCCCTGGCGTCCTTGGGGGCGACCCGCCGGGGGTCGGCGACCTCGGGCAGCGCCTCGGCGGTGCTTCCGGCAGCCGTGGTCCGCCCGGTCATCGTCATCGCCTTCATGCTCGTCCCTCCCATGCCCGCCGGTATCGCGCGCGTCGTTCTCACAAGCCGACGATGCGGCGTCTACCCCGGCTCACGCCACCTACACACCTGTTTTTCCGGTGGATTCCCCGGGCCGTCCGGCGGGGGCCTCACCGAACGCGGCCAGGAGCCGCTCGGCCGCCGACGTGGCCGTCAGCTCGCCCTCGCGCACCCGCCGTTCGAGGTCCGGCGCCAGGGACCGTACCGCCGGATGGTCCCGCAGCCGGCCGAGCAGCTCCTCGCGGACCATCGTCCACGTCCAGTCGACCTGCTGGTCGCGCCGCTTGGCGGCGAGCCGCCCGGTGGAGTCCAGCAGCGTACGGTGCTGCTCCAGCCGCTCCCACACGTCGTCCAGGTGGAGCGACTCGCGGGCGCTGCAACTGAGCACCGGCGGGGTCCAGAACGCGTCCTTGCCGTGCATCAGCCGCAGCGCGCCGGCCAGCTCCCGCGCGGCCGCCCGGGCGTCCCGCTCGTGCGGGCCGTCGGCCTTGTTGACGGCGATCACGTCGGCCAGCTCCAGCACACCCTTCTTGATGCCCTGCAGCTGGTCGCCGGTACGGGCCAGCGTCAGCAGCAGGAAGGAGTCGACCATGTTGGCCACCGCCGTCTCCGACTGGCCGACGCCCACGGTCTCCACCAGCACGACGTCGTAGCCCGCCGCCTCCATCACCACGATCGACTCACGCGTCGCCTTGGCCACACCGCCCAGGGTGCCCGCGGTGGGGGAGGGGCGGATGAACGCCGCCGGGTCCACCGCGAGCCGCTCCATCCGCGTCTTGTCGCCCAGGATCGACCCGCCCGTCCGGCTGGACGACGGGTCGACCGCCAACACCGCCACCCGGTGCCCCCGCGCGGTCAGCATCGTGCCGAAGGCGTCGATGAACGTCGACTTGCCCACCCCGGGCACCCCGCTGATCCCGATGCGCCGCGCCCGGCCGCTGTGCGGCAGCAGCGCGGTCAGCAACTCCTGCGCCAGCACCCGGTGCTGCGGCCGGGTCGACTCCACCAGGGTGATCGCCCGCGCCACCAGGGCGCGCCTCCCCTCCCGTACGCCCTTCACATAGGTGTCGAGATCGATCACAGCTGGTGCCCGAGATCGGCCGCCAGCCGCTCGACGAGGTCGTGGGCCGCGTCCGGGATGACCGTCCCCGGCGGGAACACGGACGTCGCCCCCATCTCCAGCAGCGTCGGTACGTCCTGCGGGGGGATCACCCCGCCCACCACGATCATGATGTCCTCGCGTCCCTCCTCCGCGAGCTGCTCGCGCAGCGCCGGGACGAGCGTGAGGTGCCCCGCCGCCAGCGAGGAGACCCCCACGATGTGCACATCCGCCTCGACCGCCTGGCGGGCGACCTCCGCGGGCGTCTGGAACAGCGGGCCGACGTCCACGTCGAACCCGAGGTCGGCGAAGGCCGTGGCGATCACCTTCTGGCCGCGGTCGTGACCGTCCTGGCCCATCTTGGCGACCAGGATGCGCGGGCGGCGCCCCTCGGCCTCCTCGAACGCGGACACCAGGGCGCGGCAGCGCTCGACGGACGGCGACTCACCGGCTTCGTTGCGGTACACACCGGAAATGGTACGGATCTGGCCCGCGTGCCGGCCGTACACCTTCTCCAGGGCGTCCGAGATCTCCCCGACCGTGGCCTTCGCCCGGGCCGCGACCACGGCCAGCTCCAGCAGGTTCCCGTCGCCCCCGGCCGCGCGGGTCAGCGCGTCGAGCGCGTCCTGGCAGGCCCGCTCGTCGCGCTCGGCGCGCAGCCGCCGCAGCTTCTCGATCTGCTGGGCGCGCACCGAGGAGTTGTCGACCTTCAGCACGTCGATCTGCTCGTCGCTGTCGACGCGGTACTTGTTGACGCCGATCACCGGCTGGCGCCCCGAGTCGATCCGCGCCTGGGTACGGGCCGCGGCCTCCTCCACCCGGAGCTTGGGGATGCCCGCGTCGATGGCCTGCGCCATGCCGCCCGCCCGCTCCACCTCCTGGATGTGCTGCCAGGTCCGGTGGGCCAGGTCGTGCGTCAGCCGCTCCACGTACGCGCTGCCGCCCCACGGGTCAATCACCCGCGTCGTCCCCGACTCCTGCTGGAGCAGCAGCTGGGTGTTGCGGGCGATGCGCGCCGAGAAGTCGGTGGGCAGCGCCAGCGCCTCGTCCAGCGCGTTGGTGTGCAGCGACTGCGTGTGCCCCTGGGTGGCGGCCATCGCCTCCACACAGGTGCGGGTGACGTTGTTGAACACGTCCTGCGCGGTCAGCGACCAGCCCGACGTCTGCGAATGGGTGCGCAGCGACAGGGACTTGTCGTTCTTCGGGTCGAACTGCCGCACCAGCTTCGCCCACAGCAGCCGGGCCGCCCGCAGCTTGGCGACCTCCATGAAGAAGTTCATCCCGATCGCCCAGAAGAACGACAGCCGCGGCGCGAACGCGTCCACGTCCAGCCCCGCCTCCCGGCCCGCCCGGATGTACTCCACCCCGTCCGCCAGCGTGTACGCCAGCTCCAGGTCGGCCGTCGCACCCGCCTCCTGGATGTGGTAGCCGGAGATGGAGATCGAGTTGTAGCGCGGCATCCGCTGCGAGGTGAAGGCGAAGATGTCGGAGATGATCCGCATCGACGGCTTCGGCGGATAGATGTACGTGTTGCGGACCATGAACTCCTTGAGGATGTCGTTCTGGATGGTCCCCGCCAGCTTCTCCGGCGGCACGCCCTGCTCCTCGGCCGCCACGATGTACAGCGCCAGCACCGGGAGCACCGCGCCGTTCATCGTCATCGACACCGTCATCCGGTCCAGCGGGATGCCGTCGAACAACTGGCGCATGTCGTAGATCGAGTCGATGGCCACCCCCGCCATGCCGACGTCACCGGTCACCCGCGGGTGGTCGCTGTCGTAGCCCCGGTGCGTGGGCAGGTCGAAGGCGACCGACAGGCCCTTCTGCCCCGCGGCCAGGTTGCGCCGGTAGAAGGCGTTCGACTCCTCGGCCGTCGAGAAGCCCGCGTACTGGCGGATGGTCCACGGCTGGTTGACGTACATCGTCGGGTACGGGCCGCGCAGGTACGGGGCGATGCCCGGGTACGTGCCCAGGAAGTCCAGCCCCTCCAGGTCCTTCCCGGTGTACAGCGGCCTGACCCCGATGCCCTCCGGGGTCTCCCAGGTCAGGTCGTCCGGCGCGGCGCCGGTCGCCTCGCGCACCGCCGCCCGCCACGCGCCGGTGTCACCGCCCGGGTGCGGGACCCCGAGGTCGATGCCGGAGAAGTCGGGGATTCCCATCAGGACACTCCCATGCGGTCGAGGGTGGCGGAGAGGACGGCGACGGCGTCGCAGCCGGCGAACACATGGCCGTCGACGTCCGCGTCCCACGGGCCCGGGCGGCCGGCCAGGAACACATGGCGCGCCCCGGCCTCCCGCAGCGCGGCGGCGGCCGTCGCCGCCTGCTCCTCGTACAGCGCGTCGGAGGAGCACAGGCACGCCTCCAGCGCCCCGCTCTCCTCGAAGGTGCCCTCGGTGACGGGCTCGATCCCGCCCGCCTGGAACAGGTTCGCCGCGAAGGACGCCCGCGCGGTGTGCGCGGCGGCGGGCCCCAGCGCCGCCAGGTAGATCCGGGGACGGGCACCGGTCGCGGCCAGGTGGGCGTCGGACCGGGCGCGCAGCGCCTCGTACGCCTCGTCGCGCCGCACCCGCGGCAGCCCCCCGGACGGCGGCTCGGGCGCCGGGGCCCGCTCCACCGGACGCTCCGCCAGGTGCGGGAACTCGCTCACCCCGGTGATCGGCTCGCGCCGCCTGGCCAGCTTCGCCGAGCGCTCCTGCCACGTCCCGGCCAGGTCCTGGGCGAGCCGGCCCGAGCGCAGGGCCGCCGCCTGGCCGCCCAGCCCCTCGATCCGCCGGAAGAACTCCCAGCCCGCGTGCGCCAGTTCGTCGGTCAGCCGCTCCACGTACCAGGACCCTCCGGCCGGGTCGATCACCCGGGACAGGTGGGACTCCTCTATGAGGATGGTGGAGGTGTTACGGGCGATGCGCCGGGCGAACCCGTCCGGCAGCCCCAGGGCGTGGTCGAAGGGCAGCACCGTGACGGAGTCGGCGCCACCGACCCCGGCCGCGAGCGTCGCGATCGTCGTCCGCAGCATGTTCACCCACGGGTCGCGGCGCGACATCATCACCGGGGACGTCACCACGTGCTGGACCTGCGCCCCCGCGCCGGCCGCCCCGCACACCTCGGCCACCCGCGCCCACAGCCGCCGCGCGGCCCGGAGCTTGGCGATCGTCAGGAACTGGTCGGCGGTGGCCGCGTACCGGAACTCCAGCTGCGCGCACGCCTGCTCCACCGTCAGCCCGGCGCCCGTCAGCTCCCGCAGATACGCCACCCCCGTCGCCAGCGAGGCGCCCAGCTCCTGCGCGGCCGACCCGCCGGCCTCGTGGTACGGCAGGGCGTCCACGGTCAGCGCCCGCAGCCCCGGCCAGTCCGCCAGGCACCGGCGCGCCAGGCCCACCGCGAGTGCGGCGTCACCCGCGCGGCCCGTCCGCGCCTCGTACCCCAGCGGGTCGGCGCCCAGCGAGCCGCGCGCCGCGCCCGGGTCGACGCCCCGCTCCCCGTACAGCCGCAGCAGCGCGTCCGCCGCGGCCCGGGTGTCGCGCCCGGCGTCCAGGACGACCGGCGCCAGGTCGAGGTACACGCCGTCGAGCACCCCGGCCAGCGACGACACCGGGAAACCGCCCTCGCCGACGACCAGCCAGAGGGAGGTGACGCCGTTCTCCAGGTCCGCCAGCACCGCGTCGTTCGCGGCCGTGGTGTGCCGCTGGCGCAGGTCCCAGCCGCCCGCCGTGCTCCCGGCCGCCCGCCCGCCGCGCACGAACGGCGCGAACCCGGGCAGACCGGCCTCGGGGGCAGTGTCGCGTGCGGTGTACAGGGGCCGGGTGCGGAGCCCGTCCTCCAGCACGGTGGACAGTGCGTCTTCGGCTGCCGTGCCCGCGGCTTCCTTGCCCGACTTGCGGAGCACGCCCTCGACGAGGGCCTGCCATTGCTCGTGTGTGGCGGGAGGGAAGTCGGCGGCCAGCGAGAGCCCGTCGTCTGGCAGGACCGTCATGCTCGGATGCTAAGCGACGCGTACAAAGGAGCAGCAGAGGGCGCGGCTGTGACCTTGCCCTCGCCCGGCCGGTCTTGATCCACAATCGGCGCGGTACTAAGGCGGTGCCGGGGCGGTGCTCGCCTGGCACGATGTCCCCCGGTCACTGTCCCCCGGAGCCGGTGACCCGCGACCCCAGG
This sequence comes from Streptomyces sp. NPDC015131, assembly GCF_043079975.1. Classification (NCBI taxonomy): domain Bacteria; kingdom Bacillati; phylum Actinomycetota; class Actinomycetes; order Kitasatosporales; family Streptomycetaceae; genus Streptomyces; species Streptomyces sp. NPDC015131. The sequence continues at coordinate 402,607 of NZ_JBIBVB010000008.1, read as the reverse complement.
AGAGGACGGTGGCCCCGCGTGCACCCGCGAACGGGTGACGGCCGCGCGCCGTCCGGCGCCGCCGGGACGGCCCCCGGCGACTGGGCCCGGGTCTCCGCCGTCGGCCCCTACTTCGCGGTGTCCTGCGGCCCCCGGCCCGACACCGCCGGCTTCCGCCCGCTCACGGAGCTGTACGAGGACCCCGGCGCCCTCGGCGGGTACGTGGCGGACACCGCGCGGCGGATGGGCACCGCCGACCGGCGGGTCGCCGCCTCCACCCTCCACCTGGGCCTCGCCGCCCGCCTGTGGTCGGTCGCCCTCGGCGCCACCGTGCTCACCGGCCGGGTGCCCGGCCCCGGACCCGGCCGGCTGTGGTGGCGGGCGCCCCGCTCGGGCCCCGTCGACCTGTGGCTGCCCGACCCCGCCGGACCGGCGACGGCCACCGCGACGGAGGCGGAGGCGGCCGTCGCCCTGCACACCGCAGTGGTCGCCGCCCACCTGGAACCCCTGGCCCGCGCCGTACGCCGGGACTGCGGGGTCTCCCCCCACACCCTGCTCGGCAACACCGCCTCCGCGCTGATCGGCGCCGTACGGGTGCTGCGCGCGCACGCCCCCGGCGCCCCGCTCCGGCCGCTCCCGCTCGCCGCCGCCCTGCTGGGCCGCGCACCGCTGGCGGACGCCGGGACGTTCACCGCCGCCCCGTTCGCCTTCCGCCGCCGGAGCTGCTGCCTCTACTACCGCGTCGAGGGCGGCGGGTACTGCGGCGACTGCGTCCTCGTCCGCTGAGCCCCCGGGGCCGGACGCGCGGTGCCCGGCCCCGGGAGCGCCCCGCTCAGCGGGCGACCGCCCCCAGCCGGGCGCGGGCCACCCGCGGCGCGCGGACCACCGGCCGGACGGGCGCCCGGTCCGCCACCGCCGCCGGTGACACGGGCCGCTCCGGGCCGCCGGGGGAGCCGGGGCCGCCGGCGGTGCCGTGGACGGGCTCCCGCAACAGCTCCACCAGGGCCGCCCGCGCCCGCGCCACCCGGGAGCGGACGGTGCCCACCGGACACCCGATGGCTTTCGCGGCGTCGGCGTACGGAAGGCCCAGCAGCTGCGTCATCACGAACGCCTCGCGCCGCTCGGCCGGCACGGCCGCCAGCAGCTCGGCGAGCGCCACGCCGTCCTCGAAGCCCGGCACCCCGGGCTGGTACCGCTCCGCGGCCGTCTGCCAGTCCTCGCGGTCCGACAGCCGGGGGCGGGCGGCGGCGTGCCGCAGGCTGTCCACGACGGTGCGCCGGGCGATCGACAGCAGCCAGGTGCGGGCCGAGGAACGGCCCTCGAAGCGGTGGAGGCTGCCCAGCGCCCGCAGGAACGTCTCCTGCGTCAGGTCGTCGGCCGCCTGCGGATCGGCGCTCAGGTAGGCCACGTACCGCCGGATGTCGCGGTGCAGCGCCCGGACGAACGCCTCCACCGCGCGCGGGTCGCCGCCGCGCGCCGCGAGGGCCAGGAAGGTCACCTCCTCGTCGGCGGCGGGGCTGTACCGCGACGCCGGCCGGGCGGGAGCGCCCACGGGGACGTCTGCGCCCGCTGTGGCGGGCGGGATGGGGGAGGCGGGGGAGGTGAGGGCATGGGTCATCGCCACGTGTCCTTCGCAAGTGCGGGTCCGGTCCCGCGCCCCGGGGCGCCGGGGACCGGTGAGTCGTGACGGCCCGCCGGACGGCAGGGCCGATGCCCGGGGCGCCGTTACGCGGCGAGACCCCGGGGAGCCGGCTGTCGGACGACAGCGGACCCCGACGGCGGACCCCTGGTGACACAGGACGTGGCGAGAAGCAGACGGCGCGGTGTGACGGCGGTGTGCCGCCGGCGCACCCGCGGACGCGGGACGCCGGGAAGCCAGGACGGCCACAGCGCGAGCCGCAGCGGCGCGGCGAGCCGGGCGGCCACGGCCCGCAGGAGCCGGAAGGCGGCCCGCTCGCCGTACGCGAGCCACACACCGCACAGCAGTGCGGCGAGCAGGTGGGCCGCGAGCATGCCGCCCGGCGACATGGCGGCCGACGCCACGGCCTCCGGGGCGACGGCGGCCGGGTCGTGCCCGGCCGGGGCGCCCGCGGCGGGCGTCCAGGCCACCGCCGCGTGCCGCGCGTGCCCGTGCGGATGGGACGGCACCATGCCGTGCGGGGCGCCGCCGGACGTGCCCACGTGCCCCGCCCCGCACAGCACCTGACCGGCCCACCGGCGTACCAGTGACGTGCCGTCACCGGGCGCGGCGGGCAGGATCACCACCTGGGCCAGCGAGAAGCCGGCGTGCAGGACGGCCTGGGCCGTGACGGCGAGCCCGGTCACGGCGGGCAGGCCCCGCTCCCGGCCGGCGAACGACCAGGCCGCGCCGGCCGTCACCGCGAACCCCGCGCCGAGCGCCCACCAGGGCACCGGGGAGCCCGACATGAGGAGGTGACCCGCGCCGGTGAGCAGCACACAGGTCGCCGCGAACACGGCGGCTCTCCCTGCGCGGCTGCATCGGCCTGAAGTCATGGCGGGGTCATCCTCGCACTCCCCTGGAACGGCGGACACGGGCTGGTACGCAAAATCACGGACCGGAGTTTCAGCGTCCGCGGTGTGTCGCACACCACAACGACCGCCGGGAACCCGGCCGTTGACGCCTCCGACTCCTCACCGTGGCCCACGACCCGTGAGGCCGGCGAGGAGGCGGACATGAAGGCGGCGCACCGGGAGCACGCCCTGACGGCGGTGCTCACCACCGCCATGGCGCTGTCCATGCTCCAGCTCTTCGTGCTCGGCGCGCTCGGGCCGCGCCTGGTGGACGACCTCGGCGTCTCCGTCACCGTCCTCGGCCTGACGACCACGGTCGGCTTCGGCACCGCCGCCGTGCTGTCGCCGTCCGGCGGGCGCCTGGTGGACCGAGTGGGCCCCCGCCGCGCGCTGGTCGCCCTGTGCCTGATCACCGCCACGGCCCTCGCCCTGATCGCCTCGGCGCCCGGCGCGGGCCTGCTCCTCGGGGCGGTCGCGCTGGGAGGGCTGCCGCAGGCACTCGCCAACCCGGCCACCAACAAGGCGATCCTGGCCGCCGTCCCGCCCGCCCGCAGGGGCGCGGTCACCGGGCTCAAACAGTCGGGCGTCCAGCTCGGGGCGTTCGCCGCCGGTCTGCCCCTCGCGGCCCTCGCGGCGGGCGTCGGCTGGCGTGGCGCGGTGTGGACGGCCGCCGGAGCGGCGGTGGCGGCGGCCCTGTGGACCCGGCACGTCCTGCCGGCCGACCCCCGGCCGGGCGGCGGGGGCCCGGCGGCGCCCGGCGGGCGGTTCTTCCCGGTGCCGCGCGGACACGTGGCATGGCTGGCGGTGTTCTCCCTCTTCCTGGGCGGCGGCATCGCCTCGATCAACACCTATTTGGCGCTGTTCGGCGACCGCCGGCTGGGCCTGGGGCCCACGGCGGCGGCCGGGCTCGTCGCCGTGCTCGGCGTCGCCGGGATCGCCGGCCGCGTCGGCTGGTCGAGGGTCGCGGGGCCGGGGCGCGCCGAACGCCTGCCGTGCGGGCTGGCCGCCGGCGCGGTCGGGGCCGCCCTGCTGCTGGCCGCCTCGGCGCACGCGGCGCCCCTCGCTTGGGTGGCGGCCGTCGCGGTGGGCGTGTTCGCCGTGTCCGGCAACGCCGTCTCGATGGTGCTGGTGATGCAGCGCGCGAGCCCGGGCCGGGCGGGGCAGGACTCGGCGCTGGTCTCCGCCGGGTTCTTCGCCGGCTTCGCGGCCGGCCCGCCGCTGTTCGGACTGCTCGCCGAGAGCGGCCCGTTCACCGCCGGGTGGCTGCTGGTGGCGGCCGAGTTCACCGCCGCGGCGGCCGTCGCCGGCGCCTGGGCGGTACGCGACCGGCGACGCACCCGCCGCGACCGGGACGCCGCCACGGCCTGAACGCCGCGGTGCGGGTGTGCCATTGGGTCGGTACGGCGCCGGGTCGGTCACCCGGACACGTACACCGCCGGGTGCGGGGGCCGTTGGGTCCGTTCGCCGGGCACGTACACCGCCGCCGGCCGCGCCGCCGCCGGGTCCGTGGGCCGTTGGGTCCGTACGCCGCCCGGTCCGTCACCCGGGTCCGGGGCCGCCGTCCGGCGCGGCGTCGCCGAGGGGGGCGGCGGCCCCGGCCGCGTACGCGCGCAGGACCCGGCGGGCCACCGAGGTGATGTGCAGTTCGTCCGGGCCGTCGAGGACGCGGGCCGCCCGGCCGGTGCGGAACAGCGCCGGCAGTGCGGTGTCCGGGCCCAGCCCCGCCGCGCCGTGCACCTGGATCGCGGCGTCCGTGACCTGCTGGAGCGTCCGCGCCGCCGCCACCTTGGCCAGGCCCACCTCGGTCCGCGCGTCCCGCCCGGCGTCGATCAGGCGGACCGCCTCGTACACCAGGGGACGCGTGGTGCGCAGGGCCAGCAGGGCGTCGAACACGTGCTGCTGCACCAGCTGGTGCCCGGCCAGCGGGCCCCGCGACCCGCTCCGGCCGACGGCACGCGCGCACATCAGGTCGAACGCGCGCCGCGCCTGGCCGAGCCAGCGCAGGCACCGCAGCGTACGGCCCAGCTCCAGCCGCTCCCCGGCGACGTCCAGGGCCCGGCCCGGCGCTCCGACCAGGTGGTCGGCCGGCACCGCGACGTCGTCCAGCTCGATCTCCCACTGCCCCGCCCCGCCCAGCACCGGCAGCGGGCGCACCACCCGGAAACCCGGCGCGGAGGCGGGCACCAGCAGCAGGGACAGGCCGTCGCGGTCGCCGTCCGCCCCGCTCGTGCGCGCCAGGACGGTCACCAGGTCCGCGTCCGCCGCCCCCGAGATGAACCACTTCCGCCCGGTCACCCGCCAGCCGCCGCCGGGGCCCTCCTTCGCGCGTGTGCCGGTGGAGAACGGGTCGGTGCCGGGCGTGTCCGGTTCGGTCATGGCGTAGCAGGCGCGGATCTCCCCGGACACCAGCCGCCTGAGATACCGCTCCCGGACGGCGGGGGTGCCGTGCCGCGCCAGCATGCCGACGTCGAGCAGCGGCGCCGAACCCAGCGCCGCCGGGCCGTGGTCGCTCGCCCCCTCCGCCTCCGCCAGCGGCGCGTACCGGCCGAGCGTCAGCCCGCCGCCGCCCAGGTCCGCGGGGAGCGGCAGCCCCCAGAGCCCCGACTCCCGCGCCCGGAGGCGCAGTTCGGCCATGGCGACCCGCGCGCCCTCGCCGCCCGCGTCCAGCTCCGGCTCGCGGGGGACCACCTCCGTACCGACGAAGTGGGCGACGCGGGCGCGCAACGCGTCCGGGGCGTCGCCGTGCGGCGGTCGCACGGCGGCTGACGGGTCGTGAAGCGGCACGGGCTCTCCTCCAGTTGACCGGATCCGATCCCCCGGGAACCCGGGGGAACGGCTGTCCGACTGTCTCTTCCGTGGAACGGGTCGGGCGCGGGGCCCGGAGGGTTCCCGTTCCCCGGACGACTCGGGCAGGCCACCGCCCGCCCGGAGAGGAGAGGCATGGCGTCACCAGTCACCACGAGGACGGTCCGGCCACTCGACGCGCTGCACCTCGACATCGCCGGCCCGCCGCCGCTCACCGGCCTGGTCGGGCACCATCTGCGGCTCCTGGGCGCGAGCACCGGGGACGCGGCGGAGCCCGGCGCGCCCACCAGTTCCGCGCCGCCGGCCGGTTCCCTGACGCTCACCGGCGGCGGCTTCGCACCGGTCCGGGCCGGCACCGGCTGGTCCGCGCCCGGCACCGGCATCACCGACGAGGCCACCGCGCAGGCGGCCACCGGTGTCATGTCGGTCCACGGCCGGCGCGACGGGCACCCGCGCGGCACGGCCGCCGACTGCGTGGCCACCGCCACCGCCGTCCTCACCGTGCAGGGCCTGCTCGCCGCGCTGCTCGCCCAGGCGCGCGGCGGCACCACGAGCCGGGTGGCCACCCGGGCGGACCACGCCGGGCTGCTGATGGTCTCCCAGTACCTCGCCGCGGCGGGCGCCGACGAGGGGGAGGCCGCCGAACTCGCCCCGGGCGGTCCCCCGTTCACCTCCGCCGACGGGACCCTGTTCGAGCTGGAGACCCTCGACCCCGGCGCCTGGGCGGCCTTCTGGCGCGCGCTGGAAGCCGGCACCGACGCGGTACGGCGCGGCTGGCGGCCCTTCCAGTTCCGGTACGCCACCGCCTGCGCGCCCCTGCCCGGGGCGCTGCACGACACCGCACGCGGCCACTCCTTCGAGGCGATCCGGCGGGCCGCGGCGGTCGCGGGCGCCGATGTGTGCCGCGTACGGACCCTGAAGGAACGGGCGGCGGAGCACGACGGCGCCGACCCGTGGACGCTGGCCCTGCTGCGCCCGGCCGCCCCCGCGCCCCCCGGTGCCGCTCCCGGTCCGGACCGGCCGCTGGCGGGGCTCACCGTGCTGGAGGCGGGCCGCCGGATACAGGCGCCGCTCACCGCCCACCTGCTGGGCCTGCTCGGGGCGGACGTCGTCCGCGTCGAACCGCCCGGCGGCGACCCGCTCCGGGGGATGCCCCCGGCCTGCTCCGGGACCTCCGCCCGCTGGCTCGCCCTCAACCGCGGCAAACGCGCCGTCGAGATCGACATCAAGGACCCGGCCGGCCGGGACCGGCTGCGCGACCTGGCCGCCGGAGCGGATGTCTTCCTCCACAACTGGGCCCCCGGCAAGGCCGCCGAACTCGGCCTGGACGCCACCGACTTCGCCCGGGTGAACCCCGCCCTCGTGTACACCTACACCGGCGGCTGGGCCGGCCGGATCCCGGGCGCGCCGATGGGCACCGACTTCATGGTCCAGGCCCGCACGGCGGTCGGTGAGGCCGTACGGCCCGAGGGCGAGCCCCCGGCGCCCTCCCTGATGACCCTGCTCGACGTCCTCGGCGGGCTGCTCGGGGCGGAGGCGGTCCTCGCCGGCCTCCTGCTGCGCGAACGCACCGGGCACGGCGTCCGCGTGGACTCCTCCCTCCTCGGCGCCGCCGACACCCTGACCGGCCCCGCCCTGCGCCGCGCCGCCCGGGGCGAGAACCCCAGGCACCCGGCCGGGTACCGCCACCCGCTGCGCACGGCGGACGGCTGGATCGCCCCGAGCGACGCCTGCGCCGCCGCCGCCCGCGCGTACGACCTGACCGCCCTCACCACCGGTGACGCGCTGGCCATGCTCCGCACCCACGGGCTCGCCGCCACCCCGGTCACCACCGACCTGGCCGGCCTCCTCCACGACCCGCGCCTGGGCGGCTCGATCAGCCGCGACGCGCACGGCGCCCCCGCCGTCCCCGACCCCTGGAGCTTCGCATGACCACCGACCGGCCCGCCCTGCGCGACCTGGTGCCCGCCGCACTGCGCCGGTCCTGGGTGCTCGACGGGACCTGCCCCGACCTCGACCTCTACAGCCTCTACCGGGCCCGCCAGGTCGCCGGCATCCACCGCCCCGCCGTGATCGACGCCAAGGGCTCCCTGTGCTACACCGCCCTCGACCGCAGAGCGCGCGCCATGGCGGCCGGGCTCAGAGACCTCGGCGTGGGCCCCGGGGACGTGGTCGGCATCCAGCTCCCCAACCACCGCGACGCGGTCGCCGCCGACCTGGCCGTCGCCGCGCTCGGAGCCGTCGCCCTGCCCTTCCCGGTCGGGCGGGGCGCCCTGGAGGCCGAGTGCCTGCTGCGGCGCTCCCGGGCGGTGGCCGTGATCGCCGCCGTGGAGCACCGGGGCGTCCGGCACGCCGAGGAGCTGCGGGCGCTCGCCGCCGGGCTGCCCGGCCTGCGGCACGTCATCGCCGCCGGACCGGGCACCGCACCCGACGGAACGATTCCGCTGTCCCGGCTGACCCGCACCGACCCGGCCGGTTTCGACCCGGCCCGGCCGCACCCCGACAGCGCGGCCCGCATCCTGGTCTCCTCCGGCTCCGAGGCCGACCCCAAGATGGTCGCCTACTCGCACAACGCGCTGGCCGGGGGGCGCGGCAACTTCCTCGCCTCGCTCCTCCCCGAGGACGGCACCGCGCCGCGCTGCCTGTTCCTCGTCCCGCTCGCCTCCGCCTTCGGCTCCAACGGCACGGCGGTCACCCTCGCCCGGCACGGCGGCACGCTCGTCCTGCTCGACCACTTCACCCCCGAGGCCGCCCTCGCCGCGATCCGCGAGCACCGCCCGACCCATGTCCTCGGCGTGCCCACCATGATCCGGATGATGCTGGACCGGCTTGCCGGTGAACCCGGCGGCCCCGGTGTCCCCGCCGGCCTCACCGCCCTGGTGCTCGGCGGGGCGCCGCTCGACCCGGCGACCGCCGAGGAGGCGTCCGAGGCGTTCGGCTGCCCGGTCGTCAACCTGTACGGCTCCGCCGACGGCGTCAACTGCCACACCGGCCTGGACCGCCGCACCCCGCCGGCCGACCGGCACGGCGTCGTCGCCGGCCGGCCCGACCCCCGGGTGGCCGAGATCCGCGTCACCGACCCGGACACCCAGGAACCGCTGCCCGACGGCCGGGTCGGCGAGATCGTCGCCCGCGGCCCCATGACCCCCCTGTGCTACGTCGGCGCGCCCGAACTGGACGCCCGCTACCGCACCCCCGGCGGCTGGGTGCGCACCGGCGACCTCGGCGTCCTCGACGACGGCGTCCTCCATGTCGTCGGCCGGCTCAAGGACGTCGTCATCCGGGGCGGCGCCAACATCAGCCCCGCCGAGGTGGAACGGGAGCTGCGCACCCACCCGCTGATACGGGACGTGGTCTGCGTCGGTGTGCCCGACCCGCTGATGGGCGAACGCCTCGCGGCGTGCGTCGTCCCGGGCGCCGCCCCGGACGCGCCCAACCTCGACGGGCTCGGCGAGCACCTGGCGGGGCGCGGCGTCGCCCGGCACAAGCACCCCGAACGGCTGCTGGTCGTCGCGGAGTTGCCCCTCACCCCGGCGGGGAAGCCGGACCGGGCCGCCCTCCGCGAGCGCCTGACCGCCGCGCCGGCGGCACCCGCCCCGGCGGCCCGGCCCCCGGTCGCCCGCGCCGGCTGACGGGCACGCCCCGCGGAGGGACGACCCCGAGCCCCACGGCTCGGCCGGCGCACCCCACGCGCCGGCCGGGCCGCCGCACATGGGCCCCGGCGGCCGGGACACACCACGCGCCCGGGTGCCCCGCCGTCATGGGCGGGGCACCCGGGCGCGGGAGACGGGGAGGCTAGAGCGCGGCCATCGCCTTCTTCAGCTCGGCCGCGGCGTCGCGGTACACCGTGAGCAGATCGAGCTCCTCGCCCGGGTAGTTGACGATCTTCACCTGGGCGGCGCCCGCGTCGGGCAGGACCGTGCCGGTCGACATGTGGGCGTTGTCCAGGACGAGGGCCGGCTTCTTCTTCGCCAGGTCGGCCAGCTGCGCCGGGGTCACCGCCTCCGGGCCGTACGTACCGACGGTCGTCGCCCCCGCCATCGACGCCGCCCAGGTGGTGAAGACCTGGCTCACCACGGCCGGGCTCTTCCCGCCCGGCCACGCCGCCTTCAGCTCCGCGCCGAGCTTCGCGTACTCCGTGTCGAACGCGGCCGTCCAGCCGCTCGCGGCCTTCTCCGTGCCGAACTTCCCGGCCAGGCGCTTCACTTCGGCCTTCACCTTGGCCGCGTCGTTGTCGAGGGCCACCTCCACCAGCTCGGCGTCCGAACCGGCGGCCTCCTTGATCTTCTCGGCGTACGGCTCGAAGGGCGCGTACAGCACGAAGTCGGCCTCGGCCACGGCCGCGAGGTCGGAGGGCTTGGGGTCGTAGTCCGGGGCGTGGTGGACCGACTGCGGGACGATGACCGTGACGTCCTCGGCCCCCGCCGCCTTGGCGAAGGCGCCCTCCCAGGTGGTGGTGACCACGACCTTGGGCGCGCCCGGCCGGTCGTCCCCGCCGCTCTTGGCGGCGGGGGAGCCGCCCCCGTCGCCGCAGCCGGCGACGAGGACCAGCGCTGCGGTCAGTGCGAGGAGGGAAGGGATGCGGACGCGGATGCGCGCCATGAGCGGTTTCTCCGTTCGGGAAGGGCGTGGACGGCGAGGACGACGGCCCCCGCGGTCAGGACGAGGACGGGGCCGGGCGGCCAGTCCAGCCACAGGGCGAGCAGGAACCCCGTCGCGTTGACGGTGACGCCGATCGCCACCGCCCACACGGTGATCGACGTCAGCGACGTGCCCAGCCGCCGCGCCGCCAGGGCGGGCAGCAGCGTGAGCGCGTCGACCAGCAGCGCACCGGTGAGTTTGATCGCCCCGGCGACGGACACCGCCACCAGGACCAGCAGGACCAGGGTGAGCGGCCCCACCGGGACGCCCGAGCACTGGGCCAGTTCCCGGTCGTGCAGCAGGAGGGCGACATCCCGGCGGCGCCACCAGAACAGGCCGGGCACCACCACCGCCAGCACTCCGAGGACGACCAGGTCGGGTGCGCCGACGGAGAGGACGGACCCCCAGAGCAGGGCGAAGGCCCCGGAGGCGTTGACGCCCGAGACCGCCAGCACCAGCAGCGCGGCGGCGACCGCCAGGCTCATCAGCAGGCCCATCGCGCCCGCGAGGCCGCTCGGGGTGCGGGCCAGCGGTGCCACCCCGGCGCCCGACAGGGCGCACGCCACCAGGGCGCAGAGCATCGGGTCCAGCCCGGTGAGCAGCCCCACCGCGATGCCCAGCAGCGCCACGTGCATCATCGCGAACCGCACCGGCATGATGTCCAGCCCCACGATGACCACCCCGATGACCGGCAGCCCGACGGCCGCCAGCAGCAGGGCGAACGCGGCGCGCTGGACCGGTACGAGCTGGAGGAGGGCGCCCACGTCGGCGGTGGCGAGGGTCACCGGACCTCCCGCAGCCGCCCCGCGGCCATCTCCAGCACCCGGTCGCACCGCTCGGCCAGCGCCCGGTCGTGCGTCACCACCAGGAGGGTGACGGGCAGCGTGGTGAGCACCTCCGCCGCCTCCTCCTGGCCCGCGAAGTCCAGGGCGGCGGTGGGCTCGTCGGCCAGCAGGACCAGCGCCCCGGCGGCGACGGCGCCGATCGCCCGCGCCAGGTACATCCGCTGGAGCTGCCCGCCCGACAGGGTGTGCAGCGGCCGGTCCGCCAGCGCCCCCACCCCCAGCCGGTCCGCCGCCCGCCGGGCGTCGGAGGGAGCGCCGCCGGAGGCCAGCAACTCGTGCGCGAGGAGCGGGAAGCGGCCGGACGCCGGCTTCTGCGGGATCCAGGCGCAGGCACGCCGCCGCCAGGACCGCTCCGCGGCCGTACGGTGGTCGCGGCCGCCCACCAGGACGCTCCCGGCGGCCGTCGGGTGCAGGCCGAGGACGGCGCGCAGCAGCGTCGTCTTGCCGGACCCGTTGGTGCCGGTGAGCGCCACCTTCAGCCCGGGTGGCACGTCCAGGTCCACACCGGCGACGGCCTCCACCCGGCCGTGACGGCACCGAACCCCGCTCATCCGTATCTCCAGCCCACCCATACGACGCCTCTCCGCCCACCCGCCGTCCCGCCGGGGCACCCCGCGCACCCGGCCCCGCGCCGGCTGCGCAGGAGGAGTCGGCCGGAGCGCCGCGCCGGTTCCCGCCCCGCCACGCTCTTCCGGTTCCGTATCAGGAGGGTCCCGCTACGACGAAATCCGCAGAACACTAGCCATCATGCTGCTGATATCGATAGCGTCGAGCGTGTACGGACCACACATGTGCGGACAACAGGCCCAGAGAAGGACCCGAGATGACCGACCGGCCCCTGCCCGCCTCCCTCCCCGAGACGGAGCGCACCCGCCACCGCCGGCTGCGCGACCAGGGGAGCCTGGAGCGCGCCCGGCTCGACGAGATCCTCGACGCCGGCTTCCTCTGCCACCTCGGCGTCGTCGTCGACGGAGCCCCGATGGTCGTGCCCACGGTGTACGGCAGCGACGGCCGGACCCTGTACGTCCACGGCTCCGTCGCCAGCCGCAGCCTGGCCGCCGCGCCCGGGACACCGGTCTGCGTGACCGTCACCCACCTGGACGGGCTGGTCCTCGCCCGCTCGGTGTTCGAGCACGGGGTCAACTACCGCAGCGCGATGATCCACGGCGTACCCCGGCCCGTCACCGACCCGGAGGAGAAGCAGGCCGGGTTGCGCCGGCTGACCGAGCAGGCGGCACCTGGGCAGTGGGACTACGCCCGGCGCCCCAGCCGCAAGGAGCTGGCGGCCACCGCGCTGCTCGCGCTGTCCCTGGAGGAGGCGTCCGTCAAGATCCGCACCGGCGCCCCCGACGACGGCGACGGCCCCGACGCGGCCCTCGGCCTCTGGGCGGGCGTCCTGCCGCTCACCGCCGCCTGGGGAGCGCCCGAGGCCGACCCGCTGCTCCCCGACGGCGTCACGCCGCCCCCGCACATCGCCGCCCGGGCCCACACCCGCGCGGGCTGAGCCCCCCGCCGCACCCCTCCGCCCGGCCCGGGGCCGGTGGCCCGAATGCAGCACCATCCCGCGCGCCGCCGCACGCCCGCCGCTTATGTTCGGCGCATGACGCCCGGACGGCGGAGCCGGCGAACCCGAGGAGCGGCATGAGCCAGGCGGAGTACGACTACATCATCGTCGGCGGCGGTTCCGCGGGCTGCGCCCTGGCCAACCGCCTCAGCGCCGACCCGGCCAACAAGGTGCTCGTCCTGGAGGCGGGCCGGCCGGACTACATCTGGGACATCTTCACCCACATGCCCGCCGCGCTGACCATGGTCATCGGCAACCCCCTCTACGACTGGTGCTACGAGTCCGAGCCGGAGCCCTACATGAACGGCCGGCGCGTCAGCCACGGCCGCGGCAGGCTCCTCGGCGGATCGAGCTCCATCAACGGGATGATCTTCCAGCGCGGCAACCCGCTGGACCTGGAGCGCTGGGCGGCCGACCCCGGCATGGAGAGCTGGGACTACGCCCACTGCCTGCCGTACTTCAAGCGCATGGAGCACTGCGCGGCCGGCGCCGACGAATGGCGCGGCCAGGGCGGGCCGCTGTGGCTGGAGCGCGGCCCCGCGACCAACCCGCTGTTCACGGCGTTCCTGGAGGCGAGCGAGGAGGCCGGGTACTCCCTGACCTCCGACGTCAACGGCTACCGGCAGGAGGGCTTCGCCCGGTTCGACCGCAACATCCGCAAGGGCCGGCGCTGGTCCGCCGCCCGCGCCTACCTGCACCCCGTGATGAAGCGGCCCAACCTCACCGTCCAGTGCTTCTCGCAGGTCGACCGCGTCCTGTTCCGCGGCAAGCGGGCGGTCGGCGTCGTCTACCGCCGGTACGGCAAGGCGTACCGCCGTGCCTTCGGCGGCGAGGTCATCCTCTGCGGCGGCGCCGTGAACACCCCGCAGCTCCTGCAGCTGTCCGGGATCGGCAACCCCGACGAACTGCGGCCGCTGGGCGTCGAGATGGTGCACGCGCTGCCCGGCGTCGGGGAGAACCTCCAGGACCACCTGGAGGTCTACGTCCAGCACGCCTGCAAGAAGCCGGTCTCGTTCAACCCCTCGCTCAAGTGGAGCCGGCGCCCCGGGATCGGCCTCCAGTGGCTGCTGTTCCGCAGCGGCCCGGCCGCCACCAACCACTTCGAGGCGGGCGGCTTCGTCCGCGGCAACGACGTGGTGGACTACCCCAACCTGATGTTCCACTTCCTGCCCATCGCGATCCGCTACGACGGCACCCAGGTGGACGCCGACCACGGCTACCAGGTGCACATCGGGCCCATGTACTCCGACGTCCGGGGCTCGGTGAAGATCACCTCCCGGGACCCGCGCGTCCACCCCGCGCTCCGGTTCAACTACCTCTCCACGCCCAACGACCGCAAGGAGTGGGTGGAGGCGATCCGCGTCGCCCGCGACATCCTGTCGCAGCCGGCCTTCGCCGAGTACGACGCGGGCGAACTCTCCCCGGGCCCCGCCGTGCAGACCGACGAGCAGATCCTCGACTGGGTGGCCCGCGACGCCGAGACCGCCTACCACCCCTCCTGCACCGCCCGCATGGGAGTCGACGAGATGTCCGTCCTGGACCCGGCCTCCATGCGCGTCCACGGGGTCGAGGGCCTGCGGGTGGTCGACGCCTCCGCGATGCCCTACCTCACCAACGGCAACATCTACGCCCCGGTGATGATGATGGCCGAGAAGGCCGCCGACCTCATCCTCGGCAACACCCCGCTCCCGCCCGCCACGGTCGGCTTCTACCGCCACCGCGACCAGGAGAGCGCCTCCTAGACCCCCTGCCGGGCGCGGCCGGCCCGCGCGCCGGGCCGGCCGGCGTCACGCGCGCGTGACGGTGCGCCGAACCACCGGGTCACGGCCGTGAGCAGGCCGGTGCCGTCCTCGCCGGTCCACACGATGTGGCCGTCCGGGCGCAGCAGCACCGCGGGGGCGGGCACCTCGTCGCCGCCGTCCACGACATGGTCGATCCGGTCCTCCCACCCCGGTACGGCGAGCCGGCCCGTGCGGTCGAGGAGCAGCCCGCGACCGGTGTGCGTCAGGTCGTAGAGGCGGCCCCGCTCCAGGGCGACGTCCGGCATCCGCCGGCCCAGCGGTTCCGCGGGGTCGCCGACGTCGTACCGTACGCCCAGCGCCGTGACGGCCTCGGTGAGGTGGCGGTTCACGTCCGGGAACTCCATCAGCTCCGCCAGCAGCCGCTGGAGGGCACGGGCCCTCGGGCCGGGCTGCAGCAGGGCCATCTGCGCCCGGGTGTTGTCCAGCACGCGCGCGGCCACCGGGTGGCGCTCGGCGTGGTACGTGTCCAGCAGGCCGTCCGGCGCCCAGCCGGCCACCTCGGCCGCCAGCTTCCACCCGAGGTTGAAGGCGTCCTGGAGCCCCAGGCTCAGCCCCTGCCCGCCGGTCGGCGGATGGATGTGCGCCGCGTCGCCCGCCAGCAGCACCCGGCCGGCGCGGTAGCGCTCCGCCTGCCGGGTCGCGTCGCCGAACCGGGACAGCCAGCGCGGTGAGCGCACCCCGAAGTCGTCGCCCGCGAGCGCCCGCAGCCGCCGCCGGAACTCGTCCAGGGACGGCGCCGCCGAGCGGTCCTCGGCCAGCCCCGCGGCCGGTACGAGAACCCGGTACACCCCCTCCCCGGTCGGCATGAAACCGAACAGCGGATGCGTCCTGCGGACCTCCTCCGACGCGGCCGCCAGCACCTCGGGCGACGCGGTGACCTCCATCTCGCCCAGCAGGATCTCCGTGCCGGCCGGCTCACCGGGGAAGCCGACCCCGGCCAGCCGGCGCACCGTGCTCCGGCCGCCGTCGCAGCCCACCAGGTAGCGGGAGCGCAGCCGGGCCCCGCCGGCCGACTCGGCGGTCACGCCCTCCTCGTCCTGGCTCAGCCCCACCAGCTCCCAGCCGCGCCGGACCTCCACGCCCAGCTCCACGGCCCGCTCGTGCAGCAGCCGTTCGACCACGGGCTGGTGCACCGCGACGCCGTAGGGGTGCGCGGTGTCCGTCCCCTCCGGCCACGGCGCGCTGACGCCGCCGAACAGACCGCCCACCGAGAACCGCTCCCCGACCGCCAGGAGCCGGTCGAGCAGCCCCCGCTGGGCCATCACCTCCACACTGCGCGCGTGGATGCCCAGCGCCCGTACGTCCCGGGTCGGCTCCGTCAGCCGCTCCAGCACCACCGTGCGCACGCCGTGCAGCCGCAGTTCGCAGGCCAGCATCAGACCGGTCGGCCCGCCACCGGCGATGATCACGTCATACATAAGGTTCCCCGTCTCTCTTCTCGCTCGTATGTGTTCAGTGGCTGGTGAGGACGGCGAGGCGCTGTGTCGCGCGGGTCATCGCCACATACCGGTCGACGGCCCCCTCGACGCCGCCGCCGAAGGCGTCCGGATCCACCAGCACCACCAGGTCGAACTCCAGGCCCTTGGCCAGGCCGGGGCTCAGCGACCGGACGCGGTGCGAGGACGGCCGGTACGACGGATGCCCGATCACGCACGCGACGCCCTCGGCGTGCGCGGCGAGCCAGTCGCCGAGGATCCGGTCCAGGTCGCCGAGCGGCCCGCGCACCACCGGGACCCCCGACGCGCGGACCGACACCGGGACGTTGGCGTCCGGCAGCGCCGCCCGGATCACCGGCTCGGCCTCCGCCATCACCTCCGCCGGGGTGCGGTAGTTGAGGGTCAGGGACGCCACCTCGACCCGCCCGAACCCGGCCCGCTCCAGCCGCTCCCGCCACGACTCGGTGAAGCCGTGCCGGGCCTGGGCCCGGTCCCCGACGACGGTGAAGCTCCGGGAGGGGCAGCGCGCCAGCAGCATCTGCCACTCGGCGTCGGTCAGTTCCTGCGCCTCGTCCACCACGATGTGCGCGAACGGACCGGCGAGGGGCTCGACTTGCGCGCCGGGCAGAGCGTCCCCGTCCACCAGACTGTCCCGCAGGTCCCGCCCGTGCAGCATCGTCACCGCGCCCTCGCCGTCGGCGTCCGCCTCCAGCAGGTCGTCGACGACCCGGGCCATCCGCGCGCGCTCGACGGCGGCCGACGCCTCCCGGCGCCGCGCCCGCGCGGACGCCCCCGCGTCACCCAGCCGCCGCCGCGCGGCGTCCAGGACGGGCAGATCCGCCACCGTCCACGCGGACGGGTCCGCGCGCCGCAGCCGCTCGACGTCCCCCGGGCCGAGCCACGGCGCGCACAGCCGCAGATACGCGGGCACCGTCCACAGGTCGCCGACCACGTCGGCCGCCTCCAGCAGCGGCCAGGCCCGGTGCAGCGCCTCCCGCAGCTCCCGGTCCCGCAGCAGCGCGGTCCGCAGCGACTCGCGGGGGACGTCCTCGTCGTGCCGGTCCATGAGGAGGTCGAACAGCGCCTCCTGGATCTGGTCGCGTGCCTCGTTGTGCGGGGTGCCCGGCTCCACGGCATCGAAGGCGGCCGCCCAGTCGGCGGCGTCCAGCCGCGCCCCGCCCCAGGGCGTCGTGACCGTCAAAGGCTCGGTGGGCGGCTCCTCGTAGAACCGGACGGCCTTCTCGACCGCCGCCACCATCCGGGCGGACGACTTCAGCCGCGCCGCCTCCGGGTCGGCCTCGGCCACCGCCGACGCGCCCTCGGGCACCAGGTCGCGCAGGGTGCAGGTGCGGACGCCGTCCTCACCGAGGCTCGGCAGCACATCGGCGACGTACCCCAGGTACGGCTCGTGCGGGCCGACGAACAGCACCGCCCCGCCGCGCCGGCCGAGGCGGGGGTCGGAGTGCAGCAGGTACGCGGAGCGGTGCAGGGCGACGACGGTCTTGCCGGTGCCCGGACCCCCGTCGACCACCAGAGCACCGCGCGAACCCGCCCTGATGATCGCGTCCTGGTCGGCCTGGATCGTGCCGAGCACGTCCCGCATCCGGCCCGAACGGCCCTCGCCCAGACCGGCGAGGAACGCCGACTGGTCGTCGAGCGCGGCGTGCCCGTCGAGCCCGCCCGGGGTGAACACCTCGTCCCAGTAGTCACCGATCCGCCCGCCGCGCCACCGGTACCGGCGGCGGCTCGCCAGGCCCATCGGCCGGGCGTGGGTCGCCCCGAAGAACGGCTCGGCCGCCGGGGAACGCCAGTCGACCAGCAGCCGGCGCCCCTCGGCGTCGGTGAGCCCGAGCCGCCCCACGTACACCGGCTCGGAACCGTCCTCGCCGACCATGCGCCCCAGGCACAGGTCCAGCCCGAAGCGGCGCAGGGTCCGCAGCCGGGCGGTCAGCCGGTGGATCTCGGCATCCCGGTCCATGCCCTGGCGGCCGAGGCCGCCGGGCGCCCTGCGGGTGGCGTCCAGCAGGTCGGTCAGCTCGGCGACCGAGCGGTCCAGGCACTCCGCGACGGCCGCGAAGTGCCGCTCGTCGGCGGCGATCAGCGCCGGATCGGCCTTCGCCGAGAGAGCGGCGGGCAGGTCGAACGCGCTGCCGGCCGACTGGGTACGAGGCATGACGGACTCCGATCCGGCGCGGGTTACGCGCAAGGAAGATCTTGGGTGGGGGAGGGGCAGGTGCTCAGCGGGCGGCCGGACGGGCCCCGCCGTCCGCGAGGGCGAGCAGCCGCCGCGCGGCCACCGCCGCTCCGTCGGTACGGACCAGGCGGGCGACGGCCGCCGCGCGCTCACGCGTCTCCGGCGCCAGGGCCGTGGTGAGCGCCGCGGACAGGGACGCCCCGGTCGGGACGGGGCCGTCGTGCGCCGCGCCGATGCCGAGGGCGGCCACCCGGCCCGCCCAGTACGGCTGGTCGGCCGCCTGGGCGACGACCACCTGGGGCGCACCGGCCCGGGCGGCGGTCGTGGTGGTGCCGGCGCCCCCGTGGTGCACGACCGCGGCCACCCTGCGGAACAGCGCCCGGTGGTCGGCCTCGCCGACGACATGGCAGTCGTCCCGGTCGTCCACCGCGTCCAGGGCGGCCCAGCCGCGGGCGACGAGCACCCGGTGGCCCAGCGCCCGGACCGTCTCGACCGCCACCCGGGCCGCGTCGGGCGCGGCGTGCAGCGGCATGCTCCCGAAGCCCACGTACACCGGTGGCGCCCCGGCGTCCAGGAACTCCACCAGATCGGCCGGGAGCGGGCGTTCACCGTGCGGGAGCCAGGCACCGGTCTGTACGACGCCGTACTCCGGGACGTCCCGCCAGGGGTCCAGGACGGGGTCGGTCGCCAGCCACGGACGGTCGCCCACGACGTAGTCGCGGACACCCTCCACCGGGGCCAGCCCCGCGTCCGCCCGGTGCCCGTTGAGCGCCGCGCCGAACAACTCGTCCACGGTGCGGGCGTCCAGCTCCCACAGGGCGCGGTGGTCGGTCACCTCCGGCGGGAACGGCCGGCCGGGGTACGCCAGCGGCGCCCGGTGCGGCGACGGCAGGGTCAGCTGCTGGAAGGTCACCGACACGGTGGGGACGCCCAGTTTCTCGGCCACCGAGAGCGCGCCCGCCGCCGCGGGCAGCATGCCGGTGGCCACCAGCAGGTCGCCGCCCTCCGCCGCTTCCGCCACGGCCTCGAACTGCCCGCCGATCAGCCGGGCCGCCCGCTCCGGCAGCGACGACGGCCCCGGCACGGCCGTCGTCAGCGCCCGCGCCGACAGCCCGACCGGCACCAGCGGTACGCCGTTCGCGGCGAGCCGCTCGGCGAACTCCTCGTCCGGCGGCGCGCACATCCGTACCCCGGCGCCCAGCCGGCGCAGCTCCGCCGCCAGGTTCACCAGCGGCTCGACGTCCCCACGCGACCCGTACGTCGACAGCACCACACGCACCACTTGTGACTCCCCGTTTTCGCAGATCCCCGAGCTGAGATCGGCAATTCTGCGCCGCCAGGGGGGCCTTGCGGCAAGACCCCCTGTCTGCTATACGTTGAGAGTGGCAAGGAGCGCGGGCTCCTTGCTTTTTTGCGTGGTGGGGTGCCGACAGGCTCTCAGGCGCCGTCCGGTTCGGGCAGCGCGACGGGCATGGCGAGGGTGGTGAGGTCGCCCCGGTCGGCCGAGCGCACCGTCACCGGACGGTCGGGGCCCCGCAGGTCGAGCAGCACATCGGGGCCGACGGCCGTGCTGGCCGCCGGATAGAGCGTGGTCAGGGAGAACCCGACCGTGAGGGCGTCCCCGGTGACGGCGGCCGGAAGGCCGGTCCCACCGCCGGGTTCCCGCCGGCCCCCGGCCGGGAGGACGTGGACGCCCCGGGAGCCGAACCGCAGGGCGATCCGCTCGCCGGGGTGGTCCTCCAGGGCGCGCAGGAGCGCCTCCTTGCGCACGGTCGCCCGGGTCGTGGCCTCCGGCAGTGAGCCGAGCACCGCCCGGTGGTCGGGGAACTCCTCGGCCAGCACCCGGCAGTACGGGTCCTCGCGGTCCGGCAGGCGCAGCCACACCCCGTGCGGTGTCGCCTCCAGCCGTACGCGCGCGCTGCGGCGCACCTCGGGGGCCGCCGCCCGCAGGTCGTCCCCGTGGAGGGTGGCCGCCCAGGCGGAGGTGACGGAAGTGTCCGGCACGAGGGTGCGGGTGGACAGCCGGTAGCGGTCGGTGGCGGTCAGGGTGACGGCCTCCGGGGCGACCTCGACGCGCAGGCCCGCCAGCACCGGAAGGCCCGGTTCCGTGGCGGTCGCGGTGAGGACCTGCTCGACCGCGTCGGCCAGGACGGGGCCCTTCAGGACGGCCACCGGCACCGGCGACGCGCCGGTGAGCGCCGCGGTGACGGCCGCGGCCGTCCGCCGGGCGCCGGCGGCCTCCCCGAGGACCCGGGCGACGTGCGCGTCGACGAGGCGGGACGCCTCGCCGGGTGCGGCGTCGAGGACCTCGGCGACGGCGGTGAGGGGCATACCGATCTCGCGGAGCCCCCGCAGCGCGGCGGCGCGCGGGACCTGGGCCTCGCGGTAGTGGCGGTAGCCCGTCACCGGGTCGGTCTCGGCGGGGCGGAGCAGCCCGGAGTCGGCGTAGAACCGCAGGGCGCTCGGGGTCAGCCCGCTGCGGCGGGCGAAGGTACCGATGGGCATCAGCCCGGTGGGCGGGGTGGGTTCGGCGGAGGTCACCCGGCCATCCTCGGCCTTCGAGCAACTCGAAGGTCAAGCCCGGGAGGCCGGAGGCGGTCGGAGCGGGGCCGGACGGCTGGACTACCGTGCCGCACATGCACAGCGAGGCAGAGATCGTCCGGCCCCTGCTCCGGCTCCGGGACGTCGCCGCGCGCGGCGCGCTCTACGGCCTGGCCGCCGTACCCCTCCTCGGGGCCGGCGCCCTGTTCGTCGGCGACCACCACGACCGGATGACGTTCCTCGCCGTCGTGGGCGGGTTCTCCGCGTCCCTGGCGGCCTTCGGGATCGTGATCGGCCTGTTCTTCTGGTGGGCCTGCGGGGGCGACATCCGCCGCTGCCGCGACTGGCGCACGGTCAGGAGCCAGAGCGCGTCCGTCACCGTCGCGGCCCCGGTCCTGCTACGGCTCGGGGTGCTGGCCCTGGTGCTGTTCCCCGGCGCCTTCGGGCTCTACCACCTGGTGGACGCCGCCGGGTACGACAGCCGGCTGTACGGCGGCTGAGCCCCCCGGCGCGTGCGCGGCGCCCGCCCGGTTCCCTCAGCGCGGCAGGTGACGGGCGAAGAAGGACCGTACGAGCGCGCGGACGGCCGGCACGGTGACGCCCGGATCCGCCGGGCCGACCATCTCCGCCCGCCCCGCTGCCGTCATCAGGCCGGCCGTCTGGAACTGCGGGACCAGGGCCGCGTAGTCGGTGAACACCCAGTGCGAGGTGGAGCCGAGTTGCCGGCGGGCGACCGGCCCGCCGTGCGCGAGGAGCGCCGCCCACGACCGGTCCAGCCGGGCGTCGCGGTAGCCGTCGGTGCCCGCCAGCAGCAGGGGCCGGTCCGTGCCCTCCCGCGCCACCGGGAACAGCGCGCCGTCCACGTGGTCGAGATACCCCTCCAGGTTGACCGCCGCCGCGAACCGCCGGTCCTCGAAGAGGGCCTGGGCGACCGCGGTGCCGCCCGCCGAGTGCCCGTAGAGCCCGGCCCGCCGGACCCCGAGGGCGTCCAGGACGAAGCGGAGGTCGGCCACCCGGGTCTCGATCATGGTGCGGAAGGTCGCGGTGTCGATGACGGGGCCCAGCGAGGTCGTCCGGACGCGCGGACGGCCCGGCCGCTCGCCGGGCAGCTCCACCTCGCTCGTGTCGCCGGGATGGTCGACCGTCACGACGGTCCAGCCGTGCGACGCGAGGTCGGTCGCCAGGGACGTGCCCATGGTGCGGGCGTCACCGCCGCCGGGGCTGTAGAGCAGGACGGGGCGCCGGCCGGGCAGTGGGCGGGCCCCCACGCGCGCGTGGGCCAGGGTGGCCGCCCAGTCGACCCCGGCGGCCGGCAGCCACGGGCGGATGCGCGGGCCCAGCTCCGCGAACGTCTCGGCGGCCAGGGGCGTCAGGTGCGGCAGGCGCGGGAGGCGCCGCCCGGGGACGGCCGGCCGCAGCACGGTGACCATCAGCTCACGGGCGCCGGCCGCGGGCTCCCACGGGTCCGGGCGGGACCGGTCGACGAGGTGCAGGACCCGGGCGCCGACCGGGTACGGGCCGGTCGGCGCGGGCAGCAGCGGGACGGTGGCCCCCGCCCGCCCCGCGGAACCGGGCACTCCGGAGGCCGCGGCGGAGCCGGGAGCGGCGTGGGCGAGGAGCAGGGCGGCGGCGCCGGCCAGGCCGCCCCGGACGACGGAGCGCCGGCCGGGGCCGGAAGCGTACGAATCGATCATGCAGGCATGCTGGGTCCCGGGGGCGCGCCGGGGCGATCTGTTCGGCGAGGCCCGAAAGGCCGGTGCGGAACGGGGGAGTGTGCATGCTGCGGATCCACTTCACGGCGGACGACCTCGCCCTCGTACGGTTCGCGCCCCGGCCCTCGCCCCTGCCGGAGCTGCACGCCGCGCTGATGGCGCTGGCCGCCCCGGGAGCGGACCTCCTCACCGGGCAGTGGCGCGCCCGGCTGCTGCGGGGCCTGCCCCGCGCGGCCGGGCCGCTCGCCGACCTCGTACCGGACGGGACGCCGCCCGCCTTCCTGGACGTCCTCGGCGACACCCTGGACGAGGGGCTCGCCCTGATCGCGGAGGCCCGCCCCGAGGCCGTGCGGTCCGGGATCGAGCGGGTCTACGCGCGGCGCCCCGCGCCCCCGTGGATCCGGGCCTTGCACGGCGGGGAGGCCGGGGCGCTGCGGACCCTGGAGCGGGCGCAGCGGGCGGCCCACGCGCATGTCCTCGCACCGGTCTGGCCCCTCGTCCAGGACCTGCACCGGGCGGAGTTCACCCGCCACGCCCTCGCCGTCGCCGAGCGGGGCGTCGGTGCCGCGCTGACCGGCCTGGTGCCCGGGTCGCGGCTGGCCGGAGGCGTCTGGGAGTGGCCCGCACCGGACGGTACGGGCCGGGCGGACGGTGCGGGTGCCACGGACGGTACGGGCCGGGCGGGCGGTACGGGCGGGGTGGCCGGTCAGGGCCGGGCAGACGGTACGGGCGGCCCGGGCGCGGCCGGCGTGCGGGAGATCCGGCTCGGCGGGCGCGGGCTGGTCCTGCGGCCCACCTTCCACTGGCGCCACGGACCGCTCGTCCAGGACCTGCCCGGCCGCCCGGTGGCGCTCGCCCTCCCGGTGGGCCGGGGCGTGCCGCCCGTACCGGACCAGGACCCCGGCGCGGGCGGCGAACCGCTCGCGGGGGTCCTGGGGCGCACGCGCCTGGCGCTGCTGCGCTCCCTCGACGAGGGCGGCGCCACCACCACCGGGCTGGCGCGCCGCCTCGGGGTCGGCGCCGCCACGGCCTCCGCCCACGCCTCGGCGCTGCGGGCCGCCGGACTGCTCACCACCACGCGCGCGGGCCGCTCGGTGCGCCACGCACCCACGCCCTTGGCGCTGCTGCTGCTGGGCGGCGGCCCGGCCGGGGAGGGGCGCGCGGACGACAGGGGAGCGGCCGTGGGCGAGACTTTCTGAAAGGAGACATTTCCGGCCCCACCCGTAGGAGGGGGTCTTCCGTGCTCGACGTGCCGTTCTGGCTGTGGGCGGTGTTCGCCGTCATCGTCGTCGTGTCCCTGGCGGTGGACCTGCTGGCCCACCGGCGCGCCCATGTCATCGGCTTCAAGGAGGCGGCGGCGTGGAGCGGGGTCTGGGTGGGCCTCGCGCTGGTCTTCGCCGTGGTCGTCTTCGTGGTGCTGGGCACCGCGCCGGGGGTCGAGTACACCACGGCGTGGCTGCTGGAGAAGAGTCTGTCGGTCGACAACCTCTTCGTCTTCGCGCTGATCTTCGCCTACTTCCGGGTGCCCCGCGCCTATCAGCACCGGGTGCTGTTCTTCGGCGTCATGGGGGCGCTGATCTTCCGCGGCATCTTCCTGGCGGCCGGTGTGGCGGTCGTCAGCCGGTTCACCGCGGTGCTGTTCGCCTTCGCGGCCGTGCTCTTCTACAGCACGTACAAGATCCTCAAGGGGGAGGAGGAGAGCTTCGACCCGGGCCGCAGCTTCGCCGTGCGGCTGCTGCGCAAGATCATGCCGGTGCGGGACGAGTACGCGGGGATGAAGTTCTTCGTCAAGGAGGCCGGGAAACGGGTCGCCACCCCGCTGCTGGCCGTGGTGGCCGCGATCGAGGCCGCCGACCTGATCTTCGCGGTGGACAGCGTCCCGGCCGTCCTCGCCGTCAGCGACGACGCGTTCATCGTCTACACCAGCAACGCCTTCGCCATCCTGGGCCTGCGGGCGCTGTACTTCCTGCTCGCCGGGCTGCTCGACCGCTTCCACTACCTGAGCAAGGGGCTGGCGCTGATCCTGTCCTTCATCGGACTGAAGCTGATCCTCCAGGCCAGCCACGAGATCTTCAGCCCCAGCGTGCCGGAGATCCCCTCGCCGGTGAGCCTGGCGGTGATCGTGGTGGTGCTGGCGGTGTCGGTGATCCTCAGCATCCGGCGGCCGCCCCGGCACGCGGGCGAGGCGGCGGGGCCGGAGAGCGGGTCGTCACCGGACGGCGGGTCGTCACCGGGCAACGGGTCGTCGTCGCCGCCCGGCAACGGTTCGCCGCCCGGCAACGGTTCGCCGCCGGGCAACGGGTCGTCGTCGCCGCCCGGCGACGGGGGCGGCCCCCGGTGAGTACAGTTTTGGTCGCCTTTAGCAGGTTTTGACCTATTCTTGGGGCATGAGCAGAGACGAGCATGAGACGGCGCGACAGGCCGGACATCTCTGCCCCGCCTGCCGCACTCCGGTGACCGAACACATCGAGCGGCACAAGACCATGGGCGTCTATGTGCCGCTGTGGAAGACCGATTCCTGCCACAACCCCGAGTGCCCGTCGTACGAACCGGCCGAGGGCGAACACCGGCACCGCAGGCACACGGTCGACGGCTGAGCCTTCCGGCCCACCGCCCGGGTGCCACCGCGTAGGATCACCGGGTCCGCGCCCACGAGGAGCCCCGCCCGGTGACCGCCACCGTCCCCCCGCCCCGGCACGCCACCGGCCCGCTGCCGGTGCTCCGGCTGACCCGCGACGAGGACGGTGAGCGGCTGGGCGCCCTGTTGTGGCGCGCGGGCCCCGGCTGGCGGATGGTCAGCAGCGCGGTGCTCGGCGGCGGGATCGGTGCCCGCTCCTGGGTGCTCAACGCCCAGGTCTCGCACGGCTACCGGCGCACCGACCCGGACCGGCACCTCGCCCAATTGGCCGCGGGCGCCGGGCTGCGGGGAGCCGGTGTGGGCCTGATGACCGCCGCCGACGTCGCGCGCCACGGCCGGGGCCACGACGGCGGCGTCGGCGCGTTCGCCACCGCGGGCCTCGGGGTACGCGGCTGGGCCGCCGCCCCCGTACCCGGGACCGCCGGGCCGGGGCGGCCGGGCACCGTCAACATCGTGGCCGCCGTACCGGTGGCGCTGACCGACGCCGCCCTGGTCAACGCGGTGGCCACCGCCACCGAGGCCAAGGTGCAGGCGCTGCTCGACGCCGGGTACGACTGCTCGGGCACCCCCACGGACGCCGTGTGCGTCGCGGCCCGCGCGCCCGGGGACGGCGAGGGGGAGGTCCACGCCTTCGCCGGGCCCCGCTCGCTGTGGGGCGCCCGCCTGGCCCGCGCCGTGCACGCCGCCGTCCACGCCTCGGCCCGCGCCGCCGGAGAGCGCCCGGACTACCCGGACTACCCGGACTACCCGGCCGCCCGCGACTGACCTCCCGTACCGGTGCGCCCACCGCCGGCCCGGCCCGGCGGAACCGGCTCCCGGTCCGAGTCCGGCTCCTGGCCCGGCGGAACCGGCTCCCGGCCCGGGTCCGGCTCCCGGCCCGGCGGAACCGGCTCCCCGCCCGGGGCCGCCGCCGGGGCGGGCCGCCCGGTCCCGGCCTCCCAGGCCAGCCGCTCCGCCAGGACGAACGTGACGCCGATCAGCAGCGCCCACGCGCCGAACTTGGCGAGCGCCACCGGCTCCCACCCATCGAGCTGGTGCGGGTAGCTCCATGCGCCCACGAAGGTCGCCGCGTTCTCGGCCACCCACAGGAAGAAGCCGATCAGGACGAAGGCGACCGCGAGCGGCATGCGGTACCGGCTCCGGCCCACCGCGAAGCCCACCCACGTCCCGGCGGTCACCGCCACCATGGCGACGGCCAGCGGCCACCGCAGGTCCGGCAGCCAGTGGTGGGTGAAGAAGTTGACGTAGACCGCCGCCGCGACCACGGCCGTCGCGGCACGGCGGTACCCGGTCAGCCGCAGGTCGAACAGGCGCCGGGCGCGGCAGACGTACGAGGCCACCGCCGCGTACAGGAAGCCGCCGTACAGCGGCACCCCGGCGACCTTGGTCAGCGCCTCCTCGGGGTAACTCCACGACCCCAGCCGCACCTTGACCAGCTCGAACAGCAGCCCCACCGCATGGCACGCCACGACGACCAGGGTGTCCCGCCGGGACTCCCACCCCAGCAGCCCGGCCGCGGCCGTCAGCAGCACGCCGTACACCAGCACCAGGTCGTAGCGGGCGACCGGGAGCTCCGGCAGCAGCCGCGACGCCGCGATCCCGCCGAGCAGCGCCACCGCGAAGGCGCAGCACCGCACCTGGAGCAGCGTGAACCGGCCGAGCTGGGCCAGGGCGGCGAGAAGGGTACGCATACCGGAGAGGACGGCGGCGGAGCGGCGGCGGTTCGTCCGGTGGCCGCGCGAACATGGCGGAAAAGTGCCTTGCGCTCGTCCCGGGACCCCGGGGATGCAAGATCGTAAGGTTAGGCTAACCTTTGCCCGTGCATCCAGGTGAAGAGTCCCCCGAGGCCGGCCGCGCCCGCGGCCACGAACTGTCGGCCACCGGTGTGACCGTGGCGTACGACGGCGTCGACGTCGTCCACGACGCGTCGGTGACGCTGCGGCCCGGCGAGGTCACCGTCCTGGTGGGCCCCAACGGCAGCGGCAAGTCGACGCTGCTGCGGACGATCGCACGGCTGCAGCGCCCCAGGACCGCCACGCTCACCCTCGACGGCGGCACCGACGCGCTCGCCCTGAGCCCCCGTGAGTTCTCCCGCCGCGTCGCGCTGCTGACCCAGGGCCGGCCCACGCCCAGCGGGCTGACCGTGCGGGACGTGGTCGAGTTCGGCCGCTACCCCTACCGGGGGCGCTGGGGCAGGACCGACCCGGACGGCCCGGCGGCCGTGGACCGGGCGCTCGCCCTGACGGGCGTCACCGGCCTCGCCGACCGGGGGGCCGAGCACCTCTCCGGCGGGCAGCTCCAGCGCGTCTGGCTGGCCGGCTGCCTCGCCCAGGAGACCGGAGTGCTGCTCCTCGACGAGCCGACCACCTACCTCGACCTGCGCTACCAGGTCGAACTCCTCGACCTGATGCGCGACCTGGCGGACGACCACGGGATCGCCGTGGGCGCCGTCCTGCACGACCTCGACCAGGCCGCCGCCGTGGCCGACCGGATCGTCCTGCTCCACGAGGGCCGGATCGTCGCCGACGGCGACCCGGCCGCCGTCCTCACCGCCGAGCGGCTGACCGGCACGTACGGCATCCGCATCGACGTCGATACCGACCCCCTGACCGGACGGCTGCGCACCCGCGCGATCGGCCGGCACCACTCGCGAACCGAAAGGCTCAGCACCCCGTCATGAGACGCCTCCTCCTCACCGCGGCCGCCGCCACCGCCGCGGCCCTCACCCTGTCCGCCTGCGGGACCACCGAGCCCGCCGCCGACGACACCGCGAAGTCCGCCGAGCGCATCACGCTCACCGACGCCTCGGGCGTCAAGGTGCAGCTCGACGGCCCCGCCAAGAAGGTCGTGGGCACCGAGTGGAACGTCGTCGAGAGCCTGATCTCGCTCGGCGTCGACCCGGTCGGCGTCGCCGACGTCAAGGGCTACAAGACCTGGGACACCGCCGTCCCGCTGAAGAACGAGCCCAAGGACATCGGCACCCGCGGCGAGCCGAGCATGGACACCATCGCGTCGCTGAAGCCGGACCTCATCGTCGCCACCACCGACCTGCCCCCGGCCGCCGTCAAGCAGCTCCGCGAGGTCGCCCCCGTCCTCAACGTCCGGGCCGCCGACGCCGCCGACCCGATCGGCCGGATGACCGGCAACCTGGACCTCATCGCCAGGGCCACCGGCACCACCGAGCGGTCCGCCGCCCTCAAGAAGGGCTTCGAGGCCAAGATCGCCGAGGGGAAGAAGGCCCTCGCCGGCGCCGGCCTCGCGGGCGCCCGGTACGCCTTCGCCGACGGCTACGTCGTCTCCAACCAGGTGACGATCCGGCCCTTCACCAGCGGCTCCCTCATCGGCGCCGTCAACGAGCGGCTGGGCCTGAAGAACGCCTGGACCGTCAAGGGCGACGCGAGCTACGGCCTCGGCTCCACCGACGTCGAGGGGCTCACGAAGCTGGGCGACGTCCACTTCGCCCACATCGGCAACGACGGCGACAAGAGCAGCACCCCCTTCACCGGCGTCCTCGCCAAGGACAAGGTGTGGACCTCGCTGCCGTTCGTGAAGAAGGGCAACGTGCACCGGCTGCCCGACGGCATCTGGATGTTCGGCGGGCCCGAGTCGATGAACGCGTACATCGACCAGGTCGTCACCGCCCTGACGAAGTAACCCCATGGCCGTCACCGCACCCACGTCCGCCACCCGTTCACCGGCGGCCGCGTCCTTCGCGGGCGCGGCCGCGGTGACGGCCGCACTGGTCTTCCTCGTCGCCGTCCTCGCGGCCGTGGACATCACCCAGGGCACGGCCTCGGTCGGCGCCCCGGAGGTCTGGAAGGCGCTCACCGGCCGGGCCGACCCGTCCGACGCGTCCGTCGTCGTCGCCTCCCGGCTGCCGAGGATGGCGGCCGGACTGCTCGTCGGCGCCCTGCTCGGGGTCGCCGGCGCCGCCCTCCAGGCGGTCAGCCGCAACGTCCTCGCCAGCCCCGACACCCTCGCCGTCAACGCCGGTTCGTACGCCGCCCTGGGCATCGCCGCGGCCACCGGCGTCTCGCTGCCGCTGCTGGCCTCCTCCGGTGTCGCGTTCGCCGGCGGGCTCGCGGCGGCGGCGGTCGTCCTCGGCCTGTCCGGGCTGGGCACCGGCACCGTCCGGCTCGTCCTCGCGGGCAGCGCGCTCACCCTGGGGCTCACCGCCGTCACCGAGGGGATGCTGCTGCTCTTCCCCGAGGAGACACAGGGCCTCTACCGGTGGAACCAGGGCGGCATCGCGCAGAGCGGCTTCGACGGGATCGTCCGGATGGCGCCCCTCGGCCTGGTGGGCCTCGTCGGGCTGCTGCTCCTCGCCCGCCGGGTCGACGCCCTCGCCCTCGGCGACGACGCGGCGCGCGGCCTGGGCGTACCGGTGCGCGCCACCCGGGTCACCGCCGTGGTGCTCGCCGCGCTGCTCTCCACGGCCGCCGTCACTCTCGCCGGGCCCATCGGCTTCATCGGCCTGTGCGCCCCCGCCCTGCTGCGCGGACTGGCGCGCCAGATCCGCGCGTTCACCCGGACCCGGGCCGCCCTGCCCGCCGCCGGGCTCATCGGCGCCGCCCTGGTGATCGGCTCCGACGTGCTGCTGCGCGCCGTCGTCCCGGCCGACACGGCGGTCGCCGTGCCGACCGGTGTGGTCACCAGCCTCGTGGGCGCGGTCTTCCTGATCGTCCTCGCGGTACGGCTGAAGGACACCACCGGGGCCACCGCGCCCGACCGGCTGCGGCTGCGCAGCAGGACCGCCTTCCTCACGACCACGGCCGTGCTCGTCGCCGTGCTGGCCGGGGTGACCGTCGCGGCCGTCCTGCTCGGCGACAGCAAACTGCTGCTGGGCGACGTGGCGAACTGGCTCCAGGGGAGGGCCGGGCGGGCGACCGCCTTCGTCCTCGACACCCGGGTGCCCCGGGTCGCCGCCGCCCTCCTCGCCGGCGCGGCGCTCGGCCTGGCGGGCACCCTCGTCCAGGCCGTCACCCGCAACCCGCTCGCCGAACCGGCCGTCCTCGGAGTGTCCGGCGGCGCCGCCCTCGGCGCCGTCCTCCTGGTGACGACCGTCCCGATGGCCGGCACCTGGGGCGTGGCGGGTGCCGCCTTCGGGGGCGCCGCGCTCAGCTCCGTGCTGGTCTTCGGGCTCGCGGCACGGGGCGGCTTCCAGCAGAACCGGCTGGTCCTCGTCGGGTTCGGCGTCGCCACCGGGACGTCCGCGCTGATCAGCCTGCTCATCATCCTCACCGACCCGTTCAACGCCACCAAGGCGCTCACCTGGCTGTCCGGCTCCACCTACGGGCGCACCTGGCCCGATGTGCTGCCCCTGGCGGTGGTGCTCGCCGCCGGCCTGGCCGCCGCCATGGCGTGCCGCACCGAGCTGGACCTGGTGTCGCTGGACGAGGACACCCCCCGGCTGCTGGGCATCCGGCTGGGGCGGGGGCGCCTGGGCTTCCTGTCCCTCGGCGTACTGCTCAGCGCCACGGCCGTGGCCGCCGCCGGGACGATCGGCTTCGTGGGGCTCGTCGCGCCGCACGCGGCGCGGGCGCTGGTGGGGCGTCAGCACGCGCGCGTGGTGCCGGTCGCGGTGCTCCTGGGGGCCGTACTCGTCTGCGCCGCCGATCTGGTGGGCCGCACGGTGATCGCCCCGGCCCAGCTCGGCGCGGGCATGATGACCGCCGTGATCGGGACGCCCTACTTCCTCTACCTGCTGGTGCGCAGCCGCCGTTAGCCCCGGGGCGGGGCGCCGCGGGTGCGCCGGGCCGGCGGGCCGGCGGGCCGCCCCGCCGAACGTCCGTGCGGCTCACCGGTGTCGGACACCTCCATGGCTTGATAAGGTTAGCCTTACCTAAACAGCCAGGGGGGAGAGCCCCTGCACGGAAAGGGGGGTCGCAGGCATGTCCGACGCCATAGCCGGCGCGTACACGTCCCCGGCCGAGCGAAGATCCGGAGACGCGTACGCGACCCCGGACGCGCCCGGGCTGCTGGCCGGCCGCCGCGCGCTGGTCACCGGGGCCGGCCAGGGGATCGGCGCCGCCGTCGCGCGGGCGCTCGCCGCCCAGGGCGCCCATGTGGCGGCCACCGACCACCGCGCCGAGGGCGTGGAGGCCCTCGCGGCCGGATGGCCGGACGCCACCGCCCGGCCGGACAAGGCCGGTGACATCACCCCGTACGTCATGGACGTCACCGACGCCACCGCCGTCCGGGACGTCGTGAACACCGCCGCCACCCGGCACGGCCCCCTGGACGTCCTCGTCAATGTGGCGGGCATCCTGCGCCCCGGCCCGGCGGCCGAACTCACCGACGCCGACTGGGCGGACACCTTCGCCGTGAACACCACCGGCGTCTTCCACACCGCCCGCGCCGTCGCCCCCGGCATGGCCGCCCGCGGCCGCGGCAGCATCGTCACGGTCGGCTCCAACGCGGCCGGAGTGCCCCGCGTCCACATGGGCGCCTACGCCGCGTCCAAGGCCGCCGCCGCCATGTACACCAAGTGCCTGGGCCTGGAGCTGGCCCGCAGCGGCGTACGGTGCAACGTCGTCGCCCCCGGCTCCACCGACACCGCCATGCAGCGCGCGCTGTGGCAGGACCCCGACGCCCCCCGCCGGGTCGTCGACGGCGACCCCGCCACGTACCGCACCGGCATCCCGCTCGGCCGCATCGCCGAACCGTCGGACATCGCCGAAGCGGTCCTCTTCCTGGCGTCGGACCTCGCCCGCCACATCACCCTGCAGGAGCTGTACGTCGACGGCGGCGCCACCCTCCGCTGAACACCCGCCCCGCGGGGCGCCCCCTTCCGGGCGCCCCGCGGGCGCGCGCCCGTCCGCGCACCGCACCCCGCGCACGCACGCCACACCCCCGCGCACCCCACCCCGTACCCGCACCGCACACCCGCGCCCGCAGCCGGTCGTGCGAGAAACGGAGCCCCACCGTGTCGACGGCACCCCAGGTCGCCGCAGTCCGCACGCTCGCCGAACCGGCCCACCCGGCCGTGGGCGTCGCCACCGCCCTGCTCGACTCCTACGTCCCCGGCGCCCGGTTCCTCGCCACCCCGACGCGCACGCTCCTCGGCCGGGGCGTCCACGCCGAAGTGCCGCACGACGACCGGCCGGTGACCCGGCGGGTGGCGGCCACCCTGGCGGCGGCCCGCGCGGCCGGCCACGCCTCGCCGCTGGTCATCGGCGCCGTACCGTTCGCACCCGACGCGCCCGCGGCCCTCGCCGTACCCGCGACCCTGCACACCGCGCCGCCCCTCACCGCCGACCCGCTGGCCTCCCTGCCCGCGGACCCGCCGGCGCCCAATGAACTGACGGTGCATCAGGAGCCGGCGCCCGAGGACTACGCCAAGGCCGTGGCCGCGGCCGTGGACCGCATGTGGCAGGGCGAGTTCAGCAAGGTCGTCCTCGCCCGCACCCTCCGCGTCGAGGCCGCCCGGCCCTTCGACCTCCCGGCGATGCTTCAGCGGCTCGCCCGCCGCGACCCGTCCGGCTACACCTTCGCCCTGCCCACCGGACCCGGCCGCACCCTCCTCGGCGCCAGCCCCGAACTGCTGGTCTCCCGGCACGGCAACCGCGTCGTCGCCAACCCCCTGGCCGGCTCCGTGCCCCGCCACCCCGACCTCGCCGAGGACGTACGCCGCGCCGCCGCCCTCCTGGACTCCGCCAAGGACCTCTACGAACACGCCGTCGTCGTCAACGCCGTCGAAGAGGGACTCGCCCGCCACTGCGCCGACCTGATCGTCCCCGCCCGCCCCACCCTCGTGCGCACCGCCACCATGTGGCACCTCTCCACCACCGTCACCGGCACCCTGCGCTCCCCGGACACCACCGCCCTCGACCTCGCCAGCGCCCTCCAGCCCACCCCGGCCGTGTGCGGCACCCCCACCGAGACCGCCCGCCGCGTCATCCGGGAGAGCGAGCCCGTCGACCGCGGCTTCTACACCGGCATGGTCGGCTGGGGCGACGCCGACGGCGACGGCGAATGGGTCGTCACCATCCGCTGCGCCGAGGCCACCGGAGACTCGCTGCGCCTGTACGCCGGCGCCGGCGTCGTGGCCGCCTCCGACCCCGAGGCGGAGACCGCCGAGACCGCCGCCAAGTTCCGTACCTTCCTCAGCGCGGTGGGAGCCCAGCTGTGACCGTCCACCCCACCCCCACCTGGCCCGCCGACACCGCCGAGCGCTACCGCGCCGCCGGGTACTGGCGCGGCGAGACCTTCGGCGCCATGCTCCGCGACCGCGCCGCCGCGCACCCGGACCGGGTGGCGATCGTCGACCCCGGCACCGCCGGCACGGAGCCCCGCCGCTGGACCTACGCCGAACTCGACACCCGCGCCGACCGGCTCGCCGCCGGACTGCTCGCCCGCGGCATCGGCAAGGGCGACCGGGTCGTCGTCCAGCTGCCCAACACCGCCGAGTTCTTCGAAGTGATCTTCGCCCTGTTCCGGATCGGCGCGCTGCCGGTCTTCGCCCTGCCCGCGCACCGCGAGACGGAGATCCGCTACTTCTGCGCCTTCACCGAGGCCGCCGCCTATGTCGTCGCCGGTGAACACGGCGGCTACGACTACCGCACACTGGCCGCCGCCGTCCGCGCCGACGTCCCCACCCTCCGGCACGTGTTCGTCACGGGCCCGGACGCCGGGGAGTTCGAGCCGCTCGCCGACGTGCCCGCCGACCCCGTCCCGCTCGACGGACCCGGCCCCGGTGACCTGGCCTTCCTCCAGCTCTCCGGCGGCAGCACCGGCGTCCCCAAGCTCATCCCGCGCACCCACGACGACTACATCTACTCGCTGCGCGGCTCCAACGAACTGTGCGCGGTGGACGAGAACAGCGTCTACCTGTGCGTCCTGCCCGCCGCGCACAACTTCCCGCTCTCCTCGCCCGGCACGCTCGGCGCCCTGTACGCCGGCGCCCGCGTCGTGCTCTGCCCGCAGCCCAGCCCCGAGACGGCGTTCGCACTGATCGAGCGCGAGGGCGTCACCATCACCGGGCTCGTCCCGCCGCTCGCCCTGGTCTGGACGGAGGCCGCCGCGCGCACCGCGCACGACCTCAGCAGCCTGGACGTCCTGCTGGTGGGCGGCGCCAAGTTCAGCGAGCAGGCCGCCCGGCGCGTCCGCCCCGCCCTGGGCTGCACCCTCCAGCAGGTGTTCGGCATGGCCGAGGGCCTGGTCAACTACACGCGCCTGGACGACCCCGAGGAGACCATCGTCACCACCCAGGGCCGGCCCATCTCGCCCGACGACGAGATCCGGGTCGTCGACGACGAGGACCGGGACCTGCCCGTGGGCGCCACCGGGCACCTCCTCACCCGCGGCCCGTACACCATCCGCGGCTACTGGAACGCGCCCGAGCACAACGCCCGCGCCTTCACCGAGGACGGCTTCTACCGCACCGGCGACATCGTCCGCCTCACCGGGACCGGCCACCTCGTCGTGGAGGGGCGCGCCAAGGACCAGATCAACCGGGGCGGGGAGAAGATCGCCGCCGAGGAGGTGGAGAACCACATCCTGGCCCACCCCGCCGTGCACGACGCCAACGTGGTCGGCGAGCCCGACCCGTACCTCGGCGAACGCACCTGCGCCTATGTCATCCTGCGGGCCGGTGCCGTGCCGCTGAAGCCGGTGGCCGTCAAGCGGTTCGTCCGCGACCGCGGCCTGGCCGCCTACAAGGTGCCCGACCGGGTGGAGTTCGTCACCGAGTTCCCGCAGACCGGAGTCGGGAAGATCTCCAAGAAGGCCCTCCGCCAGGCGGCCGGGACCACCGGCCCCGACACCCCCGCGGGCTCACCCGCCCCTGCCGCACCCTCCGCCCCCGCCGCACCCTCCGCCCCTTCCGACAGCTGAACGAACCGGACGAGACTCCTCCACCATGGCCCTGCCCAAGATCACCCCGTACCCGATGCCCGCCCCCGCCGACCTGCCCGCCAACCGGGTCGACTGGAAGGCGGACCCCGACCGCGCGGTCCTGCTCGTGCACGACCTCCAGAACTACTTCCTCTCCGCCTACGACACCCAGGCGTCCCCCGTCCCCGAGCTGCTCGGCAACGTGGCCGCCCTCAGGAAGCGGGCCGCCGCCCTCGGCATCCCCGTCCTCTACACCGCCCAGCCGGGCGGCCAGACCCCGGAGGAGCGCGGCCTCCAGCAGGACTTCTGGGGACCCGGGCTGCCCGCCGACCCGGCGGCCGAGGCCATCGCCGACGCCGTGGCCCCCGGCCCCGGGGACACCGTGCTCACCAAGTGGAAGTACAGCGGCTTCGTCCGCACCGACCTCGCCGAGCGGCTCGCCGCCCTGGGCCGGGACCAGCTGATCCTCACCGGCGTCTACGCCCACATCGGGGTCCTGATGACCGCCTGCGACGCGTGGATGCGGGACGTCCGGGCCTTCGTCGTCGCCGACGCCGTGGCGGACTTCTCCGCCGAGGAGCACGCCATGGCCCTGCGCTGGGCCGCCGGCCGGTGCGCGGTCGTCACCACCACCGACACCGTGCTCGACGGGATCTGACATCGATCCGGGCCCGGGACCAATCCGGACCGGGCCCGGCTCCGAAGTACGGGTGTGAAGCGATGGAAAGCCCGTCCCACCGCGCCGGGCGACCGCCGGCCGAGCGGCCTCCGGCGCAGCACACCTCACACCAAGGATGAACCGATGAACGCGATCCGAATCCGCCGTGCCGCCGGAGCCGTGGCCGTCGCCGCCGTCCTGCCGCTGGGACTGACCGCCTGGGCCGCCGGGCCCGCGTCCGCCGCCCCCGCCCCGGACCAGCCCTTCGGCCCCGCCTGCGCCTCGCTGCCCCAGGAGGGCGAGGGAAGCGCGGCGGGGATGGCGGACGACCCCGTGGCCACCGCCGCGTCCAACAACCCGGCCCTGTCCACGCTGGCATCGGCGGTACAGAAGGCCGGACTGGTCGACACGCTGAACAAGGCCGAGAACATCACGGTGTTCGCGCCCACCAACGAGGCGTTCGCCAAGATCCCCAAGGCCCAGCTCGACCAGGTCCTCAACGACAAGGCCGCCCTGACCAAGATCCTCATCTACCACGTGGTGGGCCAGAAGATCACCCCGCAGCAGATGCAGGACGGCTCCTTCGAGACCCTGGAGAAGGGCACCCTGACCACGTCCGGCTCGGGCGAGTCGTACAAGGTCAACAACACCGCCAACGTGGTGTGCGGCAATGTGCAGACCGCCAACGCCACCGTCTACGTCATCGACAGCGTCCTGATGCCGAAGATGTGACACCCGCGGCGCCCCGCCCCCACCGCCCCTGGGCCGTGGGGGCGCTCCGCGGCCCTCAGACCGGCAGCGTCATCCGCATCACCGGGTCCGTCGTCGGCTGCCGCGAACCACCCGCAGGCTCGACCGTCACACCGATCCCGGTGGCCCCGTCCACATCCCCCTCCATCAGCGACGCGCCGTCCCGCCCCACCAGCCCGGCGGCCCGCATCGCGCCGTCCTCGTCGAACCACAGCTGATAGGTCCGGTCACCCGGCAGCCGCGGCAGACCCGACGCCAGGAACACCGCGCTGTTCTCCGCGCGCGACACCACGACCGTCGCCCGGGTCCCGCCGCCCACCGTCGTCGTGGTGCTCCGCGCGTCCGGGGCGGCGAGGACCGCGAGCAGCCGGTCCGTCTCCTGCCGGGCCTCCCGCACCCGCTCGTCGGCGTCCCGCGCCTCCTGCCACTGCCAGACGGCCACCCCGCCGAGCCCGGCCGCCACCGCCAGGCACGCGGCCAGCACCAGCTTCCCGGCCCGCCCGCCGAAGGCCCGCCCGCCGAAGGCCCGCCCACCGCGAGGCCCGGTTCGCACCCCGGGGCCCGGGGCAGCGGCGCCCTCCGGCACCTCCCGCGCCCCACCGGCCGCCGGCTCCTGCGGCTCATCGGCGCGCACCTCCCGCGCCCTACCGGCCGCCGGCTCCTGCCATACGCCGTCGATGCGGGCGAACACCGCGTCCCGCAGCCCGGCCGGCGGCGGCGCCGCCACCGCCGCCCCCAGCAGCGCCGCCGTCGCGGTCAGCTCCCGCACCTCCCGGGCGCACGCGGCGCAGCCCTCCAGATGGCGGACGAACGCCTCGCGCTCCTCGCCGTCCAGCGCGTCCAGGACGTACGCACCCGCCGCCGCGTGCGGGTCCGGCTCCTCGGCCACGCCGTTCACCCCACCGCTCACACCGTCACCCCCATGCAGTCCCGCAGCCGGATCAGACCGTCCCGCAGCCGGGTCTTCACTGTCCCGACCGGCGCCGACAGCGACGCGGCGACCTCCCGGCACGTGTAGCCCCGGTAGTAGGCCAGGGTCAGGGCCTGGCGCTGCACCTCCGTCAGCGACCGCAGGCACCGGCGCACCTGCTCGCTCTCCAGCCGCGCCGTGACCGCCTCGCTCACCTCGTCGTACGCGGGCATCCGCTCCCGCCGCGCGCTGCGCCGCTCCCGCTCCGACGCCGCCTGCTCCGCACGGACCCGGTCCACCGCACGGCGGTGGGCCATCGTCATCACCCACGCCATCACACTGCCCCGGTCGGGCGAGAACCGGGCGGCGGTGCGCCACACCTCGACCATCACGTCCTGCGCGACCTCCTCGGACTGCGCCGGGTCCCGGACCACGCTGCGCACCAGCCCGAGGACCGGCGCGGCGACCGCCTCGTACAGCGTGCCGAAGGCGTCCTTGTCGCCCGACGCCACCCGGGCGACGACCTGCGACAGGCCGGGGTCCCGCAGCCGCGGGGAACCCACGGTCACCTCGTGGTCGCCCATGCGCTGCACCCCATCGGTTCGGCTGTCCGGCCGGCCCGCGGCCCTCACCCCTCGATGCTGACACGAGTGGACCCGGCGTGCGGGCCGGGAGGAGCGGGGCGACCATGTTGACCATGAGCGCTCACAGGGGTTCCCCCGGGCCCGGGACGGCGGCACCCGCCACCGGCGCCAAGCAGCCCAGCCAGTCCCTCGCCCTGGCCGCGACGCTGTTCGCCGTGTCGATGACGTTCATCGACCAGACCATCGTCAGCATCGCCGCGCCGAGCATCATCGACGAGCTCGACCTGTCGTCGTCGGGCATGCAGTGGGTCGTCAACGCCTATCTGCTGGCCCTCGCCGCCTTCTTCGCCCTCGGCGGCAGGCTCGCGGACCTCTTCGGGCACCGGCTGGTCCTGCTGGCCGGCACGCTCGTCTTCGTCCTCTCGTCGGTGCTCTGCGGCTGCGTCCCCACCGGCGGCTTCGCCCAGGGCTGGCTGATCATCTTCCGGGCCACCCAGGGCTTCGGCGCCGCGCTGATGTTCCCCGCGGCGCTCGCCGTGGTCATCACGGTGTTCCCGGTCGAGAAACGCGGCCGGGCGCTGGCGCTGTTCTTCGGCCTGTCCGGCGCCCTGACCGCCCTGGGCCCGCTGCTCGGCGGCTGGCTGACCGACTGGACCTGGCGGGCCGTCTTCTGGGTCAACGTCCCCGTCGCCGTGGTGGCGCTCGTCCTCGCCGCGATGGCGCACATCCCCAACACCCGGCGGCCCGAGCGGCTCGACGTGGTGGGCGCCGCCCTGGTGTGCGCGGGCATGGGGCTGAGCGTGCTCGGCCTGATGCAGGCGTCCGCCT
Source organism: Streptomyces sp. NPDC015131 (assembly GCF_043079975.1). Taxonomy (NCBI): domain Bacteria; kingdom Bacillati; phylum Actinomycetota; class Actinomycetes; order Kitasatosporales; family Streptomycetaceae; genus Streptomyces; species Streptomyces sp. NPDC015131. The sequence goes on along the minus strand of NZ_JBIBVB010000008.1, from coordinate 364,354 downwards.
GGGGCTGGGGCAGCGTCGCCACCTGGGCGTGCATCGCCGGCGGACTGGTCGTCCTCGTGCTGTTCTGCCGGTACGAGCTGACGCGGGAGCACCCGCTGGTCCGGCTGGAGGTGTTCCGCGACCGGGCCTTCACCGTCGACATCCTGGTGCTGTTCTTCGCGATGCTCGCCTTCGTCCCGGTGTTCTTCTTCGCCTCGGTGTACGCGCAGGTCTCGCTCAGCTCCTCGCCCAACCAGGCCGCCCTGTACCTGCTGTACTTCTTCATCGGCTTCGGCATCGCCTCCCAGTGGGGCGGCCGGATCCTCGACAAGCGCGGGGCGCGGCCGGCGATGAAGCTCGGCTGCGCGCTCGGCGCGGCCGGCTTCGCCCTGTGGGCGAGCAAGCTCACCGACCTCTCCACGCACGACCAGTGGCCGTACGCCGCCCTCGCCGGCGCCGGTATCGGCTTCCTCCTCGCCCCGGCGTCCACCGACGCGGTCAACCGGGCGATCGGCGCCTCCTACGGCGAGGTCACCGGCATCACCCAGACCGTCCGCAACTACGCGGCCAGCGTCGGCCTGGCCATCTTCGGCACGATCCTCACCCACGTCACCACCAGCCGGATCACCGACACCCTCACCTCCCGGGGCCTGCCCGAGGACCGGGCCGAGGACACCGCCCGCCACATCGCGGAGTCGGTGACCGGGCACCCCGACGGACAGCAGCCCACCGGGGACGGCCCGGCCGCGTCCGCCATGCGGGACGTCATGGACGCCGTCCGCCTGGACTTCGCCGAGGCCAACCAGTACGTCTTCTACGGCATGGCCATCGCGCTCGGCGTCGCGTTCCTCTGCGCCCTGCGCCACCCGGGGACCCGGGTCACCTCCGCCTCGGGCACCGGGCCGGACGGCTCCGCGGGGACGCCCGCCACCGAACCCCCGGCAGGCGCCCCGCGCACCCCGCCGGGACCCGGCGCCGGCCCGCGCTGACGCCACCGCGCCGCGACCCTCCCGAAAACTTCTCCGGAAACTTTCCCCCGACCGGCAACCTCCCGGCCCCCCGCGCGTCGTGCGGGGGTGAAAGGGCGTGAACCCGCGCCCCTGCCGACCCGGGAGAACCACGTGAACCACCTGAAGCGCGCGGTCGTCACGACCGCCGTCGCCGGCGCGGCGCTGAGCGCCCTCGCCGCCCCGGCCCTCGCCACCGGCGGCCACGCCGCCATACCCTCCGCGACCCCCTCCCCGGCGCCCAGCGCCAGCCCCTCCACGCCCCCGGCCACCCCCGCCCCGGTGCCGTCCGCCCCGCCCTCCGCGCAGCCGTCCACGGCCCCGTCCGCCGAGCCCTCCGCCGCGCCGTCCGCGCGGCCCTCCCCGTCGGTCAGCGTCCCGCCGGGCACCACCCCCACCCCGGCCCCCAGCACGGACCCCGAACTCGCCCATACTGGTGGCTCCACCGCCACCAACACCGCCCTGGGCGCGGGCGCCGCCGGACTCGTCGGCATCGGCGCCGCCACCCTGTACGTCGTCCGGCGGCGCGCGCTCCGCTGACGTGTTCGACCCGAGGAACCCCGTGCCGCACCACGCCCTGCCGCTCCGCCCCGTCCTGCCCGTCCCGTTCCGGGCACCGCGCGGCGGGCGGGGCGTGCGTGCGGCCCTGCGCGCCCTGCTGCTCCGCCACGACCGGCCCGCCCCGCCCGCGCCACCGCACCACGCGCGGGCCCACGCCCCGGCCCCGTACGCCGCCGGCGACCCGCCGCCGACCGTCACCGACCTCTACCACGCGCACCGGCTGCGCATGGTCCGCCTCGCGGTCCTGCTCGTCGACGACCTCGCCACCGCCGAGGACGTCGTCCAGGACGCCTTCACCGCCCTCTACCGCCGCCACGGGGAGCACATCGCCGAGGTCGACAACGCGCTGGGCTATCTGCGCACGGCCGTCGTCAACACCTCGCGCTCGGTACTGCGCCGCCGCCGCACCGCCCGGGCCTGGACACCGCCCGCGCTCTCCGACGTCCCCTCGGCCGAGGAGCACGTCGTGCTCGACGAGGCGCACCGCGAGGTCCTGGCCGCCCTGGCCCGGCTCACCCCCCGCCGCCGGCAGGTCCTGGTCCTGCGCTACTGGGCCGACCTCAGCGAGGCCGAGATCGCCGAGACCCTGGGCATCAGCCGGGGAGCGGTCAAGTCCAACGCCAGCCGCGCCCTGGACGCGCTGGAACGCATCCTGGAGGGACGGATATGACGACCGGCGCGCCACGCGAACGCCCCGTGGAGGGCCGCCTCCGGCAGGCGCTGCACGCCCGGGCGGACGCGGTCACCGTACGGGACCTGCGTCCCGCCGCACCGCCCCGCCCGGCGGGCCGGGTGCGGCGGCGACTGCCGCGGCCGGTGTTCCGCGCCGGGCTGGCCGGGCTCGCCGCCGCCGCGGTGGCGGGTGCCGCCTGGCTCGCCCTGGGCCCCGACCCGGCCGGCCCGCGCCCCGCCCCGCCGGCCGTGCCGCCCCGTACCGTCTCCCCGACCCCCGCGCCCTCCGCCCCCGAGTCCACCCCGAGTCCGGTCCCCACCCCCAGCCCGAGCGCCACCCCGGGCGCCACCCCCGGCGGGGCGACCCCCAGCCGGCCCCCGGGCGGCCCGGGCACCGCTCCGGCCGCCACGGCGAGCGTCAGCCCGCCACCGTCGGCCGCGCCTCCGTCCTCGACCACCGGGCCCGAACCGGGACCCGGGGCCGGGTCACCGACCGGCTGACGAACCGTCAGGCTCCGGCAGCGGTCGCCCGGCCCGGCTCGCCGAGCCGGGCCGCCGCCGTCCGCCACGCCTCGCTCACCGCCCGGTGCACCTGGGCCGTACGGGCGGCGACATCGCCCGACGGCGTCAGCGGCGCCCCGACGTGGACGTGCAGGTCCGGGCGGCGCAGCGGGGCGGTGACCAGCCCCGCCACCTGCTTGGCCACGCCGCCCGAGGTGATCCGGCGGGCCCCCGCCTGGCCGACCGGCACCACGGGCGCGCCGGTGCGCCCGGCGAGCCGGGCCAGACCGGTGCGGAACGCCAGCGGCGGCGCCTCGGCGGCGTCCCGGCGGGCCGGCAGACCCCCCTCGGCGTACAGCAGCACCAGCCGGCCCGCCTCCAGGGCCGCCGCGGCGAGGTCCAGCGCGTGCGCGGCGCGCCGGTCGCCGCGGTGCACGGGGATGTGGCCCTCGCGGGCGAGCAACCGGCCGAGGAACGGCACCCGCCACAGCCCCGCGGCGGCCATCACCACCGGCCGGACGCCCAGCCGCCCCAGCGCGGCGAACAGCACCGCCGGGTCCGCGAGGGAGGTGTGGTTCGCGGTGACGATGCTGCCCGGAGCGAACCCCGCCCCGGCGTCGGCGGTCACCGTGAGGCGCCCGACGGTGGGCACCAGACCTTGGGCGAGACGGCTGAGCATGCGCTTCTCCTGGCTCCGGGACGGACGGTGGGACGGCCGGCGCCCGGGCCGGTACGACGGCCCGGACGGGCGGCGGGACGTCATCGTCGCCCCGGCCCGGAGCCGTCGTCCTGAGTGCGCGTACTCAGGACGGTGCCGCCGGGACTCATGGCGCCGTCACCCGACTGGTGCGCCCGGCGGGGCCCGCCGGACGCACCTGACGTGAAATGGCAGAGGTCCGGGTAGGCGCGCTTCCGACGGGGCAGTCGGGAGAACGAGGCAGACATCGGACTGCGACGAACCACGACATCGGAGGCGACCATGCCGGCAGGATCCAGCCCCAAGCGGGAACGGCAGTACGAGCACATCAAGGACAGCGCCCAGAAGCGGGGCGCGCCGACCGGCCGGGCGAAGGAGATCGCCGCACGCACGGTCAACAAGGAGCGCGCGCGGTCCGGCGAGTCGAAGACCGCAAGCAAGACCTCCACCCAGGACCGGAAGTCCGCCTCGCAGCGCGGCGGCGAGCGTTCGCACAGCGGCGCCCAGGGCCCCACCCGCGACCAGCTGTACGCGGAGGCCAAGAAGAAGAACATCGAAGGCCGTTCCTCGATGAACAAGCAGGAGCTCAAGCAGGCCCTCGGCCGCTGAGCCCGCCGGCCGCGGCCGTGTCCCCCGGCCGGTGGCGCTCCCCGACGAGAGCGCCACCGGCCGGCCGCGCGCGCGTCCCGGGCACGGCCCATGGCGGCGCGCGCTACAACATCACGTGCTTGGCCTGGGTGTAGTCCAGCAGCCCGGACATCGACAGATCGCTGCCGTGGCCCGAGTTCTTGACCCCGCCGTGGGGCATCTCGGAGACCGTCGTGCCATGGGTGTTCACCCAGACGATGCCGGTGTGCAGCGCCCGGGTCGCCCTCATCGCCCGGTCGTGGCCGGCCGTCCACACGCTCGCCGCGAGGCCCAGCGGGACGCCGTTCGCCAGCCGCAGCGCCTCCGCCTCGCCGGCGAAGGGCTGGACGGTCACCACCGGTCCGAAGATCTCCTCCCGTACGATCTCGTCGCCCTGGCGCACCCCGGTCACCACGGTCGGCTCGTGGAAGAAGCCCGGGGACTCCACGCGCCGGCCCCCCGTGACGATCTCCGCCCGGCCCGGCAGCCGCTCCAGCAGCCCCCGCACCGACGCCAGCTGGGCGGCGCTGTTGAGCGGACCCACCCCGGTCCGGACGCACAGTTCGCGCGCCGAGGCGGCGAAGGCGGCGACGAAGTCGTCGTACACCTCGCGCCGCACCAGCAGCCGCGCGGGCGCCGTGCAGTCCTGCCCGGCGTTGTCGTACGCGATGCCCGCCAGCTCCGCCGCCGTCGCGGCCACGTCCACGTCGTCGTGGACGATCACCGGCGCGTTGCCGCCCAGCTCCAGATGGACCCGCTTGAGTCCGGCCGCCGCCGCGGCCGCGACCTCCCGGCCCGCCCGGACGCTGCCGGTGAGCGCGACCAGGGCCACCTCGCGGTGCGCGGTCAGGGCCCGGCCGGTCTCCCGGTCGCCGCACACCACATTGAGCACGCCCGGCGGCAGATGGGCGGCGGCGAGCCGGGCCAGCAGCACCGACGACGACGGCGTGGTGTCGGCGGGCTTGAGCACCGTGGTGTTCCCGGCGGCGATCGCCGGCGCGATCTTCCACACCGCCATCATCAACGGGTAGTTCCACGGAGTGATCTGGGCGCACACCCCGACCGGCTCCCGGCGCAGCAGCGACGTACGGCCCTCCGTGTACTCGGCGGCGACCGCCCCCGGCAGGTTCCGCGCGGCACCGGCGAAATAGCGCAACGTGTCGGTGATGGCGGGCAGTTCACCCTCCCGGAACCGCTCCGGAGGCTTCCCGGTGTCCCGGCACTCGGCGGCCGTCAGCGCGTCCGCGTGCGCCTCGACCACATCGGCGATCCGCAGCAGGGCGCGCTGCCGCTCGGCCGGGGTCGTCACCGCCCACCGCTCGTACGCGCCGGAGGCGGCGGCACAGGCGGCGTCCGTGTCGGCCGGCCCGGACAGCGGGGCACGGCCGTGCACCCGCCCGGTCGCCGGGTCCACCAGGTCCATGACCGCCCCCGACGCGGCCGGCCGGTCCACCCCGCCGATGTGGTTGTGCAGCACCTCAGCCATGGCGCAGCACCTCCTCGGCGGCGGCGCGCCCGGTCCGTACCGCACCCTCCATGTAGCCGGCCACCCACTGGTCCGAACCGCAGACGTAGAACGGCGGGGCGTGCGTGCCGTGCGCCGGGCCGACGGCCATCACATCCCCGGGCGCCCACTGGGTGACGTACCCCAGCGTCCAGGGATCGGTGCCCCACAGCCGCAGATGGCAGGCGAGCGGGCGGAGCGCCTCGTCACCGTACAGCCGCGCGACCTCCGCCAGCAGTCCGGCGGTGCGCGACCCGGGCGGCGCGCCCAGCAGCACGCCGTACCGCTCGGGCGGGACGAGCGCGGAGAGGACGCCCTGGCTCTGCGGCCAGGTGCTGCCGAGGACGCCCTCGCTCTCCGAGAGGCCGCTGCGCCCCGCCGCGCGCCAGAAGGGCCGCTCGTACGCCGCCGTGAACTTGGCCGCGACGGCGTGGCGCTGGCGGTGCAGCGAGTCGAGCCGCTCCTCCGGCACCCCGCTCACCGCCACCGCGCGCAGCGGGCCGGCCGGCAGGGCGCTGACCACGGCCCCGGCGGTGAGCGTCTCACCGCCCGCGAGCCGTACGGAGCAGCCACCGTGCCGCCGCACGGCGACGGACACGACCGGGGAGCCCGTCCGGACCCGTCCGGCGAGACCGGCCGCCATCCGCAGCGCCACCGTCGCCGAGCCCTCGGCCACCCTCAGGCCCTCCCACGCCTCGTAGGCGTAGGGGGCGTCACCGGGGACGGCGGCGTGCTTGCGCACCGCGGCGAGCAGCGAGGTCCGTTCGCAGGAGCCGTCGGCGAGGGCCAGCTGGCCGATCTCCCAGAGGCGTACGACCGCGGGCCCCGCTCCCGTCGCGCGCAGCCAGTCGCCGACCGAGAGCCGGTCCAGGGCGGCGGCCTCGGGGTGGGACCACGGGTCGGCGGGGTCGACGGTCCGGGCCAGCGCGGCGAAGGCGGCGCACGCCTCCCGGTGCCGGGCGTCGTCCCCGGCCCCGAACCAGTGCGGAGGGTCCCCGGCGGACACCCCCTCGGGCGTGGCGCGCACGAGCGCGCCGGGCTCGGCGACGTAGCTGGGCACCAGGGTGAGGCCCAGTTCGGCGACGAGCGCGGTGTAGGCGGTGTGCGCGCGGCCCACCACCTCGCCGCCGAGCTGGACGAGCCGTCCGTCCGGCAGCGCGGTCTGCTCGACCCGGCCGCCGACCCGGTCGCGCGCCTCGACGACGAGGACGTCCGCGCCGCCGGCGGCGAGGTCGCGGGCGGCGGCGAGACCGGCCAGGCCCGCGCCGAGCACGATGACGTCGTGGTTCATGGGGGGAGCCACCTCCGGTGGCGCGGGACTTGGCCCGCGGTGCATCGGGCCCCGGGGGGCCGGGACGGGGGAGAGGGGAGCAGGGGGCGGGACGTCTCGGCCGAGGACGAGGCGCGGGGCCGCGGGACTCTCGTTCGAGGACGCGGCGCGGGGCGCGGGACGGCTCAGTCGAGGACGAGGCCGTGTTCGGGCCGCCAGCCCACCTCGACGCGCTCCCCGCCGCACCAGCGGTCCTCCATCCGGGAGCGGTCGGTGTTCTGCTCCAGCACCGACACCGTGACCCCGGGGGCGAGTTCGATCAGGTACGTGGTGGTGGGGCCGGAGTACACCGTCTCGCGGACCACCCCCTCCACCCGCGCCATCCCGGGCTCCAGGTCCGAGAGCCAGATCTTCTCGGGCCGGATCGACAGGCTCACCCTGCTGCCGTCGGCGAGCCCCGGCCGGGCGCACACCGGCAGCTCGGGGCCCGCGTCGAGGACGATCCGCCCCGGGCGGTAGGTGCCCGGCACCAGGTTGGAGGTGCCCAGGAAGGAGGCGGTGAAGCTGCTCGCGGGATGCTCGTAGACGTCCTCGGGCGTGCCGCACTGCTCGACACGGCCCTCGTTCATCACGGCGACCCGGTCCGACATGGTCAGCGCCTCGTCCTGGTCGTGGGTGACGAAGACGAAGGTGATGCCCACCTCTCGCTGGATCTGCTTGAGTTCGACCTGCATCCGGCGCCGGAGCTTGAGGTCCAGCGCGGCCAGCGGCTCGTCCAGCAGCAGCACCTGGGGGCGGTTGACCAGGGCGCGGGCGAGTGCGACCCGCTGCCGCTGACCGCCGGAGAGGGTGGCCGGCCGGCGGTCCGCGACCGCGCCGAGCTGGACGAGGTCGAGCATGTCGGCGACCCTGCGGCGGATCTCCGGGCGCGGCACCCGCTTGCGCCGCAGGCCGAAGGCCACGTTGTCGGCGAGGGACAGGTGGTCGAAGAGGGCGTAGCTCTGGAAGACGGTGTTGACGTCCCGCTTCTCCGGCGGCAGGCCCGTGACGTCCTCCCCGCCGAGCAGCACGCACCCCTCGGTGGGGTCGGTGAAGCCGCCGATCATCCGCAGCAGGGTCGTCTTGCCGCAGCCGGAGGGGCCGAGCAGGGAGAAGAACTCACCGGCGGCCACGTCGAGTTCCACTCCGCGTACGGCATAGGCGTCGGCGGAGGTGCCGGGGTACCGCTTGCCGACCCGGTCGAGCCGGACGGCGGGGTGGGGGAGGGAGGGCTGCATGGGGGTCACTTCCCGGAGAGCAGATCGAGGCCGCCGCGGCGGCCGAAGAGGCGCGGGATGGCGAGCGCCAGGACGATGAGCCCGATCGATCCGGCGAGCATCAGCGTGCCGGCGGCGTTGATGGTGGGCTGGACGCCGAACCGGATCGCCGAGTAGATGCGGACCGACAGGGGTTGCGGGTCGACGCCGGTGGTGAAGTAGGCGAGGACGAAGTCGTCGAAGACGAGGGCGAAGACGAGCACCGCGGACGCGAGGATGCTGGGCAGCAGCGCGGGCAGGGTCACCAGCCGCAGCGCCTGCCGGCGGGTCGCGCCCAGGTCGCGCGCCGCCTCCTCGATCTCCGGGTTGAGGGCGGCGACCCGGGAGCGCAGGATCACCGTCACGTACGAGACGGAGAAGGTGATCTCGGCCAGGATCACCGTGGTGGTGGACAGCGGGACGCCCACGCCCTTGAACAGCAGCATCGCCGCCACCCCGGTGACGATCTCGGGGGTGATCAGGGGGACGAGCATCACCAGGCCGGCGAACGACCCGAGCCGTCCCCGGCCGCGCACCAGCCCCAGGGCCAGCGCCACGCCCAGGACGACCGAGCCCGCCATGGCGACCAGAGAGATCTCCAGGCTGGTGCCGAGTGAGCCGAGCAGCACCTCGTCGCGGGCGAACGCCCGGTACCAGCGCAGGCTCAGCCCGTCGAGGACGGTCAGGGACTTCTGCGCGTTGAACGAGAAGAGCACGACCACGCCGACCGGGAGGTACAGGAAGGCGAAGAAGGCCACCGTGACGGCGAGGGCGAAGCGCGGCCGGCGCTCGGCCCCGCGGCGTCGGCGACGGGGCGGCCGGGGCCGGGGCTCGGGACGGGTGGGACCGGTGGTGGGGGAGGTGTCCGTGGCGGTCATCGGGCCGCCTCCGCCTCGTCCTTGCGGGTACGGCGCAGATAGCCCAGCATCCCGAGGAACAGCACCGCCATGAGCAGCATGGTGAGCGCGGAACCGAGCGGCCAGTTCTGGCCCTGGAAGAACTTGTCCTGGATCAGGTTGCCGATCATGATCTGGTCGGGTCCTCCCATGAGCTGGGCGCTGACGAAGTCCCCCATCGCGGGGAGGAGGACCAGGACGCAGCCCGCGGCGGCGCCCTGCCGGGTGGCGGGCACGGTGACCAGCAGGAAGGTCCGCAGCGGGCCTCCGTACAGGTCGCGCCCGGCCTCGATGAGCGAGGTGTCCATGCGCTCCATCGCCGCGTACAGCGGGATGATCATGAAGACGACGAAGCCGTAGACGAGACCGGCGACCACGCCCGCGCCGGTCTGGAGGATCGTGGTGCCCTCGCCGGCGAGGCCCGCCGCCCGCAGGAGCCGCAGCAGGGGCCCGTCGTCGGAGAGGACGACCGACCAGCCGTACATCCGCACCAGGTAGTTGGCGAAGAAGGGCACCACGATCGCGGCGATGAGCAGGTTCTTGTACCGCCCGCCGCGCAGGGCGACGGCGTACGCGACCGGATAGGCCACCAGCAGGCAGATGAGGCACGTCACCAGCGCGTACCCGAGCGAGCGCAGGAGCACGGTCCGGTACGCGGGGGCGGTCAGGGCGGCGAAGTTGTCGGGGTTGAGACCGAACCGCGGGTTTCCCAGGGGGTCGGTGGTGCCGAACGCCAGGGTGGCGACCAGGAGGAGGGACGCGACCAGGAAGGTGGTCATCCACAGGGTGCCGGGGAGCATCAGCCAGGTCCAGAGCCGGGTCCCCCGCCTGCCGCCCCGGGAGGCGGTCTTGGCTTTCCTGTCGGTTCCCATGTCAGCCGGCCTTCACTTCGGTCCAGGCGGCGTCACGGGCCCGTTCGGCCTCCGGTGTGCCGTTGCGGAAGAACAGGCCGGCCTTCAGGTCGTCCTGGGTCACCAGGCATTCGGGGAAGGGCTCCACCAGTGCGCGGTAGGTGTCCTCGCTGCCCGCCACCGGCATGGGGTAGCCGATGTACTCGATGTTCCGCCGTACGTTGTCGGGGCGCAGCATGTAGTCGATGAACAGCATCGCGGTGCCGGGGTGTTCGGCGTCGGCCGGGATGGCGTAGCAGTCGGAGTTGACCGGCGTCCCCTCCCGCGGGGCCTGGAAACCCAGCACCGACGGGTCCTTGGCCTGGGCGAGCATGGCGGCCATGTCCCCGCTCCACGCCTGGGTCATGTCGGCGTTGCCGTTGAGCAGGTTGTTGTAGCTGTCGCTGGAGAAGCCCCGCAGATGGGGGCGGAGCGAGCGCAGCTTGCCGGTGACGCGGCCGATCTCCCCGGAGCCGGACGCGTTGAGGTCCGCGCCGACGGTGAGCGCGCCGACGCCCAGCACCTCGTCGCGGTCGTCCAGGACGAAGACCCTGCCCTTCGCGCGGGGGTTCCACAGGTCGTCCCAGGAGCCCTCCAGGTCGCCCAGCCGGTCGCGCCGCCAGCCGATGCCGGTCTTGTACATGATGAAGGGCACGGTGTGGGCGGAGCCGGGGTCGTACCAGGGGTCGGCGAAGTAGTCGTACCCGCCGAAGACCGCCTCGGCGTTCCTCAGCCGGGTGTGGTCGATCCGGCGGAGCCTGCCGCCGTCGGCGAGGCGCTGGGCCCACTTGGCGGTGGGGAAGATGATGTCGTAGCGGTTGCCGGCGTTGAGTTTGGCCGCCATGCCCTCCATGGAGTCGAAGTTGGACTGCACGACCTTGACGCCGTACTCCCGCTGGAAGCCCTCGAAGACGGCCGGGGCCACGAAGTCGGCCCAGTTGAAGTACACGAGGTCGCCGTCGACCCGGACGTCGATGGGTTCGTTCGCGGCGGCCTCGGCGGCCGGGTCGGCTCCGGCGACGAAGCCGCAGCCCGCCGCGGAGAGCCCGACGGCGGCGGCGGTGCAGGCGCGCAGGAAGGCGCGGCGGGACGGGGTGGGTTCCTCGGGGGACATCGGTGTCCTCTCCGTAGGGCCGTACGGGACGGCGGGGCCGATCGGTGCGTCGGGGGAGGAGAGTCGGGGGCTCGGGGCGGGGGCCGGCGCGACGGGCGGCCGGACGGGGGCCGCTGAGATCCGTCAGCGCGCCAGGTCGGCGCGGATCCGGTCGGCGAACCAGCCGACGGCGGACTCGCGGCGCGAGAGGGGGCCGGGTTCGAACCCGGGGGTGGTCAGCCCCTTCTGGACGCGGGCGACCAGCTCGGCGTCCTCGTCATTGGTGATCCAGCCGATGTGGATGTTCAGCCGCCGGGCGAGCCGGGTGCGCGCGCCGCTGCCGGGGCGGGTGTAGAAGGCGCCGGGGACGGCGACCCGGTCCACGGCGGTCGGGATCGCGGTCCAGGCCAGTACGTGGTCGGGGTAGAAGTCGATGAGGGTGTTGGGGTAGATCACCGCGTACCGCCACACCCGGCGGTCGGCCTCGGTCAGACCGGGCATGGGCGCGGCGACGCGCTGGTAGAGGCGCTCGGCCCAGTTCGAGGACGGCTTGTCGCGCAGGGGCGAGGTGAACAGGGCGTACGCGTCCTCGATCGTGCAGGTGTAGCCCTGGTAGTCGAGCAGCCGCATCAGCCCCGGGTGGGCCACCGGGACGTGGTAGCCCTCCAGGTAGTTGTCGACGGCGACCTTCCAGTTGGCCTGCTGCACCTCGGCGCGGGTGAGGTCGTGGATCCGGTCGCGGCCGACCGGCACCAGGTCGGCGCCGGCGTAGTGGCCGACCGCGTCGGCGAGCCCGGCGCAACTCTCCGCCAGCGGTACGGCGTCCAGGTCCAGATTCACGAACACAAAGCCCAGGAAGGACTCGGCGCGGGCCGGGAAGAGGCCGAGGGCGGGCTTGTCCAGGCAGGGGATCTGCCGGGCCTCCGGCGCGCCGACCAGGGTGCCGTCGAGGCGGTAGGTCCAGCCGTGGTACGGGCAGCGGATCGCCTTTCCGGCCGGTTCCGGACCGGTGACCAGGCGGGTGCCGCGGTGGCGGCACACATTGAGGTGGGCCGCCAGGCCGCCGTCCTCGGTGCGGACCACCAGGACCTCGCGGTCCGCGACGGTGGCGGCGATCCGGGCGCCCGGCCGGGGCAGGTCGGACTCGTGGCAGACGACCTGCCAGGACGTGGCGAAGACCTGCCGCATCTCCGCCGCGAGCATGTCGGGGTCGGTGTAGTGGCGGGCCGGGAGCGCGGAGCCGGGGGTGTCCCGGCCGGGCGTGGCGGGTGCGGTGGTGGGGGCTTCGGACTGCATCGGGTGACTCCTCCGTGCCGGCGGTGCGGCGGTTCGGTGTCGGGCGGTCCAGCGGGGCGGGCAGGGCGGCCGGGACGGACGCCCACGACCACGCTGACCGATTGGACAGTAAGACTGGTGGCTGAATTCCGTGGGGTCAAGACTTGTACGCTGACCGATCGGTCAGCTAGCGTAGTGCATGGCTGACCGATCGGTCAGCTTCTGTGGACCGGTGCCGGTCCGGCCGTGACGGGCCTGTGCAGGCCCCTTGGAGCGGCCGGCCCCGATTCCCGTACGCGAACGGTGTGGGGCGTCCCGCCCCCCGCCTACGCCCCCTTCTTCCCCCCCCACTCCCACCCCACGGCGTACGGCGGCCCGGGCCGCCCCCGCCCCCCACCTCCCGGAGGAGGCACGCATGAGCGGTCACCGGCGTCTGGCCTGGCTCGGGCTCACCCCCGAACCGGAGCGGGAACTGCCCGCGGCGGTCGCCGCGCTCCGTGCCCCCGCGCCCCACCAGGACGGCGCGATCGGGCAGCGGACCGCCGCCGAACGGCGCCGCGTGGAGCGCCTGATCCTGCGCGGCGGCCGGCACGACTGGCTCCGCTACCTCGCCGAGGTCACCGCCCTGGTGATCGCCGTCGCCGACGGCACCCGGCAGGGCGACCGCGCCGCCGCCCTGCTCGCCGGCGAGGTGGTCCTGGACCACCACCGCATGCTGATCGGCCTGCCCGGCCCCGGGTACGGCCGCACCGCCGCCGACCGCGCCGCCCTGGAGACCGCGCTGCGGACGCTGCGGACCGACACCCCGGCGGGCGCGGCCCGGTGACGCCCCGGCCCGCACCCGGCGCCCCGCCCCCCACCCTCGACCGACACACCACCCTCGACCGACACACCGCCCCCGACCGACACACCGCCCCCGACCCCGACAGGAGCCGGACGATGACCACCATCCGCCACCCGGCGACGCGGCCGCCGGGCCCCGTGCTCGGCACCGCACCGGAGCTGACCGAGAGCGCCGGGGCGTACCGCGCCACCGGCGGCTACACCTCCACCACCGGACCCGCCGCCCTGCTGGACCACCTCGCCGACGCGGACCTGCGCGGGCGCGGCGGGGCCGGCTTCCCGGCGGCCGTGAAGCTGCGCGCCGTCCGCGACCGGGGCGCGGCGCCCGTGGTGGTGGCGAACGGCGAGGAGGGGGAGCCGGGCTCGGCAAAGGACCGCTGGCTGCTCCGGGCCCGGCCGCACCTGGTCCTCGACGGCCTCGCCCACGCCGCCGCGATCACCGGGGCGGCCCGCGGCTACGTCTACCTGTCCGACCCCGCCGCCGCCTTCGCCGTACGCCGGGCGCTCGCGGAACACCCGCCGCCCCTGCCGGTGGAGGTGGTGGAGACCGGCCACACCTATGTCGCGGGCGAGGAGTCGGCCGTCGTACGCCGGATCGACGGCGGCCCCGCCCTGCCCGCCGCCAAACCGCCCCGCCCCTTCGAGCGGGGCGTGGGCGGAGCGCCCACCCTGGTGGCCAACGTCGAGACCCTCGCCCGGATCGCCCTGGTCGCCGCCCACCCCGCCGACCGGCACCGCATCGCCGGCACCACCCTGCTGACCCTGTCCGCCGGCAACGGCGGCAACGCCGGCAACGGCGGGCACGGCGGCAACGGCGGGCACGGCGGCAACGGCGGGCACAGCAGTCACCACGGCAACGGCGGTCACAACGGTCCCGGCGGTCACGGCGCCGACGAAGGCAACGACACCGGCGAAGGCCACGACGCCGGCCACCGCGCCACCCCCGTCCTCACCGAAGTCCCCTACGGCACCCCCCTGCGCACCCTGGCGGCCGAGGCGGGCGCACCCGGCGCGACCGGCGCGCTCATGGGCGGGCTGTTCGGCGGACTGGCCGGCCCGGACGTCCTGGACCTGCCGCTCGACCCCGGCGCGCTCACCGCCGCGGGCACCGCGCTGGGCTGCGGGGCCATCCGCTTCCTCGTCCCCGGCCACTGCCCGGTGACCGCCGCGGCCGACGCGGCGGCCCACCTCGCGGCCGGCAGCGCCCGCCAGTGCGGGGTGTGCCTGTCGGGCACCGGGGCGATCAGCGAGGCCCTGACCGGACTCGCCCTCGGGGCGGCCGGCCCCGACACGCTCGCCGCCCTCGGGCGCTGGGCCCGGGGGCTGCCCGGCCGCGGCGCGTGCGGGCTGCTCGACGCCGCCGCCCACACCGCCGGCAGCCTCCTGCGCCACTTCCCCCACGTCGTCCGCGCCCACCTCGACACCCGCTGCCCCTCCTGCGCGGCCGCCCCGCGCTCCGGCGGCGACGACCGCCTGACCGTCACCGTGCCCCGCGTCGCCCCCGCCCCCGGGGCGGCGCCCGAGCCCGCGCACCGCTGAAAGGAACGCCATGAAACTCCTGCTGGACGCCACCCGCTGCCAGGGCTACGGACTGTGCCAGGAACACGCCCCCGACCTCGTCGAGCTGGACGAATGGGGCTACGCGCGGATCGTCGCCGTCACCGTCCCGCCCGGCGAGGAGGAGACGGCCCGCGCCTGCGCCGCGAGCTGCCCCAACGACGCCCTGCGGACGGAGCGCTGACATGCCCCGCGACCTCGAGGCGCTCTTCGACCCCCGCTCCGTCGCCGTCGTCGGCGCCAGCGACGACCCGGCCAAGTACGGCCACGCGGTCGCCGCCCAGGCGCTCCGCGCCCCCGGCCGCAGGCCCGTCCACCTGGTCAACCGGCGCGGCGGCACCGTCCTCGGCCGGCCGGCGGCCCCCTCGCTCGCCGCGATCGGGGAACCGGTCGACCTGGTGGTGATCTCCGTGCCCGGCGCCGGGTTCGAGGCCGCCGTGGACGACGCCCTCGCCTGCGGGGCCCGGGCACTGGTCGGCATCACCGCCGGGTTCGCCGAGGCCGGCGCGGCGGGACTCGCCCGGCAACAGGCCGTCGCCGCACGGGTCCGGGAGGCGGGCGCCCTCCTCGTCGGCCCCAACTGCCTCGGCATCGCCGACAACACCACCGAGCTGTACCTCGCCTCCGACCGCTTCGCGCCCGGCACGGTGGCCCTCCTCAGCCAGAGCGGCAACCTCGCCCTCGAACTCCAGCTCCGCGCCGAGCCGCACGGCCTCGGGTACTCCCGGTTCGTCTCTCTCGGCAACCAGGCAGACGTCACCCTGGTCGACCTGGTCGAGGACTGCGCCCGCCACGAGGGCACCGAGGCGATCGCCATCTACGCCGAGGACTTCGGCGACGGCCGGGCCTTCGCCCGGGCCGCCGCCGGGGCGGGCAAACCGGTGGTGCTGCTCACCGCCGGCCGGGGCCGCGCGTCCGCCCGCAGCGCCGCGTCGCACACCGGGGCGCTCACCACCCCGGCCGGCGTCGTGGCCGCCGCCTGCCGTGACGCGGGCGTCGAACTCGTCCGTACCGCACGGGAGATGACCGTCGTGCTCGCCGCGCTCACCGGCGGGACACGCAGGGCGCGGGGGCGGCGGACCGCCATCCTCACCGACGGCGGCGGCCACGGAGCCGTCGCCGCCGACGCCGCCGAGGACGCCGGGCTCGACGTCCCCGAGCTGTCCGGACCCGCCCAGGACGCGCTGCGGGCCGTGCTGTGGGACCAGTCGGCCGTCGGCAACCCTGTCGACCTCGCCGGCATGGGCGAACAGCGCCCCCTGTCGTACGCCGACGCCGTCGGCCGGCTGCTCGCCGCCGACGACGTGGACGCCGTCCTGATGACCGGCTACTTCGGCGGGTACGCCGCCGCCGGGGGCGGACTGGGCGGCGGCCCGGCCGGCGGTGCCGTCCTCGCCGAGGGCGAGGAGCGGGCCGCCAAGGAGATAGCCGCGCATCTGTGGGCGGGCTCCAAGCCCCTGGTCGTCCAGTCGATGTACCCCGGCTCCCCGAGCTGCCGGGTCCTGCGCGGGGCCGGCGTCCCGGTGTACGCCGCCACCGAGGACGCCGCCCGCGCGCTGGCCGCCCTGACCGCCCCGGCCGGCGGGGCGCCCGGGGCCGGCGTGCCCCCGCTGCCGCCCGCCGCGCCGCCGCTCACGGACACCGGATACCACGGCGTACGGGCGCTGCTCGCGGCCGGCGGCGTCCCCTTCCCGCCCGCCCGGGAGGTCACCGACGAGGCCGGACTGCTCGCCGCCGCCGGGGAGTTCGACGGCCCGTACGTCCTCAAGGCCCTCCACCTGCTGCACAAGTCCGACGCGGGCGGGGTGGCCCTGCGCCTCCCCGACCGCGACGCACTGCTCGCCGCGTACCGGGAGATGCGCGCCCGGCTCGGCGCGCCCGCCCACTCGGTGGAGGCGATGGCCGACCTCACCGACGGGGTCGAGCTGATCGTCGGCGTGCGCCACGACCCCCGGTTCGGGCCCGTCGCCATGGTCGGGCTCGGCGGCGTCCTCGCCGAGACGCTGCGGGACGTCGCCCTGGCGCTGGCGCCCGTACCGGCCCGCCGCGCCGAGGCACTGCTGCGCGGACTGCGGAGCGCCGCTCTGCTGGACGGGGTGCGCGGCCGGCCCGCCGTCGACGTGGCGGCCGCGGCCGCCGTCGTCGAACGCGTCACCACCGTGGCCGCCGCGCACCCCGAGATCGCCGAACTGGAGGTCAACCCGCTGCTGGTGCGCCCGGACGGGGCCCTCGCCCTGGACGCGCGCGCCGTCCCCCACTGACGCCCGGAGATCTGGAGGAACCCGCCATGGACTTCCGCTACACCCCCGAACAGGCCGGCCTGAAGGCCCGAGCCGCCGCCTACGCACGGCTCCTGATGCGGTACGAGGACCAGTCCGAGGAGGCGGGCGGCCCGCTGCCCGCCGACACGGTCCGTGAACTGACCCGCGCCGCCATCGACGCCGGTGTCTACGCCATCAACATGCCCCGGGAGTGGGGCGGGGCGGGGCTCACCCTGCTGGACCAGGTGATCGTCGAGGAGGAGTTCGGCAAGGTCACCAACTGCCTCTGGGACATCCCCTGGCGCCCCGCCAACGTCCTCGCGTACGGCACCGACGCCCAGCGGGAGAAGTACCTGCTGCCGGTCGTACGGGGCGAGCGCTTCGACGCCTTCGCGGTCACCGAGCCGGGCGCCGGCTCCGACCCCGGCTCGGGCACCAGCACCGCCACCCGCACCGACGCGGGCTGGCTGCTCAACGGCGAGAAGTGGTTCGTCACCTGCGGCGACATCGCCGACTTCCTGCTGGTCCAGGCCGACGCCGGCCCCGAGCGCGCCCCGACCCTGTTCTTCGTGGACAAGGGGGCCGCCGGTGTCGAGATGACCCGCGTCCCCCGCTTCATGCACTCCGCGGTGAACGGGCACCCCGAATTCACCTTCACCGACGTCTTCGTCCCCGACGAGGACGTGCTCGGCGGGGTCGGCAACGGCTACGAACTGACCAAGGAGTGGTTCACCGACGAGCGCCTGATGATCGCCGCCCGTACCGTCGGCGCGGCCGAGCGGGCGCTGGAGCTGGCGCGGGACTGGGCGGTCCAGCGGCGGCAGTTCGGGTCGCCGATCGCGGACTTCCAGCTGGTGCAGGGGATGCTGGCGGACTGCGCGGTGGACATCGCGGTCAACCGCGCCTACACCCACCAGGTCGCCTGGGAGGCCGACCAGCCGGGCACCGACCGCAAGACGCTGCACGCCAAGGCGTCGACGGCGAAGCTGGCGGCGAGCGAGGCGGCCGGCCGGGTGATCGACCGGTGCGTGCAGATCTTCGGCGGCCGGGGCTACGACCGCTCGTACCCGGTCGAGCGCATGTACCGGGAGCTGCGCGTCGACCGGATCTGGGAGGGCACCTCCGAGATCCAGCGCCTGATCATCGCCAATGAACTCGTCAAGCGCGGCACCCGGGTCCTCGCCCTGCCCACCGCCCCCTGAATCCCCCTTCGCTCTCTCCCTCCTCTCCCCTCTCCCCGCGATCCGGAGGACACACCGGCATGGACTTCCGCCTCACCGCCCGCCAGGAGCAGCTCAGGCGCTCCGCCCGCGCGCTCACCGACCTGATCAGCGCCTACGAGAACGACTGCGAGGAGAACAACGGCCTGCCCCCGAGCGCCCACGAGAAGATCCGCGACGCCGTCCTCGACAGCGGCCTCCAGGCGGTCAACATGCCGGCCGAGTGGGGAGGCGCGGGCCTCACCATCCTGGAGCAGGCCGTCGTCCAGGCCGAACTGGGCCGCCTCACCGGCGCGCTGTGGGACATGGTGTGGCGCCCGGCCAACGCCCTGACCCACTGCACCCCCGAACAGCGCGCCCGCTATCTGGAGCCGGTCATCCGGGGCGAGCGCCGCGACTGCTACGCCGTCAGCGAGCCCGGGGCCGGATCCGACCCCCAGAGTCTGACGACCACCGCCACGCGGACCGGCGGCGGCTGGCTGCTCAACGGCGAGAAGTGGTTCGTGACGGTCGGCGACCACGCGGACTTCATGATCGTGCTCGCCGCCGCGGGGGAGGAGCGGGCGCCGACCCTCTTCCTGGTCGACAAGGACACGCCCGGCGTCGAGATGACCCGGGTGCCCCGCTGGATGCACACCTTCGTCTACGAGCACCCCGAGTTCACCCTCACCGACGTCCGCGTCCCGGACGACGCCGTCCTCGGCGGGGTGGGCGACGGCTACGACATCACCCGCTCCTGGTTCACCGAGGAACGCCTGATGATCGCCGCGCGGACGATCGGCGCGGCCGAGCGGGCGCTGGAGCTGGCGCGGGACTGGGCGGTGGAGCGGCGGCAGTTCGGGTCGCCGATCGCGGACTTCCAGCTGGTGCAGGGGATGCTGGCGGACTGCGCGGTGGACATCGCGGTCAACCGCGCCTACACCCACCAGGTCGCCTGGGAGGTGGACGAGGGGGTCGCCGACCGCAAGACCCTCCACGCCAAGGCGGCCATCGCCAAGCTGGCGGCGAGCGAGGCGTCCGGGCGGGTGATCGACCGGTGCGTGCAGATCTTCGGCGGCCGGGGCTACGACCGCTCGTACCCGGTCGAGCGCCTCTACCGCGAGCTGCGCGTCGACCGGATCTGGGAGGGCACCTCCGAGATCCAGCGGCTGATTGTCGCGGGGGAGCTGGTCAAGCGCGGCACCGGCGTCCTGCGGATGCCGTCACCGGCCGCCTGACGGCCGGCGCCCCTCCCGCCCCGGCGGCGGCCCGGCTTCCCGGGCCGCCGCCGTGTCCCCCGTACGACCGGGGAGGCGGGGTGGGCGAGAATGATGATCCGGAGGCCCGGCGGCGGGCCCGTCCGCCGCCCCGGCGGGCGCCGACACGGGGAGAAGCCGAGTGACCAAGGCCGAACGCGCGCAGGAGACACGCGAGCGCATCCTCACGGCCGCGTGCGAAGTGATCGCCGACATCGGGTTCGAGAACATCAGCATGCGCAAGGTGGCCGACCACGCGGGTGTGTCGAAGGCCCTGCTCCACTACCACTTCGACACCCGCGAGAAGCTCTTCGCCGAGGCGATGACGCACTCCTTCGCCCAGACCGGCACCTACGCCGGTGACGACGGCGGCACCGCCCCCGCCGCCGTCGTCCTGGCCCGGATCGTCCGCAGCATGCTGCCCACCGACGAGGAGCTGCGGCAGGACTGGAAGCTCTGGCAGGAGCTGTGGGTGCGGGCCCAGCGGGACACCGCGGCCCGGCACCTCGCCGTCGACCTGTACGACCAGCTGCACGCCTGGGTCGGCGGGGCGGTGGAACGCGGTGTCGCCTCCGGGGAGTTCACCGACTGCGACACCGACGCGGTCGCCACCCTGATCCTGGCCCTCTCCGACGGCCTCGGCATCCGCGTCATGCTGGACGACCCCAAGGTCGGCCTCGCCGCCGCCCGTTCCACCCTCTGGCGCACCGTCGCCCCCCACCTCGGCATCCCGCCGGCGTTCCCGGAGAGCTGACGCCCCGCCCGAAGGCGCGCACCTCGCCGGTCATCGCCTGGTGTCCGCCGCCGCGCCGCGTACGGAGTCGCGGAAGCCCAGCGGGGTGACACCGGTCCGGTGCTGGAAGAACTTGCCGAAGTTGGTCGCGCTGGAGAAGCCCAGCGCCAGCGCGATCCCGCCGGCGGTCCGGTCGCTGTGGGCGAGCAGCCGCCTGGCCTCCAGCACCACCCGCCGGTCGATGAACTCCTTCGCGCCCACCCCGGCGGCGGCGAGCGTCGCCCGGGACAGCGTCCGGGGCGCGTAGCCCAGCGCGCGGGCGTAGTCCTCCACCCGGCGCGTACGGGTGAAGCCGGCCTCCACCGCGTCCCGGAAGCGCTCGTAGGGGCCCTCCGGCCGGCCGCCGGGACCACCGCCCGGCGACGGCGGGACGGCGTGCGCCAGGCGCAGCACCAGCACCGCCAGCAGATGGCGCAGCGCCGCCCGGTGCGCCTCCAGCGGCAGCCGCCCCAGCGCCCCGAACTCGTGTCGCAGGTGCTCGGCGGCCAGGAGCAGCGCCCCGGCGTCGTCCGGGCCGGGGGTGGCGACGGCGGCGGCGTACGGATCGGCCAGCCGCGCCGCGCCGGCGGTCGCGGCGTCCAGGAACTCCGTCTCGAACAGCACCACATGGCCCTCGGCCGC
The DNA here is from genome assembly GCF_043079975.1 of Streptomyces sp. NPDC015131. NCBI lineage: Bacteria > Bacillati > Actinomycetota > Actinomycetes > Kitasatosporales > Streptomycetaceae > Streptomyces > Streptomyces sp. NPDC015131. The sequence continues at coordinate 343,557 of NZ_JBIBVB010000008.1, read as the reverse complement.
ACCCAGGTCGTACCACTGCTGCACCTGCCCCGGCCGCACCCACAGCCAGGAGCCCGGCACCACCCGGTGGACCGTGAAGTCCACCGCGTGCCGCAGCTCCCCGGAGAGCGGCGCCATCAGGTGGTGGAAGGAGGGACGCTGCGGTGTCAGGACGCTCCGCCGCGGCAGCCGCGCCGCCAGCTCCCCGAAGGTCAGCACCTCGACGCCCGACGGCACCCCGGGCGGGGCGGCGAAGGGCACCTCCCTGATCGGCCCGCCGTCCATGGCTTCTCCCGGGTGTGTCGGATTCTGACCATCATCCGTCGCCACCGTACCCCGAGGCGCCCTGCCCCGCCTCCTACGTTGGAACACGCCGGGCCCCACCGGGCCCGGCGACGTCCGAATCGGAGCACCACGCGAGAGGGAACCACCATGAGGATCAGTCTGTTCGGGGCCACCGGAATGATCGGCAGCCGGATCGCCGCCGAGGCGGTGCGCCGGGGCCACGAGGTCGTCGCCGTCTCCCGCTCCGGCGAGGCGCCGGTGCCGGGACCCGGTGTGACGGCCGTCGCCGCCGACGCCGCCACCGCCCGGCAGGTCGCCGAGGCGGTCGCCGGCGCCGACGTGGTGGCCTCCGCGCTGGTACCGCCCCGGGACGGCACCGACCCCCGAGTGCCGTTCGCCGCCCTGTACGACGCCTTCCTGCGGGGCGTACGCGCCGGCGGCGCCGGCCGGGTGGTCGTCGTCGGCGGCGCGGGGTCCCTGACCACCGCGGACGGCGTGCCGCTGGCCGACGCCCCCGGGTTCCCCGCCGCGTACCGGGGGGAGGCCCTGGCCCACGCCGACCTGCTCGCCGTGCTGCGCCGCACCACCGACCTCGACTGGACCTATGTCTCCCCGGCCGCGCTGATAGCCCCGGGGGAGCGGACGGGCACCTTCCGGGTCGGCGGCGACACCCTGCTCACCGACGCCGAGGGCGAGAGCCGCATCAGCGCCGAGGACTACGCCGTGGCCTTCGTCGACGAGCTGGAGAAGGGCGGCCACCCCCGCGCCCGGATCTCCGTCGCGTACTGAGCCGGGGGGCCCGGGGCTCAGCGGATCTCCCGGCCCGCTCCGGTCAGCAGCCGTACGTCGTGCCGGAGGACCGCCAGCCACTGCCGCAGGTCGGCCAGTTCGGGCACGCCCGCCCGGGGCACCACCGCCGCGCCGGGCCCCGGGACGTCCGGCGGCGGGCCCTGGCCACAGGCGGCGGCGTCCGCGACCGCCGTCAGGGAGCGGGCCAGGCTCTCCGCCCGGCTCCGCAGCGCGTCCCCGTCCCGCTCGGGAACGGCGCCCGCACCGGGCCGGTCGTACAGCGGCAGCCAGTACGCGCCCGCCAGGGTGTGCTGCCCGATCATCAGGGCCGCGTGCCAGTCCAGCGCCTCACCGCCCGGTTCCCTCGCGCCGCCCGGTTCCCCCGTGCCGCCCGGGGCGTCCTCCCGGCCGCCGCGGCCGGGCGCGCCGGGGCCGGCCGCGCGGCCGGGGCGGGCGGCCGGTTCGGTCAGATACTGGGCGTACGCCGTCTGGGCGAGGAACAGGGCATGGGCGGCCGGTTCGCCGTCCACCCCGGCCGCCCGCCGGGCCGGGCCGCCGGCCAGCGCGGCCGCCGTGGAGGCGACCAGCCCGGCGCACTCCCGCAGCAGGTGCGCCATCGCGGTGCGCAGCTCCCGCCGGGCGCCCCTCGGCCACGCCAGCAGCCCGCACACCAGCCCGATCGCACTGCCCGTGAGGACGTCCAGCAGCCGTACCTCGTCGAGCTGCCAGCTCACCGGCGCCAGCTGGGCGAACACCACCGACACCACCACGGTGAACAGGCCCTGCGCCCACGCCACGCCGAGCAGCGGACCCACCGTGAACGCCACCATCATCACCGGGGCGAGGAGCGCGGCGTACACCGCCGGAGCCGGCCCCGCCGCCGTCAGCAGCGCCGCCGCGGCCAGGGCGCCCACCAGCGTCCCGCCCAGCGCCCGGGCCACCACCGACCGGGTCTGGAGCACCGTCGTCCGCACCAGCGTCAGCACGGCCAGCAGCACCCAGAAGCCGTGCGACAGGTCCAGCAGCCCCGCCACCAGCCGGGCCGCGGCCAGCCCCAGCGCCACCCGCACGGCGTTCTGGAACAGCACCGAGCGGGGCGTCAGGTGCCCGCGCACCCGCCGGGCCCACAGCCGGAGGGCCGGGGCGTCCGCGTACCAGAACAGCGACCGCGGCTCCACCGGGCCGACCCGCCGGCCCAGCAGGGCGATCCGCACCGCCAGCTCCACATTGCGCGCCGACTCCGCGGCGGCCAGCACCGCCGACCTCAGCGCCGGGTCGGCCTCCGGCCGGGAGCGCACCTCCCGGTGCCGCGCGGACTGGAACCCCACGATCGCCGGATGGACGGTGCCCGGGCGTGGCGGGGCGCTCCCGCGCAGTGCCGCCGCCGTCTGCTGGAGCGTGTCCGCCATCGCCGCCAGCAGCGCGGTCACCAGCGGGTCGGGACGCCCGGCGCGGCCGGGGTCGCCGGAACGGTCCGGGCCCGTGGTGACGAGCTGGTGGAGCTGGTGCAGCAGGGTCCGCGCGGACGCCCCGGCCTGGGCGTAGGCCCGGCTCGACCGGGTGGGCGCGGCGGGCCGCTCCTGCGGGGGCAGCGTGGCGGGACTCAGGGCGTCCGCCACGGCGAGGGCGTCCACCCCGGGCGCGGCGCCGGTTCCGCCGCCGTCCGCCGCGCCGGGCCGGCCGCCCGCGCCGGCGGCCGGGGAGGCGGCGAGAGCGGCGGCGGTGCCGACCGCCAGCGCCAGCCGTGCCCGGTGGCCCGGGGCGGCGCGCTCCGGCAGGACCCAGCGCTCCGCGGCGGCCAGCAGGACCAGCCCCAGGGCGATCCCCGCCAGCCGGTCGCCCAGCTGCTCCGGCGCGTACGGCGGGAAGCACGCCAGGATGCAGCAGAGCTGGAGCCCGCTGGACGGGCCCGCCGGACGCGGCCCCGCGACGGCGGCGAACATCAGCGCGAAACCCACCACGAAGATGCCGAGCACCGCCGTCCACGTCCACACCGCGATCCAGGTCCCCAGCGCCGTCAGCGCGAGCGCCGCCGGCAGCGCCTTGAGCACCCCCGCCGCCGCGGCCCGGCCCGACCCCGCCGTACGGGACAGCACGCCCAGCGCGATCACCGCGAACAGCGCGTACACCGCCATCACCGGCCGCTCCAGGCCGTACCGGCAGGGGAAGAAGCCCACCGACACGGCGAGCGTGACCCGGAACGCCGAGCGCAGCGCGGCCCGGTGCCGGGCGTCGCGCCACACCCCGGCGGCGGCACGGACCCGCCGCGGGAGCCTGCTCACCGGCGCCACGGCACGGGGCGGCACGCCCGGCCCGGCGGGGCGGGGGAGCGGTGCCGCGTACCGGCGTCCGTACGTACTCGGTGCAAGGCCGTTCCACCTCCGGCGCAGCCGGTGACCGAACCGGGGCGCGCCGGTCGCGCGCGTCCCGGTTCCAGCGTAGGCGCGAGGGCGCCGGCCCGCCGGTCCCGGACGGCGCCCCGCCGCCGGACGCGCCGGATCCGGGGGCCCCGGCGACAATGGGACGGTGACGGGCAGGACGGCACACCCCCTGGAGGGTCCCGTGCAGCGCTATCCCCTCATCGCGGACCACGGCCTGGTGGGCGACCTCCAGACCGCGGCCGTCATCTCGGCGGAGGGCGTCGTCGACTGGTACGCCGCCCCCCGGTTCGACTCGCCGGGCGTCTTCGCCGCGCTCCTCGACCACGACCGGGGAGGGCACTTCGCGCTCGGCCCCGACCCGCCCGACGGCACCACCAGCAAACAGCTCTACTACCCCGGCACGGCGGTGCTGGTGACCCGCTTCATGTCACCCGGCGGAGTGGGCGAACTCCTCGACTGGATGCCCCCGTTGCTCACCCGGGCACCCAGCGACCGGCACACCCTGTTCCGCATGGTGCGCTGCATGCGCGGCTCGGTGCGCTTCCGCCTCGCCTGCGCGCCCCGGTTCGACTTCGGGCGCGACCGCCACACGCTCACCACCGAGGGCGACCGGCACGCCGTCTTCCACGGCACCCGGCTCGACGCCCACGTCGGGGCCACCTTCCCGCTGCGGCGCCGTGGCGACGACATCGAGGGCACGGTCGCGCTGAACGCCGGCGAGAGCGCGGGCGCCGCCCTCACCGTGTGCGCCACCGGCGGCCCGCCACCCGCCCCGCCCACCACCGGCGAGCTGACCGACCGGCTGTGGGACGCGATCCGCTTCTGGCAGGGCTGGGTGCGCACCACCCGCTACCGGGGCCGCTGGCCCGACATGGTCCACCGCTCCGCCATCACCCTCAAGCTGCTCACCCACCTGCCCACCGGGGCGCCGATCGCCGCCGCCACCATGGGCCTGCCCGAACAGGTCGGCGGCGAGCGCAACTGGGACTACCGCTACACCTGGATCCGGGACGGCTCCCTGTCCGTACGGGCCCTGCTGGACCTGGGGTTCGAGGAGGAGGCGGCCGCCTTCACCGACTGGCTGACCCGCCGCCTCTCCGAGCGGGCCGACCTGCCGCACGGCCCCGCCGGCACCCCCTTGCAGATCATGTACCGGGTGGACGGCGACCCCGACCTGCCCGAGGAGACCCTGCCGCACCTGGAGGGCTACCGGGGCTCCGCCCCCGTCCGGGTCGGCAACGCCGCCAAGGACCAGCTCCAGCTCGACATCTACGGCGAGGCCCTCTACGCCCTCGCCCAGGAACGCGGCTCCGGCGGGCGGGGCGGCGCGCCCCGGCTCTCGTACCGCGACTGGCGCGCCATCGCCCGCGTGCTCGACGAGCTCACCACCCGCTGGGACCGGCCCGACGACGGCATCTGGGAGACCCGGGGCGGCCGCAAGGACTTCACCTTCAGCCGGGTGATGACCTGGGTGGCCTTCGACCGCGGCCTGCGCCTGGCGGACCGGCTCTCCTGGCCCGCCGACGCCGCCCGCTGGCGCGCCACCCGGGACGCCGTCTTCGCCCAGATCATGGACAAGGGCTGGCACCCCGGCCGCCGCGCCTTCGTCCAGCACTACGACGACGACGTCCTCGACTCCTCGCTCCTCCTCGTCCCCCGGGTCGGCTTCGCGTCCCCCACCGACCCCGACTGGCTCAGCACCCTCGACGCCATGGAGAAGGGGCTCGTCTCCGACAGCCTGGTCTACCGCTACGACCCCCACGCCTCGCCCGACGGACTGCGCGGCAGCGAGGGCACCTTCAGCCTGTGCAGCTTCCTGTGGGTCGACGCCCTGGCGCGCGCCGGACGGCTGGAACAGGCCCGCTTCGCCTTCGAGAAGATGCTCACCTACGCCAACCACGTCGGCCTGTTCGCCGAGGAGATCGGCCCCAGCGGGGAGCAACTGGGCAACTTCCCGCAGGCGTTCACCCACCTCGCGCTCGTCATGGCGGCGACCACCCTCGACGACGCCCTCGACCGGCGCCTGCTGGGCGGCGAGGCGAAACCCCCGGAACGGATGCCGCCGCACCTGATGTGACCGCGCCCCGGGCCGGGGACGCGCGGATGCGGGCCCCGGGAAGCCCGCCTAGCGTGGAAGGGAATGACCCCGTGTCCGGCGGCCCGGAGTCCGGAGCCCTCGCGTCCGGCGGATCGGTGCCAAGAGGCCTCGGAGGGATCCGTGGACGACCAGCACTACGACGTGGTCATCGTCGGAAGCGGCGCCGGCGGGGGCACCCTCGCCCACCGCCTCGCCCCGTCCGGCAAACGCGTCCTGCTCATCGAACGCGGCGGCCACCTGCCGCGGGAACGCGACAACTGGGACTCGCGGGCCGTGTTCGTCGAGTCCCGCTACCGCGCGCCCGACCTCTGGTACGACCACGACGGCAAGCCGTTCCCGCCCGAGGTCAACTACTACGTCGGCGGCAACACCAAGTTCTACGGCGCCGCCCTCTTCCGGCTGCGCCCCCGGGACTTCCACGAGATCGTGCACCACGGCGGCCTCTCACCGGCCTGGCCCCTCGACTACGGCGACCTGGAGCCCTACTACGGCGAGGCCGAGCACCTCTACCGCGTCCACGGCCACCACGGCGACGACCCCACCGAGGGCCCGTCGAGCACCCCGTACGCCCATCCGCCGGTCACCCACGCGCCGCGCATCGCCCAACTCGCCGAGCAGTTGAGCGCTTTGGGACTGCACCCCTTCCCGCTGCCCATCGGCGTCGACCTCACCGAGGGGCCCGACGGGCTGCCCACCCGCGACAGCGCCTGCATCCGCTGCGACCGCGTCGACGGCTTCCCCTGCCCGCTGCTCGCCAAGTCGGACGCCGAGACCGTCTGCGTCACCCCCGCGCTGCGCCACCAGAACCTCACCCTCCTCACCGGCGCCCGGGTGGACCGCCTGGAGACCGACCCCACCGGCCGGACCGTCACCCGCGCGGTGACCACCCTGGAGGACGGCACCGTCGTCCGCTTCCGCGCCGACGTGTTCGCGGTGGCCTGCGGAGCGGTCAACACGGCCGTCCTGCTGCTGAAGTCCGCCTCCGACCGCCACCCCGGCGGCCTGGCCAACAGCTCCGACACCGTCGGCCGGCACTACCTCCGCCACAACAACGAGGCCCTGATGGCGGTGTCCCGGGAGCCCAACCCCACCCGCTTCCAGAAGACCCTCGCGGTCAACGACTTCTACGCCGGTGCCGACGACTGGGACTACCCCCTCGGCGGCATCCAGATGCTCGGCAAGTCCGACGCCGAGCAGATCCGCGCCGACGCCCCCCACTGGGCCGGTCTCGGCCCGCCCGACATGCCCCTGGAAGTCCTCGCCCACCACTCGGTCGACTTCTGGCTGTGCGGCGAGGACCTGCCGGACCCACGCAACCGGGTCACCCTCGACCGGGACGGCGCCGTCCACCTCGCCCTGCGCGACACCAACACCGAGGGCCTGCGGCGGCTGCGGCACCGGCTGGAGAGCATGCTGGAGGACCTCGGCATGCACCCCCACCACCTGCTGCCCCACAAGGCGTACCTGCACAAGGACATGCCCATCGGCGCCACCGCCCACCAGGCGGGCACCGTCCGCTTCGGCACCGACCCCGCCACCTCGGCCCTGGACCCCGACTGCCGCGCCCACGACCTCGACAACCTGTACGTCGTCGACGCGTCCTTCCTCCCCAGCATCGGCGCCGTCAACCCGTCCCTCACCGTGATGGCGAACGCGCTGCGGGTGGGCGACCACCTGGTACGACGGCTCGGCTGACCCCACCCCGAACGGGAGACACCATGGCAACGGACCGCGTGGACGCGCTCGTCATCTTCGGCGCCACCGGAGATCTCGCCAAACTGGAGACCTTCCCCGCGCTCGCCGGACTGGCCGGACGCGGCATGCTCGACGTGCCGGTCATCGGCGTGGCCAGGAGCGGGTGGGGCCTCGACCAGTTCCGCGACTACGCCGCCGCCTCACTGCGGCACGCCGGCATCGACCCGGACGGAGCGCCCGGCCGCCGCGTCCTGGAAGCGCTGCGCTACATCGACGGCGACCTCACCGACCCGGCGACGTACGACACCCTCGGGCGGACGCTCGGCGACTCCCGCCGCGCGCTGTTCTACCTGGAGGTCCCCCCGGCCCTCTTCGGCCGCATCGCCCAGGGCATCGCCACCACCGGGCACGCCGAGGGTGCCCGGGTGATGATCGAGAAGCCCTTCGGCACCGACCTGCGCAGCGCCCGCGAACTCAACGCGACCGTCCACCAGGTCTTCCCCGAGGACGCGGTCTTCCGCGTCGACCACTGGCTCGGCCTGGAGCAGATGCAGAACCTGATGTACGCCCGGTTCGCCAACTCCGTCCTCGAACCGCTGCTCAACCGCACCTACGTGGACAGCGTCCAGATCACCATGGGCGAGGCGTTCGGCGTCGACGACCGGGGCCGCTTCTACGACCGCACCGGCGCCGTGCGGGACGTCCTCCAGAACCACCTGCTCCAAGTGCTCGCCACCGTCACCGCCGACCCCCCGGACGGGCCGGGACTGTCCGAGTGGGACGACGCCCGCGCCCGGGTCGTCACCGCGCTGGAACCACTGGACCCGCGCACCACCGTCTTCGGCCAGTACACCGGCTACGACAAGGTCGAGGGCGTCGAACCCGGCTCCCGCACCGAGACGTTCGTGGCGGCGCGCCTCTCCCTGGACTCCTGGCGCTGGGCAGGCGTGCCCATCCTCATCCGGGCCGGCAAGAAGCTGCCCGTGTCCGCCACCGAGGTCGTCGTCACCTTCCGCAGGCCCCCGACCGACGTCTTCGGCCTCGGCGACGCCCTGGGCGCCGACCACCTGCGGGTACGGCTGCGCCCCGACACCGCCCTCAGCCTGGGCCTGCTCGGCAAGAAGCCCGGGCCCGGCGCCGCCGCGCAGCGCGAGGCGCTGGCCTTCCACCGGAGCGCGGCGCTCGACATGCGCCCCTACGACCGGCTCATCGGCGCGGCCCTCGCGGGAGAGCGCTGGATGTTCGCCCGGCAGGACACCGTCGAGGCCGCGTGGCGCGCCGTCGACCCGGTGCTCACCGGGGACCTCGCCCCGCACCCGTACGACCCGGGCACCTGGGGCCCGGAACAGGCCGACACGGTCCTGCCGCCGGGCGTCCGGTGGGAGGAACCCCTGCCGCCGGACGCCCACTGACGCTCCTGCCGGCCTACGCCGTCGGCAGCTTGCCGCTCCTGGTCAGGACCTCGTCCATGAACCACGGCACGGTGACCACGCGCCGGTCACCCCGGTCGCCGTCCGGGAACCCGATCCGGTGCGGGTGCGTCGTCGTCCGGTGTGGACAGGGGTACGGGAACGCGCACGCGGCCGGCCGGGACCAGCGGGCCGGGGCGGTCCTCGCCCTGGCGGCGGGGGCGGGTGGTGGCCGCGACCGCCGTCGCCGCGGCCTGCCTGCTGGCCTTCCCCGGTGCCGTGCCCCGGACCGCCGGGCGTCCCGACAGCCTGGTCGTGACGTTCCTGCCGTGGCTGGGGCTGCTCCTGCCCGTCCTGCTGGTCGCGGCCCGGCTGCGGCGCTCCGCCCTCGCGCTGCTCGCCCTGCTGCTGCCCGCCGGGGTGTGGCTCGCCCGGTACGGCGGGGAGCCACCGGAGCCCCCCGCGACCGGCCCCGGCGTCATCACCGTCGTCCAGCACAACGCCGCCGACGACAACCGCGACCCGGCCGGCACCGCCCGCGCCCTGACTCGCGCCCGGCCCCGGCTCATCGCCCTCCAGGAGCTGACCACGGCCGCCCTGCCCGCCTACCGGGCCGTGCTCGCGCCCGGCTACCCGTACCACGCGGTCCACGGGACCGTGGGGCTGTGGTCGGCGTACCCGCTGCGTGACGTCCGGCCGCTGGACATCCGGCCGCCCGGGTTCGGCCCCGACTGGAACCGGGGGCTGCGCGCCACCGCGCTGACGCCGTACGGCCGGACCGCCGTCCACGTCGTCCACCTGCCGTCCGTGCGCCTGCGCCCCGCCACCGGCCTCGACTCCGCCGCCCGGGACGCCGCCGCCGCGCGCCTCGGTGCCGCGATCGCCGCCGAACCCGAGGAACGGCTCCTCCTGCTCGGCGACCTCAACGCCACCGCCGGCGACCCGGGACTCGCCCCCGTCACCACCCGGCTGCGCCCGGCCCCGCAGCGGCTTGCCTTCAGCCGGCCCGCCGCGCTGCCGGTGGCCCGCATCGACCAGGTCCTGGCTCGTTCCGCGACCGTCCTCGGCATCCGGCCGCTGCCCGCCACCGGCAGCGACCACCTCCCGGTCGCCGCCACGATCCGCCTGCGCCCCTGAACGCACGCATCCGGCGACCGCCCCCGCGCCGAACAGCACCGAGGACCGCGCCACGACAGGCACCGCGCGGTCCCAGCGGTGATGATCGGGTACAAGGGCACGACACCGGACGGACGGGCGGAGGAACGGACTGTGGACACGGGGCGAGCCGAGCACGACTCGGGGGCGGGGCTGCACTGCCTGGTCACCGGGGCCACGGGCTACATCGGCGGACGGCTGGTGCCGCAGCTGCTGGACGCGGGCCACCGGGTGCGCTGCCTGGCCCGCACCCCCGCCAAACTGCGCGACCACCCCTGGGCGGGCGACGCCGAGGTGGTCCGGGGCGACGTCACCGACACCGAGTCCGTCGCCGCCGCGATGCGCGGCATCGACGTGGCGTACTACCTGGTCCACGCCCTCGGCACCGGCAAGGACTTCGAGGAGACCGACCGCAGGGCCGCCCGCGTCTTCGCGGAGCAGGCCCACAGGGCGGGCGTGCGGCGCATCGTCTACCTCGGCGGCCTCACCCCCGAAGGCGTCCCCGAACGGCACCTCTCGCCGCACCTGCGCTCGCGCGCCGAGGTCGGCCGCATCCTCCTCGACGGCCCGGTCCCCGCCGTCGTCCTCCGCGCCGCCGTCATCATCGGCTCCGGCTCGGCCTCCTTCGAGATGCTGCGGTACCTCACCGAACGCCTCCCCGTGATGGTCACCCCCAGCTGGGTGCGCACCCGCATCCAGCCCATCGGCGTCCGGGACGTGCTGCGCTACCTCGTCGGCTCCGCCCGCGTGCCGGGCACCGTGAACCGCACCTTCGACATCGGCGGCCCCGACGTGGTCACCTACCGCGACATGATGCGCCGTTACGCGGCCGTCGCCGGGCTCACCCGGCGCCTGATCGTGCCCGTGCCCGTCCTCACCCCCGGCCTGTCCAGCCACTGGGTCGGTATCGTCACCCCCGTACCGGCGTCCATCGCGCGCCCCCTCACCGAGTCGCTGCGCCACGAGGTCGTCTGCCACGAGCACGACATCGCGCGGTACGTGCCCGACGGCCCCGGCCTGCCGCTGCCCTTCGACGAGGCGCTGGCCCTCGCCCTGCGGCGGGTCGGGGACGCGCAGGTCGCCACCCGGTGGTCCTCCGCCGCCGTCCCCGGCGCGCCCAGCGACCCGCTGCCCACCGACCCCGACTGGGCGGGCGGCAGCCTCTACCGCGACCGGCGGCAGCTGTCCGTGGACGCCCCGCGCGACGCCCTGTGGCGGGTGATCGAGGGCATCGGCGGCGACAACGGCTGGTACTCCTTCCCGCTGGCCTGGGCGGTACGGGGCTGGCTGGACCGCTTCGTCGGCGGCGTCGGCCTGCGGCGCGGGCGCCGCGACGCCGAACGGCTCCGGGTGGGCGACTCGCTGGACTTCTGGCGGGTGGAGGAGATCGAGCCGGGCCACCTGCTGCGGCTGCGCGCCGAGATGCGGCTGCCGGGCCTCGCCTGGCTGGAGATGTACGCCGAGACCGGTGACGACGGCCGCACCCGCTACCGGCAGCAGGCGCTGTTCCACCCGCGCGGCCTGCTCGGGCACCTGTACTGGTGGAGCGTCTCGCCCTTCCACGCCGTGGTGTTCGGCGGCATGGCCCGCAACATCACCCAGGCGGCGGCCAAGGGCCTGGCGTCCCGCAAGGACGACCCGGCCCCCAAGCGGTCCCGGCTCGCCCGCCGGGCCCGCCGCGACCGCAGGGACCGCCGTACGGACCCGGCCCGCCGGGCCGGCCGGTAGCGGCGCCACGCCCCGCCGGAAGACCGCCTCACCACCCCCACGCCCCAGGAGCCGGCACATGACCGTCGCGGTCGTCCTGTTCACCTCCGACCTGCGCCTCCACGACCACCCACCGCTGCGGGCCGCGCTGCGCGCCGCCGACGAGGTCGTCCCGCTCTTCGTCCGCGACCCGGCCGTCGACGCCGCCGGGTTCGCCGCCCCCAACCGGCGGGCCTTCCTCGCCGACTGCCTGGCCGACCTCGACGCCGGGCTGCGCCGGCGCGGCGGGCGGCTGGTGGTGCGCTCGGGCCCGGTGGCCCGGGAGGTGGCGGCGGTCGTCGCCGACTGCGGGGCGGACCAGGTCCACATGTCGGCCGGCGTCTCGCGCTACGCCCACCGCCGCGAGGAGGAGCTGAGCCGGGAGCTGGAGGCGCGGGGCGCCGCCCTCCATGTGCACGACGGGGTGGTCACGGTGGTCGCCCCGGGCACCCTCACCCCGGCGGGCTCCGACCACTTCGCCGTCTTCACCCCCTACTTCCGCCGCTGGACCGGGATCACCCCGCGCGACCCGCTGTCCGCGCCGCGCGCGGTACGGGTCCCGGAGGCGGCACGCGGCGAGGAGGTGCCCTCCCGCGGCGCCGTCGCCGACGTCTCGCCGGGGATCCCCCGGGGCGGGGAGACCGAGGGCAGGAAGCGCCTCGCCCGCTGGACCCGTTCCGGAGTGGCGGACTACGCCGGCCTCCACGACGACCTGGCCGGGGACGCCACCTCCCGGCTCTCGCCCTACCTCCACTTCGGCGCGCTGTCCCCGGTGGAGGTGGTCCGCAGGGCGTCCGGGCACGGCGGGCCCGGCGCCGAGGCGTTCGTCCGCCAGCTGTGCTGGCGCGACTTCCACCACCAGGTGCTCGCCGCCCGCCCCTCGGCGTCCACCCGCGACTACCGGACACGGCACGACCAGTGGCGCACCCCCGAGGAGGCGGCCGGCGACATCGCGGCCTGGCGCGAGGGGCGGACCGGCTACCCCCTGGTCGACGCGGCCATGCGGCAGCTGCGCCACGAGGGGTGGATGCACAACCGGGCCCGGCTGCTCACCGCCAGCTTCCTGGCCAAGACGCTGTACGTCGACTGGCGCGTCGGCGCCCGGCACTTCCTGGACCTGCTGGTCGACGGCGACCTCGCCAACAACCAGATGAACTGGCAGTGGGTCGCCGGCACCGGCACCGACACCCGGCCGCACCGGGTGCTGAACCCCGTCGTCCAGGGCAAGCGGTTCGACCCCCGGGGCGCGTACGTGCGCCGGTGGGTGCCCGAGCTGCGCGAGGTGGACCCGCGCCGCGTCCACGAACCGTGGCGGCTGCCCGAGGACGAGCGGGCCGCGCTGGACTACCCCGCCCCGGTGGTGGACCTCGGCGCCGCCCTCGACCGCTTCCGGCACGCCCGGGGGCGGGACTGACCCGCGCCGGGCCCGCCCTGGCCGGCGGCTCCCGCTACCCCTCCGGGCCCGGGAGGAGCGGGAGCCCCGGACGGCCCGGCAGGACCGGCAGGCCCGGGAGCCCCGGACGGTCCGGCAGGGCGGCCGGCAGGTCCGCCGGGACGCGCTCCAGCACCCCGCCCGCGAACACGTCGTACAGCGGCAGGGTCTCCAGGTGCACATAGCCGATGTGGCAGTCGCACCGGGCCAGCGGGCACGGCCGGGGCCCCAGCGCGGCGCGGTAGGAGCCGTCGTACAGATTGCCCAGCTCGGCGCGGACGAAGTGGCAGCGGCGGACCGTGCCGTCCCCGTCGACCGAGATCACCGACCGCCCCGTCCGGCACGGCAGTCCGGCCGAGCGGTGCGGGTGCCTGCTGTACGGGAAGAGCGGGTCGAGCGCCGTCCAGACCTCCGCCTCCTCGTCGGTGTACGCGTGGCCCTCGGCGGCGTTCACCCACAGGTAGACGTGCCGGGGGAGCGCGGCGCGCAGCCGGCGGGCGTCCGCCAGGTGCCCGGGCAGGCCGACGACCCCGACGCTGAACCGGATGCCGAGACCGGCCAGCTCCCGGGTTCTCGCCACGAACCGCTCAAAGGGCGTCTGGCCCGGGTGGTAGGTGCACCACAGCGCCACCGTGTCCGCGCGGGCGTCGGCGAGCCAGCCGGTGCGGCAGCTCAGATTGGTCTGGATGGCGACCCGTTCCACATGCGGGGCGTGCGACAGCTCCACCAGCGCCCGCCGGTACCAGGAGCGCACCAGCCCCTCGCCCCACGGGGTGAACAGCACGGACAGCCGGTCGCCGGTGGCCGCCTGCGCCCAGCCGGTGAAGCGCTCCAGGGCGGCCCGGTCGGCGCGCAACTGCGCCGGGGTGTCGCGCCGCTTGGCGAAGGGGCAGTAGGGGCAGTCGTAGTCGCAGGAGGCGAGCGGCCCCCGGTACAGCAGCGTCAGGTCCACGGCCGGCCGCCTACTTCGGCGCGTACGCGGCCATCGCGGCCCGTACGGCGGGGGAGAACAGCGCGGGCCCCACGGCGTCGGAGTGGGCCAGGCCCTCCGGGGAGAGCCGCAGCAGGCCCGGCTCCGCCCCGTCCAGCCAGCCCCGGCCGGCGAACTCGGCCAGCTCGGCGCCGAAGTCCTCGTACGGGTCGGAACCGAACCGGGAGCGGTAGTCGGCCAGCGGCATGCCCCGCGCCTGCAGCAGCGACTGCACCAGATGGCGGCGGCGCGCCTCGTCCCCGTCCATGGCGCGGCCGTGCACCGCCCGGCCGAAGTCCTCGGTGGCCGTGTAGTCGTCCACGATGCGCCGGATCTCGCCCATGTCCACGGCGTAGTCGAAGGAGTAGTGCAGGGCGGAGGTGTACGAGCGGGCCCCGCAGCCCAGGCCGATCATGCCGTCGGTCTGGCAGGCGTGGTCGTCGGGCCCCTGGCCGGGCGCGCCCGCCCGGCGGAACATCCGCATGGACACCTGCTCGTAGCCCTCGGCCAGCAGGTGGTCGCGGCCCCGCCGGTAGAGGTCGAGGCGCTGGGCGTCCCAGTCGCGGTCGGTGTGGGCGGTCCGCCGGGCCAGGCCGGTCAGCGGCCGTACGTACAGCGGGTAGAGGTACAGCTCCTCGGGGTGCCAGGCCAGCGCCGCGTCCAGGGAGGCGCGCCAGGTGGCGGGGGTCTGGCCGTCGATGCCGTAGATCAGGTCGATGTTGAGGACGGGGACGCCCGTGTCCCGGATCCGCCCCAGCGCGGCCTCCACGTCGGCGCGCCGCTGGGGGCGCACCGCCGCCCGGGCCTCCTCGTCGACGAAGCTCTGCACCCCGATGCTCAGCCGGGTGGCGCCCCGGCCGGCGAGGACGGCGAGCCGGTCGGCGGTGGCCGTGGCCGGGGAGGTCTCCACGGACAGCGGGATCGCCCGCAGGTCGGCGCCCATGCGCTGCTCGGCGATGTCGCAGAGCCGGTCCAGCTCGCCGGCGGTCAGGAAGGTCGGGGTGCCGCCCCCGAAGGCGGCGTTGGCGAAGCGGACCCCGCCGCCGCCCGGCTCCCCGAGCGCGTCGCGGACGGCGCCGGCCTGCCGGTCGAGCGCGTCGAGGTAGCGCCCGGCGAGCCCGTCGGGCGCGCCGATCCGGGTGAACAGGTTGCAGAAGCCGCAGCGGACCTCGCAGAACGGTATGTGCGCGTACAGCGAGAGCGCGTCGGTGGCCTCGCCCCGCCACAGGTCCCGCAGCGCGGGCCGGCCGGGCAGCGGCCGGTAGGCCGTCTTGTGGGGGTAGGCGTAGACGTAGCTCTCGTACGGGCGGGGGAGGGTGGTGCTCATGCGGTCGGCTCCAGGAAGAAGTGGGCGTACGGCACCGTCCACACGGCCTCGTGGGCGAGGCGGTGACCGGTGTAGCCGTCGTCGCCGTAGGTCGTGCCGTGGTCGGAGCAGACGACGGCGAAGCACCGCCGCCGGGCGCGCATCGCGTCGAAGAGGCGGCCGATGTGCCGGTCGACGTACTCCAGCGCGGCGGCGTGACTGGCGCGGCTGTCGCCGTCCTCGCGCGAGGCGCCGGGCAGGTGGAACCAGTTGGGCTGGTGCATCGCCGAGACGTTGAGGAACAGGAACAGCCGCCGCTCCGGCGGCAGCCCGGCGACCACCTGCTCGGCCCGCTCCACCTGGGCCTCGAAGGAGGTGGGGGAGGCCACGCCGAAGGAGGGCTCCCAGTGGCTCTCCTGGAACAGCCCGGGCAGCACGCCCCCCAGCGCGCCGCTCTTGTTGAAGAACCCGACCCCGCCGACGCACACCGTGCGGTACCCCTCGGCCGCGAGGGCCGTCACCAGGTCGGGGGCGTCGAACACATAGGTGTTCCCGGCGGTGGTCTCACTGCCCGCGAAACGCGCGGCGAACAGCCGCTCGTGCGGGCCGGGGGAGGCGGGTGTGGGCAGGAACCCGGCGAACATCGCCTGGTGGGAGGCGTAGGTGAAGCTGCCGGGCGCGTGGCGCTTCTCCCAGGCGCCGCCCGGCAGATGGCGCGCCAGGTGCGGGATGCGGCCCGCCTCGGCCAGCTCGGCCGCCACGTCGTACCGCAGGGTGTCGAGGGTGACGAGGAGCAGGTCGTCGCGGCCGACGACCCGGTTCATGTCGGGGTCCGTCCCGGTGGCCCGGTCGCCGGCCGCGGCCGGTGTCGCGGGGCCGGTCCGGGCGTCCGGGCCGGGGCAGGTGCCCGGACCGGGGTGCGCGGCGGGGCTCTCGGCGGGGCGGGTGCCCGCGCCGGTCTCAGACGGTCGCACGGTCGTTCCTCACGGGGTGGTGCGGGGTGTGGTGCCGCCGCAGGACCGCGGCGACCTGGCAGGCGTAGGTGTCGAGGCCCTCCGCCCCGCTCCCCGGCAGGCCGGTGAGACCGGGCAGCAGGTCCCCGAAGGCGTTGACCTCGCCCACGGCGAACCGCCGCCAGCCGGTGGACGGGAGGAGGTCCACCCCGACGCACACGGTGCCGGGGAAGCAGGCCGCGGCCCGTTCGCAGACGTCCAGGGCGTCGGCCCAGCGGCCGCCCATCGCGTCGGTGGCGGCGGCGAGGTCCCCGCGCGCACCGCCCAGGTGGAGGTTGGTCATCGGGGAGTGGCTGGTGCGGACGACGGCGTGGGTCGCCCGGCCGCCGACGACGACCACCCGGAGGTCGGCCCGCCGCCCGCCGCCCAGCCCCGCCTTGGGCCACCACCGCTCGATGTGCAGCCCCTCGGGCGCGAGGGCGTCGACCAGCGCGGCGACCTCCCGCTCGCCGGTCACCCGGCGGACCCGCAGCGAGTTGTGCAGGCGCCCGTCCGCCACCTCCACGGAGGTGGTGGCCAGCAGCCGGCCGGGCCCCGCCGTCTCGACGGCGACGACCCCGGAGGCGGACGACCCGTGGGCGGGCTTCACGAACACGCGCCGCATCCCGTGGGCGGCCATCAGGGCCCGCACGTCGCCCCAGCCCCGTACCGGTGTACGCCCTCCGGAGGTGGGCGACTCGGGCACCGGGACCCCCGCGCCCAGGAGCCTCGCGTGACAGAGCCGCTTGTCGAACAGCACCGCCAGCTCGGCGGGGTCGTCGAGCCGGACGCCCCCGCGCAGCGAGGCGACGGCCGCGGTGAAACGGGCGTACCAGCGGGGGCCGCCCTCCACCCGGGTGGGGTCGTCCACCCCGCGCAGCAGCCGGTCCACCTCCGCGTCCTCCCCGGGCGAGTCGAGGCGCACGATCTCACCGGCGCCGAACCGGGCGCCGCCGTCGCGCAGCACGGCCGCCCACGGCACGACCCGGGCGG
Source organism: Streptomyces sp. NPDC015131 (assembly GCF_043079975.1). Taxonomy (NCBI): domain Bacteria; kingdom Bacillati; phylum Actinomycetota; class Actinomycetes; order Kitasatosporales; family Streptomycetaceae; genus Streptomyces; species Streptomyces sp. NPDC015131. The sequence goes on along the minus strand of NZ_JBIBVB010000008.1, from coordinate 326,327 downwards.
CGGGCAGCCCCGCGGCCCGGACGGCATCGGCGAACAGCGACACGCGCCGGTTCCCCGGATTGCCGACGACCGCGAACCGGACGCGGGGTGCCCCCGTCACGACCGGGTCACTCGCCCACGGCGACGTAGCGCCAGACGCGCCCGTCGTACTCGTGCTCGTCGGCGTGGCCGCGGTCGAGGTCGAGGGCGACACCGGCGCTCCCCAGGGTCGCCTCGAAGCGCTTCCGCAGGTCGTCGCCCAGGTAGTTGTGGTGCAGGTCGAGGCGCTCCAGATGGGTGAGGGACTGGCCCTCCAGCAGCGCGGTGGCGCCCGTGTCGGTGAGGACGCCCATCGAGAGGTCGAGGCTCCTCAGGCGCGGGACGACCGGCGCGGAGGCGACGGCCGCCGCGATCGCGTCCTGGTAGTCGCTGTTGCGCAGCCCCAGGTGGCGCAGGTTCGGCAGCCGGGCGCCGTCGAGGAGCGGCGCCACGTCCTCGATCCCGCTGTCGCCCCCGTACTCGGACGTGCCCAGCCACAGGTCCAGGAACTCCAGGGCGGGCAGCTCGGCGGCGGCGACCCCGCGCACCACCTCCGCCGGCAGCCCGCCCGCCTCCAGGACGAGGAGGCGCAGGTGCCGGTGGGCGACCGGGCGGAAGACCAGACCGGTGCCGCCGCGCGCGCCGAACTCCTCCAGCCCGGGGAAGGCCTCCAGCAGCTCGGTGACGTCGCCCTGGTTGATCCAGGAGATCTCGCACTCCTCCGACGTCATGTCGCCCACGAACAGGGCCCGCAGCGCGGGCAGGGCGGCGCGCGCCCCGAGGAGAGTGGCGATCACCGGCTTCACGCCGACCTCGTCGTCGTACGCCTCCTCGCAGGCGCCGGTCACCAGGGCGCGCACCTCGGCGGCGTCGACGGCGGCGAGGAACCGCGCGAAGGCGTCCGCCCAGCTCTCCTCGCTGTCGTAGGTGTCGGTGGAGATCCGCCAGGCGACGGAGGCCGCCGGGGGCAGCTCCACGGCGTCCTCGTCCCCGGCCTCCGGGAAGTCGAACACGGGCAGCCCGTGCCACATGCGCAGGTGTTCCGCGTAACTCATCGCTCTGCCGCTCCTCGCCGCTCGCCGTCCGATGCGCTGCAAGTTGTAGCAAGGGGCACTGACAACGCCCCCGCCGGGGCGGGTCCGTCCCGGGCGGCTCCACCGGGGCGTGACGGGAGCCCCCGCGCCGTACGGGAGCAACCACCGCTCCCGTACGGGGGGTTGCGCGGCCGCGCCGGTGCCAGTACGGTCCGGTCGACAGCTTGCTTACATTGTGTCTAACAAGGAACGCCGCTCGATCCGAGGAGCCCACCATGGCAAGCAGCACTGCCCGGACGGCCCGGGACGTCGCCCGCCGCCTGCTCGACTCGGCCGCGACGCTCTCGTACGACCCGGCCACCGAGGTCGACTGGGAGACGCCGCTCGACAAGGACTTCCACGGCGCCAGCCCCGAGTGGAGCACCCTCTACGGCACCGCCTACTGGCGGGAGATGGACGAGGCGCAGCGCAAGGAGCTGACCCGCCAGGAGGCCGCGTCCGTCGCCAGCACCGGCATCTGGTTCGAGATGATCCTCCAGCAGATGGTGCTCCGCGACATCTATGCCAAGGACCCGACCGACCCCGGCTTCCAGTGGGCGCTGACCGAGATCGCCGACGAGTGCCGCCACTCGATCATGTTCGCCCGGGGGGCGGAGAAGCTGGGAGCGCCCGCCTACCGGCCGCACCGGGTCGCCGTCGAACTCGGCCGCGCCTTCAAGACCCTGGCCTTCGGCGAGGGCGCGTACGCCGCCATCCTCGTCGCCGAGGAGGTCCTCGACGTGATGCAGCGCGACTGGATGCGCGACGAGCGGGTGGTGCCCTTCGTCCGCACCATCAACAACATCCATGTCGTCGAGGAGTCCCGGCACATGAAGTTCGCCCGCGACGAGACGCGCCGCCGCCTCGCCCGCGCCGGGCGCGTGCGCCGCCACATCCACGCCGTGGTGATCGCCGTGGCGTCGTACGTGATCGTCACCAGCATGGTGAACAAGGACGTGTACCGCAACGCCGGCCTCGACGAGAAGCGCGCCCTGCGCGAGGCGCGGGCCAACGAGCACCACAAGGCCCTGATGCGGTCGAGCTGCGCGGGGCTCATGGAGTTCCTGGCGTCGGCCGGGCTGCTCACCCGCCCCGCCCTGAAGTTCTACCAGCGCGCCCACCTCATCTGACACACCAACAGATCCCCGCCCGACCGACCGGAGCCGGACCGAGCCGACGCCATGACCTACGCCATCACGCAGACCTGCTGCGCCGACGCCACCTGTGTCGCCGTGTGCCCGGTCAACTGCATCCACCCCACCCCCGACGAGCCGGCGTTCGGCACCACCGACATGCTCTACGTCGACCCCGCCGCCTGCATCGACTGCGGGGCCTGCGCCGACGCCTGCCCGGTGGACGCGATCCACCCCGCCGACGCACTGCCCGCCGGACAGGAGGAGTTCGCAGCGGTCAACGCGGCCCACTACGAAGGCGGCGAACGCGCGCCGGCCCCCGTCGGCGGGCCGAACTTCCACGCCTGGGGCGCGCCCCGCTTCGACCGCGGCCTGCCCGCCGACTTCGCCCCCCTGCGCATCGCGGTCGTCGGCACCGGACCGGCCGGGATGTACACCGCCGAGGACCTCCTCCTCCACACCAACGCCCAGGTCACCCTGGTCGACCGGCTCCCGGTGGCCGGCGGTCTCGTCCGGTACGGAGTGGCCCCCGACCACCCCGGCACCAAGCGGATCGGCGACACCTTCGCCCGCTTCCACTCCCACCCCCGGGTGCGGATGCACCTGGGCGTCGGCGTCGGCACCGACATCACCGCCGCGGAACTGGCCGCCCACCACCACGCGGTCGTGTACGCCGTCGGCGCCTCCACCGACCGGCGGCTCTCCATCCCCGGCGAGGACCTGCCCGGCAGCCTCTCCGCCACCACCTTCGTCTCCTGGTACAACGGCCATCCGGACGTCCCGGCGGGCGCGGTGGCCCCGCGCGGCGAACGGGTCGTCGTGGCCGGCACCGGCAACGTCGCCCTCGACATCGCCCGCATCCTGGTCTCCGGCCCCGGCGCCCTCGCCGCCACCGACATCGCCGACCACGCGCTGGCCGCGCTGACCGCCGCCCCGGTCCGCGAAGTGGTGCTGCTCGGCCGCCGTGGCCCCGAGGACGCCGCGTACACCCGCTCCGAACTGCGGGCGCTCACCCGCCTCGACGGGGTCGAACTGGTCGTCGACGACCACGACCCCCGCACCGGTGCGGCCGTCGACGCCGCCGGGGACTCCGGGAAGGCCGGCTGGCTGCGGGGCGTCGCCCGGCGGCGGACCGACTGGTCCCGGCCGCCCGCCCCCGGGCGCCGCATCGTGCTCCGCTTCCACTCCGCGCCCCTGGAGGTGCTCGGCGACGACGCCGTCACGGGCGTACGGGTCACCGGGGGCGAGGGGGAGCGGACCATCCCCGCGGGCACCGTGCTGCGCGCGGTCGGCTACCGGGGCGTGCCCGTCCCGGGGCTGCCGTTCGACGAGGCCACCGGCACCGTTCCGCACGAGGCGGGCCGGGTGCCCGGCCGCCCCGGCACCTATGTGGTGGGGTGGATCAAGCGCGGCCCCTCCGGCGGCATCGGCACCAACCGCACCTGTGCCGCCGAGACGGTGGGCACCCTGCTCGCCGACGCCGTCGCCGGTGACCTGCCCGAACCGGCCGGCACCGCCCGGGACTTCCGCAAGCTGCTGCGGCGGCGCGCGGGCGGCGCCGTCGACGCCCGGGGCCTGGCGGCGATCGACCGGGCCGAGCGCGAACGGGGCCGTCCCGAGGGCCGGCCCCGGGTCAAAATCACCACCGTCGAGGAACTGCGGGCGACGGCGAGACGCGCCCGCCGCACCCCCCTGACCTGACGGCCGGGTACACCGGTCAGCAGGGCCGGCGCCAGGCGTCCAGCCGCAGCCGCTTGCGCATCGACGACAGCCCCAGCCGGCGCGACTGCTCACAGAACTCCGCCGGGGCGAGCGCGTACTCCACATGGAACACGGCCTTGCCCGCCCGGACGAAGGGAACCAGCCGCCCGCACTCGCCGAACTCGGCACACTGCTCGTTCACCGCGAAGTCGAAGTCCCGCACGAGCGCGGGGATCTGCGGCAGGTCGTTCTTCAGCCCGACCGCCATCCCCCGCTCGTGCGCCGCCCGGGCGATCATCCGGTTGTACGCCAGCTGGTGACGGGCCGTCAGCGGAAAGCCGGTGTCGTGCAGGTAGCCGTCCATCAGGTCCGGCTCCACCGCGTCGAACCCCTTCTCCCGGCACATGTCCAGCCGCCGTTCCATCAGCGGGCGCAGGACGTCCAGCCGGCGCACGTCCAGCCAGCGCTCACCCGCCCAGCCGTTGGCCCGGCCCCGCACCGCCTCCGGGAAGGCGTCCCGGTCGGGGCGGAAGTCCTCCCACGCCCCGGCGTTGACGTAGCAGATCACCCGCCGCCCCTCGCGGTGCAGCCGCCGCACGTCGTCCGCCGAGTTCTCGAAGCCGTCAATGTCGTACACCGGCACGTCGGCCCGCGGGTCGACCCGCCCGTCGAGCTGCCACTCCCAGGCCGTGCCCGGACGCGGCACCCACCGCTCCCCGGCCCGGCCGGGCGCGGGCGGGTCCCCGGTGCACCCGGCGACCGCCAGCAGCAGCGCGGCGGCCAGCAGCCCCACCCGGCGGCCCGGCGAACCCGGACGCATCACCGCACCGCGCCCGCGCCGGGCGGCGCCGGCACCCGCCCGGCCCCGTCCGCCGCCCCCGGCCCCGCCACCGACGCCCAGAGGGCCGCGACCGACTCCTCCGTCCCGAAGCGGGGCGCCCAGCCGAGCGCCGCGCCCGCCGCCGTGATGTCGGAGCACTGCCACGACACGGCCGCCGAACGGTCCGAGCCGCCGCCCGCCTCCTCGACCCGCCCGGTGAACCCGGCCGCCGCCACCAGGGCCCGCACCAGCTCACGGACTCGCACCGCCCTCCCGCCGCCCACGTTCAGCACCGGCGGCACACTCCCCGCCCGGGTCGCCGCGAGCACCGCCGCCCGCGCCACGTCCCGTACGTCCACGAAGTCCCGGTACGCGGACAGGTCACCGAGCCGGATCACCTCGCCGGACCCCGTGCCCGCCCGGCGCAACCGGGCCGCCAGCCCGCCCGGCAGCCCCGCCTCCGGCGCCCCCGGCCCCACCGGATTGCCCACCCGCAGGACGACCGCGTCCAGCCCCGACGACGTCACCGCCACCGTGCCGGCCAGCTTGCTCGCCCCGTACGGCGCCACCGGACGGGTCGGCGCGTCCTCGGCGACCGGCTCGCCCGGCCGCCCCGGCCCGTACTCGGCCGCCGACCCCAGGTGCACCAGCCGCGCCCCCGGGGCGGCGTCCCGCAGCGCGGCGCACAGCACCGCCGGGCCCCGGGCGTTGACCTCCGCGAGCGTCACCGCGTCGCCGCCGACCGCGCCCGCGCAGTTGACCACCGCGTCGGGGGCGAGTGCCGCCAGCGCCTCGGCGAGCGGCCCGGTCCGCGCGGACGCCAGGTCCACCACCAGGTCCGCGCCGGGGGCGCGCCCGCCGGTCAGCACCCGCGCCCCTGGGGTGGCGCGCAGCGCCGTGGTGACATGGGCCCCCAGATAGCCGGAGGAGCCCAGGACGAGAACGCGCATCGGGACCTCAGGCCCCCTTCAGCAGGAGCGACTGGTGGGTGGTGAACTCCGCGTTGGCGCGGTCGTAGTCGTCGGGGCGCCCGATGTCCAGCCAGTACCCGTCGAACTCGTACGCCGCCGGGGGCGTCGCGGTGCCCAGCAGGTCGAGGATCAGCTCGTCGAAGCCGAGCGGCAGCCCGGGCGTGTAGCCGTCCAGGGTGGCGCGGGACAGCCCGTACACGCCCATGGAGACCCGGTAGTCCAGGCGGGGCTTCTCACGGAAGCCCACCACCCGGCCCGCGTCGGTGGTGAGCACCCCGAAGTCGATGTGCACCTGCCGGGCGTAGGTGGCGATGGTCAGCGGGGCGCCCCCGGCGGTGTGGCGGCGCAGCAGGTCGGCGTAGTCGAGGTCGGTGAGCACGTCGCCGTTCATCACCAGGAACGACTCGGGCAGCCGGTCCCGCATCATCAGCAGCGGCCCGATCGTCCCCAGCGGGCTCTCCTCGGCCGAGTAGTCGACTTCCAGGCCCCACCGCGAGCCGTTGCCGACGTATGCCCGGATGATCTGCCCCAGGTGGCCGATGGCCAGGGTGCAGCTGGTGAAGCCGGCGGACGCGAGCTGCCGCAGCACGATCTCCAGGATCGCGTGCTGGTCCCCGATCGGCACCAGCGGCTTGGGCAGAGCCGTGGTGTACGGGCGCAGCCGGACGCCCTTGCCCCCGGCGAGTATCACTGCGTGCATGGGAAGCCTCCCTCTCCATGGGTCCTGTACGGTCCTGACGGTCGTGCTCGGGCTGTGCTCCCGGTGCCGTGCCGGGCGGGTCAGATGTTGTAGATGTCCGTCTTGTAGCGGGCCAGGTGCGCCGGGTCGCGGAAGAACGCGACGGTCGCGGCGAGACCGTCCTCCAGGTCGTGCGCGGGGGCCCAGCCGGTGGCGTCGCGCAACCGGGTGGCGTCCGCGACCAGCCGCATCACCTCCGACGCGGCGGGCCGGATGCGCTCCTCGTCCTCCACGACGTCCAGGTCGGTGCCCATCACCTTGCCGATGAGCCGGACCAGGTCGCCGACCGATATCTCCTGCCCGGTACCGGAGTTGAAGGTCCGCCCCACCACCCGCTCCGCCGGGGCGGTGCCCACCGCGAGGAACGCGCGGGCGGTGTCGGCGACGAAGCTGAAGTCGCGGGTGGGCCGCAGGTCGCCGAGGGTGATGGTGCGCGAGCCGGCGGCGACCTGCCCGATGACGGTGGGGATGACCGCGCGCATCGACTGGCGGGGCCCGAAGGTGTTGAACGGGCGCAGCGTCACCACCGGGGTGCCGAAGCTCGCGTGGTAGCTGTCGGCGAGCCGGTCGCCGCCCGCCTTCGACGCGGCGTACGGCGACTGGGTGTGGATCGGGTGGTCCTCGGTGATCGGCACGGTTTGCGCGGTGCCGTACGTCTCGCTGGTGGAGGTGTGCACCAGCCGGGGCGTGCCCAGGGTCCGTACCGCCTCCAGGACGTTGAGCGTGCCGGTCACATTGGTGTCGACATAGCTGTGCGGCGCCCGGTAGGAGTACGGGATCGCGATGAGCGCGGCCAGGTGGTAGACCGCGTCGGCCCCTTCGGCCAGGGCGCGCACCGAGCCGGGGTCGCGGACGTCGCCCAGCACGATCTCGACCTGGTCCAGGACGTCGCGCGGCAGCACCTCCAGCCAGCCGTACGACGAGAAGGAGTTGTACTGCGCCATGGCGCGCACCCGGTGCCCCGAGGCGACCAGGGCCTCGGTCAGGTGCGAGCCGATGAAGCCGTCGGCTCCGGTGACGGCGGCGAGCGGTGCGGAGGTCATGAAGGGTCCTTTCCGGCGGGGGCGAGGGGACGGTTCAGGCGTGCGCGGACGGCCGGCCCAGGACACGCAGGGCGACGGCGGCCAGGACGAGAGCGGCGGCGGTGCAGCACAGCGGGGACAGCCAGGCCGGCGGCGGCCCGGCGGCCGTCGCCGCCAGGACGGTCCCGGCGGCGGCCAGGCACACGGCGGCCGGCGGACCGCCGGTGCCGAATGCCTGGAGGAGGAGCGCGAGCCACAGGGCGGCGCCCAATGCGGCCAGTTCGGCGGGCGGCGCCCCGGTCAGCAGCGCCGCGGGCACCAGCAGCGCCAGATACGCGGCGAGGCACACCGCCAGGCCGCGCGCGGTCCGCAGCCGGAAGCCGCGCAGTGTGGACGAGGCGCGCAGCGCCGCCACCGACAGCCCGCGGAAGCGGTACAGCAGCCACTCCGCGGGCCCCATGCTCACGGTGAGCGCCACCACCGCGTACGGTTCCCGGGCGCCGGTCAGCAGGACGAGCGTCCCGGCCGCCAGGCCGAACAGCCCGTACGGCAGCGACGGCAGGTACGCCGGCCGGCCCGCCCCCGGCGCCGGGTCCGCCCGGAGCGCGCCGCGCACGGCGTGGGCGGCGAGCCCCGCCGTGGCCGCCAGCGACAGCAGCGGCAGCGCCACCCGCACCGCGGTGCCCGGGTCCCCGTACAGCAGCCAGACGCCGCCCCCGGCCAGCGGCAGCAGCGCCACGGCCAGCGACCGTTCGCGCCCCAGGACGAGCAGGACGCCCGCGGCGGCCAGGTACGCGGACTGGCCCACGGCGAAGACGGCCGCCGGGCCGGGGCCCGCGAACGGCAGCGCGGCCAGGGACGCGAGGACCGCGCCCGCCGGGGCACCCGCCCGCAGGGTGAGCCCGGCCTCCCGGCGGCCCGACGCCAGTCGGGTGTAGGCGCGGTGGCTCAGGGCCTGCCCCCACGCCCAGGACAGCAGCCCCGCCACGACGAGAGCGGACACCGCCCCGGCGGCCCGCCAGAGCGGGGCGGTCAGCGGGTAGGCCAGCCCCGGCAGGGCGAACAGCAACCCCCGCAGGGCGCAGCGCACATGGTCGGGCGCCCAGGGGTCGGCCGCCGGGGGAGGGTCGGGGAAGGCACGCGGCACCCGGCGGTACAGCTCCTCGGCGAGCGAGAAGATGTCCCGGTGGCCGTACCGCTCCCGTACCTGATCTCCCGTCAGGCCCTCGGACTCCAGCAGCGCCGCGACCTCGTAGGGGTGCACGGCGGGCGCCGCCCGGCCGGCCAGCTCGGCGGCCAGCTCGTCCACCGGCCCGGCCAGCCGCAGGGACACGGTGTCGCTGTCGGGCTCCGGCCCCGGACGGCCGCTCACCCGGCCACGCTCCGCCCCGCGGCGAACCGCCCGTACTCCGGGCGGGGCCCGGCGACGGCCGCACTGTCCGCCGACTCCCGGTGCCGAGAGGCGAGTTCGAGGTAGATGGAGCGGAAGGTGTCCACCGTCTGGCGCAGGGTGAACTGCTCGATCACCCGCAGCCGGGCCGCCTCGCCCATCGCGGCACGGCGCGCCGGGTCGGACAGCAGCTCCAGCGCCGCCGCGGCCATCGCCGCCGGATCGCGCGGCGGCACCACCAGCCCGGCGCTCCCCACCGCCTCCCGCACCCCGCCCACATCGGTCGAGACGGTGGCCCTGCCGCACGACATCGCCTCGATCAGGGTGAAGGGGAAGCCCTCGCTGATGCTGGACAGCATCACCACATTGCCGGCCGCGTACGCGTCCCTGATGTCGTCGACCCGGCCCTCGAAGGTCACCGCGTCCCCCTGGCCCAGCGACCGCGCCAGCTCCTCGCACCGCTCCCGGTAGGACTCGCCGCCCCGGGGCGTACCGCCGAAGATCCGCAGCACCGCGTCCGGCACCCGCTCGCGCACCTGCGCGAAGGCACGTATCAGCGTCTCCAGGTCCTTGATGGGGTCGACGCGCCCGGCCCAGCTCAGCGTGGGCCGCTCCGGTTCCGGTCCGGCCGCCGGGAAGGCCGCCGGGTCCACGCCGTTGTACACGGTGCGGATCAGGGCGGGGTCGGCGCCGCCCTGCTCCTCCCACAGCCGGTTGTAGCGGTTGCCGGGGGTGATCAGGGCGGCCCGCCGGTAGGTCTCCCCGGCGAGCAGCCGGAAGAAGCCCAGCATCACGGCCTTGACGGGCCAGCGGTAGGAGCCGCTCCGGTAGCCGAGGTACCGCTCGCGCAGGTAGACGCCGTGCTCCGTCAGCAGCAGCGGCACCCCGTGCAGCTGGTGGGCGGCCAGCCCCGGCAGGGTGGCGATGCCGCCGCTCACCGCGTGGGTCACCCCGTGGCGCGGCGGGTCGGCCGCCAGCGGTCGCAGGGCGTGCTCCAGCAGGCCGGTCGCGGTCACGGCGTCGTGCAGGGAGGGGCGGGCGTCCCGGACGGTCAGGCCGGGGCGGTTCCACACCGAGGTCAGGACGGCGACGGCACGGTCGCCGCGCAGCGCCGGGCTCAGCAGCCCCTCGCGGGCCGCGTGCGCCAGCTCGTACAGCGCGGGCCCGAACAGCTCCTCCTCGGCCGGGTCGAGCAGGGCGGTGAGGAAGCGCTCGTACGCCTGCAGCAGGCGCCGGCCGCGGCGCCCGCCCGGCGCCGTGCCCGGCGGGGTGGGGCCCCACATGGGCACCGACACCGGTTCCGCCACATGCGGGGGGATCGTCCAGACCAGGGGCTCACGGCCGGTTCCGGTCACCGCGATCACCTCGAAGTCGATGTCGGGCATGCCGCTGACGAGCTGGTCGCACCAGACGCTGACGCCGCCGTGACTGTGCGGGTAGGTGCCTTCGGTGAGCAGGGTGACGTGCGCCGCGCCGGTGCGCGGCGCGGGGGGCGATACGTGCATGGACGTGCTCCGCGGCAGCAGGGACCGGCCGGGGGACGGGCACCGGCGAGGGCGCCGGTGCCCGTCGGGGCCGGGTGGGGAAACGTTCTTGTCGGTGGGTCAGCGACCGGGGCCGGGAGGCACCGGCCGGACCACGCCCGGCGGCACCGGCGCGGGCGGCGCCGGCCGGTAGGGCGACCGCGGTGCGGTGGCGGCCGGGGCGCCCCGGGTGGCGGTCGCCGTGGCGTCCGCGACCGCGGCGGAGGGGAGCGTGATCGACGTGGTCCCGTCCGGGCCGCCCGCCACCCGCCCGGAGGTGGTGCCGGCGTACGGCTCGCCGAGGGGACCGCCCCCGAGGACGGTGCCCGCCGGCATGGTGGCGGCGACCGGGAGGCCCGCCGGGGCGTGCACCGTCACGGTGCCGCCGATCCGGTACGCGGTGACGTCACCGGCCCGTACCGCCGCCTGCCAGGCCGCCCGGTCGCGCAGCTCGGCGCCGATGCCGCTCATCGGCAGGTTCACCAGCGGGGTGCCGGCGGCGAACAGTTCCTCGTACCGGCTCAGCACCCCGTCGAGGACCGGGTAGCCGATGCGGTCCTCCGCCAGGTTCGACTGGTGGACGAAGTGCGGCCGCGGATCGCCCGCCAGCACGTGCCCGAGCGCGGTGCGCGTCTCCAGCGGCACGATGTGGCCGGTGAACCCGGTGGCGGTGTCCAGCGGCCGGTCCAGGCAGGTCGTGGAGGCCAGCTCCTCGCACAGGCCGCTGCCGCCCTGCGCCCGGCTGGTGTAGATCCAGTTGTACTCGTCGACCTGCTCGGCGACCCGGCCCGCGTTGTAGAAGATGTTGATGGGGTGGCGGGACACCGTGAGGGCCGAACCCACCGCGCGCTGGCCGGGGTCGCGGGAGTTGTCCGCCGCCAGCCAGGCGATGCCGTTGCCGGTCAGCGACGGCGCCAGGTTCGGGTTGTCGTCGGGCTGCTGCGGCAGCAGCCGCAAGCCCGAGTGCTCGCCGGTGATCAGCTCGCCGGTGCGCAGCGGCAGCCCGGCCCGCTCGGCCCACCGCCGGTTGTCCGCGATCTGGTGGTCGATCTCGGCCCGGGACACATAGCGGACGGAGCCGTCGGGCGCGGTGGCGCACTTCCACGGGACGGCGCTGACGTCCTGCTCGCAGCCCAGGTAGGGGTGGTCGTAGGTGTGGTTGATCCAGCGGAACGCCTCACGGTCGGCGATCAGCCGGTCGGCCGCCGGGTCGCTGCCGCCGTTCTCCTCCCGGTGCTCCACGCTGCCGCCGCCGTTGAAGGCCATGTCGAGGGTGAAACCGCGCTCCCGCGACCACCGGACGGCGTGCTCCACGTCGGCCGCGGTCATCCGGATCGGGTTCGGGGTGCCGGTGCCGGGCGCGCAGTCCACGTCGCCGGGCGTGCAGTTGAGGGTGGTGTCCCACCGGTCGTCGGCCGCGAAGACGTCGTCCACGTGCACCGCGAAGTAGTGCCGCGAGGTGCCCAGCCGGGTCTGCCCGGTCATCCAGTCGACGATGCCCCGGGCCAGCAGCCGGAACTGCTGCTGGTGCTGGTTGTACGCGAAGGTGACCACCAGCTCGCGGCGCCCGTCGTGGCGGTACTCGCCGACCAGGACGCCCCGCGTCTGCCGCCCCGGCAGGGGCGCGTCGACATAGGTGGTGAAGTCGGCGCCGGCGGCCGGGCGGGACAGGAAGGCGTAACTCTCGCCCACGGTCGGCGAGTTGTCCTCGAACGGCACGGCGCCGTCGAGGTAGCCGAACGGCCCCGCCCGGCCCGCGTCCGTCACCTGGGCGCGCAGCCCGTCGACCGACCCCATGTAGCCGCCGTTCACCGGGTACTCCAGCCCGGCCTGGGGCCGGGCGTAGGTGTAGGCGTCCACCTGCGGCACCGCGTACGCCTTCTCGTACGCCACCAGCGCCGCCATCTCGCCCGAACCGGCCGGGAAGGGCGCGTCGTTGGGCAGGACGACCGCCTGGAACCTCGCCCTCGGCCGGCCGTCCACCGTGTCGGCGAGGAACGCCGCGTCGATCACGGGCCGGTCCGGCCGGGTGAGGTCGACCAGCGTGTACGGGGTGCCCGCGGTGTCCAGTTCGGCGGCTATCGCCGCGGTGGCCGGCCCGCCGTCGGTGACGATCAGCACCCGCAGGTCGACGCGCGGCGCCAGGGCCGCCGCACCGCCCGCCGCCGCGCCGGGAACGGGCGCGGCGGTCACCGGGGCGGCCGGTGCGGCGAGTCCGAGTAACACCGCGCCCATGGTGAGCGCGGTCGTGCGCAAGGTCCGCTTCATGCGGTGACGTCCCTCCCCGGAGGGGTGACCCGCCTCTCCCCGGCGGACACACCCCACCCCCCAGCGTCACGGGCGCACCCCACGAAGGCGCCCCCGTTCCGCTCCGACGCGTCACATAGTGCGGCCTGTGTGGAGGATTCGTGAGCACGACGTGGAACATGACGGAAAACCACAGGTGCGGCACCGGGTGGGCGGCCCGTCCGGGACGCGGGGGGCGGGGCGTCGCCGGGGCCCGTCCGGCGCGTCCGCGCGGGGGCGCACCCCTGGTGGCACACGCGGGAAATCGCTTGCGCCCCCGTCCGCCGCCGCCCCGTCCCGGGGCGCCCCGGCCGGCCCGGCCGGGGCCCCGCACCGCCTGCCGCTTTTCGGCCAGGCGCGGCGGGCCCGGCGGCTGCCGGAAGCCGCGGCGGGCCGGTGCGGCGGCGGGCGCACACGACGGCGGCCGGTCGCACCCGGGGTGCGGCCGGCCGCCGAGGGGCTCGGGGGAGGGATCAGGGCTGGGCGGGAGCGCAGGTGACGCGCGTCTCCGGAGTGGTGAACACCCCGTCCTTGGTGGACTGCCCGCCGTTGTACTCGTAGTACAGGTAGGAGTAGAAGCCGATGTTCCCGTTGCAGCCGGAGTCGGCGGCGATCTGCACCGCGAGGTTCACCGTCCGGGAGGCGCCCGGCGGGATCGGCACGGCGTAGTTCAGACCCACCGCCGTGGTGCCCGTGCCCGAACAGGTCACCCCGTCGGCGGTGCACGAGGCGATGGCGTACTTGAGGTCCTTGCGCTGGGTGGTGAGCCAGGTGGGCTGCACCGACTGGTAGACGAACCAGATGTCCGTCTCCTGGTTGTTGGTGAACGTCATGGTCAGGTTCACCGTCGAGCCGGGGGCGACGGTCGGCTGGTCCACGGCGAAGGTGAGGTCCGCCGCGGCGGCCCGCCCGTCAGCCGCGGTCGCGGGGCCGCTGAGGCCCAGGACGACGGCGATGCCCAGCAGTGCGGTCAGGAACGCTCGTCCGAGGTGTGTGAGTCGCATGGCGCGGGAGGCTAGGTCACCCCCGGCGCGCCCGTCTGCCCCCGCGCGCCCCGGCGCACGCCGCCACGGCTCGAACCCGCCAGGGCGCGCCGCGTGCCCGGTTCGGCCTCCGTGGCCCGCCCGGGACACGCATATGCCCCGGATGCGGGCCGATGCGGAACCGCCCGCACCGGCGGTGACACCGCGCGGGCAAGCGATTGCCGTACGTAAGGAGGGAATGGCGCATTCCGGCACGGTGACCCGGCCGGGGCGGACGCCCCGGCCCGTACCGGCGGATCAACCGGTCCGCATGCCCCGCAAGCCGTCCGCCCCGGTGCCGTACCAGTCGAGGCACAACGCCGTGGCGTCGTCCCGCATCTCGCCCTCGCACGCCGTGCGCACCGCGCCCACCAGCGCCGACACCGCCTCCCGCGGATGCATCCCGCGGGTGTCCCGCACCAGGGCCGGCAGGTCCACGCTCTCCGCGCACCGCTCCTGCATCCCGTCGGTCAGCAGGACCAGCCGGTCACCCGGCCGCAGGTCCAGCCGCTGCACCCGGTAGGGCCGGGGCGACGGCACCCCGAACGGCAGGTTGACGGTCAGGGCCAGCTCCTCGACCACACCGTCCCGCAGCCGCAACGGCCTGGGATGGCCCGCGTTGACCAGCTCCACCCCGCCGCCGTCCAGCCCGATCCGCAGCAACTGGCCGGTGGCGATGCCGCAGTCGTGTGTCAGCAGGGCCCGGTGCGCGCGGCCGGCCTGCTCCACGATGTCGCACCCGGCCCGCCGGGCACCCCGGAGCGCGCCCACCAGCAGCGTGGCCAGCAGGGCCGACTCGGTGTCGTGCCCCATCGCGTCCGTGATGGACAGGTGCAGCGTCTCGCGGTCCAGAGCGAAGTCGTAGGTGTCCCCGCCGATGTCGTCCGCCGGCACCAGACCACCGGCCACGGAGAACTGCGCGGCCTCGCAACACGAGGCGGACGGCAGCAGGTTGTGCTGGATCTCGGCGGCCAGACTGGTCGGCGTCGTCCGCCTGCCGCAGTGGTACAGATCGGTGAACCGCCGGTCGGTGACGATGATGTACGCCAGCGCCAGCGCCGCCTCGTGCACCTGCCGCAGCACCGTCTCGTCGGTCCCGGGCAGTGTCATCTCCAGCACCCCGATGCGGTCGCCCCGGTTGGTGACCGGCGCGATCACCCGGCGGGCGCCCCCGGCGTCCGGCTCCACGTGCAGCCGCTGGGACGACAGCACCTTCTCGTACACACTGCCCGGCAGCTCCACATGGGTGGCCGCCTCCTGCTCCCCGCTCACCCCGTCCGCGATCGCCAGCCGGACCAGGCGCTCCCCGATCAGGTCGGCGAACAGGAAGGAGACGCACACCGCGTGGAACCGCTTCTGCAGATGCCGGGCGACGACGTCGACCGACTCCACCGGTGAGGCGTCCGCCGCCTCCGCGAGGACGTCCCCCAGTCTCAATGCTTCACCCTCCACGGCACCCTCCTTCTGCTGCCGCACCTTGTGCCCCGGCTCCGGCGGTTCTCACCCGGTCGCGGTCGGTGACGGCCGGTCCCCACCCCGACGGGTGACGGCCGTGGCCGGAGGTGCCCGGGTGAGCGCCGGTACGGGTGGGGGCGGGCTCACCCCTCCGCCACCACGATCACCGCGTCCCCCGGACCGAACCGCACCGTCCGCCGCTTGTCCGGATTGACCCGCACCCCGTACCCGGGTCCGGTGGACGCCTCGGCGCGCAGCCGGTAGCCGATGGCGCATTCCTGCCGGCGCCGCGCCGACTCCACCACCGTGGCGAAGGAGACCTCCCGCCCCGCCGCCACATAGTCGGTCGCGGGCCGCAGGAGGACCGAGCTGCCGCCCGCCGTGAACAGCTCGTCGAACACCCCGGCCAGATGCGGGTTCTCGGCGATCTGCGTCATCAGCAGGCTGATCAGCCGGCCGCTGACGATGAAGTCGGCGCCCTGCCGCACCGGCGCCAGCAGCCGGTTGCGGTCGTCGGTCATCTCGGTGATCACCGCCAGGTCCCGCCCGGTCGCCTCCTCCACCGCCCGCAGGTGCAGCAGGGTCACCAGGGTCCGGTCGTCGGTCTCCCGGTCGTCCCCCTGCCCGGCGCCCTCGTCCCCCACCAGCAGCACACTGTCGTACGCCGGCACGTCCAGCCGCGCCAGCGTGCGCCGTTCGGTGATGTCGCCCCGGTGGAACGTCACCAGCAGCCGCCCGGTCCACCCCGCGACCGCGCGCACCCCCGCCGGATCGCTCAGGGACACCACGTCGAGCGACGACCCCGGCCGTACGTACTGGTCGAGCTGGGCCACGATCAGCGGGGCGCGGGGGTTCCAGCCGAGCAGCAGCAGCCGCTCCGCCACCGGCTCCCGGACCGGCGCCGCCACGATGGCGTCCTCCTCCACCGGCGGGGCGGCCGCCGCCGGCACCGCGGTGTCGTCGTCCTCGGTGATCACCACCAGCCGGTCCTCCGGCCCGATCACCGTGCCCGGCGGCGGGTTCAGCACCAGCCCGCCGCCGGCCCGGACCAGCCCGGTCACCGACGTGGTGGCGAACGCCCCCAGCGCCTCGCCGAAGGTACGGCCCGCCAGAGGGCCGGCCGGCACCACATAGAACTCGTCGCCCGCGAAGTCGAGCAACTCCTGGTAGACCAGCGACAGTCCGGGCTGCCGCGAGGTCTGCACCAGCAGCCGCGCCACGATGTCGTCCACGTTCAGCACATGCCCGTACGGCCCGACGGCCAGGGTCGCGGCCGTGTGGTGGCCCGGGTCCCGCACCGCGGCCACCACCACCCGGCCCGGACCGCGCGGCACCGCCGCGTCCAGCGCCAGGAGCGTCTTCACCACCTGCCGGTCCGCGCCCGGACCGGCCGGCGGCAGCACCAGCACCGCCCGGGCGGTCGCCGGGCTCACCCGGGGCAGGATCGCCGGGTCGGTGGTGGCACCGCTGCGGCACACCACCCGGGTGGTGCGGGTGTGGCCGACATGGCTCGCGATCTCCCCGTCCATGAGCAGCTTGTCCTCGTCGCCCAGCACCGCGACCGCGGCCCGGCGCCGGTTCGCGTTGGCCGCCACCAGCTCCCCGACCACCGGGAAGACCTGGTCGGACCAGCCGAGCACCACCGTGTGCCCCTCCTCCACGACCGCCGACCGGCCCAGCCGCAGGGCCAGCAGGCGCTCATTGAGCCCCGTGGTGATCAGGCTCACCAGCGCCGACACGAACAGCAGCGCCACCAGGGCCAGCAGCACCGACATCGCCACATAGACCGGCGGCCCCACCTCGCCGCCGAGCCGCAGCGTCCGGCCGACGCTTCCCCACACCGCCGCCACCCGGCCGGAGAACGAGGGCGGGGCCGCGCGGTCCGCCCACACCAGCACCACACTGGCCGGCACCACGATCAGCAGGCACAGCAGCGTCAGCCAGCCGATCAGCACGGGGGTGCCGTGCGCCATCGCGTTGTCGAAGCGGTACCGCAGGCGCGACCACGCGCCGGCACCGGACGCGCGCCGCGCCATACCGAGCCCCCCAGAACACCGGGCCGGACACCGGCCACGACGGACGTCACCTCGGGGCGGCCGGGACCACGGACCCGGACACCCCCGGGGACAGTGTCGCGGCGCGAGGAGCGGACGGGGCGATCTTCCGCGCCCGCTTCACCCGCAGGAGTCACCCACCCGTCAGGGACCGGGCGGAAAGCGGACGATCAGCAGCGCCCGGTCGTCCGGCACGTCCGTGTCGGGCTGCCGGTCCAGCAGCAACTCGCCCGTACCGAGGGCGTCCAGGCCCGGGGCGGCCGCCGCCGTACGGGCCAGCCGGTCCAGCCCCACGTCCAGGCTCTCGCCCCGCCGCTCGATCAGGCCGTCGGTGTAGAACACCAGCGTCGCGCCCGGCGGGACGGCCACCTCCGCCTCCGGGTACCGGTCGAACGGCACCGGACCCAGCGGCGGCGCCAGCCCCGCCATCAGGTACTCGGTGGTGCCGTCCTCCCGGATCAGCAGCGGAGGGGGATGGCCCGCCCGGGTGTAGCGCAGCGTCCGCGCGGCCCGGTCGTACGTGGCGTAGCACGCGGTGGCCATCAGGCCCTCGTGGTACGTGCCCAGGAAGTCGTTCAGCTCCGCCATCACCGCCGGCGGCCGGTCGCCGTGCCGGCGCGAGATGCTGCGCAGCACCGTGCTGATCTGCGCCATCGCGGTGGCCTCGGCGATGCCGTGCCCGGCCACGTCCCCGATGGTGAGGCCCACGGTCTGCGGGCCCAGCGGATGGACGTCGTACCAGTCGCCGCCCACGTGCACCATGTGCGTACCGGGGGCGTAGCACCCGGCGATGTCCAGGCCGGGCACCTCCGGCAGCCGGGGCAGCAGACTGCGCTGCAGCCGCACGGCCAGCCGGTGCTCGTGCTCGAACAGGCCCGCCCGGCGCACGGCCTGGGCGATCAGCTGGGCGATGGCCGTGGTGTGGTCGGCGTCCTGCCCGGCGCCCGGCCCGTCGTGGATGACCAGGCTGCCCAGGACGACCCCCTCCGCCTCCAGCGGCACCCGGCGGGCCGGCCCGGCCGGCGGCGGGGCGGGCGGCCCGGCGTGCGGCCGGTCCAGGTCGGTCCACGACGCGGTGGTGGAGACGGGCAGCGTGTCGGTGGCGGCGAGGGACGGGACGATCCGGCGCGGATGCAGCTCCAGGGTCACCCCGGCCGCGTCGAGCGCCTGCGGCGCGCTCTTGTGCACCGCGTCGCACACCTCGGTGAGGTCGCCGCTCGACGCCAGCGCGGCGGTGAGCCGGTACAGCCGCTGCATCCGGGCGCGCGCCTCCGTCTCGGCGCGCAGCAGGCGGTCCCGCTGCTCGGCGATGGCCCGGCGGTAGGCCATCTGCTGGTTCATCAGGCTGAGCCGCTGGCTGAGGGCCACGAAGCGGTCGCTGACGTCCAGCCGCGAGAGGTGCACCTGGACGGCCGGGGAGGGCCCCGTCCACCAGGTGGCGCGCGCGCCGTGGCAGCGCAGCCGCACCGGGCGGCCCTCGCCGTCCCGGGCGGTCATCACGCCGGGCAGCGGCGCCCCGCTGCGCAGCCACTGGGCCAGCCGGCCCGCGACCGCCTCCGGGTCGGTCACCAGGGAGAGCAGGTCCTCCCCGGGGCGCAGGGTGTCCACGGTGCGCCGGGTGGCGGGGTTGGCGGCCAGGATCCGGCCCGAGGCGTCGGCCACCAGGACCGCGTGCGGGAGGAGCTTCGCCACGGCGTGGAAGGCCGCCAGGTCCATCTCACTCCCCTCGCGGCCGGCGCGGGGAGGGCGCCTGGTACACCGGCGGGTGGGCGTCGTCGAAGTACTCGCGGCCGTCCTCGTCGTCCGGTACGGGGTCCGGGGTGAGGTGCACCACCACCCGGCAGCCGGTGCTGCCCCGGGCGATGGTCTCCTCCAGCTCGACCCGGGCGTAGCCGAGGTTCCGGGCGGCGATGGTGCCGAAGACGTTGGACGTCATCATGCACATCGACTCCCGCCCCAGCACCTTCTCGGCGAACGGGCAGCTGCGGCTGCCCAGCACGATCCGCTCGTCGTCCTGGGAGATCAGGTAGAAGTCACCCCCGATCCGCTGCTTGAGGTCGACCAGGACGTCGGCGACCTGCTCGCGGTCGAGCCGCGGGAGCCGCAGGGCCCTGGTGTACGCGTCGTTGATCTGGGAGCCGACCGACTGGCCGACCAGGCTGATGTAGCCGGACGCCTCCTCCAGCCCCACGACGGACTCCAGCGACGTCGCCAGCTCCCGGACGAGTCCCCGCAGGAACACATCGCGGTCCAGCTCCACGTCCGCTTCCCTGGCCGGCTTCACGACCGCTCCCTTCCGGTGGCGGGGCGCCGGGCGACGGCCCCCTTCCCGGCCGGCGCGGCAGGGTGCCCCGGCGGCCCGCAACGAGGATAGGCCCCCGGTCCGCCGCCGCTGAACCCTTCCTGCGACACCCCTCGTACGGGGCACTCCCGGCCGGTGCCGTCAGCCGCGCGCGCCGAACACCTGTGTCCACCACGGGCCGCCGGACCCCTGGTGGGCGCCCACGCCGATCTCCTTGAACGAGCAGTTGAGGATGTTGGCGCGGTGGCCGGGGCTGTTCATCCAGGAGTCCATCACCGACGCGGGGGACTGCTGGCCGCGGGCGATGTTCTCGCCGTAGGTCGACCACTGGTAGCCGGCGGCGGTGATCCGGTCGCCGGGGTCGGTGCCGTCGGGGCTGGTGTGGTCGAAGTAGCCGCGGGCGGCCATGTCCTCGGAGTGGCGCAGGGCGGCGGTGTCGAGGGTGCTGTTCTGGCTCACCGGGCCGCACCCGTTCCTGGCCCGCTCCTGGTTGACGAGCGTCGTCACCTGCTGCCCGAACGAGCCGGACGGGGCCTCGGGCTCCGGGGCCGGGGCGGAGCGCTGCCGGGCCGGGGACCGCTCGGGGCGCGGCTCCTCGGGCGTCCGGCTCGGTTCCGCCTTCTTCGAGGGCTTCTTCGACGGGGTCGCCGAGGGCGAGGGGGTCGCGGAGGCGGAGGGCGACGGCGAGGCGGAGGCCGAGACCGACGGGGACGGCGAGGCCGGTGCGGAGGCCGTCGCCTCCAGGGAGGGTGCGGGGGCGGTCGCCGCCTCGGTACGGATCTGACGGCTGCCCTCGTCGTCGGGGACCAGCAACTGCACCCCGGCCACACCGCCGCCGGCGACCAGCAGCGCCGCCGCGGCCACCGCCCCGCGGCGCTGCCGCCTGCGCCGGGCGTGCCGCTCCTGGCGCCGGTTGCCCGCGGGCCCCGCGCCCCGGCCGCCGGCACCGTGCCGGGCCACCGCCGCCTCGCCGCCCAAGACGCCCGCACCCGGGGACCCCGCCCCCGCCAGGCCGAAGGCGCCGTCCGCGGCGCCAGCCCCGGCGAGCGCCGCGCCCACCGGCACCAGGCCCAGGCCCACCAGCAGCCCCTCGGCGGGGACCAGCCCGGCGCCGTGGCCGGAGCAGACCGTGCAGCCGCGGGCGTGCCGGGCGATGCGCTTGCGCCACAGCGCGGACGGCAGCCCGTCCCAGCCGGCCAGCGTGCCGTCCAGCAGCACGCAGCGCGGTGCCGCCGCCAGCGCCCGGACGACGATCCGGGCCGTCTCCAGCTGGGCCTTCATCCGCTGCACCCGCACCGCGGTGTGCTCCGGCGTGAGCTCCAGCGCGTCCGCCACCTCGGTCCGGCTGAGCTCCCCGGCGGCCTCCAGCCACCACAGCGACAGCAGCTCCCGGTCGCCGTCGTCCAGCCACCGGGTGGCCTCGGCGACCTCGCGCCGCTGCCCCGACAGGCCCAGCCGCAGGATGGTGAGGTCCACGAAGTCGGCGCCCGGGTCGGCCGGGTCGGCGCCCTCCGGCAGCGGCGCGGCGAGCGCCGGGTCGAAGCGGTGGTCGCGTATCTGGTTCATGGTGATCGCCACCAGCCACGAGCGGAACCGCCGGGGGTCGCGCAGCGAACCCAGGCCGCCGAGCGCCCGGATCATCGTCTCCTGGACGACGTCGTCCACGTCCGCGTGGCCGCTCAGCGCCCGGCCCGCGATGTTGTAGACGAGCGGCAGGTACGCCGAGACCAGTTCGTCCTGCGCCCGCTGGTCCCCGGACTGCGCCGCCTCGACCAGCCGTACCTCGTGTGTCTGGCTCACCTGTCGGTCCCTCTCGTGGTCGCTTTCCCGCCGGGCGGGGGTGTGCCCGGTACAGGGGAGACCGCGTGGAGGGGAGCGGATAACGAAAACCGGCGAAGGATTCCGGAGAAGCCTCCCAGGATTCCGGAGAAGCCTCCGAAGAATCCGGAGGAGCCTCCGAAGAATCCGGAGAGAACCGGAGGAAACCGGAGAAGACTCCGAGGAATCGTTTCACCGTGGGTGCCGCCGCCCGCGCCCCGGACGGTCCGTGCCACCCCGCCCGCCCGGTGGTTTCCCGTCCGGATCGCGGGGCAACGGGGCAGGGGAGGTGACGAGGTGAGCATACGCAGCCGCGCAAGGGGCAAGAACGGCAGAACCGTCGTCGAGGTCGCGGGGCGGTGGGGGTTCGCCGCCCGGGGTGTGATCTATCTGCTCGTCGGCGCCCTCGCGCTGCGGATCGCCCTCGGCGACCCGGCCGAACAGGCCGACCGGGGCGGCGCCCTGAGCGAGATCGCCGCCAGGCCGCTGGGCTCGGTGGTCCTCTGGCTGCTGGGCATCGGCCTGGTGGGCATGGCGCTGTGGCAGCTCACCGAGGCGCTGTGGGGCCACAAGACGACCCGGCGGCTGCTGTCCGCCGGGCGCACCGTCTTCTACGCCGTGATCGCCTGGTCGGTCCTGGTGTTCGCCGCCGGGGACCACAGCGAGGGCGGCGGCGAGAGCGACCGCCAGTCCCACGACCTGACCGCACGCGCGCTGGAACTGCCCGCCGGCCAGTGGCTGGTGGCGGCGGCCGGGATCACCGTCGCCGTGGTGGGCGCGGTCGGCGCGGTGCAGGCGGTCCGCCGCAAGTACCGCAAGCACCTGCGGCTGGGCGACATGCCCGCCAGGGCCCGTACCGCCGTCGACGTGGCGGGCGTGGCCGGGGGAGTGGCACGGGGGCTGGTCTTCATGGCGGCGGGCGGGTTCGCGGTCCGGGCGGCCGTCACCTACCGGCCGAGCGAGGCGAAGGGCCTCGACGACACCATCCGCTCCTTCGCGGGGACTCCCGCCGGTCCGTGGCTGCTTGTGGTGATAGCGGTGGGTCTGGCCCTGTACGGGGTGTTCTCGTTCGCCATGGCGGTGTGGCGCCGGGTGTGAGCCGGCACCACACCGCGCGGTGGGATCAGAAGGTCAGGTTCCAGGCGTTGATCCGGCCGGTGTCCTGGGCGGCGACGTCCCGGACCCGGAGCTTCCAGGTGCCGTTCGCCACCTCGGACGAGGCGTTGACCGTGTAGGTCTTGCGCACGTCGTCCGCGCCGTCGCCGTCGGCGAAGTCCTCCAGCGGGTACACCGTGCCGTCCGGCGCCACCAGGGAGAGCACCAGGTCGCCCCGGTAGGTGTGCGCGATGTCGACGCCCACCTTCAGCGCCGCCGGCGCGTTGCCCGCGACGCCCGAGACCGGCAGGGGGCTCTCGACGGTCGCGTTGTCCGCGATCGCCACGTCCGCGGTGTTCTCGAAGTACCCGCCGGGCGGCGGCGTCGTCCCGCCGACCGCCTTCAGCGCGTCGGTCCGGCCCTCACCGAAGAAGCCGTTCTTCGCGGTGGTGCCCGCGCACCGGCGGTCCGAGGGGCAGGGCACGTCCACGGCCTGGACCCCCAGGCGGGCGCGCAGGTCCGCCGGGGTGGCGGCCGGATCGGCGCTCGCCATCAGCGCGGCCACACCCGCGACGTGAGGGGACGCCATCGACGTCCCGTTCATGTTGCCGTAGGTGCCGCCCGGCAGCGTGGAGTAGACGCCGGAGGCACCGTCACCGCCCGGCGCGGTGATGTCCACGACGCCGTTGCCGTAGTTGGAGTACGACGCCTTGACGTCGCCCTTGCCGGTGGCGGCCACGGTGACCACACCGGGCAGCTCGGTGGGGATGTCCAGGCAGGCGTTGGTGATCGGGCGCCGCACCGGGGTGGAGTCGTTGGGGCTCTCCGTGTCGACGGTCTTGTTCGCCAGGTCGAGGTTGGAGTTGCCGGCCGCCGCGACCTGGAGCGAACCGCGCCGCTCCGCGTACTCCTGGGCGCGCCGCACCCCCTCGATGATGGCGGCCTGGTCCGCGTTGTCCGGGCAGTTGAACTGCCACGGGTCGGTGTAGTAGCTGTTGTTGGTGACCTTGAAGCCGTGGTCACCGGCCCACATGAAGCCGCAGATGGTGTTCTCGGCGAAGAACAGGCTGCTGCCGGGCTCGGCGATGCGCACCGAGGAGATCCGCACCCCGGGCGCCACACCGACGACGCCCTTGCCGTTCTTGGCCGCCGCGATGGTGCCGGCGACATGCGTCCCGTGCGTGCCGACGTCGCGCCAGGCGCCGGCCCGGGTGTCCGCTCTGCCGTACGCGCAGGAGACGGAGTCCGCCGCGTTGAAGTTGGGCGCGATGTCCTGGTGCCGGTCGTCCACACCGGTGTCGAGCACCCCGACCTTGACGGACGCCGAGCCGGTGGTGACCGCCCATGCCTTGTCGGCGTTGATCTGGGTCATGTCCCAGCGGGTCAGGCTCTCGGTCAGGGTCGTCGGTGTCTGGGACGGGTTCGCCGGCAGCGCCGGGTCGTACGCGTCGGCCGGGACGTCCGAGGTGCGGGTGGCGCCCACCTGCTGGACGCCGGGAACGGTGCGCATCGCGGCGGCGAAGCCGGCGGACGCCGAGTGGGCCACGACGACGCCGATCGCGTCGTAGGAGGCGTACACGGAACCGCCGTTGGTGCTCACGGCGGCCCGTACGGCGGAGGTGTCACCGGGGGCGGTGATCACCAGGTGGGCCCGGGTCCCCGCGGCCCACGCGGCGGGGGCGGCGGCGGCCGCGGGGGCCGCGGCGCGCGGGGCGGGCTCCGGAGTGGCGGCCGTGGCCGGGGCGGAGAGGGCCAGGGCGGTGCCGAGCGCGGCGGCGGCGACGGCGCCCGAGGTCAGCGGGTGCCGTCTGGATATGTGACGTATCAATGCGTCCTCCGAGTCCCGGCGTGCTGGTCGGGCAGCCGGGTCGCACGAGCAGGGGGAGAACGCACGATGTCAGAACCGTGAACGGCTGAGAAGGAGGGGAAACCCTTGCTGATCGCCCCGGCGGGCGGGGGGTTCCCCGGCGGGCGGGGGGTCCCCCGGCGGGGGCCCGGTGGGGCGTTCCGGCGGGCGGGGCGTTCCGGTGGGCGGGGGCCGGAGGGTGGCGCCGCGGGCGCAGCCCCGTACAGTGCCCCTGGGCGCGGCACGAGCATCGGGAGAGCAAGTGACCGCTGTCAGCCTTGAGCACAGAGCCGTGCCCGCCGACACCGGCGAGGTGACCCTGCTGATCGCCCGGGAGGTCGAGGCCGGGCACGAGGCCGCCTTCGAACGCTGGGCGCGCGGCATCCTCGCCAGCGCGGCGCAGTTCCCCGGCCACCTGGGCCACGGACTGTTCCGCCCCTCCCACGAGGGCGCGCCCTGGTTCCTGGTCCACCGCTTCCGGGACGCCGAGGCGTGCCGGGCGTGGCAGGAGTCGCCGGAGCGCGCCGCCTGGTTCGCCCACTGCGAGGGCCACTACCACCACGAGGTGGCGCGGCGCGAACTGACCGGCATGGAGACCTGGTTCGCCGAGCCGGGCGCGGTGACACCGGCGCCGCCGCGCTGGAAGATGGCGATCAGCGCGACGCTGGCCATCTACCCGATCTCGCTGGCGGGCAGCTATCTGCTGGTGCCGCACCTGACCGGGCTGCACCCGGTGGTCGGCAGCGCCGTGATCGCCGTCGTCTTCAATGTCCTCATGACGTACGCGGCGATGCCCGCCGTGAGCCGCGTCCTGCGCCGCTGGCTCCGGGGCTGAGAGGAGAACAGGGGGCGAAGGACGGCGAAGAGGCGGCGGAGGGGAGCGGAGTACGTGATGTTGCGGTGCGGCCCCCATCCGCGAGGATGGGGGCGCACAGAAAGGGGCACAACATGGCACTCCGCCTCAACCCGTACATCAGCTTCGACGGTGACGCACGCCAGGCCATGGAGTTCTACCAGCAGGTCTTCGGCGGCCATCTCGACCTCAACCCCTACGGCAGCTTCGGCACCTCCGACCACGGCCAGGCCGACAAGATCATGCACGGCATGCTGGAGACCGACCGGGGCTTCACCCTCATGGGCGCCGACACCCCGCCCGGCTCCGAGCACCGCCCCGGCAACTCCATGTCCGTCAGCCTCAGCGGCGACAGCGCCGACGGGGACACCCTGCGCGGCTACTGGGAGAAGCTCTCCGACAGCGGCACCGTCACCGTGCCCCTGGAACGGCAGATGTGGGGCGACGAGTTCGGCATGTGCGAGGACCGCTTCGGCGTCACCTGGATGGTGAACATCTCCCCCTCGTAGACCTCGTAGACCTCGTAGACCTCGAAGGCCCTCGGAGATCCTCGTGGACCCCGCCGCCGCGCGCGGCCGGGCACCGGTGTGCCGGGCCGCGCGGCGGGTATGCGCGTGCCATGGAGCAGTCGGTACAGGATGTTCACACCCTCGTCCGCGAGGACACCACGGTCCGCGAGGACATCGAGGCCGCGCGCGAGGAAGCGGCCCTCGGCCTGTCGGAGGCGCGCCACGGCGCCGTGGCCCTCGCGGCGGGCGGCGCCTGCGGCCTGCTCGCGCTGTGGTCGGCGCACTCGGCGATCGTCCGGGGGCTGGAGCGGGTCTGGGCGCCGGAGCGCGTCGCGGGCGCGCTCGCCGTGGCGTACGCGTCGGGCGCGTCTGTCCTGGTCCACTACGGGTCCAAGCGCGTCCGGGTGGCCCGCACCGCCTCCCGGGAGGCGCTGAGCTCCTCGGCGGACGCGGTCCGGCACCTGGTGGACGAGCTGAAGGACGGCTGACCGCCGGCGCGTACGCCGGGCCCGCCGCCGTACGCCGTGCGGGAGGGCCGTCCGCGCCACTCCACCGGCGCACCCCGCCACTCCACTGGCCCGGGTCCGCCGTGTCCGCCTCGCGCGGTCCGCGCGCCGGCAGCAGGATCGACGGATGGGCGTCCTCCTCCCCACCGTCTTCGCGCTGTGCGCCGCCACCGCCAACGCGCTCGCCACCGTCCTCCAGCGCCGGGCCACGCTGACCGTCCCCCAGGCCCAGGGCTTCCGCCCCGGCATGATCCTCGATCTGCTGCGCCGCCCGCTGTGGCTGGCCGGCATCCTCACCGTGATCGTCGCCGGGGTCGCCCAGGCCGCCGCCCTGGCGACCGGCCCGCTGGCCCTCGTCCAGCCGCTGTTCATCCTGGAACTGCCGCTGGCCCTCCTCTTCGGCTCGTTCGCGGACCGCCAGGGCCTGCCGGGCCGCCAGTGGGCCGCGGTGGCCGCCGTGGTCGCCGGGCTGGGCCTCGCCATGATCGCCGCGTCCCCGGAGGGCAACCGCACCCGCGTCCCGATCGACCGGTGGGTGTTCACCCTCGCGGGTTGCGCCGTGGTGGTCGTGCTGCTCACGGCGTACGCGCTGCGCAAGCCGCCGGGCCCCGCGCGGGCCGGCTGCCTCGGCCTGGCCACCGCCATCTGCTACGCCCTGACGGCCGCCCTGATGAAGACGTCCATGCACATCCTCGACGAGGAGGGCGTCGGCGCGTTCTTCACCGCCTGGCAGACCTACGCCTTCGCCGCGTGCGGCGTCTGCGCGCTGCTCCTGCTGGAACACGCCCTCCAGGGCGGCCCGCTCGTGGCGTCGCAGCCCGCGCTCACCCTCGGCGACGCGGCCGTCAGCCTGACGCTCGGGCTGCTGCTGTACGAGGAGCACCTGCGCGGGCACTGGTGGCTGGTCCCGGAGGCGATCGGCGTCGCCCTGGTGGTCACCGGGGTGCTGGTCCTGGCACGGGCGGAGAGCGACGCCGGCACCGGCACCGCGACCGCCCCGGCGGACGGGAAGGCGGCCGGCAAGACCCCGCCCGCCTGAAGCCGGACCGTCAAGGCCCCCAACCGCCAAGTCCCGCCCGACGGCCCGTCACGTCCCGGCCGGGCGTGAGACCCGGGTGCCCTCCCGGCGCGGCGCGCGGGCCATTCGTCGTACGCGGCGGGCGGATCCGGCCGGGCCGTCTCGATGTGGCCGGTGCGCCGCGCCGCTGCGTCGCTCCCCGCCGACGGGGTAGGCGCGACCCATGACGACGGAGCACCACCACGACACGACATGACTCGGAGGAACCGGTGAACACCTTTGTGACCGCGGCCCAGGACGCCTCTGCCGCCCCCGCGTGGCTGCATGTGACCGTGATGGCGGTAGCCGTCCTGATTCTCTGCTACAGCCTCACCCGTCACAGCAACAACTGACCCCCCGCCTCCCTACGCGGACACGGCACCGCCCGAGCGCGGTGCGAGCAGCTCCTCCTCGTGGCGCAGCACCTCACGGGCCGTCACCAGCGCCGCCGCCCGGTCGTCCGGGACGACACCGATCCGGGTGCGGCGGTCGAGGAGGTCGGCCTCGTCCAGGGCGCCCTCGTGGCGCACCGCCCACACCAGTTCGGCCGCGGTGACCGGATGGCCCGGTACGACGGGCCGCGCCAGAGCCGGATCCGCGAGGCCCAGGGCGTGAACGGCCGTGGCCTCGGTGCCGTAGCGGCGCACCAGCCGGCGCGGGGCGTCCAGCGCCGCGAGCCGGGCCGGGGACGCCGCGCCGACCAGCGGCAGGGCGGCCGTCCGGCAGGGGCCCGCCACCAGACCGCGCGCGGCGACCGCCGCGTCCAGTGCGTCCTGCGCCATCCGCCGGTACGTGGTGAGCTTGCCGCCCACCACGGTCACCACCCCGTCCGGCGACGTCAGCACCGCGTGCCGGCGCGAGATGTCGGCCGTACGGGGCGCCCCGGCCGCCCCGGAGGTGTCCAGCAGGGGCCGCAGGCCCGCGAAGGCGCCGATCACGTCCTCCCGGCCCAGTGACACGTCGAGGGCCGAGCCCAGCACGTCCAGCAGGAAGCCGATGTCCGTCTCCGGCACCTCGGGGACGTCCGGCACCTCGCCGTCGACCGGCTCGTCGGTGAGCCCCACGTACACCCGGCCGTCGCCCTGGGGGAGGACCAGCACGAAACGGTTGGCCTCCCCGGGGATGGGGATGTGCAGGCCCGCGGTGAGCGACCCGAGGTCCTCGGAGCGGAGCACCAGGTGCGTGCCCCGGGAGGGCCGCAGCCGGATGTCGTCGATCAGCCCGCCCGCCCACACCCCGGTGGCGTTGACGACCGCACGGGCCCGGATCCTGGTCTCCTCGCCGGTCGTCTCGTCGCGCACCAGGGCGCCCGTGCCGTCCAGCGACAGGGCCCGGACGCGGGTCAGGACGCGCGCGCCGTGCGCGGCGGCGGTCCGGGCGAGCGCGGTGACCAGCCGGGCGTCGTCGCTGAGCCTGCCGTCCCAGGAGAGCAGCCCGCCGCGCAGCCCGGCGGGGCGCAGGGCGGGCGCCATGTGCCGGGTCTCGACGGGGGAGAGGGCGCGGGGCCCCGGCAGGGTGGCGCGCGAGGTGCGGGCCGAGGCGCGCAGCACGTCGCCGGCGTGCAGCCCGGCGCGCGCCAGCGCCGCCTGCGCGCGCGACACCAGCGGGGTCAGCGGCAGGACGAAGGGCTGGGCGGCGACCAGGTGCGGCGCGGTCCGCTCCATCAGGACGCCCCGCTCCACCGCGCTCTCGTGGGCGACGTCCAGCTGGCCGGACGCCAGATAGCGCAGCCCCCCGTGGATGAGCTTGGAGCTCCACCGGGAGGTGCCGAAGGCCAGGTCGTGGGCGTCGATCGCGGCGACCGTCAAGCCCCGGGACGCGGCGTCCAGCGCGGCGCCCGCACCGGTGGCGCCGAGCCCGACGACCAGGACGTCGACCTGCTCCCCGCCGGCGAGCCCGGCCAGTTCGCGGCGGCGGCGCGCCGCGCTCAGCGAGGACGACCGGGTGGACGTGGTGTCACGCGGGTGGCTCATGGGGTGAGGGTCCTTTCCAGGAGGGTCCGCAGCTCGGCGAGGAACGCCGCCTCCCCGAGCGCGGGGTCCGACTCCTCGGTCATGGTGCGCAGCGAGAGCGTGAAGGACTGGACGACCAGCAGGACGGACCGGGCCTGGAGATCGGGGTGCATGTGCCGTACGGAACCGTCGGCGTGCCCCTCCTCCAGCGCACCGGTGATGAGGCCCAGCAGCGCGTCCTGGCTGGCGCCGCGCCGGTCGAGCACATAGGGCAGCAGCAGCTCGGGGTCGACGTCCAGGATCTTGTGGAACAGCGGGTGGGCGCGGAACGCCTCGATCCCGGCGACCAGCCCGTCGACGAGCCGCGTCCGGGCCGGGGCGCCCGGGACCCGCCCGGGCATCGCCGCCACGGCCAGGCCGACCCACTCACGGGTCATCACGTCCCCGACGAGGGTGCGCACGTCGGGCCACCGGCGGTAGAGCGTCATGCGGGAGACCCCGGCGCGGCGGGCCACGTCGGTGAGCGTCGTCCGGCGCACGCCGACGGCGAGGACGCAGTCACGGGCCGCGTCGAGGACGGCTTCCGCGTCCGAACTGTTGTGACGAATGGGCGTCATCTGTCACAGTGTACCGCCAGGCGGGCCGGCGAGCACGCCACGATCCCGAACCGACGGTGAGGAAACCGATCCCGTGGACATGTTGTGGAGCGGCTGGGGCGACCCGGCCAAGGCGGCGCCCCTGCCCGAGTCCGTGACCGGCCTGCTGCGCGACCTGCTCGGCGTCACCCCGCGCGCCGGGGGCCCCGCCGCCCTGGACGACATCGAGGTCCCCGAGTCCCCGCTCGCCCCCGAGGCGCACCGCGCCCTCGCCGGCGCCCTCGCCGACCCCGGCGCCCTGGTCACCGACGCGGAGACCCGCGTCCGCCACACCCGCGGCAAGTCCACCCCCGACCTGCTGCGCATCCGCGCCGGTGAGGTCGACGACATCCCCGCGGCCGTCCTGCTCCCGGCGAGCCACGACGAGGTCCTCGCCGTCCTGCGGGTGTGCGCCGAACACCAGGTCGGCGCCGTCCCGTTCGGCGGCGGCACCTCCGTCGTCGGCGGCCTCGCCCCCGAGCGGACCGTCTTCGTCGCGCTCGACCTGCGCCGGATGGACGCCCTGCTCGACCTGGACGAGGTCTCCCGCACCGCGACCCTCCAGCCCGGCCTGCGGGCCCCGGCCGCCGAGGCCCTGCTCAACGCGCGCGGCTACACCCTCGGCCACTTCCCCCAGTCCTTCGAGTGGGCCACCGTCGGCGGTTTCGCCGCCGCCCGCTCCAGCGGCCAGGCGTCCGCGGGCTACGGCCGCTTCGACGAGATGGTGCTCGGCACCACCGTCGCCACCCCCGAGGGCACCTGGGAGGCCGGCCGCGCCCCCCGCTCCGCCGCCGGCCCCGACCTCCGCCAGCTCGTCCTCGGCTCCGAGGGCGCCTTCGGCGTGATCACCGCCGTCACCGTCCGGATCCGCCCGCTGCCCCGGGAACGCCACTACGAGGGCTGGCGGTTCGCCTCCTTCGAGGCCGGGGCCGCCGCCCTGCGCCGCATCGCCCAGGACGGCCCGCGCCCCACCGTGCTGCGGCTCTCCGACGAGACCGAGACCTTCATCGGCCTCGCCCAGCCCGACCGCATCGGCAGCGCCGACGCCGGCGGAACGTCCGGCTGCCTGGCCGTCGTCGGCTACGAGGGCACCGCCGCCGCCAACGAGGCGTGCCGGGCCGGCGTCCACGAGGCCCTCCTCGCCGCGGGCGGCGAGTACGCCGGCCGCGAGCCGGGCGACCGCTGGGCCCACGGCCGCTACAACGCCCCCTACCTGCGCGACGCCCTCCTCGACGCCGGCGCCTTCGCCGAGACCCTGGAGACCGCCGCCTTCTGGTCCGCGATCCCCGCGCTCTACCAGGACGTGCGCCAGGCGCTCACCACCGCCCTCACCGAGGCCGGCACGCCCCCGCTGGTGATGTGCCACATCTCCCACGTGTACGAGAACGGCGCCTCCCTCTACTTCACCGTGGTCTCCGCCCAGGGCAAGGACCCCGTCGCCCACTGGGCCCCCGCCAAGCACGCCGCCAACGAGGCGATCCTCGCCGCCGGCGGCACCATCAGCCACCACCACGGCGTGGGCACCGACCACCGCGACTGGTACGCACGCGAGGCCGGCCCCCTCGGCGTCCGCGTCCTCCAGGCCGTCAAGGCGGAGGTCGACCCGGCGGGCGTCCTCAACCCCGGCATCCTCGTCCCCGTCCGTCACCCCTGACGGCCCGGCCACCCACCGCCCTGCCCTACGGAGGCGCGCACATGCGACAGTTCACCGCCGTGGTCAACCCGGCCGCGGGGAGTTCCAGCGGCACGGCGGCCCTGCTGCCCGTGGCCCGGCTCCTGCGGGAGGCCGGGGCCGGGCTGGAGACCCGCTACAGCCGCAGTCTCGACCACGCCCGCGAACTGGCCCGGCAGGCCGCGGCCGAGGGGCGCACCGTGCTCGCCGTCGGCGGGGACGGCATGGCCGGCGCGGTCGGCGGGGTGCTCAGCGGCACCGGCGCCGTCCTCGGCCTGGTGCCCTCCGGCCGCGGCAACGACTTCGCCCGCGCCCTGGGCCTGCCCGCCGACCCCGCCGCCCTGGCGGAGCTCCTGCTGCACGGGGAGCCCGCCGCCGTCGACACCATCCGGGTGGACTCCGCCGCGCACGACGGCGTCACCGTCCTCGGCAGCGTGTACGCCGGGGTCGACGCGGTCGCCAACCGGTACGCCAACCACTCCCGGTACCTGCGCGGCGCCGCCTCGTACTACGCGGGCGGCGCCCGTGCCGTCGCCGCCTGGCGCCCCGCCGCGTTCCGCGTCACCGTCGACGGCGCGGAGCCGGCCGAGCGGCACGGCTACACCGTCGTCGCCGCCAACTCCGGCTACTACGGCTTCGGCCGCCGCATCGCGCCCGGCGCCCGTGTCGACGACGGCCTCCTCGACGTCGTGATCGTCCGGCACGCGCCCAAGCGCCTGTTCTTCGCGATGATGAACGAGCTGAAGACCGGCGCCCACCTGCGGCGCCCGCAGGTCGAGGTCCTGCGCGGCAAGGAGATCCGCATCGAGGCGGACCGGGACCTGCCGTACGGCGCGGACGGCGAGGTCGACGCGGCCCTGCCGGTCACGGTACGCGTCCAGCCGGGCGCCCTCACCGTCCTGCGCTGAACCGGGGCGCGGCACCGGACCGGGCACTCGCGCCGAACCGGGGCGCGGCGCCGGACCGGGGCGCTCGCGCCGGACCGGGGCGCTCGCGCCGGACGGGGGCGCGGCGCCGGACCGGGGCACTGAGGCCGGGTGCCGCGCCCGGGCTCAGTGCCGGGCGCCCTCGTGCGGCGCCGCCGCCCGGCGCCAGTAGTCGGCGAGCGTCGTCTCCGCCCCGGTCGCGGCGTTCCGCACCGGGGTGGTCAGATCGGGCGCCGGGAAGGGACGGGAGCCCGGCAGCAGCCCGTGCTCGTCGTCCTCGTTGTGCCAGGACGTGGTGGCCAGGACGTACTTCCCGCCCTCCTCCAGCGCCGGGTCGCCCTGCGGCTGCGTCACCGTGACCGTGCCGGTGAGACGGCCCTTGAACACCTGGCCCACCCGCACCTCGTACAGCCGGGAGGGGATCTCGGCGATCGTGCGCCGGCCCGACAGGCGCACCACGGTGCCGTGGAACACGTCGTCGGCGTCGTGCGCCGTCTCGCGCGCCTCCGCCGGATCGTACGAGGCCGCCGCCGAACCGGGCGGCGCCCCGGACGAGGTGACGGGCCGGAGGGCGAGGTACCCGCCCAGGGCGACGGCCGCGGTGACGAAGGCGGCCAGGGCGGCGAGCAGCGTCTTGTTCATGGTCGTTCCCACGGGGTGCGACGGCGGTGTGCGGGCCGTACGGCGCCACGCGTGCCGATGCGGCGGCACAGCGGTACGGCGGTCGCCATGTCGCTGCCCGCGCGGCGGCCGGGTCATCCCCCCGCGCCCACTAGTCGTACCGCCGCGCACCCCGTACGGGGGAACACCCGGGGGCGCACCACGGCCGGCGCGCCCCCGGACCGGGCGTCAGCCCCGGGCGCCGGGCAGCAGGTTGATCCGCTCCGACACCACCGGGTAGCCCGCCCTGGTGAAGTTGGCCGCCATGGGTGTGTTGCCCTGGTCGGTGGCCCCCGCGATGAAGGAGGCGCCCCGCTCGGCGAGGAAGTGGGTGCACTCGGCCAGCAGGTCGTAGGCGTAGCCCCGGCCGCGCTGCTCCGGCACCACCCCGATGTAGCCCACACAGGGCCCCGACGGGTTGTGCGCCGGGATGTGGATGCCCGCCAGGTCGCCGTCGCCGGTGTACGCCACCTGCCACCACGCGCGCGGCGAGGGGCACCAGTGGAAGAAGTCCATCTCCTCCTGGGCCGCCTGGTCGAGCCCGCCCTCCTCGATGGCGCGCAGCGCGTGGGCGTCCAGCGTCGCCGAGTGGATCCTGCGCAGCGCGTCGAAGAACACGGCGTCGTCCGGCTCCGCGGCGAACGTCAGCCGCCCGGGCCGCTCGGGCAGCCCCAGCTCGGGCGTCCAGCGGTACATGAACCGCTCCACCAGCAGCTCGTAGCCCGCCGCCCGGGCCGCCCGCAACCGGGTCTCGCCGGCGGCGCGGGCGGCCGGGTCGTCGCGCCACCCGGCGGGCAGGTCCAGCTCCAGTTCCACCTGGTGCGGTGCGGAGAGCAGCAGCCGGGCGCCCGCCTCCTCCTCGCCCTCGGCCACGTCGAACCAGTTGACGTTGACGGGGGTCTCGTCGTCGGGACCGCCCCACCAGGCGCCCCGGGCGACGACGGTGCCGTCACGGAGCGCCACCCGCTTCCAGTCGGGGCGGTGCGCCGTGCGGGCGTGCCGCGCGGCGGCGCCGAGCGGGTCGGGCAGGGTGTCGAAAAGATGCGCGTCGCTCGGGGAGAGCGCGCGGACGACCGTAGCGGTCATGGAAGGTGATCCTCCGGGATGCGGTGAACGAACTGCGCTCCCGGTCAGGAAAGGGACGCCGGGGAAACGGAACGGGAGCGCGCGAAACGGAACGGGTACATGGCGCTCGCCTCCTTTCCACCGTCGTGGGCGTCACCGCACACGCTAGATCGCCCGCCGTCCCGCGTCCACCCCTTTCCGGCTCAACCGCGTCCGCCGCCCGCCTCCTTGGCGACGCCCTCGCCCTCGGCGTCGATGTGCGGCAGCAGCCGGTCCAGCCACCGGGGGGTCCACCAGGCCGACCTGCCGAGCAGGGTCATCGCGGCCGGTACGAGCAGCAGGCGGACGACGGTGGCGTCGATGAGCACACTCGCGGCCAGGCCCAGCCCCAGCATCTTGACCACGATGTTGTCGCTGAGGATGAAGGCGGCGAAGACGCTCACCATGATGAGCGCCGCGCAGGTGATCACCCGTGCCGTGATCTCCAGGGCGTGCGCCACACTTGCCTTGGGGTCGCCCGTGCGCAGCCACGCCTCGTGCACCCGGGACAGCAGGAAGATCTCGTAGTCCATGCTCAGCCCGAAGACGATCGCGAACATCATCATCGGGACGTAGCTCTCGATCGGCACGTCGCCCGACACTCCCAGCGCCGGCCCGCCCCAGCCCCACTGGAACACCGCCACCACCACGCCGTACGAGGCGGCGATCGACAGCACGTTGAGCACGGCGGCCTTCACCGCGACGAGCACGCCCCGGAAGACGATCAGGATGACCAGGAAGGCCAGCCCGACGACCACCGCGATGATCAGCGGCAGCCGGCTGGAGACGATGTCGAGGAAGTCCACCTGGGCCGCGGTCGTGCCCGTCACATACGTCGTCGCGTCCGTCCCGGACACCGCCTGCGGCAGGACGTCGTCCACCAGGTGGTTGGTGAGGTCTGTGGTCCTCTCGTCCTGCGGGGCGGCGACGGAGTAGGCCGTGCCGATCAGCACGTCGCCGTCGGACGTCGGCTTCAGCGGGGTGACCACCGCCGCGTCGGGCACGTCGGCCAGGGCGCTCTGCGCCTTCGACGCCAGCGACGCACGGTCCGCCTCCGGGACGCCGCTCTGGTCGATCACCAGCGTCAGCGGCCCGTTCGACCCCGGTCCGAAGGCCGACGACATCAGGTCGAACGCCCGCCGGTCGGTGAACGACTTCGGGTCGGCCCCGTCGCCGATGTGGCCGAGCTGGATCGAGAACAGCGGGACCGCCAGCACCGCCAGCACCACGACCCCGGAGGCCAGGAACCACCACGGGCGGCGCTCCACCCGCTGGGCGTACCGGTGCCAGGTGCCCTGCGCCGTCTCGCCGGGGGCCGCCTCCGTCTCCGCGATGGGCCGCCGCACCCGCAGCCGGTCGATGTGCCGGCCCACCAGCCCCAGCATCGCCGGCACCAGGGTCAGCGCGCCCAGCACGGCCGTCACCACCGTGACGGCGGCGGCCAGCCCCAGCTTCCCGATGAAGCTGATCCCCGACACCCACAGCCCGGACAGCGCGATGATCACCGTGCAGCCCGAGACCAGCACCGCCCGCCCGCTGGTCGCCGTCGCCAGCCCCGCCGCCGTCCCCGGGTCCCGCCCGTCCATCAGGTTCTGCCGGTGACGCGTGATCAGGAACAGCGCGTAGTCGATGCCCACCCCCAGACCGATCATCGTCGCCAGCGTCGGCGACACGGTGGCGAAGGTGAACGCCGCCGCCAGCAGCCCCAGCAGACCCAGCCCGCACACCACCGCGACCAGCGCCGTCACCAGCGGCATCACCGCGGCCAGCACACTGCCGAAGCCCAGCAGCAGGACCAGGATCGCCACCCCGAAACCGATGGCCTCGCTGGTACGGTCGTCCGGCTCCGGGCGCGCCAGCTCGCCCAGCGGACCGCCGTACTCCACCTCCACGCCCGCCGCGCGCAGCGGCTGCACGGCCGAGTCGACCCCGTCGAGGTAGGACGCCCCGAGGGTGGACGGCTGCACGTCGAACCGCACGGTGATGTACGCCGTCTTCCCGTCCGACGACAGCGGGCCGACGTTCGCCGCCCCCTGCGCGGGCGGCGGCGTCCCCGGCGGCGGCAGCGGATTCTGCGCGCTCAGCACGTGCGGCAGCTTCTCCAGGCCGCTCACCGCCGAGCCGATCTGCCCCGACACCCCGGTGAGCGGCCCGGCGTCGTCGTACAGGACGACCTGGGCGCTGTAGCCGCCCGCCGCCGGCTCATGGGCCTTCAGGACGTCGAGGCCCTCCTGCGACTGGGAGCCGGGCAGCGCGAAGTTGTCCGAGTAGTCGCCCCCGTACGCCCGGTCCAGCACCTGGAGGCCCGCCAGCGCCGTCAGCCACAGGACGATGACGACCACACTGTGCCGGGCGCACCACGACCCGGTGCGCCGCAGCACCCCCCTGGGCCGTGCCGAGTCCGGGCTCGCGGGCGTCTTGCCCGCCGGTGGCCGCTCTGTCGACATGCGCCCTCCCTGCTGCCCCGGCCCGCCGTGGCACGACCGGTGGCGCGACGACGCCCGCCGCCCGGCCGGCGGGCGGCGCGCCTGATGACCGCCATTCAAGACGCCCCCGCGCCCCGGGGCACGCCCCGCGCCGCCCGACGGGTGACACCGGGCCGGACCGCCCCGCGTGCGCGGGCGCACCCGCCGACGTAGCGTGGGCTCCCGGGCGAGTTCGCGAAGGGGACGCCATGCGCCGCTACCCACCCGTCGCCGACCACGGCCTGATCGGCGACCTCCGGACGGCGGCCCTCGTCTCGTCGGACGGCGTGCTCGACTGGTTCTGCGCCCCCCGCTTCGACTCGCCCAGCCTCTTCGCGGCCCTCCTCGACCACGACAGGGGCGGCCACTTCGCCATCACCCCCGACGCGCCCGACGCGACGACCCGCCAGCTGTACCTCGCCGACACCGCCGTCCTCGTCACCCGCTTCCTGACCGAGGAGGGCGTCGGCGAGGTCGTCGACTTCATGCCGCTCGCCGGTGACGACACCCCCGAGGAGTGGCGCCGCGTCATCCGCGTCCTGCGTGTCACCCGCGGCACCGTCCGCTTCCGGCTGTCCTGCCGCCCCCGCTTCGACTACGGCCGGGCGCCCCACCGGCTCGACCTCGACCCCGCCACCGGCACGGCCCGCTTCACCGGACCGGACCTGACGGCCTTCCTCCACCTCGGCGGGGAGACCGGCGACGGCCCCCCGGGCCTGCTGCCCGACGGTCCCGCCGGCACCGACGTACGCGCCGGGCTGACCCTGCGCCAGGGGCAGCGCGCCGCCGCCGTGCTCACCGTCGTCCCCGGCGCCGACGCGCCCGCCGTCCCCCGCCCGGCCGCCGCCGACGTCCGGCGGGCCTTCGACGCCACCTACGGCCACTGGCACCGCTGGGTCCGCCGCAGCCGCTACCGGGGCCGCTGGCAGCAGCAGGTCAACCGCTCCGCCATCACCCTCAAACTGATGACGTACGCCCCCACCGGCGCGCCCGTCGCCGCCGTCACCACCGGCCTCCCCGAACGCCCCGGCGGCGAACGCAACTGGGACTACCGCTACACCTGGGTGCGCGACGCCTCCCTGTCCGTACGGGCCCTGCTGGACCTCGGGTACGAGGAGGAGGCGGACGCCTTCCGGCGCTGGCTCGGCGCCCGGGTCGCCACCGGCGCCACGGTCACCGGCGAGCCGCTGCAGATCATGTACCGGGTCGACGGCGACCCGCACCTCGCCGAGGAGGTCCTCGGCCACCTGGAGGGCTACCGGGGCTCCGCGCCCGTCCGGATCGGCAACGACGCGGCCGGCCAGCTCCAGCTCGACATCTACGGCGAGGTCGCCTACGCCCTCGCCCACTCCCACGACGCCGCCCAGCTCGCCGGCTACGACGGCTGGCGCAACCTCAGCGCCCTGCTCGACTGGCTGGCCCGCACCTGGGACCGGCCCGACGAGGGCATCTGGGAGACCCGCGGCGGCCGGCGCGACTTCACCTTCAGCCGCCTGATGTGCTGGACCGCCTTCGACCGCGGCATCCGGCTGGCCCGCGACCTCGCCCGCCCCGCCGACACCGCCGGCTGGACCGCTGCCCGCGACGCCGTCTTCGAGCAGGTCATGCGGCGCGGCTGGAGCGAGCGCCGCCAGGCGTTCGTCCAGCACTACGACGGCGACGTCCTCGACGCGTCCCTCCTGCTGATGCCGGTCGTCGGCTTCCTCTCCCCGAAGGACCGGCGCTGGCTCTCCACCCTGGACGCCATGGAGGCCGACCTCGTCTCCGACAGCCTGGTGCACCGCTACGACCCGCGCGCCTCGCCCGACGGACTCCGCGGCGACGAGGGCACCTTCTCCCTGTGCAGCTTCCTGTACGCCGGCGCCCTCGCCCGCGCCGGCCGGCTCGGGATGGCCCGCTACGCCTTCGACAAGATGCTGACCTACGCGAACCATGTCGGCCTGTTCGCCGAGGAGATCGGCCCCACCGGCGAGCAACTGGGCAACTTCCCGCAGGCGTTCACCCATGTCGCGCTCATCATGGCGGCGCTCGCCCTCGACGAGGAACTGGACCGCGCGGGCGACTGAGCCACCCGCCCCGCCCGGCGGCGCCCCGGCAACCACCCGGACGGGCGACCGGCGCCGTGACCGCCCGCGGCGCGGGGTCGTTGGCCGGTCATGTCACCCACCGCCGCCCAGCGCGCCCTCACGCTCCTCGCCCTCGCAGGCGCCGCCCTCACGCCCACCGGGGCCGCCCACGCCGCATCGCTCAACGAAGGCATCGTCGACAAGATCCACGTCGGCGTCGACGGCCGCCTCGGCCAGCACGTCCTGGACGAGACCCTCCACACGGTCGACACCGTGCAGTCCAAGGCCTCGATCCCCCCGGCCGCCCCGGCGCACTGACCCCGCCCCGAGCCCCCGCCGCCCGGCGGGGGCTCGGCGACGCTTCGGCCGGGCCAGTCAGTCCGGCATGCCCCGGCTCAGCTCCGCCGCCCTGGCGCGGAGCGTCGACCACCAGGCTCCGCCTTCCGCTGAAGCGGACATTCCGACGGTGGCCGAGACCTGCACGTCGCGGAGCGGGCCGTCCGGGGTGGCACCGAACTGAGCCCTGTCCACGGTGATTCCCGCACGCTCCGCCAGAACGAGCACGGTCGCTGTGAACCCTTCGGAGAGGGCCAGCAGGACGGC
Organism: Streptomyces sp. NPDC015131; assembly: GCF_043079975.1. NCBI lineage: Bacteria > Bacillati > Actinomycetota > Actinomycetes > Kitasatosporales > Streptomycetaceae > Streptomyces > Streptomyces sp. NPDC015131. Next base: position 287,051 of record NZ_JBIBVB010000008.1, on the reverse strand, counting down.
GTGGCTCGTTCTTCGGTGATGTGCCAGCAAGGCGTGCACGAAGGTCTCGAAGGCACGAGGATCGATCTGGCACTCGTCGTCCGTCATCGGCCCGAGGCCTGAGGGGAGTCCTAGCTCCGCCTCGAAGACCGCCACCTGCCGGATGAACATCCGGGAGGCCCCGTTGGACGGGTTCCACAGGGTCCGGTCGCCCACGGTGAAGTACTGGCTCATCGCGATGCCTCCCCGTAGTTCGAAGTGCGGCCGCGGCCGGCGCGACAACGGCCCGTGCGTCAGGGGCCGTAAGGGCCTTGCGGGGCGCCGTACTCGGCGGTGAGGCCCAGTTGGCCCGGTTCGCTGATGGAGGACGGGACGTCCGAGACGAACGACACGGTGCCGACGACCCGCTCCGACGAGCCCTCCGCCTCCTTCGCGGCGGACTCCAGTCGTTCCAACTCCGCAGCTGCCACGAGGGCGACGAGCGGCTTGCCGTGGCGGGTCAGGACCACCTGCTCCCCGCCGTACACCACGCGGTTGATCAGTTCCGCCAGCTCCGCGCGGGCTTGCGTCACCGGAATCTCATAAGCCATGCTGCTGATTCTACGTTCTGTACGTCCTGTACATTTTGATCATGTGCCCGAGCAGCGCTCGGATACGTCCAGCTCTGCGAAGCGACCTCTCTATCGATAGGACGACACGGTGACTTCCCGGAACTTCCCTGACTTTGATGGACGCACGGACCGGGCCGCGGGCGCGCGCTACGTGGTTCCGCATTTCACGGAGCGCACTGCGCAGGGTGTGCGCGAGTACGACCCGTACGCGAAGCTCTTCGAGGAGCGCATCATCTTCCTCGCCGTGGAGATCGACGACACCTCGGCCAACGACGTCATGGCCCAGCTGATGTGCCTCGAAGGCGCCGACCCGGACCGGGACATCTCGATCTACATCAACAGCCCCGGTGGTTCCTTCACCGCGCTGACGGCCATCTACGACACGATGCAGTTCGTGAAGCCGGACATCCAGACGGTCTGCATCGGTCAGGCGGCGTCCGCCGCGGCCGTGCTGCTCGCCGCCGGTACCCCCGGCAAGCGGATGGCCCTGCCCCACGCGCGCGTGCTGATCCACCAGCCGTCCGGCGGCACCGGCCGTGAGCAGCTCTCCGACCTGGAGATCGCGGCCAACGAGATCCTGCGCATGCGCAGCCAACTGGAGGAGATGCTGGCCAAGCACTCCACCCAGCCGATCGAGAAGATCCGCGACGACATCGAGCGCGACAAGATCCTCACCGCCCAACAGGCGCTGGAGTACGGAATCGTGGACCAGGTCGTGACGCCGCGCAACAGTCACCTGGCCTCGTGATGTCGCCGCAGGAGTCGGGGATCCCGGCCCTCACCGAGGCGGAGAGCCAGGTCGTCGACGCCTACCTCGCCGTCCTGAAACGCCTCCACAGCGTCAATCCGACGCGGACGACCGGAACGTACACGGCGCTCAGGGCCGCACAGGCGCTGGTGAGCGAGGCGCGGGCGCTGCGGGACGCGCTGACCACGATGTTCGACCGCCGGGAGAGCGAGATCCACGTGCGCACGATGGCGAGGGCCCTGCGGTCCCTCGACGGTGACCGCTTCCTCCCGCGCCTGGGCCCCTCCGGCGAGGGGACACCCTCCGGCGGTTCCGGCCCCGGATAACCACCGCACGCCCGGCCCCGGTTGCTACCGCGCGGTGCCACCGGCCCTCCGCGCGCCGCGCTCAGGTGAAGAGCACGCACGCAGCGGCCGGTACCCGTAGCGCCCCGGCCGGGGTGAGGCGGCCGCTCTCGTCGTCGGCGTCGAACCAGGTGATGTCGCCGGACCACTCGTTGGCGACGTACAGGCGGCCGCCGGGGCCCTGGGCCAGGTCGCGCGGCCAGACGCCGCCGCAGTCGACCCAGCTCGTCAGCAGCGGCTTCTCGGCGCCGCCGGCCAGCGCGTACGTGAGGATCCGGTTGCTGCCGCGCACCGCGGCGCGGACGAAGCGGCCGTCCGGCGAGACGCACACCACCGACGGGTACACCCGCTCGCCCTCCGGCGCGCCCTCGGGGCCGATCGCCACCTCCGCGAGGGGCTCCAGCCGCCCCGACACCGCGTCCCACCGGCACACCGTCATCTGCGGCTCCAGCTCGTGCAGGACGTAGACCACCTCACCGGCCGGGTGGAAGGCCAGGTGCCGGGGCCCCGATCCGGCGCGCAGCACCGTCTCGCCGTGCACCCGCAGGCCCTCGCCGGGGGCGCCGGGCGCGTACACCCGTACCGCGTCGGTGCCCAGGTCCGGGCCCAGCACCCAGGGGCCCGCCGGCGCCGGGAGCACCTGGTGGACGTGCGGTCCGCGCTGCCGGTCCGGGTCGGGGCCTGCGCCGTGGTGGGCCGTCACGGCGGGCGGGCCGGCCAGGCCCCCGTCGGGCTTCCGGGTGAAGCAACTGACGCTCCCGCCGCCGTAGTTGGCGGTCAGTACCCGGCCGCCGGCCAGGCACAGGTGCGCCGGCCCGGCGGCGCCCGCGTCCACCGCCGGGCCGATCGGGGTGAGCCCGCCGTCCGGCCCGGTGCGGAGCGCCACGACCGCGCCCGGGTTGCTGTCGCCCACCGCGTACAGCACCCCGGCCTCGCGGTCGAGGGCGAGGCACGCGGGGTTGACCACGGCCTGGACGCTCGTGCGCGGGGCCGGCGCCCCGGTCGCCGGGTCCACGGCCGCGACGGTGATGCCGCGGCCGCCCCCGGAGGTGAACGAGCCGATGTACGCCCACTGCGTCACGCGGATGCCCTTCCTGCCGTCGTCCGGACTGGCTGGGCACTGTACGCACGGGCGGTCGCCGTCACCGCTCGTACACGCCGACCTCGTACAGCGAGTAGCCCCATCCGGTCCCGCGTTCGAGGCCCGTCACCCGCACATGGCGGGCCGGTACGGCGGGGAACACCACCGTGTCCAGGCCGCCGTCGCCGCCGGTGGCGGACGCGACGGTCCGCCAGTCCCGCCCGTCGGCGGACACCTCGACGCGGTACGCCCGGGCGTGCGCGCGCTCCCAGTCGAGGGTGACCCGGCCGACGGTGCGGGTGGCGCCCAGGTCGACGCTCAGCCACTGCGGGTCGCGCCAGTGGCTGGCCCAGCGGGTGGACCGGTCGCCGTCCACCGCCCGGCCGGGCGCGTAACTGGTGAAGGGGTGCCACTCCGACGTACTGGCGGAGGCGGCTGCCCCGGCGGCGAGGTTGGCGCCGGGCCGGTGCCTCTCCGAGGCGCCCCAGGTGGTGAGGTAGGACTCCGCGCCGAGGAACAGGTCGTCGATGACGTCCTGCCCGCCGGTGACGCGGATGTCCTCCAGCCAGTCCGGCACCAGGCCGTAGTGGGCGGCGCCGTCGGTGTTGACGTCCCACGTCCGGCGGCCGGTCGTCTGCCGCTCGACCACCGAGCCGCCGTCGGCCGTCCGGAACGGGTAGCGCACCGGGTCGGCCGCGTCCGCGCCGCGCGGGCCGGGCCAGCCGCCGACCCCGTTCATGTCGGTGCCGTAGCCGTACCCCACGCCGTACTTCTCGCGCAGCGCCCCGGTGCGGCGCGCCTCGGCGGTGAACTGCTCCGAGCCGTGCATGTACTGGGCGATGAAACCGCCGAGCCGGTAGACCCGCTCGGTCCAGTCCATGTCCATCCAGCTGTGCGAGGAGAGCACTCCGGGGTACGACTCGGACTCCAGGACGTCCAGCACCCGGCCGGTGGCCTTGACGCTCATGTGGTCGATCTCGACCATCATCCCGCGCCGCATCATCCCGCGCAGCGCGTACTCGCCGAGCGAGCTGAGCCCCCGGGTGTTGCACCGGGCGTCGGCGGCGTAGGAGGGGACGGAGACGCCGGGCGGGAGCTTCTTCTCCGCGCCGGCGGCCGGGGCGAGGCCGATGGGATTGTCGGACTGGGGCCCGGCGCACTTCTCCGTCTTCCAGAAGGTGCCGGTGGACAGGAACTGGCCCACGTTGATCGCCGTGCCGAGGCTGCCCGAGTCGAACCGGACGCCGCACAGGGCGTTGTCGAACTTGTGGCACAGGAACATGCTGCGCACGCCCAGCGCGTGGAGTTCGTCCAGGCCCCGGTCGATGTCCTCCCTGTCGCACTGCGGCACGTCGAGGATCTGCTTGCAGCCGAACGGCTCCGAGGTCTCCACCCCGAGGACGACGGCCATCTTGCCCTGCTCGATCACCTGCCGGGCCTGTGCGGAGCCGGTGACGATCCGGAACCAGCCCTTGCCCGGGCCGCCGTGCATCCGGTCCACGTACTCCTGCATCTCGTACGTCTTGCGGGCCTGGAGGCGGATGGAGGTCATCTCGTCGCAGCCGCGGTCCTTGAAGAAGTACACCGAGCAGATGACGCCGTTGGTCACCAGGTCGTTGACGAGCACCCGCTGGCCGCCGCGCCAGGCGCGTTCCACCCATGCGTAGTAGTTCTGCTGGTGGGTCAGCGAGTCGTGGGCGGGCCAGTCCGCGAAGGTCGGCCAGCCGTCGGGATCGTGCTTGCCGTCACCGCCCTTGGTGATGAAGTCGAACACCGCGAGCGAGCCGTCGGGGTAGTGCTCCGGGCAGTCCTTGAGCGCGTCGGCGATGCCGTGTTCGGAGAACGCCTTGCCGCAGATCAGCCGCCCGCCGAACGCCTCGTTGGACATGATGTGGTCGTGCGCGTCGACGAAGCCCCGCACCCGGCCCTGGGCGTCGGTGCCCTTGAAGGGCTCCCCGGTGACGCCGATCTCGGAGTCGGGGGCGGGGCGTGCCACCGGGTCCCACCAGCCGGACCCGGCGCGGGCGTCCGTGGCCGCCGGGGCGGGGCCCGGTGCCAGCAGGGTGAGGAGCAGGGAGAGCACGGCCAGCACCGTGAGCCTGCCGTGCGAGCGTCGTGACAAGGTCATCACCCGTGTTCCAGCCGGAGCGGCCACCGTGGGGGAGTGGGCCGGAGGGAGCGGCCGGTCCGGGCGCGCGGCCGGGCCGGGGACGGGAACCCTCCCACGATGATTGTCATGTACGGATAAATCGTGTCCCGAGAATCCCGGCAGGCCACCGCGGCCGTCAAGAGGCCCGCACCATGTCGGAACGTTTCTCCGGCGTCCCGGCACCGGCGGCGGGCGCCGGGCGGCCCCCGCCGGCGCGCCGGGCGGCCCCCCGGCGCCCGGCCCGCCCCTCCCGGCCAGTGCCGAGGGCGCCCTCCCGGTCAGTGCCGAGGGCGCCCGCCCCGCCCGGCCGTTCACGCGCCCGGCCGGTCACCCGCCCCGCCGTTCACCCGACCGGGGGCGACAGCCGGCCCTGGAGGCGCTGCGAGCGCAGCACCAGCTCCAGTTCGAACCGGCGGTCCGGGTCCTCGACCACGTCCCCCCACAACTCCCTGATCTGCCGCATCCGGTACCGCACCGTCTGCGGATGCACCCCCAGCCGTGAGGCGGTCTCCGGGGCGCCGCCCCGGGTCTCCAGCCACGCCAGCAGGGTCTCCGCCAGCCGCCGGCGCTGGGTGGGGCCCCGGTCCGCCAGCGGAGCCAGGCACCGGTCGGCCAGCGCCTCCAGCAGCTCGCCCGGCGGCAGCAGTACCAGCGCGTCGATGTGCTCCGTGCAGTGCAGCAGCCCGCCCGACGGCAGCAGCCCCCGCTCGATCAGCCCCATCGCCTCCGACGCCCAGCGCAAAGACACCGCCGCGTCCGCCGGCGCCACCGCCGGGCCGACCGCGCCCGTCCAGCCCCGCAGCGCCCGCTGCACCTGCTCCCGCCGGCCCGGCACCGCCGGGTCCGGCACCAGCAGCAGCGGCTGTTCCCGCTCCATGTCCAGCAGGACCTCCGGCCCCACGGCCGGCGCCACGGCCTCCCGCGCCGGGCGGGACAACACCCCCACGGCGACCCGCTGCGGCAGCGCCCACCCCAGCCGGGCGGCGTGACCGGCCCACCCCTCCAGCGGCCCGGAGCGCTCCGCGCCCTGCTCGCCCAGCAGGGCGCGGGTCAACTTCCGCTGCAGCCGCAGCCGTTCACCCGCCTGCCGGGCGGCGGCCTCGGCGTAGCCGCGTACCGTCTGGTCCACCAGGCCGTCGAGGAAGGCGAACCCGGCCTCCGCCAGGTCGTACATCGCGGGCGGCGGGATACGTGCCTCGTGGCCGATCTCCGCGAGCCGCCGCCACGCCAGCCGCACCCCCAGCCGGTACACGGCCTGGAGGGAGTCCAGGGTGCGGCCCCGCTGCCCCTCGCCGCGGCCGAAGTCCTGGAACACCTCCAGATGGAGCTGCGGGCTGCCCGAGCCCCGGACGAGATGCTGGACGAAGCCCTCCAGCGCCCGCCGGATGCCCACCAGCGCGACCAGCTCGCCGGACTCGTCCACCAGCAGCGGCATGCGCGGATGCTCGCGGCAGATGGTGTCGAGGATCTCCCGGGCCAGCGCCGGCACCTCCCGCAGGGCGCGGTCGGCGAAGTCGCGCACCTGCCGCCCGGGCAGGTCCGCCCAGGCCGGACGCTCGGCGGCGGCGGGCGCCCGTACATCCACTCCGGTCATGTCGGATCACCCCCGGGGCAGAGCCGTCTGATGGCTGATCAAAGGCACGTTGGGCTGCTCCGGGGCGGCGTCGAGCAGGGCCACGAGGGCGAGCGCCGTTCCCACGGCGAGCGCCGCGGCGGCCACCGCGGTCAGTGCGGCGGCGAGCAGTCTGGGCATGGCGGGCCGGCCTTTCGGTCGCTGGGACCCACCACGAGTCCGTTCACCCCGGACGGCGACGCGACCCATCGCACCAGTGCATTGACAGCCCGTCAAGAGGACCCCTACGGTTCCCGGCCCGTACGCAGCGCACGTCTACGCCGCGCCATCCCGCCCCGGCCCCACGGAGTGTCCGCCATGCGTCGCACCGCTTCCCCCCTCTCGCTCCTGCTCCTCGGGGCCGGGGTGTTCCTGCTGGTCCTGGCCCCGCTGCTGGTCCAGTACGTCCAGCCACGCGCCAAAGTGACCCCCGTCGACGTCGACACCGTCACCGTCTTCACCGGTACCGGCAGCTACTTCGACACCGGCCGGATCGCGACGGTCACCGGCCGGCCGCTGACCATCACCCGCCAGGTGCGCGGCGACGTCGCGGACAGCGTCCGCAGCGGACACGCCGTCTGGGACGTCTCCACCTCCGTGGACACCGACCGCACCCTGCCCGCCTCCGCCACCCACGACTCGCTCCAGTGGACCCTGGAGCGGTGGGTGACCGACCGGCGCACCAACGAACCGGTGCACTGCTGCGAGGAGTCGCCCACCTTCGACGGGGAGGCGTACCTCAAGTTCCCCTTCGATGTGGAGAAGCGGTCCTACCGCTGGTGGGACGGCACCCTCGGTTCCACCGTCACCCTCCGCTTCGCCGGCACCCAGAAGGTCCAGGGGTACGAGGGCTATCGGTTCACCGGCCGGGTCGAGCCGGTGCGCACCGGCACCCGCCTGGTTCCCGGCCGGCTCGTCGGGCAGCCGGCCCGGCCCCAGGTGCTCGCCGAGGAGTGGTACGCCAACCACGGCATCGAGCTGGTCGTCGACCGGCGCACCGGCCGCATCGTCAACGCCGCGATCGGGCCCCGCAAGGTGCTCAGGGCACCCGGCTCCCGCAAGGACGCGGTGGTGCTGCTGGACAGCCGGCGCATGGAGTTCACCCCCGGTACGCAGCGGGCGCAGGTGGCGCTGGCCGCGGCCGACAACCGCAAGCTGCGGCTGCTGGGCGAGACCGTGCCCCTGGCAGCCGCCGTCCTCGGCGGACTCGCCGCCGCGGCCGGACTGGTCCTGCTCGTCCGGGGACGGCCCCGGAGGCCCGACTCCGCCGCCGCGCCCACGATGTGACGTCGCGTCACCCGCCGTCCCGGCCCGAATTTGTCACCCGGGTGAGTAGCTCAACCGGCGCCAGTGACGAAAACTGACCAGCCCACCACACCACCACGCCCGTACGCCCCGACGACGGCACCACCCCGGGCGGCCCTCCGGCGGCCCGGCCCCCCACCCGCTCCCGGCGACCGCTCTCGCCCGGCACCGCGCACCACCACCGGTCCCCGTCCCGACGAGTTGGAGCTCGCATGCCCCAGCACGTACCCCCCACACCGGTCACGGCCGCCCCGCGCGCCACCCGCTCCCGCCCGGGCGGACACCTCCCGCCACGCCGGATCGTCTTCCTCTCCCGCCGCGACCTGGGCAACCCCGCGGCGGGCGGCTCCGAACTCCTCGTCGACCGGCTCGCCGAGGGCCTCACCGGCCAGGGGCACCAGGTCACCCTGCTCTGCGGCGGCCCGGCCGTGCACCGCGACTACCGGGTCGTCTCGGCCGGCGGCGACCTCGGCCACTTCCTGCGGGCGCCCGCCGCCTTCAGCCGCCAGGTCGGCGACTGCGACCTGCTGGTCGAGGTCTGCAACGGCCTGCCCTACCTGACCCCGCTGTGGCACCGCGGCCCCACCCTGTGCCTGGTCAACCACGTCCACACCGAGCTGTGGAGCATGCGGTACCCCCGCCCCGCCGCCGGCATCGGGCGGCGCCTGGAACGCTGGGCCCTCTCCGGCGCCCAGCGCGGCAACCTCCTCGTCGCCGTCTCCGACTCCACCGCGTCCGCCCTCGCGGGCCTGGGCGTCGACCCCGCCCGGATACGGGTGGTGCACAACGGGGTCGAGGAGCCCGGGCCCCGCGCGCCGAGGTCGCCGCGGCCCCTGTTCCTGGCGGTCGGCAGGCTGGTCGAGTACAAGCGCATCGACCTGCTGCTGCGGCTGTGGGAACGCGTCCGGCCGGTCACCGGCGGCACCCTGGTGATCGTCGGCGACGGCCCCGAACGCCGCCGGCTCGAAGCACTCGCCGGGCCGGGCGTCCACTTCACCGGCCGGGTCCCGGACGACGAGAAGCACCGGCTGCTGTGCGCCTCCTGGCTGCTGCTGCACCCCTCCGCCGTGGAGGGCTGGGGCCTCGTCGTCACCGAGGCGGCCACCCGCGCCACCCCCTCCCTCGGCTTCGACGTCCCCGGGCTGCGCGACTCCGTGGAGCACGGGACGACCGGGGCCCTGGTCCGGGGCGAGAGCGCCTTCGCGGCGGCCTGGTGCGCCCTCGCCCTGGACCACGAACGGCGCGAGGTGATGGGCCGGGCCGCCGCCCTGCGGGCCGAGCGCTACCGCTGGGCCACCACCGTGCGGCGCTTCCGCGAGGTCGCCGCCGAGGCCACCGCCCGCCACACCGCGGCGGCCCGCCACGCCCCCGGCGGGCCCGCCCCGGCCGCCGCCCGGCTCGTGGGGCGCACCACGCCCGGCGGGAGGGCGCGCACCACGGCGCCGGCCCCGCCGCACCGGGGCTGAGCCCATGAAGGACCCCTCCCTGCGGCGGTCGGTCACCCTCTTCCGCGGCTTCCTGCGCGAGCCGTCCGACCCCCGCTCCTTCTACGAACTCCTCGCCCGGGACGCCGCCAACCAGGTCGAACGGTACGCACCCCTCGCCGGCCGGGTCGTCGTGGACGTCGGCGGCGGGGGCGGCCACTTCACCGCCGAGTTCCGGCGGCGCGGCGCGCGGGCCTTCCTCTTCGAACCCGACCCGGCCGAACTCGCCGCCTCACCCCGGCCGCCCGAGGGCGCCGTCGTCGCCGACGGCTACCTGCTGCCCCTCGCCGACGGCACCGCCGACGTCTGCTTCTGCTCCAACGTCCTGGAACACGTCGACGACCCGGTCACCTTCCTCAGCGAACTGGTCCGCGTCACCCGGCCCGGCGGACTGGTGTACGTCGCCTTCACCAACTGGTACTCGCCCTGGGGCGGCCACGAGTGGGCGCCCTGGCACTACCTCGGCGCCGAACGCGCCCGCCGCCGCTACGAACGCCGCACCGGCCGCCCGGCCAAGCACGTCCTCGGCGAGAACCTCTTCCCCGTCCACGTCGGCACCACCCTGCGCCAGGTGCGCGCCCGGGACGACGTGACGGTCCTCTCCGCCCGCGCCCGCTACTGGCCCTTCGCGCCGGGCCTGGTCACCCGGGTGCCGCTGCTGCGCGAGTTCGCCACCTGGAACCTCCTCCTCATCCTCCGGCGGTGCCCATGACCACCACGATGCCCGCGCCTCCCCGCACCCCGGCGCCCGGAGCGCCGCCCGCCCCCGGCCAGGACGGCGGGCCCCGCTCCCGCCGCTGGCTGTGGGGCTTCTGGGCCCTGGCCCTCGCCGCCTTCCTGGCCGTCGCCCCCGGCCGGACCACCTTCGACACCAAACTCGGCGTCGTCCTCGACCCCTGGCGGTTCCTCGGCGACCTCGGCGACCTGTGGCACAGCCGCGCCGGCTTCGGCGGCATCTTCGACCAGTACGTCGGCTACGCCTTCCCGATGCTGCCGTTCCACGCCCTCGCCGACCTCGCGCGGCTGCCGGACTGGCTCGCCGAACGGCTGTGGCTGTCCCTCGTCGTCACCACCGCCTTCTGGGGCGCGCTGCGCCTCGCCGAACGCCTCGGCGCCGGCGACCCCCGCGGCCGGCTCCTCGCCGCCGCCGGATACGCCCTGTGGCCGGTGTTCACCGTCGTCGTCGGCTCCACCTCCGCCGCCGCGCTGCCGGGCGCCCTGCTGCCCTGGGTGCTCCTGCCGCTCACCGACCCCCGCCTCCCCGCCCGGACCGCGGCCCTGCGCTCCGCGCTGCTGATCCCCCTCATGGGCGGCGTCAACGCGGCCTCCACCCTCGCCGCCCTGCTGCCCGTGGGCCTCTACCTGCTCAGCCGGCCGGCGGGACCGCGCCGCCGGACCCTGCTGGCCTGGTGGATCCCCGGCGTGCTGCTCGCCACCGCCTGGTGGGTCGTCCCGCTGCTCCTGCTGGGCCTGTACGGCGAGAACTTCCTGCCGTACGTGGAGCAGTCCGCGACCACCACCGCCACCATGTCCGCCACCGAGACCCTGCGCGGCGCAGGCAACTGGGTGGCCTACCTCAACTTCGGCGAACCGTGGCTGCCCGCCGGCTGGACCGTGGCGACCGCCGCCCTCACCGTGCTCGGCTCCGCCACCGCCGCCGCCCTGGGCCTGGCCGGCATCGCCCGCCGCGACGCGCCCGAACGCCGCTGGCTGCTGCTCGTCCTGCTGACCGTCGCCCTGGTGACCCTCGCCGGTTATGCCGGGCCACTCGGCGGCCCCCTCCACGAGCCCGTACGGGACCTGCTGGACGGCCCCCTCGTACCGTTCCGCAACATCTACAAGTTCCAGCCCGGACTGGCCCTCGCCCTGATGCTCGGGCTCGCCCACCTGGTCGCCGTCCTCACCGCGCGGCGCGGACCACGGGCCGCCCGCCCCCGCCCGTACGTCCCGCTCGCCGCCGCCGTCCTCGTCCTGCCGGGCCTGCTCCTGCCGTACGCCAACGGCAGCATCCTCCAGCCGGGCGCCTTCCGTCAGCTGCCCACCCACTGGGAGCGCGCCGCCGACTGGCTGGCCGCCAACGCCCCCGGCTCCCGCGCCCTGGTCGTCCCCGCCACCGCCCACGGCATCCACACCTGGGGCACCACCATCGACCAGCCGCTGGACGTCCTGGCCCGCTCCCCGTGGGCCCAGCGCGACTACGTCCCCTTCGGCACGCCCGGCAACCGGCGCGCCCTCGACGCGGTCGAGCAGGCGCTGCTGTCCGGCGGCGAAGTGCCCGGCCTGAGCGCCTTCCTGCACCGGGCGGGACTGCACCACGTCGTCGTACGCAACGACCTCGACCCCGACCAGATCGGCTACGTACCGCCGCACACCGTCAAACGCGCCCTGGAGGCGTCCGGCTACCGCCGTGTCACCGGCTTCGGGCCGCTCCTCACCGGCGGGCGCATCGCCGACGACACCCCCGTCCAGGTCGAGGGCCTCTACCCGCGCCAGCGGGCCGTCGAGATCTACGCGCCGCCCGCCGGCACCGAGCGCCCCGGACGGGCCGCCGTCCGGCCCGTCGCCGACACCGCCGTCGTCAGCGGCGGCCCGGAGGCCCTGCTGCGGCTGGCCGCCGACCCGGCGACCCGCGACCGGCCCGCCGTCCTCGCCGGCGACGCCACCCCCGGGCTCACCGCCCCGCGGGTCCGGGCCGTCGCCGACGGACTGCGGCGCACCGACACCCGGTTCGGGCTGGTCAACACCAACACCTCGTACACCTACACCGCCACCGAGAACAACCCGCCGGAAAGCGTCCAGGACCCCGGCCGGCCACCGCGCCAGATCCTGCCCTCCGCCGACCCCGCCCACCAGACCGTCGCCGTCCTGCGCGGCGCGGCGTCCGTCACCGCCTCCAGCAGCGGCAACTGGCTCTTCCACCTCCCGCAGTACGACCCGGTCAACGCCTTCGACCGCGACCCGGACACCGCGTGGACCGAGGGGAGCGCCGACTCACCGGCCGGGCAGTGGATCCGGGTCGACTTCACCCGCCCGCTCACCCTGCCCGCCTCCATCCGGCTGACGCCCCTCGCGCCCGGCGGGCTGCGCGCGGCGGCCACCTCGGTGCGCGTGGACACCGAACGCGGCAGCGAGGTCAGCCCGTTGCGGCCGGACGGCTCCCTCCAGACCGTCCGCGTCCCGGCCGGGCCGAGCCGCCACCTCACGCTCACCATTGAGGGCGCCCAGCAGGGCCGCCCGGGGCTCGTCGGCGCCGGCTTCTCCTCCGTCGACATCCCCGGCGTCACCGTCACCCGCCTGCTCGCCCTCCCCGAGGACGGCGGCGGCGAGGAGAGCCCCGCCCAGGAGATCGTCTCCCTGCACCGGGGCAGCGACCCCGGCGGCCTCTCGCCCGCCGCCGCCGAAGTCGGCCTGCACCGCCAGTTCGTCACCCGCACCGCCGGCACCCACACCCTCCGGGCGACCGCCCTGCCCGTCCCCGGCGAGGCACTCGACCGGCTCCTGTACCGGCTGGCGCCCGAGCGGCGCGGCAAGCTCACCGCCACCGCCGACTCCACCGCCCGGCTCGGCCCCTCGCTCACCCCCCGGAACCTCGTCGACGGCGACCTCACCACCGCCTGGATCGCCGGCGACCGCGCCGTGATCCACCTGCGGTGGCCCGGCAAACGGCCGGTCGGCGAGATCGTGTTCGCCCCGGCCGGCGGCCTGTCCACCCGCGCCCGGCAGGTCGACATCAGCTCCCCGGACGGCGCCGCCACCGCCTCGGTCGACGACAACGGCCTCGCCCGCTTCGAGCCCATCACCACCGACCGGCTCGACATCACCGTCTCCCGGACCGCGCCCCTCACCCTGCACAACCCCGTCGCCGACGACCGCCTCCAACTCCCGGTCGGACTCAGCGAGGTGTACGTGCCCGCGCTCGACGACCTCCGGGTGCCCCAGCCCGACCCGGCCACCACCTTCAGCCTGCCCTGCGGACAGGGCCCCGTCCTCGCCATCGACGGCACCCTGCACGCCACCACCGCCCGCGGCACCGTCCGCGACCTGACCGAGCGGCGTCCCGTCGACGTCCGCCTCTGCGCGGGCGCCGAACGCGACGGCACCACCCGCCTCACCGCCGGCACCCACCGGATCGAGGCCGGCGACACCGGGCCCCTCGCCCTCACCGACCTCACCCTCACCCGGGGCGCCGCGCCCCGCCCGGCCACCACCGCCGAGCGCCGGACCCTCACCACCGGCGAATGGGACGGCGACCGCCGCACCGCGCGGGTGGGCGCCGGGCCCGCCGCGTACCTCCAGACGTACGAGAACCACAACGACGGCTGGCGGGCCACCCTCGACGGCCGCGACCTCACCCCCGTCCGCATCGACGGCTGGCAGCAGGGCTTCCTCGTCCCCGAGGGGCAGGGCGGCACCGTCCGCCTGGAGTTCGCCCCGGGGCGCTGGTACACCGCCGGGCTGGCCGGCGGGGCCGCCGCCGTGCTGCTGCTGGCGGGCCTCACCCTGGTGCTCGGCCGCCGGGACCGCCGCAGGGCCGGTACGGGCGCGGACGCCCTGCCCCCGCCGCCGGCCCCCGGGCCCGTCCTCGGCCTCGCCGCCCTGACCGTGGTGGTCGCCCTGGTGGCGGGCTGGACGGCCCTCGTCGTCCCGGCCCTCGCCGTGGCCGCCCACCTGCGCCGCTGGGCCCCGGTGGCGGTCGCCGCCGGAGCCATGGCCGCTGCCGGGGTGGTGGCGGCCTGGGGCGCGGGCGCCCTCCCGGCCTCCGAGCAGGGGGCGTTCGGGCCGGCCGCGCAGTTCCTCGCCGTGACCGCCCTGGCCGCGGCCGTGGTGACCACCGGGGACGGCGCCCCGACCGGGCGGCGCGCCCGCGGGCCCGGCCTCCTGACGCGGTGGCGCGCCCGCGGGGCCGGCGCGAGCCCCGGACGGAAGCCCGCCGGACCGCCACCGACGCCCACCGGGGGGACGGGCCGATGACGGCACTCCACCGCCCCTCCGGCGCACCACCCGCCACCCGGGTGCCGTTCTCCACCGTCGACGAGGTGACCCGCCACTGCCTCACCCCCCGCGAGCCGGAGACCGTCCACATCGAGGTGCACCTCCCCGGCCGCCCCGACCCCGCCCGGCTGCGCACCGCCTTCACCGAGGCGCTGCGGCGCCACCCGCGCATCCTGATGCGCGAGGCGCCCGGCCCCTGGTACCGCAGGCGGTACGAATGGGAACTCACCGACGGCCCCGACCCCGGCACCGAACCGGTCACCGTGCCACCCGCCGACCCCGGCGACCCCGCCGACCCCGGCCCCGGAGCCCTGGAGCGCGCCCGGCGGCGGGCCCTCACCGAGGCGCCTCCGCTCACCGCGTCGCCCCCGGTACGGCTGGAGATCGTCGACCGGGTCCTGGTCCTCACCGTCAACCACACCGCACTGGACGGCCCGGCCTGCCTCCGGGTCCTCGCCACCGCCGCCGAACTGTACGGCGGGCGCCGCAACACGCCCCAGGCGCCCCCGGCCCGCCCGCCCGCCGGCCCGGCACCCCGCGGGCTGTTCCCCGACACCGGCGGCCCCCGCCTCGCCACCGGGCTCGCTCCGGTCGCCCGCGTCGCCCGGGGCACCCCCGGCGCCGGGCCCGCCAACGGCCTGCTGACGGCCGCCCTCGACGTCCCCGGACGCCCGCGGGGCGCTCCGTACACCGTCAACGACCAGCTCATGGTCGCCACCGCGCGGACCATCGCCCGCTGGAACCACGACCGGGGCGGCCCCGCCCGGCCGCTGCGCATCACCATGCCCGTGGACGACCGCAGGCGCGGGATGGACATGCCCATCGGCAACGGCACCCGCCTGGTCGAGGTGCCCTTCACGCCCGCCGAACTGTGCCTGCCCACCCCGGAGCTGCTCCGCCTGACCGCCGCCCGCACCCGCGCCCTCAAAGCACTGCGCCGCCCCCAGCTCGGCCGGGGCGCCGCCCTGCTGACCGCACCCGTCCTGCCGGTGGGCCTGCGCGCCCCGCTCGCCCGCGCCGCCCGCCGCGCCCTCGCCCCCTGGACCTCCACCACCCTGCTCAGCAACATCGGCCGCGTCCCCTACCCCCTGGACTTCGGCGAGGGCGCCGGCGCGGCCACCGCCGTCTGGTTCTCCGCCCCGGCCCGCATGCCGCGCGGACTGACCGTCACCACGGCCGGCACCGGCGGCCGGCTGCACCTCGCCCTGCGCTGGTCCGCCGAACTCCTCGGCCCCGACGACGGCGCACACCTCCGGGAGATGTTCACCCGGTACCTCGACGCCACCGGCCCGGCCGGCCCCCGCCCCTGAACACGCCACCGGCCCGGCCGGCCCCCGCCCCTGAACACGCCACCGGCCCGTCCGGCCCCCGTTCGTGAACACGCCACCGGCCCGTCCGGCCCCGCCCCCGAACACCCCGCCGCACCAGGGAGCCACCCCCATGACCCGCACCCTCCACCCGCCGCGCGGACTCCGGGACTTCTACGAGAACCCGGCCGTCCCCGTCGCCTCCGGCGACGCCCGCAGCCGGCGCCAGGCACGGATGCTCGCCCACGCCCTGCGCGGCAGAACCGGCGCCACCGTCCTCGACGTCGGCTGCGGGGACGGCACCGCGGCGGCCGTCGCGGCGGCCCACCTGCCCGGCCACCGCCTCATCGGCGTCGACTGGTCGCAGGACGCGCTGCGCCGGGCGGCCCCCCGCATCGGCACCGTCGTCCGCGCCCAGCTCGGCGGCGGCGGACCCGGCAGCGGCCAACCCGGCGGCGGGGGACTGCCGTTCGCCACCGGCTCCGCCGACGCCGTCCTCTTCAGCGAGGTCGTCGAACACCTCGTGGACCCGGACGCGGCGATGGACGAACTGCGCCGCGTCCTCGCACCCGGCGGCCATCTGATGCTCTCCACCCCCAACCTCGCCGCCTGGTACAACCGCGCCCTCCTCCTCGCCGGCGTCCAGCCCGTCTTCTCCGAGGTCAGCCTGCGCGGCATCCACGGCCGCCCCGGCTCCCAGGTCGTCGGCCACCTGCGCCTCTACACCGCCCGCGCCCTGCGCGCCTTCCTCACCGCGTCCGGCTTCCACGTCGTCCGCGTCGCCGGAGCGCCCTTCCACGGCGTCCCTCGCGCCCTGCGGCCCCTGGACCGGCTGGCCTGCGCCGCGCCGGGCGCCGCCTCCATCCTCCTGGCCCACGCCCGGCGCGCCCCATGACCGGCGCCATGTGGTGGGGCGTCGCCGCCGCCCTGTCCGCCAACGTCCTCTACAGCTCCGGCTTCGTCCTGGAGAAACGCGCGCTCTCCGCCCTCCCCTCGCTCAGCGCCCGCCGCCCGCTGCGCCTGCTCCGGCTGCTGCTCGGCAGCCCGCTGTGGATCGGCGGCTCCCTGGCCCTCGCGGCCGGCTTCGCCGCCCAGCTCGTCGTCTACCGGACCCTGCCCATGGCCGCCGCCCAGGGCCTGTTCGTCTCCGGCCTCGTCCTGCTGCTCCTGCTGTCGTCCCTGCTCCTCGGCGAACGCCTCTCCGCCCGCGAGCGGTACGCCACGGCCGGCATCCTGGCCGCGCTGCTGATGGTCGTCGCCTCCCTGGGGCCCGGGGCGGACACCGTGAGCCGCACGGCCCCGGCCCTCTCCGTCCTGCTCCTCTCCGGCGCCTCCCTGACCGCCGGGCTCCTGCTGTACGCCGCCGCCGAGCGGCGCTCCGCCCGGCGGCGGCACGCGGCGCCCCCGGCGGGCGTCACCCACGCCGTCGCCGTGGGCCTGGTGTACGGCGTCAGCTCCCTGGCGATCAAGGGCGTCTCGGCGCACCTCGCCCCCGGCGCGCCCGCCGACTCCGCCCTGGCGCTGGCGGCGACCCCGTACCCGTACCTGCTGCTGATCACCGGCGCGGCCGGACTGGTGATGTCGCAGACGGCGCTCCAGCGCTGCCGGGCCTCCCTGGTCGTCCCCGTGTGCACCACCACCTCCTGCCTCTACACCGCCACCCTCGGCAGCCTCGCGTTCGGCGAATCCCTGCCGGGCGACCCGCTGCGCCTGACGCTGCTCGTGGCCGGGGCGGCGCTGGCCCTGACCGTCCTGCTCGCGCTGTCCCTCCCGTCCGCCCGGCCACCGGCCGCAACCGAAGGGGGCGCGCCATGAGGCCCGACGACCCGCTGCTGACGATCCTGGTGTGCCCGCTGGACAAGGGCCCGCTCCTGCTCGCCCCCGGAGAGCCCGGCGCCCCGGGCGGATCCGGCCCGGTCCTGTACAACGCACGGCTGCGCCGCCGCTACCCCGTCGTCGACGGCGTCCCGCGACTGCTGCCCTCCTCCGGGGTGCCGGTGACGGACGAGGAACACGAGCTGATCCTCCGCCGGGCGGGCACGCCGCCCGGCACCGATCCCTCACCGCCCCCGGCGCCCCCGGCGCCCCCGGCGCCCCGGTCGCCACGGTCATAGGGTTGGGGGCATGGTGCACGTACTGAGCAGCAGGGTCCTCCTCCGTCCGCGCGACCCGGACGCCTCCCGCGCCTTCTACGGCGGGGCGCTCGGCCTGGCCGTCTACCGGGAGTTCGGCACGGGGCCGGAGCGGGGGACCGTCTACTTCCTCGGCGGCGGGTTCCTGGAGGTGTCCGGGCGGTCGGACGCGGAGGCGACCCCGACGCTCCAGCTGTGGATGCAGGTCGAGGACTGCGCCGCCGCCCACGCCGAACTGGCCGCCCGGGGCGTCCGGGTGCTCCGGGAGCCGGTGCGGGAGCCCTGGGGCCTGATCGAGATGTGGATCGCCGACCCGGACGGCCACCGGATCGTGCTCACCGAGGTCCCCGCCGACCACCCGCTCCGGTACCGCCCCTGACCGCGGACACGCCGTGCGCACCAGTGGCCGACCCCCGTGGCGGTCACTGGTGCGGACGGCTGCCCGGCCGGCGGAGCCGGGAGATCAGAAGGTGCAGGTCGGCACGGTGTCGAGCCAGGCCGGCCCCTTGATGTAGATGTTGGTCATCCACGCCTTGTAGTCCGGGAGGTAGGACCAGGCGTCGTTGGTGTACCCGTCGGACGTGACCTTCTCCGCGTGCTTCTGGCACTGCACCCGGATCGTCGTCGGCCCCGGGAAGGCGTACACCCGGGCGGCCCTCACCGACGGTTCGGCCTTGGTCCACACGCCGGTGCCCCACGTCTGGAAGACGTGCCCGGTCACCGGGCCGGTGTTGACGCGGACGGCGCCGAAGTAGTCGCCGCCCAGCCGGACGTCGCTGACCATCAGTTTCGTGCCGGACTGCCGCGCCTCCACCATCTTCCCGGCGCCGAGGTAGAGGGCGATGTGGTGCACCTTCTGGGACGTGCCCCAGACCAGCAGGTCCCCGGGGACCAGCGGGGCGAGCCCCTGCGCGGCGGTGAAGCGCTCGGCGGCGCGGTGCGTGTAGAACTGGCCGGCCGCCACCCCGTTGAGTATGTCCGAACCGGTGGCCCGGGCGTAGGCGTACCGGACCAGACCGGAGCAGTCGAAGCCGAGCCGCTCCGGGTCGTGTTCACTGGCCGGATCGGTCGGGTCGACCTGCCCGTACGTGGGACCGGGCTGCGGGCCGTGACCGCCGCCCCAGGTGTACCAGACGCCCGCGGCGACCTGTTCGCACGCGGCGGCGACGGCGCGCTCGGCCGCCGCGGAGGCACCCGGCGCCCTGACGGCGCAGGTCTCGGCGGCGGTCGCCGCAGCGGTGGCGGTCGCCGAGGCGGCGGGCGGCGGCGCCCAGAGGAGGAGTGCGGCCAGTCCGGCGAGGGTGCCGGCGAGCCGGGAGCGGCGGAACATACGGGCCCTCGTTCTCTGTCGGACGTACGTGCTCTGCGCGGCGTACGTGAACGCGGTCGGGCGTACGGGATGGGGAGGGGACGCCCATCGGGTCACCGGCGGACGTGCCTTCCGGACAGCAGACTGCTGGCCGGGGCGCCCGGCCGTCGAGACCTCCGCGTCACCCCACCCGGACGGGCAACGGGCAACACCCGGGAAACCCCCGGTGACCTGCGGCCGGGGTGAGCCGCCCCCGGGGTGAGCCGGCGTCACCCGCCCGCGCAGGAAGGGTCCGGGAGCGCAGCGGCCTCCCGGGTCGCGCTTCCCCCGTGCCCCCGGACCCGGCACACCTCGGCCAGCCGGGCGCCGACGTCCAGGTTCCACAGCCGCACCGTGCCGTCGTTGCTGCTGCTGGCCACCGTCCGCCCGTCGCCCGAGAAGGCGATGCCCCACACCGCGTTGGTGTGTCCGGTCAGCACCGCCCACGGGCGCCGCCCCGGCACGTCCCACAGCCGGACCGTACGGTCGTTGCCGCTGCTGGCGAGGGTCCGCCCGTCGGGCGAGAAGGCGATCCCCCGCGCGGACCCGCTGTGCCCGGCCAGCACCCCGGCGGGACGCCGCAGCCGGGTGTCCCACAGCCGGACCGTCCCGTCGTTGCCGCTGCTGGCCAGCGTCCGCCCGTCCGGGGCGAACGCCACGCCCCGCACCGCGCCCGTGTGCCCGGTCAGCGTCCCCAGCGGGCGGCGGGCCGCCACGTCCCAGAGCCGTACGGCCAGGTCGTCACCGGCGCTCGCCAGGGTCCGCCCGTCGGGGCTGAACGCCACGTCGTTGGCGAAGTCCGTGTGCCCGGTGAGCACCGCCACCGGTCGCCGCGCCGCCACGTCCCACAGCCGCACCGCCCGGTCGGACCCGGCCGACGCGAGGGTCCGCCCGTCGGGCGAGAAGGCCACCGCGAACACGTCCCCTCCGGTGCCGGTCAGTGTCGCCAGGGCCCGCCGCGCCGCCACGTCCCACAGCCGGACGGTGCCGTCCGAGCCGGCCGAGGCGAGGATCCGCCCGTCGGGGGAGAAGGCCACCGAGAACACCATCTCGCGGTGGCCGTGGAGCGTCGCCACCACCCGGCGGCCCGCCACGTCCCACAGCCGCACGGTGTGGTCCGCGTCGGCGGTGGCCAGCAGCCTCCCGTCCGGGCTGTACGCCGTCTGCCAGATCTCGGTGAACGGACGGGACGTCAGGACCGAGCCGCCCAGGTCCCAGAGGACCACCGACTGGTCGAAACCCGCCGTCGCCAGCACTCCGCCGCCCGCGTCGAGCGCGACCCCCAGGACGTAGTCGGTGTGCCCGGTGAGCGTCGCGGTGGGCCGGCCGCTGCGTACGTCCCACAGCCGGGTGGTGCCGTCACCGCTCGCGCTGACCACCATGGTGCCGTCCGGGGTGTGGCCGACCGCGTTGACGTCGTCGCTGTGCCCGGTGAGCGTGGCCCCCGCCCGCCGCCCGGCGACGTCCCAGAGCCGTACGGTGCGGTCCACCCCGCCGGTCACGACCGTCCGGCCGTCCGGCGCGAACGACGCCCCGAGCACCTCGTCCGTGTGCCCCTTCAGCACCGCCGCGGGGCCGCCGGACGTGTCCCACAGGCGTACGGTCCGGTCGGCGCCCGCCGACACCAGAGCACGCCCGTCGGGCGCGTACGCCAGGGTGTTGACCCGGCCCGTGTGCCCGGCGAAGGACGCCACCGGCCGGGCGGGGGCCGCCGCACGCGCGGGCCCGGTGCCGACGCCCGACACGTCCCACACCCGTACCGTCCCGTCGCCGCCCGCCACGGCCAGCGTCCGCCCGCGCGGGGCGAAGGCCACCGCCCGCGCGCCCGCCGTCACCGCGGGCAGCACCGCGGCCGGCGCCCGGGGGGCGGAGGTGTCCCAGAGCCGCACCGGCCCGTCCGTGGAGGTCGCCGCCAGCATCCGCCCGTCCGGGGCGAACGCGAGCGCCCGTACCCGCCCGGGAACGGTGAGCACGGCGGTCGTACGGCGGTCCGCCGGGCGCCACAGCCGTACCGTGCCGTCCGAACTCGCCGACGCCAGCACCGCGCCCCGCCGGGCGGTGCCCGGGGCGAAAGCCACCGCGTTGACCGGGCCGGTGTGCCCGCTCAGCCGGGCGGAGAAGGGCTGTGCCTGGGTGCTCAGCAGCGCCCCGCGCGCCTCGGTCGTCGGCGCCGTGCGGTACGCCTCCCCGGCGAGCAGCATCGACGACTCCGGCTGCCCGGCGGCCAGCGACGTGGACCGCGCGGCGAGCGCCTGCGACCGGGCGACGCGCTCCTGGTCGAGGGCGTTCGCCCGCTGCTGGTAGGCCACCCCGCCGGCGGTCAGCGCGAGCAGCAGCAGGACGACCAGGGTGGCCAGCATCCGCTGCTGCAACCGCACCTGGCGCCGGGCCTGCCGGGCGCGGCGCTCCTCCTCGGCCTGCCCGGCGCGCAGGAACGCCGCCTCCCGGGGGCCGAGCCGGCTCGCGCCGTCGAGGTCGTCCGCCCACGCGCGGACCGTCTCCAGCCGGGTGCCCCGGTAGAGGGCGGACGGGTCGCGCCCCTCGCGCTCCCAGTCGGCGGCGGCGTGCACCAGCTGCTGGTGGATCAGCAGCCCGGCGCGGTCCGCCCGGATCCAGCCGCGCAGCCGGGGCCAGGCGTGCAGCAGCGCCTCATGGGTGATCTCCACGGTGTCCCGGTCCATGGTGATCAGCCGGGCCCGTACGAAGGCGTCGAGCGCCGCCACCGCGCCGTCCGGGTCCGCCAGCTGCTCCAGCAGGGCGGCGCGGCCCATCCGCCGCCGGGTCGCCCCGGTGCCCTCGGCGACATGCACCAGCCGTACCAGCGCGCGGCGGATGGTCCGCTGCTCGGCCGGGTACAGCCGGGCGAACACGTCCTCGGCTGTCCGCGCGATCGCCCCCTGGATCCCGCCGGTGGCCTCGTACCCGGCGACCGTCAGCGTGCCGCCCTCCCGGCGCTGCCAGGTGGCCAGCAGCGCGTGGGAGACCAGCGGCAGCGCGCTGGACGGCGCCCGTTCGGCGGCGTCGCGCAGGCCCGCGTCCCGCAACAGCAGGGCCACCAGGCCGGGTTCCAGCGAGACGCCCGCCAGCTCCGCCGGGCGGGCGACGGACTCGCGCAGCTCCGCGAGCGTCATCGGAGGCAGGACGAACAGACCGTCGGTGAACAGGGACGCCGGCTCCGGCAGATCCAGGCAGGCGCCGGTGAAGTCGGCCCGCACCCCGATCACCACCACGGCGGCGTCGAAGCCGGTCGCCTCGGGGCGGGAGGTGGCCACGGAGGTGAGCACCCGCACGAACGCGCGCCGCTCCTCCTCGTCCGGGCACAGGGTGAACAGCTCCTCGAACTGATCCACGATCAGCACCGGCCGGACCGGTGGCGGGTGCCGCCCGTCCGGGCCCGGCGGGGTGCGGCCGCCGGTGAGCCGGTGGACGGCGTCGAGCAGGCACTCCGGGCGCTCGCGCACCTGCTCGGCGCCGACGCCCAGATCGCTGCCCAGCACCTTCGCGGTGCGCTCCAGCAACTCCCGCACCGGCTGCGCGGTGGGCGTGAACACCACCACCGGCCAGGCGTCGGCGCCGGGCATCGGGAAACCGCCGGGGCGCCGGACGGCCGGTACCAGACCGGCGTTGAGCAGCGACGACTTCCCGGCCCCCGAGGGGGCGACCAGCAGGACGGGCCCGCTGCCGACCCGCTCGAAGACCCGCTCCACCAGCGCGGCCGTGACGCGCTCCCGGCCGAAGAACCGGCCGGCGTCCTGCGGGGTGAAGGCCGCCAGGCCCCGGTAGGGGCAGGCCCCGTCCGGCGGTTCGGCCGGCCCCGGCGCGGGCACCGGGGGCTCCCGGACCAGGCGCAGCAGCTCGCCCTCCGCGCCCAGCACCTGGTCGCAGCGGCGGGCCACGTCGACGGTCACCCGCTTCGCACCGGTCTCGATCTTGCTGAGGTAGCCCTTGCTGTAGTGCGTCTGCCGCGCCAGATCGGCGAGCGACAGCCCGCGCCGCAGGCGCAGGTGCCGCAGCCGCGTGGAGAAGGACGCCGCGGCGTCGTCGGTCAGTTCCTGCGGACGGTCGGTCTCCCGTCCGCGGTCCGGATCCCCCAAAGCATCCCCCATGGCAAGGTGCGCCCAGATTGTGAGATGACAGGCGTCCAGGCTACAGCGGGGGTCCGACGGCCGACCAAGCCGTTCGGGCGGTGTGGCGGGAACAGGAC
This sequence comes from Streptomyces sp. NPDC015131, assembly GCF_043079975.1. Classification (NCBI taxonomy): domain Bacteria; kingdom Bacillati; phylum Actinomycetota; class Actinomycetes; order Kitasatosporales; family Streptomycetaceae; genus Streptomyces; species Streptomyces sp. NPDC015131. Next base: position 263,755 of record NZ_JBIBVB010000008.1, on the reverse strand, counting down.
TCGCGGGAACCGGAGTTCCGGAAGGGGCGCTTCCGGTGCCGGTCTCCCCGGAAACAGCGCTTCCGGAGCCGCCATGACGGCGGCCCCGGAAGCTGTCCACGGATTCGGGAGGCCGGGGACTACGGCTGGAGGGTGATGGAGTTGATCGGCGTCATGTCCTTGTCGATGAACCAGCCGGCCGGCAGGTAGCCCTGGCAGCCGGTGCCGTTGTAGCCGGTGCAGGTCCGCACGGTGGCGCCGCCGGTCTGATTGTTGAAGATCCGGTACGTCCCGTACATGTTGCTCATGTTGTGGGCCCCGTACGTGTAGTACCGGTGGCTCGGGCGGTCGCCGTTCCAGCCCGCACCCGGGTACAGGCACACGTACCCGGACGGACAGCCGTGGCTGGCGGCGGCGGCGCTCTCGGCCGCCTGGGCCTGGGTCGCGGTGACCCCGGTCATCGTGCCGACGGCGAGCGCGAGCGCCGCGACGGTCCTCATCGTCTTCACCTTGCGCATGATTCCCCCTTGTGGGTGGTGCGTCGTGCTGACGAGGTCAAGACTGTCCACCCCGGCGCCCCGGGTCGACGGGTTGCCCGTTGCCCGTCGGGCCCCGCCCCGGGAAACCACCCCTGACCAGCCACGCGGGTCACGAGGGGGCAACAGGGGGTCGTTCGGGCGGTCCTAGGCGGCGGCCTCGGTCAGCAGCCGGTCCAGGGGGCGGGGGATCCGCGCCGGGTCCAGCCGGTGGACGAGGGCCCGCGCGTACTGCGACTTGCGGCCGCTGTGCGTCCCCATGAACCGGTGCAGCCGCTGCTCGACATCGCGGTCGCGCTGTGCCGGCTGGTTGCGGAAGGTGCGGTACGGGCGCCACTCGCCCTCGTCGGCGATGACCTGCTCGACCGCCTCGGCGCCCAGCGCCCGGATCAGCTCGTCCTCCAGGTCGGCGACACACACGAAGAACCCGCGCCGCTCCATGCCCTCCCGGTCGGGTACGCCGTCGAGCCCGGCGCGCTCCAGGGCCCGCCGGAACCAGCGCTCCTCGCCCGCGTCGCAGAGGCCCGCCACGGCGAGGCCCAGCCCGCGCGGCCCCAGCACCTCCAGGAACCGCCCGATGCTCGTCACCCCGCCGAGCGGGACGACCGGGAAGCCCTCCGCGTCCAGGTCCCGTCCCAGCCGGGCGGCGAGCGCCTCGAGGGCGGCCCGGTCGCTGGGACCCTCGACCAGCACGATCCTCTTCGGGCGGGTCCGCGCGGCCAGTTCACGCGCGGCCGCGGCCGCCGCCGCCGCGCCGGGGCCGCCCGCCGCCCAGGCGACCGCCGCCGCCCGGAACCGCTCCATGTCGTCCATCCCCGCCATTGTTCCGCAGCGGTGCCGGACCGTCGTGCGATTTTCCGTCCGCCCGGGTGCCGGCCGGTGACCGGTCGCGCTCCAAGCCGACCGGTGAGACCGGTGATTACGCCGATGCCGCGCGGGCCCGAGCGCCAGGACAGTGGCACTCCCCACCCGCCACGGCACCCCGGACCGGCCGCTCGGGACGCGGCGCCGGCGACCGAGAGGACGACTCCGTCGTGCAGCAGCATCAGCGAGAGCAGCAACAGGGGCAGCAGGCACCGCATCCTCAGCAGGAGGAGCGGGGCCGGATCGCCCGCCCGCGAGCCTTCACCGCGGGCCTGGTGGCACTGGCCGCCGCCGCCGGACTCACCGGCGCCATGACCACCGGCGCGCAGGCCGCGGACAACCCCTACGAGCGCGGCCCCGACCCCACCACGGCGAGCATCGAGGCCGCGCGCGGACCCTACGCGGTGTCGCAGACCACCGTCTCCTCGCTCGGCGCCACCGGCTTCGGCGGCGGCACCATCTACTACCCGACCACCACCGCCGACGGGACGTTCGGCGCGGTGGCGATCTCGCCCGGCTTCACCGGCACCCAGTCGTCCATCGCCTGGCTGGGGCCACGGCTCGCCTCGCAGGGGTTCGTCGTGTTCACCATCGACACCCTCACCACCCTCGACCAGCCCGACAGCCGGGGCCGCCAACTGCTCGCCGCCCTCGATCACCTGACACAGCGCAGCCCGGTGCGCGGCCGGATCGACAGCACCCGGCTGGGCGTCATGGGCCACTCCATGGGCGGCGGCGGCTCACTGGAGGCCGCCAAGGCCCGCCCCTCCCTCCAGGCGGCCATCCCGCTCACCGGGTGGAACACCGACAAGACCTGGCCCGAGGTCCGCACACCCACCCTGGTCATCGGCGCCGACGGCGACTCGGTCGCCCCCGTCTCCTCGCACTCGGAGCCGTTCTACGCGTCGCTGCCGGCGTCGCTCGACAAGGCGTACCTGGAACTGAACAACGCCACCCACTTCACCCCCAACTCCCCGGACACCACCCTCGCCAAGTACAGCGTGTCGTGGCTGAAGCGGTTCATCGACGACGACTCCCGCTACGAGCAGTTCCTCTGTCCCGTCCCGCGCCCGAGCCTCACCATCGAGGAGTACCGCGGCACCTGCCCGCACGGCTCCTGACCCGCGCCCCCTCTCCCCACCGTCCTCCCGACCGTCCTCCCCGGTGGCGACCCTCCCCGCGCGTCCGCGGCCGCCACCGGGGGGCACTGTGCACCGGCACACAATCGCCCCGCGTCCGGTGGACGGGCGCCCACCGTACGCCCGCGTGGGAGCACGTTCCCGCAGGTCAAAAGGGAGGGGTAGGTCCCCGGCCGGCGGAACCGGCCCCTGTCGGCCACCGCCACGCGCGCGTAGCGTCACCCGGGTGACCACGACGACGACCGCCGTGACCCGCCCGGCCCCACCGCGTCTGTCCGGCCGCGACACCGAACTGGCCGCCGTCGCCGCCCTGACGCGGCGCCTCCTGTCCGGCCGGTCCGGAGTGCTGCTGGTCGCGGGGGAGCCGGGACTCGGCCGGAGCGCCCTCCTGGACCGGGCGGCGTACGACATGGCCCCGGCGCCCGTCCTGTACGCCCGGGCCGCCCCCGCCGAACGCCACCTCGCCCTCAGCGGGCTGCACGCCCTGCTGAGCACCGCCCCGCCGGACACCGCGCCCCCGGGGGCCCCCGCACCGCACCCGGCGGCGGGCCCCGGCCTCCCGCCCGCCGGTTCCGCGTTCGCCGGTCTCCCGCCCGCCGGCCTCCCGCCCGCAGGTCTCCCGTTCGCCGCCCTTCCGCTCGCCGGCGACCCCCGGCCCGGCGTCCTCCTCGACCTGCTGCGCCACCGGGCCGGACCGCACCGGCCGCTGCTCGTCTGCGTGGACGACGCCCACGCCTGGGACCCCGCCTCCCGCGCGGCCCTCGGCTACGCCGCACGCCGGTCCGGCACCCTGCCCGGGGTCGGCCTGCTGCTGTCGGCCGCCGGACACCGGGCCGCCGCACCGGACTTCGCCGGGCTGCCCCTGCTGCGCCTCGGCCCGCTCACCCGGCCCGCGGCCGACGCCCTGCTGGACGACGTGACCGGTGGCGCGGCCACCGATCCGTACGTACGCGAGGAGCTGCTGCGCGAGGCCGAGGGCAACCCCGCCCTGCTCACCGCGCTTCTCGCCCGCCTGTCACCCGCCCAGCTCCGCGGCCACGCCCCGCTGCCCCGGCCGCTCGCCGACGGGCCGGTCCTGCGGCGGGTCCTGGGGGACCGGCTCGCCGAACTGCCGCCCGCCACCCGGGACCTGCTGCTCCTGGTGGCCCTGGCCCACGAGCCCCACCCGGACGGCGACGGCGCCGACGCGTCCCTGGTGCTGCGCGCCGCCCGCACGGCCGGGCTCGACCCGGGCGCCCTGGAGGCCGCAGAGGCCGGGGGAGTGGTGCGGAGCAGCGGCGACCGCCTCCGGTTCGACGACCCGCTGGTGCGCCGCGCCGTCCGCCGGGGCGCCCCGCTCGCCCGCCGCCGCGCGGCGCACACCGCGCTCGCCGCCGCCCTGGACGGCGCACCCGGCGCCGACCGGCACCGGCTGGCCCGGCTGTCGCACCGCGCCCTGGCCGGCGACGGCCCCGACGCCCGGCGCGCCGCCGAGCTGGCCTCCGAGGCCGGTGACCCGTCCGTCCCGGCGAGCCCCCTGCTGCGGTCGCTGGCCCTGGCCCGCGCGGCCCGCCTCACCCCGGCCGGCGGTGAGCGCGCCGCGCGGTTCACCGCCGCGGCCGACCACGCCCGGCTGGGCGGCGATCCGCGCCGGGCGGGCGAGCTGCTGGCCGCCGCCGGGGAGGGCGCGGCCGGCGACGACACCGTACGCGGCCGGGCCGCCCGCGTACGCGGCGAGCTGGCCCTGCGCGACGGGCCGGTCGAGGACGCCCACCCGGCCCTGCTGCTGGCGGCGGCCCTGCTCGGGCCGCACGACCCGGCCGCCGCCCGGGACGCGCGGTTCGCGGCGATGGAGGCCGCGTGGGCCGCCGGTGACGTCCCCGGCTGCCTGGCCGCTCTCGGCGGGCACCGGACGGCCGGGCGCCCCGGATACCCCGGACACCCCGGCGACAGTCCCGCCGACGAGGACTTCCGCGCCGGGACGGCGGCCGCCCTGGGCCTCCGGTTCACCGAGGCGCGCGGTCCCCTGCGGCGGTCGCTCGACCGGGCCGGGCACGACGACGACCCCGTCCGGCTGCTGCGGGCCGGGGCGGCGGCGCTCGTCCTGGGCGACACCACCGCCGCCCGCAGGATCAACGCCCGGGCCCTGGCAGTGGCACGGGCGTGCGACGGCACCTGGCTCGTCCCCCAGGCCCTCGAACACCTCGCCTACGCCGAGCTGCGGTCGGGCGGCCACGCCCGCGCCCGCGCGCACGCCGAGGAGGGACTGCGCGCCGCCCACCGCGCGGGGCAGCGCAACGCCGCCGCCCACTTCCACGCGGTGCTCGCCCTGGTGGCGTCGATCGAGGGCGACGGCGCCGATGTCGCCGCCCACGCGGGCGGAGCGCTCGCGGTCGCGGACCGGCACGGCCTGGCCCAGACCGCGACCCTCGCCCAGTGGGCGCGCGCCCGCGCCGCCCTGGGCCGCGGCCTCGCCCAGGACGCCGCCGCCCGGCTGGGCCCCCTGGTGCGGCCGGGGCACCGGAGGGGCCACTTCGCGGTCCGCATGCTGATGGTCCCGTGCTTCGTCGAGGCCGCCGTGCTCGCCGGTGAAGGCGGCGCCGGCGCGGCGACCGCAGCCGACGAGTTCGCCCGGTGGGCGGAGTTGGGCGCCGACCCGCAGGCGCCCGCCCAACTGGCCCGCTGCCGTGCCCTGCTGGCCCCGCAGGGCAGGGCGGGAGCGCTGTACGCCCAGGCCCTGGCCCGCCATGAACGGGCGGGCGGCGACTTCGAGCACGCCCGCACCCTGCTGCTGTACGGCAAGTGGCTGCGGCGCCGGCGCAGGCCGAGCGAGGCGCGGGGACGGCTCCTGGACGCGCTCCGCGCCTTCGAACGGGCCGGCGCCGCGGTGTGGGCCGACCAGACCCGCGCCGAACTGCGGGCCACCGGTGCGGCGGCGGACCCGGGGGCGCCCGGCGCGCTGGCCCGGCTCACGCCCCAGCAGCTGCGGATCGCCCGGTGCGTCGCCGAGGGGGCGACCAACCGGGAGGTGGCGCTGCGGCTCTCCCTCAGCCACCGCACCGTCGACCACCATCTGCGCAACGTCTTCGCCGCGCTGGGGGTCCGCTCCCGGGTGGAGCTGTCCCGGCTGGTGGTGACCGAGGACCCCGTCACGGCCGGGTGACCGGCCGGCCCCGGGCCCGGAGGGGACCCTCCCGCGTCAGCCCTGGGACGGGGTGAGGACCACGAAGTCCGCGCCGGACGGGTCGACGCAGACCGCCAGGCGGCCGACGCCCGGCGCGTCCTCGGGGCCCATCTGGATCGTGCCGCCCCCGTCCCGGACCTTGGCGACCGTGGCGTCGCAGTCGGTGGAGCCGAACACCGGGTGCCAGTAGGGGCGGCCACCGGTCAGGGACAGCGCGTCGGCCGGGAGCTGCATGATCCCGCCGTGCATCCGCTCCGGGGGCAGCCCGGCCGGGCTGATCATCGAGTACGCCCCGCCGCCGCCCGGCAGGTCCATGTCCTGGGTCTGCCAGCCGAACAGGCCGCCGTAGAACTCCTTGGCCGCCGCCGCGTCCGTGGTGTACAGCTCGATCCAGCCCAGGCTGCCCGGGCCGTCCACCACCTCCACACCCTTCGTCCTCCCCGGCTGCCACACCGCGAACTGGCCGCCCTGCGGGTCGGTGTACTGGGCCATCACGCCCTCGCCGTCGGCGTCCATCGGGGTCACCCGGACCTCGCCGCCCGCCCGGCGCACCGCCTCGGTCATGGCCTCCGCGTCGTCCGTCCGGAAGTAGATCATCCAGGCGGAGCGGGCGCCCTCCTCGGTGAGCTTCCCGATGCCCGCGACCGCCTTGCCGTCCATCCGGAACATGCCGTAGTCCTGCTCGTCCGGGCTCATCGGCTCGAAGTCCCAGCCGAACACCGAGCGGTAGAAGCCGACCGTCGCCGGGACGTCGGGCGCGCCGAGGTCGAGCCAACAGGGGGAGCCGGGAGCGAAGTCGGTGGTGATCACGGCGCTGCCTCGTTTCGTGAGTGGTTCACATCGGTCGCGTACGGCAGCAAGCGTGGCACCCCCCACTGACATCCGCCCCCGGGGACGGACGAACCGGTGACACCGGTGGGTCAGAAGGCGTGGGCGTGGCGGAAGAGACGCTGCGGGTCGTACGCCTTCTTCACCTTCACCAGCCGGTCGAGGTTGCCGCCGTAGTAGGCCCGCCGCCAGTCCCGCAGGGCGGGATCGGTGTAGTTCTGGTACGCCCGGCCGCTCGCCCACGGCCGCATCGCGGCGTGCGTGCCGTCCAGCCACGCCCGGTGCCGCGCCACCACGGCCGAGGAGGCCCGGTCGGGCCACGAGACGATGTACTGGGCGAGGAACAGCGCGTCGCGGTGGACGAACGCCGTGTCGGCCGCCCGCACCCGGTTCACGGCACCGCCCATCGCGTCCAGCGCGATGCTGCCCGCCCCGCCGCCGCTGAGCCGCGCGAGCTGCTCCACCCGGGCGATCAGCGCCTTCACCCCGTCGGCGGGAACGGGGCGCGTGTAGAAGTCCGAACGCGCCGCGTACGACTCGCGCGCCACCTTGCCCTGGGGGGTACGCCCCGGCAGGGCGCCCTTCTGGTGCGCCTGGGCGACGGTCCACCCGGACACCCCGCCCATCACCTTCATGGCGTCCATGAAGGGACGGGTGCGCACGGACTCCGACCGGGGCGCCGCGCCGACGGCGGAGGCCAGCCGGTCGAGCCGGTTCTCCAGGTCGGCGCGCCCGGTGAGGGCCAGCCCCCCGACGCGCACCGAACCGGGCCGGCCGCCCACCGGGGCCGCCAGGTGGAGGTTGGCCCAGATGCCGTCCGGGGCGGTGGGCGCCCAGCGCTGCCACTCCCGTACCACCGCGGCGGCCCGCGCCCACGGCCAGCTCAGGAAGAACGTCGTGCACTCGGGCGCCGCGTGCGTCCGCATCCGCAGCTCGGTCACCACGCCGAACTGGGCGTTGCCGCCGCCGCGCAGCGCCCAGAACAGGTCCGGGTCCCGCTTGGCGTCCACGTCCCGGATCCGGCCGTCCGCGGTCACGATCCTGGCCCCGGTCACACTGTCGCTGGTCAGCCCGTACGCACGGCTCACCACACCGATCCCGCCGCCGAGCGCCAGACCGGACACGCCCACGGTGGGGCACGACCCGGCCGGCACCGTCCGGCCGCGCGCCGTCAGCCGGTCGTACACGTCGATGAGTTTGGCGCCCGCGCCGACCGTCGCCGTACCGCCCGACAGCGACACGGCCGCCATCCGCTGCACGTCGACCACCAGTCCCGGCCCGGACGACCACCCCGCGTACGAGTGCCCACCGCTGCGGACCGCGACCGGGACCCCGTGCCGCCGGGCGAACTCCAGGCAGCCCCGGACGTCCTCGGGCCGGGCGCAGTACGCCACCCCCGCGGGGCGCACGGCGTCGAACCGGGGGTTGAACAGGGTCCGGGCGGCGTCGTAGTCACGGTCGCCCGGCCTGACCAGCGTGCCGTCCAGCCCCTTGGCGAGCGCCGCCCAGTCCGCGGCCCGGGGCGCTCCGGGAGCGGCGGGCGCCTTCGGTACGGGGCCTTGGGCCGCCCCGGTGGCCCGGCCCGCCACCGCGCCCGCCAGCAGTGTCCCCGACAGGGCGGCGGCCCCGGCGCCCAGCAGCCGGCGCCGGCTCGGCCCGCCCCCGTCCCGCGCGCCGCCGTCCCGCTCCCGTGCCCCGCCGCCCGTCGTGGTCGTCGTCTCGTCCATCGCCCGTTCCCCACTGCCGTGTTGACCTGTCGCACGGAGGATGATGAGAGGAACGCGCGCGAGGTTGCGTGCGGGAAGCGGACACATCGACGAGCGAGCAGACGGACACGTGAACAAGCGGACCGGCGGACACGCGGGCACGGAGGGGAAGCGCACCATGGCGGCAGGCACGGACCGTACGGAGAGCACCACGGCGGCACAGGAGGGGCGGCGCCGGACGCCGGGGACGGTGTCCTTCGCGGCGGCGGCCCTCACGGCGACCGTCGCCCTGTCCATGGTCCTGGTGGCCTTCGGCAACATCACCGACTTCGGGACGAACCGGGAGTTCGTCCGGCACGTCCTGGCCATGGACACCACGTTCAAGGACCCGGACCTGATGTGGCGGGCGGTCACCTCGCGGACGCTCCAGGACGCGGCGTACCTGGCCATCATCGCCTGGGAGGCCGTCACCGCGGCGGTGCTCGTGCTCGCCACCTGGCGGTGGGCCGCGGCTCTGCGCGGTGGTTCTCCCGACCGCGCCCGCCGGGCGAGTTCGGCGGGGCTGGTGATGGTCCTGCTGCTGTTCGGGGCCGGTTTCTTCGGGATCGGCGGTGAGTGGTTCGCCATGTGGCAGTCCGCCGACTGGAACGGCCTGGACTCGGCGCTGCGTTACGTCGTCCTCGCCGGGCTCGCCCTGGTCGTCGTCCACCTGCCCGCCGCGTCCCGGCCGGCGGACTGAGTGACGCGCGCGTGGACCCTGCCGGCCGCACGGCCGGGAGGGGCCCACGCGCGCGTGCCGTCAGCTCGCGGCGCCCGCCTCCTGGCGCACGGTGATGGTGTTCAGCCGGATCGTGAACGGCGCCGTGTCCTCCACGGTCAGCGCACGCACCTCGTCCGGACCCAGCGCGACCGTCACATTGACGCAGAACGCGACCGCGTACACCGCGTCCCCGGTCTCCTCGTCCTGGAGCGCGAACAGCACGTTGTAGTAGTAGCTCGTACCGCCCGGCTCCTCCCGGTAGAAGGAGAGATGGGTGCCGGTCTGCCCGTACAGCCCCACAAAGGCATCGGTCAGGGCCCGTTCGGCCTTCTCCCAGAAGGCCGGGTTGGCGAACGGCTCCGGCAGGGACTGGCGCACCGCCTCCCGGAGGGAGAGGACCATCACGCTGACGGGAGCCGTCTCCTGGAGACCCCATCCGCGGACGATCTTCACGGTGGTGCCGCCGGGGATCGCGCCCGCCGCCCGGCTGATCTCGCCGAAGTCGAAGTCCACCGTCGCGGGGGCGATCGCGTGCTGGAACCGGGCCTCGATGCCCCGTGCCTGCTCCATGAACGACGACCCCACCTCGAAGACCGGCCTGAAGGCCGCCTTCTCCGTGGCGATCCGGTCAACCATGGCTGCTCCTAGCAAGTCGGAAGTGATCGCGCCCGGTCGGTCAGTATGCCGCCCGCGCGGGCGGCCCCCGCACCCGTGTCCGCCCCCCGGAACCCGGTCCCCCTCCGGCGCCTCCCGCAGGCCCCGTGTGGTCCACTGGGCGGACGGGGGAACCAGGGGCGTGGGCGCGCCCCGTGACACCGGACAGGAGCCGCAGCCGTGACCCGTTACCGCCAGCCCGGCGTCGTCCTCAGGGACCACACCTTCACCGTCCCGCTCGACCACGACGACCCCGGGGGCGAACGCATCGAGCTGTACGCGCGCGAAGTGGCCGCCACGGGCCGCGAGGACGACGACCTGCCCTGGCTGCTGTACCTGGAGGGCGGCCCCGGCTGCGCCGCACGCCGCTTCGTCGGCCGCCAGGCATGGCTCGGCCGGGCCCTCCGGGAATTCCGGGTGCTCCTGCTGGACCAGCGCGGAACCGGCCGCTCCACCCCCGCCAACCGCCAGACGCTCCCGCTGCGCGGCGGCCCGCGCGCCCAGGCCGCGTACCTCGCGCACTTCCGCGCCGACGCCATCGTCCGCGACTGCGAGCTGATCCGCCGCCGGCTCACCGGGGGCGCCCCCTGGACCGTGCTCGGCCAGAGCTACGGCGGCTTCTGCGCCACCCACTACCTGTCCACCGCCCCCGAGGGCCTGCGCACCGTGCTGATCACCGGCGGGCTGCCCTCCCTCACCGCCTCCGCCGACGACGTATACCGCGCCGCCTACCCGCGCATGCGGCGCAAGACCGAGGCGCACTACGCCCGTTACCCCCAGGACGCCGAACGGGTCCGGCGGATCGCCGAGCACCTCGCCGGCCACCGCACGGTCCTGCCCGACGGGCACATCCTCACCATCGAGGCGTTCCAGTCCCTCGGCGCGCTCCTCGGCACCGGCGACGGGAGCCACCAGCTGCACTACCTCCTGGAGAACGCCTTCCTGCCCGGCCCCGGCGGCCCGGTCCTCGCCGACGCCTTCCTGGAGGCCGTGCGCGGCACCCTCTCGTTCGCGGCGGCGCCCCTGTACGCCGTGATCCACGAGCCCATCTACGCCCGGGGCCAGGGTCCCACCGCGTGGGCCGCCGAGCGCGTACGCGCCGAGTTCCCCGCGTTCGACGCCACGGCGTCCCTCGCCGCGGGCCGGCCGCCGCTCCTCACCGGCGAAACGATCCACCCCTGGCACTTCACCACCGACCCGGCCCTGCGCCCGCTGCGCGAGGCCGCCGAGCTGCTGGCCGGCCGCGAGGACTGGCCCCCGCTGTACGACCCGGCCCGGCTGGCCGCCAACGAGGTGCCCGTCGCCGCCGCCGTCTACCACGACGACCTCTACGTCGACACCGCGCACTCCCTCGCCACCGCCCGCGCGATCCGCGGCCTGCGCACCTGGGTGACCGACGAGTACGAGCACGACGGCGTCCGCGCGAGCGGCCCCAAGGTGCTGGACCGCCTGCTGGCGCTGGCCCGTGACGAGGTGTGAGACCTCACGCCCCCGGGTGACCGGCCGCCGTATTCTGCGCTCATGACGGATCATGTGAACGACCAGCTCCAGCCGATGCCCGAGGACTGGCAGCGCGCGCTCGCCGTCGTCGCCCACCCCGACGACCTGGAGTACGGCTGCGCCGCCGCCGTCGCCGGCTGGACGGACGCCGGCCGCGAGGTCGGCTATGTCCTCGCGACCCGCGGCGAGGCGGGCATCGACGGCATCGACCCCGCCACCTGCGGGCCGCTGCGGGAGCGGGAGCAGCGGGCGAGCGCGGCGGTCGTCGGGGTGTCGTCGGTCGACTTCCTCGACCACCGGGACGGGGTGATCGAGTACGGGCTCGGGCTGCGCCGGGACATCGCCGCCGCGATCCGGCGCCACCGCCCCGAACTCGTCATCACTCTCAACCACCGCGACACCTGGGGCGGGGTCGCCTGGAACACCCCCGACCATGTGGCGGTCGGCCGTGCCACCCTCGACGCGGCCGGTGACGCCGGGAACCGCTGGATCTTCCCCGAGCTGACCGAGCAGGGCCTCGAACCCTGGAACGGGGTGCGCTGGGTGGCCGTCGCGGGGTCGTCGTCGCCCACCCACGCCGTCGACGCCACCCCCGGCATGGAGCGCGCCGTCCAGTCCCTCCTGGAGCACCGCGCGTACATCGAGGGGCTCACCGACGAGGAGCCGGAGCGGTACTGCCGCTCCTTCCTCACCGCCACCGCGCAGGCCGCGGCGGCCCGGTTCGGCGGGCGGCCGGCCGTGACGTTCGAGCTGTTCAGCCGCTGATCAGCCGGTGACCAGCCGGTCCACCGCCGCGGTGCCGGACGAGGTGTACCCCCGGGCCATCGCCATGGGCCCCACGGCCGGCGCGGGGGCCGCCCCGCCCGGCGGCACGGCGGTCGCCGCCTGCGGTACGGCAGTCGCGGCCGGGGGTACGGCGGCGGACGCCGCGACCGGCGGGCCCGCCGGCCACAGCGCGGGCGCCGGGGCGGACGCCGGGACCAGGCGCAGGCCGGGCGGCACCCCGGCCGCGCCCGCGGCCACCGCCCCGGGCCCCGCCACCACCGCCCCGCCCAGCCCCGTACCGAGCGCGGCGGCGGGCGCCCGCACCGGGGCGCCCTGCACCGGCCCGCCGTACAACACCCGCTCCAGCGCCCCGACCAGGCGCTCCACGTCCTGGGGCGGGCGCACCACCAGCCGCAGGAACCGGCTGGAGCTGCCCACCTTGTTGCCGCACTCCCGGACCAGTACGCCGTGCTCGGCCAGCAGCCGGTCGCGCAGGGCCACCCCGTCCACGCCCACCGGGAGGCGGACGTACAGGAAGTTGCCCTGCGAGGGGTAGACGGTCAGCCCGGGCAGCGTCGAGAGGCGGGCGGTCATCTCCCGCCGGTCCTGCCGGGCGCGGCGCAGGCTCTCCCGGTACTCCTCCTGGTGCTCCCGCAGCATGAACACCACCGTCTCCGCGAAGGAGTTGAGGTTCCACTTGGGCAGCATCGACCGGATCCGCCCGGCCAGCGCCGGGTTGGCCACCAGGTAGCCGAAACGCACCCCGTGCAGGCCGAAGTTCTTGCCGAGGCTGCGCAGGACGACCACATGGGGCCGCACCACGGCCTCCTCGGCCACACTCGTCCGGCCGGGCGCGTCGGAGAACTCCAGGAAGGACTCGTCCACCACCACCAGATCCAGGTCCTGGAGGCCGTCGCACACCGCCAGCACCTGGTCCTTGGCGAGCAGCCCGCCGTCCGGGTTGTTGGGGTTGCAGACCACCGCGGTCCGCGAGCCTCTGGCCCGGACGAACCGTACGAAGGCGTCCGGGTCGAGCCGGAAGCCGTGCGCCTCGGCCAGCGGCATCATGTCGACCCGCTTCCCGGTCTCCATGGGCTGGTCGGTCCACCGGCCGAAGGTCGGCACCGGCACGGCGAGGGAGTCCCGTACGAGCAGGTGGTCGATCCAGGTGATCAGCTCGGTGGAGCCATTGCCCATGGCGACGGTCTGCGGGTTGAGCCCGAGGGTGCGGCACAGCTCGGCGCTGATGGTGTCCGCGTCGCTGGGGTAGTACGTGAGGATGTCGCGCAGGCTCCCGGCGAGCCGCTCGAACATCGCGGGCGTGGGGAAGTGGGGGTTGCAGGGGATGCAGAAGTCGGTGATCGGCGCCCCTCCCGGGCCCCCGCCCCCGGCCCGGCCGAGCATGGCCATCGACGGGCTGTGCGCGGTGGACGCCCGCAGGAGCGTGGTGGGGTCGCCGGCCATGGAACTGCCCTCCCTGCACGGGGAAAGGCCCGCACGGGGGAGTGCGGACCGCCGATCCATACGGATCGTGCCCGGACGGCGTTCAACGGCGGCGCCCGAGCGGTCCCCGAGCGGCCCCCGGGCCCGCCCCGGAACCGGCCCCGGCCCGCCCTCGGGCGGTGTCGCCCGGCGGCGCCTGTTCCCTCTCGGCAAGCGACCGCTTAGTATGCGGTCGGGGCCGGCTCCGTGCCGTGCGGCGCCCCGGCCCCGTGCGACCGGCGCGGTACTGCCCGACTCTCTGTGGAGGCCCCGATGCAGGCATGGCGTGTGCACCAGAACGGCGAACCGGGCGAGGTGATGCGCCTGGAGGAGGTCGACCGGCCGGCACCCGGGGACGGGCAGCTCCTGCTGAAGGTCCGGGCCGCCAACGTCAACTTCCCCGACGCGCTGCTGTGCCGGGGCCACTACCAGGTGCGCCCGCCCCTGCCCTTCACCCCGGGCGTGGAGGTCTGCGGCGAGACCGAGGACGGCCGGCGGGTGATCGCCACCCCCGCCCTGCCGTACGGCGGCCTCGCCGAGTACGTCGTCGCCGACGAGGCCGCGGTGCTGCCCGCGCCCGACGCGCTCGGCGACGCCGAGACCGCCGCCCTGCACATCGGCTACCAGACCGGCTGGTTCGGACTGCACCGCAGGGCCGGGCTGAAGGAGGGCGAGACGCTCCTGGTCCACGCGGCGGCCGGGGGCGTCGGCAGCGCGGCCGTCCAGCTCGGCAAGGCGGCCGGCGCACGGGTCATCGGCGTGGCGGGCGGCGCCGCCAAGGCCGCCGTCGCCCGCGAGCTGGGCTGCGACGTCGTCGTCGACCGGCGTACCGACGACGTCGTCGCGGCCGTCAAGGACGCCACCGGCGGGCGCGGCGCGGACGTCGTCTACGACCCGGTCGGCGGCGCCGCGTACACCATGTCCGCCAAGTGCGTGGCCTTCGAGGGGCGGATCCTGGTCGTCGGCTTCGCGAGCGGCGACATCCCCTCCCCGGCCCTCAACCACGCCCTCGTCAAGAACTACTCGATCGTCGGACTGCACTGGGGCCTCTACAACCAGCACGACCCGGCGGCCGTACGCCACTGCCACGACGTCCTCACCGGCTACGCCGCCAAGGGCCTGATCGCCCCGCTGATCAGCGAGCGGGTGCCGTTCGGCGACGCGGCCGGCGCCGTGCAGCGGGTCGCCGACGGCACCACCACCGGCCGCCTCGTCGTCGTACCGGAAGGAGCCGGACGGTGACCGGAGCCGGCGAACTGCGGTCCCGTACCCGGGACCTGCTGGCCGCGCACCCGCCGGCCACCACCGCCCCCGCCGACTTCCTGCGGGCCCGCTTCGACGCCGGTCTCGCCTGGGTCCACTTCCCCGAGGGCCTCGGCGGGCTCGGCGCGCCCCGCACCCTCCAGGCCGTCGTCGACACCGAACTCGCCGCCGCCGGCGCGCCCGACAACGACCCGCGCCGTATCGGCATCGGCCTCGGGATGGCGGCCCCGACGATCCTCGCGTACGGCACCGAGGAGCAGAAGAAGCGCTTCCTGCGCCCCCTGTGGCTGGGGGAGGAGGTGTGGTGCCAGCTGTTCAGCGAACCGGGCGCCGGGTCCGACCTGGCGGCGCTCGGCACCCGCGCCGTCCGCGACGGGGACACCTGGGTGATCGACGGCCAGAAGGTCTGGACGTCCAGCGCCCACCTCGCCCGCTGGGCCATCCTCATCGCCCGCACCGACCCCGCCGTGCCCAAGCACCGGGGCATCACCTACTTCCTGTGCGACATGACCGCCCCGGGCGTCGAGGTGCGGCCCCTGCGGCAGATCACCGGCGAGGCCGAGTTCAACGAGGTCTTCCTCACCGGCGTCCGCATCCCCGACGCGCACCGCCTCGGCGAGCCCGGAGACGGCTGGCGGGTCGCGCAGACGACCCTGATGAACGAGCGCGTCGCCATCGGCGGCGCCCGGCTGCCCCGTGAGGGCGGCATGATCGGTCCCGTCGCGCGGACCTGGCGCGAGCGCCCCGAGCTGCGCACCCACGACCTCCATCAGCGGCTGCTCGACCTGTGGGTGGACGCCGAGGTGGCCCGGCTCACCGGGGAGCGGCTGCGCCAGCAGCTCGCCGCGGGCCGGCCCGGCCCCGAGGGCAGCGGCATGAAGCTGGCCTTCGCCCGCCTCAACCAGGAGATCAGCGGCCTGGAGGTGGAACTCCTCGGCGACGAGGGGCTGTTGTACGGCGACTGGACCATGAGCCGCCCCGAGCTGGTCGACTTCACCGGCCGTGACGCCGGATACCGCTACCTGCGCTCCAAGGGCAACTCCATCGAGGGCGGGACGAGCGAGGTGCTGCTGAACATCGTCGCCGAACGGGTCCTCGGGCTCCCGCCCGAACCGCGCACCGACAAGGACGTCGCCTGGAAGGACCTCACCCGATGAACGACCGGCCCGAGCTGCCCGGCCTCCTGTACTCCGAGGCGGAGGACGACCTGCGCGCCGCCGTGCGGGCCCTGCTGACCGCCCGCGCCGACCCCGGGGAGCTGCCCGCCCGGGTCGAGACGGACGGGGCGTACGACCCGGCCCTCTGGACGGCCCTGGCGGCGGACATGGGCGCCGCCGGCCTCCTCGTCCCCGAGAAGCTCGGCGGCCAGGGCGCGACCCACCGCGAGGCGGCCGTGGTGCTGGAGGAGCTGGGCCGGGCGGTGACCCCGGTCCCGTACCTCACCAGCGCGGTCGTGGCCACCGAGACGCTGCTCGCCGCCGGGGCCGGCGACCTGGCGGGTGAGCTGGCCACCGGGCGCCGGGTCGCGGTGCTCGCCGTCCCGCTCTCCACGGGGCCCGGCCACGAACCGGCCGCCTCCGCACCGGCCGCCACCGAACCGTCCGCTGCCAAGCCGGCCACCGAACCCACCGCCACCGAGCCGGCCACCGCCGCACCGGCCGCCGGCGGCCCGGTCTCCGGTGTGGCAGACGCGAGCCGCGCCGACGTCCTGCTGGTGGTGCGGCCCGACGGGCTGTACGCGGTCGACGCCGCCGAGGCCACCCTCACCCCGGCGACCCCGCTGGACCTCACCCGGCCGCTCGCCACCGTCACCGCGCACGGCGCCGGGACCCGGCTCGCCGACGCCGCCACCGCCCGCGATGCGGTACGCGCCGGCCTGCTGGCCGGGGCCGGGCTCCTCGCGTCCGAGCAGCTCGGCGTGGCCGAGTGGTGCCTGGAGGAGGCGGTGCGGCACACCCGCGAGCGGCACCAGTTCAACCGGCCGGTCGGCTCCTTCCAGGCCCTCAAGCACCGGATGGCGCAGCTCTGGCTGGAGGTGGTGCAGGCCCGGGCCGCCGCCCGCAACGCCGCCGGGGCGCTCGCCGCCGGCAGCCCGGACGCCCCGCTGGCGGTGGCCCTCGCCCAGGTCCACTGCTCCCGGGTGGCGGTGCACGCCGCCGAGGAGTGCGTCCAGCTCCACGGCGGTGTCGGGATGACCTGGGAACACCCCGTACATCTCTATCTGAAGCGGGCCAAAGCGGACCAGATCGCCTTCGGGTCGCCGGGGCGGCACAAGGAGACCCTGGCCCGCCTCGTGAACCTCCCCGGCCCGGTGACCACCGGGTAGGGACGGCAAGAGGAACTCACCCTTCTACATGCTGTTTAATGGCGAATCGTCATTTGCACGACGATCGCAACAACGGCCGATCTTCAATTCGGCCTCACGAGGGGTGTGGGACCATGACCGCCCGATCCATACGCGGCATGGCCGCCGCCACGCTGGCCGGAGCCCTGGCCATCACCGCGGCGGCCTGCTCGAACCCGGGATCCTCCGGCAAGAACGCCGCCTCCGGGGACAGCGCGGTCGTCGGCATCGCCTATGAGCCGGACACCCTCAGCCCCCTCCTCGGCTACGGCAAGGACGGCAACTCCAAGATCTTCGACGGGCTGCTCGCCTTCGACGGCGACATGGAGCTGCGGCCCGCCCTCGCGGTCGCCCTGCCCAAGGTCAGCCCCGACGGACTGACGTACACCTATACGCTCCGCCAGGGCGTGAAGTTCAGCGACGGCAAGCCCTTCACCGCCAAGGACGTCGTCTTCACCTACCGCACCATCCTCGACAAGAAGACCAACAACCCCGCCAAGAGCGAGCTGGACGCCCTCAAGGACGTCCGCGCCACCGGCGACGACACGGTCGTCTTCACCCTGAAGTACCCCTACGCGGCCTTCGCCGAGCGCACCGTCCTCGGCATCGCCCCCGAGCACGTCGCGGCGGAGCAGGACGTCAACAGCGGCCCCTTCACCACCAGGCCCGTCGGCACCGGCCCGTATGTGCTCACCGGCTGGTCCAAGGGCGAGAAGCTCAGCTTCCGCGCCAACCCGGACTACTGGGGCGGCGCGCCCAAGGTGAAGAAGTTCACCATGGCGATCATCAAGGACGACGACGTCCGCGCCACCCGCCTGCGCTCCGGCGACCTCGACGGCGCGATCCTCCCGCCCAACCTCGCCAAGGGCTTCAGGAGCGACAGCGGCAGGAAGACGTACGAGGCCACCAGCTACGACTACCGCCTGGTGACCCTCCCCACCCACAACAAGGTCACCGGCGACACCGCGATCCGCCGCGCCCTCGACGTGGCCGTCGACCGCGACACCATGGTCGAGAAGATCCTCGAAGGCGCCGGCAAGCCCGCCTACGGCCCCGTCCCCACCGACAGCGAGTGGTTCACCAAGGGCACCGAGCGCCCCCACGACCTCGCCGCCGCCAAGAAGATCCTCGACGCCGCCGGCTGGAAGCCCGGCCCGGACGGCATCCGCGCCAAGAACGGCGTCCGCGCCTCCTTCCCCCTCTGGTACCTCTCCGGCGACAAGCTCCGCCAGGACCACGCCCTCGCCTACGCCTCCGACGCCAAGAAGGCCGGCATCGACATCAAGACCCAGGCCGGCACCTGGGAGGTCATCGAGCCCCGGATGAAGCAGGACGCGGTCCTCGCCGGCGGCGGCTCGCCCGGCGACCCCGACTTCGACCAGTACCTGCTGCTGAAGTCCTCCCTCGGCGGCGACGGCTTCAACAACATGGGCTGGTACGACAACCCGGCCGTCGACAAGGCCCTCGAGACCGGCCGCAGGACCGACGACAAGGCGGCCCGCAAGGCCGCCTACGACACCGTCCAGCGCGAACTGGTGAAGAACCCCGGCTACACCTTCCTCACCCACATCGACCACCTCTACGTGGTCGACGACTCCTGGACCGGCCTGTCCACCCAGGTCGAGCCGCACGACCACGGCCTGGCCTCCGGCCCCTGGTGGAACGTCGAGAACTGGGTCCCCAAGAAGTGACCCCCGCGAAGACCGGCCGCCGCCTCCCCTGGGGAGCGATGGCCAGGATGGCGGGACGGCGGGCCCTGTTCGCCGTCCCCGTCCTCCTCGTCGTCACCTTCGCGGTCTTCGCCGTCGCCGCGGCCAGCCCCTTCGACCCCGTCAAGGCGTACGCGGGCACCGCCGGCCTCACCGCCTCGCAGGAGAACCTCGACCAGCTCCGCGCCAACCTCGGCGCCGACCAACCGCTCGTCCCGCGCTGGTGGGACTGGCTCACCTCCGCCCTCACCGGCGACCTCGGCGACTCCAGCGTGATGCGCCAGCCCGTCGCCGACGTCATCGCCGAACGCATCGGCTGGTCCGTGCTCCTGGCCGCCACCGCCTTCGCCGTCGCCATCCTGCTGGGCACCGTGCTCGGCGTCCTGGCCGCCCGCCGCGGCGGCGGCTGGCTCGACCGCTGCGTCAGCTCCGCCGCGTACACCCTCGAAGCCGCCCCGGCCTTCTGGCTCGGCCTGCTGGCCATCTGGTTCTTCTCCCTGCACCTGGGCGTCCTGCCGGCCGGCGGGCTCACCGACACGGCCAGCGACACCGTCACCCCCGGCCAGGTCGCCTCGCACCTGGTCCTGCCCGCCCTCGTCCTCGGCGTCTCCCAGCTGCCGTGGTTCTTCCTGTACGTCCGCCAGGGCGTCGCCGACGCGCTCGACGAGGACCCCGTGCGCGGCGCACGCGCGCGTGGCCTCAGCGAACGCACCGTGCTCGTCGGGCACGCCCTGCGCTCCGGCATGCTCCCCATGCTGACGCTCATCGGCTCCCGCGTGCCCGAACTGATCACCGGCGCCCTGCTCGTGGAGTCCGTCTTCAGCTGGCCCGGCATCGCCGCGGCGACCGTCCAGGCCGCGACCTCCGTCGACTTCCCGCTGCTCGCCGCACTCACCGTGCTCGCCACCGCCGCCGTCCTGCTCGGCAACCTGCTGTCCGACCTGCTGTACGGACTCGCCGACCCGAGAGTGGGCTTCGATGGCTGACCTCGCCTGGCGCTCCCACGGGCGCACCCGCCGCTCCACCCGCACCGTCCGCCTCTCCGTCTCCGCCCTCGTCACCGGGGCCGTGCTGCTCGCCGTGCTCCTCGTGCCGCCGCTGGTCCAGCTCGACCAGCAGGCCGTCGACCTGTCCCAGAAGCTCCTGCCGCCCTCGGCCGCCCACCCCTTCGGCACCGACGACGTCGGGCGCGACCTGCTGCTGCGCTGCGTCTACGGGCTGCGCGTCTCGCTCCTCGTCGGCCTGGTCGCCGCGCTCGTCGCCACCGTCATCGGCACCGCCGTGGGCGCCGCTGCCGCCGCCTTCGGCGGCTGGACCGACCGCCTGGTGATGCGGCTCGTCGACACCTTCTCCTCCGTGCCGCACCTGCTGCTGGGCATCTTCATCGTGGCGATGTTCCGCCCCGGCGTCTGGCCCGTCATCGTGTCCGTCGCGCTGACCCACTGGCTCTCCACGGCCCGGATCGTCCGCTCCGAGGTGCTGTCGCTGCGCTCGCGCCCCTACATCGACGCGGCCGTCTCCGGCGGCGCCGGCCGCTGGCGGGTCACCGTCCGCCACCTGCTGCCCGCGGTGCTGCCGCAGGCCGGGCTCGCCGCCGTGCTGATGGTGCCGCACGCCATGTGGCACGAGTCCGCGCTGTCCTTCCTGGGCCTCGGCCTGCCCGCCCACCAGGCGAGCCTCGGCACCCTGGTGCAGACCGCGCGCGGCTCGCTGCTCGCCGGCGACTGGTGGCCCACGCTCTTCCCCGGCCTGTTCCTCATCGTCCCGACCCTCGCCATCGCGGGCCTCGCCGGAGCCTGGCGGGAACGCATCAACCCGCGCCGCCGATCGGAGCTGATGCTGTGAGCCCCGTCCTCTCCGTACGGGACATGTCCGTCCGCTTCCGGATGCGCGGCGGCCACCACATCGCCGCCGTCAGCGGCGCCACCTTCGACCTCGCGGCCGGCGAGTGCCTCGCCCTCGTCGGCGAGAGCGGCTGCGGCAAGTCCGTCCTCGCCTCCGCGCTGCTCGGCCTGCTGCCCGGCAACGCCCAGACCGCCGGCAGCGCCCTGATCGACGGCACCGACCTGCTGGCCGCCGACGAGCGCACCCTCGCCCGCACGGTACGGGGTCGGCGCATCGGCCTGGTCCCGCAGTCCCCGGCCGCCCACCTCACCCCCGTACGCACCGTCCGCGCCCAGCTGGAGGAGACCCTCCGCGAGCTGACCGGCACCCCCCGCGCCGCCCTGCGCGCCGCCGCGGTCGCCGCCGCCGAGCGCGCCGCCTTTCCCACCCACCTCCTCGACCACCACCCCCACCAGCTGTCCGGCGGGCAGGCCCAGCGGGCCGCCACCGCCCTCGCCCTCATCGGCGACGCCCCGCTGCTGCTCGCCGACGAGCCGACCACCGGACTCGACCGCGACCTCGTCGACCGCACCGCCGACGAACTGCGCCGCCACGCCGACGACGGCCGCGCCCTGCTGATGATCACCCACGACCTGGCCGCCGCCGAGCGGATCGCCGACCGCGTCGCCGTGATGTACGCGGGCCGGATCGTCGAACTCGCCGACGCCGACCGCTTCTTCGGCGACCCCGGGCCCCGCCACCCCTACGCCCGCGGCCTGCTCGCCGCCCTGCCCGAACGCGACTTCACCCCCATCCCCGGCATGCCCCCGGAGCTGGGCGACCTCCCGGAGGGCTGCGCCTTCGCCCCGCGCTGCGACCGGGCGAGCGCCGCCTGCCGCTCCGTACCGCTCCTCGCCGGCGGAGTCGCCTGCCACCACAGCGAGGAGCAGGAGCCCGCCCGTGCTTGAACTCGACGCCGTCACCGCCGGATACCGCCCCCGCGACCCGGTCTTCCGCGCCGCCTCCCTCACCGTCGCCCCCGGCGAGGCCCTCGGCCTGCTCGGCCCCAGCGGCTGCGGCAAGTCGACCCTCGCCAGGGTCGCCGCCCTGCTGCACCGGCCCGACGCCGGCCGGGTCCGCGTCGACGGCCGGGAGGTACGCGGCTGGCGCCACCGGGCACCGCGCGAGCTGCGCACCGCCATCGGCGTGGTGTTCCAGCAGCCCCGGATGTCCGCCGACCCCCGGCTGCGGCTGCGCGACCTGATCGCCGAGCCGCTGCGGGCGACCGGCCGGCGCGACGAGGCCGCACGGCGCGTCCCCGAACTGGCCGAGGCCGTCGGCCTCACCGGCGACCTCCTCGCCCGGCGCCCCCACGAGGTCAGCGACGGCCAGCTCCAGCGCGCCTGCCTCGCCCGCGCCCTGGTGCTCCGCCCCCGCTGGCTGATCTGCGACGAGATGACCGCCATGCTCGACGCCTCCACCACCGCCGCGCTGGTCGCCGTCGTCGAGACCTACCGCCGCGAGCACGGGGCCGGGCTCCTCGCGGTCGGCCACGACCGCGTCCTGCTGGAGCGCTGGTGCGACCGCACCGTCGAGTGGGACACCTGCCTGACCGCCCCCTGACGGCCCGCTGGTAGGGTCGCTTCCTTCGGCCCCGCCCGGCACGTCCGGCGGACACGGCCGGAGTCCCCGAGGGGTTCGCCATGACCTCCGCAGACCCGGCCGCCCCCGTGCCGGCGACCCCCGCCGCCGCCCGCCTGGAGGCGGCGCTCCACCGGCTGCGCCTGGCCTTCGCCGGTGCGACGGCCCGGCCCGACGAGTCCAACTGCCCCTGCCACTGGGGCAGCGAGGAGGAGCTGGACCTCCTCAAGACCCCGGACGTGCCGCTCGACCCCGACCTGCTCCACCGCACCTGGTCGGCGCCCGACTGGCACGACCACGCGGCCGTGACCCGCCGGATCCTCCCGCAGTTCGCCCGGGCGCTGGTGGCGGGGGAGTGCCGCGACGACGGCGCCCGCGCCGGGCACTCCCTCGCCCGGTCCGGCTGGCGGCGGTGGCCCGAGGCGCCGGTCGTCGGCGCCTTCCTGGACGCCTGGTGGGACCGGACCCTCCAGTCGGCGGACCCGCCCGTGCCGGCGCCCGAGGTCTTCGAGGTCTGCCTCCACGCGTCCGGCACCGCCGCCCCCTGGCTCGCCCGCTGGGAGCGGCACACCGGCCCCGCCGCCGACGCCCACCTGCTGGCCGCCGCACGGGAGTGGATCGACGACCTGGAGCACGACGACTTCCCCTTCCCCGGCGGATGTTGGTACGACGTCCCCGGCGTGTACGCGTACGACGACGAAGAGGCGGTGGTCCTCGCCCTCAACACCTGGCTCGCCCGGCACGCGCGCCCCCGCCTGGCTGCCCGGGGCGCCCCCCGGGACCTGCTGGACCGGCTCACCCTGCTGGGGGTGCCCTGGGAATGGCGCTGGGACAGCCGCTGAGACCACCCTCCGAACGCCCCGGCTCCACGGCGCGAGTGAGGGGGGACACGTCGGCGGGGGCCGCCCGGGGAGTGTCGGCCCCCGCCCACCGGGCAGGCACCGAGCATGACAGAGACGTTCAAGCCCGGCGGGTACGAGGCGGGCGACACCGGCGACGAGGTGGCGCGCCTGCGCGAGCAGCTGCGCCACCTGCGGGCCCGGGCCCGCAACCGTCCCCTGGTCGCGGAGGCGCAGGGCCTTCTGCGTGAGCGGTACCGGCTGGCGGACTCGGAGACCGCCTTCGCGCTGATGCAGCTCGCCTCCCAGCGCCACAACGTCCGGCTGCGGACCCTCGCCGAGGCCGTCGTCCGGCTGGAGCGCCCCCGCGACGGCGGTGAGCAGTGGTTCCCCGGCCGGACGCGGCACCCGGCGCCCTCCCTGGACACCCTCGCCGTCGACGACCCCTCGCACGCCCACCGCGGCGCGGTGCTGGGCGCCGTCCTGTCGCAGACCCTCGCCGTCACCGCCACCCACATGGGCAATGTGCAGATCGGGGACCACGCCGGCGGCGGACTGTGGATGGAGAAGCACACCGGCCTCAGCGACGACTTCGTCTCCTTCTTCGACCACGTCGGCCCCTCGGGCACCTCCTGCGCCCAGGCCGCCCAGGACGTCCGGCAGGTCACCGTCCACGACGTCGCCACCGACCCGGTGTTCGCCGAGGACGCCCGCGGCGCGATCCTGGAGGCGGGCAGCCGCTCCTGCCACAGCGTGCCCCTCGTCAGCGGCGGCCGGGTCCTGGGCATGGTCTCCGCCCACTTCGACCGGCCGATCGCCGACCTGCACACCGCCCAGCTCGCGGCCCTCGACCACACCGGCCGCCAGGTCGGCCGCTGGCTGGCCTGGTACGACCGCACGGTCGTCCTCGACGCCCTGGAGGACCTGCACACCCTCGCCCGCGACCCCGCGATGAGACGGGTCCGCCGCCGCTGAACATCCGGCGGCGAACCGGCCAACTCCCCGTGCGCACACGGCGGGAGGGGCCGGGGGAGTCCCATACTCGACCCGTCCCTCCCGCCCGCACCGTGCCCGGAAAAGCCCCGCCATGGCGCCGCTCTCCCGCCGCTCCGCCGTCCTCGGCCTCGCCGCCGCCCCGGCCGCCGCCCTCGCCCTCCCCGCCCCGAGCGCCACCGCGAGCACCGCGGCCACCCGGGGCCCGATAGCCACCGCGAGCACCGCGGCCACCGCGGGTCCGGTGGCCACCCAGTTGTGCGCCCGCCCCCTGCGCCGCGCCCACGCCCACAACGACTACCTGCACCCGCGGCCCCTCCACGACGCCCTCCACCACGGCTTCACCAGCGTCGAGGCGGACGTCTTCCTCGTGGACGGCGCACTCCTCGTCGCCCACGACCCCGCCGGGCTCGACCCCGCGCGCACCCTGCGCGCGCTCTACCTCGAACCCCTCGCCGCCCGCGTCCGCGCCCACGGTTCCGTGCACCCCGGCCACCACCGGCCCGTACAGCTCCTCGTGGACATCAAGGCCGACGGGGTGGCCGCCTACCGGGCGCTCCACCGCGAACTGGCGCCCTACCGCTGGATGATGAGCCGCTGCGCCGACGGCCGCGTCCGGCCCGGCGCCGTCACGGCCGTGGTCTCCGGCGACCGCGCGGCCCGCGCCCCCCTGGAGGCCCAGCGGGTCCGGTACGCCTTCTACGACGGCCGCCTCGACGACCTGGGCACCGCAGCGCCCGCCTCCCTCGTCCCGCTGGTCAGCGCCGCCTGGTCGTCCGTCTTCGGCACCCACGGCACCGGCCCGCTCCCGCCCGCCGCACGCGCCCGCCTCCACCGGCTCGTCGCCGCCGCCCACCGCGAGGGCCGCCGCATCCGGTTCTGGGGCACCCCCGACACGCCCGGCCCGGCGCGCGACGCCCTCTGGGCCGAGCTGCTCGCCGCCCGCGTCGACCACCTCAACACCGACGACCTGCCTGGCCTCGCGCGCTTCCTCCGCATGCACGACGAGTAACGGGTCACGGCCCATCAATACCCGTTCGGCCGACATGCCGTACGTCCGGACGGCGCCGCCGCTCGGCCAGACTGGCCGCCGAATGCCGCACAGACCGTGCGGCGACCGGTCGAGGAGGGCGACACATGGCCGTTTCCATCTCCGTGGTTCTGCTGCTGCTGATCATGGCGGTGATCTTCCTGCGCAACGGCGGACTGAAGATCTCCCACGCCCTGGTCTGCGGCCTGCTCGGCTTCTTCCTCGCCAGCACCAGCCTCGCACCCACCATCTACAACGGCGTCTCCGCCACCGCCGACGTCGTCAGCAACTTCAAGCCCTGAGGCCCACGCCCCGAGAGGGGCTCAAGCCCTGCGGGGGCGTCAGAAGCCCTCCACCCCCCGCACGAAGACCCCGATGCCGTTGGGGACGGCGCGCTGGGCCCCGCCGCTCGGGTGGTTGAGCACGCTCACCCTCGCCGCGCCGCCCCGGCGGGCCACCAGCGTGGAGGACCCGCCGCCGTCCAGGTTCACGGCGTCCGAGGCGCCCAGGTCCCGCATCGCGCCGGCCACCTCCACGACGGTCAGCCCGCTGCGGAACCCGGGGGAGCCGTCCAGCGCCAGCAGCAGCAACCGCCGCCCGCTGTCCCGTACCCCCGCCGCCGTGCGCACCGCCGGCGTCACCTTGTCCATCCCGCTCAGCGGGGTGCCGTCGCGGAGCACCGGGAAGCCGCCCACCGCGAAGCGGTACCCGCCGCCCGACGCGTCCCGCCCGGCGGGGACCAGCTCGTACGCCACGCTCACCCGGTCACCGACGGCCAGGGCCCGCAGCGCCCGGGCGCCCGCCTCCCGCCCCACCAGCACCTCGGTGTCCCGGCCGATCGCGCCCCGGCCGGGCTTCTCCGCCACCGCGACGACCTCACCGCCGCGCACCGTCACCTCGAAGGTCTCCGTGCTGCACGGGGCGTCCCGCCGGGTGTCCGTGCCGCAGGTGGCACGCGCGCGTGAGGCGGCGCCCCAGTCGGCGGTGAACAGTCCCACCGAACCCACCGGCAGCGCGTACTGGTTGAGCCCGCCCAGGGCGATGTCGCCGCCCGGGTGGCTCACCGTGCCGTCCAGGGCGAGCTCCCCGATCCGGGCCAGGCCGTCCTCGCCGACGCCCAGCACCTGCCGGGCGGTCGTCCCGGGCGGCAGCGACGGCCCGAAGCGCTGGCCGTTCGGCACGGCGGCCTTCAGGGCGCGCCCGTCCGCCACGGCGGGCCCCACCGGCGCGCCGGTCGCCTCCACCTCGGGGTGCTGGGTCTCGGACAGGTGGAAGAAGTCGCCGTTGACCCCGCCCACCGCGCCCGCCCCGTCGGCCAGCGAGGACAGCGGCGACCGCGCCGCCACCACCCCCGGGTACAGCAGCCCCGCCGACACCCGCGGATCGCCCAGGTCCACCGAGAGGAGGTGGGCGCGGGCGGTGCCGCGCGTGGAGGGGATGTCGAACCAGCGGTACTCCACCCCGGTCGCCACCCGCTGCCACACCGGGGCCGGGGCGGCGGCGGGCGCCGCCGCCAAGGAGGCACCCAGCAGGGTCAGCAGAACGAGCATCAGAAACGCACGGCCGCGCGGCACGGTCACGGTCCCCCCAAGTCCAGGGCAACTCCCACAGGTCAGGGAAGAGTTGCCCGGACGGCGCACGCGGTGAACGGCCGAACGGGCGACGAACGGGTGAACGAAAACTCCGGGTGGCCCATTCGGGCGCAGGGGCCCCTCCGCCCGCTCGGGTCACGCGCCGCGGCGGTCAGCGGTCAGCGGTCACCGGTCAGCGGTGGCGGGTGAACCACCCCTGTGCGAAGTCCACCGCCGGTGCGAGGTCCACCAGCCGGCAGGCCGCCGCACCGACCGTCCCGGTCCGGACGGTCCCGGCGCCGGACCGCTCCAGGTCCGCCCCGAGCGCGGCGAAGTCGCCGTCGTCGAGGGCGACGTCCTCGTACGACCACCACCGCGCCGCCCCGTCCTCCCGCACCACGCAGCGGTAGGTGCGCCGGGGCGGCCGGGCCACCCGGTACTCGCCGAGGTGGAAGGCGGTGCACGCGCCGAAGCCCGTGCCGAGCAGCAGGATCGAGGCCCGCAGGTCGTACAGGCGGGCGAGGGGCGAGTCCTCGCCGAGGTGGCAGTCGGGCCGGTGGCCGGAGACGACCTTCTCGGCGTACGGTCCCAGCGCCGCGAACGACGTCTGCGGGTGCGCGCTGCGCAGCGCCCCCGGACGGGTCCGCACCAGCTCGGGCAGCACCCCGAGCCCCTCGTCGCACGGCATGGTCCCGGCGTCGTACGGCGGCATCGCCGCGCGCACGGCGGCCCGCCCGGCCTCGTCCAGCCCCCGCACCCGCTCCAGATGGGCGGCCGAGGTGTCCGAATTGCGTGCCGTGAACGCCGGGACGACGAGCGTGCCGTCCGGGCCGAGCGCCGCCCGCAGCGCGCGCAGCACGGCCGCCCCGCCACCCGCCACCGGCCCCACCGCGCGCAGCGACGCGTGCACCAGCAGGGGCCGGTCCGGCCGCACACCCAGCTCACGCAGCTGCCCGGTGAGCCGATGCTCCGTAGGTGTCCCGGTTCCGGTCACTGCCACCCGTTCGTCCGCCGTCGGCCCGTGGCCGCCCATCGTAGAGGCCCCGGGCGGGCGTGTCGGGACCATAAGCGGCCAATGCCCCGTTCGTGGAGCCGGTGCCCCCGGCGGGCCCCCGGGCCGGCCCCCGGCGGACCCTGGTACAAGTGCCACGACCTGAACACCGAGCCGCCGCGGCGGACGGCCGGGCGGCGGCTCACCGCCGCCCCACCACAACCGGAGGAGCACCCCATGAAGATCCGTCTGACCAGCGTCTTCGTCGACGACCAGGCCAAGGCGCTGCGCTTCTACACCGAGATCCTCGGCTTTGTGAAGAAGCACGACGTCCCGGTGGGGGAGGGGGCCCGGTGGCTGACCGTCGTCTCGCCCGAGGAGCCCGACGGCACCGAACTGCTGCTGGAGCCGTCCGGCCACCCGGCCGTCAAGCCCTACCGCGACGCGCTCATGGCGGACGGCATCCCCCTCGCCCAGTTCGCCGTCGAGGACGTCCGGGCCCACTACGAGCGGCTGCGCGCCCTCGGCGTCCGCTTCACCCAGGCACCGCTGGACATGGGACCGGTCACCACCGCCGTCCTCGACGACACCTGCGGCAACCTGATCCAGCTCGCGTCCCAGCCGCGATGACCCGGGGCCGCGCCCGGCGGCCTCACACCCGGGCGGCCCGCCCCGCCCGGGCGATGACCGTGTCCAGCAGGGCGAGCAGCGCGCCCCGGACGTCCCCGCGCAGCCGCGCGTCCAGCAGCAGGACGGGAGTGTCCGGGTCCCGCAGGTGCAGGGCCGCCCTGATCTCCGCCTCCGTGTAGAGCTGCTCCCCGTGGAAGCAGTTCGCCCCGACCACGAACGGCAGCCCGCGGCTCTCGAAGAAGTCGACCGCCGCGAAACTCCGGTCCAGCCGCCGGGTGTCGGCGAGGACGACCGCCCCCAGCGCCCCGTTCAGCAGCTCGTCCCACATGAACCAGAAGCGCTCCTGCCCCGGGGTGCCGAACAGGTACAGCACGACCCCGGCCTCTTCCAGGGTGATCCGGCCGAAGTCCATCGCCACGGTGGTGGCCGTCTTCGACTCGATGCCGTCCAGGTCGTCCACACCGACCCCGGCGGCCGTCAGCCGTTCCTCCGTGCGCAGGGGCTCGATCTCGGAGACCGCCTCCACCAGAGTCGTCTTGCCCACGCCGAATCCCCCCGCGATCAGGATCTTCACGGGGGCGGCCGCCTGGGCGGGGGTGTCATATCCGGGCAAGGTTGTCCCTGATTCTCCTGAGCAGATGGACGTCGGTCGTCCCGGCCTCCGCCGACGGCGGCCGGTGGTGGATCAGCCCGCGCTCCGCGAGCTCCCCGAGCAGGAGGGTCGCCGGGGTCAGACGCATCCCCAGCCGGGCCGCGATCTCCGCGACCGCCCTCCCGTTCGGCGGCGGGCACATGGCGAGGACCGCCCGCCACTCGGTCGGCAGACCCTCGTGGGCGTCGCCCGCCACGGCCGCGGTGATGGTGGTGTCCATCGTGAGGGCGGTGCGCGGCGCGGCCGTACGGCCGTCGGTCAAGGCGTACAGCCGCGTCCTTCGACGGCGTGCGCGCTGCGGCTCGTCGGGCATTACGGCGTGGCGGTCCCGGCGCGGTCCGGGGTGCCGAGCCATTCGCCCAGCGCCTGCGCGGTCCGCACCGCCTCGCCGCCCAGCTCCCCGAGCCGGGCCTTGCGGGACGTCACCACGATCAGCGTGCTGCCCTCGCCGCAGCCGACGATGCACAGATACCGGTCGTCCATCTCGACGAGCTGGCGGATCACCCGGCCGCCGTCGATCTCGCGCGAGATCGCCTTCATGGTCGACGCGATCCCGGAGGCCGCCGCGGCGATCCGCTCCGCCTGGGGCCGGTCCAGCAGGTACGCGCTCAGCTTGATCCCGTCGTTGGACAGCAGCACGGCACCCTGGATTCCGGCGATCCGGCTCAGGTTGTTGTCCAGCACGCTGAAGATCATGTCGTTGTCCGTCGTCATGGCTGATCCTGTCGCAGTTCGATTTCCACGGTCCGGGTCCCCTGTTCGTAGTCGTCCCAGGCGTCGGCGACCTCCTCGGGCGTCGCCTCGTCCCTCTCCGGCGCCGGCGCCGGGTCCGGGTCGCGCTCCTCGCGGAGCTGCGCGGCCATGTGCGTCTGCGGCACCCGCTCGGGCAGCGCCGGGCGCCCGGCCGGTGCCGGGGCGGCGGTCCGCTCGTGCTCCTCCGGTACGTCACGGCCGGTCACCGGCCGCCGCTGCGGCAGCGGTTCCACGGCAGGCCGCTCCTCCGCCGGGGCCGGGGCGGCCGGCCGCGGCGCGGGCACCGGGGTGGCCACCGGAGCGGGCGCCGGGGCGGCCGGGAGCACGGTCGGGACCAGGTGCGCGTGCGGGACGATCACCACGGCCGACGTACCGCCGTACACCGAGCGGCGCAGCGTCACGGTGGCGCCCAGCCGGTCGGCGAGGTGGCCCACCACGAACAGGCCCAGCCGGTGCGCGTTCTCCGCCAGGACCGCGTACGGCGGCGCCGAGTGCAGGCGCCGGTTCATCTCCTCGTACGACTCCGGCGTCACCCGCGGGCCCCGGTCCTCGATCTCGACCGACAGCCCGTCGGCCACCAGCTCGGCCCGGATGACCACCTTGGTGCGCGGCGGCGAGAACCGGGTCGCGTTGTCCAGCAGCTCGGCCAGCAGATGGCTGACCTGGCTGATCGCCCCGGGCTCCACACTGATCTCGTCCAGCGCCTGCCGCTCGATCCGCCGGAAGTCCTCCACCTCCGCGGCGGCCTCGCGCAGCAGGTCGGCCACCCGCATCGGGTCGGTGTGCGGGTCGGGGATCTCGCCGCCGGAGAGGATGAGCAGGTTCTCGATCTGGCGCCGCATCCCCACGGTGAGCTGGTCCGCCCGCATCAGCTGCGCCAGCAGCGCCTCGTCGGTGCCGAAGGTGTCCTGAAGCTCCTCGGTGAGCGTGAGCTGACGGCTCACCAGATTGCCGGTACGGGAGGCGATGCCCGCCGCGAAGAGGCCGAAGCCGTGCCGCTCGGCCGCCAGCCGGCGGTGCCCGTCCACGGACACGGCCACCACCCGGGCGAACGCGTCGCCGACCCGGCCCACCTCGTCCCCCTCGCCGCGCACCACCGGCAGCGCCCCGGTGTCCACGGGCCGGCCCTGCTGGAGCCTGGCCACCACGTCCGGCAGGGTCTCCTCCGCCACGATGACCGTCCGCTCGTGCAGCACCCGCAGCCGGCGCAGCACCGACCGGGTGGTCACGCCGACGATCCCAGCCACCACCAGCAGCGCCGCGGCACTGCCCGCGATCAGCCAGGTGACCTCCCGCTCCAGCTCGGCGGCCTTGGCGTCGCCGTGCGCCAGCAGGGCCCGCGTCCGCTCGGTGTTGAGCGCCTCCAGCTCGGGCGACCACACGCGGTGCGCGGCCGGCCAGCCGCTCACGCCCGCCGGGAGCCGCACCGACGCCCCCGCGTCCTCATGACCCGCCAGCACCTCGTTCTCGACGCGGGACTTGGCCTGCCAGGCGTCCGAACCGGCGATCGCCGCGTAGCGGTCGGCCCCCTCGACGGGCATGGCCGGAACGATCCAGCGGTCGTACAGATGCCGGTGGGCGCCCACCGCGTTGACGAAGTCCGCGAACCGGCGGGTGCTCAGCTCCCGCGACGGCCCGGCGAGCGCCAGGATGGTGTCCTCCTGCGCCATCATCTCCGACGCCGTGTAGAGCGCGACCACCACGGTGCTCTCCTCGGTCAGCTCCGCGTCGTCCGTGTGGCCGAAACCGTCCTGGAAGTAGCGGATCATCTGACCGATCAGGTCGCTGTAGAACACGATCAGGCCGTCGGCGCTGCCGAGCCGGGCGTCCGCCCGCTCCCGGTACGCGTCCAGGTCGTCGAGGCCGTTCATCACCTCCAGCAGGCGCCGGTCCGTCTCCTCGGTGCCCGGCCCCGCGGCGGCCGACGCCCGGCGGAACGCCTCCGCGGCCGCGTCGGTGGCCGCCCGCCCGGCGCGCACCTCCTCCTCCGGGACGGCGGTGCCCGACCACATCGCGGCGGTCGTCCTGCGCTCGGCCTGCATCCGGACGATCAGGGTGTGCAGCGGCGGGCCGATGTGCTCGCCGGCCGCCACGTCGGAGCGGAGGTGACCGGACCGCGCCAGCAGCCGCTCGGCGGTCACGGCGACATAGGTGCCCATGGCCGCGGTGGGGATCAGGGCCAGCAGGACGAGCAGCGTCCGCAGACGGACGGCACGGCGGCGCCGGGGGAGCGGCGCCGCGTCGCGGGGACCTTCGGGTCGTATGGAAGACATCAGCCCTCGGGAGCGGGGAGCGGGACAGGCCGGCCACCGGGGCCGGCACTGCCCTGGTGAGGGCATGGGGGGACGGCCGGCCCGGCTCCGGTGACGCGTGGGGGTGCGATCATAACCAGCCACCCCGGGTAACAGAGAGGTCGCTTCCGGTGGAAGAGGACGACCGCCCCCGGGCAGCACACCGGCCGGCGGCCCGCCCACGGCGAACCACCGGCCGGAAAAGGGATGTTCCGGGCGGGAACGGCTCAGTCGTTCAGCGCCGCCGTCACCACCGCACGGGCCTCCTCCTGCACCCGGGCGAGGTGCTCGGCGCCCAGGAACGACTCGGCGTACACCTTGTAGACGTCCTCCGTGCCCGAGGGCCGGGCCGCGAACCAGGCGTTCTCCGTCGTCACCTTGATGCCCCCGATGGCCGCCCCGTTGCCCGGGGCCTCGGTCAGCACGGCGGTCACCGGCTCGCCCGCGAGCGTCCCGGCCGTCACCCGCGAGGCGTCGAGGCGGCCGAGGACCGCCTTCTCCTCCCGGGTCGCCGGCGCGTCCACCCGGGCGTACGCCGGCTCGCCGAACCGGGAAGCCAGCTCCGCGTACCGCTCGCTGGGCGTCCGCCCCGTCACGGCCAGCATCTCGGAGGCGAGCAGCGCCAGGACGATGCCGTCCTTGTCGGTGGTCCACACCGAGCCGTCCCGCCGCAGGAAGGACGCCCCGGCCGACTCCTCGCCGCCGAAACCGATCGTCCCCTCCGCCAGCCCGTCCACGAACCACTTGAAACCGACCGGCACTTCCACCAGCGGCCGGCCCAGATCGGCGGCCACCCGGTCGATCATGCCCGACGACACCAGCGTCTTGCCCACCCCGGCCCCGGCCGGCCACCGCTCCCGGTGCCGGTACAGGTAGTCGATGGCGGCGGCCAGGAAGTGGTTGGGGTTCATCAGCCCGCCGTCCGGGGTGACGATGCCGTGCCGGTCGGCGTCCGCGTCGTTGCCGGTGGCGATGTCGAACCGGTCGCGCCCCTCGATGAGCGAGGCCATCGCGTACGGCGACGAGCAGTCCATCCGGATCTTCCCGTCCCAGTCCAGCGTCATGAACCGCCAGGTGGGGTCCGTCTCCGGATTGACCACGGTCAGGTCCAGCCGGTGCTCCTCGGCGATCCGGCCCCAGTACGCGACGGACGCGCCGCCCAGCGGGTCCGCGCCGATCCGCACCCCCGCCGCCCGCACCGCGTCCAGGTCCAGCACCGACGGCAGGTCCCGCACGTACGCGCCGAGGAAGTCGTACCGCCCGGTGGTGGGCGCGGCCAGCGCCCGCGCGTACGGCAGCCGCCGTACGTCCTTGCCGCCGCCCGTCATGATCTCGTTGGCGCGCTCCTGGATCCAGCCGGTCGCCTCCGAGCCGGCCGGGCCGCCGTTGGGCGGGTTGTACTTGAACCCGCCGTCGGACGGCGGGTTGTGCGACGGGGTCACCACCACCCCGTCGGCGAGACCCGTGCCGCCGCGCCCCCGGTTGTGCGTGAGGATGGCGTGCGACACCGCCGGGGTGGGGGTGTGGCCGTCGGCGGTGTCGACGAGGACCGTCACCCCGTTCGCCGCGAACACCTCGACGGCTGTCACCCGGGCCGGCTCCGACAGGGCGTGCGTGTCGGCGCCGAGGAACAGCGGCCCGTCGATGCCCCGCGCGGCCCGGTACTCGCAGATCGCCTGGCTCGTCGCCGCGATGTGGTCCTCGTTGAACGCCCCGGCCAGGGACGATCCCCGGTGCCCGGACGTCCCGAACGCCACCCGCTGGGCGGGGTCCGCCGGGTCGGGGTGCAGTGCGTAGTACGCGGTCACCAGCCGGGCCACGTCGATCAGGTCCTCCGGCCGCGCCGGCCGCCCCGCGCGCTCGTTCGGCATTCCGTCCACTCCTCCAAGTCCGTCGACCACCCGGTCGGTGCGGTCGGCAACGTGACGATCATCGCCGCTCGGCCGCGTTCCGTACGGCTGCCCCTCCGCCCCCTGTTCCCGGGGCCCGGAGGGACACGCTCCCGGGGCCCCCTGCGCGGGGGCCCCGGAAGGGCATGCCCCGTGCGCCGCCGGGCACCCGCACCGCATGGCGATTTTCCGAAAGTTGGCACGTCCCCTGCTGGCCTCCACCTTCGTCTCCGGTGGGCTGCACACCCTGCGCGACCCCGGATCGGTGGCCCCGGCGGCCGAACCCGTCGCCCGGCCCGTCACCGAACGGATCCCGGCGCTGCCCGACCAGACCGAGAAGCTGGTACGCGTCAACGGCGCGATCCAGGTCGGCGCGGGGCTCCTGTTCGCCACCGGCCGCTTCCCCCGCCTGTCCGCGCTCGCGCTCGCCACCACCCTGGTGCCCACCACGCTCGCCGGGCACGCCTACTGGACGGTGGAGGACCCCGAGGAGCGGGCCGCCCAGCGGATCCACTTCTTCAAGAACCTCTCCATGCTCGGCGGCCTGCTGATCGCCGCCGCCGACACCCACGGCAAGCCGTCGCTGGCGTACCGCTCGGCGGCCCGCGCGAAGTCCCTGGCGCCCTAGTCCGGCCCGGCCCGCCCCGGCGGCGGGGCGGGCCGCATCGCCCACCTGATCGTCCCGGTGAGCGCGTGCCCCGACGCCCGGACGACGGTGTCCTCCAGGCCCGGCAGGCGCGGCGGCAGCCCGAGCGGGCGGCGGGCCCAGGGCGGCAGCGTGGCCACCGCGTTGGCCGCGAGGACGGCGTACGGCGCCCGGGCGGCCCACGGCAGGGGCGGGCGCAGCAGGATGAAGCGGGCGGCCTCGCGCGCCTCCCGCGTGGCGCGCAGCTCCGGCCGGTACGCGTCCAGCCGGGCGGCCAGCTCTGCCCGGTCGCGCGGCGGGTCGACGACCCCGAGGGCCGCCGCCACGTGCGCGGTGTCGGCGATGTACGCGTCGCAGCCGGCCGCATCCAGGGGCCGGGCGCCGTAGCGCTGGTGGGCGGTGAGGAAGCTGTCGACCTCGGCGACGTGCACCCAGCCCAGCAGGTGCGGATCGGCGGCGTGGTAGGGCTCCCCGTCCGGGGTCGTCCCGCGCACCCGCTCGTGCACCGCCCGGACCGTCTCCACCGCCCGCCGCGCGTCGGCCGCCGTGCCGTACGTCGTCACGGCGAGGAAGGTGCTGGTGCGCTGGAGGCGCCCCCACGGGTCGCCCCGGTAGCCGGAGTGGGCGTCCACCGCCGCCATAGCCAGCGGGTGCAGCGACTGGAGCAGCAGCGCCCGCAGCCCGCCGATGAACATCGAGGCGTCACCGTGGACGGTGCGGATCGGGCGGCCCGGCCCGAACCAGCGGGGCCCCGGGGTGTCGTGGATCCGGGCCCGGGTCACCGGGCCCTCGGGCCCCGCCACCCGGGCGAACAGGCCCCGGCCCAGCCGCTCCCGCACGGTGCTCATGCGGCCAGTATCCGCCCCGCCGGGCCCCGGCGGGAGGCCCCTGCGAGGCCCGACCGGAGGCCCCTGCGAGGCCCGGCGGGAGGCCCCCGCGGGGCCCCCGCGTCAGCGGCCCTCGGCCGCCTTCTGCTCCTTGAGCCGGGCCGCTTCCTTGAGCCGCACGGTCTCCTTGCGGACCTCGGCCTGCACCGCCCGCTCCCGCACCAGCCACTCCGGGCTCTCGGCCTTCAGCGCCTCGATCTGCTCCGTGGTCAGCGCCTCGGTGACCCCGCCGCGGGCCAGACCGGAGATGGAGACGCCCAGCTTGGAGGCGACCACCGGCCGGGGGTGCGGGCCGTCGCGGCGCAGGTCCAGCAGCCACTGCGGCGGATCGGCCTGGAGCGCGGCGAGCTCCTCGCGGGAGACGGTGCCCTCCCGGAACTCGGCGGGGGTGGCCTCGAGGTACACACCCAGCTTCTTCGCCGCGGTGGCGGGCTTCATCGTCTGGGCGGTCTGGTGCGACTTCATGCGTCAAGGGTATCGAGCGTGTGCGCGACCGCCGACCACGCCCGGTAACCTGGCGGGGTGACAGGCTCGGACGCAACCCCTTCCTTCCGGCTCGCCTATGTCCCGGGTGTGACGCCGGCCAAGTGGGTCCGCATCTGGAACGAGCGGCTGCCCGGTGTTCCGCTGACCCTCCTCCAGGTGTCCGCCGCCGAGGCGCCCGGCGTCCTGCGGGACGGGCGGGCCGACGCGGGTCTCCTGCGGCTGCCGGCCGACCGGACCGCGCTCAGCGCCATCCCCCTGTACACCGAGACGACCGTGGTCGTGGTCCCGAAGGACCACCTCGTGGCGGCGGCCGACGAGGTCTCGGCGGCGGACCTCGCCGACGACATCGTGCTGCACCCGCTGGACGACACCCTCGGCTGGGAGACCCCGCCGGGACGGCCCGCGCTGGAGCGCCCGGCCACCACCGCCGACGCCGTCGAGCTGGTGGCCGCGGGCATCGGGCTGCTCGTCGTGCCGCAGTCGCTGGCCCGGCTGCACCACCGCAAGGACCTCACCTACCGGCCGCTGACCGACGCCCCGCA
Source organism: Streptomyces sp. NPDC015131 (assembly GCF_043079975.1). NCBI lineage: Bacteria > Bacillati > Actinomycetota > Actinomycetes > Kitasatosporales > Streptomycetaceae > Streptomyces > Streptomyces sp. NPDC015131. Next base: position 227,398 of record NZ_JBIBVB010000008.1, on the reverse strand, counting down.
GTCGCGGGTGGCGCTGTCCTGGCCGGAGGAGGAGACCACCGACCTGGTCGAGCACTTCATCGGGATCGTGCGCGGCCGCACCGTCAACAGCTCCCGCGGCCCCCGGGTCCCCTCCGCCTCACCGGCACCGGCGCAGCGGAAGAAGGCCCCCGCCAAGGGCGCCCGCAGCGGCCAGGGCGGCCAGGGCGGCGCGGGCGCCGCGAAGGGCGGCAGGGCGGGCAAGACCGGCAAGGGGGGCAAGGGCGCCGCCCAGGGCAAGGGCGGCGGCAGGGGAGCCGCGGGCGGCCGCCGCGGCAGGCGTACGTAGCTTCCGTACCCGCCCGGGGCCCGTGGCCCCGGCCCGGCCCGGCCCCCGGCCCGTCAGCGGCGCCGGGCGCAGGCCCAGGCGCCCATGCCCTGGAGGGCGGCCAGCCGGCGCGCGGTGGCGATCTGCTCCTTCCTGGTGGCCAGGTCGGCGCGCGGCGCGTACTTCAGCCCGCCGGCCGCCTCCCAGCTGGACTGCTTGAACTGCAGCCCGCCGTAATGGCCGTTGCCGGTGTTGGCGTCCCAGTCCCCGCCCGACTCGCAGGCCGCGATCGCGTCCCAGTCGACCCGCCCGGCCGGCCGCGGGCCCGCCGCGTGGGAGGCGGGCACGGCGAGCGCCAGCACGGCCGACGCGCACCACGCCGTCAGCGTGAGCCTGCCGAGGGCGCGTACACCGCCGCCACCGCTGTGGTGACCGTTCATCAGGTTCCCTCCGGATCCGTCGTGCCCGCCTCCGGAAGGGGGCCGGCTGGATGGGTCCGACCGTAGGGTCGCCGGGCCCGCCCGGCACGCGGTGCTGCGCCGGGCGGGTGGGTCCCGGCGCGGCTGACGGCGTGTCAGCCCACCGGCCGGGTCAGGTACTCGGCGATGTCCCGGCCCCAGCCGCGCACCTCCGCGCGCGTGTGCGCCACCCGCAGATCGGCGTCCAGCAGCCGGGCCAGTTCCGTCGCCGTCGACAGCGGGTGCCCGGGGTCGTCCGCCCAGGCCAGCACCAGGACGGGCAGCCGCAGCCGGGCCAGGTCCGCCGGCGCGGGCAGGTCGGAGGCGGCCAGGCCCCGCAGCACGGCCGGCAGCACCCGCGCGGCGGGCGTCGGCCCGGGGTCGGGCACCCCCGCCACCGCCGGCGGCCGGGGCCCGCCCGCCCGGGCGGCGCGCCAGGCACCGGCGCCGTCCCGCTCGATCGTCTCCGCCGCCGCGCGGTTGCGCCGCGCGTACGCCTCCCGGCCCGACCAGGCGGTCGGCGGGATCAGCAGCACCAGCCGGGAGAACCGCCCCGGCGACCGGACCGCCGCGTGCAGGACCGTCCCGCACCCCATCGACGCGCCGAGCGCGTCCACCGGGCCGTCCGCGCCCAGATGGCCGAGCAGGGCCAGCAGGTCGCCGGCGAGCGAGGCGTACGTGTAGTCGTCCGGCACCGCCGCGCCCGTGGACCGGCCGTGCCCCCGGGCGTCGTACCGGACCAGCCGCCGCCCCGCGGCCACCACCGGCGCCCAGTCGAACAGGCCCATGCGGTCCTCGGCCGCCCGCCCGGCGAAGCCGCCGTGCGCGTACACCGCGAGCGGGCCGCGCCCGGCGGCCTCGTACCGCAGCTCGGCCCCGCGGTGCCGGAAGCCGCCCTCCCCGGCGCTGTACGCGTCCACTGCCCTCCTCCGGGCCCGTCCCCGGACCACCCGGGTGACCGGTTCTCTCCCATGCTCGATGCGATGTTGTCCGGAAATGACCGGCTCTTCTCCCTAGTGTGATCGTCATGACCCGCACATCCCCCGCATCCCGGCGCGCCCGGCCGCGCCCCGCACGGCGCCCGGGCTACCTCGCCGCGGCGGCGGTCTTCGCCATCGGCATGGCCGGGACCACGCTGCCCACCCCGCTGTACGGGCTCTACCGCGCCGAGCTGGGCTTCTCCGAGCTGATGGTGACGGTGGTCTTCGCCAGCTACGCGGTGGGCGTGATCCTCACCCTGCTGCTGGCCGGCAACCACTCCGACGTGGCGGGACGGCGCCCCGTCCTGCTGTGTGCGCTGGGCCTCGCCGCCGCCAGCGCGGTGTGCTTCCTGCTGGAGGGCGGACTGCCCGCGCTCTTCGCCGGGCGGGTGCTCTCGGGCTTCTCGGCCGGGCTGCTGAGCGGCTCCGGCACCGTCACCGTGCTGGAGCTGGCGCCGCCCGGCCGCAGGTCCCGGGCCGGCCTCGCCGCCACGGCGGCCAACATGGGCGGCCTGGGCTGCGGCCCCCTGCTGTCCGGGCTGCTCGCCGAGTACGCCCCGCTGCCACTCGCCCTGCCCTTCCTGGCCCATCTGGCCCTGGTGGCCGTCGCCTGCGCCGTCGTCCTGCTCCTGCCCGAGACCGTTCCCGACCCGCGTCCCCGGGCCCGGCCCCGGCCGCAGGGCCTGTACGTCCCGCCCGCCGTCCGGGGCGTCTTCACCCCCTCCGCGCTCGCCGCCTTCGCCGGGTTCTCGCTGCTCGGGCTGTTCACCGCCGTGGCGCCCAGCTTCGTCTCCCAGATGCTCGGCATCGGCAACCTCGCCGTCTCCGGCCTGGTGGTCTTCTCGGTCTTCCTCGCCTCCACCGCCGGGCAGTCCCTGACCGGCCGGGTAAGCGCCCGCGCCGCGCTCCCGCTCGGCTGCGGGGTGCTGGTGGCGGGGCTCCTCCTGGTCGGCGCCTCGCTGTGGGCCGAGTCCCTGGCGCTGATGGTCGCCGGCGCCGTCTGCGGCGGACTCGGGCAGGGCCTGGCCTTCCGCGCCGCGCTCACCGCCGTCGGCGAGGCCGCCCCCGCCGCCCACCGCGCCGCCGTGATCTCCTCGTTCTTCGTCGTCGCCTACACCGGCATCTCCCTGCCGGTCGTCGGCGTCGGCGCCCTGACCATGTGGCTCGGCCTGGAGCGCGCCGGGCTGACCTTCACCGCCTGCGTCACCCTGCTGGTCCTGGCCGTCGCCGTACGGCTGATCCGCCACCCCGCGGTGAGTCGCGGTCGCTGATGCCTCGGATAGGATGATTTACCAGGATTTGATCTACGAGTCGGCATCACGCCCGATGGTGAGGTCATCGCGTTGGACGCGCACGAGTCGACCAGTGGCGTACCGGGTCAGCCCCTGACCGCGGTGGGATACGCCGGGGTGCTCGGCGGCCTCCTCCCGATGGCGCTCTGGCGCACCGATGCCGAGGGCACCCTCGTCGAATGGTCCCTCGCCGCGCAGGACCTGCTGGGCCACACCGCCGAGGAGATCACCGGCCGGGCCGCCAACGACGCCCTCGTACCCGCGGGCAACCGGGAGCTGGCCGAACGGCTCGCCACCCGCATCCTGGCCGGCGAGGCCGTCGTCGCCACCCTCCCGGTCCGGCACCGCGACGGCCACTTCGTCCGCATGGAGATGTGGCTGTGCCCGGCGCCCGACCACCGGGGGCGGACCGGCACCCTCGCCATCGCCGTGGAGACCACCGCCGTCCGGCACATGCGCGACTCCCTCGCCGCGCTCCAGGGACTCTTCAGCCAGTCCCCGATCGGCCTCGCCCTGCTCGGCCCCGACCTGCGCTTCCTGCGGGTCAACGAGGCCCTCGCCCGGATGAACGGCGTCCCGGCCCGCGACCACCTCGGCAGACGCCTCACCGACGTCGCCCCCGGCATCAACGCCGCCGACCTGGAGACCGTCATGCGCCAGGTCCTGGAGCACGGCGAGGCGGTGGTCGACGTACGCCGCACCGGCCGCACCCCCGCCGACCCCGGCCACGACCGCGTCTGGTCCTGCTCCTACGCGCCGCTGCTCGACGGGGCCGGCCGCCGCCTCGGCGTCGTCGCTTCCCTCATCGACATCACCGAGGGCCAGCGGGCCCAGCTGGAGGCCGAACGGGCCCGCCACCGCTTCGCCCTCCTCGCCGAGGCCGGCACCCGCATCGGCACCACCCTCGACCTGCGGCGCACCGCCGAGGAGGTGGTGCACCTGCTGGTGCCCCGGCTGGCCGACTCCGCCGACGTACAGCTGCGCGAGGAGGTGCTCGACCCCGACGACGCCGCCGCGTCCACCCACGGCGTGGTGCGCAGGATCGCGGTCTCCTTCACCGACCCCGAGGCGCCCGCCGACGCACTCGCCGTCGGCCTCACCTACCAGATCCCGCTCGGCTCGGTGTACGAACAGGTCATCGCCGAGGGACGGCCCATGAACCTCTACCGGCCCGACGTCCCGGTCCTGATCAACGACCCGCTCGCCGGCCGGCTGCGTGCCTACCTCACCCGGCTCGGCTCCGCCCGTCTGGTCCCGCTCGTCGCCCGCGGCAAGGTGCTCGGCGCCGTCGTGGTCACCCGCACCCGCGACCGCGAACCCCTCGACGAGCACGACTGCGTCATCATCGACGAACTCGTCGCCCGCGCCGCGCTCAACATCGACAACGCCCTCATGTACACCGGCCAGCGCGACGCCGCCCTCACCCTCCAGCGCAGCCTCACCAACAACGCCCTGCCGGAAGTCCCCGGACTCGAACTCACCGGCCGCTACCTCCCCACCAGCGACCACCAGGTCGGCGGCGACTGGTTCGACGCCATCGCCCTCCCGCGCGGCAGGACCGGACTCGTCATCGGCGACGTGATGGGCCACGGCATCCACGCCGCCGCCGTGATGGGCCAGCTGCGCACCGCCGTCCGCACCCTCGCCCGCCTCGACGTCCCGCCCGCCCGGCTGCTCCTCGCCCTCGACGCCGCCGTCGCCGACCTGGGCGAGAACGAGATGGCCACCTGCGTGTACGCCATCCACGACCCCGCCACCGGAACGTGCGAGATCGCCCGCGCGGGCCACCCCCCGCCCGCCGTCGCCGACCCCCGCGGCACGATCACCTTCCTCGACGGTCCCCCCGGCACGCCGCTGGGCACCGGCGTACGGGACTTCCGCACCGAGCACGTCGGCCTCGGCCCCGGCAGCCTGCTCGCCCTCTACACCGACGGGCTCATCGAGGCCCGCGACCGCGACCTCGACCAGGGCATGGCCCAGCTCGCCCGGGCCCTGGACCGGCTCCACCGCCCCCTGGACGAGATCTGCGACCGGATCCTCGGAGCGCTGCTCCCCGCCGCCGCGCAGGACGACGTGGCCGTCCTCCTCGCCAGGGCCCGGCGGCCCGCGGACCCGCCCCCGGGCCGCGCCGCGGACCACTCGCGCAATCCCGGACGTAAGGTGCCAGAGTGGTAGCCAACGACACCCCGGTGACGACCTTCAGCGAAGGCCCCGAGGACCCGTTCGCGGTACGGCGCTCCGCGTCGGCCGTGCTCGACGCGCACGGCACGGTCGTCGGCTGGAGCCCGCCCGCCGAGACGCTGCTCGGCCACCCGGCCGCCGAGGTGCTCGGCCGGCCCGCCGCCCTCCTGGTCGACCCCGCCGACGAGCACCTCGTCATGGACGCCGTCACCGCCTGCGTGCACGGCCCCGGCTGGTTCGGCGTGATCCCCCTGCGCCACCGCGACGGCCGGCGGGTCGACGTGGGGTGCCGGGTCCGCTCCGTCGACCGCGGGGGCGGCGGGCGCGAGTGGTTCGTCGTCGCGGCGCCCGCCGAGGAGGTGGTCCGCTGGGAGACCGACCGCTCCGTCCTCGACGGCCTCTTCGGCAGCTCGCCCATCGGCCTGTCCGTCCACGCCCCCGACCTGACGATCCTGAGGGTGAACCGGGCCATCGCCAAGTTCAGCCACCTGCCCGTCGACCACCACCGCGGGCTGCGCACCAGCGACTTCATCATCCAGCGCGACACCGACACGGTCGAGCGCCAGCTCCGCGAGGTGCTGGAGACCGGCCGGTCCTCCGTCTTCGCCGAGCAGCCCTGCGTCCTGCGCCGCGACCCCGGCCGCGAACTCGTCGTGTCCGTCTCGGCCTTCCGGATGCACGACCCCGCCGGACGCGTCCTCGGAGTGACCCAGACCGTCGAGGACGTCACCGAGCGGTACCGGGCCCGCCGCCGGCTCGCCCTGCTCAACGAGGCCAGCACCCGTATCGGCACCACCCTGGACGTCGGCGAGACCGCCCGGGAGCTGGCCGGGGTCGCCGTCCCCGGGCTCGCCGACCGGGCCGCCGTCGACCTGCTGGACCCCGTCATCCGGGGCGAGGAGCCCCGCCAGGACATGACCGGCCCGCTGCGCCGCGCGGCCGTCCGTACGGCGCACCCGGACGGGCCCGGACTGCTGCACCCGGTCGGGCACCTCACCGACGTCACCCCCGGCACCCCCCAGGCGCGGTGCCTCGCCGAACGCCGCCCCGTGCTCGGCGACAGCGGCGGCACTCCCGCCTCCGGCGCTGAGGGGGACGTGCCGCTGGTGGTGCCCCTGGTCGCCCGGGGCCTCGTCCTCGGGCTGCTCAGCCTCTGGCGGTCCGGCCGGCCCGACCCCTTCGAGCCGGACGACATCACCCTGGCCGAGGAGTACGCCGCCCGCGCCGCCGTCTGCATCGACAACGCCCGCCGCTACACCCAGCAGCACGACACCGCCCTCGCCCTCCAGCACAGCCTGCTCCCGCACCTGGTGCCCCGGCACCCGGCGGTCGACGTCGCCCACCTCTACCTGCCCGCCGACGCCGAGGCCGGGGTCGGCGGCGACTGGTTCGACGTCGTCCCGCTGTCCGGACTACGGGTCGCCCTCGTCGTCGGCGACGTCGTCGGCCACGGCATCCACGCCGCCGCCACCATGGGCCGGCTGCGCGCCGCCGTGCAGACCCTGGCCAACCTCGACCTCACCCCCGACGAGGTCCTCTCCCACCTCGACGACCTGGTCGACCGGCTGGCTGCCGAGCAGGAGCCCACCGACGACCTCTCCCGCCAAGTCGTCGGCGCCACCTGCCTGTACGCCGTCTACGACCCGGTCACCCGGCACTGCGCCCTCGCCCGGGCCGGCCACCCGCCGCCCGCGCTGGTCACCCCCGACGGCCGGGCGCACCTGGTCGACCTGCCCGCCGGACCGCCGCTGGGCCTCGGCGGGCTGCCGTACGAGTCCGCCGAACTCACCCTCGACGAGGGCAGCCTCCTCGCCCTCTACACCGACGGCCTCGTCCAGGCCGGCGACCGGGGCACCGACGAGCGGGACGTCGACGAGCGCGTGGCCGACCTCTGCACCGCGCTGACCGCGCGCACCCGCACCCTCGACGAGACCTGCGCCGCCGTCCGCGAGGCGCTGCTGTTCGACCACCCCAGCGACGACGTCGCCCTCCTCGTCGCCCGCACCCGCGTCCTCGCCGAGGAGAAGGTGGCCACCTGGGAGCTGCCCGTGGAGGCGACCGCCGCCGGACAGGCCCGCGCGCTGGTGCAGGCCCGGCTGACCGACTGGGGCCTGGCGGACATGCTGTTCACCACCGAACTCATCGTCAGCGAGCTGGTCACCAACGCCTTCCGGTACGGCGGCGGCCCCATCACCCTGCGGCTGATCCGGGACCGCCACCTCATCTGCGAGGTCTCCGACACCAGCAGCACCTCGCCGCACCTGCGCCGCGCCCGCAGCACCGACGAGGGCGGTCGCGGCCTCTTCCTGGTGGCCCAGCTCACCGAGCGGTGGGGCACCCGCTACACCCGCGAGGGCAAGACCATCTGGACCGAGCAGGCCCTGCCCACCGGCGGTGCGGGGGCGTCATAGGGAGGCGGTGGGCGGCGGCCCCTGGAAGCGGGCGGCCACGGCCCGGACCTCGATGTCGTACCCCCGGGTGCCGCCGCCCGGCTGGAGGTGGGGAATGCGGTACGTCCGCCGGGGCGCCTCGGGCGTCTCCGGGCCGGCCGCGTCCCGCGGGCCGCCCCGCACGTCCTGGTGCGGGGGCTTGGCCGGCCGGCCGGTCGACGGGGGCTCGCCGCCCTGGAAGGGGCCGTTGGCGAGCAGTGAGGACACCACCAGCAGGCCGCCCACCGCGCCCACCCCGCACGTCCCCACCAGGCGGGCCCGCCGGAGCGGCGTGGCGGACCTGGCGCGTTCCGGGCGCGTGGTGTCACGCGTCCACAACGGTGCGACGTGCGGGGCCGGGGCGGACCGCGACGGTGGTACGTGCGGGGCCGGGGCGGACCGCGACGGTGGTACGTGTGGGTCCGGTACCGACCACAACGGCTGGACCTGCGGGTCCGGTGCCGGCCACGACGGCTCGGCGGGCTCGGGTGCCGGGACCGACGCGGGATCCGCCGGCCACAGCGGTTCCGCCGGTGCCGTGCCGCCCGAGGGGGCCGTGAGCGAACCGGTGGTGTGCAGCTCGGTGCGTGCCGCGTCCAGGGCGTCCAGCACCCGCTGGAACGACTCCATGATCGCCTGGGCGGAGCCGGGCTCCGTGCCGGGGGTTCGCGGGGCTTCGTGGTCGTCAACGTACACGGCGGTGCTCCTCGCGGGGGTACATGCCTTCCGTCGCGATCCGGTGACGGGACCGCGGTGGTGCTTCGTCGTCGGGCAATACGCAACGCGAGCGAGCTTGTCTCATCCGGTCCTAAGGCCGGGCCCGCTCGGCCGTGGCGGTCAACTCGGCGGGCAGGTGCGGGAGATGGTGTCCCATGCGCTCCCGCTTGGTCCACTGGTAGTGCAGGTTCTCCTCGCACGGCGGGATCAGCAGCGGGACCTGCTCGCTGACCCCGATCCCGTACCGGCGCAACGCGTCGCGCTTCAGCGGGTTGTTGGACAGCAGCCGCACCGAGCGCACCCCCAGGTGGTGCAGGACGCCGGCCGCGGCCCGGTAGTCCCGTGCGTCGTCCGGCAGTCCCAGCGCGAGGTTCGCCTCGACGGTGTCGAGCCCCTCCGCCTGGAGGCGCATCGCGCGCAGCTTGGCCAGCAGGCCGATCCCGCGGCCCTCGTGGCCGCGGAGGTAGACCAGCACGCCCCGCCCCTCGCGCGCGATGGCCGCCAGCGCGGCGTCCAGCTGCTCGCCGCACTCGCAGTGCCGGGACCCGAAGGCGTCCCCGGTCAGGCACTCGGAGTGGAGGCGGGTCATCACCTCGTCCCCCCGCACGTCGCCGTACACCAGGGCCATGTGTTCATCGCCCCGCTCGTGGTCGGCATAACCGGCGGCGAGGAAATCGCCGAACCGGGTGGACAACCGCACATTCACCACGTGCTCGACGTCCGTACGAGGCGTGGTGTCCCGGAGCACATCATCGGTGTCTATCATGGCCCGATCGTATCCGGTAATCTCCGGGAACGGACAGAGAATTGACGAGGGAAAAGGGGCGGGGAACCATGAGGATTCCGCAGCCGAGGACGCCTGCGCTGGGTATGCTGCCGCTGGACACGACGACGGACGACGTGCGCGACGGACCTGCCCGGGTCGCGGTTCTCCCCATTGGCAGTTTTGAGCAGCACGGGCCCTTTCTTCCCCTGATGACGGACACGGTCGTCGCCTGCGCCATCGCGCGCGAAGTGGCCGCCTCGTACCCCGTGCACCTGCTCCCACCAGTGACGATCTCCTGCTCGCAGGAGCACGCCGACTGGCCGGGAACCGTCAGCGTCTCCGCCACGACCCTCTGCGCGATCGTGCGCGACATCGCCGGGTCCCTGCGGAGATCCGGCCTGGAAAGCCTGGTCCTGATCAATGGTCACGGCGGGAACTATGTGCTGCGCAATGTGGTGCAGGAATCCCAGGAAAACGGCATGAGAATGGCCCTGTTTCCCGGTTCTTCCGACTGGGACCTGGCGCGGGAGAAGGCCGGGATATCCACCTCGTCGTCGAGCGACATGCACGCCGGGGAAGTCGAGACGTCCATTCTTCTGCACGACCATCCGGAACTGGTCCGTCCCGGATACGAGACGTCCGACTGGGTGGCCGACGAGCGGAAACACCTGCTGACCCTGGGAATGCGGGCCTATACCGAATCCGGGGTGATCGGCCGCCCCTCCCGCGCCACGGCCGACAAGGGAAGGGCGCTGCTCTCCTCGCTCGCCGGCTCCTTCGCCGAATACCTGGACCTGGTGGCCCCGGCGACCCGGGGCGGTGCGCGATGACCGGCGGCACGGCCCGTACGCAGACGGACACCGGCACCGGCCCGGTCGTCGACACGGACGGGGCGTGGGAGCGGCTGCGCGGCATCCGGTCCCCGGCGGACGCCGCGTCCGCCGGGCTCACCACCGGCGCGGACGGCCGCCCCCGCTGGGCGGACGGCACGCCCGGGGCCGACGACCTCGCCGGCCGCTACCTCCCGCTGTGCCTGGCCGGACCGGACGTCACCTTCGCCCAACTGGGCCAGAGCATCGACGGGTTCATCGCCAGCCGCACCGGGGACGCCGACTACGTCACCGGCGAGGAGGACCGCGCGCACCTGCACCGGCTGCGCGCCCTCGCCGACGCGGTGCTCGTCGGCGCCGGGACCGCCGTCGCCGACGACCCCCGGCTGACCGTGCGCGCCTGCCCCGGCGACGACCCGGTGCGCGTCGTCCTCGACCCGGGCGCCCGAGTCCCGCTGGGGCACCGGGTGTTCACCGACGGGGCGGCGCCCACCCTGTGGGTCGTGGGCCCCGGCGGCGCACCCCGGGCGGTCGCCGGCCGCGAGGGCGTCGACGTCCTGGTGCTGCCCGACCGCGCGGCCTTCGAGCCCCGCAGCGTGGTGCGCCGACTCGCCCGCAGGGGACTGCGCCGGGTCCTCGTCGAGGGCGGCGGGGTGACCGTCTCCCGCTTCCTCCACGCGGGCGCCCTGGACCGGCTCTACGTCACCGTCGCCCCCGTCCTGCTGGGCGACGGGGTCCCCGGGCTGGCCTTCCCCGGACCCGACCGGATGCGCGACGCGCTCCGCCCGCCCGTCCGGCGCACCGCCCTCGGCGAGGACACCCTCTTCGAGCTGGACCTGCGCACCGCGGCCCCGGCCCCGCGCGAACCGGTCGGCGACCAGCACGGCGGCACCGGGCAGACAGGCCGCCAGGCTCAGTAGCCCGTACACCACGGAGACGGCCAGCCCCTGCCCGGCGCCCAGCCCGGCCGCGCCGAACGCCCAGGCGGTCGCCCCCTCGCGGGGCCCCCAGCCGGCCACGTTCAGCGGCAGGGCCATGGCCAGCAGCGCCAGCAGCATCAGCGGCAGCAGCGTGCCCGCCGGAGCGGTCGCCCCGGCGGCGCGCGCCGCCAGCAGGAACATCCCCACCAGGCCGGCCAGGACGGCCACCGACGACACCAGCACCCCGGCCCAGACACCCGGCGCGCCCCGGAACCCGCGCCCGGCGGCGGCCGGACGCCGCCGGCGCCGTACCACCACCGCCACCCCGGCGAGCACCGCCAGGGCGCCGCACACCGCGACCGCCACCGTCCCGTACCGGCCCGCCACCGCCCCCACCGGGACGGGCGGCCGGACGCAGAGCACCACCGCGCCGGCCGCCACCAGGACCGCCTGGCCCGCCGCCCGCTCCGCCACCACCGCCCGCACACCCCGCCCCACGTCCCCGGCGCCCCGCCCCTGCCGCACCGCGCGGTGCGCGTCCCCGAGGACGCCCCCGGGCAGCGCCGCGTTGAGGAACAGGGCGCGGTAGTAGTCGGCCACCGCCCGCCCGAGCCCCAGCCGGACCCCCAGCGCACGGGACACCAGGCACCAGCGCCACGCGCTCAGCACGGTCGTGCACGCCCCGATGCCGACGGCGGCCACCAGCGTCGGCCCGTCGACGCCCCGCAGCCCGTCGAGGAGGGCGCCGCCGCCCTGCCACCACACCACCGCCGCCAGGACCCCCGCCCCCGCCACCGTGCCCAGGCGCCCGCGCGCCACCCGCCCGGCCCGCGCCGCCGTCACGCGCCACCGCCCCCGGTCCGCACCGCGGCCGGCAGCGCCAGCAGGTCGGCGTGGTGCACCACCACGCTCAACGCCCCCGCCTCGCACGCCTCCAGACGCCGCCGCAGGTACGCGGTGGCGCGCGGCGCCAGGTCCGGGCGCTGCTCACGGGCCGCGCCCACCCAGCCGCGCAGCCACTCGGCGGTCAGCGCGGACTGCGCGGGGCCCAGCCGCCACGGGCTGGAGCGCACCCGTACGGTCATGCCGCGGGCGGTGAAGACCTCCCGCGCCGCCGCGACGGCGTCGGGCCCCAGCAGCCGGCGGCCGTGCTCCATCCGGCGCTGATGGTCGTTGAACGCGCCGCCGAGCGCACCGTCCAGCGGATCGGCCGGGGTCAGCTCGACCCGGCCCGCCACCGACAGCGCCAGCAGCACCGCGCACCCCGCGTCCGCGCACGCGGCGGCCAGCCGGTCCACCTCCTCGCGGGTCAGCAGGTCCAGCAGCGCCGAGGCCGTGACCAGACCGGTGTCGGCCAGTTCCGCCCCCGTCAGCCGGCCCACGTCGCCCTGACGGGTCGTCACCGTGATCCGGCCGCCGTCGGACCCCGTGCGCGGCAGCCGCGACGCCGCCAGCGCCAGCAGGCCGGGGTCGTGGTCGTGCAGCACCCAGTGCTGCGGCCCGGACAGCCGGGGCGCCAGCCACCGGCCCATGGAACCGGTCCCGCAGCCCAGGTCCCGTACCACCAGCACCGGCTGCCCGCCCCCGGGCCGCCCGGCCGCCAGATGGTCGCGCAGCGGGGCGAGCAGCTCCGGGGCGCGCGCCGCCGCGTCGGCGGCCTCCCGCAGCGCCAGCCACTCGGGGGCGTAGCGCGGTGCGCCGGTCACCGTCACGCCGCCTCCCCGGAGTCGAGCCGGAGCCGTTCCAGCGCCTTCGCCAGGCTCCGGGCGGTCGACTCCCAGCCGTCCAGGGCGGTACGCCGCCGCCGCGCCGCGACCTTCGCGCGGTGCCGCTCGCCCGGCTCGGCCAGCCACCGCCGCAGCGCCGCGGCCAGCGCGGCCGGGTCGTCCGGCGGGACGAGCGCCCCCGGCACACCGCCGTCCGGCGCCCGGCCCACCGCCTCCGGCAGGCCGCCCACCGCGGTCGCCAGCACCGGCACGCCCCGGGCCAGCGCCTCGGTCGCCGCCATGCCGTACGTCTCCGCGCGCGAGGCCAGCACCAGCAGATCGGCGCCCGCGTAGGCGGCGTTCAGCCCCGGTCCGCTGCGGGGACCGGCGAGGTGGACGCGCTCCTCCAGCCCGTACCGGGTGATCAGCACCCGCAGCCGGTCGACGTACGCCGGGTCCTGCTCCAGACCGCCCACCAGGGAGCAGCTCCACGGCAGGTCCGCCACGCTCGCGAGCGCCCCCACCAGCTCGTGCTGCCCCTTGCGCGGGGTCACCGACGCCACGCACAGCAGCCTCGGGTCGCCGCCGGTGCCGCGCGGCACGTCCCGCGGGGTGCCGGCCACGGGCGCGCTGCCGGGCGCCAGCGGCCCGATGTCCGCCCCGGGCACCGCCACATGGACCCGGTCCGGGTCGAGCCCGTGGTGGGCCGCCAGCCGGCCCGCCGCCCAGTGGCTGGTGGTGACGACCGCCGCCGCCGCGCGCAGCGTCCTGCGCTCGCCCGCGTCCAGCACCGCCGCGCGCTCGCTCCCGAGCCCGGTCTCGTCGGCCAGCGGCAGGTGCACCAGCACCGCCAGCCGCAGCCGCTCCGCCTCCGGGACGACCACGTCCGGGGCCGCGCAGGCGACGAGCCCGTCGAGCAGGAACAGGCTGCCGTCCGCCGCCCCGGCCAGCACCCGCGCCAGCTCCTCCCGCCCGGCGGCCCCCGGCCGGGGCCAGTCGCCGGCGACCACGTGCTCGTGCACCCGCCAGCCCAGTCCCGGCAGGTCGCGGCAGACCCTCCGGTCGTAGACGTTCCCGCCGCTCGGCGCGGCCGGGTCGTCGACCCCGCCGGGCATCACCACACCCACCGCGCGCTCCGGCGCCGCCACCCGCGCGTCCGTACGCCCGGCTCTGCCGGCGCCGCCCGGCCCGCTCCGGCCGCCCATCACAGGGCCCGCTCGTAGCTCGCCCAGGCGATGTGCGACTCGTGCAGCGTCACCGAGATGCCGCTCAGCCCGCGCGCCCCCTCGCCCAGCGCGCCGGCCGCCACCCGGCCGGCGAGGCGGTCGGCGACGACCTTCGCCAGGTACTCGGTCGAGGTGTTGACGCCCGCGAAGTCCGGTTCCTCGTCGAGATTGCGGTAGTTGAGCGCCGCCACCACCGCGCCCAGTTCCTTCGTGGCGAGACCGATGTCGACGACGATGTTGTCCCCGTCCAGTTCGGCGCGGCGGAAGGTGGCGTCGACGAGGTACGTCGCGCCGTGCAGCCGCTGGGCGGGTCCGAACACCTCCCCCCGGAAGCTGTGGGCGATCATGAGGTGCTCGCGGACTGTGACACTGAACAACGGCTGTGACCTCCCGGTCCGTCCTCGGCGGCCGGCACCGGCCGCCGGTGTTCCATACGTCCGCCGCCCGCCCGGCGTTCACGGCCGGACCGGTCCGGCGCGGCCGGCCCGTCACTCCTGCGCGTACCGCACCCGGTGGCACAGCCCCGGCAGCTCGCCGGCCGCGATCCCGCGCAGCACCGACGGCAGCTCCTCGAAGGCGCACTCGCCCGTCACCAGGGCGTCGAACACCGGGTCGGCGAGCAGGTCCAGCGCCAGCGCCATCCGGTCGGCGAAGGTCCGGCTGGAGCGCCGCGCCGCCGACACCCGCCCCACCTGGCTGCCGCGCACCACCAGCCGCCCCGAGTGGAACGCCTCGCCCAGCGGCAGGCTCACCCGGCGGTCCCCGTACCAGCTCAGCTCCAGCACCGTGCCCTCCGGGGCGAGCAGTTCCAGGGCGCGGACCAGCCCCTCCCCGGTCGCGCTCGCGTGGACGGCGAGGTCGCAGCCGCCGAGCGCGTCGTCCGGGAGCGCGAAGCCGGCGCCCAGCGCCCGCGCCACGGTGGCGCGCCCGGGGTCGGCGTCGACGAGCTGCACCCGCACCCCGGGGAAGCGGGCCAGCAGGGCGGCGACCGAGCAGCCGACCATCCCCGCGCCGACGACCGCGATCCGGTCCCCGACCAGCGGCGCCGCGTCCCACAGGGCGTTCACCGCCGTCTCCACCGTCCCGGCCAGCACCGCCCGCGCGGCCGGCACGCCGTCCGGCACCGGGGTGACGGCGGTGGCGGGGACCACGTACCGCGTCTGGTGCGGGTGCAGGCAGAAGACCGTACGGCCGGCCAGCTCGTCCGGCCCCTCCTCGACCACGCCCACCCCGAGATAGCCGTACTTCACCGGCCCGGGGAAGTCGCCCTCCTGGAACGGCGCCCGCATCAGGGCGTACTGGCTCTCCGGGACACCGCCCCGGAAGACGAGGCTCTCCGTGCCCCGGCTGACACCGGAGTACAGCGCCCGCACCACGACGTCTCCGCCGGCCGGTTCGGGCAGGGCCACTTCACGGATCTCCCCGTGGCCGGGGGTGCGCAGCCAGAAGGCGCGGGCGGTGCGAGGCATCGGATTCTCCTGTTGAACGCTGGGGTCGCGGTGCACGTTCTGAGGGTGACCAGGCCGCGCGCACCGCTGGAGGCGGCCATCGAATCAGTCACAGGTCCGGAGGAAGACCCTTGTCCGTGGGCGACATGACCGACGTACGGCCCGGTGCACGCGCGCGTGAGGGCGGCGGGAACCCCGTCACCCCCGTGCCCGCGCGGACGCGGGACGAGGCGCGCCCGCCGCGGCTCGCGCCGGCCCTCGGGGCGGCCGGGCAGCTCACTCTGCTGCTCCTGCTCGCCACGGCGACGGGGCTCGGCCCGGCGGGGTGGGCGGCCGGGCTGGCGGTCACCGCCGGGACCTGGGCCGTGCTCACCCGCGCCCTTGACCGCACCTGGCCCGGGGCCGCGCCCTTCGGCCCGGCCAACGCGGTCACCCTGACCAGGGCCGCGCTCGCCGGCGGCGTGACGGCCCTGGTGGCGGACGCCTGCGCCGGCCGGGCGCCGGGCGGGGTGCTGGTGGCGCTTACGGCGGTCGCGCTGGTCCTGGACGCGGTCGACGGGAGGGTCGCGCGCCGCACCGGCACGGCGACCGCCTTCGGGGCGCGCTTCGACATGGAGGCCGACGCCTTCCTCATCCTGGTGCTCAGCGTCTGCGTGGCCCTCTCGCTGGGCGGGTGGGTGCTGGCGATCGGTGCCATGCGGTACGCCTTCGTCGCCGCCGCCCGCGTCCTGCCGTGGCTCAACGGGGCGCTCCCGCCGAGCACGGCCCGCAAGGCGGTGGCCGCCGCGCAGGGCACCGCCCTCCTGGTGGCCGCCTCCGGGCTGCTGCCGCGCCCTGCCGCGTACGCGGTCGTGGCCACGGCCCTGGCGCTGCTCGTCTGGTCCTTCGGCCGGGACGTGCGGTGGCTGTGGCGGACCGGGGCCGGCCGGAGCGCCTGACCGCCCTGACCGCCCCTCATCGCGGCCCGTACGCCGTCAGGAAGCGGTCCCGGAAGGCGTCCATGGGCCACACCGGCGCACCGGGACCCGGCCGCAGCCCCGGCTGCCAGCCCCAGCCCGATATCCGCTGCAGCACCTCGGGGTCGCGGGCGACGACCGTCACCGGCACGTCGCGGCCCAGCCGGCCCCCGGTGACGGTCGGGACGGGCTGGTGGTCGCCGAGGAAGACCACCACCGTGTCGTCGTCGCCGTACCTCTCCACGTACTGGAAGAGGCTGGTCAGCGAGTACCCGATCGCCCGCCGGTACTCGGTGCGCACCTGCTCGGGATCGCGCCACACCTCCGCGGGGTCCTTGCCCTCCCGCTTCACCCGCTCGTAGACCGAACCGTCCCCGAGCCGGTCCCAGTCGAGCACGGTGGGCAGCGGGGCCCAGGGGTTGTGGCTGGAGGTGAGGATGATCTCCGCCATCAGCGGGCCGCGCCCCGCCCGGCCGTGCTCCAGCCGCTCGAACGCGGCCAGGCTGAACTGGTCGGGCACCGGCGTCCAGCTGAACTTGGGCCCCCGGTAGCCGAGGTGGCGGGAGTCGTGCACGTGGTCCAGGCCGTAGAACCGCCCCTCGGGCCACGCGCGCGTGACGCCCGGCATGATGCCGACCGTCCGCCAGGCGCCGGTACGCCGGAACGCCCCGGTGAGGGTGAGCCGGTCGCCGGAGGTGAGGTCCCGGTAGCGCCGCTGGTTGTCGATCCACAGGCCGGACGCGAAGGTCGAGTGGGCCAGCCAGCTCCCGCCGCCCGTGGTGGGGGAGGTGAGGAAGGCGCTCCGGGAGGAGTACCCCGCCGCGCCGAGCCGCCGGGCGCCGTCGGCGAGCACCGCGCCGGTCCCGGCCGCCATCCCCGGGTCCTCCAGGGCGCTGCGGCCGTAGCTCTCGATGA
This sequence comes from Streptomyces sp. NPDC015131, assembly GCF_043079975.1. Lineage (NCBI taxonomy): Bacteria > Bacillati > Actinomycetota > Actinomycetes > Kitasatosporales > Streptomycetaceae > Streptomyces > Streptomyces sp. NPDC015131. The sequence continues at coordinate 210,288 of NZ_JBIBVB010000008.1, read as the reverse complement.
ACACGAACAGGACGTCCTTGCCCCGCAGCCCGGTCAGCAGCCGGTCGGCCGGAGTGTCCCGGAACGCGTCCACGGCGGCCTCCTCGGCGAACGCCTCCCGGTCCGCGATCCCGGCCCGCACCTGCTGCACCCGGCCGCCGATCACACCGGCCGCGCCGCTCGACGCGACCGCCCCGGCGGGCACCTGGACGCCGAGCGCCGCGCACAGCACCCACACCGTCCCGGTGACCAGGACCGCCGGGGCCACCGCCGCGCCGTGCCGGACCACCACCCCGCTCAGCCGTACGGCCGCCAGCCCTGTCAGGGCCACCACGGCGACGGCCAGGACCCCGGCCGCGACGACCACGGCGGTCGCGCCGGCCCGGCCCAGGGAGTCGGCGAGGAACGATTCCGCGTCGTCCAGCAGGACCCAGTCGAGCACCGGGTCGAAGGGCCTGACCAGCACTGAACGGAAGCCCATGTCCAGCACGTTCAGCAGGGTCACCAGCCCCAGGACCACGCCGGCCAGGGCCGCCGCCGCCCGCCGGACCGCCGCCGGCCGCACCACCAGGAGCAGCGCGGCGCCCACGATCGCCTCCAGCGGCACGCGCGCGAAGGTCGCCGGCCGCAGGTGCTCCACCCGGTCGGGGAGCAGCAGCGCGCCCAGCACCAGCGCGGCGGCCAGCCCCGTGACGACCCGGGACAACACGACCCGGGAAAGCACGGTCCGGGAAAACACCGCCCGGGAGAGCACCACCCGGGCGCGGCCCGGCGCGCGCGGCGGCCCGGGGGGAGGCGCGGTGTCCGCGCGTGGCGGCCTGCGTGGGGTCACAAGGGGCACCCGGAGTCCTTCCGTCCGACAAACCCGGTGGTGGGCGGGGCGGCCGGTGCACCGGGCCGCCGTGGAAGGTACGGTCCGCGCGCCCGTGCCGTTCAGGCCACGCGGCACGGAAGGCGCACGGCGCGCGGCGTGTGCCGTACGGGCGGGGTGCGCGCCCCGGTGACGTACCCGGGCGCGGACGGGGAAGGGCGTACCGGGGGGAACCACCGAGACCACCACGGAAGGCGTCACATGTCGAAACCACCGCTTCCCGACGAGGCCGTCGCGATGCTCAGCAAGCCCAACCCGGCGACCATCACGACCCTCCGCTCGGACGGCCAGCCGGTCTCCACGGCCACCTGGTACCTGTGGGACGACGGCCGGATCCTGGTCAACATGGACGAGGGCCGCAAGCGGCTCCAGCACGTGCGCCGGGACCCCCGGGTGACGCTCACCGTGCTGGACGAGGGCAACTGGTACACCCACCTCAGCATCGTCGGCCGGGTCGCCGAGCTGACCGAGGACAAGGAGCTGGCCGACATCGACCGGCTGGCCCGCCACTACCTCGGCAAGCCGTACGGGGACCGTGAGCGGCGCCGGTTCAGCGCGTGGGTCGAGATCGACCGCTGGCACGGGTGGGGGACGCTCAAGGACAACGCCCAGCCGGGCTGACGGCCGGGCCGCGCCGTTCGCGCCGGCGCCCGGGTGAGCCGCGTCTCACCCGGGCGCCGGCGCTTGTCTATGCAACGAGTTGCATAAGAGGATCGGGGCATGGCGCTCGACCACGCGATCCTCGTGTCCCTGCTGGAGCGACCGGGCTCCGGCTACGAGCTGGCCCGGCGGTTCGAACGGTCCATCGGCTACTTCTGGACCGCCACCCACCAGCAGATCTACCGCGTGCTCAAGCGCATGGAGGGCGACGGCTGGATCGACGCCCGCGAGGTCCCGCAGCAGGGCCGCCCGGACAAGAAGGAGTACTCCGTCGCCGCCCCCGGGCGCGCGGTGCTCTCCGCGTGGCTCCACGAGCCGATCGAACCCGAGAGCGTCCGGCACGACCTCGCCGTGAAGATCCGGGGCGCCGCCTTCGACGACCCGGCCGCGCTGATCCGCGAGGTGGAGCGCTACCGCCGGGAGCACGCCGACCGGCTCGACCGCTACCTCGCGGGGGAGCGGCGCGACTTCACCGGCCCCGGGGCCGCGCCCGGTCCCGGGGCGCCGCCCGACGCGGGCCGGGAGCTCCAGCACGTGGTGCTGCGCGGCGGCATCGCGTACGAGCGGATGACCCTCGCCTGGCTCGACGACGTGCTGGACACCCTCCGGCGGCTCTCCGCCGCGCGCTGAGCCGCCCGGGCACGACGGGGCTCCCGGCCGCACCACGACCCCGCAGACCCGCCGACCCTCAGGCCCTCAGACCTTCCGACCACGACCTCCCGACCTCCCGAAAGGCGGACCCCATGGCCGACCCGCTGCTGTTCAACCCGCGCACCTACGACCCGGCGCACTTCGACCCGGAGACCCGCCGGCTGCTGCGCGCCACCGTCGACTGGTTCGAGGAGCGCGGCAAGCGCCGGCTGATCGAGGACTACCGCACCCGCGCCTGGCTGGCCGACTTCCTCGACTTCTCCGCCAAGGAGGGGCTGTTCGCCACCTTCCTCACCCCCGGCGCCGCCGCGGACGGCCACCCGGACAAGCGGTGGGACACCGCCCGTATCGCCGCCCTCAACGAGATCTTCGGCTTCTACGGCCTCGACTACTGGTACGCCTGGCAGGTCACCATCCTGGGCCTCGGCCCCGTGTGGCAGAGCGACAACCCCGCCGCCCGCGCCCGCGCCGCCGAACTCCTCGACCAGGGAGGGGTGTTCGCCTTCGGTCTGTCGGAGAAGACCCACGGCGCCGACATCTACTCCACCGACATGCTGCTGGAGCCCGACGGCGAGGGCGGCTTCCGGGCGACCGGCTCGAAGTACTACATCGGCAACGGCAACGCCGCCGGCCTCGTCTCCGTCTTCGGCCGCCGCACCGACGTCGAGGGCCCCGACGGCTATGTCTTCTTCGCCGCCGACAGCCGCCACCCGGCCTACCACCTGGTCAAGAACGTCGTGGACTCCTCCAAGTACGTCAGCGAGTTCCGCCTGGAGGACTACCCGGTGGCCGCCGAGGACGTGCTGCACACCGGCCGCGCCGCCTTCGACGCCGCGCTGAACACCGTCAACGTCGGCAAGTTCAACCTCTGCACCGCCTCCATCGGCATCTGCGAGCACGCGATGTACGAGGCCGTCACCCACGCCCACAACCGCATCCTGTACGGCCGGCCCGTGACCGCGTTCCCGCACGTGCGCCGCGAGCTGACCGACGCCTACGTCCGCCTCGTCGGGATGAAGCTGTTCAGCGACCGGGCCGTCGACTACTTCCGTTCCGCCGGGCCCGACGACCGCCGCTACCTGCTCTTCAACCCGATGACGAAGATGAAGGTGACCACGGAGGGCGAGAAAGTCATCGACCTCATGTGGGACGTCATCGCCGCCAAGGGCTTCGAGAAGGACACCTACTTCGCCCAGGCCGCGACCGAGATCCGCGGCCTGCCGAAGCTGGAGGGCACGGTCCACGTCAACCTGGCGCTGATCCTCAAGTTCATGCGCAACCACCTGCTGGACCCGGCCGGGTACGCGCCCGTCCCCAGCCGCCTCGACGCGGCCGACGACACCTTCCTCTTCCGCCAGGGTCCGGCCCGCGGCCTGGGCTCGGTCCGCTTCCACGACTGGCGCCCCGCCTTCGACGCCCGCGCCCACCTGCCGAACGTCGCCCGGTTCCGGGAGCAGGCGGACGCGCTGTGCGCGTTCGTCACCACCGCGGCGCCCGGCGAGGAGCAGAGCCGCGACCTCGACCTGCTGCTCGCGGTCGGCCAGCTGTTCGCGCTGGTCGTGCACGGCCAGCTGATCCTGGAGCAGGCCGCTCTGACGGACCTCGACGAGGACGTGCTCGACGAGCTGTTCGCGGTGCTCGTCCGTGACTTCTCCGCGCACGCCGTGGAGCTGCACGGCAAGGACTCCGCCACCGGGGCGCAGCAGTCCTGGGCCCTGGGCGCGGTCCGCCGGCCGGTGGTCGACGAGGCGCGTTCGGCCCGGGTGTGGGAGCGCGTGGAGGCGCTGTCCGGCGCGTACGAGATGGCGCCGTAACCCGCCGCCATCAAGCGGAGGATGCCGGTCCGGTCAGGTGCCCACCTGCCGGACCGGCGGCGCGTATCCGGACAAAAACAACGGGCAATTTGCGCATACCGGTCACCAGGTCTGTCTGATCGATCACATCCCGGGCCGCTTGAACCACGGCGGCGACGGGGGGTTAGCATATGAGCGCCGCCTAGCTCGAAAGATAAACCTGTGACTGTCAACGACGACTCGTTCACCAACTGGAAGAACCGCGAGGAGATCGCGGAGTCGATGATCCCGATCATCGGGAAGCTGCACCGGGAGAGGGACGTCACCGTCCTCCTCCACAGCCGCTCCCTGGTGAACAAGTCGGTGGTCAGCATCCTCAAGACCCACCGGTTCGCTCGCCAGATAGCCGGCGAGGAGCTCTCGGTCACCGAGACCCTGCCGTTCCTCCAGGCCCTCACCGCGCTCGACCTCGGTCCCTCCCAGATCGACATCGGCATGCTCGCCGCCACCTACAAGACCGACGACCGCGGTCTGTCCGTGGACGCCTTCACCGCCGAGGCCGTCGCCGGCGCCACCGGCGCCAACAAGATCGAGCGCCGCGAGGGACGCGACGTCGTCCTCTACGGCTTCGGCCGCATCGGCCGCCTCGTCGCCCGCCTCCTCATCGAGAAGGCCGGCTCCGGCAACGGCCTGCGCCTGCGCGCCATCGTCGTGCGCGGCGGCGGGGAGCGCGCCGCCGAGGACATCGTGAAGCGCGCCTCGCTGCTGCGCCGCGACTCCATCCACGGCCAGTTCCAGGGCACCATCACCGTGGACGAGGCGAACAGCACGATCGTCGCCAACGGCAACGCGATCAAGGTGATCTACGCCAACGACCCCTCCGAGGTCGACTACACGGCGTACGGCATCAAGGACGCCATCCTCATCGACAACACGGGCAAGTGGCGGGACCGCGAGGGGCTCTCCAAGCACCTGCGCCCCGGCATCGACAAGGTCGTCCTGACCGCCCCGGGCAAGGGCGACGTCCCCAACATCGTCCACGGCGTCAACCACGACACGATCAAGCCCGACGAGCAGATCCTGTCCTGCGCCTCGTGCACCACCAACGCGATCGTCCCGCCGCTGAAGGCCATGGACGACGAGTACGGCGTGCTGCGCGGCCACGTGGAGACCGTCCACTCGTTCACCAACGACCAGAACCTGCTGGACAACTACCACAAGGCCGACCGCCGCGGCCGGTCCGCGCCGCTCAACATGGTGATCACCGAGACCGGTGCCGCCTCCGCCGTCGCCAAGGCGCTGCCCGACCTCAAGGCGCCGATCACCGGCAGCTCGATCCGCGTCCCCGTGCCGGACGTCTCGATCGCCATCCTGAGCCTGCGCCTGGGCCGCGAGACCACCCGCGACGAGGTCCTGGAGCACCTCCGTGACGTCTCGCTGCACTCGCCGCTGAAGCGCCAGATCGACTTCACCACCGCGCCCGACGCCGTCTCCATGGACTTCGTCGGCTCGCGCCACGCCTCGATCGTCGACGCCGGCGCCACCAAGGTCGACGGCGACAACGCGATCCTCTACCTCTGGTACGACAACGAGTTCGGCTACTCGTGCCAGGTCATCCGGGTCGTCCAGCACGTCTCCGGTGTGGAGTACCCGACGTACCCGGCCCCCGCGGCCTGACGCACGGCACACCGGAGGGGGGCGGCGGGGCGGTGATCGCCCCGCCGCCTCCCTCTGTTGTGGCTCAGGCCGTCACCGGGGTGTAGTGGGCGGCGTCGTCGCCCTCCACGGTGCGGCTGAACGAGCCGTCGGTGCCGGCCGGCACATCGCCCGCGACGGTCACCCGGTGCAGCAGCCGCGGCAGGTCGCCGTAGTCGTCCGGGGCGTAGTGCTGGGTGATGCGGTTGTCGAACAGCACCAGGTCACCGGGGCGCCAGGCGATCCGCACCACGTTCTCCGGCCGGACCACGTACGACTGGAGCAGCCGCAGCAGATCGTGTGACGCCTCCGGGCCGAAGCCCACCAGGCTCTGCGCGAACCCTCCGATGAACAGGCCCCGCTCCCCGCTCTCCGGATGCACCCGGACCACGGGATGCGCGGTGCGGTAGCGGCGCGACACGAACCGCCTGCGGTGCTCCGCCGCCTTCTCGTCCCTCGGCTCGGCATAGTCGTACGCGTTGGTGTGCACGGCCCACAGCCGGTCGGCGAACTCCCGCAGCGGCTCGGGCAGATCGCGGTACGCGGCGGCCGTGTTGGCGATCAGGGTGTGGCCGCCGTACGGCGGGACGACCAGGGCGCGCAGCGTGGACGCCTTCGGCGGCGTACGGACGAAGGTGACGTCGGTGTGCCAGCGGTTGGCGCGGATGCCCTCGTCGCCGTCCACCGGAAGGATGTGCGGCTGCCCGTCCACCGACGGCACCGTCGGATGGGCGGTGGTCAGCTCCCCGAACAGCGACGCGAAACGGAGCTGCCCGGCGTCGTCCAGGTGCTGGTCGCGGAAGACCAGGGCCTTGTGCTCCAGCAGCGCCCGGCCGACCGCCGCGACGGTACCGGGATCGAGGTCGCCCGACAGGTCGAGGCCGTGGACCTCGGCACCGATCCGGCCGCCGATCCTGCGGAGGTCGAGGCCGCCGGGAGTGTCCGGTGCGGGGGAGGCGAGCGGGGTGGTGGTCGTCGTCATGGCGAGGTGTCCTTTCCTGGGGCGGTGGATGTCCGGAGGCGGTCAGACCGGCAGGGCGGCGCGGGCGGCCGGCCGGGGGAGCCCGTAGTGCTCACGCAGGGTGCGGCCGGTGTACTCGGTGCGGAACAGGCCGCGCTCCTGGAGGAGGGGCACGACCTGGTCGACGAAGTGGTCCAGCCCGCCGGGCAGATAGGGCGGCATGATGTTGAACCCGTCGGCGGCGCCCTGGGTGAACCACTCCTGGAGCCGGTCGGCGATCTGCTCGGCGGTGCCCGCCACCACCTGGTGCCCGCGGCCCCCGCCGAGCCGGGCGATCAGCTGCCGCAGGGTGAGCCCCTCGCGCCGCCCCAGCTCGGCGACCAGCGCGAAACGGCTCCGGTTGCCGTTGATCTCCCGCTCCTCGGGCAGCTCGGGGAGCGGGCCGTCCAGCGGCAGGCCGGTCAGGTCGGTGCCGAGCATCCCGGACAGCTGGGCCAGGCCGTACGCGGGCACCTGAAGGTCCGTCAGCTCCTGGTCCAGCGCCAGGGCCTCCGCCTCCGTCGACCCGATGACCGGGCAGATGCCGGGCAGGATCCTGACGGCGTCCTCGGCACGCCCGTGGCGGGCGAGCCGGGACCGGAGGTCCTTGGCGAACGCCTGGGCGTCGGACAGGGTCTGCTGCGCGGTGAACACCGCCTCCGCGTACCGGGCGGCGAACTCCTTGCCGTCCTCCGACGACCCGGCCTGGACCAGCAGCGGGTGGCCCTGCGGGGAGCGGGGGACGTTCAGCGGGCCCCGTACCCGGAAGTGCGTGCCCCGGTGGTCCACGGGCCGGACCCGGTCCGGACGGGCGTACACACCGGCCGCCCGGTCGAGCACGATCGCGTCGTCGTGCCAGCTGTCCCACAGCTTCACGGCGACGTCGACGAACTCCCGGGCCCGCTCGTAGCGCAGAGCGTGCTCCAGGTGCTCGTCGCGGCCGTAGTTGCGGGCCTCGTCGACGGTCCCCGAGGTGACGATGTTCCACCCCGCCCGGCCGCCGCTGAGGTGGTCCAGCGAGGCGAACGCCCGTGCCGTGGCGAACGGTTCGGTGAACGTGGTGGAGACGGTGGCGATGAGCCCGATGCGCTCGGTGGCCGTGGCGAGCGCCGACAGCAGGGTCAGCGGCTCGAAGCCGCCCGACGCGTTGTGATGGGCGTTGCCCCACAGGGCCAGGCCGTCGGCGAGGAACACCGAGTCCAGCAGCCCGCGTTCGGCGGTTCTCGCCAGCTTGGTGAAGTACGCGACGTCGGTGACCCGTTCGGGCGTGGACAGGGGGTGGCGCCAGGCGGCGTCATGGTGGCCGGCGTTCATCAGGAACGCGTTGAGATGCAGATGGCGCGGGGGTGTGGCGGGCACGGGACGTCCTTCGGTGGTGGGCGGTGGTGCGGGAGAGAAGAGAAGCGGGCCGCGGGAGGGCTCAGGCGGCGACCGGGGCCCGCCAGGAGCTGAGCCGCCGCTCCAGGGAGACGAGGACCTGGTTGAAGGCCACGCCGATCGCCGAGACGGTGACGATCCCGGCGTACATCTGCGGAATGGCGAAGTTGTACTGCGAGGCGTTGATCAGATACCCGAGGCCCGCCTTGGCGCCGATCATCTCCGCGGCGACCAGCACCAGGATCGACACCGCCCCGGCGAGCCGGACGCCCGTGAACACCGCCGGCACCGACGCCGGGAGGATCACCTTCTGGAAGAGCCGCACCGGAGGCAGGTCCATCGACCGGGCCAGCCGGAGCAGCACCGGGTCCACGGACCGTACGGCGCTGATGGTGTTGAGCAGCACCGGCCAGGTGCACGCGTACACCACGATCGAGACCTTCGACGTCTCGCCGATGCCCAGCAGGAGCACGAACACCGGGAGCAGCGCGAGGGCCGCCGTGTTGCGGAACAGCTCCAGCAGCGGCCCCAGAAGATCCGCCGCCCGCCGGTAGCGGCCGATCAGCAGCCCCAGCGGCACGGCGACCAGCACCGCGATCACGAAGCCGCCGAGGGAGCGGCCGAGGCTCGCCAGGGTGTGGTCGGCCAGCTGCCCGGACGCGGCCAGCCCCCACCACGCCACGGCGACCTCGCTGAACGGCGGCAGGAAGGTGCGGTCGGCCAGCCCGAGGCGCGGGGCCGTCTCCCACAGCGCCAGGAGCGCCAGGACGGCCACCGACCGGGTGCCCGCCCGGACGAGCCCGTGCAGCGCCCGGCGGACGCGGTACCGGAGCCGGTTCCGGCGCGGTACGGGGGCGGGGGCCGCCGGGGGCGGGCCGCCGGCCGCTGCCGTGCCGGGTGCCTCCTCGACGGGCGTGCGCTTGGCGGGCAGTGCGTCCGCGGGAGCGGTGACGCCGGGGGTGTCGGTACGGGTCGGGGGACTCATGCGGTCACTTCCTGCCTCTCCTGCCGCTGGGCCCTGGACACCTCGTCGTGCAGCAGGGTCCAGACACGGTGCCGGTGCTGGGCGAACTCGGGGCTGGAGCGCGGATCGCCGCCCTCCGGCCCGGCCGGCAGCGCGATGGGGACGACCTCCTTGATCCGGCCGGGGCGGGAGGTCATCACCGCCACCCGCTGCCCCAGGCGTACGGCCTCGTCGATGCCGTGGGTGATGAACACGATCGTCTTGCCGGTACGGCGCCAGATGCCGAGCAGCTCGTCCTGGAGCGACTCCCGCGTCTGCGCGTCCAGCGCCGCGAAGGGCTCGTCCATCAGCAGCACCTCCGGGTCGTACGCCAGGCTGCGCGCGATCGCGACCCGCTGCCGCATGCCGCCGGACAGCTCGTGCGGGTGCCGCCCCTCGAACCCGCTCAGCCCCACCAGGGCCAGGTACTCCCGCGCCAGGGCCGCCCGCCGGCGGCGCGGCACCCCGACGGCCTCCAGCCCGAATTCGACGTTGCCCTGGGCGGTGCGCCAGGGGAGCAGCGCGTACTGCTGGAAGACGATGCCCCGGTCGAGGCCGGGGCCGGTCACGGGCGAGCCGTCCAGCAGGATGCGGCCGGACGTCGGCGCGGTCAGCCCGGCCAGCAGGTCCAGCAGGGTGGACTTGCCGCACCCGCTGGGCCCCACGACGACGAGGAACTCACCCGCGCCGACGGTCAGGTCCACCCCGTCCAGGGCGGTGACCGGCCGCCGGCCGCCGTCCCGCCCCCTCGTCGGGAACTCCTTGCGCACCCCGGCGACGACGAGCTTCGCCGTACGCCCGGCCTCCACCAGCCCGGCCTCGGCACGACCGGTCTCCACACGACCCGGCACCGGGCTCACCTCCCGCTCGCCGCGGGCGACGCCGTCGCCGGCGCGTTGAACTCATTGGTGTACAGCGCGTCCAGGCGCACCCGGCCGCGGTCGATGTCACCGCGCTCGGCGAGCCAGTCGATCCAGAGCCGCAGCTCCCCCTCGGCGACCCGCCCGCCGGGCGCGGCCACGCCGTACGACTTCCAGTAGCGCAGCGGGTCGAGGTCCTCGGCCCTCCCGCGCCGCTTCACGATGTCCGTCATCCGGGCGACCACCTGGGCGCGGGGCGTGGTGCGCGCCCAGTCCAGCGCCCGGCCGACCCCGGTCACAAAGGTCCGCACCGCCTCCGGGTCCTCGCGGATGAAGCGTTCTGTCATCACATATGTCCCGGCGCTGAAGGGCCCCAGGAGCTGGTGGTCGGTGAACAGCGGCCGCAGCCCGCCGGCCGCCACCGCCTTCTCCCGCAGGACTCCGCTCAGCACGGCGACGTCGATCTGCCGCTGCCGCAGGGACTGTTCGGTGCTCACCGGCGGCACGACGAGCGCCTGGACCTTCTCCGCGTCGGCGTCCGGCAGCCCGGCGCGCCGCAGGTAGATGTCGAGCAGGGCCTCGGAGTGCGCCCCGAGGGTGTTCATGCCGACCTTTTTGCCGACCAGGTCGCGGGCGGAGCGGATCGGGCTGTCGGCGCGCACGTAGTAGCCGCTGTACGCGTGCTCGTCGGAGCCGTAGTAGCTGATCACGGCCTTCACCGGGGCGCCGTTGGCCGCCAGCTTCACCACCGCGCCGTTGAAGGCGCCCCCGAAGTCGACCTGGCCGGTGGCGGCCGCCTGGATGTCCTGGGGGCCGCTGATCGTGTTGCCCACCCACTCCAGCCGCAGGCCCGGCAAGTAGCCGAGGCCCTCGGCCAGTTCGGCGGGGATGACCTGGCCGGTCCAGCCCTGGTACCGGAGGGTCCTGGTCCCGCCCGCGCCGGACGCCCCGCCGCCGAGCGCGGTGCCGCAGCCGGCCGCGACCGTCGACAGGCCGGCCAGGGCGAGGAAGCGGCGTCGGTTCACTGGGGGAGACGTACGCATGGAGGATCCTGTTCGCAGAAAGGGGCGGGGAAGGGGCGGGGACGAGGCGGGCGGGTCAGCGCGCGGAGGCGCCGAGCGCGGCCGGTTCCCGCGCGGTGAGGGCCCGGGAGAAGCCGTCCAGGGCGTGCAGCAGCCGCAGTTCGGACTCGGGCTCGATCCGGCACGCGGCCGCCCCCAGGCGCTCGATCGCCGAGTCGAGCAGAAAGGCGCCGGGGACGACATGGCGGGCGCCGAGGGCGGACAGCACCGGGCGCAGGGCGTAGTCCATGGCAAGCATGTGGGCGAGGCTGCCGCCCGTCACCAGCGGCAGCACGGTCTTCCCCGCGAGCCCGGCCCGGGGCAGCAGGTCGAGGAACACCTTCAGCAGCCCGCTGTACGACGCCTTGTAGAGCGGCGTGGCGACGACGACGCCCTCGGCGCGCGCCACCCCGTCCAGCGCGAGCCGCAGCGCCGGATGGACGGCCGTCCCCCCGAGCAGCTCGGCCGCCGGGAGGTCGCGTACGGAGATGTGGCCGGTGTCCTGCCCGCCGGCCGCGAGACGGGCCAGCACATGGTCCACCACACGGGCGGTCCGCGAATCGGCGGACGGACTTCCGGAGACGGCGACGACGAGGGGCATGGCGAACTCCTGGGACGCGAGGGAGAGTCGGGGTCACCCCGCTCCCGGACAGCGGTGCCGGGGCACCGCTCGCACGGCACGTGCCGGGGCCGGCACGCGAGCGGGGGAAAGGGGGTGAGGGGCGCGGGTACGGTCGCTGCGGACCGGCCGGGACGGAGCGGGCGGCCCCGGGGCCGGGCCACCCGTGACGAGTTGCCTAACAGCCGCGGAGGACGACCGCACAGAGGGCGCCGGCCTGCCGTCGGGGATCGACGGGGCACCGCCCGGAGAGGTTCGCTGACTGGCTCACGACCACGAGGCTGGCAACGAAATCCGGCCGCGTCAACGCGAGCAACGAGTCCGTCTCGTACCGTTCACAATCCCCGGCCCCACCGGACGGGCCCGCGCCCGCCACCACCGGCCCCGGCAGGCCGCCGCAGTGGCACAACTCCCCGCCTCCGGCACAAAAGCACAGGTCAGGCGGGTGTGTCTGGCGGTGGAAGTGGCGCAACACTGCGGCAACACCACCGGGGCCGGGCGCTCGGTAGGGTCCGGCACATGTCAGCCGAACGCATCCGTGAACCCACCGCCCCGGTCGCCGCCGCGCGGCGCCGGCGGCTGCGCGCGGACCGCGCCCGGCAGCTGGCCGACCTCCTCCGCCACCAGGCGCGCACCACCGGCTTCCCCGGGGGCGTCCTGCCGCTGGAGGACCGGCTCGGCGCCGACTACGGGGTCTCCCGCAACACCGTCCGCCAGGCGCTCGACCTGCTCCGCTCCCAGGGGCTGGTGGAACGGCGGCCCGGCGTGGGGACGGTCCTGGTGGCCGAGAAGTACCCCCACGGCCTCGACCGGCTCCAGGGGCTCGCCGAGACCCTGCGCGAGCACGGCGAGGTGACCAACGAGGTACGCACCGCCGGGCCCGTCCCGGCGCCCGCGCCGGTCGCCCGGCGGCTCGGCCTGCCGGAGCGGTCGGACGTGCTGTGCGTCGAGCGGCTGCGCAGGCTCGACGGACTGCCGCTCTCGCTGGACCTCACGTACATCCCGATGGACCTCGGGGCGACCCTGCTCGACTGCGACCTGGAACACCACGACGTGTTCCGCCTCCTGGAGCGCCTCACCGGCCGGGCGCTCGGCTCGGCCGACGTCACCCTGGAGGCCGTCAGCGCCGACGCCCACTCCGCCGCCGTCCTTCAGGCCCCGCGCGGCGCGGCCGTCCTGATGATGGAACGCCTCACCCGCCTGGACGACGGGCGGCCCGTGGACCTGGAGTTCATCCGCTTCCGCGGCGACCGCATCGCCATGAGCGGCCACCTGCGCCGCTCCCGCTGAACCCTCCCGTCCCCCTTCCCTGGAGACAGCCATGCCTCTCGTGCCCCAGCGTGCCGACGTGCCCGTGACCATCGACGAGTCGAAGTGCATCGACGGCTGCACCCTCTGCGTCGACATGTGCCCGCTCGACTCGCTCGCCATCGACCCGGACAGCGGCAAGGCCCACATGCACGTCGACGAGTGCTGGTACTGCGGCCCGTGCGCCGCCCGGTGCCCCACCGGCGCCGTCGAGGTCAACATGCCCTACCTGCTCCGCTGACGCCCCGCATTCCCGCCACCCGAGAGGCACCCACCATGGACATCCCCTCCCTCGCCGACGCCGAGGAGCTCTCCTGCGACGTCCTCGTCATCGGCGGCGGCACGGCCGGCACGATGGCGGCCCTGACCGCCGCCGAACACGGCGCGGACGTCCTGCTCCTGGAGAAGGCCCACGTCCGCCACTCCGGCGCCCTCGCCATGGGCATGGACGGCGTCAACAACGCCGTGATCCCCGGACGGGCCGAACCCGACGACTACGTCGCCGAGATCACCCGCGCCAACGACGGCGTCGTCGACCAGTCCACCGTCCGCCGGACCGCGACCCGCGGCCACGCCATGGTGCGCCGCCTGGAGTCGTACGGGGTGAAGTTCGAGAAGGACGAGCACGGCGACTACGCGGTGCGCCAGGTCCACCGCTCCGGCTCGTACGTCCTGCCCATGCCCGAGGGCAAGGACGTCAAGAAGGTCCTCTACCGGCAGCTGCGGCGGCGCGAGATGCGCGAACGCATCCGCATCGAGAACCGGGTCATGCCCGTCCGCGTCCTCACCGGGCCCGACGGCGGCGCGGTGGGCGCCGCCGGGTTCCACACCCGCACCGGCGCCTTCGTCACCGTACGCGCGGGCGCGGTGATCCTGGCGACCGGAGCGGCCGGCCGGCTCGGCCTGCCCGCCTCCGGCTACCTCTACGGCACCTACGAGAACCCCACCAACGCCGGGGACGGCTACGCCATGGCGTACCACGCCGGGGCCGAGCTGACCGGCATCGAGTGCTTCCAGATCAACCCGCTCATCAAGGACTACAACGGACCCGCCTGCGCCTATGTCGCCAACCCCTTCGGCGGCTACCAGGTCAACCGGCACGGCGAGCGGTTCGTCGACTCCGACTACTGGTCCGGCGCGATGATGGCCGAGTTCGCCGCGGAACTGGCCTCCGACCGGGGCCCGGTGTACCTCAAGCTGAGCCACCTCCCGGAGGAGTCCGTCACCGCGCTGGAGGACATCCTCCACACCACCGAACGCCCCACCCGGGGCACCTTCCACGCCGGCCGCGGGCACGACTACCGCACCCACGACGTCGAGATGCACATCTCCGAGATCGGCCTGTGCGGCGGCCACAGCGCCTCGGGCGTACGCGTCGACGACCACGCCCGCACCACCGTGCCCCGCCTGTACGCCGCCGGCGACCTGGCCTGCGTCCCGCACAACTACATGATCGGCGCCTTCGTCTTCGGCGACCTCGCCGGCGAGGACGCCGCCCGCTACCGCGCCCGCCCTGACCCGCTGCCCGCCGGCCAGGTCCGCGCCGCCCACGAGCTGGTCTACCGGCCGCTGCGCCACCCGGACGGGCCGCCGCAGCCCCAGGTCGAGTACAAGCTGCGCCGCTTCGTCAACGACTACGTCGCCCCGCCGAAGTCCGGAGCGCGGCTCTCGCTCGCCGTGGAGCACTTCGAGCGGATGCGCGGGGAGATCGACGCCATGGGCGCCACCACCCCGCACGAGCTGATGCGCTGCGCCGAGGTGGGCTTCATCCGCGACTGCGCCGAGATGGCGGCCCGCGCCTCCCTCGCCAGGACCGAGTCCCGCTGGGGCCTGTACCACGAGCGCACCGACCATCCGCGGCGCGACGACCACAACTGGCTGCACCACCTGGACCTGCGCAAGTCGCCGTCCGGCGGCATGGAGTTCACCGCCCGGCCCGTCGCCCCCTACCTGGTGCCCGTCGAGGGGTACGCCCCCGCCGGCGGACCCTCCCGGTACCTGGGCGAGGTCGCCCTGGAACCGGTGGCGACCGCGGGCCCGCGCGACGCGGCACCCGGCGGCGCCCGCACCGCGGCCACGGCCGCCCGCCCGGCCGGCGGCGCCGCCACCGGCACCTCGCCCCGCATCCTCGAACTGCTGGCGCTCACCGAGGACGAGCCCGGCCTCACCGCGCTGGAGCCCTACCTCGCGGACCCGGACCCCGCGGTGCGCCGCGCCGCCGTCACCACCCTCACCGAGACGCTGCCCGAAGGCACCGGGCCCGCCCTCGGCCGGGCGCTCAGCGACCCCGACGCGGCCGTCCGCCGGGCCGCCGCCGACTCGCTGCGCGAACTGGTCGAGACCCTGCGGCCCGAACCGGCCCTGCGGGACACCCTGGTGAGCGCCCTGGGCTCGGCCGACCCGCAGGTCCGCACGGCCGCCATAACCGTGCTGCGCATGCTCGGCCTGGGCGACGCCACGCTGTACGCCCCCGGCCTGGCCGACCCCGACCGGGCCGTACGCGTCGAGACGGTACGCGCCCTGGTGTCGGTCGACGCGGTGGCACCGCTCACCGGGGCGGCCGGCGACCCGGACCGCGAGGTGCGGGTGGCCGTGGCCAAGGGCCTCGCCGCGCTGACCGCGCCGGGGGCGGGCGGCGGCGTCCTCGACACCCTGGCGCGCCTGGCCCGTGACGGCGACGACCTGGTGCGCGGCGCGGCCCTGGGGGCGCTGGGCGCGGTGGGGGGCCTCCCGGCGGCCGTGGCGGCCACCGCTGTCGCCGCGCTGCGCGACGACGCCTGGCGGGCCCGTGCCGGAGCGGCGGCCGCACTCGGCGCGGCGGGCCCCGGCACCGCCGTCCCCGCCCTGGCCGGGGCGCTCGCCGACCCGCACGCCGACGTGCGCAGGGCGGCCGTCCTCGCCCTGCTCCGCCACCGCGAGGACGCCGCCGCCCGCGCCGCCCTCACGGCCGCCCGGGACGACCCGGACGCCGACGTCCGCGCGTACGCGGCCCGGGGGAGCGCGTGACGGGCGCCCGACCGCCGGACCGGCCCGTCGGATTCACTCGTACGCGCCCGCCCGCATTCCCGGAAGGGAAATTTCCTTTCCCTTCCGGGCGCGGGAGGGGCGATCGGCGGGAGGAAAAGGACAGATACGGAACGGCCCGGGCGGAAACGGCGGGACACTGTTCTGGGCACCACTCGCCAAAAGAACGATTAGCGGCGCACAAAGGCACCCGAATGCCGCAGGGCTGTCACTCCTGCGAAGCGCACCCGGATCAAGTTCCGTGGCGTTAGGGGGAACATGACCACAGCACAGGTGGGTTTCTCGTTCCCACGGGACGCCGCCGTTGGCGGCCGGTACGACCGGGCCGGGGCCATCCGGGCCGGCAAGTGGACCTTCACCCCGGGCTCTCCCGCGGCCGCCGGGGGAGGACGAGCCAGCCTCCGCCACGGGGCGGAGCGCGTCGATCTGTTCTACTCCTCCACCACCCTGGAGGATTTCCTGCGGACGCTGGGAAGAATTCAGGCGGAGTTCCATGCCGCTCAACCGGCCGCCGCACACACCGACTTCGCAGAACAGGCCCGTGATGTATGAGACGCCCAGCCGGTGCACCCCGCCGGGCGGCCAGGAACCGGAAGGCCCGTCCGTGTTCCCGGGCGACGCACCCCACCTCTCCTGGGACGAGGAACTGGCCACCCTCCTGCGGGAATCGGCCCCCTCCGGCCCCTGGGCCACCCCGGCGCCCACCCGGGGGGCGCCCTCCGAGCCGTACTCCGATCCGTATCCCGAGGACCGCCCGCCGGCGGAACCGGAACGGAACACCGCCGAACTGCCGCCGGTGCGCCACCCCACGCCGAGCCACCGCCGGGTGCGACCGCCGCGCAAACCTTTCATCAGCCTGCTGCGCACCGTCAGCATCCTCATCGCGGCACTCACCGCGGTCATCGTCTCCATGGTCAGCGTCTACGGCGGGATGGTCGCCTACGCCCCGCTGCTGCGCAACGCCACCCAGCCGGGCGCCTCCGCCGGTGTCGTCCGGTGGTGGCCCCTGCTGGTGTACGGCCCCTGGCTGGTGGCGTCCCTGTCCATCCTCCGGGCGGCCTTCCACCGGCGGCGCGCCACCCACTCCTGGTGCGCGGTCCTGCTGTTCTCGTCGCTCGCCGTCCTGCTGTGCGTCGCCCAGGCGCCGAGGACCCCGCTGGGCGCCACCGCGGCGGCGCTGCCCGCGGTGGCGGCGCTCGCCTGCTTCCAGCAGCTCGTCCGGCAGATCACCCTGACGCGGCCCCCGCGCCAGGCCGCCCCGCGCCACCGCAACGCCGCCCCTCCGCCCCGGCGCCCCACCCCGCCGGGGCCGCCCGGCTGACGCCACCCCCCGGATCCCCGCCACCTCATTACCTCGGCGCCCGACGGTCGTTGACCGCTTTCCGGTCAGAAAGTGGCCGGTCGGCCCGAACCCCTGGCACCCCCGCCCCGGACGGCCATAGTGGTACCGATCTCGAGAGGCGGCCGCGCCCGCGGCCGCCCCACCACCGGACCAGGGGGTTGTCCCGCCATGAGAACGTCCTCGCACACCGGCTTATCCAGGGCGCTGACGGTGATCGCCGCCGCGCTCTGCGTCGTCCTCGGCCTCGGGGCGCCCGCGGGGGCCGCCCACGGGGGCGGAACCGCACCGGCCCGGGCCGCCACCGGCGCCGAAGGCTCCGGTCCGGCCGGTCTCACCGGTCTCACCGGTCTCACGCTCACGTCCGTCAACAGCGGCCGCAATCTGGACGCGCAGAACGGCAACACCGGGGACGGGGTCTTCCTCGTCACCAACTCCGCGCCCGGGTACCACCAGAAGTGGAGCGCCCTCACCCAGCCCGACGGGTCGTTCACCCTCGTCAACGACACCACCGGCAAGTGCGCCGCGGTCGGCTTCCCGCTCCGGCAGCAGTCCTGCAACGGCACCGCGGCCCAGCGGTGGTACTTCCAGCCGGTACGCGGCACCACCGACGTCTTCATGATCCGCAACACCGGCGACAACAAGTGCGTCGACGTCGTCCTCGGCGCCCAGAACGACGACGCCTGGACCCAGACGTACGGCTGCAACGGCAGCAGGGCCCAGCAGTGGCGCGTACCCGCCGCGGCGGCGCCCGCCGCGCTCAAGGCCGCGGTGGACCACGCCTCGAAACGCTGCCAGAAGGACGCGTCCACCTGTTCCTGGACCAAGGGCACCCAGGCCCCGGCCGAGCCGCTGCCCAAGAGCTGCGTCTCCCCGGTCTGGTACAACGGCACCGGCGCGCCCGTGCCGTGGACGTTCACCCTCAACACCTCCACCGGCTGGTCCAGCCAGATGGGGGTGTCCTTCACCTCCGGGCTGGGCACCGGCGGGCCGAGCCCCGTCCAGACCAGCGTCAGCCTCACCATCTCCGGCCAGGTGAGCTACGACCTGCGCCAGGACCTCGGCAACAGCCTGACGATCACGGTCCCGGCCCGTCACTACGGATGGGTGGCGCTCTCGGAGCTGGCGACCAGGGTGACCGGTGAGTGGACCTTCGACGCGAACGGCTTCCCCTGGAAGGTGACCGACACCGTCACCGTCCCGCTGAAGAGCGACGACCAGGGCCGGGCCAGCATCTACCTGGCCCAGACCGGTCCCGAGTTCACCTCCTGCGCCGCCTGATCCACCGGGTGGGCGGGCCGCGCCCCTGCCTCCGGGCCGGCCCGCCCCTCCGCTTCCGTACCCGGCCTGATTGCGCAACGGGATACGGGGAAGGGGCAGCGGGAAGGAGACGGGAGCGTGAAGGGGGCACAGTGGATGCGTGGTGACAGCACGGCATCTCTGCGGGACGCGACCCGGGGCCGCGTGGACGAGCGGGACACGGACCGGGTCGAGGCGCCCGCGGCGACGCCCGCGCGGTCGGCGTCGGTGACGTACACCCGGCTCGACGACGCCATCGGGTCGGCGAGGGACTTCACCGCGGCGTTCCTGCGCGCCCGCGCGGGCGACGGGACGGCGGTGGGGCAGCGCACCGTGGAGAACGCCCGGCTGGTGGTCAGCGAACTGGTCACCAACGCGGTCCGCCACGCCCAGGGTCCCTGCACGGTCGACCTCCGCCTCGCGGACGGGCTGCTGGAGATCGTGGTCTCCGACACCCACGAGGCGGCCCCCGTGGCCCACGCCCCCGACCCGGGGCGCGTCGGCAAGCACGGGCTGGAGATCGTCCTCGCCCTGTGCCGGAGCCTGGACGTGGAGATGCTGTCCCCGGGGAAGCGGGTACGGGCGTCGCTGGTCGTGGAGTGAGCCGCGCGGCGGCACCGGAGGGACGCGGGGGACGGCGTACGTCCGCCGGGGCACTGAGCGCAGTGCCGAGGAGGGAGAGAAGATGGAGCAGGCAGGGGTCCGGGTACGGGTCGAGGTGCGCCCGGAGGGCGCCGGCGGGGCCGGGACCGGAACCGGGGTGGCCGTCGTGAGCGTCGGGGGCGAACTCGACTACGACGGGGTGGGACAGCTGGAGGAGGCGATCAGATCGGTACGGGACGAGGGCGTCCACCGCCTGGTGTTCGACCTGTCCGGGCTGACCTTCATGGACTCCTCGGGAGTCAACTCCTTCCTCCGGGCGCAGCGCGACGCCCAGGCCGGTGACGGCTGGGTGCGGCTGGCGGACCCGCAGTCCTCCGTGCTCCGGGTCATCGAACTGGTCGGCCTGGCCCAGGCCATCCCCCTCCACACCACGGTCGGCGAGGCCCTGGAGGCGTGAGCCCGGGCGCGGCCGTCCCCGGCGCGCGCCCCCCGTGGTTGCCTCGCCTATCGAATGTCGATAGATTTCCCCGGTGATCCTCGTCGCCGCCCCCAGCCCGCCCCACGCCCCCGACGCCGGGGAGTCCCGCACGGCGGTCGGCCCGCACGGAGTGCTCTGATGCCGATCGCCGTGGACATCGACGTGATGCTGGCCCGGCGGAAGATGTCCGTGGGAGAACTGGCCGCACGGGTCGGCATCACCCCCGCCAACCTGGCGGTCCTCAAGAACGGCCGCGCCAAGGCGGTACGATTCACCACCCTCGCCGCGCTCTGCGAGGCGCTCGACTGCCAGCCCGGCGACCTGCTGCGCTGGGAGGCGGACGACGCCACCGCCGGGTGACCCTGGAGCGCCCCCCGCGCGCCGCGGTCCGGCGGCGTGGAACCACCCCGAGCGGGAAAGCGGAGCACCGTCGGGGACCGGCCGCGCGGTACGGCCCCCGGCCCGACCCGTACACCCGAGCAGAAAGCCACAGGAGCCGGACATGAGTGTCGTCGATCCCACCAGACCTGCCGCCGTCGCGCCGCGGGGCAGCGTCCAGGAGGAGAAGCAGCGGCTGCGGCGGCGCCTGGAACGCCTCATCGGCGCCGCCGCGACCGAGGGCAACGAACTCCTCCGCCTGCGCAACGGCGACGAGATCTTCCCCGCCATGCTCCGCGCCATCCGCGGCGCCGAGCACACCATCGACATGATGACCTTCGTCTACTGGCGTGGGGAGATCGCCCGGGAGTTCGCCGCCGCCCTCGCCGACCGCGCCCGGGCCGGCGTACGCGTACGGCTGCTGCTCGACGGCTTCGGCGCCCGCCAGATAGAGAACGACCTGCTCGACGACATGGACGCCGCCGGCGTCCACATCGCCTGGTTCCGCAAGCCGCTGTGGCTGTCGCCGCTCAAGCAGAACCACCGCTGCCACCGCAAGGCCCTGATCGTCGACGAGCACACCGCCTTCACCGGCGGCGTCGGCATCGCCGAGGAGTGGTGCGGGGACGCCCGCAACCCGGGGGAGTGGCGCGACACCCACGTCCAGGTCCGCGGCCCCGCCGTCGACGGCATCGCCGCGGCCTTCGCGCAGAACTGGGCCGAGTGCCACACCGAGCTCTACGACGACCGCGACCGCTTCACCGAGCACACCCAGCACGGCGACGCCATCGTCCAGGTGGTCCGCGGCTCCGCCAGCATCGGCTGGCAGGACATGCAGACCCTCATCCGCGTGATGCTCACCTCCGCCCAGCGGCGCTTCCGCCTGGCCACCGCCTACTTCGCCCCCGACCAGTACTTCATCGACCTGCTCTGCGACACCGCCCGGCGCGGGGTCGCCGTCCAGATCCTGCTGCCCGGCCGGTACACCGACCAGCGCGCCTGCCAGCTCGCCGGCCAGCGCCACTACGAGCAGCTGCTCGCGGCCGGCGTCGAGATCCGCCAGTACCAGCCGACCATGATGCACGCCAAGGTCATCACCGTGGACGGGGTCGCCTCGCTGATCGGCTCCACCAACTTCAACCGCCGCTCCATGGACCACGACGAGGAGGTGATGCTCGCCGTCCTCGACGAGCACTTCACCGCCACCCTCGACGAGGACTTCGACCAGGACCTCACCCGCACCGAGCCGGTCACCCCGGGCCGCTGGAAGAACCGCTCCGCGCTCCACCGCCTCCTCGAACTCCTCGTCGCCCCCGTCCGCCGCTTCCTCTGACCCGGCGGGCCCGCTCACCCCGGCCGTGCACGCCGGGAAAATTGGTGTGCATGAGAATGGTGAAGCGGGGTAGGCGGCGATCACTGGGTTGCCAGTGATCAACGAGTGGTGCTCTTGCGGGAGGGGAAAAGGCGATGACGACCGCCGTGGCCGTGGGTGTGGAGACGCGTACCGGTGTCGAGGGCCTGCCGGAGGTGACCGCGCCGGAGAGCCTCGCGCCGAAGGACGCCCGGGCGCTGTCGCGGCTGTTCTTCGACAAGCTGGCGGTGCTGGAGGAGGGCACGCCGGAGTACCAGTACGCCCGCAACACCCTCATCGAGATGAACATGTCGCTGGTCCGCTATGCGGCCGGCCGGTTCCGCAGCCGCGGCGACCAGATGGAGGACATCGTCCAGGTCGGCATGATCGGCCTGATCAAGGCGATCGACCGGTTCGAGCTCTCCCGCGAGGTGGAGTTCCCCACCTTCGCCGTGCCGTACATCGTCGGCGAGATCAAGCGGTTCTTCCGTGACACCTCCTGGGCCGTGCATGTCCCGCGCCGCCTCCAGGAGGCCCGCGTCGAGCTGGCGAAGGCCACCGAGGAGCTGAGCACCCGCCTCGGCCGCACCCCGACCGTCCGGGAGCTGGCCGCCCTGATGAACCTCTCCGAGGACGAGGTCGTCGAGGCCCGGGTCGCCGCCAACGGCTACCACTCCAGCTCCCTCGACGCCGCTATCAACAGCGGCGAGGACGACGACGCCGCGCTCGCCGACTTCATCGGCGCGGAGGACCCCGGCATGGAACTGGTCGAGAACTTCCAGTCCCTCGCCCCGCTGATCGGCCGGCTCGACGACCGGGACCGCAGCATCCTCCACCTCCGCTTCGTCGAGGAGCTGACCCAGGCCCAGATCGGCGAGCGGCTCGGCGTCTCCCAGATGCACGTCTCCCGGCTGCTCTCCCGCATCCTGGCCCGGCTGCGCGACGGCATGCTCGCCACGGACTGACACCCCCACCGGCAGCACGGCCATGGGAACGGTCGTCCACGTACCCCAGACACGCGACATGCTCGGCGAGGAGCTGAGCGGCGACGAGGCCTTCGCCGCCCTGCGGCACTACGGCGGCCGCCGGCTGCTCGCCGACTCCTTCGCGCGCTTCCGCTACGCCGACGGATTCAGCTCCGCCCGCAGCCTGGGGTACCAAGTGGTGCTCGGCATCGTGCCGTTCACCATCGCGCTCGTCGGCATCGCCACCACCACCCACACGGAGGCGGTGGGCCGCGCGGTCGAACTGGCCCTCGCCGGGATCGTGCCCGGCCTCAGCGGCGACGTCGTGGGCCAGGTGCTCGCCGACACCCGGCGCAGCGCGGGCGACACCGCCGGCGCGGTCGCCATGTGGCTCGGCATGGGCTTCGCCGTCCTCAACCTGGCCTCCGCCATGGGCCAGATCGAGCGCGGCTGCAACCGGATCTACGGCATCGAGCGCGACCGGCCCTTCCCCGCGAAGTACGGCCGGGGCGTCCTCCTCGCCCTGTTCGCCGGCCTCCCGCTGGGCGGCGGCTTCCTCGCCATCGTCGCGGGCCCCGACATCGGACGGGCGGTGGTCCGCGCGGCGCACTGGCCCCCGTCCCTGCTCGGCTGGTGGGACGCCCTGCACCTCCCGGTGGGCATCGTCCTCGCCGCGCTGGCGTCCGCCGTGGTGTTCCGCTGGGCGCCCCGCCGCGACCAGCCGGGCTACACCTGGCTGGTCTTCGGATCGGGCGTCCACCTGGTGCTGTGGGTGGGCGCGACCGGCCTGCTCGCCCTGTACATCGAGGGCAGCGGGTCGTTCGGCGCCGTCTACGGCCCGCTGAGCGCCTTCGTCGCCCTGCTGCTGTGGGCCAATGTCACCGGGGTGGCGCTGTTCCTGGGCATCGCGTTCGCCGCCCAGCTCGAAGCCGCCCGCGCCGGCATCACCCGGGCCGTCCACCCCGACCCGGGCCCCGGCCCCTGACCCGGCCGCCCGGCGGCCCCGGCCGGTGCCTACCGGTCGGGCGCCGCCTCGAAACGTACCGCCGCCACACCCTCACGGCCCCCGGTCCGCTCGATCGCCCCGCGCAGCCCGCTCAGCCCCGCCGCCAGCGCCGAGCGCTGCACCGGCCGCATGGCCGAGACCACGTCGAGCAGCGCCGACTCGCGCCGGGCCCGCACGTCCCGCAGATGCCGCTCACCCCGGCCGGAGAGCCGCAGCTCCAGCTCGCGGCGGCTCGTCGCACTCGGCGAACGCTCGATCAGGCCCAGCGCCGCCAGCCGGTCGCACATCCGGCTCACCGAGGACGGCGCCGCCCCCAGGGCGTCGCCCAGGGCGCGGAGGTTCACCGGCGAGTCGCGGTCCAGGACGTACAGCACCCGCAACTGCGCGGAGGAGACGGGGGCGGCGGACGCCGGGCCCCGGCCCCGGTTCCAGAGCACGTCGAGCAGCTCGACGACCTCGCGGGCGGCGTGCGCCGCCGCCTCCCGGTCGGTGGACCCTCCCACCCGGCTCTCGCTCACCCGCTCACACCACCTCGATACCGATGAGACAGGTGTCGTCGTCCGTGTCCGACTTGCTGTGCGTCAGCAGGTCGTCGAGGCGCTGCTCCAGATGACTGCTCGGGATGCGGGCGTTCGTCAGCAGCTGCGCCAGCGAGTCCTGCACCGACTCGTCACGCCGCTCCACCAGCCCGTCGGTGTACATCAGCAGGGTGTCGCCCGGCTCCATGGCCAGCTCCTCCTCCTCGTACTCCGCCTCCGACAGCGCGCCGAGGAGAATGCCGCCCACCGTCCGCAGCGTGGTCGCCTTCCGGCCCCGGATCAGCACCGGAGGCAGATGGCCCGCCCGCGCCCACCGCAGCGTGCCCTTCTGCGGGTCGTACAGCCCGCACACCGCCGTCGCCGTCACCTGCTCGGTGAGGTAGTGCGCCACGGTGTTCAGCCACGACAGCAGCTGCGCCGGCCCGGCGCCGGTCACGGCCAGCCCGCGCATCGCGTTGCGCAGCACCACCATGCTCGTCGCCGCCTCGATGCCATGGCCCGCGACGTCCCCCACGCACAGCATCACCTGCTTCGACGGCAGCACCACCGCGTCGTACCAGTCCCCGCCCACCATCGACTCCGACTCGGCCGGCCGGTACCGCACCGCGATCTGGAGCCCCGGACTGTCCAGCGGCGGCTGGGTCGGCGGCATGATGGCGTGCTGCAACTGCAGGGTCAGCCGGTTGCGTTCGGCGGCCTGCTGCTCGGTCCGCGCCAGCCGGTCACGGGTCGCCGCCAGCGCCACCTCCGTCCAGTGCTGGGCGGAGATGTCCTGGTACGCGCCCCGCACGGCGAGCAGCTTGCGGTCGGCGCCCAGCACGGGCTCGGCGATCACCCGGATGTGCCGGGTGACCCCGTCCGAGCGCTGGAGACGGAACGCCGCCGACGCCGCGCGCCGGTGGTGCAGCACCGCCCGCAGGAAACGCCCGATCGACACCGCGTCGTCCGGGTGGGCGTGCGCCGCCAGCTCCGCCAGCGGCACCGGACGCGCGGTGTGCGGGCGGCCGTACAGGTCGTACAGCTGCTCGTTCCACATGATGTGGCCCGTCGCCACGTTCTCCTCGAAGCCGCCCATCCGGCCGAGCCGCTGGGCGTGCTGGAGCAGGTTCGCCAGGCGCGCCGCCTCGTCCTCCACCCGCCAGATCAGCAGCACACTGCTGCCGTGCCGGCTGGCGCTGATGTCGGCCACCGCCGTCAGCGGCACCTGGTCCACCAGGGCGGTCAGCGGCATCCCCCGCACCCGGAACGGCTCCCCGGTGGAGTACACCCGCTCGATCTTCTCGAACAGCTCGCTGCCCCCCACCGCCATGGGGTACGCCTCCAGCAGCAGCGCCCCGCCGATCGCGCCGCGCGGGCGCCCCGCCGGGTCCGCGAACCGCTCGTTGACGTGGTGGATGCGGAAGTCGGCGAGCCGCCCGTCGGGCCCCAGGAACGGCGTGAGCACCAGCGCCGGGTCGTACAGGCCCTCCGCCAGGTCCACCAGCTCCGACAGGTCCGGTGCGGCCCACCCGTCCGCCGGCGGGGCGGGCGCCGCGCCCGGCCGGCTCTCCAGGGTGTGGGCGCACAGCTCGGCCAGCGCCTCGATCTGCCGCTCGATCTGCGGCGGCTGCGGCTCCAGCGGGCCGGGCCAGCAGATCTCCAGGATGCCGTGGACCCGGCCCCCGGTCCCGGCCGGCACCGCCACCCGCCCCCCGCCCGGAGCGCGCGCCCAGCCGATGGACGGCAGCCCCGCCGCCGCCTGCGACACCGCCCGCACCGGCCGCCGCTCACTGAGCGCCTGCCGCGCCAGCGTCGCCACCCCGGGCGGTACGTAGCGCCAGCGGCCCGCCTCGTCGGCGGGGAACCCGGCGTGCCCGGCCAGCGTCAGCGACGCGTCCGCCCCGGCCGTCCACACCGCCACCGCGCCCGCCCCGAGCGGGGTGAGCGCGTGGTCCAGCAGCGACTCGGCCACCGCCTGGGTGTCGCCGGCGGCCAGCGCGCCGCTCTCCGCCGTACGCAGCCGTACGCCGACGGAGGCGCCGTCCTCGTCCCCGCCGGGCGCCGCGCCGCTGGTCCGCCGGACGAACCCGGTGGCGATGTCGGTGACATGGTCCCGCGCCGCCTGGTTGACGATGTCCGCGGCCAGTTCGAGCGGGGAGAGCCCCGACTCCTCGGCGAGCGCCGCCAGTTGCTGCGCCGCCGCCGCGGGGCCGCAGCGCAGCCGCTCGATCAGCACGCCCTTGGCCAGCTCGATCAGCGCCCGGCCGTCGGCCGCCGCCTGCGCGGCGCGGATCTCGCCGCGCAGCCGCTCCACGGTCGCCGCGAGCCGCCCGACCCCCGACGCGTCGGCGCCGGTGCCGGTGCCGGTGTCGGCGGGCGGCGCGGGGGAGGGGATCCGGGGCCGGGTGGGGGGAACGGACTCCGGCGACGCGTCCTCGAGGACGCGCGGCACGGAAGGTCCGGGAAAGTCGGGAGTGCTCATGGTGCTGCTGACTCCTCGGTCGGCGGGGTGGGGGGAGCGCCGGGCCCGCCACGGCCCGGCGGTGCGTGCCTCAGGAGGAGAGCCAGCGCCGGATGCAGGCGATGAGATCGTCGGCGTCCACCGGCTTGGTGACGTAGTCGCTCGCCCCGGAGGCCAGGCTCTTCTCCCGGTCGCCCGGCATGGCCTTCGCCGTCACCGCGATGATGGGCAGCCGCGCGTGCGCCGGGTCCTCGCGGATCGCCGACGTCGCCGCGTACCCGTCCATCTCCGGCATCATCACGTCCATCAGGATCAGGTCGACCTCCGGGTGGTCCGCCAGCGCCTCGATGCCCTTGCGCCCGTCCTCGGCGTGCAGCACCTCGATGCCGTGCAGCTCCAGGATGCCGCTGATGGCGTACAGATTGCGCGCGTCGTCGTCCACCACCAGCACGGTGCGCCCGGCCAGCGTGCTGTCGACGGGCGGCGAGGACGGCCGCCGCGCCTCCTCGGCCCGCACCAGGGGCAGCACGTCCCCCGGCTCCTCCGCCGACAGGTGCAGGGCGATCCGCTCGCGCAGCTCGTCCAGGCTGGAGATCAGCTCCAGCGGCCGGGCGTGCGACCGGGACTGCAGCCGCTCCTCCTGCGCCCGCTCCAGCCGGCGGCTGTTGTGCGCGAGGACGGGCACGGTCGTCACGGCCGCGTCGCCGTCCATGGCGTCCAGGAACCGGTTCGCCGCGTCCTCGGGCATGTCCAGCTCCAGGACGACACAGTGGAACGGCCCGTCGGCCAGGCTCTCCGCCGCCTCCTGGGCGCCCACCGCCGTGATGACCTCGACCTCGCCCATCCGCTTGGGCAGGTCGCCGCCGCCCGACAGGTCCGCCACCGCGCTCTCGGCGACCAGCGACAGCAGGCCCCTGCTGCGCTCCTCCACCACCAGCAGCCGCCGCTTCTGCCGGGGAGCCGGCGCCGGGCGGGCCGCCGGCAGCGCACCGGAGGCACCCGCGGCATCGATCGCCGCGGGCCGGGCCGGGCCCGAGGCCATGCTGACGATCTCCCAGTCGGTCCGGGTCACCGGCAGGTAGAGGGTGAAGGTGCTGCCCCGGCCCTGGACGCTCTCCGCGGTCACCGCGCCACCGAGCAGGTGGGCGATCTCCCGGCTGATGGACAGGCCCAGGCCCGTCCCCCCGTACTTGCGGCTGGTGGTCCCGTCCGCCTGCTGGAACGCGCCGAAGATGGCCTCCAGGTGCTGCTCCGGGATGCCGATGCCGGTGTCCTTGACCCGGAAGGCGACCACCGGACCGCTCCGGTGCACCGACGGGGGCAGCTCGCTCTCCGGCGCCATCTCGATCCGCAGCTCCACACTGCCGCGCTCGGTGAACTTCACCGCGTTCGACAGCAGGTTCCGCAGCACCTGGCGCAGCCGCGAGTCGTCGGTCAGCACGTCCGTCGCCACACCCGGGGCCGTGCTGATGGTGAAGTCGAGGTTCTTCTGCGTGGTCATGGGCCGGAACGTGGCCTCGACGTAGTCGAGGAGCTGGCGCAGCGCCACCACTTCCGGGTTGATGTCCATCTTGCCGGCCTCGACCTTCGACAGGTCGAGGATGTCGTTGATCAGCTGGAGCAGGTCCGAACCGGCCGAGTGGATGATCCCCGCGTACTCGACCTGCTTCGGGGTCAGGTTCCGCGTCGGGTTCTGCGCCAGCAACTGTGCCAGGATCAGCAGGCTGTTGAGCGGGGTGCGCAGCTCATGGCTCATGTTCGCCAGGAACTCCGACTTGTACTTCGAGGCCAGCGACAACTGCTGCGCCCGCGCCTCCAGTTCCTGGCGGGCCTGCTCGATCTCCAGGTTCTTCGTCTCGATGTCGCGGTTCTGCGCGGCCAGCAGCGCGGCCTTCTCCTCCAGCTCCGCGTTGGACCGCTGCAGCTCGTCCTGCTGCACCTGCAGCTCCTCGGAGCGGGCCTGCAGCTCCGCCGTCAGCCGCTGCGACTCGTCCAGCAGCTCGTCGGTACGGGCGTTGGCGACGATGGTGTTGACGTTGACGCCCAGGGTCTCCATCAACTGCTCCAGGAAGTCCCGGTGCACCGGAGTGAAGGCCGTGAACGAGGCCAGCTCGATCACTCCGAGGACCTGGTCCTCGACGACGATCGGCAGCACCACCAGGCTCGCCGGGGCGCCCCGGCCCAGCCCGGACGAGACGGTCACATAGTCGGCGGGCAGCTCGTCCACCGCGATCGTACGGCGGCTCCGCGCGGCCTGCCCGACCAGCGACTCACCCTGCCGGAAGCGGGCGCGCCCGCCGGAGCCGGCCGGACCGGCCGGACCGGCCGGGTAGCCGTAGGAGCCGACCAGCGTCAGCTCCGTCCCGCCGGCCGTGTCCTCGGCCAGGTAGAAGGCGCCGTACTGGGCCGACACCAGCGGCGTCAGCTCGTCCATCACCAGCTCCGCCACCACGGACAGGTCCCGGTGGCCCTGCATCAGGCTGGAGATGCGCGCCAGGTTGGACTTCAGCCAGTCCTGCTCCTGGTTGGCGAGCGTGGTCTCGCGCAGCGACTCCACCATGGAGTTGATGTTGTCCTTCAGCTCCGCCACCTCGCCGGAGGCGTCGACCGTGATGGAGCGGGTCAGGTCGCCCTCGGCGACCGCGCTGGCGACCTCGGCGATGGCACGCACCTGCCGGGTCAGGTTCCCGGCCAGCTCGTTGACGTTCTCGGTCAGGCGCTTCCACGTCCCCGACACGCCCTCGACCTCGGCCTGGCCGCCGAGCCGGCCCTCGCTGCCGACCTCGCGGGCGACGCGGGTCACCTCGGCGGCGAACGCGGAGAGCTGGTCGACCATCGTGTTGATGGTGGTCTTCAGCTCCAGGATCTCGCCGCGCGCGTCGACGTCGATCTTCTTGGACAGGTCGCCGTTGGCGACGGCGGTGGTGACGAGGGCGATGTTGCGGACCTGGTTGGTCAGGTTGTTCGCCATCGAGTTGACGTTGTCGGTGAGGTCCTTCCAGGTGCCCGCCACGTTGGGTACCCGGGCCTGGCCGCCGAGCATGCCCTCGGTGCCGACCTCGCGGGCGACGCGGGTCACCTCGTCGGCGAACGCGGACAGCGTGTCGACCATGGTGTTGATCACCCCGGCGAGCGCCGCGACCTCGCCCTTCGCCTCGACGGTGATCTTCTGCGAGAGGTCGCCGCGCGCCACCGCCGTGGCGACCTGGGCGATGGACCGCACCTGGCCCGTCAGATTGGACGCCATCACGTTGACGTTGTCGGTGAGGTCCTTCCAGGTGCCCGACACGCCCCGCACGGTCGCCTGCCCGCCGAGGTTGCCCTCGGTGCCGACCTCGCGGGCGACGCGGGTGACCTCGTCGGCGAACGCGGACAGCTGGTCGACCATCGTGTTGATGGTCTCCTTCAGCTCCAGGATCTCGCCGCGCGCGTCCACCCGGATCTTCTGCGACAGGTCGCCCTGGGCGACGGCGGTGGTGACCTCCGCGATGGACCGCACCTGGGCCGTCAGGTTGTCGGCCATCACGTTCACCGACTCGGTGAGGTCCTTCCAGGTGCCCGAGACGCCCTTGACGTCGGCCTGGCCGCCGAGCCGGCCCTCGGTGCCGACCTCGCGGGCGACGCGGGTGACCTCGTCGGCGAAGGCCGAGAGCTGGTCCACCATCGTGTTGATGGTGTTCTTCAGCTCCAGGATCTCGCCCCGGGCCGTGACCGTGATCTTCTGCGAGAGGTCGCCCTTGGCCACCGCCGTGGCGACCTGGGCGATGGACCGCACCTGGGCCGTGAGGTTTCCGGCCATGAAGTTGACCGAGTCGGTGAGGTCGCGCCAGGTGCCGGACACGCCCTTGACGTCGGCCTGTCCGCCCAGGATCCCCTCGGTGCCCACCTCGCGGGCCATCCGGGTCACCTCGTCGGCGAACGAGGAGAGCTGGTCGACCATCGTGTTGATGGTGTTCTTGAGTTCCAGGATCTCGCCGCGCGCGTTGACGGTGATCTTCTGCGAGAGGTCGCCCTGGGCGACGGCGGTGGTGACCTGGGCGATGTTGCGGACCTGGTCGGTGAGGTTTCCGGCCATGAAGTTCACCGAGTCGGTGAGGTCCCGCCAGACACCGCCGACCCCCGGCACCTCGGCCTGCCCGCCGAGCCGGCCCTCGCTGCCGACCTCGCGGGCGACGCGGGTGACCTCGTCGGCGAAGGCCGAGAGCTGGTCGACCATCGTGTTGACGGTGTCCTTCAGCTCCAGGATCTCGCCGCGGGCGTCCACGTCGATCTTCTGCGACAGGTCGCCCTTGGCCACCGCCGTGGCGACCTGGGCGATGTCCCGCACCTGGGTCGTCAGATTGCCGGCCATGGCGTTCACCGAGTCGGTGAGGTCGGCCCAGGTCCCCGACACCCCGGGCACCACCGCCTGACCGCCCAGCGTCCCCTCGGTGCCCACCTCGCGGGCCACCCGGGTCACTTCGGACGTGAACAGCGACAGCTGGTCGACCATGCCGTTGAAGACGGTGGCGATCTCGCCGATCAGCCCGTCTTCCTCGTCGGGCAGCCGGGTGCCGAAGTCGCCGTCGCGCACGGCGGTCAGCCCGGCCAGCAGCTGCCGCAGCTCGGACTCGCCCACCTTGCCGCCCCCGCGCGAGGGCCTCGACCGCGGTACGGCACGTGAGCCCTCGACCGCCGTCTCAGCCATGACCAACCTCGTTCCGCTCGTATGCCGCGACGAAGAGGCCGAACAGGCGCACACGCGGTGCTCCCGTCGGCCTCCTACACATTTTCGATACTCAAACGTTGCCGTACGACAAATATGGCGAAGGTTAACCCACCCGGCCGTAGCAGGGCAATCGACCCCGGTGTACCCTTCGCGCCACTCTGTCCGGAACGCGCGCCTTCCGGGGGAGGCTGGCCGCCCGGCGGTCCGGTGCGGTGTGGACGCCGTGTGGAAGCACGGTGAGGAGCTTAACCGCCTCTCCCTCACGGGCGTCACCAGGCCGGGCGGCGCTGTCCGAGGGGTCGGGAATCCGTCGGATGTCCGGCTTGACCAGGGGTCCTTGCGGCGGGGGCCGGTGTGTCCAGGAGGACCGGCGGTGCGCCGCGCCTTCCGGCGGAGATCTTCCATCCATACCGGCGGTTGTATATCCACGCCATGAGGTACGTCCTGAGGTACGCGGCGCCCCGGCGGCCGGGGCGCCCGGGTGGCGGGAGGGGGGCCGCCCGGAGGGGTCAGTGGCGGCCGGCCGTCCCAGCCGTCGGCCCCCCGCCGGGTCCGGGTCTCGGCGAGTGAGGTCAAACTACGCCTACTTGCACGCTTGTTGACGAAGCATCAGCCGGACCGGCCCGGCTCGGTAATTTCAGTCTTCAACCCCTTGCGGGGTCGGCGGCCCGTCTGCCAGATTCGCCCCCAGCCAAGAATGGCATGCACGCGACAGGGCCTACCCAGCCCTGGGTGTGCCGCCATCGCCGCATACCTATGCGGATGCTGTGTCCTCACCGAGGACGTTTCCACCCCCACACAATGGAGACGACCGTGCGAACAGCCAGACTGCTCCCCGCCCTCGCGGCAGCCGCCCTCGCCCTGCTGGGGCTCGCCCCCTACGCGGCGGCGCAGGCATCGTCCGCCCCGCCCGCACCCGCCGCCGTGTCCGCCGTGGCACCCGGCACCGAGGTGCAGCCGATCATCGGCGGCGGCCACGCCAACAACGCCCCCTGGGCGGCCCGCCTCTTCTCCAACGGCCGCCAGACGTGCAGCGCCTCGATCATCGCCCCCAACTGGATACTCACCGCCAAGCACTGCGTCTCCGGCGGCGGGCTCTCCTTCCGGATCGGCAGCCTCGACCAGAACACCGGCGGCACGGTCGCCAATGGCGTCAGCGTCCACAACCACGCCACCTCGGACCTCTCCCTCGTCCGGCTCGACCGCTCCGTGCAGGGCACCTACGCCCGCCTCGGCCAGCCGGGCTCCGTCTCGGTCAACCAGACCGTGCAGGTGTACGGCTGGGGCGCGACCAGCCAGTGCGGCTCCGAGGCCAACTGCCAGTCCCGCTACCTGAAGGTCGCCGACGTGATCGTCACCGGCGGCTGCCGCGACGCCTACGGCGGCTCGGCGATCTGCGCCCGCCGGGGCAACGGCATCACCGCGGGCGGCGACTCGGGCGGCCCGATGATGGCCAACGGCATCCAGGTGGGCGTCGCCTCCACGAGCGACCGCCAGACCACCACCGCGTACACCAATGTGACGGCGTACCGCTCCTGGATCCAGAGCGTCGCCGGAGTCTGACCGGCACGTGCCTGCATCACGGCGCGTCCCGGCCGGCCCGCCCGTACGCCACGGGGCCCTCCACCGCATCGCGGAGGAGGGCCCCGTCCGGATCCTCAGCCCTGCTTCCCGCCGGCCTCGCGCCCGTCACCGGTGCCCCCGTCCGCGTCCCGCGCCGAACCCCGCCGGGCCCGGGTCACCGCCAGGACGCTCCCCGCGACCGCGATCAGCGCGATCGCCAGGGCGATGCTGATCCCGCCCTCGGTGTCCCAGTACACGTCCTCCAGACTGATCAGCAGCGCGGCCTCGTCCACCACCAGCGCCAGCCCCACCCCGTACGCCAGCCCCAACCAGGCGCGCGCCCGCGCCGAGCGCTCGACCAGCCCCGCCGCGCCCACCCCGGCGAGCAGCAGGATGCCCCAGACGTAGTGGTGCAGATGCACCCCGCCGGCCTGGACGTCCCCGACCCCCGCCACGTCGATGTGGATGAGCCAGGTCAGCAGGCGCATCCCGCAGAAGGTCAGCGCGAACCCCCACCAGGCCAGGACGAAGCCCCGCCGCTCGGGGGAGATGCCCGGCAGCAGGCGCAGCCACGGCGACGGACGCTCGGCGCGCTCCACCCGTGTCGAGCCGGACGGCCCCGGTGGCCTCGTGGCCGTCATGCGCGGCCTCCCGCACCGAACTCCTCGATCAGGGCGGCCACCGCGCCGGGCGCGCTGTAGTGCGCCGCGTGCGCGGCGCCGCCGACCTCGGCCGCCCGCCCGTCGCCGACGATGCCCGCCACCCGCCGGGTCCACGCCCGGGTGGCGATCGTGTCACCGCTGCCCCGCACCACCAGCGTCGGCGCGGCGACCCGGGCCAGATGCCCCTCGAACGACTCGGCCGCGTCCCGCAGCGCGTGGCGGAACGACGCGGCGAACCGCAGCGGCCCCGTCACCAGGTAGTCCGCCGCCGCCACGGCGAGCAGCCCGAGCGGCTCGCGTGGCGCGTCCGCCAGCAGCCTCCCGCACTGCCGCCAGCCGCCCGCCCCCGGCTCCAGCGCGGGCCCGAGCAGGACGACACGTCCCACCAGACCGGGGTGCCGGGCCGCGAAGGCCGCGACCACCTGGCACCCGACCGAATTCGCCACCAGCAGGCTCGGCCCCAGGGCCAGCTCCCGGTGCCAGCGGCGCAGCGCGCCGGCCACCTCCGTCACCCGGGGCGCCCGGCGGACGGCCGACCGGGAGCGCACATTGCCCGGCAGATCCGGTACGAAGACGGTCGCCCCGCCCGCCGCGAGCCGCCGTGCCAGGGGGACGAAGTACCGCCCCGAGAGGCCCAGCCCGTGCACCAGCACCACGTTCGGCCGGCCCGGGCGCGGAGGGGGCCCGAACCTGCGGGTGAAGAGTCCCGCGTGTGTCCAATGTTCCATCCGTCCACCCTCCCCGCTCCACCCCGCTCCATGCCCACCCGCCACTCCCGCCCCAGCGATCCCTTTCTCCCCGTCCCGGCAGGTCTCGTAGGGTGGGGACCGGGGGCAGGACGACGGACGGCGGAGCAGCGATGGCCACCACCCAGCCCCCGGGCCACGGCCCCGGCACAGGTATCGGGACAGGCATCGGGGACGAGCGGGGTGGTCACATGGCTGCCGACGACGAGCCGGACGGGCTCTTTCCGCTCGACGAGGTGCGCACCGGGCCACCGCCCCGCGACACCGGTCGGCCCTCGTTCCGTGCCTCGCCCGAGGCGCGCCGCATGCTCGACGTGCGCGAGATCCACGCCGAGCCGGCAGCCGCCGCGTCCCCGCGCGGCCGGCAGATCATCGCCGCCTTCCCCGGCGCCGAGATCGTGCCCGTGGACTCCCACTGGCGCATCCCGCACCTGCACGGCAACGAGGGCAACGCCGAGCGCTGGGTCCGCGTCAAGCGCACGGTCCTGGTACTGGGCGAGAAGAAGACCCTCACCGTACGGCCCAACGGACGCTCCGCCGACTGGATCGCCCCGGCCGCGGCGAACGGCTGCGCCATGGCCTGCGCGTACTGCTACGTCCCCCGGCGCAAGGGCTACGCCAACCCCATCACCGTCTTCACCAACATCGACCGTCTCGTCGCCCGGCTGCGCCGCCACATCACCGAGCAGGGCCCCAAGCGCGAGCCGAACCAGTGCGACCCCGCCGCCTGGGTGTACGACATCGGAGAGAACAACGACTGCTCGGTCGACGCCCTGATCAGCGACAACACCGCCGACCTCATCCACGCCTTCACCCGCTGGCCGACCGCCAAGGCGTCCTTCGCCACCAAGTTCGTCAACCCCGACCTGCTGCGGCTCGACCCGCGCGGACGCACCCGCGTCCGGTTCTCCGTCATGCCACCCGAGGACTCGCGGCTCCTCGACATCCGCACCAGCCCGGTCGAGCAACGCATCGCCGCCGCCCCGGACTTCCTCGAAGCCGGGTACGAGGTGCACTTCAACCTGTCACCGGTCGTCGTCCGGCCCGGCTGGGAGCAGGCGTGGGCGGAGCTGCTCACCCACATGGACGACGTCCTGCCGCGGCCGGTCAAGGACCAGGCCGCGGCAGAAGTGATCATGCTGACGCACAACCAGGACCTGCACGACGTCAACCTGCGGTGGCACCCGCGGGCCGAGGGGACCCTCTGGCGCCCGGAGATCCAGCAGGCCAAACGCTCCGAGAACGGCGCCATGAACGTCCGCTACCGCAACGCCACCAAGGCCGCCGCGGTGGAGACCGTCCGCGACCTGGTGGCGCGGCACGCCCCCTGGCTGACCATCCGGTACGCCTTCTGAACCGGGCCCCTCGGCCCCCGTGGGCTCAGCGGCGCTCGGGCAGATCCGCCTCGGCCGGCCGCTGCACCGCGGACGCACGCTTCGCAGCGCCGGACACCGCCGCGGCCTGCGCCGGCTTCCCGCAGAACGCCGCCTCCAGCGTCCCGCCCAGCGCCGTGTTGGCCGCGCCCCGGTTCGAGGTGTTCGCCATGGCGGCCAGGCTCCGCCCGCCGTCGCGGGTGGCGAAGGCGTACGTGTAGTAGCCCTGGACCGTGCCGGTGTGCCCGTACACCCGCGTCCCGCAGGAGAGGTCGTAGCGGCGCAGCCCCAGCCCGTAGAACCGGGTACGGGCGCTGTCCACCGGGGTGACCGTCGTCATCGCGTCCATCATGCGGGGCGACAGCAGCCGGCCGCGCATCAGCGCCGTCATGAAGGTGGTGAGGTCCGCCGGGTTCGAGATGACCGCCCCCGCCGACTGCGCCCACGACAGGGTCTGCTCGGTGGAGTCCACCAGCGGAGCGCCCGCCTCGTCCGGGTGCAGGTACCCCCGCACATGGAGGCCCGCGATCCGGGTGCGCGGGTGCACGTACGAGGTGTCGCGCAGCCCGAGCGGCCGGATCACCCGCCGCTCGTAGGCGTGGGCCACCGGCTTCCCCGTGGCCTTCTCGATGAGCATCCCCACCACCACGAAGTTGGCGTTGGAGTAGCTGTACGCCGCCCCCGGCTCGTTGGTGGGCGGCTTGCTCAGGGACAGGTCCACCAGCTCCCGGTGGCTGAACACCCGGTTCCGCACGGCCTCGAAGCCCGGCACCGTCCGGGCGAACATCTCCTCCGTGTAGTCCGGCAGGCCGCTGCGGTGGGTCAGCAGGTGCCGCACCGTGATCCGGTCGTCCGGCAGCAGCCCCGGGAGGTACCGGTTCACCGGCGCGTCGAGCCGGATCCGCCCCTCGTCCACCAGCTGGAGCAGCACCACGGCGGAGAACGTCTTGCTGACGCTGCCGATCCGGAACCGCGCCCGGGTGTCCATCGGCGCCCCCGAGACACGGTCACGGACGCCCACGGTCCGGGTGCGTGTCCCGTCGGGGCCGGTCAGGCGGGCCATCGCGCCGGGCGCCCCCTGCGCGGTCGCGGCCCTGAGCGCCGCGACCACGCCCTCCATGTCGGGCGCGGGAGCGGATGCGACGGGAGCGGGGGTGGCGGTGGCGGGGGTGATGGTCGCGGGAGCGGCGTGGGCGGCGGTGGCGGGTGCGACGGAGCCCACCAGCGCGGCGACGAGTGCGACGCCCGCCGCGAGTGCGGTGCGCGTTCGCGTGCCCGAGTGAGCGCGGGCGCGTACGGAGGCGCGTACAGGCGCGGGTACGGACGCGCGGACAGAGGCGCGTACGGAGGGACGTCGGTGCGGCGACGTGGTCATCTGCGGTCCTTCACAGGGAAGTTGGGTGAGGTGGGGGGGAGTGCGGGGAGGTGAACGGGGAGCGGTCCCCGTTCAGTAGCCATGAGTCCCAACGCGCCCCGGCGGTTCCCGACACGGAGCGACCCGAGCCCGTACGGGTGCGAGCGTGTCGCCGGCGGGCCACGGCGGGGCCACACGGTTCACTCGGACCATGAACAGCGCAGACGTACTCGCCGACGCCTTCGGGCGCGTCGGGGAAGCGGTCCACCAGGCGGTCGACGGAGCCTCGGCCGCCGATCTGCACGCCCGGCTCGACCCCGGTGCCAACACCATCGCCTGGCTCGTCTGGCACCTGACACGGATTCAGGACGACCATGTCGCCGACGCCGCCGGGCAGGAGCAGCTCTGGACGGGGGAGGGGTGGGCGGAGCGGTTCGCCCTGCCGTTCGCCCCGGAGGAGACCGGCTACGGTCACACCGGCGACCAGGTGGCCGCCGTCCGCGTCGAGTCCCCCGCCCTGCTCCTCGGCTACTTCGACGCCGTGCACGACCGGACCCTCGCCTACGTCGCGGGTCTGCGCGGGACCGCGCTGAACCGGGTCGTCGACGCGTCCTGGTCCCCGCCGGTGACCCTGGGCGTCCGCCTGGTCAGCGTCGTCGCCGACGCGCTCCAGCACGCCGGTCAGGCCGCGTTCGTCCGCGGCTGCCTGGAGCGGCGCTAGCGCCACCGGAGGACGCCCCCGCGGGCGCCCAGAGTCAGGGGCGGCGGCCCCCGGGGCTTGCGCCGGGGCGGAGGCCCACCGACCATGATCGGTGCGGGCGCGGGGGGTCCGCCGGCCCGCCGGACGCGGCCAGTCCCTCGCGTACCGCAGCCCGACGACGAGAGGTACGACGATGGCCACCACCGACACCCGGGTCGACCCGCCCCGCACCGGCGACGAGCGCGCGATGCTGCGCGCGTACCTCGAACTCCACCGCGCCACCCTCGCGCGGAAGTGCGAGGGCCTCACCGACGACCAGCTGCGGCAGCGCTCGATGGCCCCCTCGACCCTCTCCCTGCTCGGCCTGGTGCGGCACATGGCCGAGGTCGAACGGGCCTGGTTCCGCCGGGCGTTCCAGGACCCCGAGGCGCCGATGGTGTGGTCGGACACGGTCGACTTCCAGGCCGCGTACGACGACAGCGGCTCCTCCCGGGCCGAGGCGTTCGCCGCCTGGGAGGCCGAGGCCGAGAACTCGCGCCGCGTCGAACGGGAGGCCGCCTCGCTCGACGCGGCCGGCTACCAGCCCCGCTGGGGCGAAGAGGTGTCCCTCCGCATGGTGATGCTCCACGTCCTGCTGGAGTACGCCCGCCACAACGGCCACGCGGACTTCCTGCGCGAGGGCGTGGACGGCGTGGTGGGCGCCTGAGCGGACCCCGGCACCACCGCGGGGGCCGGGAGCCCGTCGTACCGCCGCGTCACACGTGCCCGCGCGGGCGGGAGACGAAGACGCAGAACGGGTGCCCCGACGGGTCGGCGAACACGAACAGCGGTTCCTCGTCGTCCTCGTGACGGTCCAGCAGCAGGCGCGCGCCCAGCGCCTCCGCCCGGGCGCGCTGGCGGTGCAGCTCGTCCACGTCCGGCACGGTGAGGTCGAGGTGCAGCTGCATCGGGACCTCGTGCCGGGGCCAGGTCGTCTCCGGCAGCTCGGCGACCTCCTGGAAAGCCAGGCGGGACACGCCCGCGGAGTCGCGCAGCACCAGCCAGTCGGGCTCATCGGGGCCGCCGTCCGCGGGCGGCTCGTCCCCCGGCCGGTAGGAGTAGCCGAGCAGCCGGCGGTAGAACTCGGCCAGCTCCCGGGGCCGGGTGGTGTCCAGCACGGTCTGCGCCAACTGCGGATACCCGTCCATGAACGCCCCGCTTCCTGTGATCGTCCGTCCTGCTTGCCGTGGCGGCCACCGCGTACCCCCTCTCCGGCTCCGCCAGTCCCCTCACCGCCCACTCCCCGCCACCGGACTAGGGTCTGTCGTTCGGATCAGGCTGGGTCAGTGAGCGGGGTCTGGTGCGTGCAGATGCAAGGCGGAGGAGGGAGCCACTGCGGAGCATTGGCGACCGACGACAACGCCGCAGATGTGCGTGCCAGGGCACGCGAGCCCAGCAAGATCCGAACGACAGGCCCTAGGATCCGGGCCATGGCGCTGACGACGCAGGACGTGAACCGGTTCGAGGCCGCGCGGCCGCGGCTGGAGGCCCTCGCCTACCGCCTCCTCGGCTCGGCGAGTGAGGCCGAGGACGCCGTCCAGGAGACCTTCCTGCGCTGGCAGGCCGCGGACGTCGAGCGCGTCCGGGTCCCCGAGGCATGGCTGACGAAGGCGCTGACCAACCTCTGCCTCAACCAGCTCACCTCGGCCCGGGCCCGGCGCGAGACGTACGTCGGCCAGTGGCTCCCCGAGCCGCTGCTCGACGGCGACCCGATGCTCGGCCCGGCCGACACCGCCGAACAGCGCGAGTCGGTCTCGTACGCCGTCCTCACCCTGCTGGAGCGGCTGTCGCCGGGGGAGCGGGCGGTGTACGTCCTGCGCGAGGCCTTCGACTACCCGCACCGCGAGATCGCCGCGATCCTCGACATCACCGAGGCCGCGAGCCAGCAGATCCTCCACCGCGCCAAGGGGCACATCGCCGCGGGCAGGGCGCGCGCGGAGGTCGACGAGGCCGCGGCCCGGCGCGTCGTGGAGGAGTTCCTGACGGCGGCCACCAGCGGGAGGACGGAGCCGCTGGTGCGGCTGCTCACCGCCGACGCGATCGCCGTCGGCGACGGGGGCGGGAAGGTCCCCGCCCGGGCCAGGGCGTTCGAGGGGGCCCGCGCCGTCGCGACCTTCATGCGCGGCCTGTTCAAGCCGTCACCGGCGAAGCGTGCGCTCGCCGGGGGATCGGCGGAGGTGTACGTGGCGCGGGCCAACGGCGGGCCGGCCGTCGTGGCCGTGGTCGGCGGCACGGTCATCGGCATCGTGTGCGTGGAGATCACCAGGGAGGGCATCGCCGCGTTCCGCAGCCAGGTCAACCCCGACAAGCTGGAGCGCGCGACCGGCGTGTGGGCGGCCACCGACCACGGGGAGCCGCTGCTGCGCGCCTTCTGACGCGTCGCGATGGTCGGTCGACCGCGGCACCGGGCTGGGATGTGACCCGCTTCACATCGGTCGTCTGTCAGGAATCGCCGGGCTGCCCGGTTCAAGGGGCGTGACCACGCACCGACCGGTGCGGCCCGCGCAGACAGGAGCAGCTCATGCAGCACCGCATCATCGTCCTCGGCGCCGGATACGCCGGAGTCACCGCGGCCGGCCGGCTCGCCCGGCGGCTCCACCCCGACGAGGTGTCCGTCACCCTCGTCAACACCGAGCCCGACTTCGTCGAGCGCGTCCGGCTGCACCAGCTGGCCACCGGCCAGACGCTGCGGCCCCGCCCGTTCGGCGCGGTGCTCCGGGGCACCGGGGTGCGGCTGAGGCTCGGCCGGGTCACCGCGGTGGACGTCGACCGCAAGACCGTCACCGTCGCCGCCGCGGGGGAGGGGGCCGGGACGCCGGAACGCGACACCCTGGAGTACGACACCCTGGTGTACGCGCTCGGCAGCGGCTGGAACGACCAGGGCGCCCCCGGCGCCGCCCGGTACGCGCACGAGATCGCGAGCCGCCCCGGCGCGGTCCGGCTGCGGGACCGCCTGGCCGCGCTGCGGGCCGGTGAGTCCGTGGTCGTCGTGGGCGGCGGGCTCACCGGGCTGGAGGCGGTGACCGAGATCGCCGAGGCCCGGCCCGACCTCGCGGTCGCCCTGGCCACCCGCGGCGCCCTCGGCGACTGGCTCTCCGGGAAGGGCCGCGGCCATGTGCGCAAGGTCCTCGCCGGGCTCGGTGTCACCGTGCACGAGAACGTCTCCGTCAGCGGCGTCGGGCCCGACCGGGTCACCGTCGACGGCGGCCCGGACATCCCGGCCGCGGTCACCGTGTGGACCACCGGCTTCGCCGCCCACCCGCTCGCGCGGGCCACCGCCCTCGAACTGAGTGCCGGTGGCCAGATCGTGGTCGACGGCACCATGCGCTCGGTCTCGCACCCGGACGTGTACGCCGTTGGTGACGCCGCCCTGGCGACGGGCCCCGGCGGCAAGCCGCTCCGGATGTCGTGCGCCTCCGGCACGCCCGCCGCCTGGCAGGCCGCCGACGCCCTCGCGGCCCGCCTGACCGGCGGCAAGGTGCCCACCGTCCCGATCCGCTACTTCAACCAGTGCGTCTCCCTGGGGCGGGCGGAGGGGCTCATCCAGTACGTCACCGCCGACGACCGCGCCGTCGACACGGCGCTGACCGGCCGGCTCGCCGCGCTCTACAAGGAGCTGGTCTGCAAGGGAGCCGCGTGGGGCGTCGCCCACCCGACCCTGGGCCTGCCGGTCCGCCGCCGTCGCCTCGTACGGTCCGCGGGCGACGCGTCCCCGGCGTCCCAGGCGTCCCCCGCGTCTTCCGCAACTTCCGCGTCCCCGGCCTCCCCGGCCTCCTCGGTGGAGGCGCCCGCCTCCGCCTCGTGAGCGCGGGGCGGCCGTCGCGCAACCGGCTTGCTTTCCTAGGGGTCCTAGGTTCAAACTAGGGCCCCTAGGAAAGGGGTGCGTATGGTGCGGGCCGGGCTGACGGCCGAGCGGGTGACGATCGCGGCGGCCGAACTGGCGGACGAGGTCGGGCTCGACGGGGTGAGCATGGCGCGGGTGGCGCGGCGGCTCGGTGTGAAGGACGCCAGCCTGTACGCCCATGTCCGCGGGCTGGAGGACCTGCGCGGGCGCGTCGCGCTCCTCGCGGCCGACGAGAAGACCGTCCGGATCGCCGAGGCGACCGCCGGACTGGCCGGCCGGGACGCCCTGTTCGCGTACGCCGACGCCTGGCGGGAGTACGCCCGTCGCCACCCCGGCCGCTACGCCGCGACCCAGGCGGGGATCCGTGTCGACCCCGAGCTGGCGGCCGGGGCGCCCGGGCCGCGCCGCGCGGTCGAGCTGACGTACGGGATGCTGCGCGGCTACGGCCTGGCCGAGCCCGACCTCACCGACGCGGTACGGCTGCTGCGCAGCACGTTCCACGGGTTCGTCGCCCTGGAGGCGACGGGCGGGTTCGCGTCCGCGCGCGCTCCGGAGCGGTCCTGGCGCCGCGCCCTCGACGCCCTGCACGCCCTCCTGGAGCACTGGCCCGAGCCCGACCCCCGAGAAGGAGACCCCACATGAGCGGCCGTCACATGACCGGCCCCACCACCGGCACTTTGCGTGTTCCCGGTGCGACCCTCCACCACGAGGTGCGCGGCCGGGGCCCGCTCCTGCTGCTCATCCCCGGCGGGGCGGGCGACGCGGCCTCGTACGACGGCGTCGCCGACACCCTGGCCGCCGCGTACACGGTCGCCACCTACGACCCCCGGGGCATGTCCCGCAGCACCCTGGACGACCCGGGGGCCGCGCAGTCCGTGGCCGAACACGCCGACGACGCCCACCGGATGCTGGAGCTGCTGTCGCCGGACGCACCCGCCCGGGTCTTCGGCGCCAGCTCGGGCGCCATCACGGCCCTGCACCTGCTCGCCACCCACCCGGAGCGCCTCGCGTGCGTCGTGGCGCACGAACCGCCGGTCGTGGAGGTCCTGCCGGACGCGGCCGTGCACCGGGCGCTCGTCGCGCGCGTACGGGAGACCCTGCGCACGGACGGGCTCGGGCCCGCGATGGCGGAGTTCGCCCGCGGCCTGGCAGCGCCCGGCGGCGACGACCGTGACACGGCCGGCGCGCCGGAGCCCGGCCTCGAGGTCGCCCTCCCGCCCCAGGCGGCCGCGCGGGCCGAGCGGACGATGGCCAACCTGCCGTACTTCGTCGGCGGCATCGTGCCCCCGTTCATGTCCTACCTCCCGGACGTCGAGCGGCTGAAGCGGCACGCGCACCGGCTGGTCCTCGCCGCCGGCCGGGACGCGCGCGGCGAGGTGCCCCACCGCGCGGCCGAGGCCCTGGCCGGACGGCTGGGCGTGGACCTGCGCCACTTCCCCGGCGGCCACACCGGCCTGACCACGCACCCCGCCGAGTTCGGCGCGCTCCTCGGGGCGACCCTCCGCGCCGCCGCGCCCGCACCCGCCGTCAGCCCGCCCGCGCGGGCATGACCGGGACGTCGCGCAGCCGCCCAAAGGCCCCCCGTCAGGCCGTCGACGGGCCGGGTGCATGGGCCGCGTGGGCCCCGCCGACCGGGTGGCCGAGCGCCTCGTGGGGCGGGAGCGTACCGACCCAGATACCGGTGACCGCGCTGACATAGCGCGCACCGCAGCGGTCGGAGGGCACCACGAGCTGGGCGCCCGCCGTGTCGAGGTCGTCACCGTCCAGACGGGTCGCCAGCAGCACCGGCGCGTCACCGAAGTCGGCGTCGACCTCCGCCCACGCCAGCACACTGTGGTGGCCGTCGCCGCCGTGCACCCGCACCACGAACCGCGAACGGTCCTTGCGCCGCCGGGGATCGAAGGCGGGCCGGGTGTCGCCGACGACCTCACGCAGCAGGGGCCCCTGGAAGGTGTGGCGCCGGGACCCGCTGGTGGCGCAGTCGAACACCACGTCCACCCGGTGCTGCTCCCAGCCCCGCCGCAGGTCCGCGACGGTCAGGACGGCCGGGGCGGCGACCTCGCCGCCCAGCAGGAACGAACGGGCCGGTGGCGCGGGGTCGGGGGCGTGCGGCGGGACGCTGAGCTGACTCATGGGGCTTCCCCTTCGAGCGGCCGGTGCGGCGACTGCGCCCAGTGCTACCCGCCCGTCGGCCCGCGGAACCCCGCATGCCACCCGATGGGCCCGCTGGTGTTCGCATTCGGGAGGTTTCTACGAGTACGCGGGGCGCATCGCCGAGGAGCATGCGCCAAGGGTCCGCCGTCCCGCCGGAGAGCGGCGCGAGGAGATCACGGCCGAACGGCTGGCAGGTGCGACCTGCGCCGCCACGCCTGACGCGGCCTCGGGTACGTTCCTGTTGTCGCAGGTCACAGAAGTGACGGCAGTTCACCCCACAGCTCAGTGAGGCGTTTTCCCATGACTCTGTCCATTCGCAACCAGCTCCCCGGCACCGTCACGGAGGTCACCTCCGGTGAGGCCATGGCGTCGGTGAAGGTACGCCTGGCCGGCGGCCAGGACATCACCGCCGCGATCACCGCCGACGCCGTGAAGGACCTGAGCCTCGCGCGGGGCGCCGCGGTGCGCGCCCTGGTGAAGTCGACCGAGATCGCCCTCGCCACCGGCCCCGTCGACGGGATCTCCATCCGCAACCAGCTGCCCGGCACGGTCGCCGACGTCTCGACGGGCGGCGCCATGGGCGCGGTGCGGGTCACCGTCGAGGGCGGCGAACTGACCGCCGCCATCACCAAGGACGCGGTGGAGGACCTCGGCCTGAACGAGGGCGCCGCCGTGGTCGCGCTCATCAAGTCGACGGAGATCTCGCTCGCCTCCGCCTGACCCCGCCGGGGTGCACACCACCGCGAGGAGTCCTCAGACCCACAGGACGATCGCGGCGGCGCCGAACAGGTCGACCACACAGCACCACTCGGACCAGGCCCGGGGGACGACGCGGCCGGCGCGGTGGTGGGCGAAGTCCCACACCGCGTGGGCGAACCA
Organism: Streptomyces sp. NPDC015131; assembly: GCF_043079975.1. NCBI lineage: Bacteria > Bacillati > Actinomycetota > Actinomycetes > Kitasatosporales > Streptomycetaceae > Streptomyces > Streptomyces sp. NPDC015131. The sequence goes on along the minus strand of NZ_JBIBVB010000008.1, from coordinate 165,967 downwards.
CCCGGCCGCCATGACGTAGTGACCGGCCGTCCGGTCGACGCTGAGCGCCAGCAGGGCCAGCGCGCCGAAGAGGGCCACCCCGAGAAGCTGGAGGACGACCGTGTCCCGGCGCGCCAGCTCCCCGCGCAGGACCCCGAACGCGATGTAGCACAGCGGCATGACCGCCAGCAGCGTGGCGAGGAGCGGAAGCGGGGGTACCCCGTCGGCGAAGGTGGCCACGACCAGCGCGAGCGCGGTCCAGGTGGGCCAGCGGCGTGCGACACGAGCCAGGGGCCCCGCCGGCCGGGCGCGCGGCGCGGCGCCCCCGTCCGAGGCCGGTGCCGTCTCGCGTACCGCGTCGTGCGGCTGGTTCTCCTGCGTGTGTCCGGGGGACATGGGGGCTCCTGACGTCGGACGGCGTGGGGCGGCGTGGGGGGCGTTCCCACTGTCCGGGCCGGTACGGCGGGCGCGCGAGGGGACGGCCCGGCCATGTCCCGAATCTTGGGGTGGCGGTCCTTCCGGCGTAGGGTCGGCCGGCATGAGCGTGCGGCGGATGGTGGTGGTCGGGTACGACACGGCCGAGTTGCTCGACATCGCGTGTGTGACGACCACCCTCGCCATGGCCAACCACCTCGGCGCCCCCGCGCGGCCGTACGAGGTGACCCTCGCGGCCCCCGGTGGCGGACCGATCGCCTGCGGCTCCGGGCTCGTGCTGCAGAGCCAGCAGCCGCTGGAGCGCCTGATCGGGCCCCTGGACACCCTGATCGTCTCGGGCGGCCGGGACTTCGAACGGGCCGCCGCCGACGCCCGGCTCGTGGGCCATGTGCGCCGGCTGGCCAGGGAGAGCCACCGGGTGGCCTCCGTGTGTACGGGGGCCTCCGTCCTCGCCGCCGCCGGGCTGCTGGACGGCCACCGGGCCACGACGCACTGGCGGTTCGCCGCCCGGCTGGCCGACCGCCACCCCCGGGTCACCGTGGACGCGGACCCCATCTACATCCGGGACGGCGACGTCTTCACGGCGGCCGGCATCACCAGCGCGCTCGACCTGACCCTCGCCTTCATCGAGGACGACCACGGCGCCGAACTGGCCCGCCAGGTCTCCCGCGACCTGGTCACCTACCTGCAACGCCCGGGCAACCAGGCGCAGATGAGCATGTTCACCGATGCCCCACCGCCCCGCGACGCCCTGGTCAGGCGGCTGGTCGAGCACATCGCACGGTGCCCGGACGGCGACTTGAGCACCGGCGCCTTGGCGCGGCTCGCGGGCGTCACCCCGCGCCACCTCGGCCGCCTGTTCCTCGACCACCTCGGGCAGACCCCGGGCCGGTTCGTCCGCCGGGCCCGCACCGAGGCGGCCGCGCACCTCCTGGTGACCACCGCCCTGCCCCTGGCGCGCATCGCCACCCGGTGCGGCTTCGGCTCCGCCGAGAGCCTGCGCCAGGCGTTCACCGGCCGGTACGGCATCGCCCCGTCCCGCTACCGCGAGGCCCACCGCGCAGCCGGCCCAGAGCCCCACCAGTAGTGGAATATTCAACGAACGGGCGCGGTTGACGGCACCGAAGGAGGTCACCGTGAACACGACGTACAGCTCCATCCGCGACGCCTACTACCACCACGGCACACCGGCGGAGCGCTGGGAGCGCGCGCAGCGGTTCTTCGAGGCCAGGGACTACGACACCGCGGCCCGCGTGCTCGCCGGACTGGTCGAGGACGCCCCCGGGCAGACCGCCCCGAGGCTCCTGCTCGCCCGCGCCTACTACCACTCGGCCCAACTCCGCCGCGCCGAGGCCGAGCTGCGCCTGATCGTGGAGCGGGACCCGGTCGAGCACTACGCCCGGCTGCTGCTGAGCCGCACCCTGGAACGCCAGGGCCGCCCCGCCGAAGCCCGCGTCCACGCCCGGATCGCCGCCGCCTTCACCGGCGACCTCGACAACACCTGACGGCCGCCCCGCGCCGCCCCTCCCGGCCCCGGGAGCGGCGGCGCCGCCGTCAGCGCCGTACGGAAGCCTCCGCCAGGCGCCCCACCACCGTCACCTCGCCGCCGGGCGTGCGGGCGGCGAGGAGGCCGGTGCGGAAGTAGCCGTCGGGTGTGAAGGAGCGGGCGGTGCGGTCGGGGGTGCGGTAGTAGCCGCGCACGATGTGCGGCCCGCGCGCGAGGAGTTCGCCCGGCCGGCCGTCGGCCGCGTCCCGGCCGTCCCGGTCCACCACACGCAGCTCGTCGCCGGGCGAGAGAGGGCGGCCGTACGTCGTCGGCACCGGCTCGCCCGGGCCGGTCGGGCCGGCCGTCGTGACCAGGCCCTCCGCCAGGTCGACGATCCGCTGCGTCGCGCAGCCCAGGGCGGGAACCGGCTCGGTGGCGACCGGGTCCTCGGGGGCGCCGCCGATCTGCACCAGGCGGAGGCTGCCGGCCTCGGCCCGTACCGCCGCACCCGCGTCCCGCCAGGCCCGCGCCGTCTCCGGGAGCAGCGACGCCACGGTGACCCGCTCCCGCGCGACGGCCGCCAGGCACGCCGCCGGGTCCAGGTCCTCGACCATCACCACGGTGCCGCCCACGGAGAGCGTGCCGAGGATGCCCGGGCAGCCGAACGCGAGGTTGACGGCGGCCGGCAGCGCGGCCAGGTACACGTCGTCCTCCGTGAGCGACACCGCCTCGGCGGCGGCCCGCGCCTGGCAGGCGTAGTCGTTGTGGGTACGCGGGACGAGCGCGGGCGCCTCCCCGGCCCCGCCCGCGAGCAGGAGCAGCGCCACCTGGCCGGCCCCGAGCGCCGTCGCCGGCTCGGGAGGCGCGTCGATCGAGCCGAGCGGGTAGGAGTGGCAGCCCGCCGGGTCGATCGTCATCCCCCCGTACGGAGACGAGGCACCGGGCGCCTCATAGGTGAACACCCGCCGCAGGAACGGCCCCTCGGCGGCGATCTGCGCCGCCGTCGCCGCCAGGTCGACGCCCCGGTACTCCGGGGGAACCACCCAGCCGACCGCCTCGCTCACCCGTACCAGCCGGGACACCCCGCCAGCGCCGTACGAAACCGGGCACAGGACGGGAACCGCCCCGGCCCGTATCAGGGCGAACACGGTGACGACGAACTCCGGGACGTTCGGCAGCTGGACGATCACCCGCTGACCGGGCCGCAGCCCCCGCAGGCGGAACCCCGCCGCCATCCGGTCCGCCCGCCGGTTCAGCTGCGCGTACGTCAGCCGGGTGTCGCCCCCCACGACCGCGGTGCGCGGCCCGTACCGCACCGCCCACCCGCGCAGCAGGTCGTCCAGCGTGTAACCCTGCCAGTGGCCCGCCATCCAGTAGCGGTCGGTGAACTCCTCCGGCCAGGGCGTACAGCCGTCGAGCATGGTGTCCTTCGCTTCCCTCGGTACGGGCTTCCCCCGCCACAACACCGGCCGGCGCCTCGGCCCGCCTCCCGTACCGCCCAGTCAAGTCCCCGGGCCCCGCCGCCCGCAATGCCCGGTCCCCACGACGAACGCCCGAGCCGGTCGGCGGAAGATCCAACACCCCCGCCCCGGCCGCGCGCGACACGCTGCCGGAACTCGCGGGAGACCCTGCCGTCAGTTCCCCGCCGTCCAGGCCGCCCACAGGCCCTCCAGCCACGCGGGCGGCAGCTCCGCCGCGTCCCACTCCTCGCGCAGCGCGGCGGGGTCGGACGCCAGGCGCTCCAGCACGGCGACACTCGTGGGGGAGTGGACCAGCGAGTAGCGGCCGTGGATGGCGATCCTGCTCCCCGCGCCGTACTCCGCGTACAGCCGCTCCAGGCGCTCCCGGTGGGTCGCGGTGAACTCCGCCAGCCGCCCCGCGTACCCGGCCCGCCGGCGGGAACTCATCGTGCCCAGGACGGCGGTGAGCACCTGCTCGGACACCTCGGGATCGAGGTCGGACACCTCGGCGAACGCCAGGTACAGCGGCGTCACCGCCACCCGCGCCCGCTCCACCTGCATCCGGCTGACCGGAGGACGGGCCTCCGGGGGCGGGCCCGCCGCATCGGCGGCGACCGCCTCCCGCAGCGCCCGCTCGGCCCGCGCACCCAGCTCGTCGGCCACCGCCTGGGCCCCGTCCAGCCAGCCCGACTCGTACGGCTCGCCCTTCTCCCCGGGCACGCTCCGCCGCCGCCCGCCGAGCTCCTGATGGGCGAGCGCCAGCGCACCGGCCTCCACCAGGCCGATCAGCTCCTCGGCGTCCCCGGCGAACACCCCCGCGCGGCCGAGCAGCTGGAGGAGCGTCCGCTTCGCGTTGAGGACGTCGGCGACGTCGAGCTGCTGCCGTTCTTCCCCGGCGGCGTTCATGATCCTCCTCCTCGCGCGGTCGGTGCGTACGCTGCGGTGCCGCTCCACGTGCCCGGAACGCCTCGTACCAGGCCCGCGGCCCGTACCGATCACGACCCGAGCCGCAAAGTCTAGATCCGAACGGTACGCCGCCGACGGAGATTCCCCGCGCGGTGACGGGCCGGTGAGGGGCCGGTGACGGCCCCCGGCGCCCGGCTCCGGACGCCGTGCGGCGCCTGCCGGGACGGCGGGCGCGCCCGCCGCCTACGATGACCCGCCATGAGCATGAGTGAGGGCGGCGGACGGCTGGTCGACGGGCGGTTCGCCCTGGTCTCCCGCCTCGGCAGCGGCGGCATGGGCACGGTCTGGCGGGCGCGGGACGTCGCCCTGGACCGGGAGGTCGCGCTCAAGGAGGTCCGCCCGCCGGACCCCGCCCTGGTGGAGGCCGACCCCGGACTCGCCGCGCAGGTCCGCGAGCGCGCCGTGCGCGAGGCGCGGGCGCTGGCCCGGCTGTCGTCCCCGCATGTCGTGACGATCCACCAGATCGTCGAGCCCGCCGACGGCTCCCACCCCTGGATCGTCATGGAACTGGTCGAGGGCCGCTCCGTGTACGACCGGCTCGCCGAGGGCCCCCTGCCCGTGCCCGACGTGACCAGGCTCGGCCGGGAGGTCCTCGCGGCCCTGCGCGCCGCCCACGGCGCCGGGGTCCAGCACCGCGACGTCAAGCCCGCGAACGTCCTGCTCCGCCCCGACGGCACCGCCGTCCTGACCGACTTCGGCATCGCGGCCCTGTCCGGCACGACGTCACGGCTCACCGCGACCGGCGACCTCATCGGCTCGCCCGAGTACATCGCGCCCGAGCGCGTGCGGGGCGAGGAGGGCAACCCGGCCTCCGACCTCTGGTCCCTCGGCATGCTGCTGTACGTCGCGGCCGAGGGGCACCACCCGCTCCGGCGCGCGACCGGTCTCGCGACGGTGGTCGCCGTGCTGGACGACCCGATCCCGCCGCCCGTCCGGTCCGGCGCCCTCGGCCCCGTCCTCGAACGGCTGCTCGTCCGCGACCCCGCGCTGCGCCCCGACGCCGCCGAACTGGACCGGCTCCTGCGGGATGCGACCGAGGTGGCGGGGGCGCCGGGGGCGTCGGCTCCCGCGGACCGGTCCCCGCACGTCTCCGGTGCGGCGGCCCCCGCTCAGGCGTACGCCCCGCCGACGCCCGCCGGCCCATGGACGCCGGCCGCTCCGCCCCATGGCGCGTTCGGGCCGCCCATACCGTCCACCGCGCCCGCCCGCCGGCCCCGGGCCCGCCGTACAGCCGTCGTCTCCGCCGCCTCCGCCGCGACCGTCGCCGTCCTGGTGGTCGCCGCCCTGAACTGGCCCTCCGGCACGGGCACGGCCGACCCGGACGCGGGCCGGCAGGGCACCGGCGGCGCACCGGCCTCCAGCTCCGCCCCGCGCACCCCGGCCGCCGACCGGCCGGACCCGGCGGGCGGCGGCACACGGGGCCCGTCGGACGGTACGGCGGACCGGGCGGTGGCCAAGGGCTCCCTCCTCACCCCCGCGAACATCCGCACCGTCCTCGGCGCCTTCCGCGAGGCGAGCGGCCACGCGGAGGTCAAGGAGGTGACCGTCTACGAGGACTACGCCCTGGCCGAGATCCCCACCGGGCCGGGCGCGTCGACCTACGACGAGTACCAGTACCGCGACGGCGCCGCCACCAGGACCGGCCCCGGCGGCACCATCGGCGCCGACAGTGCCGACGAACAGCCCTTCGACGCGGCCGGACTGGCCTGGGACACCCTGCCCGCACTGATGCGGCGCGGGGAGCGGGAACTGAAGGTCGACGACCCGAACCTGCGGTACGTGATCGTCAAGCGCTGGACCTTCAACGAGGACCGGCCCACCGTGCTCTTCTACCTCACCAACGAGTACCAGGCGGCCGGCTACCTGGCCGCCGACACCCGGGGCGACGTCGTGGCCTCCCACCCGGCGTCCTGAGCCCCGGTCCCGTTCGAGGGGGCGTGCGCAGGCGGTACGGACCCCGGGCGCGGGGAGCAAAGTCGGCGGGCCGAGCCGGCCGTAGCGTCGGGACACCCACCGCCACCGGCCGCCCGGCCCCGGCGATCCGTACCAGGAGCACCCGTGGAACCGACCCTCACCGCACCGCCGCGCCCGGACACCCGGCAGCAGCCGCAGACGCGACCGCAGGCGCAGGCGCCCGACCACCGGACCGGCGACGAGATCCAGGCGTTCGGCACGCTCAACCACCTGCCCATCGGCCTGGACCACGACACGCGCGCGTACTCCTGCCTCCGGCTCAACCGCGTCCTCGCCGACACCCAGATCCTCTACTCGCTCTACAAGAAGCACCATTGGCTGGTGCGCGGCGCGACGTTCGCCTCGCTGCACCTCATGCTGGACAAGCACGCCGAGGCGCAGCTCGCCCTCGTGGACGCCCTGGCCGAGCGCGTCCAGAGCCTCGGCGGTGTCGCGGTCGGGGACCCGCGCCATGTCGCCGAGCTGACGGCCGTACCGCGCCCCCCGGACGGCGTCGAGAAGGTCCCCGCCATGCTGTCCCGGCTCCTCGCCGCGCACGAGACGATCCTGACCGACGCGCGGGACGCCGCAGCCCGGGCCTCGGCGCGCGGCGACGAGGGCAGCGCCGACCTGCTCGTCTCCGGCGTCGTCCGCACCGGCGAGGCGCAGGTCTGGTTCCTGGCCGAACACCTGGTGGACACCCCGCTGGTGGAGGGCTGAGCACCGTGGAAGCGCACGTCACGGACCGCCCGGAGAGATCCCGGTACGAGATCCTCGCCACGGCCGAGGAGGACGCCGCTCCCGCCACTCCCGCCACTCCCGGCGCCCCCGGCGTCCCCGGCGCCCCCGGCGTCCCCGGCGCCCCCGGCGCTCCCGGGGGCCGCCGGAGCCCTGAGACCGCCGGCTTCGCCGAGTACTTCCTCTCCCCGGCGGCGCGCGAGGGGGAAGGGACGGAGATCGCCTTCATCCACACCGAGACCGACCCGCGGTTCGCCGGCCGGGGCCTGGGCGGGCTGCTCGCCCGGGGAGCGCTCGACGACGCCCGGGCGCGCGGGCTGAGCGTCCTGCCGTACTGCCCCTTCATCCGGGCGTGGATCGGCAGGCACCCCGAGTACGCCGATCTGGTCCCCGCCTCCCGGCACGCCGAATTCGGGCTCTGAGGCCGGCCCGGGCCGGACGCCGGTACGTGCGGCGACGACCGCCCGGCCTGCGACGACTGCCGAAATTGAACGATTGGTCGATGTTGTTCGACCGCTGATAACTTCGGTCCGCCCCCGCGATCACGCGGTGGGCGATCGGAGGAAGCACACCATGAGGTCCGGCGCGAGAGTCGCGCTCGCCGTCGTCATCCTGGCCGCCCTCGTCAGCGCCTGCGGCGCCCCGCGCGACGCCTCCCGGCCCCGCGACGCGGCGAGCTGCCGGCCGTACGACCGCTACGGCTCGCATCCCGGCACCCGCGTCACCGTCTACGCCTCCAACCGGGACCGCGAGGCGGACCTGTTCGAGGAGACCTGGGCGGACTTCGCCCGCTGCACCGGCATCGACGTCGCGTATGAGGGCGACGGCGAGTTCGAGGCCCGCATCCAGATCCGGGTCGACGGCGGCAGCGCACCCGACGTCGCCTTCTTCCCGCAGCCCGGACTGCTGGAACGCTTCGCCCGCCGGGGCCACCTCAAGCCCCTGCCCCCCGCGGTCGCCTCCCTCGCCCGCCAGGGCTGGTCCGCCGACTGGAACGGCTACGCGACGGTGGACGGCACGCTCTACGGCACCCCGCTGGTCGCCAATGTGAAGTCGTTCGTCTGGTACTCGCCCGCCTTCTTCCGGGAACGGGGCCTCACCGTGCCCCGCACCTGGGACGAACTGATGGCCCTCACCGAGAGGATCGCCGCCTCCGGGGTCACCCCGTGGTGCGCGGGCGCCGAGTCCGGCGAGGCGACCGGCTGGCCGCTCACCGACTGGATCGAGGACGTCCTGCTGCGCCGGGCGGGACCGGACGTGTACGACCAGTGGGTCGCCCACGACATCCCCTTCAACGACCCGCGCGTGATCGAGGCGTTCGACACGGTCGGATCGGTGCTCAAGGACGACCGGTACGCCAACGGAGGCTTCGGCCCCGCCCGTTCCATCTCCTCCATCGCCTACCAGGACGCCGGCGCCCCCGTCCTGACCGGCGAGTGCGCGATGCACCGCCAGGCCTCGTTCTACGCCGAACACTGGCCGGACGGCACCGAGATAGGCCCCGACAAGGACGTGTACGCCTTCCTCCTGCCGGGCACGGACCGCACCCGCCTGCCCGTCCTGGGCGGCGGGGTCTTCGCCGCCGCGTTCTCCGACCGCCCCGAGGTCCGGGCCTTCCAGGAGTACCTGGCCACCGCCCGGTTCGCCGACAGCCGGATGCGGAAGGGCCCCTTCGTCTCCGCGCACAAGGACGTGGACCCGGACCACGCGGCCAACCCGGTGGACGAGCTGTCCATCCGGCTCCTCCAGAACCCCCGGACCCAGTTCCGGTTCGACGGCTCGGACCTGATGCCCGCCTCCGTCGGATCCGGCACCTTCTGGAAGGGCGCCCTGGACTGGATCGGGGGCGAGGACAGCCGGACGGTGGCCGACTCCGTCGAGCGGTCCTGGCCGCGCCCGCGCGGCCGATGACGTTCGACCTGCTCGCCCAGCAGCCCAAACTGACGGAACTGCTCCGGGGAGTCGCCGCCTTCGCCGCCGTGGTCGGCCTGATCCTCCTGGTGCTGCACCGGCCCCGCCCGCGCAGGCGCGGCGCCGCCCTCCTGCTCCTGGCCCCGGCGACCGCGCTGCTCACGGCCGGCCTCCTGATACCCGGCCTGCGTACCCTCGTACTGTCGTTCCTGGACGACGAAGGCCACACATGGGCCGGCCTCGACAACTACGCCTGGCTCTTCACCGACCCCACCGCCCTGGGGGCCCTGCGCAACACCCTGGTCTGGGTCCTGCTGGTGCCCCCGCTCGTCACGGCCGTCGGCCTGCTCTACGCAGCCGTCGTCGTACGGTCCCGGCTGCGGGCGCCCGCCCTCGCGCTCCTCCTGCTGCCCATGGCGATCTCCTTCGTCGGCGCCGGTGTCGTCTGGAAGTTCGTCTACGCCTACCGCCCCGCCGGAGCGGACCAGATCGGGCTGCTGAACCAGCTCGTCGTGGCCTTCGGCGGCACACCGCGGCAGTGGCTCGTGGAGTCCCCCTGGAACGTCCTCCTCCTCGTCGTCGTCATGGTGTGGACCCAGGCGGGCTTCGCCGCCCTCCTCCTGGCGGGCGCCATCGCCGCCGTACCCGCCGAGATCACCGAGGCGGCCCGGCTCGACGGTGCCTCACCGCGGCAGGTCTTCCGGCACATCACCCTGCCGGCGATCCGGCCCGCCCTGACCGTGGTGCTCCTCACCGAGACCACGGCCACCTTCAAGGCGTTCGACATCGTCAGGGCCATGACCGGCGGCCACTTCGACACCGCGGTCCTCGCCCACGAGATGTACGATCAGGCCCTGCGCCACGGCCGGTCGGGCCGGGGCGCGGCGCTCGCCGTCCTGCTGTTCGTCCTGGTCACGCCCGTGGCCGCCGCGATGGCCGCCCGAGCCCGGCGGAGAGCGGGATGAGCCGGACCCGGGCGGGCCTCACCTCCCGCGCCGCCACGACGGCCGCCGTGCTGATCGCCCTGCTCTGGACGACGCCCACCCTCGGCCTCCTCGTCTCCTCCTTCCGCCCCGAGAAGGACATCAAGACCTCGGGCTGGTGGACCGTGTTCGGCGCCCCGCGCCTCACCCTCGACAACTACGCCGAGGTGCTGGCCGGTGGCCGCAACAGCTCGGGACGGTTCGCCGACCACCTCGTCAACTCCGTCGTCATCACCGTCCCGTCGGTGCTCTTCCCCCTGGTCCTCGCGCTCCTCGCGGCGTACGCGCTGGCGTGGATCGACTTCCGCGGGCGCGACGCCCTCCTCGTGGGCGTCTTCGCCCTCCAGATCGTGCCCCTCCAGATGGCCCTCGTGCCGCTCCTGCGCCTCGCCTCCGCCGGATGGCTGTCCCTGCCGGGCGGGGACCCCGCCGGAGCCGCGCGGTTCGGCCCCATCTGGTTCGCCCACACCGCCTTCGCACTGCCCTTCGCGGTGTTCCTCCTCCACAACCACCTGGCCTCGCTGCCCCGGAACCTGATCGAGTCCGCCCGGGTCGACGGCGCGTCCCACGGGACGCTCCTGCTCCGGATCGTCCTCCCGCTCGCCCGGCCGGCCCTGGCCGCCCTGGCGGTGATCCAGTGCGTCTGGGTCTGGAACGACCTGCTGGTGGCGCTGGCGCTGTCGGGCGGCACCGCCGAGACCGCGCCCGTCACGGTCAGGCTGGCGGAACTGGCCGGAACCCGCGGCAACGAGTGGCAACGGCTCACCGCCGGTGCTTTCGTATCGGCGTCCGTCCCGCTGCTGGCGTTCTTCGCCCTCCAGCGCCACGTCACACGGGGCCTGATGGCGGGCGCCGTCAAGGGGTGAGGGACGTCGGGAGGATGGGCGAGCGCAGGGACACGCAGGAGGAGACCATGGGCGCGGGCGGAGGCGTCGCGGGTGCGGGTGTGGGTGCGGACGGAGGCATCACGGGTGCGGGCCCGGGGGTGGACCGGGGCGCCGGGCCGAGCAGGCCCGGACTGCGCGGCCGGGAGGCGGAGGTCGGGCAACTGACCGCCCTCGTACGGTCCGTGCGGGACGGCGACGGCTCCGCGCTCGCCCTGCTCCTGGGCGAGCCGGGGATCGGCAAGACCGCGCTGCTCGCCGAGGCGGCCGCGATCGCCCGGGAGCACGGGTTCCTCGTCAGCGAGGGGCGCGCCGAGGAACTGCACGAACTGGCGCCGCTCGCCTCCCTGGCCTCCGGCCTCCTGCACGGCGACCCGCCCCTGCTGCCGCCCGGCGACTTCGCCCGCCTCGCCGGCCACCACGACCAGCGCATCTGGCTCGTCGAGCGGATGGCCCAGCTCATCGAGGAGCGTACGGCGGGCACACCCGTACTCATCGCGATCGACGACGTCCAATGGGCCGATCCGCTCAGCCGGTTCGCCCTGAACGTCCTGCCCGCCCGGCTGCGCACCTCACCGGTGCTCTGGCTCCTCGCCGGCCGGGAGGACCCGGACCTGCGCGGCGACGGCACCCGGGCGACGCGGATCCCGCTGCGGCCCCTGCCGGGCGAGGCCCTCGCCGAACTGGCCCGCGACGTCCTCGGCGGCGACCGCCCGGTCCCGGCGACGGTCGCACGGCTGCTCGACGGGTCGGGCGGCAACCCCTTCCTCGCCACCGAGATGCTGGCCGGCCTCGCGGCCCCCGGCCCGGACGGCGTCCACGGCCTACGGGATTCCGACGGTGCCCCCGGCCTCCGGGACCCGGACGGCGTCCACGGCCTCCGGGACCCCGACGGCGTCCACGGCCTCCGGGACCCGGACGGCGTCCACGGCTTCCGGGACCCGGACGGCACGGACGACGGCCACCGTGATGACGCGGGCCCGGACGGCCTCCACGGCCCCGCCGCCCCGGACACCCCTGCCGCCGAGACGGCCCGCGCCGGCCGTGCCCGTGCGGCGGGCGCCCCCGAGCCCCAACCCCACGACCCGGCGGCCGAACCGCCCCAGCGGCTGGTCATCGGCGTACGCGCCAGACTCGCCACGCTCCGGCCGGGCACCCTCGACCTCCTCCGGGTCGGCTCGGTCCTCGGCAGGGCCTTCCGGTTCGCCGACGCCGCCGCCCTGTGCGGCCGGCCCACGGCCGGGCTCCTCGGCGAGCTGCGGGAGGCCCTCGCCACCGGGCTGCTCGACGACGACGGCGAACAGCTCGTGTTCCGCCACGACCTGCTCCGCCAGGCCGTGTACGCCGACCTGGCCCCCTCCGCGCGCCGGGCCCTGCACCGGGAGGCCGCGCGGCACCTCGTCGCCATGGGCCGGGCCGCCGCCGACGCCGTACCGCACCTCCTCAAGAGCGCCCAACCCGGCGACCACGAGGCGGTCGAACTGCTCGGCAGGGCCGCCGCCGACGTACGCGCCGTGATGCCCGACCTCGCCGCCGACCTGGCCCTGCGCGCCCTGGAACTGGTGCCGCCGCACGACCCGCGGCTGTACGAGGCGGGGGAGCGGGCCATCGCCGCGCTGACCCGCGCCGGCCGCTACCGCCGCGCCCGGGAGGTGGCCGACGGCCTCCTCGCCCAGCTGCCGCCCCTGGACGTCTTCGCCCGGCTCCAGTCCGTCCTCGGCGACGCCCTGTGGCACCTGGACGACATCCACGAGCTGGACCGGCGCTCCCGCGCCGCCCTGGCCGTCGCCACCGACCCGGCAATCTCCGCCCGGCTGACCGCCCGGCAGGCGCTGGCCCAGTCACGCGGCCCCGACCTCCCGGCCGCCCGCGCGACGGGGGAGCGGGCACTCGCCGAGGCGGAGCGGGCGGGCGACCGCGAGGCCCGGGTCGCCGCGCTGTGGGGCCTCGGCGAGATCGCCCTCAACGCCGGGGACTGCGCCGCCGCCGTCGACCACCACACGGCGCTGAGCGCCTTCGACGCCGCCTTCCTGCCCGAGGAGATCGTCGCCCGGATCCACCAGGACGACCTCGACCGGGCCCGCCGGCTGCTCGCCGCGGCCGACGGCGAACCCCCGCGCCCCGCCCTGCTGATGTGGGCCCAGGGCACCCTCGACCTGGGCCTCGGGCGCCTGGACGACGCCGAGACCGGCTTCGTCACCGTCGAACGGCTCGAAGCGGAGATCGGCGTCCCCAACATGCTGGTCAACGTGCGGGTGCTGCGGGCGGGGCTGGCGCTGGCGCGCGGCGACCGGCGTACGGCCGGCGAACACCTCGACACGGTCCGTACGGCGGTGGCCGAGCGGCCGAACCCCGGCAACAACGCCGTACGCCACTACCTGGAGGCCGTCATCGCCGACGCCGACGGGAACCACCCGGCCGCCGCGGACCACCTCAGGTCCGTCCAGCACGACAACCCGTTCGTCCGGTGGCGCCTGCTGCGCACCCACTTCGTCGACGCCGTGAAGATCGCCCTCCGTGCGGGCGACCGCCCCCTGGCCCAGGACCTCACCGCCCAGGCCGCGGGCCACGCCGCCCGCAACCCCTCCGTACCGACGCCGCAGGGCATCGCCGCGCACACCGCCGCCCTGGTGCACGCCGACCGCGCCCTCCTGGAGCGGTCCGTCCGCATCCTCGGCACCGGGCCCCGCCCCCTGCACCTCGCGGCAGCCTCCGCCGACCTCGGGCGCGCGCTGCTGCGAGCGGGCGACACCGCCGCGGCGGCGCCCGCGCTGACCACGGCGTACGAGACGTACGTACGGGCGGGAGCGGGCGCCGACGCCGACCGCGTCCGCACGGACCTCGAACGGGCCCGGGCCCGCGCCCGCACCGGCGCCCGCCGCCGCGCCACGGCCCCGCCCCCCCAACACGGCTGGGACGCGCTCACCGCATCGGAACGCAAGGTCGCCCGGCTGATCGCCGCCGGGCACACCAACCGATCGGCCGCCGCCGTCCTCGTGATCTCCCCCCACACCGTCAACACCCATCTGGCGTCGGTCTTCCGGAAGCTGGCCGTCACCTCCCGGGTCCGGCTGGCCCGGCTCGTACCGCCGGAGGACGAGCCCCTCTGACCGGCCGCCGGGCGGGCCGGCCGCTCGGCTCCTGCGAGGAACGCTGCGCCGACGGGCAAACGCCGGTGCGTCACACGACAACACGCCCGGTGGGCGGGGCCTAGCGTGACGTCATCACGTTGCGCACCCAGGCACCACCGTCCGGCATCCGCCGTACAGGGGACCGCACCGGAGCGACGTGCCGCGACGCGGACCGACCACCGAACCACCCGAAGCGAGGAGCCCCCATGCCGTACATCACCGTGGGCCAGGAGAACAGCACCCCCATCGACCTGTACTACGAGGACCACGGCACCGGCCGGCCCGTCCTGCTCATCCACGGCTTCCCCCTCGACGGGCACTCCTGGGAGCGGCAGACCGCCGCCCTCCTCGACGCCGGCCACCGGGTGATCACCTACGACCGCCGCGGCTTCGGGCAGTCCTCCCAGCCGACGACCGGCTACGACTACGACACCTTCGCCGCCGACCTCCACACCGTCATGGAGACCCTGGACCTGCGCGACACGGTCCTCGTCGGCTTCTCCATGGGGACCGGCGAGGTCGCCCGCTACCTCTCCCGGTACGGCTCGGGCCGGGTCGCCAAGGCCGCGTTCCTGGCCTCGCTCGAACCCTGCCTGCTGAAGAGCGACGACAACCCCGACGGCGTCGCGCCCAAGGAGTTCTTCGACGGGGTCGTCGCCTCCGTCAAGGCCGACCGGTACGCCTACTACACCGCGTTCTACCAGGACTTCTACAACCTCGACGAGAACCTGGGCACCCGCATCAGCGAGGAGGCGGTGCGCAACAGCTGGGCCGTCGCCGCGGGCGGCGGGGCCCATGCCGCTGCCGCCGCGCCCTCCACCTGGTACACCGACTTCCGGGCCGACATCCCCGCCATCGACGTCCCGGCGCTCGTCCTGCACGGCACGGCCGACCGCATCCTCCCGGCCGAGGGAACGGCGCGCCCGTTCCACCGGATGCTCCCCTCCGCCGACTACGTGGAGATCGAGGGTGCCCCGCACGGCCTGCTCTGGACGCACGCGGACGAGGTCAACGCCGCTCTCCTCGCCTTCCTCGCCAAGTGACGGGGGCGTCACGGATGCACTCACCCACCCACCCCGTGCAGTTCGGCGTCTTCACCGTCGGCGATGTGACGCCGGACCCCACCGACGGGAGGACTCCGTCCGAGCACGAGCGGATCAGGGCGATGGTCGCCATCGCCCTGAAGGCCGAGGAGGTCGGGCTGGACGTCTTCGCGACCGGCGAGCACCACAATCCGCCGTTCGTGCCCTCCTCGCCCACCACGATGCTGGGCTACATCGCCGCCCGCACCGAGAAGATCATCCTGTCCACCTCGACGACCCTGATCACCACCAACGACCCGGTGAAGATCGCCGAGGACTACACGATGCTCCAGCACCTGGCCGGCGGGCGCGTCGACCTGATGACGGGCCGCGGCAACACCGGCCCGGTCTACCCGTGGTTCGGGCAGGACATCCGCCAGGGCATCCCCCTCGCCATCGAGAACTACGCCCTGCTGCACCGGCTGTGGCGCGAGGACGTCGTCGACTGGGAGGGCCGCTTCCGCACGCCGTTGCAGGGCTTCACCTCCACGCCCCGGCCCCTCGACGGCGTCCCGCCGTTCGTCTGGCACGGCTCGATCCGCTCACCGGAGATCGCCGAGCAAGCCGCCTACTACGGCGACGGGTTCTTCCACAACAACATCTTCTGGCCCGCCGAACACACCCGCCGCATGGTCGACCTCTACCGCCGCCGCTACGCCCACCACGGCCACGGCACTCCGGAGCAGGCGATCGTCGGCCTGGGCGGCCAGGTCTTCATGCGCGCCAACTCCCAGGACGCGGTACGCGAGTTCCGCCCCTACTTCGACAACGCACCCGTCTACGGGCACGGCCCCACCCTGGAGGAGTTCACCGAGCAGACCCCGCTCACCGTCGGCTCCCCCCAGCAGGTCATCGAACGAACCCTGTCGTTCCGGGAGACGGTCGGCGACTACCAGCGCCAGCTCTTCCTGATGGACCACGCCGGCCTGCCCCTCAAGACCGTCCTCGAACAGCTCGACCTCCTCGGCGAAGAAGTCGTCCCCGTGCTGCGCCGGGAGTTCGCGAAGGGCCGCCCTCCCGCCGTACCGGACGCGCCGACCCACGCCGCGCGCGTCGCCGCCGCCACGCCTCCGCCGGACGAACCGTCGGCGGCCCGCGGCGGGCGAGGAGCATCCGGCCCGGAGCCCCACGGGGTGACCGCCGCATGAAGCTGATCACCGTCTCCGCGGGGCTGAGCACCCCCTCCGCCACCCGGCTGCTCGCGGACCGGCTCACCGAGGCGGCCTGCGCCGAACTCGCCGCCCGGCCGGCCGGCACCACGGCGTACGAGGCCGGCGCCCCCGCTCCCGGGAGCGACGCCGCCCCCGGCGGTGGCGGCACAACCCGGGGCGTCGTCCGGGACGTCAGGGCCGAGGTGCTCGAACTGCGCGAACTGGCCGGCGACATCGCCCGCCACCTGGTCACCGGCTTCCCTCCGCCGAGACTGGCCACCGCCATCGACGCGGTGACCCGGGCCGACGGCCTGATCGCCGTCACCCCGGTGTTCGCGGCGTCCTACAGCGGCCTGTTCAAGTCCTTCTTCGACCTGATCGACCCGGGAGCCCTCACCGGTACGCCGGTCCTGATCGCGGCGACGGGCGGCACCGCCCGCCACTCCCTGGTCCTGGACCACGCGCTGCGCCCGCTCTTCGCCCACCTGCGTACGACGGTCGCCCCCACGGGCGTGTACGCGGCGTCTGGCGACTGGGGCTCGGGCGGGGACACGTACACCGACGGCCTGCCCGCCCGCATCCGGCGCGCGGGCGGGGAACTGGCGGCGCTCGTGGCCGCCCGCCCGCCCCGGTCCGAGCACGAGGACGACGACGCCGCCCTCGAACGGCAACTCGCCGACCTGCGGTTCGACTGAGGCCGCCGCCGGGCCGCCCGGCGCCCGGGGGCGTGGGCGGGATGTCCCATACTGGTCCGCGTGACGACCAGGCCCCGCCCCGAGGACCTCGGCACCGATCCCGCCCCTCCCGGACGGACGCCCCTGCGCGGCAGGGAGACGGAACGGGCGTACATCGAGGACCGGCTCGACCGGCTGGCCCTCGGCACGGGCGCGATCGTACGGATCGAAGGCCCCCCGGGCAGTGGCAGGACCCGGCTCCTGGCGGAGGCGGCGGCATCGGCGCGCCGACGCGGAATGCGGGTGTTCCAGGGGAGCGCTGACGCGGGTGCGTACGCCGGTGGGGGCGGGTGCGTTGGTGAGGGGGCGTACGCCGATGGGGGCGGGCGCGTTGGTGAGGGCGGCCAGCCGCTCGGCTCCCTGGGCCGGCCCGGCCTTTCCGGCTTGCCCGGCCCGCTCGGGCCGGCTGTCGCGCCGGGCCTCGGTCCGCTGCTCGAAGGGCTGTTGTGCGGCGAGGATCCCCTGCCCGGTGCCGCTCGCCTGCGGGACCTCGCCCAGGAGCCGGGCAGCCGCTTCTGGCTGCTGCACGAACTGGCTGACCGTTTGCGGGAGGTGGCGCGCGGCGGGCCGCTGGTCGTCGTGCTGGACGACCTCCAGTGGTGCGACGACCTGACCCTGCTGACCTTCCACACCGTCGCCGCCCGGCTCGTGTCGCACCCGGTGCTGTGGCTGGTGGCGGTGCGCGGCGGGAGCGTGCCGCCGAGGGTGCGTACGACGCTGGAAAGGATCCGGGAATCCGGGGCACACGCCCTCTCACTGGAGCCGCTCGACGACCGGGCGGTCGCGCGGATCGCGGCGGACCTTCTGGGCGCCGTCCCCGGCCCGGGCGACCTCCGGCTCGCCCGTCGTGCCGAAGGGGTACCGGCGCTGCTGGTGGAACTGCTCGGCGCTTTCACGGACGGGGGGAGGACGGTGGTGGACGAGGCACCCCGGTCCCTCGCCTTCGTCGAGCGCCGGCTCGCCCTGCTGTCCGGGGCGGCTCGCGCACTCGTGGAGACCGTGGCCGTGGCGGAGCCGCCGGTCACGGTGGAGTCGCTGGGCGAGTTGCTCGGGCGCCCGGCGGTGGCGCTGCTCGGCGCCGTACGGGAAGCACTGGACGCCGACCTGCTCACGGAGGACGGCGAGGTACTGGCGTTCCGCCACGCCCTGGTCCGTGAGGCGGTGGCGGCCGGACTGCCGCCGTCCCGCCGGACGTCCGGCCACCCGGAAGAGCGCGCTGCGATCCGGCACCGGCCGACCCTGCCCTCCCCGGCGACCGGGGCGGACGCAGCCGAGACCGAAGCCCGGACGCACCTCGAACTGGCCCGGCAGGCCCTCCCCTCCGACTTCGCCGAGGCGGCCCGGCAGGCCGGCGCGGGCGCCGCACTGCCCGGCGTTCCGCCGCACCTGCGTGCACGACTGCTCGCGCTCCGGTGCCTGGCGCTGGCCCTGTCGGGCAAGTACGCGGCGGCGGAGTCGACCCCCGCCCCGGCCCGGGAGTGGGCCGCCGCCGATCCCGCAGCCGAAGTCACTCTCGCGGTGGCGGAATCGGTGATGTGCCTGTACCGGATGGACTGGAACAGCGCGTTCCGGCACGCGGAACGCGCTGCCGCCCTGGGGTCCGGGCAGGCGGCGGACACGCCGGAGGCTCTCTGGCAGGGCCTCCTGCTGAACGCGACCGGGCGCTCCCGCGAGGCACTCGCCATGGCCACCGCCGCGAGCACCGGTTCGGGAGCGGGCGGCTGGGCGTCGGTCCGCGCGCGGGCGCTCCTGGACCTGGGGCGTCCGGCGGAGGCACGGGCCGAGACCGAGGCCGTGTACCGGGCGGGGGGCGGGTGGGGCGGGGGAGACCCAGCCGCCATGGGTGATCCGGCCGCCGTGGGTGACCTGGCCGCCGTGACGCTGGTGCCGACGCGCCTGCACATCGCGCTGCACACGGGCGACCGGGACGAGCTGGCCCGCGCCGGGGAAGCGGCGCGACGACTGCTACGGAGGGACACCGCACCCGCCGCCGTGCGCGCCACGGCCGCCTGGATGCTCGCGCTGCTGGCCGACGCGGAGGGCCGGCCCACGCGCGTCCGGGCCGCGCTGGACGAAGGGGCCACCCTCAGCGACCCAACAGCGCCCAAGACCCAGGCCACCATGAATGACCCACCCATCGCCCACGACCCGGCCGCAGCCAACACCCCAGCGGCCCTCAGCAACCCGGCCGGGCTCAGCGCCCTGGCCGGGTTGGACGCCCCGGCCGCGCGCAACGAGCAGCCCGCTTCCCTCCCCGAGGAACGGCTGCTCCTCCCGGGCCTCCTCGACCCGGGGGAGGCCCAGGCCCTCGTCCGGGTGGCGCTCCGGGCCGGTGCCCACGAGTGGGCCGCGGCGGCGGTGGACGCGGCCGAGCGGCGGGCGGCGCTCAATCCGGGGCACCCGATCCTTGCCGCCACCGCCGCGCATGCCCGTGCCCTGCTCGGCAACGACCTCGGGCTCCTCCTCCGCGCGGCGCGCCTCTACGAGGACGGCGACCGGCCGCTGGCCCGCGCCTCGGCGCTGGAGGACGCCGGACGCAAGCTGGCAGCCACCCGTACCCCCGAAGCGGTACCCCACCTGAGCACCGCCCTCGCCCTCTACACCCGGGCGGGGGCCACCCGGGACGTCGAGCGGGTCCGGCGCCGGCTGCGTGCCGCCGGTGTACGCAGGGAACCCTCCTCGGCCGGGTACGCCCAGGACTGGCCCGAGCTGACGGGTGCCGAGCTCCGTGTCGTACGCCTGGTGGCACGCGGCCTGACGAACCGCCAGGTGGCGACGGAGCTCGCCCTGTCGCCGCACACGGTCGGCACGCACGTACGCCGCGTCTACACCAAGCTGGGGATCGCCTCGCGCCAGGACCTGACGCGCCTGGTCCGAAGCCGTGACAGCGGAGAGTAACGGCTTCGTATACCCCATGCCCTCCGCCAGGATGGGCGATGCGTACGAGGCGATCACAACGTCACCTTCACAGAATGGTCATGAGAACCTACGGTGTGGAGTTTCCTTGACCCGATCACTGACATCGCCCGGCCCGTGGCTGGTCCGCAGCCTGTCCCACCCCCCGGCCCTCGAGGACGGCGGCGACTGCCTCTACCTGGGCATGCACGTCCAGGGACGGATCACCCTCGTCCGGGACGGATCCCGGCGCGAACTGGCCCCGGGCGACCTGGTCTTCCACGACCCCGCCCGCCCGGGTCTCCTCCACTTCGGCGACGGCGCCCGGATGACGTTCTTCCGGGTCCCCCGGCGCCAACTCGGCGCCACCGGACCGGAGCTGGACCGGGTGGTGGGAATCCCCGCCCCCGGTCGCCACGGGTTGGGTGCGCTGGTGTCGGACTTCCTCTCCGCCCTGGCCGCCAAGGCGGAGTTCCGCCGCTCCACGGTCGGCGACCGCCTCTCCCGCACGGCCGTCCACCTCCTCTCCGTCCTGGTCGTCGAACTCCTCGCCACGGCCACGGCCACGGCAACGGACCGCGAGCCCGCCCCCGCCGCCTCCCCGAGCGCCGGCGCCGACATGCTGGCCCGGATCCGCGCGTACATCGAGGAACACCTCATGGACCCGCAGCTCTCACCGGTCTCGATCGCGCGCGCCCACTTCATCTCCGTCCGGTACCTGCACAAACTGTTCCAGCAGGACGGCACGACGGTGAGCCAGTGGATCCGCCGCCGCAGACTCGAAGCCTGCCGCACCGACCTGAGCCGCACGGGCCGCCGCCTCACCGTCGCGGCGGTCGCCCACCGCTGGGGCTTCACCAGCCCCTCCCACTTCAGCCGCACGTTCAAGGGCGCCTATGGCATGTCCCCCCGCGAATGGCAGACCCTGGCCCCCTCACCGCACCCACTCCCACGACCACCAGCCGGCCTCGCCACCGAACTCCACGACGAACGCCCGGACATAGCCCTGGGCGTGGGCCTGGGCGCGGTGGTCTGAAGCACCTGGCAGGACCAGCGTGCATCACATCGCCGAGGCGATGACGTCACACCCGGCCGGACGCGATCAAAGCAGTGTGAGGCAGTACGAGGGTGCCACCCGGACCGGCGAACTCCTGGGCCAGCGACTCAAAGTGCTTCCTGATGTCGGCGATCACCGCCGGAGCCTGGCTCGTCACCATCTGGCCGACCGTCGCCACTCCGGCAGCCGGTCCCAGCCACCACTCCTCGACCGTCGTCACATGATCCCAAGACATCGCGTCGCAGGCGACATCCATCAAACCCGACTCGCGCAGCAGCGCCGCCAGACCCCATTCCGTGCGCGGAAAGTCGTCCTCGGGCGCCAGAGCGGGGAGGTGCCGGGGACGTTCCACGCCGGCCGCCCGCAGAGCCTTCCCGAGCAGCGCCTGACCGGCTGCCGGGGGAGCCGGCCAGATGGTGACGGCGACCGTTCCGCCCGGCCTCGTCACGCGCCGGAGCTCCCGCAGGGCCTGCAGAGGACGACCGACGTGGTTGATGACGAAGTTGCCCACGGCCGCGTCGAATTCACCGTAACCGAAGGGAAGACAGGGCAGGGCTGCCAGGCGTACGACCGCCTCGGGGACCGCCACGGCCGCACGAGCGACCACGCCCGGGTCCGCATCGACCACCGTCACCACCGCTCCCCGCGCACACGCACCCGCCGCCGCGCCACCCGTGCCGGTCCCCACATCGAGCACCCGGGTGCCCGTCCGCACTCCGGCGGCCTCCAGGAGCCTGGGGACCGGGTACGCGCAGAGCTTGGCGAAGCCCGCGGCATACGCGTCGGCCCGTCCGGCCCAGGCGCGCCGCTCGGCGACGTCGAACGCTGTCTCCATACTCCGAACCCCCTCAAGAACACGTGCACCGAGACGGTACGGCACTGGTCACCCCCGCGCCGACCCGGTCTGTTCACCCGCTTCGCGGGGGCGGCCTGCCGTCCCCCGAAACGTCCCCCGAACGCACCACCACTCCAGCGATCGCGCTGTTAGGCTCACGACCGGCCGTATGACCACGGTTGTGCCGACGGGGGTCCACGTGCACTTACGTCCCGAGCCGACAGCGATCCTGCTGACAGCCGTGCTTCTGGCTCTCGGCGGCTGCGCCGGTTCCGGCGCCCACGATCCTGATGGCCACAGGCCCAGTGCGGTGGCGAGCGAGACGCATGGACGCCTCGACGCCAAGCAGGACGTCCTCATCGACAGCTGCGGCATGGAACTGGACCGGCTTGTGGTGCGCTTCACCGTCACCAACGACGAGCGGCAGGACTACACGTACGATCTCGCGCTGCGATTCCAGGGTGAGACGGCGGACGAAGGCATCGCTCCGGTGCAGGCCACCGTCGATGGGCTGCTGGTGCGCGGCTCCGCCTCCCAGCCCGGGCACGCATCAGTGGCCTACGACGGCAACGGTACAGGGGCCGAATACAAGGGCTGCGTCGTTGCCGAGGCGACACGGACGGCCGCCTGACGCCGAGTTCACGCGCTCCGAGTGGCTGTTCGCGTCAGTCCCACGCGTTGAAGAGGATGCCACCCAACGTGGTGACGCCGTAGGAGCGGACGTTCCGCCACTCGGCCCTGGTGAGCGTAGAGGTGTCCGTTTCGGCGAGCGGTGTGGCGAGCAGTTCGCCGCCCATGACCGTGAAACCCGCGTCAGCGAAGGCTTGGGCCCACAACGGCGCCGCCACGAAGCCCTCCGCGTATCAGTCCCGATGTACATCGGCGAAGGCGACCCAGGGGTGGTGAGCGTGACACAGCACAACGCTCTCGCCGTCGTGCCCGACCACTGTCGCGATGTGGTAGGTCCGGGGATACACCCGTTCCTCCAGCTCGCCCACCGTGCCTCCGGCGACGCGGGCAGCGGCGTACAGAGCGGCGCGGAACGCGCGCAGCTCCGTCTCCGGGAGCGGACCGTCCTTCGGCCGGCAAAAGCCCGTCGCACCCCGCGGCAGCGTGAAGCCGCCGTCCCCCTGGTCAACCAAGCCGCTCATTCTGCCCGCCACCCTGCCCCCTCGGGGTCGCCCTCCAAAGTTCCGCGTCGAGCCCCTCCGGGCGAACGGCCGACGCGTTGATTCCGCACGCTCGCAACGCGCGCGCCAGGAGTTCCACCTCGGGGTACGTGCCCGAGTAGCCACCGTTCAGCACGCGGCGCGCCACCGCCTTGGCGCCTGCCAGGTCCACGCCCAGCTCAGCCCGCACGACGCGCATGACGGTGACGCCATCCTGCGTCGATGGGCCGCTCACCTCCAGCCGCGTGGGACCGTGCTCGGCGAGCATCTGCCGCCGCCTCGCATCCGGCATGTCGCCACCGCACGCGGCCAGCGCGAACCCGCAGACGGCACAGGCCGACTCGACGTCCCAGCGCAATCCGCCGCCTGCCAGGACCTGCACCCCGCAGCACTCCAGCTCCGCCCCACAGTTCTGGCACGTGGCGGCGTACCTCACGGACTCATACGGCAGCTCGCCCCTCTCCACTTCCCCCGCTCCTCCTCACGACGGTGACCGTTCAGCACAGTGTCCCCATGCGTGGCGGCCTCCCGCATACGAGGGGCGGGCCATCGACCTTCAACCCCGTGCCGCCCCCCGGCCGCTCGGCAACGGGGTCACCCTCCGCGCACGAGCGACCGGCCCCCGGCATTGTCAGGCGTCCTCGGCCGGGGGCGGCAGGGCGCCCGCCAGCGCGGCGGCGGGGTCCGGGTCCGACAGCCCGGCGGGGGACCAGTGGCCGGACTTCTCGCGGAAGGGCCACCACCGGCCCTCGCGGTCCAACCGCAGCTGTACGCCGGCATCGGCGGCCGTCCAGCGGCCGGGGCCGTCCGTACGGAGGGCCGGGCGCTCGCCGTCCTCCCACGCGGTGGCGAGCCGTGCGGCGGCGCGGGCCAGGAGCTCCGGTCCGGGCGTCCAGTCCTCCTCCAGTACGGCCAGCGCCGCCGCGCCTCCCAGCCGCCACGCGCGTGTGGCCACCTCCAGATCACTACGCCGGCGGCCGGTCCCGGCGGCGAGACGCTCCCGCGCGGCGGACGGCCACGCGGCGGTGGCGGCCAGCCGTACCGCGTCCTGACCGGCCGTCAGAGGCGCCTCGACCGGCCGGTCCTCGTGGCCGTCCATGAGCGCCTGGGCGAGCATCCGGTGGGCCCGGGCCGCCGCGTCCGCCGCGAGCAGCTCCAGCGCGTCCGGATCGACGCCCGGGGCCGGGCGCGACTCGGTGTCCAGCGACGGCGGCTGCCCAGGGGCCTGGGGCAGCGCGGGCGGTGGCGGCAGCGGCGGGAGGATGCCGCCCATGGCGAACGCCTCGTCCGCCCGTACGCCCTCCGGCACCGCCCCGCCCGGCGCGACGCCCGCCACCGCATCGCCGTCCCGCCCGTTCCGTACCGCGCTGCGGGCCTGCAACGCGTCGAGCAGTCGCCGCTCCCCACGCCCCCGCATCAGCAGCAGCACAAAGGGGTCCTGGTCCAGCAGCCGCGCCACCTGGTAGCAGAGCGCCGCCGTGTGGGCGCAGTGGTCCCACGTCCCGCATTCGCACTCCGGCTCCAGATCACCGAGGCCGGGCAGCAACTCCACACCCGCCTCGGCCGCGTCCTCCACCAGGTGCGGCGGCATGTCACGGTCGAGGAGGGCGGCGATGTGCCCCGCCCGGCCGACCGCCATGCCCAGGAACCGGTCCCACTCCTCCTCCGACAGCTCGCGCAGCAGCACATCACTGCGCTGCGCCGTACCGTCCCGGTCGGTCACCACGGCGGTGATCCGGCCGGGCCGCACCGCCACCGCGCCCACGGCACCCGCCCGCGCCAGTGCGCGCCCCTGCTTCACCTGCCGCCCGTCGAGCGCGGCGTCCTCCAGCGCCCGCAGCCACGTACGACCCCACCAGCTCTCCGCGAAGCCCCGGCCGTGCGCGGGGGGCATGGGCTGGAACGTCCGTTCCAGCTCGTCCCGTTCCCTGCTCATCGCCCACTCCCTCGTCCGCCCGTCACACCCTGTCCCTCCGGTGCACCCCGAAGGGACACGAGTTCCGCCAGCTCCGCGTCGGTCAGTTCAGTCAAAGCCCCTGGACCGCCGTCCTCGCCGGAGCCCAGCACCGAGTCGGCCAGCTCCTTCTTGCGGGCCAGCATGTCCGCGATCCGGTCCTCGACGGTGCCCTCCGCGATCAGGCGGTGGACCTGTACGGGCCGGGTCTGCCCGATGCGGTACGCCCGGTCCGTCGCCTGCGCCTCGACGGCCGGGTTCCACCAGCGGTCGTAGTGGACGACGTGCTCCGCACGGGTGAGGTTCAGCCCGGTGCCGGCCGCCTTCAACGACAGCAGGAAGACGGGGACCTCACCGGCCTGGAAACGGTTCACCATCGCCTCCCGCTCGCCCACCGGCGTCCCGCCGTGCAGGAACTGCGTCCGCACGCCACGTGCCGCCAGGTGCCGCTCCAGCAGGCGGGCCATCCGCACGTACTGGGTGAAGACCAGCACGCTCGCCCCCTCGGCCAGGACGGTGTCCAGCAGCTCGTCCAGCAGCTCCAGCTTGCCCGAGCGGCCCGCGATCCTCGGGTGATCCTCCTTGAGGTACTGCGCCGGGTGGTTGCAGATCTGCTTGAGCGCCGTCAGCAGCGCCACGACGAGCCCCCGGCGCTCCATGCCGTCCGCCTCCGCGACGGCGGCCAGGGTCTCCCGTACGACCGCCTCGTACAGGCCCGCCTGCTCGGGCGTCAGCGACACCGTCCGGTCGGTCTCCGTCTTCGGCGGCAGTTCGGGCGCGATACCGGGGTCGGACTTCCGGCGGCGCAGCAGGAACGGCCGTACGAGGGCCGCCAGCCGGCGTGTGGCGGCGGGATCGGCGCCGCCCTCGACGGCCTGCGCGTACCGGCTCCGGAACGTCCCCAGGCGGCCCAGCAGCCCGGGGGTCGTCCAGTCGAGGACCGCCCACAGCTCGGATAGGTTGTTCTCCACCGGAGTGCCGGTGAGCGCCACGCGTGCCTTGGCACCGATGGTCCGGAGCTGAGCGGCGGTGGCCGAGTACGGATTCTTGACGTGCTGCGCCTCGTCGGCGACCACCATGCCCCACTCCACGCGCGCCAGCCGGGCCGCGTCGAGACGCATGGTGCCGTACGTGGTGAGGACGAACTCGCCGTCCTCCAGGCCCTCCAGATCCCGTCCGGAACCGTGGAACCGGCGCACGCGCGTGCCCGGGGCGAACTTCTCCACCTCCCGCTGCCAGTTGCCCATCAGGGACGTCGGACAGACAACCAGGGTCGGCCCGGCGGCGGACGGATCGGTCTGCCGGTGCAGGTGCAGCGCGATGAGGGTGATGGTCTTGCCCAGACCCATGTCGTCGGCGAGACAGGCGCCGAGGCCGAGCGAGGTCATCCGGTGCAGCCAGTTGAGCCCGCGCAGCTGGTAGTCGCGGAGGGTCGCGGCGAGGGCGGCCGGCTGGGCGATCTCCCCGCCGCCCTCACCCGCCCGGTCGCCCTCGGGGTCGGCGAGCCGGTCGCGCAGCGCCCGGAGCCAGCCGGAGGGCTCGACGTCCACCGGGTGGCCGTCCACTTCCGTGGTGCCGGTGAGCACGGCCCCGAGGGCGTCGATGGGTGTGACCGTCCGGTCCTGCCGCTCCCGGGCTCGGCGGGCCTCCTCCGGGTCGATCAGCACCCACTGGTCACGCAGCCGTACCAGCGGCCGTCCGGACTCGGCGAGCCGGTCCAGCTCGTGCCGGGACAGTTCGTGCCCGCCCACCGCGAAACGCCAGTTGAAGGCGAGGAGCGCGTCGGCGCCGAGGAAGGACGGCAGCTCCGAGTCGCGCTCACCGCGCGCGTGCCGCCCCTGTTCCTCCCCGTCCGGCGGTCCGACGACGGCCCGTGCGGTCAGGGAGCGTGCCATCCGCCGGGGCCAGTGCACCTGTACGCCGGTGGCGGCCAGCGCCCGTGATGCCGGTCCGAGCAGCTCGGCCACCTCCTCGTCGGCCAGGTCGATGGCGTCGGGCACGGAGGCGGACAGCAGCGGAGCGAGCGCCGGCCACGCGCGTACCGCACGGCGCAGGGCGAGCAGGGCGTCCATCCGGGCACGCGGCCCGAAACGGTTCCCTGCCCCGCCGGGCGCCTCGGCCCACACGTCGGCGGCCTCCGCGACCAGTGCGGGGTCCTCGGCGCTGTGCAGCTGGAGCACGGCCCGGAAGGCCGGCGCGGCCGCCGAGTCCAGATCGGGCACGTCGATCCGCAGCGACAGCCGTACACCGGCGTCATGGCCCGCCGCCACGTCCGCCGCCCAGGTCCGCTGCTCCGGGATGTGCTGCGGCTCGTACGAGGCGAAGGGGGCACCGCCCGTGGCGAGCTGTGCCGCGGGGGTCCGGGGCAGCGTGTCGGCGACCGCGTCGAGGAAGGAGCGCAGCAGCCCTTCCGGTTCGGCCAGCAGCGGCATACCGTCGGCCGCCCGCCCGATGGGCACGGCGTGGGCCGCGGGCGGCATCGAGGCGGCCAGGTTCCGCACCCGGTCCAGGTCCTCGGCCGTGAACGGGCCGGCCCGCCACGCGTCCTGGTCGGTGGCGCTGATGCCCGGCAGCAGCAGGCCCCGGGCGGTGAACTGCAGGGCGAGGAGGGCGGCGGCGCTCCAGAAGGCGGCGGCGTCCGAGGCACCCGCCCTCCGGCCGGCCCGGGTGAGTACCGGAAGGGCGTCCCCTACGGGCATCACCAGCGCGCGCACCGAGTCCAGGGCACCGTCCGCGGTGGCGACGGCGAACTCCTCGACCGCTCCGGTGGTCGAAGTGTCGTCGTGGGGCAGTGCGAAGGCGACCCGGGACGTACGGGGCGGGTCGGCGGGCAGGAAGAGGACGGTGCAGGCGGCCAGTCGTGACGGATCGGGTGTCGCGTGGAGCAGGGCTTCGGAAAGCTGGTGCACAGCGCTGACGTATTCCTCAAATTTGACTACTGAAGGTGGAAGCGCCGAGGGTACCCGATCGGTCGCGTCGGACCGGGGCTTGAGGGAGTGACGTGCGCCACTACGAGGGAGGGGTGCGGGCAGCCCCCTCCTCGCACTCCGGGTCTCCCCAGGCCGAAGAGGGGTGGTGGCGCCATGGCCGCGGAGGTGTTCTTGTCCGTACGTTGGTGGTCGGGTCGGTTTGCCTCCCGGAACCCGGGTGCCGCCGGCTCCACTAGGACCAGGACCACAGGACCCTTTCCCTTCCCGAGCGCCCGGTGCGGGATCGGAACCGGCACGCTCCACCATGCGTTCTGAGAGCAGACACGGCCGTCGGCCGCGAGGAAGGCGTCGAGCGATGACCACAAGAACGAAGATCATTATCGGGGGAGTGGCCGTCGGCCTCCTCCTCTGGCCACTCATCGGATTCTGGATGTCGCTGCTGGTGCTGATCGGCGTCCCGGCCGTCGCCTACCTGGCCCTGGACCCGGGCCAGCGGCGCCGGCTGCGCCGCGTCAGCCGTAAGGAGCTCGGCCGCTGACCGGGGCTGCCACGACCCGGACCGGGCGGCGACCGGTGTGGGAACGATCATTTCGCCCGCCTGGGCCGGTCTGAGCGGCGCGCGCCGGGGTACCCGCTCCGCCCGGAACACCGGAGGGAGAAACCATGGATGACAAGCGGCTCGAGGGCGCCGGAGAGAGTGGCCCCGGAGTGCCGAGGGACATGCCCGACGAGCAGGCGGGCAACGGCCCCGACCATTGGGACCCGGACCTCGGCGAGGCGGCGGACAGCGAGGACCGGGACCGGACGCCCGCCGAGGACACGCCCGAGGACGGCGCCGCCGAACCCAGCGGCTGACCGGTACGGCCGCCGACAAGGCGGCGGCGATCACGGGCCCGGCCCCGGGCACCGACCGTGCGCCGCCGCCGACACCGGCGGCTGAGCGGCGGCATTCCGAGGGCCGACCGGGCACTGACCGGTGGCTGACCGGGGCGGCGGGCCGGCCGGGAGTCTGGCCGCCCCGTCCGTGCCGCCGAGCCGCCCGCTCCCGTTCAGTCGTGGCGCCGAGCCGCCCGCTTCACGTCACTCGTGGCGCCGAGCCGCCCCTCCCGTCAGGCGGGGCGTTCCGCCATTGAGTCGAGAGCGGCCAGCAGGGCGGGCAGCTTGGGCCCCCGGCCGACCGGCAGCACCTCGCGAGGCATCTCGTCCAGCAGGACGAAGGCGATGTCGTCCGTCCGCGCGACGACCGACCAGCCGGGGCCGTCCGCCCGCAGCGTCCGGGCCCCGCCGGGGGCGAACCCGGACCTGACCCGGCCCGGCGGCGGGGGCTCCCGCAGATAGCCGCGCAGCTCGGTCAGGACCCGGCGCAGAGCACGGTGCCCGCCGTCCGTGGACCGGCCGGCCGCCCCGGAGCCACCCGCCAATACGTCCGCCTCGGGCGCCGGAGCCGCAGCGACGGGCTCACCGGACTCCGAAGGAGCCGCGGGCTCACCGTCCACCGGCCGGGGAGAGGCCGCACCCTCCCCGCCCCCCGCGAACGCGTCCTCGCCGAGCTGGTCACGCCAGCTCGCCCACTGGAGGGCCACCTCGTCGGCACCCATCCTGCGCTGCGCGGGCCCCCACTCCCGGGGGTCCGGGGGCACCAGGGGAGGACGCTCACCGGGGGCGGTCTCCGGGTCGTGCGGCTCAGGCACGTGCGGAGCGGCGACGGCCAGGGCGAGCGGCCAGCCCGGGAGAGCCACCACCACACTGCGCTCGTCGGGGGACAGGTCGTACTCCATCCCGCAGTCCCAGGACGCGATCGCCACGGCCACCAGCGACACATCGTCCACGACGACCGTCCAGCGGGCGCCCTCCCCGTCCTGGCCGAGCACCAGCCCGTACCCCTCGGCGTACGGCTCCAGTCCCAGTGCCGCACACGCCTCGGGGTAGTCGTCGCCGAGCACGCTGGGGAACTGGGCCGGGGTCAGCAGGACGGCGGTCAGCACATACAGCGCGTCGTCCTCCGGGTCGCCGACCTCCACCGGTTCAGTCCCGGCCATGGCCGCCTCCCTCCGAATGGTGTCGGCGCACCTTAACCAGCGAGTAACCCAGGCGTCGAGAGGCCGGCCGCACGAACCGCGAGCACGGGTGGCGCCCCGAGGTGCGCGAGATCAGGCGGCCGGGAGGCCCATGAGCCGGCGGGTCACCGTCTGCGGCGACTCGCCGCGCTCCCGGGCCAGGGCGATCACCGCGCGGCACGCCAGCTCGCTCACCCCGAAGGAGAGCGCCTCGGGGGAGACCCACCCCTCCGCCTCGTCGATCCGGTCCTGGTCGTCCTCCGCACATGCCGCCACATAGGCGGCCGCGGCCTCGAAGATGTTGTGCGGCCGCGCCCCACCGGCACGGCCCGCCCCGCCGCCTCCCTCCCGCGCGGCAGGGCCGGACGTACGGGCGGGCCCGAACCGAGACCTCAGAGACTCGGAGACGGAACCGAAGCGGCTGGACATCGTGCGGAGTCCGTTGAACACAGGGCTCACCCTTCCGCTGCGCGGCGGTGGAACACCACCGGTCGTCGACGCTGTTCCTCCAACGTAAAGTCCCGTCCGCCCCGGCAGAAGGGGACGGCAAGAGCGCGTTCACCGGCCGCACGGGTGTCGTCGCGGTGGCACGACGATGATGTGCGGATGTTCTCCGCAGATCTCAGCGAGTACGACTACCAGGACGAGGACGCTTTCACAGACAGGGAGTCGGGCTTCTACGCGCTCTGGTACCGCCCGACGTACCTCCGCCTGAATGTCGGCACCGCCGCGTCTGAATGTCGGCACCGCCCACGGATACCGGCCCCCGCAGGCCTTCATCGACGCGGTGCTCGCCGTTGATCTTGAGGCGTGGGCAGCCGCCCGATGGCCCGAAGGCCCCTTCCCCTGGGTGCCGGACGACGCGGAACGCATGCTGGAGTAGGGACCGCCGAAGGCCACGCGCCGGGCCCGGGCCGTGCCGAGGACTCGTACGTGCCCTCAGCCGGTCCGGCGTGCCCTCAGCCGGCCCGGTAGGAGCCTGGGGTGTGGCCGAACGTGCGACGGAACACGTCGATGAAGGCGCTGGTGGACGACCAGCCGCACTGGTGGGCCACCGCCGTCACCGGCGTCCGCTCCGTCAGGAGGACCAACGCGTGGTGGAGGCGCAGCTGTGTGCGCCACTGCGGGAAGGACATGCCGAGGTCACGGCGGAACAGCCGGGACAGGGTGCGGTCGCTCGCCCCCACCTCGCGGCCGAGTTCGGCGAGCGTGCGGCTGTCGCCCGGATCGGCCTGCAGGATGTCGCACAGGGTGCGCAGCAGGGGTGCGGTGGGGGTAGGCAGGTGCAGCGGCTGCTGGGGCGAGGCCCGTAATTGGTCGAGGAGCACCGCGTGAAGGCGTGCCCGTTCGGGGCTGTCGTCGTCCTCGGCGCGGGTGTAGGCGATGATCAGTTCACGAAGCAGGGGGCCGACGGCCAGCACGGTCGGTGAGTCGAGGCCGAGCGGGTTCTCCGTGGCGGGCAACCCCACCAAATGCAGGTCCAGTTCACCGAAGGCCCGGTGCGCGTGCACCGTACCGGCAGGCACCCAGATGGCGCGCGTACCCGGGGCGATCCAGGAGCCCTCGCCGGTTGCGACCGCCACCACTCCGCGGCCCGCGTAGATGATCTGGTGGTCGTCGTGCCGGTGGGCGTCGATCGAGCCGCCGGACCTCAACCACTGCGTGCGGGTCGGGGCCACGGGATCGTGGCGGATTTCCCTCATCATGTGGCAGGTTATCGGAAGCGCGACAGGACGCCCGGCGCGGAGCATGGCGGCATGCGAGGGAACACACCGATCGTTCTGCTGTCCGTGGGCCACGCCTGCGTCGACTTCTACCAGGGCGCCGTGGCGGCCCTGTTGCCGTTCTTCATCGCCGAGCGTGCCTACACCTACGCGGTCGCCTCAGGCGTCGTGCTGGCCGCTTCGCTGCTGTCCTCGGTGGCGCAGCCGGTGTTCGGCGCGCTCACCGACCGCTGGCCCCTGCCCTGGCTGCTGCCGGTGAGCACGCTGCTCGCCGGTGCCGGCATCGCCCTGAGCGGCCTGAGCGGCTCGTACGCCCTCACGCTCGTGTGTGTGGCGCTGTCGGGGATCGGCGTGGCCGCCTACCACCCCGAATCCGCCCGCGTCGCCCGTATCGCCGGTCGAGGCAGTCACCGGGCCATGGGCTGGTTCTCCACGGGCGGCAACATCGGTTTCGCGCTGGCCCCGCTCACGGTCGCCGCCGTGGTGGCCACCGGGGGACTGCGCTGGACGCCGCTGCTGGTGCTGCCGGCCCTCGCCGGCGCCGCGATGTGCCTGTGCGTGGTGCGCGCGCAGCAGTTGAGGCAGGCCGACGGGTTCCGTATGAAGGTGCCGACCGGGAGCGACGACACCACCTCGTTCGTCCAACTGTCGCTGGCGGTGGTCTTCCGGTCGATTGCGTTCATCGGCTTGAGCACCTTCATCTCGCTGTATGCCCGGCAGCGCCTGGGCGGCAGCATGGCCGCGGGCACAGCGGCCCTGTCCGTGCTCTACCTCGGCGGGGCGATCGGCTCGGTTCTCGGCGGGTTCCTGGCCGCTCGCTGGGACCGCGTGACGGTCTCGCGCTGGTCGTACCTGATCACGGCCGTGGCCATCGCGGGCGTGGTGTGGGTGCCGGGCCCGCCCCTCTATCTGTTCGTGGCACTGACCTCGATGGGCCTCTACGTGCCCTTCTCGCTTCAGGTCACCCTCGGCCAGGACTACCTGCCCTCCCGGGTCGGCACCGCGAGCGGCATCACCCTCGGCCTGGCCATCAGCATCGGCGGCATCGCGGGCCCGGCCATCGGCAGCCTCGCCGATGCCACCTCGCTGCGGACCGCCCTGACGCCTCTCGTCCTGATGCCCGTGCTGAGCTGGCTGCTCCTCCGCACCCTGCGCGAACCGAGCGTGCCGCAGCCTCAGATCACTGCGCCGGCCAAGGGAGACGCCACGGGTGCCACCCACAGTCCCGCTCGCGGTCCCGCCCACGCCGAACCTCGATGACCAGTCGTACGACGACGAGGCCGCCGTCCCGTCACCGCAGCCACCCGCCCCCTCCCGCAGTCAGCCGCGGCGTACGGCCAGCGCCAGAAAGCGCTCGTCCTCGTCCGCGTACCGGACCATGTCCCACCCCGCCTCCGCCAGCAGGGGGCGCAGGTTCGGCTCGGCACGCAGGTCGTCGCCGGTGAGGCAGCGCCCCTGGCGGGCGGCCAGGGCGGCGCGGCCGACGGGGTGGAAGAGCGCCAGCCGGCCGCCGGGCCGTACCGCCCGCGCCAGCTCCCGCAGGTCGTCGGCGGGCCGGGGAAGGTGGGACACCAGCCCCGCGCCGAACACCCCGTCCAGGACGCCGTCGCGCAGCGGCAGCCGGGCCACGTCGGTGAGCAGCAGAGTCCCGCTGCGTTGCCGCCCGGCCCGCACGGCCGCCGCAAGCATGGCGGGGGTCAGGTCCGCGCCCAGAACGGTGCCCTCGGGACCCACGGCCACACGCAGGTGCGGCAGGGCGCGGCCGGTTCCGCACCCGGCGTCGAGCACGGTGTCACCGGGGCGCAGCCCCATCTCGGCGACCGCGGCGGCGAACTTCGGCCCGTCATCGGGGAAGCGCGCGTCCCAGTCGGCCGCCCGAGCCGTGAAGAACTGCTGGACGTCTGTGTGGTCGTCGGTCATACGAGCATGATCCCGTACTGTTCCGCCGACCGTACGGTGCACCTGCCCGAGCGTGCCCCGGTCGTCCGTCATCCTCTCTCTGTCATATTCCGCCTGTTTTCGAAATGCGCCCCCCTGTGCGCCCCCCTCAGGTCTAGCGTCCCTGGGCCATGGGACACCTGGACCACGCCACCTTCGGCTGGCTGACCCCCGTGCTGTCGTACACGATGGCCTGCATCGGAGCCGCCCTCGGCCTGCGCTGCACCGTGCGCGCGCTCGAAACGACCGGAGCCTCCCGCCGGAACTGGCTGCTCACCGCCGCGTCCGCCATCGGCACCGGCATCTGGACGATGCACTTCGTCGCCATGCTCGGCTTCGGGGTAACCGGTACCGACATCCACTACGACGTCCCCCTCACCGTGCTGAGCCTGCTCGTCGCCATGCTCGTCGTCGGCGGAGGGGTGTTCGCCGTCGGGTACGCCCGCGACAAGCTGCGGGGGCTCCTGCTCGGCGGGCTGACCACGGGCCTCGGGGTGGCCAGCATGCACTACCTGGGCATGGCGGCCCTGCGGCTGAACGGCACGGTGACGTACGATCCGCCGCTCGTCGCCCTCTCCGTCGTGATCGCCGTGGTCGCCGCCACCGCCGCACTGTGGGCAGCCCTCCACATCACGTCCCCCGTGGCGGTCACCATCGCGTCACTCGTGATGGGGGCCGCCGTCAGCAGCATGCACTACACGGGCATGAGCGCCGTCCGCGTCGACGTGTCACCGTCCGCGAACGAGTTGCCGGGAGCGACGGCGATGCAGTTCATCTTTCCGCTCGCGGTCGGACTCGGCTCGTACCTCTTCCTCACCGCCGCCTTCGTCGCCCTCTCACCGACCGCCCGCGAGCGCGCGGAGTACGCCTCGGCGGAGCGGCCGGCCGACCCGCCCGCGCCGCCGCGCGAACCGGGCCCGACACACACCGCCACCTCTGCCTCGTCCCCCACACTGCCCACCGACCCGCGCGTTCCCACCGCCCGGTCATAGCCCCGCCGCCCCACGGCCGGCCGGCAGACCCGCACGGACCCGCACGCATCCCCGAACGAGGACGCCATGCCCACTCCGCCTACCGCCCCAGGCCCCGGCGCCCGTCCGGGACGGCGCGCACACGCCGCCGCAGCCGTCACCACCTCGCGGCCACAGCCGCCACCACCGCCGGCGCCGTCACCGCCCCCGGCGTCCGCGCCACGCCGTACCGCCCGCCGCCGGGGTCTGCGGCGGCCCCGTACCGTACGCGCCAGAATCATCGCCCTTCTGATGGTCCCCGTCGTGTCCCTCCTCGCCCTGTGGGGGTTCGCCACCGTCACCACGGCACAGGACGTGGCCCGCCTGCGCGAACTGCGCCGCGTGGACGAACTCATACGCGAACCTGTCGCCACCGCCATCACCTCCCTCCAGGCCGAACGCCGCGCCGCCGTACGCCAGGTCGCCGCGGCAGGCGCAGCGCCCTCCGCCCCGGCCTCCGCCCCCGCCTCGGTGTCCGCCGACGAACTCCGGCAGCAGGCGCGCCGTACGGACGCCGCCGTCGCGGAACTCCTCCTCGGGAAAGGGCACACCGTGGCCGACGGCGGCGGCCTGCCGGCCGACGTCTCCGACCGCATCCGCCGCTTCACCGACCGCGCCCAGCGGCTGCCCGCCCTGCGCGCGGCCGTCCTCGCCGGCGACGCGCCCTGGGACAGCGTCTACGCGACCTACACCGACACCATCGCGACCGGCCTGGAGGTGAGCGGCGCGCTGACCACCGCCGGAGACTCCGGCGACAGGCCCCACGCGCGCGTGCTCCTCGAACTGTCCCACGCCGGTGAGATGCTCGCCCGTGAGGACGCCCTGCTGACCTCCGCCCACCTCACGGGCAGCCTCCCGGCCCCGAGACTGCGGCAGTTCACCGGAGCCGTGGAGGCCCGGCGGATCCTGCTCCGCACGGCCGCCTCCGACCTCCCCGGCACCAGCCCGGCGGGCGCCGGGAGCGACCCCTGGACGACGCTCTCCACCCAGGAGCCGTACCGCAAGGTCACCGCGGCCGAGGACAAGGTCGCCGCCGCACCCGCCGGGCGCCGCGCGGCCACCGCCGTACCCGCCGCGGCCTGGGACCCGCACCACGCCGCCGTACGAGACGCCCTCGCCGACCTCGAAGCAACGGCCCGCGATGGGGCGGACGACGGCGCGGACCCGCTGACGAGCGGTGTCCTGACCCCCGCCGGCGCAGCCGTCCTCCTCGGCCTCGCCGCCGTCGCCGCCTCCCTCGTCATCTCCGTACGAACCGGCCGCGCCCTCGTCGTCGAACTGGTCGCCCTCCGCAACAGCGCCCTCGAAATCGCCCGGCACCGGCTCCCGCACGCCATGCGGCGGCTGCGGGCGGGCGAGGAACTGGACGTCCACGCCGAAGCCCCGCAGGGACCACCCGCCCACGACGAGATCGGGCACGTCGCCGAAGCCCTCGGCACCGTGCACCGCGCCGCGCTCAGCGCCGCCGCCGAGCGCGCCGAACTCAGCCGGGGCATCTCCGGCGTGTTCGTCAACCTCGCCCGCCGCAGCCAAGTCCTGGTCCACCGGCAGCTGCACCTGCTCGACAGCATGGAGCGCCGCGTGGACGACCCGGCTGAACTGGACGACCTCTTCCGGCTGGACCACCTCACCACCCGGATGCGCCGGCACGCCGAGAGCCTCATCATCCTGTCCGGACAGGCCCCCGGCCGGGCCTGGCGGACAGCGGTACCGCTGACCAGTGTCGTCAGGGCCGCGGTGTCCGAGATCGAGGACTACGCGCGCGTGGAGGTGCGCCACCTCCCGGAGGCCGCCGTGGTGGGCACCGCCGTCGCGGACCTCACCCACCTCCTCGCCGAACTGGTCGAGAACGCCGCCCAGTTCTCCCCGCCCCACACCAAGGTCCGTGTCACCGGCGAACCGGTCGGCAACGGCTACGCCCTGGAGATCGAGGACCGCGGCCTGGGCATGGGCAAGGACGCCCTGGAACGGGCCAACCGCCGCATCGAGCACTCCGAGGCCCTGGACCTCTTCGACAGTGACCGTCTGGGCCTGTTCGTGGTCCGCCGGCTTTCCGCGCGCCACGAGATCAGGGTCCACCTGCGCACCTCGCCCTACGGAGGTACGACGGCGGTCGTCCTGCTGCCCACCGCACTGCTCCAGAGCGCCCATCCGGCCGCTCCCCGCGGGAACACGGTGCCACCCGCCCCCGGAGCGCGGCCCGCCCCCGGCCGAGCCGCCTCCACCCCACCGAGCGGGCACCCCGCGAACGCCCCGGCGAACCGTCCCGTACGCCCCTCGCTGCACACCCCAACGACCCGCACATCCCCACCCGCGCCCCGACCAACCCCCACCTCCCCACCAACCCCCGCATCCGCCCCACCGACGGCAGCCCGACCCAGCCGTACCCCTGAACCCCCTCCCACCGCCGTCCGCAACCTGCACCCGCGACCCGCTTCCCCGCCACCCCCATCCGCCCCCGACCCTCTCGGCAGCGGCACCGCTCCGGCGGGCCTGCCCCGCCGGATGCGCCAGACCCACCTAGCACCGCAGCTGCGCGAGGCCCCCGCCGGCCACCCGCGGTCCGCATCGCCCTCCCTCGCACCGCACGGCGCCGACGACGACCCCGAGCCCGGGTCGGCGAAGGCCCCGGGGCGTACGCCGGAGCAGGTGAGGGCCCGTATGACCGCCTACCGCGACGGCTGGACCAGAGGCACCCGCGGACCCGCCCCCGCTCCCACCGCCGAGCCGCGCCCCCGCCCCCGTACCCGTGAAGGAGACCACCGATGATCGAGCACGAGCGGATCGCCCCCCAACGCCCCTCGGGCGAACTGGACTGGCTGCTGGACGACCTCGCCGCGCGCGTGCCGGACGTCCGCCACGCTGTCGTCCTCTCCAACGACGGCCTGGCCGTGGGCTCCTCCAGCGCGCTCACCCGGGACGACGCCGAACACCTCGCCGCCGTCGCGTCCGGGTTCAACAGCCTGGCCAAGGGCGCCGGACGGCACTTCCACGCCGGTGGCGTGCGGCAGACGATGGTGGAGATGGACCACGCGTTCCTGTTCGTGGTCGCGGCCGGGGACGGCTCCTGCCTGGCCGTACTGAGCACGGCCACCGCCGACATGGGCCTCATCGCCTACGAGATGGCCCGCCTCGTCAAGCGCGTCGGCGAGCATCTGCGCACTCCGGCCCGCGTCGCCGCCACCCCGCCCGGCCTCGGCTGACCGGGCGCCCACCATGGCCGAGGACAGCGACGCCGAAACCGACACTGCCACTGGCACCGACACTGGCCCTGGCACGGACGCCGACACGGGGCCGTACGCGGGCGTCCCTCACTGGTACGACGCCGACGCCGGCCCTCTGGTCCGCCCGTACGCCATGACGGGCGGGAGGACGAAGCCCGGCCCCAGCAACGTACGGTTCGACCTGATCGCGCTGGTGGTCGTGGACGACCGTCCGTCCGGCACCGCCGACGAGACCCTTCTGGGACCCGAGCACCGGGCCCTGCTGTCCCTGTGCCGGGCCGAGACGCAGTCCGTGGCCGAGCTGGCCGCCGACGCCGATCTGCCGGTCGGCGTCGTACGCGTCCTGCTCGGCGACCTCCTTGAGGCCGGGCACGTGCGCGTGAGCCGTCCCGTGCCTCCGGCGCGGCTGCCGGACGAGGGGATCCTGCGCGAGGTGATCGATGGTCTGCGCGCGCTCTGAGGCCCCCGTCCCGGCCGGCCCGGCCGCCCCGGCCGTTCAGGCCGTCACGATCGGGCCCTCACGGCGGCGTCATGCGAAGGAACCAGTTCCGCGCCGCACGGGCGGCCTGCTCCAGGGTGCCCGGCTCCTCGAAGAGGTGCGTCGCGCCGGGGACGACGTGCAGGGTGCAGGGCGCGCTCAGCCGCCGGGCGGCATCCTCGTTCAGCCGCAGCACCTCCCGGTCGTGACCGCCCACCACGAGAAGGACGGGGGCGCGTACGCCGCCGAGCGCGGCGCCCGCGAGGTCGGGCCGGCCCCCGCGCGAGACCACGGCTCCGACCCGTTCCGGCCGCTCCGAGGCCGCCACCAGTGCCGCGGCGGCGCCCGTACTGGCGCCGAACAGTCCCACCGGCAGAGCACCGGTGTCCGGCCGGCCGGCGAGCCAGTCCACCGCGGCCGTCATGCGCCTCCCCAGCAGGGGGATGTCGAACCGCAGCTCGGCCGTAGCCGTGTCCACCCGCTCCTCGGCCTCGGTGAGCAGGTCCATCAGCAGCGTGCCGAGCCCGGCCTCCTGGAGGACCCGGGCCACGGCGCGATTGCGGGGACTGTGCCGGGAGCTGCCGCTGCCGTGGGCGAAGGCCACGACACCCGGGGCGTCCGGCGGGCGGACGAGATCACCGGCGAGCGCCACCTCACCGGCGGGGACGGAGACCGCCTCCGGCCGTACGCTCATGGCCGCCACCTCCGGGTCGAGCGCCATACCCCCCGAACACGGCGACGCCGTACGACGGGCGTGCCGGTCGCCGAGTACCCCGCCCGCGCCCCGCGAGACCCCGTAAGGACGTCCCTCTCGGTGCGTCGAATCGCGCACCCAAGTGGACACACCGGTGGGCCGGGCCGCATACATCGCTCAAAAGCGATCAAACGGCCCGACCCGGCCGAGCCCGTTGCCATACTGCTGGCCTCACCCAGAACGTCTGTACTGGTCCGGGGACCGGTGCCGGCCTCCCTGCCGACCCGAGCCCACTCCTGAGAGGAGTGATCGATGGCCTCCGAGCGGTCCGACACCACCGCCCTCGCCCTCAAGATCCTTGTCGCCGGCGGATTCGGCGTCGGCAAGACGACCCTCGTCGGCGCGGTCAGTGAGATACGCCCGCTGCGCACCGAGGAGCAGCTCAGCCAGGTCGGACGGCTGGTGGACGACACCGGGGGAGTGGACCAGAAGACCACCACAACGGTCGCCATGGACTTCGGTCGCATCACCATCCGGTCGGGACTCTCGCTGTACCTCTTCGGCACACCGGGACAGGACCGGTTCTGGTTTCTCTGGGACGAGCTCTCCCAGGGTGCTCTCGGAGCGGTCGTCCTCGCCGACACCCGCCGCCTGGAGGCCTGCTTCCCGGCGGTCGACTATTTCGAGCACCGCCACATCCCGTTCGTCGTGGCGGTCAACTGCTTCCCCGGAACCCGGGCCTACGGCGCCCACGACGTGTCGCGCGCCCTCGACCTCGACCGCGGCACGCCGGTCGTCCTGTGCGACGCCCGCGACCGGGACTCCGGCAAGGAAGTCCTCATCCGGCTCGTCGAGTACGCCGGCCGTGTGCACACCGCCCGAATGCTCGACTCGGTCTCCTAGGGTCCAGGGCGCTGTCCTGTCCCGCAGCCTAGGACAGCGTCCGACCGCCGAGGCCAGTCCGCTCGACGCCGCGAGGCGAGAAGGTGATCGGCCCTATCCAGCCCACGCGGACGAGGGCGATCTGAGAGGGCAGCGGTGACACCGGGTCGAGCGCTCTCCCGCGTGCCCAGTTCTCAAACAGCCCCTCGGTCGTCTCGACCGCGGACACCACCATGGTCACCTTCACATCCCCGTCGCTCCAGGTGTTCCACAGTGCCCAGCCCTCCGGTCTGGGCTCGACACCAAGCCGCGCACACACGTCCTCGTACGTCTCCACCACCCCGGCCGGCAGAGCCCCGGGCTTCACCACCGAGGCTCCGACGAGCCGGATCAGGGGCCGGTCCTCGTCCAGGCAGCCGTCACCATCGAAGTGGTAGTACCGCAGCGTCCGAGCGAGGGCATGCACGCTGCGCTGGAGTGGTGTTGCCTCGTCCGGGTCGCCGTGGAAGGAGAGCCACCCTTCGTTGGATGCCTGCACTGTGACGCGATGGGCGAGGCGCTCGATCTCCCGGAGGTAGTCCAGGTCGCTCAGTTCGGGAGAGGTCATGGCCGTCATGGCCGGAAGTCTCGCACCACGCCGCCGACGCGCACAGGGAATATCGGTGCCCCCCGTTCCGCGTCCTCACGAGTGCTTGCCCTGCTCACGTCAGTACGCAAGGCTTACGAGTCGGCGGGGGACCGTGAGGAAGGGGGAGGACCGGACATGGCTCTGGACAAGGGACTCGACTGGCTCCTGGACGACCTGACGAAGAGGGTCGAGCACATCCGCCACGCGCTGGTGCTGTCCAACGACGGCCTGGTCACGGGTGCGAGCACCGGGCTGCCGCGTGAGGACGCGGAGCATCTCGCCGCCGTCTCGTCGGGGCTGCACAGTCTCGCGCGCGGCGCCGGGCGCCACTTCGCCGCCGGCCGGGCACGCCAGACGATGGTGGAGTTCGACGACGCGCTGCTGTTCGTCACGGCCGCGGGGGAGGGCAGTTGCCTGTGCGTCCTCAGTGATGCGGAGGCCGACATCGGTCAGGTCGCGTACGAGATGACGCTCCTCGTCAACCGGGTCGGTGAGCACCTCGCCGTCGCCGCGCGGCAGCCCCGCGACGAGCCGGACCCGAAAAGCCACTGACCCCTCGCACTCGCCTTTGCGCACCGCGCTGACCAGCGGTGATGCTGGGGCGGCCCAGGTTATCCACAGGCCGACCTCGGGCGGCGCCGATCGCGCTACCTTCGTGACGCAACGTAATCGGAAGTCACGATCTCACGGGGGTGGCCGGTATGTCGGTCAAGCAGGCGGACAACGCCGAGCGGAACGTCCAGCACGTCGCGTACGGACGTGCCGCCCAGCAACTGGAGCTGCGCAGAAGCGAGTTCGATCTCGCCGTGCAGCTCGGGCACATCCGGACCGTGCCCGGCCCCGACGGCGGCCGGCGCAGAGTGAGCGCGGAGGAGATCGAACGGCTGCGCGCCGCGCCGGACTTCCCGGCCGGGCTGCGCCGCCGCGTCCATACGGTGGGGACGACCAGTGCCGCCGAACTGGCCAACATCACTGCCGACCGCTTCACCAAGCTCGCTCGCACCGGACACCTCAGCCCGGTCACGTTCTACCTCAACCGCTACCGGGCGGTCGTCTGGCTCTATGTGGCGGGCGAGGTCGAGGAGTTCGCCCACCGGCACCCCGACCTGCTCACGGGCCGGCTGCCCGCCGCCGTCCGCACCAGGCTGGAGGCGGGAGCGGACGCCCGGCCACGCAACTGGCGGGCACGCCGGCTCGGTCTCCTGCTGCGCCAGGCGCAGGACCCCTGGGAGTCCGCGGCGGCCATCGCCTCGCTCCTGCCGAGCCCCAGCCTCGCCGAGGTGGTCAGCGACCCCCACGAGCGGGCCCACCTGGCCGCGCTCCGACCCCGCGCCACACATCCGCGGCCGGAGTCCCTCGCCTCCCGGGACATCGTGGACCAGCTCCTCGTCGCGGACGACCCCGATGAACTCCTCTGGTACCGCACGAGCCTCGCACTCGCTCTCGACGAGGCCCGGGCGCTGCGCCCCGCGCCCCGGGCGGCGGACACCTTCCACCGCCCGCCGCCCCTTGCCCGCGGCCGCGCCCGGCATCGTCTGCTCACCCGGCTCCGGCTGGGCCGGCGGAGGGCGGTGCGCGCCGGGTAGAGCCGCGCCGCACCGCCTCCGCCGGACGGCTCAGGCGCCGCCCCGGGGCAGGACGGTCGCCAGCACGGCCGGCAGCGGATACCAGTCGGCCGACACGATGCTGGCGTGCCGCCCGGCCAGCAGGGCGACCCGGTCGCGGGCCTGCGCCTCGGTGGGATGGGTGCCGTCGATGGCGGGCGCGACACCGGCCGCGCCCGTCATCACCACCAGGTAGTTCCGGCTGTCGTACCACCCGGTGTCGATGGAGCCGCCCGCGTAGGCGCCGGCGTCACCGTCGAAGACCACGAACCAGGGGCGTATACCGGTGTCCGCGTACCGGGTGCGGGGATCGCCGGCGTTGGCGCGGTGCACGGCGGGGAAGGCGCTCGCCTCGTGGAGCCGGCCCGCCGCGGCCAGGTTCCGCAGGTGGGTGGCGTACTCGCGGTCCGTCCACAGTGTGTCCAGCGGGTTGTCCTGTTCGACGGTGCCGGGGATGAGTTCGACCACGAACTTCCCGGCCATCGCCGACCGCGCGGGCCAGCCGTCGGTCCGCACGGCGGTGTCGAGGTCCGGATGCCCGCCCTTCAGATCCGCCGGCCGGAACAGGGCGTCACCCAGCCGGCTCGTCAGCAGCGCGTCGAGCGCCGCCGGGCCCCGGCCGTTCTTCGCCTGGAAACCGTCCTTCAATTCGAGCTTCAGCATGATGGGCCGGTGACCCGGATGGGCGTCGTGCCACGCCTTGATGTCGGCGAGACAACCACCCAGGTCCTGGTTTCTCGACTTGGCCCGCAGCTCGCCCGCATGGGCGGCGTTCACGCAATTGTTGTTGTTGCCCAGCGGGTTGTTGTGGGACACACGCCACGACTTTCCGAAGACGTTCGTCCACACGTCGATCTCCAGCATGCCCGCACCGGAGTCGAGCGCGTCCGCGAAATAGGGGTACGTGGATTTCTCGTACGCGTTGTGGACACCCACGCCCGTGGAGTCCGAGTACGCGAGCTGCCCGGGATCGGCCGGCGCGCCGGCGGCCGTTCCGGCACTCGCCGGCGCGGCTCCGAGCGAGAGCGCCCCGGCCAACACGGCGGACACTGCTGTCATGGCGGTACGCGACACCTTCACGGTGAGCCCCTGCTTCCTGTCGTCGCCCAACAAGCCGACCGCAGAGTAGGGGAGTTGAGTGACCAGCGGGAGACTTGACGACGGCATGGACGCGAACGACCGGATGGGCCGGCACCCCCATGACGGCCTCGAGGTCCCGCCGGTACGGCCGGCCTCCTCGGGAGTCACCACAGGTCCAAGCGAGAGTCCCGGCACCATGCCTCGTAGCCGGGGGGCTAGCCCCACCCATGATCAACCGGGCAGCCGGATGGTGGGGCGGACGCCGTGTCGGCGACAGTGGGGCTGTCCCAAGCAAGTCGCCCAAGGAGAAGGCAAGATCGTGCGTATCCTCACGGCCACCGCCATGGTGCTGGCTCTCGTCGGCTCAGCCGCGCCCACCGCCAGCGCCCAGCAGCCGGTCACCGACGGGTTCTGGCGCATGGACGGCTACGGCACAGTGGTATCCATCCGGAACGAAACTCTCCAGGAGTACCAGACCACGGCCCTCAGCTGCATCAAGGGCGACTCCGCGCAGCGGACCGGTCCCGGCACCTACGCCACGCCCGACCGAACCGTCCTGACCGTACGAGCCCGACACGACCGCGACCACGCGTTCCTGAGCGCCGACGGCTCCGTCGGCAGCCGGAACCTCCGGCGCATCGAGGCACTGCCCAGCGCCTGTGCGCGCCCGCCCGCCGAGGATCCCATCACGACCTTCGACGTCTTCTGGTAGACCTTCGAGGAGAACTACCCGTTCTTCGCGGCGAAGGGCATCGACTGGCACAAGGTCCGCAGCCAGTATCGCCCCAAGGTGCACACGGGAACGACGCGCGATGAGCTCTACGCGCTCTTCAGCGACATGGTCAAGCCGCTCCAGGACGCCCATGTCGCGGTCCAGGACGGTGAGCGCCGCTTCGTCCAAGTCCGCCCCGGCACCGTCGTACTTAACAGAGATCTGGACACCAAGGTCAAGAAGTTCATCGTGGAGCGGGACCTCAAGGACGCCCGCAACCTCCGGGACTTCGCTCACGGCCGCATCACCTACGCCGACCTGCCTCACGGGCGGGGCTACTTGCGGATATCCGGGTTCGGCGGATACGCGGGCGAGGACACCTCCTACGCCGCCCAGCTGGCCGAGCTCGACAGAGCACTCGACGCGGTTCTCGGCCAGGATCGCGCCCGGCGCCCGCAGAGCCTCATCCTCGACCTGCGCATCAATGGCGGCGGCTCCGACGCCCTGGGCATCCACATCGCTGAGCGCCTTACCGACACCCCCTACCTCGCCTACTACAAGCGGGCTCGGAACCACCCCTCCGACCCCACCCGACACACACGCCCCCAGCCCGTGTTCGTCACGCCCGCCCAGGGCCCCCGTCACACCGGGCCGGTCGCCGTGCTGACCGGCGGCTCGACCTTCAGCGCCGGGGAGACCTTCACCCAGGCCCTCATGGGCCGGCCCGGCAAGACGGTCCGGATCGGGCAGCCCACACAGGGCGTCTTCTCCGACGTCATGTCGCGCAAGCTCCCCAACGGCATGTTCGCCCGGCTGCCGAACGAGGAGTTTCTGACCGGCTCCGGTCGGACCTTCGACGGCACCGGCATCCCGCCGCATCTCACCGAGCCGGTTTTCACCGAGGAAGAGTTCGACAAGGAGAAGGACTCCGCCTTCGACAGGGCGGTGCATGTCTTGCGCACGTACGGCGGCGCCACGAGCTGACACGGGGAACGGAGGGGCTGGGG
Source organism: Streptomyces sp. NPDC015131 (assembly GCF_043079975.1). Taxonomy (NCBI): domain Bacteria; kingdom Bacillati; phylum Actinomycetota; class Actinomycetes; order Kitasatosporales; family Streptomycetaceae; genus Streptomyces; species Streptomyces sp. NPDC015131. Next base: position 121,196 of record NZ_JBIBVB010000008.1, on the reverse strand, counting down.
CTCCGCCCGCCACCCGTTCTGCCCGGCACGGTCGACGTCGAGGCGGTGGCAGTGGCCTGTGAGGGGGACTCCCGTGGGACGCCGCCGCCCGCGTGTGTTCCTGAACCGACGCCCCTGGGGCCTGCTGCCCCCACTCCACTGACTCATCACGGGCGCCAGGGCGGCCGCCGGCGGCCGATTGCGCGCGCCGGGTGATGGAACCGGTGCCTCCGGGTGCGGTCGCCGCCTGGGACGTGCACCATGGCCGCATGCTGCTGGCCCGACTCGCGGAGGTCTCCGAAGAGGTCGCCGCCACCTCCGCCCGTTCCCGCAAGATCGCCGCGCTGGCGGACCTGTTCGCCGCCGCCTCGCCCGAAGAGACCCCCCTGGTCATCGCCTACCTGGCGGGACGGCTGCCGCAGGGGAGAATCGGCATCGGCTGGAGCACGCTCAAGGAATCCGTGCCGCCCGCCGCCGAGGCCACCCTGACGGTCGCCGACGCCGACACGGCCCTGACCGCGCTCGCGGGGGTCTCCGGCGCCGGGTCGCAGGCCGAGCGGCAGCGGCGCGTGGCCGAGCTGATGGGCGCCGCCACCGAGACGGAGCAGCGCTTCCTGGTACGGCTCCTCACCGGCGAGGTCCGCCAAGGGGCGCTGGACGCCATCGCCCTGGAAGGTGTCGCCAAGGCGGCCGAGGCACCCGCGGCCGACGTCCGGCGGGCCGTGATGCTGGAAGGGTCCCTGCCCCGCGTCGCGCAGGCGCTGCTCGCCGAGGGGCCGGCGGCGCTGGAGCGGTTCCAGCTCAGGGTGGGCAGCCCGGTCCACCCGATGCTCGCCCACACCGCGAAGAGCGTGACCGAGGCCGTCGCCACGCTCGGTCCGTGCGTCGTGGAGGAGAAGCTCGACGGGATCCGCGTCCAGGTGCACCGCACCGGTGACGACGTCCGCCTCTACACCAGGTCGCTGGACGACATCACCGACCGGCTCCCGGAGATCTCGGCGGCGGCGCGCGCACTGCCGGGGGACGCCTTCGTCCTGGACGGTGAGGTGATCGCCCTCGACGCCTCGGGCCGGCCGCTGCCGTTCCAGGACATCGCCTCCCGCGTCGGCTCCCGTGTCGATGTGACGACGGCCGCCGCGGCCCTGCCCGTGTCGCCGGTCTTCTTCGACATCCTGGCCGCCGGCGGCGACGTCCTCGTGGACCTGCCCGGCCACGAACGGCACGAGGCCCTCGCACGGCTCGTACCGGAGCCGATGCGGGTCCGGCGCGCCGTGGTGGAGGACCCGGGCGATCCGGAGCAGACAACAGCGGCCGAAGCGTTCTTAGCCGACACGCTGCGGCGCGGCCATGAGGGCGTCATGGTCAAGGCGATCGACGCGCCCTACAGCGCGGGCCGCCGCGGCCGGTCGTGGCTGAAGGTCAAGCCCGTGCACACCCTGGACCTGGTCGTCCTCGCGGCCGAGTGGGGACACGGGCGCCGCACCGGACTGCTCTCCAACCTCCACCTGGGGGCCCGCGCCGCCGACGGGTCGTTCGTGATGCTGGGCAAGACCTTTAAGGGCCTGACCGACGTGATGCTCCGCTGGCAGACCGAGCGGCTGGGGGAGCTGTCCGTCGAGGACGACGGGTTCACCGTACGCGTCCGGCCGGAGCTGGTCGTGGAGATCGCCTACGACGGGCTCCAGCGGTCGCCGCGCTACCCGGCCGGGGTCGCCCTCCGATTCGCACGGGTGCTCCGCCACCGCCCGGACAAGGCGGCCCAGGAGGCCGACACCATCGATCACGTCCTGGGCGGCGGCGGAGTTCCGTACGGAAGCCGGCAGGAGGGCGGGCCCTCGTAGGAGGCCGGGCGGGCCCTCGTCGGGGCAAGAGCCAGAAGCCAAAGGCCGGGCGTCAGTCTTCCTGGGTGGTGTAGCGGACCCGGGCCCACAGCGGCAGCACGAACCAGCAGATGACGTACCAGGTCACGACGCCCGACACCAGCCACGGGACGAACCCGTCGTGCGTGGCGACGCGCAGCACCAGGAAGAGCGCCGACACCAGCGTCGCCAACAGGAGTACGAGACCGGTGAAGGTCAGCCGTGACGCCCACACCACCGCCTGGGACTTGATGCGGCGCCCCGAGACGATGCGATGGAACGACACCGGTCCGATCAGCGCCCCGGTCGCCGAGGCGCCCAGCGCCACCGTGACGATGTAGATGGTCTTGTCGGTACTCGACAGATCGGCGAACTTCGGTGTGAAGACCACGGTGAGCAGGAAACCGAAGAGGATCTGGACGCCCGTCTGGGCGACACGTATCTCCTGGATCAGCTCGGCCCAGCGCCGGTCCGCCCGCTCGTCCGGAGTCTCGTCGCGCCCCCGCGACCGAGCCTCACCGCTACGGGCAGCACCCTCGCCGGACGCCCCGTCACCGGCCGCCCGTGAGCCGGACTTCCCCGGACCGGAGGCCCCCGCTCCGGAAGTCGTAGTACCGGAGGTCTCCGCACCGGCTCCCCTCGCGCCCTCGGCCACACCGGCCCCGCGCTGGGGTCTCACCGTCTCCCGTTCGTCGTGCTGCGTCATGATGCTCCTCCCGCCGTCGTCCCGTACTGCCCTTCTAACCCCGAACGGCGGTGCCAAGCCCGGCGGGCGCGCAGCCGTCCCCGGCGTACGGCACCCGAAGGAACGTCACGGGTGTCGGGCGCGCACAGCGTGACCGGGGTGGGCGCGACGCGCATGCTCGTACGGCACTCCCCGATCGTCGTCCCGGTAACCGGCCGGCACCGCCCGGGCATCGGGAGCCGAAAGGACCGTCCAGCGCGGCTCGCCGTCGGCTCCATGGCGATCTCCGCCGTCTTCCTGCGTCGGCGCGGCTCCCCGGAGTCCGAACCGGTGGGCGCCGCCCACACCTCGACCGGAATCGAAGGGTGAGAGCGCGGTGGCGGGGGAGACGGGACAGACACCACACGGCACACATCACAGGTCGAGGAAGACAGACCGAGCTGTACGGATACGGAACGGAGAGCGCATGACACGCGCGGCGGTGTTCGACGTCGACGGCACCCTTGCCGACACCAATCACCTGCACGTCACGACCTGGTGGGAGGCGTTCCGGCAGGCCGGCCACGATGTGCCCATGCACGCCGTCCACCGGGCCGTCGGGCTCGGTTCGCACGACCTCATCGCACATCTGCTCGGTGAGGAGCGGGACGAGTCGGAGGACGACACGATCAGCGCCGCCCACAAGACCCTGTACGCGACCTACTTCGACCGGCTGCCCGCCTTCCGGGACGCCGGCCGGCTGCTGCGTACCCTCGCGGCCGACGGCTGGACGGTCGTCCTCGCCACCTCCGCCGGAGGGTCGGAGCTGTCCGCCCTGCGCCGGGCCATCGACGCGGACGACGCCATCACGGCCACCGCGAGCGCGGACGACGTCGAGGAGGGAAAGCCCGCTCCCGAGCCGGTGCGGCACGCACTGGAGCTGGCCGGCGCCGACGCCTCGCGGTCGGTGTTCGTCGGGGACACGGTCTGGGACATGAAGGCCGGCACCCGCGCCGGTGTCACCTGCGTGGGCCTGTTGTGCGGAGGCATCCCCGCCGCCGACCTGACGCGGGCGGGGGCGGCCGTCATCCACGACGACCCGGCCGACCTGCTGGCACACCTGGCCGACGGCCCGCTGAAGTAGCCGAGCCCGCAGCGTACGACGACTCCGCCGAGTCCGCAGCGTACGCCGGGCGGGAAGGGCGGCGGGGCATGACGATGATTGACGGGCCCGAGGCGAGGTAGTCGTGCCTGTACGCCCAGCCGGACCCCCTCACGAGGAGTGGAGCGACGTGGAGAGCAACGCAGCAACGAACCATCCCGCGCACTGCGACGTCACTGTGCAGCTCAGTGACTGCGGGCGCCAGGACGCACGAGCCGTCTTCGAGTCGCTCGAAGGCGTCTTCGCGGGCTGTGACGTCCCGGCGCCGGGACCGGAGCAGGCCCACGACCACGAGCCCACGGTGTGGATGGCGACGTTCGACAGTTCCTCGCGCACCGGCGGCCGGTCCGAGCCGCCCCACCTCAGCACCTCGGTGACGGCTCTGCTGACCGGCGACCACAACGCCGTGGCAGTGGTCGAGGAGGCGCTGGGCGGGCTGTTCGAGGTGCGGTCGTCGTCGTCCGTGTCGGGCGAGCACGAGAAGGAGGCGCGCCTGCTGCTCTCGTCGCGCCTCGTGACCCGCTGACCGGCCGTGACCTGCTGACCGGCCATCTCCGACCAGTTCCGAAGAGCCCCTTGAGTCCCCGCCCGGGACTCAAGGGGCTCTTCTGCGAACCTTCGGAGGATGAACCTTCGGAGGATGAACCTTCGGAGCACTCACGACCCGAAGTCGACGTCCTTCGTCCCGATCGTCCGCGCCCCCATGTTGCGGCGCATCATCTCCAGGGCGGCGTCCGCCAGCGTCTCGTCTATGTGCGCCACCGCGTCGGGCGGCACCGTCACGTCGATGTGCCGGATGTGGGCGTCGAGCGCCGAGTACAGCACGCACTGCTCGGTCACCTGCCCGCACAGCACCAGGTGGCGCACCCCGAGCTGCCGTACCAGATAGGCCAGCGGCGTCTCGTAGAAGATCGAGTGCCGCGCCTTGACGACGAACAGGGACGAGTCGTCCGGCCGGATGGGGTCCACCAGCTCGGCGTGCGGTCCGGCGAGGGCCGTCTCCAGGATCTCGCCGTGGTGCGACCGCCACTCGCCGAAGTTGTCGTTGACGTAGATCACGGGCACCCCGCGCTCCCGGGCGCGGGAGAGCAGGTCCACCAGGGACGGCAGGATCTCCCGCGCCGAGGGCAGCAGCAGCTCGGCGTCCTTGTGCTCGTACGTGTTGATCATGTCGATGACGACCAGGGCGGTGCCGTTCGTGTCGCCGTCCCGCTGTCGCCGCCGCTCAGCCGCGCTCATGTCCACCGCCCGGTCGCAGTCCTTCAGCCCAGCGCTTCGCGCAGCGCGGGCAGCAGCTTCTTGGCCGACCAGTCCAGATAGGCGGGCTGCGAATCACCGCCGATCTGTACGAGGGCGATCTCCGTGAACCCGGCGTCCGCGTACGGCTTCACCGCGGCGACGAAGTCGTCCGGGTCGTCCCCGCAGGGGATCGCCTCGGCGACGTCCTCCGGCGTGACGAATTGCGTCGCCGCGGCGAAGGAGTCGGGGTGCGGCAGCTCGGCGTTGACCTTCCACCCGTTGCCGAACCACCGGAACTGGTCGTGCGCCCTGCGTACGGCGGCGTCCTTGTCCGGGTCGTAGCAGACGGGCAGCTGCCCCACCCGGGGCTTGCCCTTGCCGCCGTGCCGGTCGAACGACTCCAGCAGATCGCTCTTGGGCTCCGTCGCGATCACGAGGTCGGCCAGCCGGCCCGCCAGCTCGCACGACTGCTCGCCGGAGACCGCGAGACCGATCGGCGGCGGCTCGTCGGGCAGGTCCCACAGCCGGGCTGACTCGACGTCGAAGTGGGTGCCGCGGTGGTTGACGTGACCGCCCTCGAAGAGCGCCCGGATGATGACGAGGGCCTCTTCGAGCATCTCGTGCCGTACGTCGGCGGCCGGCCACCCCCCGCCCACGATGTGCTCATTCAGGTTCTCGCCGGACCCCAGGCCGAGCCGGAAGCGGCCTTCGGACAGGAGCTGGAGCGTCGCGGCCTTCTGCGCGACGACGGCCGGGTGGTAGCGGAAGGTCGGGCACGTCACATACGTCATCAGCGGGATGCGTGAGGTCGCCTGGGCGGCCGCCCCCAGCACCGTCCAGGCGTGGGGGGAGTGGCCCTGCGAGCGCAGCCAGGGGAAGTAGTGGTCGGACGTCACCGAGAAGTCGAAGCCGGCTTCCTCGGCCTGGACGACGTGGTCCACCAGGGCTCGGGGCCCTGCCTGCTCGGTCATCATCGTGTATCCGATTTGCACCATAAACCCGCGAATTCCCCGGACGCCTCGTCGAAAACATGAAGGACGGCCTGCTCCGGCACCCCGGTATTCATAGTGTGTATACACCGTGTGTAGAGTGCGGGCCACTGGATCCGAGCGCCGCCGAGCACGCCGCGGCGCTCTCGGCAGCCCAGTGACCCAGCAGTCCGCACAGAAGAGAGCCCCCCATGCTGTTCGCCCGCACCCGTACGACGCCCGCCGGGCCCGGATGGAGGAGGGCCCCGGCGCGCCGCCGGGCCGTCGCCTCCGCCATGGTGGCCGCTTCCTTGCTGCTCGGGCTGAGCGGCTGCGCCGACCGCGTCGCGCCCGCCGACGCCCGGTCCGACGCCAAGGGCGAAGCGGGCCCCGTGGACTGCCGGAAGCTCACCTGCATAGCGCTGACCTTCGACGCCGGGCCCGGCAAGGACACGCCACGCCTCCTGGACATCCTCAAGGAGGAGAAGGTCCCGGCCACCTTCTTCCTGCTGGGCAGCAAGCACGTCGACCGGTATCCCGACGTCGTACGGCGGATCGCCGCCGAGGGGCACGAGGTCGCCAACCACACCTGGACGCATCGCAACCTCACCGACATCGAGCCCGACGAGGTGCGCCAGGAGCTGTCGCGCACCCAGGAGGCCATCGAGCGGCTCACCGGCCGCAAGCCCACGCTGATGCGCCCCCCGCAGGGCCGGACCGACGACACCGTCTCGGAGATCAGCCGGGAGCTGGGCCTCTCGCAGGTGCTCTGGAGCGTCACCGCCAAGGACTACTCCACCACCGACTCCGCGCTGATACGGCAGCGCACGCTCGACGGCGCCAGGAAGGACGGCATCATCCTGCTGCACGACATCTACGACGGAACCGTCCCGGCCGTGCCCGGCATCATCGACGAGCTGAAGAAGCGGGGCTTCACCTTCGTCACCGTGCCGCAACTGCTGGCTCCCGCCACCCCGGCCCCGGGAACGGTGTACAAGCCCTGAGCGAGGCGCAGCAGCCCGCGGGGCGACACAACGGGGTGAGGTGGGCCACATCGGGAACACCCCGACATGGTTCACCGTTCATGCATATGTGGTGGCGCAGGGGCCCGCGTCCCCGGCTCACGCCGTTCGGTGACCGCCCTCCGCAGCCACGGCGCACGGCCCCGGCCGGACTCCCCCCTCCGGTCGGGGCCCCGTCGCGTCCGGACCCACACGCCCCAGAAAGCCCCACACGCCCCAGAAGCCGTAAACGCACCAACGCACCAACGCCCCTGAGCCGCAGAAGCCCCCAGGCGCCCCGAACACCCCCGAACACCCCTGGCGCCCCGACTCCCGCCGTCCGCCACTCCGTGCGACGCTGATCCCAGGGGCGGGACCGGGCCCCTCACGGCCGGACCTCACCACATTCGGGCCCGGAGTCCCCAACCGGATGCACGCGAACCGAGGAGCGCGGCGATGACCCAGCAGGCGCGGGAGCTCTTGGAGGCCACCGCACGGTCCCTCGCCCTGCGACAGGGTGAGAACCGGGTCGTCGCCGCGATCGCCGACGGCACGGAGAGCCGCCTCACCATCGGGCTCATCGCCCTCGAACAGCGCCACATCGTGGAGTCCGACCGCCGTTCCTTCCTGCACCTCGCCACCCGCGCCGCCGCGCACCCGGCCGCCGCGGCGCTGTACGGCACGATGGCCGAGGGCGAGGCCCTGGGCCTGGAACGGCTAGGCGCGCTGCTGCACGCCTGCGGCCTGGACGAGGTGGCCGCGCGGGCCCACGAGCCGGCGGCCGGCTGCCAGGCCTTCCCCGCGTACGTCGCCTGGCTCGCCCTCCAGGCCGACCCGGCCGACGCGGCCGTCGCCCTGTACGCGAACTTCGCCGCCTGGGGCGGCTACTGCGGCACCATCGCCACCGCGCTGCGCGCCCACTACGGCTTCACCGACGAGGCGTGCGGCTTCTTCGACTTCTTCGCCCTCCCGGCCCCCGTCCTGCTGGACCAGGGCCTCGCTGCCGTACAGGAGGGTCTCGACACGGGACACGTCACCCTGTCGGAGGCGCTGTGCTACGGCCGGCTGCTCCAGGCGTACGAATCGATGTTCTGGGACACCCTCGCGGACCACCCGGCCGCCACGAGCCGCCCATAAGCACTCTCGGAGGCGCGTTCGCGGGGCTCGGATACGGGTACCCGGCGGGCGTTCCATTCGCTCGGGGTCCCGGAGGCGTACATGGCGGTTCGGCATCAGCTCATCAGGAGGTCGCCCGAGGCGGTGTGGGCCGTGCTCGAGGACGCGTCCCGGTACAGCGACTGGGTCGTCGGCACCTCCGACTCCCGGCCGAAGTCCGGCGACTGGCCCAAGCCGGGCTCCGTCCTCGAATACGCCGTACGCCTCGGCCCCCGCACCGTCCGGGGCGAGACCGTCGTCCGCCTGCACGAGCCGCCCCGGCGCCTGGAGCTGGAGGCCAAGAGCGGGGCCCTGGGCACGGCCCGGATCGCGATCGAGGTACGCCCCTGGGGGGACGAGACCCTCGTCGTCCTGGACGAGCACCCGCTGCGCGGCCCCGGAGGGCTCCTCCACAACACGTTCGTCGACGCCGTGCTGCAACTGCGGCACCGCGCCATGCTCGGCCGCCTCGCCGACGTCGTCGAGGCCGAAGGCCGGAGCGGGGCCGGGGGCGGAGGCCAGGGCGGAGACAGGGGCTTCAGCCGGAGCGGCGCCCGGAGCGGAGGCGGAGGCGGGAGCGCATGACCGGCGGGCCCGTACTGCCGGACGCGGCGCCCGACACCGTGCCGGACGCCGTGGTCATCGGCGCGGGCCCCAACGGCCTGGTGGCGGCCAACCTGCTGGCCGACGCCGGCTGGTCGGTGGAGGTCCTGGAGGCCAAGGACGAGCCCGGCGGGGCCGTCCGCAGCGACCGGGGCGTCCACCCGGACTACGTCACCGATGTGTTCAGCGCCTTCTACCCGCTGGCCGCGGCCTCGCCGATCCTGGCCGGGCTCGCCCTGCACGAGGAGGGCCTGCGCTGGAGCCACGCCCCCAGCGTGCTCGCCCACCCCCTGCTCGACGGGAGCTGCGCGGTGCTGCGGCGGCGCCGGACGGACACGGCGACCGGCCTGGAGGCGTTCGCCCCCGGCGACGCCCTGGCCTGGGACAACCTCTGCGACATCTGGGACCAGCTCGGCGCCGACATCATCGACGCCCTGTTCACCCCCTTCCCGCCCGTCCTGCCCGCGACGCGGCTGGCCGCCCGGGTGCGCGCCGCCGGCGGGCTGCGGCTGGCCCGCATGATGGCGCTGCCCGTGCGGCGCCTCGCGGAGGAGGAGTTCCACGGCGAAGGGGGCCGGCTGCTGCTGGCGGGCAACGCCCTGCACGCCGACCTGGCCCCCGAGGCGGCGGGCAGCGGCGGCTACGGCTGGCTGATGTCCATGCTCGGCCAGGCGCACGGTTTCCCCGTGCCCGTCGGCGGGGCGGGCGCGCTCACCGCCGCCCTCGTACGGCGCCTGCGGCGGCGCGGCGGCGTGGTGCGCTGCGGCGAACCGGTCGTCGAGGTGGTCGTCCGTGCCGGCCGGGCCGTGGCCGTCCGTACGGCGTCGGGGGAGACGGTGCCGGTCAACCGGGCGGTCCTCGCCGACGTCGCGGTACCCGCGCTGTACGGGGGCCTCGTCGGCCCCCAGCACCTGCCGCCCCGGCTGCTGGACGACGTACGCCGCTTCCAGTGGGACTGGGCCACCTTCAAGGTGGACTGGGCACTGTCCGGCCCCGTCCCCTGGACGGCCGGGGAGCCTGCGGCCGGCGCGGGCACCGTGCACCTCGCGAACGGTCTGGACGAACTCACCCGGTCTTCCGCACAGCTCGCCATGCGCGAGGTCCCCGACCGGCCGTTCCTGCTGTTCGGGCAGATGACCACGGCCGACGCCTCCCGCTCCCCGGCCGGCACCGAGTCGGCCTGGGCGTACACCCATGTGCCGCACCGCGTCCGGGCCGACGCGGGCGAGGACAAGATCACCGGCAGCTGGGACCACCACGAGCGCGAAGCCTTCGCCGACCGCGTCGAGGCGCAGGTCGAACGGTTCGCACCGGGCTTCCGCTCCCTCGTGCGCGCCCGCCGGATCCTCGCACCGCCGACCCTGGAGTCGATGAACGCCAACCTGTACGGCGGCGCCATCAACGGCGGCACCACCGCCATGCACCAGCAGCTCTTCTTCCGCCCCGTGCCGGGCACCGGCCGCCCGGAGACCCCGGTCGAGGGCCTCTACCTCGCATCCGCCGGCGCCCACCCGGGCGGCGGTGTCCACGGCGCACCCGGTGCCAACGCCGCACGCGCGGCCCTGCGTGCCACCCGCCCCCTGCGCCGCGCGCTCACCCGGATGCAGGCCGCCCTGGGGGGCCGGGGCCACACCCCGGCGGCCGCACCGCTGGACCCGTCCGACCCGCCCCGCCCGTAGACCGGGCCCCCACCCCTCCGCCGCTCACCAATCGCCGGCGGCCGCGCCTCTACTCTCCCGCCGCCTCCCGCTCAGTACGCGCCGCCACGTCCCGGGCCCGGCGGCGGGCGTCGCGCGCCGCCCGCTCGGCGTCCCGGACCTCCCGGCGCGCGGTGCGTACCGCCTCGTCCGCCGTACGCCGGGCCTGCTCGGCCTCCTTCAGCTCGCCGCTCAGCCGCTCCACCCGCCGGGCCGCCTCCCGCGACTCGTCCTCGGCGCGCTCCCCGGCGGCCACCGCCCGGTCCCGCTCCTCCTCCCGGCGATCCGCCTCCTCCTCGGCGTGCCGCAACTCCTCACGCAGCTTCTCGCGCAGCGCGGCCGCGCGCCGCTCGCTCTCCCGTTTCCCCTCGCTCTCCCGCTTCCGTGGGGGTTGCCCCGATCCCTCAGCTGCCTTTCCCCGTGCGGGAGAAGGCGTGTGCGTACGGGGCGGGACGTCCGTGAGCGCCGCGGCGAACCCCACCGGGGCGCTCAGGGGCCTCACCAGCCGGCCTGTCGCCCACTCCTCGGCCGCGGCGGGGTCGGCCAGCACCGCGTGCAGGGTCGCCTCGACCTCGTGCTGGACGTCCTCGCCGACCTCCTGCCCGGCGTCCGCCGCGAGTTGCCGCGCCTGCCGGGCGAGCGCGGCCACCAGGACGTGCTGCTTCCGGCTGAGCTCGCGCAGCCGCTCGCCGTCCAGCTCGTGGTGGGCGCGGCGCAGGCCCTCGCCGAGGGCGGCCAGCGACGTGGTCTCGTCGGGCCGTTCACGTACGAGCAGGTTGCTCACCCACGCCGCCAGGGTGGGCCGGCGCAGCGCCCGTACGGCATTGGCCAGGGCCCGGTCGCCGTCCTTGCGGGCCTCGGCCGCGCGCGCGTTCCGGGCGGCGGTGAAGCGGTCCGGGCGCAGCCCGTACAGCTCGTCGGTGATGGTGTCCAGATCCACGGCTCTCCTGCGGGGGCGTGATCCGTCAGAGTGTCGTCCTCACTCCTCAAATATGCCCTTTTTGCCAGCATTGGAGAGGTTTTCCTTCCAGGGGTGAGGTGACCCGGACCCGGGGGACTCCCGAACGAGCGACAACCGAGACCGCACCCGAGGAGGATGCATGATCACCCAGGCACAGATACCGGAGGTGCTCGACCACCCGGTGTACGACGCGAGTGGCGACAAGATCGGCGAGGCCAAGCACGTCTTCGTGGACGACATGACGGGCCAGCCCGACTGGGTCACCGTCAAGACCGGGCTGTTCGGTTCCGGCGAATCGTTCGTGCCCATCCATGAGGCGAGCATCGTCGAGGACCACGTGGAGGTCCCGTACCCCAAGGGCAAGGTCAAGGACGCCCCGCACGTCGACGTCGACGCGGGCGGCCATCTGTCCGCCGTCGAGGAGAGGCGCCTCTACGAGTACTACGGCATCCGCTGGGACGGCACGCTGGAGCAGGACGACCGGGCCGGCCTCGCCGACGAGGGCCGCGACCCCTGGGCGGGCGCCGCCGGAACAGCCGGAACGGCCGGAGCCGCAGGAACCGCGGGCCGGAGCGGCGCCGCCGAGGACGCCGGAGCCACGGGCGGTGGCCGGTACGCGGACGACCACGCGCACGCCCGCGCCGACGACGCGCGCACCGACGACGCGATGACCCGCTCCGAGGAGCAGCTGCATGTCGGCGTCGAGCAGCGCGAGGCGGGCCGGGCCCGGCTGCGCAAGTACGTCGTCACCGAGGAGGTCCAGCAGACCGTTCCCGTACGGCACGAGGAGGTCGTGGTCGAGCGCGAGCCCATCACGGACGCCAACCGCGAGGCCGCGCTGTCCGGGCCGGAGATCACCGAGGCCGAGCACGAGGTGACGCTGCACGCCGAGCGGCCGGTGGTGGAGACCGAGACGACCCCCGTCGAGCGGGTGCGCCTGCGTACCGACGAGGTGACCGAGGAGCAGACCGTACGCGGTGAGGTGCGCAAGGAGCGCATCGAGGCCGACCTCCCCGACGACGAGCGGGACACCGGCCGCTGACCGCGTACCTCCGGTCACGCTCTCCGGTCACCCTCCCCGGCCGGATGTGACGGCGGATCGTATACGACGGCGTCCGCTCGGCGGCCGCTCCCGCTGACCCGCCCTGGGCCGCCCCGACCGCCCCGACCGCCCCGGCCGCCCCGACCAGCGCGCCCCCGCCAACGAGCGGACGCACCGAGGCCCGCACGGCCAGTGGTACGGCCGTGCGGGCCTCGGCCGGCCGGGAGCCGGCGCCGGGGAGCGCGCGCCCAAGTGCGATCGCTGGGCGGTCGTGAACGGTCGTCAGAAGGAGAAGACGGCCGAGCCCTCGGCCTGCATCATGCAGGAATTGCCGTAGACGCGCTCGAAGTTCACACGACGGCCGTCCCAGGTGCCCTGTGCGGTGACCACCACCGGCTGGTAGATCTTGACGCACGGAACCGTGGGGGTGTCGTCGCCCAGCCGGTCGAACTCACCCTCGGCCGCACGCAATTCGGCGCACGCCTCCTCGGGTGCCGGGTGCGTCCCCCCGGCCGTCGGGCTGCAGCTCAGCGTCACGGCCCGCAGGGGGGTCGCGGTGGCGGCGTCCTCGCCCTGGGCGACCGTGAGGACCAGGGCCGACGGTGCGTACAGCCGCGGCGCGGGCGCGGCGGCCTCGGCGGCGGCCCCCGTGACGGTCATCGGTCCGAGGACCGCCGCAGTGGCCAGACCGCACACGATGGCGCGCCTTACCAGTGTCCGCATGACAAAAGACCTATCAGCTCGAATGGGTTTCGTTTGGTTCGGTGTGCGGCAGACACATTGCCTGGGCCGCTCTGTTGACGCACATTCACCGATGCTTTTCAGTTTGGTCAGTTATTCAAGCGCTGACGCGAAACGGTGTCCCGAAGTGCTGCGAGTGCCCGAGCGCCGCCTTCTCCCATCAGGGCCTTATGGCGTGGCAGGAATGGTTCAAAGGTGCACGATGCGTAGAAATGTGCGAGCGGGGGCCGTTCAACACGGCCGAAACATGGCGGCAACACGGACCGACATGATCCGGCCGGGCGGCGTCGGCGTGCCGACTTAAAAGAAGCTTTCACGCGCAGGTAATGTCCTGGCAAAGTTGACGAAGCTGCCGTGATGCATGATCGTTTGGTGCACCGCACCCAGGTGCCGAGATCCGACAGCGCCGCGGAGACCCCGTGGTGCCCGTCAGCCCCCCACACGCACGTCCGACACTGACCCGACCACACCGCGCCCCGGCCCCCACGGCCGCAGCGGCGCAGGAGGCAGGCCGCCATGAAATCCCTGATCGACAACGCCCGCGCCTTCCCCGCCCGCGTCGCCGCGCGGCAGGAGGACTTCCGCCGTCTGGCCGCGGGGCAGTCCCCGAAAGCGCTGTTCATCACCTGCTCCGACTCGCGGGTGATCCCCTCCCTCATCACCGACGCCCGCCCGGGCGAGCTCTTCGAACTCCGCACCGCGGGCAACGCGGTGCCCCGCTACGACGAGGGCCGGCCCACCGCCGAGGCCGCCACCGTGGAGTACGCGCTGCGTGTCCTCGGCGTCCGCGACATCGTCGTGTGCGGCCACTCCCAGTGCGGTGCCGTGGGCGCCCTCGTCCGCGGTGAGGACCTCTCCGGGCTCCCGGCGGTCCGCGGCTGGCTCGACCACGCCGTACCCGAGCCGCCGGACACGCCCGACCTCGCCGAGGCGGTGCGCCGCCACGCCGTGGCGCAGCTCGACACCCTCCGCGGCCACCCCGCCGTCCAGGAGCTGCTCCCGCGCGGCGAACTGACGCTCCACGCCTGGTACTACGAGGTCGACACCGGTGCGGTCAGCGCGTACCGGCCGGAGCAGGACGGCGGGTTCGGGCCGCTCTGAGAAGCCGCGCGCCCACCCGGACCCGTCGACCGTCCGCCGCCCCGCCCGGGGCGGCGGACCGCACCCCTAGGAACCCACCCTCATGTTCTCGCAGCTGAAGAACCCCTCCGTGCTGCGCCGCGACATACTCGCGTCGCTCGTCGTCTTCCTCGTCGCCCTGCCCCTGTGCGTGGGCGTGGCCGTCGCCTCGGGCGTACCCGCCGAACTGGGACTGGTCACCGGCATCGTCGGCGGCCTCGTCGTGGGCGCCCTGCCCGGCAGCTCGCTCCAGGTCAGCGGCCCCGCCGCCGGTCTGACCGTCCTCGTGTACGAAGCCGTCCAGGAGTTCGGCCTCGCCGCGCTCGGCGCCATCGTCCTCATATCCGGCCTGCTCCAACTCCTGCTCGGGGCTCTGGGCTTCGGCCGCTGGTTCCGCGCCATCTCCGTCGCCGTGGTGCAGGGCATGCTCGCGGGCATCGGCCTGGTGCTCGTCCTCGGCCAGGTGTACGCGATGGCCGACACCGACCAGCCGTCGGGCGGCCTCGGCAAGCTCGCGGGCCTGCCCGGCCTGGCCGGCACGGTGCTCTCCGGAGGCACCGCGCTCACGGCCTTCCTCGTCGGCGCCGGCACCGTGGCCCTCCTGGTCCTGTGGCCCCGGCTCCCCGCCCGCGTCCGGGTCGTCCCCGGGCAGCTCGTGGCGGTCGCCCTGGCCACCGCGGTGACCGCCCTGTTCGGCCTGCCCGTCGCCCGGGTCGAGGTCCAGGGGCTCATCGAGGCCGTCCAGCCCCCGGGCCTCGGGGACTTCGGCGGGCTCGCCACGCTCGCGGCGATCGGTACCGTCCTCGCGTTCACGCTCATCGCGTCCGCCGAGAGCCTGTTCAGCGCGGCGGCCGTCGACCGGATGCACGACGGCCCCCGCACCGACTACGACAAGGAGCTGATGGCCCAGGGCGTCGGCAACACCGTCTGCGGCGCCCTCGGTGCCCTGCCCATGACGGCCGTGATCGTCCGCAGCGCGGCCAACGTCCAGGCCGGCGCCCGCACTTCGCTCTCCCGCATTCTGCACGGTGCCTGGCTGCTGCTCTTCGCCGCGCTGCTGCCTGCGGCGATCGGCGTCATCCCGCTCGCCGCGCTCGCGGGCGTCCTGGTGCACGCCGGTGCCAAGCTTGTTCCGGTCAAGGACCTGGTTCCGCTGTGGCGCGAGCACCGCGGCGAGGCCGTCGTCCTCGTGGTGACCGCCGTGGCCATCCTGGTGACCAACCTGTTCGAGGGCGTGCTCCTGGGTCTGCTGCTCGCGGTGTGCAAGACCGCCTGGGAGACGTCCCATCTGCACGTAGAGGTGAGGGAACTCACCGGAGGCCGTCTCGTCGCCTCGATCACCGGCAACGCGACCTTCCTCCGGCTGCCGCGCATCCTGGGGGAGCTGGAGGGCCTCCCGCAGGACCGGCCGGTCGAGCTCGACCTCTCCGGACTGCGCCACCTCGACCACGCCTGCCGCATCGCCCTGGAGAACTGGGCGCTCCGTCACCATGACGCGGGCACCGAGCCGGTGCGCATGCTCCCGCCCGAAGGGACGGCCGTTCAGGCCCCGTCGGGGTCCAGGACGTAGTCGACGACGGACGTGGGCGTCAGGCGGTCCTTCTTCACGACCGCGACGCCCCCGCCCTCACCTCCGCCCTGACCGGCCGTCAACCCGCCCCCCTTCCCGACCCCGCCCCCGCTCCCGTCTCCGGCCTCGCCGCCGTGGGCGTGAGCGGTGTCGTGTCCGGCGGCCCGTGCGGGCGCGGAGCCCGCGGCCGCGGTCCCGGCGGTCACGGTTCCGGCGGCCAGCAGGACGCCGGTGGCCGTGGCGATGGTCGCGGCGGTGGCGCGGAGTTTCATGTCTGCCCTTCCGGTCGGCGATGGACGTTGCTGATCAACGAAAGCCCGGCCGAGAAGTGTCGCGCCACCCGAGCGCCCGACTAAACGTCAGGGCGACGAGAAGGGGTTGGTTGACTATTGACCGAAGTGCCCCTTCGGGGGTTATATGGGGCGTAAAGGGCAGATAAAGTCTTCTACAGGAGGCGGCCCGCGATGACCACCCACCCCAGCATCGAGCAACACCCCGATCTTGCCGAGATGCGGTCTCGGTTCGAACGGGTCACCAGCACTCCTCGTGGCCAGGCGATCGAGACCCTCGGCCTGCTCACCGGCCTCTACCTGGCCGCCTCGCCATGGATCGCCGGGTTCAGCGGCTTCACGGCCCTCGCCGTGTGCAACCTGATCACCGGTGTCGCCTACGCCCTGTGCATGGGCGGGTTCGGCTCCGCGTACGAGCGGACCCACGCCATGGCCTGGTCGGCGTGCGCCATCGGCGCGTGGACGATCGTCTCCCCGTGGGTCGTCGCCGGCAACGTCGACACCACCCGCACCGTGGTCAACAACATCATCGTCGGTGCCGTGGCACTGCTGCTCGGTCTGGCCATGGCCGCCGTGTCGATGTCCGACCGCTCGATGTCCGACCGCTCGGTGTCCAACCGCCGTTCCGGCCGCTCGCGCCCGCGTGGTGGCCCCGGACCCGGACTCGAGTGACCCCCGGGCCGGTACGCGCCCAGGGAACCGCGACCGGCCGTATCCGAGTACCGCACCTCCAACCCCAGGGGCTCCGACGCCCCTTCACCCTCCGGCGGCTCCCGGCCGCCATGGATCCCGAGGCCCCGGCGCCATTCGCGCCGGGGTCTCTCCGCGGGTGCCGGAACCGGCCCTCACGGAGCCGTAACACAGGGACGGGTGTGGGGGGCGGCCCCGGCGGGGATGGCCGTGATCATGACAGAGGCAGAGACAACACCCGTCACGGTCACCCGCCGCCCCGCCCGGCAGCTGCTCGCCGCCTCGGTGGGCAACGCCGTCGAGTGGTACGACTGGTACGCCTACACCTTTCTCGCCACCTACATCGCCGCACAGGTCTTCCCCGCCGGCACGGGGAACTCGCTCGTCCCGCTGCTGTCCACCTTCGCGGTCTTCGCGGTCGGCTTCTTCATGCGGCCCGTCGGCGGACTGCTGATGGGCGCCGTCGCCGACCGCCACGGCAGGCGGGCCGCCCTCACGGTGACCATCCTGCTCATGGGCGGCAGCAGCCTGCTGGTCGGGCTGACCCCGACGTACGACGCCGCCGGCATCCTCGCCCCGGTGGTGCTGGTGACCGCCCGGCTCCTGCAAGGTCTCTCGGTGGGCGGGGAGTTCGCCGCCTCGACCACCTTCCTCGTCGAGTCGGCCGGGCCCGGCAGGCGGGGCCTGTTCTCCAGCTTCCAGTACGTCTCCACCACCCTCGGCCAGCTCGCCGCCTCCGGCGTCGCCGCCGCGCTCGTCGGCGGCCTGGGGGAGCGGCAGATGGAGGGCTGGGGGTGGCGCGTCCCCTTCGTCCTCGGCGCGGTCCTCAGCCTCGTCGGCTTCTGGATCCGGCGCGGCGCCCAGGAGACCCTGCGCCGGCCCGCCGGGGGAGAGGCCGGCACCCGCCGCCCCGGCCTCTTCGACGCGCTGCGCCACCACCCCCGCGCCTCGCTGCTGATCGGCGGCATCACCGCCGGCGGCACCCTCGCGTACTACACCTGGACGTCCTACCTGCCCACCTACGCCGAGCTGAACGCCGGCGTCGGCAAGGCCGACGCGCTCCTCGCCGGAACCCTCTCGCTGGGCTTCTTCGCCCTGCTCCAGCCGGTCGGCGGCCTGCTGTCGGACCGTTACGGCCGCAAGCCGCCGCTCCTCTTCTTCGGGATCGGCTTCGCGCTGCTCGGCGTACCCCTCCTGCGGTCCGTGGACTCCTTCGGCTCCCTGCTCCTGGCGCAGTGCGCCGGCATGGTCCTGCTCACCGGCTTCACCTCCGTCTCGGCCGCCGTCAACGCGGAGATCTTCCCCGCGCGCGTGCGGGCCGCCGGCATCGGCTTCCCCTACTCGCTGACCGTGGCGCTCTTCGGCGGCACCGCGCCCTATGTGGGCACCCTGTTCACCCAGGCCGGCCACCCCGGCCTCTTCCCCTGGTACGTCTCGGCCCTCTGCCTGGTCTCCGCCACGGTCTACCTGCGGCTGCCCGAGACCGCCCACCGGGAGCTGGAGCGCTGACCGGGGCCGGCAACCACCCTGTGCCAACAGCCGGGCCGAAAACCGGGCGAGAACCGGGCCAAAGTACGTGGTTTCGCCAACGACATGGGGGTACCAGCGCAGCCGTGACCTTCGCGGACCGGCGGCTCACGGGCCTTCCGGCGGTGTGTGCCGATGGACGGATGTCTTCGGCCCATCCGTTACGTCCCCTCCCGCGACGGTCATGGCTGAGGAGTCCCAGTCCCGAGCACGGAGGAACCATGCCCAACCCCAATCCGCTGAAGGCCGCCGCCGAGAAGCTGACCGACGCCCTCCAGGGCGACGGCCCGGCCGAGGGCATCCCCGGCGCCCCCGCCCCCGAGCCCGCCCCGGTCGAGGAGCCGACCGAGCCCCGGGGTCCGCTGCCGCCCAAGCCGGACCAGGGCGAGCCGCAGCCGTACTCGCCCACCGGCCGCCACACCGGCAACCCGCCGCAGTCCCGTGCCCAGGACGGCCCGTACCTGACCACCGCCCAGGGCGCCCGGCTGCACGACAGCGACCACTCGCTCAAGGCGGGCCCCCGGGGACCGGTCCTCCTCCAGGACCACCACCTGCGCGAGAAGATCATGCACTTCGACCACGAGCGCATCCCGGAGCGCGTCGTGCACGCCCGGGGCGCCGGTGCCCACGGCGTCTTCCAGGCGTACGGCACCGCCGAGGGCGTCACCAAGGCGGCCTTCCTCCGCAAGGGCGCCGAGACCCCGGTCTTCGTACGGTTCTCCACCGTCCTCGGCTCCCGGGGCTCGGCCGACACCGTCCGCGACACCCGGGGCTTCGCCGTGAAGTTCTACACCGAGGAGGGCGTCTACGACCTCGTCGGCAACAACATCCCGGTCTTCTTCATCCAGGACGCCATCAAGTTCCCCGACGTGATCCACGCGGGCAAGCCGCACCCCGACCGCGAGATCCCCCAGGCGCAGAGCGCCCACGACACCTTCTGGGACTTCGTGTCGCTGCACACGGAGGCCCAGCACCACACCATGTGGAACATGTCCGACCGGGGCATCCCCCGCTCGTACCGCACCATGGAGGGCTTCGGCGTCCACACCTTCCGCCTCGTCAACGCGGAGGGCGCCACCACCCTGGTCAAGTTCCACTGGAAGCCCAAGCTCGGCGTCCACTCCCAGCTGTGGGAGGAGGCGCAGATCGCCGGCGGTGTCGACCCGGACTTCCACCGCCGGGACCTCGCCGACGCGATCGAGGCGGGCGCCTACCCGCAGTGGGAGCTGGGCATCCAGACGTTCCCCGACAACCCCGAGCAGACCTTCGAGGGCATCGACCTGCTCGACTCCACGAAGATCGTCCCGGAGGAGCTGGCCCCCGTCCAGCCCATCGGACTGCTCACCCTCAACCGCAACCCCAGCAACTTCTTCGCCGAGACCGAGCAGGTCGCCTTCCACGTCGGCCACCTCGTCCCCGGCATCGACGTCACCGACGACCCGCTGCTCGCCGGACGCCTCTTCTCGTACCTGGACACCCAGATCACCCGGCTCGCGGGCCCCAACTTCAACCAGATCCCGATCAACCGCCCGCACGCCCCGGTCAACGACATGCTCCGCGACGGCTTCCACCAGCAGGCCGTCCACAGCGGCGTCGCCCCGTACAAGCCCAACTCCCTCGACGGCGGCTGCCCCTTCTTCGCCGGCGCGGCCGAGGGCGCGTACATCGAGACCCCCGTCGAGCTGCCCGCCGCGCGCAAGGTCCGCGAGGCACCCGCCAGCTACGACGACCACTTCAGCCAGCCCCGGCTGTTCTGGCTGAGCATGACGCCGGTCGAGCGCGAGCACATCATCACCGCGTACACCTTCGAACTCGGCAAGTGCTACGACAACGCCATCAAGGAGCGCCAGCTCCGGGCGCTCGCCCTCATCGACGCCGAGCTGTGCGCCCGGGTCGCCGAGGGCCTCGGCCTGCCCGTGCCCGAACCCACCCAGGCGCTCGCCGACGTCCGGCCGAGCCCGGCGCTGTCCCAGATCGGCCAGGAGTGGCCCGCCGACGGCCGCGTCATCGGCATCGTCGCGGACGACAGCGCCGACCTCGACGGCGTACGGACCCTGCGTCAGGCCGTCCTCGACGCGGGCATGGTGCCGCTGGTCATCGCCCCGGCGGGCGGAAAGCTCGGTGCCGGGAGCGCCGAGCCCGTCACGGTGCAGCGCACCTTCGCCACCGCCCGCTCCATCGAGTTCGACGCCCTGGTCCTGGCCGGCGTGCCGGCTCCCGGGGCCGACGCGTACGGCGCCAGGGACGCCAAGGCGGGCGACGCCGGGCAGTCCGACCCGGTCCTCGACCCGCGCCTGCTGCTGATGGTGTCCGAGGCGTTCCGCCACGCCAAGGCCATCGGCGGCTGGGCGGGCGCCGAGCGGGTGCTGGAGGCCGCGGGCGTCCCGGCCGGGGCGCCCGGTGTGGTGACCGGGGACGGCGGCGAGAGCGTCCTGTCCCGCGTCACCCAGCTTCTCGCCCGGCACCGCGTCTGGGACCGTTTCCCGGCCGCCGTGTAACCGCCGGCCCTCCCCCCGGCGGCTCAGGGGCGCGGGGATCCGCTCGGGCGCGCCGGGAACGGCTCGGGGGCGCCGGCCGGGATTCCGGCCGGCGCCCCCGGGTGCGGCGTCACCAGGTCACGGGCAGCGCCTGCGGACCCCGGATCAGCGCGCCCCGCCGGAAGGGGACCTCCTCGACCGGGACGGCGAACCGCAGCCCGGGGAACCGGTCCAGGAAGGCGTCCACCAGCAGCTCCGACTCCATCCGGGCGAGCAGCGCGCCCACGCAGAAGTGGGGCCCGTAGCCGAACGCCACATGCGGGTTGTGCGCCCGGTCGAAGTCCAGCCGCTCCGGGGACGGGAAGACGTCCGGGTCGCGGTTGGCCGCCAGGTACGAGACGTACACCGCCTCGCCCGCCCGGACGGTCGTCCCCGCCACCGTCACGTCCTCCAGCGCGATCCGTGACAGGCCCACCGCGCTGCGGTGCGGGATGAACCGCAGCAGCTCGTCGATGGCGCGCGGCCGGATCTCCGGCTCGGCCCGCATCCGCTCCATGTGCTCGGGGTGCGTGAGCAGGACGAAGAGCATGTTGCCGCAGTTGTTGGTGACCGCCTCGCCGCCGATCTGGATCAGCAGCGCCAGCCCCACCGCCTCCGAGGCGGTGATCTCCCCATGGGCCACGGCCGTCCCCAGCAGCCCCACGACACTGTCGTCGTCGCTGCCGTCACCGTCGCTGGGCTGGCTCAGCAGGTCCGCGAAGTAGGCGCACATGTCCTCCTTCGCCCGCTGGCTGCGCTCGGCGCCGTGCGAGGAGGACAGGATCAGGTTCGTCCACTCGTGCATCCGCGGACGGTCGATCCTGGGGACGCCCATCAGCTCGCACACCACGGCCAGCGGGAACGGGGCCAGCAGCCGCTCGGTGAAGTCGGCCGGCGGCCCGTCCTCCAGCACCTCGTCGACCATCTCGTCCAGCGCCGCCCGCGCCTGGTCGCGCAGCCGCTCCACCCCGCGCGAGGTGAAGGCCGGAGCGACCGCCCGGCGCAGCCGGGTGTGGTCCGGCGGGTCCTCGAAGCCCACCGCCCCGTCGACCGGGATGAAGTGCGGCGCCAGCCGGGTGACATCGTTCTCCACCACCAGCTTGCGGCTGAAGCGCGGATCGTTGGTCACCGCCCTGACGTCGTCGTAGCGTGTCACCAGCCACGCCCAGCCGTCGCCGTTGGGGAGCTTGATCCGGGTGATGGGGCCCTCGCGCATCAGCTCCGCGAGCACCGGGTCGAACTCCACCCCGAACAGGTCGAGCGCGGGCCAGTGGCGCACGTGCGGCAGCCCGGCCTCCGTCGTCTCATCCAACACGGCTGGACTCCTCCACCAGGACTCGGTCGGGCACTTCCTTGATCACCCGGGTGCCGAGCCGCTCCGACGCACGGTCGGAGACGGTCCAGCGGCCGAGCGACATCTCGGCGGTGATGCCCGGGCCGAAGCCCGCGAGCAGCCCCCGCGCGGTGGGGTGGGCGCTCCCCTCGTCGAACATCCGCCGCAGCGCGTCCAGGACGACGGCGCTGGCGATGTTGCCGTACTCGGTGAGCGTCGCACGGCTGAACCGGAACGCCTCCGCGGGCACCCCGAGGAACGTGCTGAGGTCGTCGAGGATCCTCGGCCCGCCCGCGTGGATGATGTAGAAGTCCAGGTCGGACGCGTCCCACCCGTGCTGTCCCGCCAGCTCCTTGAGGGCCGGGGCCAGCGGCTCCATGGTGCCCGGCACCCGCTTGTCGAGCTTGAAGTGGAAGCCCGTGGAGCGTACGTCGTAGGCGATCCAGTCCTCCGTCTCCGGCACCAGGTAGGAGCCGTTGCGCTCCAGCGACACGCCCGTACCGCCCTCCCCCCGCATCACCGCGGCGGCGATCCCGTCGCCGAACAGGCCGTTCGACAGCAGGTTCCCGACGCCCAGGTCGGTCGGCTGGTAGCACAGCGAGCAGAACTCGCAGGCCACGATCAGCGCGTTCGCCTCCGGGTAGGCGGTGCAGAAGTCGTGCGCCCGGTTGATCGCGGCACCGCCCGCCGCGCAGCCCAGCTGCGCGATGGGGATCTGGCGGGTGTCCCCGCGGAACCCCATGGTGTTGATCAGCCACGCCGTGAGCGACGGCATCATGAAGCCCGTGCACGACACGTAGATGATCACGTCGATGTCCTGGGCGCGCAGGTCCGCGTCCTTCAGCGCCCGCTCGATGACGGCGGGCACCCGGGCCTTGGCCTCGGTCTCGTATATCCGGTTCCGTATCTCGAAGCCGTCGTGCCGCAGCGTCTCCTCGATGGGCCGCAGCAGGTGCCGCTTCTGTACGCCGGTGTTCTCCATCAGCCGCAGGGCGAGTGCCAGCTGGGGGTGGTCCGCGTGGATGGTCCGCGCCAGGTCGAGTGTCTCCTCCATGGTGATCACATGCTCGGGGACGGAGATCGCCGGTCTGCACAACGTGGCCATGAGGTAAGCCCTTTCGTCGCGTTTGCACTCAAGAGCATCCGGGACCGGCCACCGTCGCGCGCGCCGAAGAGGCACCCGCCCGTTACGTCGAACCGGTGACCCTCCCCGGCCGCCGCGATGCGCGGCCACCGACCCGGCCCGCCCGCGCACGGGCGTCCCGAGGCCCCGTGACGCGGCGCCCGCCGCCGCCCCGCGCCCAGCACAGGCCCGGGCGACACGCCAGCGCCGCCCATTGCGCCGCGACCGGGACAGGGGCACATGCCAGGCCCCGGCGTTCGCCCGGACGGGGGAACAGCGGATGCCCCGGCGCCACCGCGCGGCCGAGCATGGGTGGATGTCCCTCCATCTCCGCATCGTCCACGGACGACCGACCCCCACCGAAGTCGCCGCGCTCACCGCGGTCCTCACGGCCCTCGCGAGCCGCACCGCCCCGGACGCCCCCGGCCCGGACAGCGGCCCGGCCCCCCGGGCGCGGGTGCGCCGGGCGCACTGGGACCGGGGCTGGCGCGCCCACCCCGCCCCCGGGTCGTGGCGCGCCCGGTTCGGCCTCGCGCCCCGCCACCCGCACCATTGACGGGTGACCGCGACCACCGGCGTACGCCTCCTCCTCACGTCCGACACCCACCTGCCCAAGCGCGCCAAGGACCTGCCGCCCGACCTGCTGGCCGCCGTCGAGGCCGCCGACGTGGTGGTCCACGCCGGCGACTGGGTGGACGAGGCCACCCTCGACCTGCTGGAGGCCCGGTCCGCCCGCCTGCTCGCGGTGTACGGCAACAACGACGGCCCCGCCCTGCGCGCCCGGCTCCCCGAGGTCGCCCGCGCCACCATCGGCGGCCTGCGCCTCGGCGTCGTCCACGAGACGGGCGCGGCCCAGGGCCGGGAACGGCGCTGCGAGGAACGCTTCCCCGACCTGGACGTCCTGGTGTTCGGGCACAGCCACATCCCGTGGGACAGCACGGCGCCGGGCGGCCTGCGCCTGCTCAACCCCGGCTCGCCCACCGACCGCAGGCGCCAGCCGCACTGCACGTACATGACCGCCGTCGTCGTGGACGGCGCGCTGGCCGAGGTCCGCCTCCACCGCCTGCCTCCCCGGCACCCGGTGCGGCGTGGCCGCCCGTAGAGCGGATACGGTGATCGTGTGGTGATCGACAGGGAGGACACGGCCGGGACGGCGCTGCTGCTGGCGGCCGCCCCCGTCGGCAAGGGTCGGCTGATCGACGCGGTGAGCGTGCTGCCCGCACTGGCCGCCGTGCCGCCGGGCGCGCTGACCGGCACCACCACCGCGACCCTGGTGGAACTGGCGGACCCGCTCGACCCGCAGGCCGTCCTGACCCGGCTGCGGGCCGCCGTCGCCGCCCCGGGACCGCTCTGGCTCTGCGTCACCGGGCAGCTCCACCTCGACCACCGGCAGCAGCTGCCGCACTTCGCCCTGGCCCGGACGGCGCCCGCCACACTCCGCTACACCGCCCTCCCGTGGCACTGGATCGCGGGCGAGCTGAAGCTGCGCCGTCCCGGCACCACCACCGTCGTCGTCGACCTGGTCGCGGACGACCCCACCTGGCGCCGGCTCGCCACCGACCCCGGCCTGCTCGCCCTCTGCCACGGGGTACGGGTGTACGGGCGGGTCGCCCCGCCGCCCGGGCGCCGCGCGCTGGCGAGCCCCGACTACCTCAAGGCGTACGCCGCCGTCTGGCGCAGCGGAGCCCGCCCGCCGCTCGCCGCCCTCCACGAGCAGGCCCTCGCACAGACGGGCGATCAGCCCGGGGCGGGCGCACTGCTGTTCGCCGCCGAATTCCCGCCAACGCCCGCCGCGGGCGTGACGGCGGTGTCGGATGGGGCGGCGCCCCCGGGCGTGACGGTGGGTCCGGGTACGACGGTGCTCCCGGGCGCGACCGTGCCCCCGGCGCGCCACGGGGCCGGTGCCGCCGCCACCGCCCGGGGCGCCGACGACCCCCTGCCGTCCCTCCTCGCCGCCGCCGAGGCCGGCCGGCACGGGGAGGCGGCGGCAGCCGCTGCGGCCTGGGAGCAGCACGCGCACCGCACCCACGGCTCCGGCTCGCCCGAGGCGATCCACTGGCTGGAGGTCCGCGCCGACCTGGCCCGGCTCGCCCGGGACCCCGCGGCCAGCTGCCGGCTGTGGATGGTGGCCGCCGAGGCCCGGCTCTCGCGCCACCAGGCGCTCGACGACCCCGAGGTCGAGGGCGCCGTCGACCGGGCGCACCACCAGTGGGAGCAGCTCCGCGACGCCGAGGCGGCCCGCGCGCTGGCCCCGGCCCTGATCGCCCTGCGCCGCCGGGTTCCCGGGCGCCAGCGCGGGGCGCTCCAGGTGCTCCAGCGCCGCCTGGAGCGCTGGCACGACAGCGGCGGGGACGGCGGCCCGGGAGAGGGCGGTACCCGGCACGGCAGCCCCGAAGGTGTCATGCGCTGACACCATGGCCGAAAGGAGCGGTCCTCATCCACCGGTCCGGCCATTCCTCATACCGGACGGCCTTCCGTCCCTACCATGTGCCTCTCGTACGACGACCTGACGACGTGACGACACCGAGGCGGATGAGGACTGGATGGCACGCGAGTTGTGGAGCCCTGAAGCCATCGACACCACCGTGCCCAGCGTGGCGCGCATGTACGACTACTTCCTGGGGGGCAGCGACAACTACGAGTCCGACCGGGCCGCGTGCGAGCTCCTGCTGAAGCAGGTGCCCAGTACGAAGGCCCTGGCGGTGAACAACCGGCACTTCCTCCGGAGGGTCGTGCGCGTCCTCGCCACGGAGTACGGAATCCGCCAATTCATCGACCACGGCTCGGGCCTGCCCACCCAGGACAATGTGCACCAGGTCGCCCAGGCCGTCGACCCCTCCTCCAGCGTCGTCTACGTCGACAACGACCCCATCGTGCTGGCGCACGGCCGGGCGCTGCTGGACGAGAACGACCGCACGACCGTCATCCAGGCGGACATGCGCGACACCGACGGCATCATGGACCACGAGGACACCCGCCGGCTGATCGACTTCGACCGCCCGGTCGCGGCCCTCTTCGTGTCGGTCCTGCACTGCATCCCCGACGAGGACGACCCGGGTGCCCTCGTTCGCAGGGTCGCCGAACGCCTCGTACCGGGAAGCTTCCTCGTCGTCTGCCAGCTCGTCAGCGACCGCCCCGAGATCCGGACCTTCGTCACCGACTTCATGGCGGAGGCGACCGGCGGGCACTGGGGCCGGGTCCGCGAGGAGCGTGAGGTGACCGAGTTCCTCAGCGGTATGGAGATCCTCGAACCCGGTCTGGTGGAGGTGTCGACCTGGCGCCCCGACAGCGACCTCGCCCCCACGCAGCAGACCGACGAGTGGGTGGAGTGGGGCGGCGTCGCCAGGATCCGCTAGGCGTACGCTCCGGCTCGGTGCCGCTGGGCGTACGCTCCGGCCCGGTGCCGCCCCGCGGTGCCGGGCCCCCGGCGCCCCCGGCCGGCTCCGGGGTGCCGGACCGCCGGCGCGCTCCCGCCCCGGCGCGGCTCAGGCGTAGCGCCCGATGCGCTCCTCCAGCAGGATCAGTGAGTCCTTGGGTGTGAGCGCGCAGGCACCGAGCCGGTCGAGCATGTCGCGGTACTGCTCCACGGTCCCGGGCTTCTGGCTGAACGTGCTGTCCGTCAGGTGCTCGATGTAGACGGCGTCCTTGAGGTCCCCGAGGGCGAACCGCAGATAGGTCACGCCCGTCCCCACGCCGACCGAGGCGGTGACGTCCAGCGGTGCGATCTGGACCGTCACATGCGCGCGCCGCATCATCGCGGCCAGGTGCTCCAGCTGGTCCCGCATCACCCGGGCCCCGCCGACCGTCCGCATGAGCACCGACTCGTCGATGACCGCCCACAGCCGCGGCGCGTCCGGCTGGTCCAGCTGACGCTGCCGCTCCTGGCGCAGGTCCACCCGGCGCCGCACCTCGTGGGGGAGGAGCCGGGAGGGACCCGACTCGATGACCGCCCGCGCGTAGGCGGGCGTCTGGAGCAGACCCGGCACGTAGAACGGCTCGTACGTGCGTATGATCGCCGCCGCTCCCTCCAGCGCGACCAGCGGGGTGAAGAAGTCCGACAGGACGTCGCTGAAGGAGCGCCACCAGTCGGGCCGCCGGGACTGGGCGACCAGCCGCTGGAACTCCGCGACCGAGTCCTCGTCCTCCACCCCGTACAGCCGCAGCAGGGCCTCGGCGTCGGCCGGCTTGCAGCCGTGCCGGCCCAGCTCCAGGCGGCTGGTCTTCGACCGGGAGAAGCCGAGGCGGACGTCGACGTCCGCCGGGTCGAGCCCTGCGCTCACGCGTAGTTCACGCAGCTTGCCGCCCAGGATGAGCTTCAGGGCGGTCGGGTTGTTCTCGACCGCCCCCAGGGGCCGGACGAACAACGACGTGCTCCGTTCCTTCGCGGTCATCGGGGCGCTCCTGCCGTATGAGGACACGACAGTATCCAGCACGGGCCCGGCGATCCAGAGAGCGGGTGGTTCCGGTGGCCGGTTCAGCCCAGTACGGCGTCGAAGTCCCCGTCGCGGGCTCCCGCGACGAACGCCTCGATCTCGTCCCGCGTATAGATGAGCGCGGGCCCCAGCGGGTCGCGCGAGTTCCGGACGGCGAACCGCCCGTCCGGGAGGGCGGCCAACTCGACGCAGTTCCCCGTGGCGTTGCTGCGTCCGCTCTTCGTCCAGGCGACCGGACCCAGCGCTCCGGCTCGCATGCCGTTGTAGAACTCCACACCCACCAACCCCTGTTGTCTCGTTCAGGCGTTCCAGATCGTCCGGAATGCAATCCCAGATGCAATTGCATTCTGCCGTCGAACCCGACGATACTCGTTCCAGCTCGACTCCCGCACTGTCGAACACCGAAGCCAGCAGGGGGACATGCCCAGTGACGGCTCACATGTCGGCCTTATCGCGTACGGAGACCGCGCTGCCGCGCGACGAGAGTCTGGACGGCTTCGCCGCCTGCGGACTCGGCGGCTGCCCGAAGAGCCCGGGTCAGGCGCGGTGGTTCGTGAGGAACACACTCACCTCATGGGCGCTGCCGTCGCTCGTGACGGACATGTCGCTGGTCGTCAGCGAACTGGTCACCAACGCCGTCCGGCACGGCCTGGACGTCCCGGAGGCCCCGCTCGTGGAGCACCCGGTCTGGCTCGGCCTCTTCCGCTACCCCGGACTGGTGGTCTGCGCCGTCTCGGACCCCAGCTCCGAGCCCCCGTGCCCGCGCCGGGCCGCCGACGGCGACGGTGACGGGCGGGGCCTCGCCCTCGTGGGGGCCCTCAGCCAGTCCTGGTCCTGGGACCCGGCCCCGCTGCGGGGCAAGACGGTCTGGGCGGCCCTCTCCGCACCGGCCCCCCGCACCGGGCCGGTCCGTACCGGCCGGTGATCCTCCCCGCGCATACGACGACCGGCCCGCACGGCGTGCTGCCACGCCCTGCGGACCGGCCGGATGGACCTCGGTCCCGGACCTCCCGGCCCTGAACCGTCAGCCCTGGACCGTCAGCCCTGGACCGTCAGTTCTGGACTCTTCAGCCCCGAACGGTCAGCCCCAACGGTCAGTCCTGGACCGCCGCCGAGAGGTTCTCGGAGATGACGTTCTCCAGGATGTGCGACAGGGCGCTGTCGCCCTTGACCGCGGTGGAGTTCTCCGTGCACTGCTGGTTCTGGGTGTCGTTCAGGATGTCCTGGACGCCGACGTTGATCAGCGCGATGTTCTGGACGTCCGCCTGGGCCGGCAGGCCGACGCACAGCTTGTTCAGCGACCCCTGGACCAGCCCGATCTGCGGGCTCATCACACCGCCGGTCGTCGTGTTGCCGTACGACTGGGTGGCGAAGTTGCCGTTCTGCGTGTCGATCCCGCGGTCGCCCACGGCGGCGGCCGTCGGCGCGGAGACACCGAGGACGGCGGCGGCGACACCGGCCGTGGCCAGAACCTTCTTGATCATGTTCTTCCTTCGTCGATCGAGACACCCGGATCCCCCGGGTTCCCTTGCGTAACAGGCCGTCTCCGGCCGCGTCACGGGCGCGGAACGACGCGGCCGCGAGTTCACCCGTCCGCCGCAGCGGGGGCCGCCGCACGCGCGCGTAGGGCCGGTCCCGGGTCGGGCCCGCGATTGACATCCCGTACACGCGGGATTGACACCCCGCCCCGGCGGTCACACATGGGGCATGAACCATTCCGCAGCGGACGAACGGATCGTCGGACGACTCGTACCGGCGTGGCTGGAGGAGGCGGGGCGGCACGACCCGCCGGCCGCGGACCGGGCCCGGGAGGAGTGGGAGCGGGATGCCCTCTCCGCCGAGTCCGCCCGGGAACTGGCCGACTGGGTCACGGCCCGGGTCACCGACACCGCCTTCAACGAGGACGAGGGGCCCACGCAGGACGGGCCCGTGCGCATCAGCGTGGCCGACAAGGCCGCCGTCCACCGATGGCTCGCCGCCCGGGGCCACGACGTGTGACGCGTGAACCATGCCCCGGCGGGCGCGGAGGTCCGGTCAGCCGAAGAGGGGGAAGCGCGCCGCGTCCGCACCCAGCGCGGCCCGTTCCGCCCCGGTGAGGGCGGCCCGGCCGGTGGCCGCGCGGGCGTAGTGCGCGTCGTCCCACGGCAGCGGGACCGGACGCCCCAGCAGCCCGTCGAGGGTGCGGCGGACCTCGGCGAGCCCGGCGGGGGAGGGGCCGGGCAGCGCGCCCGGCACCGCGCCGAGGTCGAGGTGGTGGACCGTCGCCTCCACCGCGAGCGTACGCAGCAGGTCGCCCGCGCTCAGGACGTGCCCCTGCGTGGCCACCGCCCGACCCGGGTCGGTGTTCCGGGCGGCGTGCAGGGCGGCCGCCGTCGTCTCCAGGTACAGCGCGCGCAGGTCCCCGAAGTCCGGGAACATTCCGGCCACGGCGCGGCTGAACCGGCGGTCCCGCGCCGCGCGTTCACTGTCGGTGCCGTCCTGTCGCCAGTCGGCCCAGTAGGTGACGGCGTCGCGGTCGGGCCGCGCGGCGGTGGGGGTGTGCAGGGCGTTGAGGCCGCGCCGGACGTCGGTCAGGCAGTGGAACACCAGGTCGCGGGCGGCCCAGCCGGCGCACCCGGTCGGCGCCCAGGAGCGCTCGTCGTCGATCTCCCGTACGGCGGCCATGAACGCCTCGTACGACGCGTGCAGGACGGCGGCCGGAGTGCTGAGGTCCTCGCTGGTGCTGGTCATGCCCCCAGTGTGCGGCCCGGTGTGTCCGTGACCCGGGCCCGCCACCCCGTTGGTGTGTACCTGCCGCTAGAGTGCCTTCCTTGATTCGAACACATCGACGAGGGGGAGGCGCATGAGCGTGCAACTGAGGGAGGCCGCGCAACAGTTGGCCACCGTCCTGTGGCGGGAGCACACCGTCTACCGGGAGCGCACGGGTGGCGTGGTCATCCGGGGCGAGCACGTCCAGCGCTGGATCAGCCTCGCGCCGGCCGGCGGCAAGGGCGAGATACTCCTGCGGGCCGGCCGCATCCTGGACGGCGGCACGACCGCCCCGGCCCGCTCGGAAGCCGTCGTACCGCACTCCGCCGGCACCGCCGAACTCGCCGCGGCCTGCCGCCGCCTGCTCGCCGAGACGGCCGCCGAGCCGGTCCTGGCCGAGGCCGCCACCGCCCGCCGGAACGCGGCGGCCCGCCCCCGGCGCGAGCGGAGGCGCGGTGGGCAACCGGGCACCCGGGGCACACGGCCCCGGCGGACCACCGGCCGCAGACGGCACACGGGCATCGGCTCGGCCATCGTCCTGGTCTGCCTCGCGGGCGTCGTCGTCCACTACCTCTGGAGCATCGGCGTGCTCTCCTGACGCCCACGCCGGGCCCCCTCCCGGGCCCGTCCGGCCCGCCGTGCCCGCCCCACTGTCTCCGTACCGCCTTTCGTGGTCCACTGGAGGCAGGCAGGAGCTGGTGCCCATGGGCGTAGAACGCAGACGTGGACCGGCCGGCGCAGCCGTCGCCGTGGCACTCGCCGCGGCCATGACCGCCGGCCTCGCCGCCTGCTCCGGAACCGGAGGCGACACCGCCCCCCGGCCGCCGGCGGCGACCTCGCCCACCGACCGCGGCCCGTCCCCCTTCACCGGCCTGCCGGCCACGCCCGCACCCGTAATCGCCGTCAAGATCGACAACGTCCGCCCGGCCCGGCCCCACACCGGACTCGGCGCGGCCGACCTCGTGTACGTCGAGCAGGTCGAGGCCGGGCAGACCCGCCTCCTCGCCGTCTACTCCTCGAAGCTGCCACCCGCCGTGGGACCGGTGCGCAGCGCCCGCGAGTCGGATCTGGAACTGCTGCGCCAGTTCGGCCGGCCCGCCCTTGCCTACTCCGGCGAGCAGGCCGCCCTGCGGCCCCTGATCGACGCGGCCCCGCTCTTCCCGCTCACCCCGTCGGACGCCCCCGGTGCCTTCTTCCGGGGCGAGGACCGGCCGGCTCCGCACAACCTCTACGCCCGCCCCGCACGCGCCCTGGACGCCGCGCCCGACGCGTCCACGGCCAAGGACATCGGCTTCCGCTTCGGCGCCCCGCCGGAGGGCGGCACACCGGTGAACGCGCACACCGTGCGCTACCCCTCGGCGCGGTTCACCTTCACCTGGTCCGACGCCGGCGACCGGTGGCTCGTGTCCATGGACGGGGAGCCCGCCCGCACCACCGACGGCGGGCGGACGACGGCCCGGACGGTCGTGGTGCAGGACGTCGACGTCCGCCCCTCGCGCTTCCGCGACCGTGGCGGCAGCGTCACCCCGTACACCGACACCGTGGGCTCCGGCACCGCCACGGTGCTGCGGGACGGGCGGAGCCACGAGGCGCGCTGGAGCCGGCCGTCCGCCGACGCCGGCACCACCTTCACCACCCCGTCCGGCGATCCGCTCACCTTCGCCACCGGACAGGTCTGGATCGTCCTCAAGGCCCGGTGAGGAGCGGTCCCCCGTCCCCGGTCAGTCCGTGGCGCTCAGCCGCGCCACCTGCGCCTCCGACAGCGCCAGCCCGGCGGCCAGGGCGCAGTCCCGTACGTTCTCCGCGCGGCGGGACCCCGGGATCGGGACGACGCACAGCGACAGGGCCAGCATCCAGGCCAGGCACACCCGCTGAGGACTCACCCCCAGCTCGCCCGCCACCTCGTGGAACGCCCGGTGCCGCGAGCCCAGCTCGCCCGCCCCGCCGATCCCGCCCAGCGGACTCCACGGCAGGAACGCCAGCCCCAGCCGCTCGCACAGCTCCAGCTCCGGCAGACTGCCGCGGTACGAGGGCGAGAACTGGTTCTGCACGGCCACCAGCCGCTCGCCGAGCATGTCGTGGGCCAGCCGGATCTGCTCCGGATCGGCGTTGGAGACGCCCACCGCCCGGACCTTCCCCGCGTCGTACAGCTCGCCGAGCGCCCCCAGGGTCTCCTCGTACGGGACGGCCGGGTCGGGGCGGTGGTACTGGTACAGCCCGATCGCGTCCACGCCCAGCCGCCGCAGCGAGGCGTCGGCCGCCCGGCGCAGGTACTCCGGGCGGCCGTCCAGCGCCCAGGCGCCGTCCGGCCGGGTGTGGCCGCCCTTGGTGGCCACCAGCACGCCGGACGTGTCGCCCCCGTACGTGGCGAGGGCCCGGGCGATCAGCTTCTCGTTGTGCCCGGGGTCCCCGGCGTCGAGGTGGTAGGCGTCGGCCGTGTCGATCAGGGTGATCCCCGCGTCCAGCGCCGCGTGGAGGGTCGCGACGGCCTGCCGCTCGTCCGGCCTGCCCTGGACGGACAGCGGCATCGCGCCCAGACCGATCGCGCTCACCTCCGTACGACCGATACGGCGGACGGGCATGGCGGGGTGGGTGGGTGTCTCAGTCACCGCTCCAGCCTCGGCGCCCCGCCCCGCCCTGTCCAACACCATCTGCTGATGGCAGCCATCACTCCGGCTGCTCACCGCTCCCCGGAACCGGCCGCACGCGCTCCAGCAGGGCGCGCGCCGCGGCCGGGGGGCGCCCCTGGGCGGGCCACGCCACCGACACCTCCCAGCCGGCCTCCGGCGAGGGCGCCAGCCACCGCAGCCCCAGCTCCCGGGCCTGCTCCTTGTCCGCCACGGAGCGGGGGACGAACGCCACCGCAGTGCCCCGCCCGACCACCTCGATCAGCTTGTGCACATCGTCCACCTGCATGGCGATCCCGCGTACGACGCCCGCCGCGGCGAACGCCTCGTCGGCGACCCGCCGGGAACCCCACTCCGGACGCAGGTCCACGAACACCTCGCCCGCCAGCTCCGCCACCTCCACCTGCCCCGCCAGGTCCGCCGTGTCCGCCGGCCCGGACCGCGCCGCCAGCCGGTGCCCCGCCCCGCACAACACCCCCATCGGCTCCCGCGCCAGCCGCCGCAGCCGCACCCCCGCCGCCTCCCCGGGCCCGGCGACGAACGCCACGTCCAGACGGCCCTGCCGCAGCCGCTCCAGCAGCACGGCGGACCCGGCCTGCTCGACCCGCACCTCCACCGAGGGGTGGCGCGCCCCGAACTCCAGCAGGGTGCCGAACGGATCGGCCGCGCCCATGCACTGCTCGGTGCCCACCCGCAGCACCCCGCCCACCACGTCCCGTACCGCCGCGACCGCCTCCCGCGCCGCCGCCGCGCTGTCCAGCGTGCGCCGGGCCTCCCGCAACAGGGCGCGCCCCGCGTCGGTCAGGCCCACGCCCCGCGCCGACCGGACGAACAGCTCGGCGCCCAGCTCCCGTTCCAGGGCGCGCACGGACGCCGACAGCCCCGACTGCGCCAGGTGCAGCCGCGCGGCGGCCCGGGTGACATTGCCCTCCTCGGCCACGGCCACGAAATGTTCCAGATGGCGAAGCTCCACCTCACGAAGTGTAGGCACCGCCTGTGACAGGCCCGCCCCGTCCCGCGCCACCGCCCCGTCCCATGCCCCCGCCCCCGTCCCGTACCACCGCCGTCCGCCCGCACGTGCGGGTGATCCCCCGGGCCCGCCCGGTGCCCCGGGGCGGCGAGCGGGGACGGCTGTCCCGGGGTGCCGTACCGGCGCCCCCGACGGACGAGCACCACCGGGAGGGACCCCGACATGAGCAGCGCCGCGACCACCGGCCTCCGCACCGTCCTGGCGTGGGGCACCAACCACTGCGGGCAGCTCGGCGACGGCACCCGCGGCGCACGCGACACCCCGGTCGCCCTCGACGCCATCGGGCCCGGCACCGCGGCCGTCGCGGCCGGCTCCCACCACACCCTGGCCCTCACCCGTGACGGGACGGTCCTCGCCTGGGGTGCCAACCACTACGGACAGCTGGGCGACGGCACTCGCCACGACCGGCACGGCCCGGTCGCCGTACCGGGCCTCAGCGGTGTCACGGCCGTCGCGGCGGGCGGCGGCCACAGTGTGGCCCTGCTCCAGGACGGCACCGTCCGGGCCTGGGGCGCCAACGACTGGGGCCAGATCGGCAGCGGCAGCGCCGAGGACCACCACACGCCCGTCCCCGTCAGCGGGCTGCGCGACGTCGTCGCGATCGCCGCCGGAGGCGGGCACAACCTCGCCCTGCTCGCGGACGGCACGGTCCGCAGCTGGGGGTCCAACAACCGGGGCCAGCTCGGCGACGGCAGCAACGACGAGCGCCGCACACCGGTGGCCGTCCGCGACCTCGGAGAGGTCACGGCGGTGTCCGGCGGCGGCTACTTCAGCATCGCCCTCCTGAGCGACGGCACCGTCCGCGCCTGGGGCACCAACCACTGGTGCCAGCTCGGCGACGGCACCAACGAAGAGCGCCGCGTCCCCGTCCCCGTACGGGACCTGGCCGGTGTGAGGTCCCTCGACGCCGGCTGGCACCACAGCCTGGCCGTCCTGTCCGACGGCACGGTCCGCGCCTGGGGCAACAACCACTGCGGCCAGCTCGGACTGTCCCCGGACCACGACCCGGCCACCCCGGTCAGCGTCCCCCGGGTGCGCGGCGTCCACCGGGTGACGGGCGGCTACCGGAGCAGCCTGGCGGTGCTCGCCCCGGAGCGCGACGGGCCGCACCGGTGCGGCACCTGGGGCCTGGGACACG
Organism: Streptomyces sp. NPDC015131; assembly: GCF_043079975.1. Taxonomy (NCBI): domain Bacteria; kingdom Bacillati; phylum Actinomycetota; class Actinomycetes; order Kitasatosporales; family Streptomycetaceae; genus Streptomyces; species Streptomyces sp. NPDC015131. The sequence goes on along the minus strand of NZ_JBIBVB010000008.1, from coordinate 85,981 downwards.
GCGACCGCGCGCCGCGCACCCCCGGGCCGGCCGACCCCGACCCGACGGGCGGGCACCCGGAGCGCCGCGTGCACGGCCTGGCGGCCGGCTGGGCACACTCCGTCGCGCTCGTCGAGCACCGCCGCGCTCCGTAGCCCCGGCGTCTCACGGCCGGGCACCGGCCCGTCGGGCGGGGGAGCGGTACGGTCAGGCCGCCAGAGCGAGCCCGTCCCGGGACCCTGCCCCCGTAGTACGGGCCGGCGCCGGCCGCCGTACAGCACCGCCCGGCCCCGCGACCGACCCTCCGTCCGACCCCGACCCCGACCCCGACCCCGCGACCGCCCCGGCCCCGGCCCGCCGCGTCAAAGAACTCACCCGGACCGGACGGGCCAGCTCCGCGCCGGCCAGCGCGAGGAGGTCGGCGAGGCTCAGCCCCAGGGCGTGCGCCGCGGCCGCGAGGACCTCCGACGACGCCTCCTTGCGGCCGCGCTCCACCTCGGACAGGTACGGCATCGAGATCCGGGCCGCATCGGCCACGTCCCTCAGGGTGCGCCCCTGCGCGCGGCGTTCACGCCGCAGCACGTCCCCCACGAGATGCCGCCACAGCGGCTCCACGCGCGCGTGGCCTGTCCTCTCATCGGCGGCGAACGGGTCCACGGTCGTCTTCACGGTCTCGGTCATCCCCCCACCCTAGGAGCGCCCGGCGCCTACGGGGCCGGTACCGGCCGCACCGGCGTTCAGCCCTCGGTGAATCCCCCGCCCACCGGCCCGGACGGGCCAGGGACGCCACCCGGGGCGCTCGGTGATCGACTGGTCGGGTGAACTCTCCGGCCTTACGGTCGAACAGTGGACGGAGCCTGCCCGACCGGGCAACGCTCCGTGACCGTCCGCCGACCCCGCGGCGAGGGATGCGTGCCATGACCGGACATCAGCCGACTGCCGCTTCCACGGCCACCACCCCCCAGCGGGGCGGTGGCAATGCGATGGCCCTCCTGGTCATCGCCTCGTGCCAGTTGATGGTGGTGCTGGACATCACCATCGTGAACATCGCCCTGCCACACATCCAGAGTTCGCTGAACTTCTCGACCACCAACCTCTCCTGGGTGGTCAACGCCTACACGCTCACCTTCGGCGGCCTGCTGCTGCTCGGCGGACGCGCGGGCGACATCCTGGGGCGCCGCCGGGTCTTCATCTTCGGTGTGCTGCTGTTCGTACTGGCCTCGCTGCTCGGTGGCCTGGCCCAGTCGTCCGGCCAACTCCTCGCCGCCCGTGCCCTCCAGGGCGTCGGCGGCGCCATCGCCTCCCCGACGTCGCTCGCCCTCATCAGCACGACGTTCAAGGAAGGGCCGGAACGCAACCGGGCGTTCGGTGTGTTCGCCGCCGTCTCCGCGGGCGGCAGCGCCATCGGCCTGCTAGCTGGCGGTCTGCTCGTCGAGTGGCTCGACTGGCGCTGGGTGCTGTTCGTCAACGTGCCCATCGGCCTGCTCATCGCCCTCGCCACCCCGAAGTGGATCAAGGAGTCCGAGCGCCACCCCGGCAAGTTCGACATCACCGGCGCGCTGACCTCCACGCTCGGCATGGTGCTGCTGGTGTACGGGTTCATCCGGGCCGCGCAGGACGGCTGGGGCGATCCGCTCACCGTGGCCTCGTTCGCCGTGGCGGTCGTCGTCCTCGCCCTGTTCGTGTTCGTCGAACGGCGCTCCAGGCAGCCGATCACACCTCTGCACATGTTCGCCGACCGCAACCGCGCGGGCACCTACGCCATCATGCTCAGCCTCGCCGCGGCGATGTTCGGCATGTTCTTCTTCCTCACCCTGTTCGTCCAGAACGTGCTGGACTTCAGCCCGCTCAGAGCCGGCCTCGCCTTCCTGCCGGTGAGCGCCATCATCGCGGTCGGCGCCGGGATCGCCTCCCAGCTGCTGCCGAAGTACGGCCCCAAGCCCTTCATGGTGACCGGAGGTCTGCTCGCCGCGGCGGGACTCGCCTGGCTGACCCTGACGGACGTGCACTCCACCTACCTGGGCAGCATCCTGGGCCCGATGCTGGTCTTCGGCCTCGGCATGGGCATGGAGTTCGTCGCGCTGACCCTGATGGCGCTGTCGAACGTGCCCGTCCCGGAGACCGGTGCCGCCTCCGGGCTGCTCAACGCCACCCAGCAGGTGGGCGGATCGCTGGGTCTGTCCATCCTGGTCACCATGTTCGGCACGGCGACCGCCAACGAGGCGGAGAAGCAGATCCCCTCCTTCCTGTCCCAGGCCACCCCGGCCGAACGCCTCCGCTTCCAGCGCACCGGCGAACTCCCACCACCGTGGTCGGACCAGATCCTCACCTCCGGTGTCTCCGCCGCCTTCGTCGTCGCGGCCATCTTCACCGCCGTCGCCGCCGTGGTCGCCCTCCTCGTCATCCAGGTGCGGCCCTCCGACATCGAACGCCTCAAGGGCGGCGTCGGTCCCGGGGCGATGTGAACCGGGGCGATGCGAACCAGGGTGAAGTGGAACGGGGCGATGTGAACCGGCCACCCGCCACGGACCGGAACGATCCGGAAAAATCACACGCCCTAGAATCACCGGCCATGGAGCAGGAGATACCGAACGGCCGCCCCGCCGCCCCCGACGACCCGTTCCGGCAGCTCTCCCTGGAGCAGCTGCGCCGCCGCACCAGCGTCAAGTGGCGCGCGTACCCCGACGACGTACTGCCCCTGTGGGTCGCCGAGATGGACGTCCCCCTGGCCGAACCGGTGGCGGAGGCGCTCCACCGGGCGGTCGCCCTCGGCGACACCGGCTACCCCGCCGGCACCGGCTACACCGAGGCCCTGGCGGCCTTCGCCCGGGAGCGCTGGGACTGGGACGGTGTCACCGTGGAACGCACCCGGCTGGTGCCCGACGTGATGCTGGGCATCGTGGAGGTCCTCAAGCTCCTCACCGGTCCCGGGGACACCGTCGTCGTCAACTGCCCCGTCTATCCGCCGTTCTACGCGTTCACCCGGAACTCGGGCCGCCACATCGCCGAGGCGCCCCTCGACGCACGGGGCCGCATCGACCCCGCCGCGCTGGAGGACGCGTTCCGGTCGGCCACCCGGGGCGGTCGCCGCGCCGCGTACCTGCTGTGCAGCCCCCACAACCCCACCGGCACCGTGCACACCGCCGCCGAACTGGCCACCGTCGCCGCACTCGCCGACCGCCACGGAGTACGCGTCGTCGCCGACGAGATCCACGCCCCGCTGGTGCCCCGTCCGGCCCGGTTCGTGCCCTACCTCGGCGTGCCGGGCGCCGGGAACGCCTTCTCCCTGATGTCCGCCTCCAAGGCGTGGAACCTCGCCGGCCTCAAGGCCGCGCTCGCGGTCGCCGGGCCCGCCGCCGAACCCGACCTCGCCCGCATGCCGCCCGAGGTCGAGCACGGCCCGAGCCACCTCGGCGTCCTGGCCCACACCGCGGCCCTGCGCGAGGGCGGCGCCTGGCTCGACTCCGTACTCGACGGCCTCGCGGCCAACCGGCGGCTCCTCACCGAGCTCCTGGCCACCCACCTGCCCGGCGTCCGCCACACGCCCGGCCAGGGCACCTACCTCGCCTGGCTGGACTTCCGCGCGTACGGCCTCGGCGACGACCCCGCGGCCGTCCTCACCGACCGCGCCCGTGTCGCCCTGCACCCCGGCCCCACCTTCGGCACCGGCGGCACCGGCCACGCCCGGATCAATCTCGCCACCTCGCCGGAGATCCTCACCGAGGCGGTTCGGCGCATCGCCGGCGCCCTGTGACCCCGCCGCGCCCCGCCGCGCTCACCGGCGACGGCGCACGGCGCCCCGTTACTCCGCCCCGGCGGCCCGTGAGGCGGGGGAGCCGGTCATGTACCCCGACCACACCCGCAGCGGCAGGAAGTCCGCCCGGTCCGACGTGCTGCCCGCCACCCCCGTCATGGGCAGCAGCCCCTCGGTGCCGGGCCTGCTGCGAAACACCGTCACCGCCGTGGACAGCCGGCCGGTGTAGCCGACGAACCACGAGGCGGGCACCCGGTCCCGGTCACCGGTCCGGCCGGCCGAGACCGGCGGCAGCGCCCGTATGGCGTCCGGCGCCATGACGTCCACGGCGACGTCCCGCAGCGCGCCCGACACCTCGCGGGCCACCTCGGCGTCCAGCGCCTGCCGGCCCTCCGGCCGCTCCAGCCCCTCCAGCGGCCGGCCCAGGTGGCTGACCGCCGTCACCGAGTACGGGTCGGTCTGCCGCCCGTCCGCCGCGAACGTCGCGTACGCGCCGGCCATCCTGATCGCGCTCGGCGTCGACGTGCCGACCGCGAACGACGGCTCCAGCGGCGCCATGCTCAGCGGCAGCAGCCCCGAACCCACCGCCAGATCACGGACCTTCTCCAGCCCCACGTCCGCGCCCAGCCGCCGGTACAGGCCGTTGTCGCCCCGGACCAGCGCCCGGCGCAGGGCGGGGGACGCCTCGTCGACCGACCCCGCACCGTGCTGCAGCGCCGCCGCCAGCACGAACGGGGTGAAGGCCGTGCCCACCGGAACGCCCGCCGTGTCCGCGTTGTTGGCGAAGTGCTTCGTCGCGTCGGACCCCCCGTACAGCGCCAGCACCGCCCCGTCCCCCGGCCGGACGGACGCGGCACCGATCTCGATCTCCCGGTCGGCGATCCGGCGGGCCGGGTCCAGGGCCCGCTGCCGGACCTCCTCCACGGTGGTGCGCAGCCGCTCCACCTCCTGCTTGTCGAAAGTGGTACGGATCCGGTAGCCGCCGCGACCCAGCTGTTCCGTCGTCAGGCCGGTCCGGTTCTTGATGTACTTGTCCGCCACGTCGACCAGGTAGCCGATCTGCCCCGACATGCTGGTCGACACCGCCTCGGGCCGGGGCTCCGGGAAGACGGTGTAGGTGGCCCGCTCCCGCGCCGACATGTAGCCCAGCTCCACCTGCCGGTCCAGCACATAGGACCACCGCTCGACGGCACGGCGGTGGTGCGCCTCGCTCAGCGACGGGTCGTACAGCTCACCGCTCTTCAGCAGCGCGGCCAGCAAGGCGCTGCGCGAAGGGTCGAGGTCCTTGGCGTCCATGCCGTAGTACGCCACGGCGGCGGCCTGCACGCCGTACGCGTTCCGGCCGAACCAGCTGGTGTTCAGGTAGCCCTGGAGGATCTCCTGCTTCGACAGCGACCGCGACAGCTTGACCGACAGGCACAGCTCCCGCAGCTTGCGGTCGAGCGACTGCTCCTGGGTGAGGTAGGTGTTCTTCACATACTGCTGGGTGATGGTCGAACCGCCCTGGACCTCCTGGCCGCGCGCCATGTTCACCACGGCTCGCGCCAGCCCGCGCACCGAGAACCCGGGGTCGCTGTAGAAGGTGGCGTTCTCGGTGGCGATCACCGCGTTCTGGAGGGAGGCGGGGATGTCGGACAGGGGGACGTTCTGCCGGTTGACCGGTCCGACACTCACCATCTGGGTCCCGTCGGCCCAGTAGTACACATTGGCCTCGGCCCGCGCGTAGGCGTTGACGTCCGAGGTGTGCACCGTGGCGTACACATAGCCCACCAGCGCCGCGAGCGCGGCGAAGCCGGACAGCGCGAGCCCCAGGACCTGCCGCCACGACGGGACCCACCGGAGGACTCCCCGCCGGCCCCGGCGCGGGTAGTCCACGCGGAACCGGCGGCCTTTCCAGCGACGCAGCACGGCTCGTCGCCCCCCTTTCCGTACGAGTGACTCGTCCGTCCCCTACTACGGGACGTGCCGGCCACCCGTTCAGGCGGAGCGGGGCGGGGGAGGGGCCGGGCGGGGGAGGAGCCGGAGCGGAGCGGGGCGGGGGAGGGGGCGGAGCCCGCGCGGGCGGTCAGCCCCCGAGGGGAAGCCCGCCCGGGAGGCCCGCCGGAAGGCCGCCGAGCAGGGCGCCGCCGACCGGCAGCGGCGACGCCTGCTGTCCGGGAGTGTCGGGGTTGGTGCTGAGCGGGCCGGTGCTGTTCAGGTCGGTGACGACCGGCGCCCCGACGGAGGTCGGCGGCTGCTCCGCGGCCATCGCGGGGGCCGCCGCGGCGACGCTCGCACCGGCGAGCGAGGCGCAGACGGCGATCAGGCGGGTGCGGGGCTGACGAGACATCACATGCTCCTGGTTCTGAGGGGGGATCGGCCGAATCGGTGGCCGGAATGTGCAACGAACCGACCCCGCCGACGACACGGCCGTGCCCGGGCGGGCGACCGGCTCCCCCCGGGCCGAAGCCCGGCCACGCGCGCGTGCACCCGGAAAACGCAAGGGACCGGGGGCCCGGGCGCGGCGGGGCGAGCCGCGGCCGTCGTCAGCCGGCCGTTGACCCGCCACCAGGGGCGCCGTAGGGTGAACGTCACCTTTTACGCCAATCCTGCAAGTGGGCGTCCCATGGTCATAGCATCGCGTTTTCGCCACCGCTCCGCCGTCCTCACCGGCTCGGTCCTACTGACCGCAGGTCTCTCCCTCGCGCTGTCCGCGTGCGGGACGGCCACCGGACCGTCTCCCGCTTCCACCGACGGTCCACGGCAGGAACGGCCCGCGGCGGTGTCGCTCACCGCCGCAAGTACGCCGCTCTCCCGCGCCCTCGGCGACCAGGCGTCGGCGCAGGGCGCGGCCGCGCACCGGGCGGCCACCGCCGTGTCCGCGGAGGATGCCGCCGGTGACGGGCGGTGCACCACCGATCCGGCCGACCGGGCGGCCTGCCGCAACCCGGGCGGGACGATCACGCCCGACGGCGGGGACGTGGACGGCGACGGCGTCTTCGAGTCGCACGAGCCCGTGGGGCCCGGCTACAAGGACCCGCGCGCCTACGACGGCGGCCGGACCTCCGGGGAGACGCAGTGCGACTGGCTGCGCTCCCAGGGCATGCCCTGCTGAGACGGCAGCAGACGGCGACGGGGCGGCGCGAGACGGCGACGAGCCGCGCCGGGCCGGGACAACCGGCGCCGACGCGGCTCGGACGGCGACGGGACGGCGCGAGACGGCGACGAGCCGCGCCGGGCCGGGACAACCGGCGCCGACGCGGCTCGGACGCGGGGCTCCGCCCCGACGGCTCGCCGGTCCGGCTCAGGAAAAGCCCCTGCCCAGCGGAAGCCTGCCCAGCGGAAGCCTGCCCAGGGGAAGCTCGCACAGGAGAAGCCGGACCAGGGAAAGCCGACCCGGTGACGGGTTGACGGTGGGCTCCTCAGCGGTCGCCCGGCCTGATCCGGCCGCGCCAGCCGCCGGACTCGCCGCCCTGCCCCTCGATGTACTCCTTGAACCGCCGCATGTCGCCCTTCACCCGGCGGTCGATCGTGCCGGTCATGTCAGCGGCCTTCTCCGCCAGGCCGCTGGTCTCGACCTCCATCACCAGCTCCACGCGCGTGTGCGTCTCGTCCAGGCGCTGGAAGCTGACCATGCCGCGCTGCTGGGTGTCACCGCTCACGGTCCGCCAGGCGATCCGCTCGTCGGGCAGCTGGTCGACGATCTCGGTGTCGAACTCCCGTGACACCCCACCGATCTTGGTCTTCCAGTGGTTGTGCCGGTCGTCGACCTGGACGATTTCCTCGACACCCTCCATGAACTGCGGAAACTCCTCGAACATCGTCCACTGGTTGTACGCGGTGTGGACGGGGACGTCCACGTCGACGGCTTCCTTCACGGTGCTCATCAGCGCCTCCTCGCGACCGCTGTGCCTTTCGTGCCGACCAGGGGTCCGGGTACCCGGCGGGGTGATTCCATGCCCCCGGCCCGCTGAACCGAACGGCGCGCCCCCACGTATGGGAGGGCGACAACGCACCGGTACGGCATTGGGGGCCAGGAATGAAGCACGGGCGGCGCACCCTCCGGCGGGCCATCAGGCTGGCGGCCGTCGGAGGGCTGCTCTGCGGCGGCCTCATGGTGACCCACGCGGTCGCGGGCGAGCCGCCCCCGGGCGCCGGTCCGGCCTCCGGCCGTGCCGCCTCCCCGGCCGGTGCGGTGGCCGGCCTGGTGGAGCGGCTGGGAACGTCGCGTACCGCAGGCAGCTGGATCGGGGCGGACGGGCGGCCGGTCGTGGCCGTGACCGACGACGCGACGGCCGACGAGGTCCGGCGCGCCGGCGCGCGGGCCGAGGTCAAGCGCCACAGCATGAGCGACCTGCGCTCCGCCCGGCGCACCCTGGAGGAGGCGCCGCGCGTTCCCGGCACCGCCTGGGTGATGGACTACGCAAGCAACCAGGTGAAGGTCTACGCGGACCGGAGCGTCTCCGCCGCCGACTGGAACCGCATGTCCGGTGTCACGCGGCGGGCCGGGGACGCCGTCCGCATGGAGCGCACCGCCGGGACCTTCACCACCAGGATCGACGGAGCGGTCCCCATCTTCAACGGCACCGGACGCTGCTCCGTGGGCTTCAACGTCACCGACGGCACCGACAACTTCCTTCTGACGGCGGGGCATTGCGGCCCGGTGGGCACCCCCTGGTTCACCGGCACACAGGGCGGCGGCCGACTCGGCACCACCGTCGCCCGTACCTTTCCCGGCAAGGACTTCTCGCTCGTACGGTACGAGGACCGCGGCGCCTTCGACGGGACCAACGCCGTGGCCATCGGGGAGGGCCGCGAGGTACCGGTCGTGGGCGCCGCCGACCCCGTGGTCGGCCAGCAGGTCTTCCGCAGCGGCAGCACCACGGGGCTGCGCTCCGGGCGGGTGACCGGGCTGGACACCACGGTCAACTACCGCGAGGGCACCGTCACCGGCCTGATCGCCACCACCGTGTGCGCCGAACCGGGCGACAGCGGCGGCCCGCTGCTCGCCGAGGGACTCGCGCTCGGCGTCACCTCGGGCGGCAACGGCGACTGCACCGAGGGCGGCATGACCTTCTTCCAGCCGGTCACCTCGGCGCTGACCGCGCTGGGCGTACGGATCATCGACGGGCGGCCGGCGGCCGACCGCGGTACCGCCTCCGCCCCGTCCGCCGATCCGGCCCCCGACGCCGCCGGGGGCGGGCCGCCCGCACAGGCGGCCGGGCCGCCCCTCGTCGACACCGGGCGGCGTGAGGTGACCGGGATCGTCGAGCCGCGGCAGCTGGTCCCGGGGCTCGCGGTCATCGGGGTGAGCGTGGTGCTGCTGCTGATCGTCCGGTGGCTGTTGTCGGAGCGCGCCGACCGGGACCATCTGCGCGCGCACTACTCGCAGCACTGGAGTTGACGCGAATGACGTATCTGATTCATCTGCTTCGTGTCGAATAATCCGGTTATCGACCCATGTGCTTATGGTGAGCGCGCTGAAGCCACCCCCCTCACTTTGGGAGACAGAGCAATGGGTCAGTTCGCACGTACCTGGGGCGCCGCCATCTCCGCCGCCGCGCTGGTCGCCGGCTCGGTCGGCACGGCCGTGGCGGTCTCGTCGCCGGCCTCCGCGCCGAAGAAGCCCGCCGTCGCCACCGGCCTGACCACGGCGTCGGCCACCGTCACGGCGAAGAGCGTCAGGGCGTGGCAGCAGTTCCGCATCCGCGGTGTCGTCTCCGGCCTGAAGCCGGGCAGCAAGGTCACCCTCCAGCAGAAGCAGGGCAAGCGCTGGGCGACGCTCCCCGCGTCGATGAACACCACCTCCCGCTCCACCTACAGCATGCGCGTCATGCTCGGCATGAAGGGCCACAACAAGCTGCGCCTGGTCGACAGCCGCAAGCGCGCCGTCACCCCGGTCATCAACGTCTGGGTGCGCTGACCCCCGCCGCCCCCCGACGGGGCGGCCGCCTCACGGCACCGGGCCCGCACGCCGCCCCGGTACCCGCCCGGCCCGCGCCGGGGCCCGCGGGTACCGGCGGACCGGCCGCGCGGGCCCGACGCGTTACTGTCGGTCCCATGGCCCGACTCGACACGTTCAGCGAGCTGCTGGACCACCCCATGTACGTCGTGACCGCGGCCGCCGGCGGGGAACGGGCCGGCTGCCTCGTCGGATTCGCCTCGCAGTGCTCGATCCGCCCGCCCCGCTTCGCCGTCTGGCTGTCGGTGCTCAACCACACCTACCGCGTGGCGCGCGACGCCACCCACCTCGCCGTCCATCTCCTCCACGCCGAACAGGGCGCCCTCGCCCGGCGGTTCGGCGGCGAGACCGGGGACGACACCGACAAGTTCCGCGACCTCGACTGGCGACCGGGCCCGGACGGCGTGCCGGTGCTGGCCGGGGCGTGCGCCTGGTTCGTCGGCCGCGTGGACCGCCGGATCGACGGCGGCGACCACGTCGCGTTCCTTCTCGACCCGGTCGAGGAGTCCCCGCCGGTCCCGGGGCGCCCCCCGCTGGTCATGTTCAGCGACGCGAAGGACATCGCCCCCGGCCACCCCGCCTGAGGCCACCATCCGCACCCGCCGCCGCCCGGCGGTGCGGACGCCCCTGGCGGACCAGGTACCTACTAGGTACCCTGGCCGGTATGCCGTCCCTGAACATCACCTTCACCGACGAGGAGCTGGAGGAGGTCCGCGCCGCGGCGGCCGCCGAGGGCAAGTCGCTGAAGCAGTACGTCCACGACCTCCCCCTGCGGGAGCGCCGGCGGCGCCAGTTCGTCCGGTACGCCCTCTCCTGGGGCGAGGCCCACCGCGCGGAGTTCGACGAGGCGTTCCCCGACGAGATCCCCCCGGCCGAGGGCCGGCGCGGAGGCGCGGCCGCCTGATGGTGTTCTACATCGACGTACCCTGGCTGCTCGACGTCCAGGAACAGGCCGTCCCCGAGGACGTGTCGATCGCGGACTACTCCGCCCTCGTCGCCGCGGTCGCCCGGCACAAGACCCGCATCCCCCGCCCCACGACCGCCGACCCCGATCCCGCCTGGCGCGCCGCCGCGCTCCTGCACACCCTGGTACGCCTCCAGCCGCTGCCGCACCGCAACAGCCTGTACGCCTGCCAGGTCGCCGTCGCGTACATGCACGCCTCGGGCGAGGGCATCGACGCCCCGTACGGCGCCCTGGTGGAACTCGTCCGCGACATCCAGGCCGCCCGCGCCACCGTCTACCAGGCCGCCGACCGCCTCCGCGGCTGGCGCATATGAACCCCGGGCGTCCCCTCGTTCCGCCGCGTCAGCGCTCCGGCGTGGAGGGCACCGGGTCCGCCGGGCGGCGGGTGTAGCGGTGCCACCAGTGGCGGCGGCGGGGGTGGACGGCGCGGCCCAGGCGGCGGCCGATCAGCAGGTATCCCAGCAGCGCGCCCGTCGTGTTCAGCAGGACGTCGTCGATGTCGAAGGCCCGCCCGGTGATCAACGCTCCCTGGACCAGCTCGACCAGCAGCATCACGAGCGCGGTCGCCACCGCCACCCGGAGCAGCCCCCGGGCGCGGGGGAGGAGCACCGGCAGCAGCACGCCGAACGGCACGCCCAGCATGATGTTCCCGCCCAGCTGCTTGACCGTGTCCCGGAATGCGGGCTGGGACAGGTAGTCACGGATCGAGTCACCCGGCCGCAGATTGCTGTGGGTCAGCGACTCGGACGCCACCGAGGGCTCCAGGGTCAGCCGGGCCAGTACCACGGCGAAGGCCACCATCGCCGCGAAGGCCAGCAGCATCGCCACCGCCCGGCCCCACCGGGAGGGCTTCCGCCCGTCCACCGCTTCCGCCGTCTTGCCGCGCAGCACGGTACGCGCCATCATTCGCCCCCAACTCACGTCGGTCCGCCTCAGCTTCCGTTACCCCCGAAGGGCCGGGGCACGCACGGTGGAAAAATGGCCAAAGCCCCGGGATGCGGATGCCGGACGGCTCTGTTTGGCTGAGCTGGGCCCGGTGTCGCACCGGGCGCGGACCCATCGGCGAAGCCATCGGAAGGAAGGCGGGACCACCATGAGCGGCACGGACGAATTCGGTGACCGGCTCCAGCAGATGCGTGCGAAGGCGCAGCAGCTGGAACAGGCGGCCGAGCGCGCCACCGACCCCGACGACCGCGAGCGGCTGCGGGACAAGGCACGCCGGCTCAAGGAGCAGAGCGAGCACGACCGGGACACGACGGGCGGGAAGACGGACCTGACCTGACCTGACCTGACCTGACCTGACCCGACCTGGCCTGACTGACCCGACCTGAGCCCGACGCCGGGCGGCCCGCCCCGGCGGCTCACGAGGGCCGGCGGGGCGCTCCGGCGGCGTACGGCGTCGGTGACTCCCGCCCCGCCGCCCGCCGGGCGCCCCGCCGGCGGTGCTCTACCGCACCCGGCCCTCGGACGAGTCCTCCTCGTCGTCGTCCTCGTCGGGCAGGTGGACGTCGTCCACGGCGATGTTCACCTCGACGACCTCCAGCCCCGTCATGCGCTCCACCGCCGTGATGACGTTCTGGCGCACATCGCCGGCCAGGTCGTCAATGGCGACCCCGTACTCGACGACGAGTTCGAGATCGATGGCGCTCTGACGCTCGCCGACCTCCACCTTCACACCGCGCGTGACGCTGGAGCGCCCGCCCGGTACGCGGTCGCGAACCGCGCCCACGGTGCGGGCGAGCCCGCCGCCCAGGGCGTGGACGCCGTCCACCTCTCCGGCCGCCATCCCGGCGATCTTGGCGACGACCCCGTCCGCGATGGTCGTCCGGCCCCGGGCACCCGGGCCGGAACCGGAATTCCTCGAACCGCTGGGCTCCGTCATGGAAAGCCACCTCCTCGGTGCGCGAAGTTCGGGGGGAGTCCTCTTCTCAGCGTGCCCTCGGGGTTCCTCGCGCGCCACGCGGGGGAGGAGCGGCCCAGGTGCGACACGGGAAACGGCACGGGAGCGACCCGGCTCTACCCGGGGCGACCCGGGGCGACACACCTCGGGAGGCGTGCGCTGCGTAGCAGGGTGGTCACTGTTCGGGTACGGTCGGATGCAGAGAAGTCGTGGTTCCGAAGTGTCCGCCCGTGATCGCGATCACGGGCGTTCGTGCTGTCACACCCTTGGTCGGGCCCGCACTCTCCGGGTCCGCACCGTGCGGGCCGTTCAGCCTGAGGAGGCCGGTATGGCTACTGGAACGGTCAAGTGGTTCAACAGTGAGAAGGGCTTCGGCTTCATCGCCCAGGATGGTGGCGGGCCGGACGTGTTCGCCCACTACTCCCACATTGCGGGCGCCGGTTTCCGCGAACTGACGGAGGGTCAGAAGGTGACCTTCGACGTCACGGACGGGCGCAAGGGCCCGCAGGCGGAGAACATCGTCTCCGCCTGACCGGCCCGAAGGCCGCCCGCCGGCGGGTGCCGTACCGGTCTGCCCGGTCACGGCACCCGCCGAGCGCCGTCTCAGGCGCCGAGCCGTTCGAGGGCGGCCTTGCAGGCCGTCTCCAGGGCGTCCCCGGCGGACACCTCGACGTCCGGACGCACCCCGGTTCCCTCCCAGTTGCCGCCGGTGACCGCGTTGATGGTACGGGCCGTGGGCACCGTGACCAGGATGTGCTCGGCCACCGGGTGGCGCAGCGTCGGATGCGCACCGCCGCGGGTGGTCTCGCCGACCACCACCGCCCGCCCCAGGGCCTGCAGGGTGTACGCCACGTCCTCGCCGCCCGAGAAGGTCAGGGCGCTCGTCAGCACGTACACGGGCCGGTCCAGGTAGCGCGGCCCCGGCAGGTGCGCCGAGGTCCAGAACTGCCGCGTGGAGTCCGTGGCGCGGTCGTACATGTCGTTGAGATGCACCTGGTCGTCCGCGAAGAAGTGACTGCACCACAGCGCCGCCCCCTCGGGCATCCCGCCCCGGCACGCGCGCAGGTCCAGGATCAGGGCGGAGCTGAGGGCGACCAGCTGCATCGCGGCGCCGATCGCCGGGCCGCCCTCACCGGCGTCCGCGATCCGGCGGACGTCGAGCAGCCCGATGTTGCCGTCGAGGTGCTCGACGCGGCGTATGCCCTGGTTCTCGGCCCGGAGCAGCGCCAGGAAGGCGGCCCGGCCGTCGTCCTGGGTGCCGGGGTTCAGGTCCTGCGGCTCCTCGGTCCACAGCAGCCGCAGGTGCCGGTCGGGGCAGACCTCCTGGAGGTGGGCCGTCACCGCCTCGCAGAAGGAGGGGCCGTCGAGGCCCTCGTAGTCGCCTGCCGCGAGCCTGCGCCGGATCGCGGCCTCGATGTCGGCGGTCTTTCCGGGGAACACGTACCCGGCCCTGATCCGGTCCAGGGCGCGGTCGATGACATGTGCGTGGGTGGGCATGAGCGATCATGCTAGAGCCCGGGAGGCCTGCGGCGCCGGGGATATTCGGATGCACCCCGGCCGGCCCCTGCGTAGGGTCGGCGCCCGTGGAACCGCTCAGTGAGAAACAGATCCGCTCGTCCTTCGTGAACTGCACCAAGGGAGAGGCCGCCAGGCTCCGGACGCCGCCGGACTTCGCCGAACTCCCCTGGGACGACCTGGACTTCCTCGGCTGGGTGGACCCCGGGGCGCCCCTGCGCGCCCACCTCGTGATCCCGCGCGCGGAGGGGCCGCTGGGCATCACCCTGCGCGTCCCGGCCCAGGGGCGTACCAGCGCGGTGAAGTCCAGCCTCTGCCAGATCTGCCTCACCGGTCACGCCTCGTCCGGGGTGACCCTGCTCGCCGCACCCCTCGCGGGCGCCCGCGGGCGTGACGGCAACACCGTGGGGATCTACCTCTGCGCCGACCTCGCCTGCCCGCTCTACGTGCGCGGCAAGCGGCTGCCGAAGCTGCGCTCGGGACGCTACGAGGAGTCCCTCACCCTGGACGAGCGCGTCGCCCGGATGACGGCCAACCTGGACGCCTTCGCCGCCAAGGTCGCCGCGGGCTGAGGCCCCCGGCGACCCCCGGCCGGGCACACGGGGACCGCCGGCGGATACGAGGGTCCGGGGCCGCCGCCGGGCGTCCCGGGCCCTCCGCCGGGCACGAGGGGCCGCCGGGCGGGGGATGGGGGAAAATGCTGTCAGGAAAGAGTGCTTCCCGGGCCTGAATCCTTCCCCAAGCAGGTGGCTGCCATGGAACACGAACCGGAAGGGCGCATCCTCGCGGCGATCGAGCAAGGGCTCACCAGCGACGATCCCGGGCTCGCCGCCCGGATGAACACGCTCAACGACCAGTTCACCGCCGACGGCGCCGCCCGCCGCCCGGCTCCGGCCCCCGGCACCGGCGACGACCCCGGCGAGCGGGCCGCCGAGGAAGGCCGGGCGGACCGGAGGACCCGCCGCCGCGAACGGCCCGGCCGCCCCTCGTCCCCACCCGGCGCGCCGCGGCGGAACTGGCGCCGGAGAACCGTGCTGATCCTCTTCGTGGTCGCCCTGGTCGGGATGCTCCTGACCGCCGTCCTCAACGCCTCGTCGTACGAGCCACCAGCCCCGCCCGGAGGCCCCGCGCCCGCCGCCTCCCTGCCCTGACCGACCCCGCCGACCGAGGAGGCGTACGGGCATGACCGAGGAGTTCCGGATCACCGCCACCGCCCGCCCGGGCGGCGGCACCACACTGGCCGTCTCCGGCGAGCTGGACATCGTCACGGGCGAGGAGCTGCGCACCTCGCTCCAGGACCTGCTGCCACGGTCACCGACCGTCCTGGTGGACCTCTCCGGTGTCACCTTCCTGGACTGCTCCGGCCTGGGCGTCCTCCTGTGGGCCCGCCGGCGGGCCCGCACCACCGGCACCCGGCTGCTGCTCCCCGTCGCGTCGGCCGCCGTGGAGAGGATCCTCGGAACCACCCGCCTGCACACGGCCTTCACCCGCCCCGGCCTCCCGTGGACTACCCCGCCACCCCTTCTCGCCGCGCAGGGCTGAGGGCCGCGGGCCCCGGGCCGCGTCCTACGCTGCCGGGATGGGCGTGAGCATCGAAGTGATGATCGTGGACTGGCCGCACGTCGAAGCGGTGCCTCCGGGCGAGCGCGAGGCCGCACTGATCGACGCGGCTTTCGGCGGCGAGGACGACCCGTACGGGGCTGGTGACGGGCAGGCCGACGAGGACGAGGACGGGTGGCTCGCACCGGCGGCGCCGGGAGCCGGGTGGAGCGTTCGTTACAGCTTCCGCCGCACCCTCGACTCGTACAAGCCGCACTTCTGGGCGGGGGAGCGGTGGGAGCGACTGCGGGAACACACCGACCCGGATCTCCGGACGGCGCTGGACCGGTTCGCGTCCCGGCTGTTCTGGACGGGGCTGGAGGACGTACCGGGACAGGACACGGGGCTGCGCTCGGTACCGGAGGGGGCCTGGGACGCCGGCCTGCTCGTCTGGTGCCCGCCCGCCGAACTCGCCGCCCTGGCCGGATGGTGGCGGACGGTGGAGCCGGGGCTCGCCACCCTCCGTGAGCCCTTCACCCGGTACGCGGCGGACCGCCGGGGCTGGATCCCCGACCACGACTCCTTCGCGGACCTCCTGACGGGGTGGGGCGAGGTGGTGACGGAGGCGCACCGCCGCGGCTGGGGCATCGTCGGTCTCCGCTGCTGAACCCGCGCAGGGCACCAGAGGCCCGCCACGCCCGCTTCACGCGCGCGTTCCCCTGCCCGGAGGGAGGGTACGCGGACAGCGATCCCCGGGGGCCGCGAGCCGACGCCGGAGGCTGCGATGGAGTACGTGGAGGAGCGCCCCTACCGTTTCCGGGTCGCCCCGCGGGGGGACATGCGGGTCCCGGGCGTGGTGTTCGCCTCCTGGGCGCTGCTGCGCGACGCCGAGAAGTCACTGGAGCAGGTCGCCCACGTCGCCACCCTCCCGGGCATCGTGGGAGCCTCGTACGCCATGCCCGACATCCACTGGGGCTACGGCTTCCCCATCGGCGGCGTCGCCGCCACCGACATCGCCGGCGGAGGCGTGGTCTCGCCCGGGGGCGTCGGCTTCGACATCTCCTGCGGGGTACGGCTGCTCGCCGCCGACTGCGACCGCCGGGCGCTGGAACCGGTCCTGGGCCCCCTCATGGACGGCCTCGGCGCGGCGACACCGCGCGGCGCCGGACCCGGCGGTGTCTGGGAACCGGGCGCGCGCGGACTGGAACGGATCCTGCTGGGCGGCTCCCGCTACGCCGTGGAGGAGGGGCACGGGGAGGAACGCGACCTCCTCCGCTGCGAGGACGGCGGGGCCGTCGCTGGCGCGGACCCCGTCCAGGTCGGCGCACGCGCGCGTGAGCGCGGCATCGGCCAGGTCG
Organism: Streptomyces sp. NPDC015131; assembly: GCF_043079975.1. NCBI lineage: Bacteria > Bacillati > Actinomycetota > Actinomycetes > Kitasatosporales > Streptomycetaceae > Streptomyces > Streptomyces sp. NPDC015131. The sequence continues at coordinate 69,031 of NZ_JBIBVB010000008.1, read as the reverse complement.
GCAGCCTCGGCTCGGGCAACCACTTCCTGGAGGTCCAGCAGGTCTCCGAGGTGTACGACGAGGACGTGGCCGGCGCGTTCGGGCTCGCCCCCGGCCAGGTCTGCGTGATGATCCACTGCGGGTCCCGGGGCCTCGGCCACCAGATCTGCACCGACCACGTCCGGGCCATGGACCGCGCCATGGCCGCGTACGGCATTCGCGTCCCCGACCGGCAACTGGCCTGCGCGCCCGTCGACTCGCCCGAGGGCCGCGCCTACCTGGGCGCCATGGCGGCAGCGGCCAACTACGGCCGCGCCAACCGGCAGCTGCTCGCCCAGGCCGCCCGTAGGGTCTTCCACCGCGAGGCGGGTGCCCGGCTCTCCCTGGTGTACGACGTGTCCCACAACCTCGCCAAGATCGAGACGCACCCCGTCGACGGCCGGCCGCGGCGGCTCTGCGTCCACCGCAAGGGCGCCACCCGTGCCTTCCCGCCCGGCCATCCGGAGCTGCCCGCAGAGCTGCGGCCGGTGGGGCAGCCGGTTCTCATCCCCGGCACCATGGGCACCGCCTCGTACGTCCTGACCGGCGTCCCCGGCGGCGACGCCTTCCACTCCACCTGCCACGGCGCGGGCCGGGTGATGAGCCGCCACCAGGCGGCCCGCGCGGTCGGCGGCAGGGACCTGCGCGCCCGGCTGGAGGGGGAGGGCATCGCGGTGCGCCCCGTCTCGTGGCGCGGCCTGGCCGAGGAGACCCCGGAGGCGTACAAGGACGTCGACGCGGTGGTGGAGGCGAGCGAGGGCGCCGGGCTGTGCCGGAAGGTGGCCCGCCTGGTACCGCTCGGCGTGGTCAAGGGCTGAGGCGGCAGACGGCTCGCGCCACGGGACCGTCCCGGTACTCAGACGTCGACCGTCACCCCGCACGACCAGCCGTAGGGGCCCGGGGCGAGGTGCAGCTCGTGCCAGGAGACGGCCTTGGGCACGGCCCCGGTGATCGGCACCGACTCCACTCCGGTGACGGCCATCCGCACGTCCAGTCCGCCGCCCACCGTCTCCACCTCGACGTCCACCGGTACGTCCCCGTCCACCTCCAGCCGGAAGACGACCTCGTCGAGGAGCGTGGCGAGCACGTCGTCGTCGGTGCCCTCGTCCACCTGGACCTGGCGCATGGCCGTGGGGCGCGTCCCCGAGACGTCGGCGAAGCACTCGACCATGCCGAGCACCGCCTCCACCAGGCACTGCTCGCGGCTCGCGCCCCACGCCTCGACGCGCACGTCGGCCGTGTGCGGCACCGTCCGGTGTCCGCACGCCCCCGGTCGCCGTACCCGCATGTCGTCGTCCGTGTCACCGGCCATGTCCGTCGCGTGCCCCTGACGGCCCGTTCGCATGCCTCCCCGGGCGGTCTTCGTCACCCGGACGGCGGCCTTCCGGTCGCGGCGCACGCCTCGGCCTGCTCCTCGGTGCCCCGGTCACGGCCGGCCCCGGGAGGTGGGTCCTCCGCGAGCAGCAGGGTGGCCAGCAGGTTCGCCGAGCGGCCGCTCAGGGCCTTCGCCGCATCCAGCAGCCGGTGGCGGCGGGAGACGGGCAGGGACAGCGCCACGCACCCGGCACGTCCGGCGACGGTGAGGGGGAACGCCACGCACACCTCCGTGTCCGCGTATTCGAGCAGGTCGAACTGGGCCGCCTGCGGCCCATGGTGGTCGAGGGTCCGGAACAGCCGGGCGTGGTCGGTGATGGTGCGCGACGTCAGCCGCAGCGGCCGGTGCCGGTGGAGGTGATCCATCCGGCCCTCGAAGTCGAGCTGCGCCAGCAGGCTCTTGCCCAGCGCGCTGGCGTGCGCGGCTTCGCGGAAGTCGACGTGCTCCCGGACCGCCGGAGTGCGGGGACCTGCCGCGTACTGGGTGATCCGCACCTCCCCGTCGGTGTACCGGCCGACGTACACCGCCGCCCCGACCTCGTCCCGCAGGCCGGAGAGGACCTCGCGGAAGGCGTCCTCCCGGTCGGCGCCCTCGTGCCGCGTCCAGGCGCACAGCAGGGGACCGGCGGTGTACGCGCCGGGCTCCGGGACGCTCACCAGGCCCTGTCCGGACAGCCACTCCAGGAGCCGCTCCAGCGACGCCGCCTCCAGCCCGGTGCCGCGCGCGAGCTGCGCCGGGCTCATCGGCCCGTCGGCGCCGCCGAGGGCGTGCAGCACGTCCAGCGCCCGCATGGCCTGCTGCCAGCGCTCGGCCGATTCACGCGCCTCGGGCACCTGCTGGGCGAGATCGGTGACGGAGGGGGCCCGCAGCGGGGCGGGGGTCCAGAGCCGGCCGGCCCCGGGCGGTTCGTGCGGTTCGGGCGGGACCCACAGCCCGCCCGGGGCGGACGGGGGCGACACCAGCCGCGCGGCCGCCTCCTCCGGGACCAGCAGGCGCCCGGAGGGCACGGCGGGGCATCCGTTCCGCACGGCACCCTCCGCGCCGGCGCCGCCGGTCATGGCATCGCCCGCCAAGGCAGCGCCGGTGGCGCGGTTCTCGGTGGCGGAGTCTCCCGCGCTGCGGCCTGCCGGGTACGGCCCCGCGTCGCGTACGCCCCCCGGGCGCGGCACCGCTCGCGGCAGGCCGAGGGCCTCCCGTACCTCGTCGGCGAACTCCGGGTCCTCCCGGTCACCGGCCCCGGTGGGCACCGGCCCGCCCGTGGCCGCGCGCAGCAGCGCACCGGCGTCGCCGTGCCCGCACCGGGCGGCCTCCGCGACCAGGAACTCCGCGTCCTCCCGCCCCTCCGGGCCCAGGCGGCGGTGGACCACGACCGCCAGCCGGAACAGCGCGCCCGGATGCCCCTGCTCCGCCGCGCGCCCGAGCCAGTCGGCCGCGGCGCCGAGTTCGTCGCGGCGCAGGGCCCTGGTGCCCAGCCGGTAGCAGGAGTTGGCCCGGCCCCGGTCCTCCTCGGCCTCGTCCGGTGCGCCGCCGTCCCCCGACCCGTAGGGCCGGTCCCAGAAGTCCCGGGGCCCCTCCAGCTCCCGGAGCAGTTCGGTGAGCCCGACCGGAACCGGCGGCTCCGAGCAGTCGCCCAGGGGGCCGTCGTACCCGCTCACATCACTCACCTGACTCCCTTTCCGTGCACCGCCGTGTCCTTCCGCCACCGTGGGCGGCAATGCCGTACGAGCCTGCGCCGCAGCTCGACGATCGCCTTGTGCCGCTGGACCCTGAGGCTCCCCAGGGATATCCCGAGCGCCTCGGCGATCTCCCGGTCCTCCAGCCCGCGCGCCTGAAGCTCGACGATGCGCCTGCGCTGCCCGGGTGCCATCTGCTCGATCGCCGGCACGACCAGCTCCTGGAGGACCGCCAGGTCCCGGACCGGCGGTGCCGGCCGTTCCCGCAGCCGGTCCAGCAGGGCGTCCGCCACCAGCACCGTCCGCTCCTGCCGGAAGGTGCTCACCGCGAGGTTGTGGGCCGCCCTCAGCAGGTAGCGCATCAGATGCTCGCCCGGCGCCACCCGCCCCTCCAGGCACGCGCGCGTGACCCTCAGGAACGCCTCCTGTGCGAGGTCCTGCCCCTGGGCGGGAGAGATGTCGAACCTCTGCCGCAGATCGTCCGGTGCCCGCCGCATGTACGCCGGATAGATCTCCAGCAGCCGCCTGCCGACGCTCCCGAGGGGCTCGGACGTCTCGCCCGGCGGAACCTCGCTCACCACAGACAGGTCTCCTCGTGACACCCGTCCGCGGCCCGCCGCACCGTCCAGACGGTCAGCGCGCTGCCGTCGGCTGCCTCGAAGCGCACCACCCACGGGTCCCGGCACCCGCACCGTTCCCGCCCCGCGCGGCTGCCACCGCCGGGTCCCCGCCGGACGGGCCGCCTCCAGGGGCGGCGCCGCACTGCGCCCAGCGCGTGCACCGCGCTCAGCGCGGCCGTGACCAATCCGACCCACTCCAGGGACGACGTCATGCAAGGGCTCCCGATCTTCCGTGAGAGAGCGCGGCGCGGTTGCGCCGTCACCCCTGGACGCGCCGGAGGGCGACGACATTAACGGGTGACCATGACGGACCGGAGGTGACCGGAAGGTGCTCACTCCTGGCGTACGCCGTTCGCACGGTGGCGGGTTGGGCCCGCTCCGTGTCCACGCCCCGGCCACCCGGGTCGCGCCGCGCGGGACACCGCCGTACAGGGCGGCGCCCTCGCCGTGGCCGCGGGTGAACGGCCCACACGAGCGCGGCTCCTGGAGTGTCAGTGGGCCGTGCCAGGATTCCTGCCATGACAGTCGCGCTCCCCTCCGTTCCGTTCACCTCGACCCTGTACGTCGACTGGGTGCTGGCGCACGACCCGGGCGCCGGGCCCGCGGCGCGGGAGCTGATGGACGCCGCCCGGGGCGAGTTGCCCTTCGCCCGGGAGAAGCCGGGCCGTTGCCTGGACAGGATGGCGATACGGGCCCGCCCGCTGCCGCCCGCCCACCGGCCGTGGTTCTGGGACACCGTGGGCCACTGGCTCACGGCGGCCGTCCAGGCACCCCGCCACGCCGCCCGTGCGTACGGAGAGGCACGGAAGGCCGAGCGGGAGCACGCGCTCACGGTGGACGCCGGCCACCACCGTGCCAACACCCTGCTGTTCGCCCGCGCCGGCGCGCTGCCCGCCACGGAGCTGACGGCGTACCAGCGATGGCTGGCCGACACCCTCCCGGCCGAGGAGGCCCACCAGGAGTACGTCCGGCTGCTCACCGCCTGGGCCGCCTCGCCCGGCGAGCTGCCGGCCGACCTGGCCCGCCGGATCCGCGCCTCCGCACGGGCCGCCGGCGCCGGCACGGAGGAGGACGCCCGTGTCCTCGGCGCGGTCCTGGCCGAGTCCCGGGGGAAGGCCGTGCCCGACGCCCTGCTCACCGCGGCGACGGCCGTCCTGGCCGGACACCCGCGGGACGACGCCACCAACGCCGCCCTGCTGGAGCTGTTCCCCGTCTCCAGGAACGACGCGGCGGCCTGGCTGCGCCTGCTCGACGCCTCCGGCGCGTTCCGGGCGGTGGCCGAGGGACGGATCACCCCGGAGGGCGGCCACGCCGCCTGGCTGGGGCGGTTCGCCGCCCACTACGCCTTCCGGCCGCACTCCGGCGGCATCATGCGCCAGCCGATGCCGCCGGAACTCTTCGCGCTCGTCCCCCTCCTCGCCCCGGCCCTGCGCGCCGCCGCCGTCCCCGTCTGCCTGCACAGGAGCAAGTGGCGCTACACCGGCCTGGACGCCGACCTGCTCGACGCGTGCCTCGCCGAGGGCATCCCCGTGGAGGACCCCGGCGCGCGCGTGGCCCTGGAGTTCTGGGCCGACCGGTCGCGCCGCGACCTCAAGGCCCTCGCCGCGGACCCGGTCTTCGGACCGCGGCTGGAGGGCACCGTCCACGAGGAGATGCTGCGGGGCCGCTCCTCCGGATCCCGCTCGCCCGGTACGGCGATCACCCGGCTGCCCGAGAACGCGGGCATCGCCGCCGAGGTGCACCGCCGGGTGAACACCCTGCTGGACGCCCTGCGCGGCGGAGGACTCGGAGCCGCCGACGAGGCCGTGGACGAGCTGGCCACGCTGCTCGACCGGCCCACCGCGACCGCCCTGGACGGCATCGAGGAGGCCCTCGCGGCGCTGGACCTCACCGGCCCGCTCGCCCGGTCCCTGCGCGCCGGGCTCCCGGACGAGCTGGGCTGGCCGGCCCTCGACGAGGTCCTCGCCGAACTCGCGGGCCAGGGCGACGAGGTGCGCGGTGTGACCTGCTCATGGCCCGTGCTGACCGTTTACACGAGCACCCGTGCCGTCGCCCTCGACCACGCGGGACGGCGCGCCTCCGCGACCTTCACGCTCCCCGACGGGGCCGCGACGTACTCCGTGCACTACGCCGGAGGGGACTTCCTCGTCGGGTACGGCGCCGCCGACGGCTTCGGACTGGCCGGGCACGCCTTCTGGGCCGGCCGCCCGGACAAGGTGTTCGCCCCCGAGAACGTGGGCGGCATCGTCCCGTACGCGGGCTCCATCGACGGGGGCCTCGGCTTCCAGTTCGAGACCGCCGACCGGCGCGGCCGCCACGACGGCGAGCACATCCTGACCCCCGGCGACCGCACGGGCATCGCGTCGACCGAGCTCCAGATGTGGGACGGGCGCGACATGTGGAGCTCCGAGACGTACTCCCAGGGGTGGGCCCGGCTCGACACCGCCACCGGCTCCCGTACGGAGGACACCACCCTGCCGGCCTTCCTCACCGCCCGCGAACTCCCCGCCGGGACCGCCCTCTTCTCCCGGGCCTGCACCCTGGCCCCACTGCCGCCGGACGCCCCCGCCTCCCCGCTCGGACAGCGCGGGGACCTGGTCGGCTTCCGGGTCCTGTACCGCACCGGGCACCGCGGCGGGGCCCCCACCGACTTCGTCCTGGAGGGGATCGACGGCCGCACCGCCACCTATCGCGTATCCAGCCCGGGACAGGAACCCTGGGGCGTGGTCCGTATGCCCCAGGGCGGCGAGGACGGCGTCCTCGCCGAGGAGGTGGCCATCCGCTGCCACGCCGCCGAGGACGGCTCCCTGCTCTGGGAGGTGCCCGGCTTCCCCGTGTCCCGCGCACGGCACCATACGACCGTACGCCGCTCGCACGCGGCGGCGCAGTTCCCGCCGCCCGCCTTCTGGCACTTCCTCACCCCGCGGGACCCCGCCTCCTCCGCCGCGCTGCGCGCCCTCACCGACGAGGCCGCCCGCGCCCTGCTCGCCGATCCCGAACGCCTGCCGGCCGGGGTCTCCCACCCCCGGATCGCCGACGCCGTGACCCGGGCCGCCCGGCTGGCGGCGGACGTCCTGCGCCGCCGCGAGGACCTGTCCCGCAGGGTCGCCATCATGCGGTCCGGCCCCGCCGTCCGGCTGCCCGCCCAGGTTCCCGACACCCGGCTGGTGCCCGCGCTGTGGGGGCTCCTGCCGCGGTTCCGGTCCATGAGCGACCAGCGCGAGCCCCAGCCCTACCCGGCCACCCTGACCGCCGTGGCCGCCGACGGCGCCTTCCTGAGCGGCGCCCTCGACGACGAGACCCGGCGGCTCGCCCCCGACTCCCCGCCGTTCGACTGGAGCGCCCTCCTCGGCCACATCGACGCCGTCGCCTGGCGCGCGGCCGTCACCGCCACCGGCGACGACGACCGCACCGCGCTCCGGGCGCTGCTGGAGACCTGGGCCCGCCAGCCCTTCGCCGCCCGGGGCACCGCCTGGCGCACCGGGCGGGCCCCCGCGGCCTCCCTCGGCGACGAGCGGCTGCGCGCCGCGCCCTCCGGACCGCCCAACTGGGCCGGGACCCTGCGGTTCGTCCAGCCCGGCGATGCCCCCGCGCCCGAGGGGACGATCACGCCGGAGGAGGTGACCAACCCGGACCGGCCGGCGGAGCCCGGCACGGTCCTCGTCACCATCGCCCGCGACGACGCCTCCCGGCTGCCCCGCTTCCTCCGGGCGCTCGACACGCACGGCCCGCTGCCCGTCGACCCCGAGGCCGTCCTCGCCTTCAGCCGCCGCACCGGAGCCCGGCGTTCCCTGGCCACCCTGGTCCTGGCCGGGATGCCCCTCCCGATGAACCACGAGGAGCGCCGGAAGCTGTTGCGCTCCGCGCCGTACAAGGCCGACAAGACCGTCACGTCGGAGTACGACGGCCTGCCGTACCGCATCGGCCCCAGGGGAGTGGCCGAAGTCCTGGCGGCCGGGGTGCCCGACGACCCGGCCGACCTGTGGACGGACGGGGGCATGGTCCGTGCCGCCCAGCGGATGGCCGACGTGTGGAACCGGCTGGTCGGCCGCCGCCCCTACGCCGACGAGGAGCTGGCGAACGCCCTGGAGGCCGACCTCGGGCTCGGTGTCGCATGGGCCCAGCGCCTCTCGGCCCCGGCAGAGCAGGAGGCCGCCCCGGAGCCCGCCCCGGAGCCCGCCCCCGAGACGGAGGCCGCGGCGGACCCGGACTCCGTGGCGGACCCGGACTCCGCGGCGGATCCGGCGACGGCCGCCGAACCGGCGCCCCGGCACCCGCGTTTCGTCCTCGCCACCGGAAGCACCGGCAGGGTGTACCTGCACCACACCGACTCCGACGGCGCCCCCGGCCCGGCCGTCCGCTCCTGGGACCTCCCGTACACCCGCACCGCCACAGTCCTGGCCTGGCTCCTCACCGAGCGCCCGGTGGACGACCACACCAGGGCTCACGCGCGCCGGCTGCACACCGAGGTGCTGCGCACCCTGGACGACCCCGGGATGCTGGTCCCCATCGGCTGGAGCACCGCACTGGCCGCCTCCGCACCGGACGACCCGGCCTTCGGCCCGTACGGGGGAGAGGTGCTGCCGTGCACCGTCTCCGAGGACGGCAGGAAGAACCCCCCGAGGGTCTACGACGACGGCTCCTTCGTGGTGGCCGTCCCCGGGGGCGAGGTCTTCGTCCGCCCCTCCGGCCTCGCCGGCCGCCGCAGGGACACGCCCGTGGAACGGGCGGCGCGGCACGTCGAGGCGGTGTACGCGCGCGACGGCGGTGTGGCGCGCCTGGTACGGCGGGCGCTCGACACACCGGTCCCGGAGGGCGCCCACGAGGCGAACCCGCGCCACAGCGCCCCCGGCCTGCTCACCGAGGTGGCAGGCTCCCTCGGGGTGGGCCAGGACGCCGCCGCGCTGTACCTCCAGCTCCTGGCGCTCGCCCGGCCCACCGACCAGAACGTCCGGCGCTGGAACGGCTGGACGGCGGCCCGTCACAAGAAGGCCCAGGCCGAACTGGCCGCCGCCGGGGTCATCGAGACCGGGAAGCGCCCCCGCGCCGGGCGGACCGCGTTCGTCCCCGGCCCCTGGACCGACATCAAGGCCCCGCACCTGCCGCTGGAGTCCGCCAAGCTGCCCCTGCACCTGGCCACCACGGACGGCAAGACGGTCACGGGCCCCTTCAGCCACCTCCTGCCGCCGCTGCCGCTCCACGAGCTGTTCGCCCTGGCATGGAAGGAGGCACCCGGCCGGGTCTGACGCCCACGCGCCCCCTGGTCCACCGGAGACGGTCCCCGACGACGAGCCGCCCGCCATCAGGGGCTGTCCCCGCTCCAGTCCCAGCGGGCCGGGTCGGCCTCCCGGCGGCAGTAGTGCGTCCGGCCGCCGGGACCGTACCGGCCGATCTCGGTCGGCAGCCGGACCTCCTCCGTCAGCTGCGCCCCGGTCCAGCCCGTCACATCGAGCAGGAGCCCGTCGAGAGGCCCGCCCACCAGCTCGCCATAGTCCCGGTCGGGGCGCGGACCGGGATCCGGGTCGTCATGATCGGCGCCGTACACCCGGCGCCGGAGGATGCTGTCGTCCATACCGGCCAGCTTCACACCCACCACTGACAACACCGCCCGAGAACCTCGGCGCGGGTACGGGCGGGGGCGGCGGCGAGCGCCGCCCCATCACCTGGGCGTCCGTGCCCGGGCGGGGCGGCGGCGAGCGCCCACCGGATACAGTGCCGCGCATGGGGGCGACATTCATCCACTGCGCCGACCCGTTGCGGCCGGGCCGCCCCGACGGGCACTTCGCGGACGAGGCACGTACGGCACGGGACCAGGGCCGGCCCACCGCCCTGATCGACCACGACGCCCTGGAGGCCGACGACCCGGGCCGGGCCGTCTCCCGCGTCCCGGAGGGGCTGGGCCCGGCGTGGTACCGCGGCTGGATGGTCACCTCGGAGCAGTACACGGCCCTGGACGCGGCGCTGGCGGCGCGCGGGGTGACGCTGCTGACCGCGCCGGACGCCTACCGGCGCGCCCATGAACTCCCTGGCTGGTACGACACCTTCGCCTCCGTCACACCGCGCAGCGTCTGGCTGCCCACCGAGCCCGGCTCGGCCCCGTCCCCGGAACGCCTCAGCGCGGCGGCGCGCCCCCTCGGCGGGGGACCGGCCGTCCTCAAGGACTATGTGAAGTCCCGCAAGCACGAGTGGGACGAGGCGTGCTTCGTCCCCGACCTGGCCGACGCGCGGCGTCTCGCGCGCACAGCCGCCCGCCTGGTGGAACGCCAGGGCGACGGACTCGCGGGCGGGGTGGTGGTCCGTGCCTTCGAGGACTACCGCACCGCGGTCGGCGAGGCGCGCGTGTGGTGGGTCGACGGCGACCCGGTCCTGGTCACCCCGCACCCCGACAGCCCCGGTCTGCGTCCCCGGCCCGACCCGGGGCCCCTGCGCCCCCTCGTGGCCGCCCTGGGCTGCCGCTTCGTCACCACGGACATGGCCCTGCGGCAGGACGGCGCCTGGCGGGTGGTGGAGGTGGGCGACGGGCAGGTCAGTGACCTGCCCCGAGGCACCGACCCGGCGCCCCTGCTGCGCAGCCTGGCGGCGGCGGACACGCCCCGGTAGGCCGCGTTTCCCCGGCCGCGGGGGCGGCGGCTCACCCTCCGGTGCCTTCGCCGGGTCTGAGATCCGGGTGCTCCTCCGCGAGCCGGCCGGGAGCCGCCTGACGCCACGAGTCCACGAGGATGTCGCGCAGCTCGGCCAGGTCCTCCAGCGCGGCGAGCCGCACCCGTACCCACGCCGAACTCGCCTCATGGGGCGGTACCCAGAACTTCTCCGGCTCCGCGGCGATCAGCTCCGCGCGCTCGTGCTTCGGGCACCGTACGGCGAACGACGTCTGGTCGTCGGGGATGGTGATGTACATCTTGCCCGCCACCCGGAAGGTCGGGATGCTCCAGGCTTCCTTCTCCACCGTCTCGGGAAACGACAGGGCGATACGGCGGACGTCATCGGCGTCGATCATGACCACACGGTAGCCAGCGCCACTGACAGCGCCGCCGCAGCCGCGGTTCAGGCGGGCAGCCCGCCGAACCCGAACTCGTTGCCCTCCGGGTCCTGGTAGATGATTTTGCGTACGCCGTTGTCGTACGTCTCCCGCTGCACGGGCTCCAGCCCCCGCCCGGCGATCGCGGCCACGGTCCCGTCCAGGTCCGTGACGATGACCGTGTGCATGGCGTGCCCGGCGCGTTCGGGACGCCGCTCGACGTACACCGACCGGTGTTCCGCGAGTTCCCACAGGGCTTCGGTGTCGCTCACCACATAGGTGGGGGGCGTGCCGAACAGCCGCTCGTACCAGGACAGCGCCGCCGGATAGTCGGCGACGGGGATACCGGCGAAGAGGTCGAGGGTCATGGAGTCAGCCTAGGCCGGTGACGCCCGGCCAAAGGTCAGCCTCCGGCAGCCGCGTGGCGCACCGCCGTGACGGTGAAGCGCTCGACCTCGGCGATGTGCCCGCCGGTCGACGCCACGACGGTCAGCACCGCGTCCTTGGCCCCCTTGAACGGGACGGAGGCCGACCAGAGCCGGCCGGTGCCGCCGGCGGGGGTGCAGCAGGCCGTCCCCAGCACCGTGTCGGAGGACGGCTGGCGCACCTGCACCCGGATGCTCTCGTCCAGGCCGGTGATCCGGCCGCCGACGGTGACGGGGGAGCGGACCACGGAGCCGTAGGCGGGCGAGGTCAGGGTGAACGTCGTGTCCTTCGTGCCCACGACCGTCCACGGCGCGTCCCGGCCCGTACCGAGCCGGGCCAGGTGCACCACGGCGGCGCTGCCGGAGTCCTCCGACCCGCTCAGCCCCACGCCCACCCGGGCCCGGGTCGCGCCGATCGACCGGGTGGTGACCCGGTCGATCTCCTGGAAGCCGAGAAAGCTCCGGGTGAACGCCAGCGCGGTCCGCTCCGCGTCGAGGTGCCAGGGCTGATGCCCCCCGGACCGGTGCTCACGCTGCCACGCCCGCGCCTGAGCGAGTGTGGTGAACGGCCACATCGGCTGGAGGTCGCCAAGTCCCGGATCCGGGGCGGCGGGTGGGGGAGCGGGCGCGGCGGTGCCGGCCGGGTCCCCGGGACCCGGGGTGGTGGGTGTGGCACCGGACGAGCCGGTAGCCGCGCCGGTTGGTGGGGCCGGGCTGCTCACGGCCGACCCGGACGGCGCCGGAGCGGCGGACGACGGGGTGTCCTCCCCGCGCTCCCCGCCGCCGCACGCCGACAGGGACAGACCGGCGACGACCACGACGCCGATGACACGTGAGCGGAGCCAGACGTTCATGGGATGTCCCAGGGGCGAGGGCGACCGTCGACAGCGTTCGTCCGCCCATCCTCCCACGGGGCGGGCCCCCTTCCCAGGGCGCACACCCCGGCGCACCGGATGCGCCCCCGCGCACCACGGCGCATCCGGAAGCTCCCGCTCAGCGTGCCCAACTGAGCCGGGGCCGAGCGGGGTTCATAGGATCACGACGGACACCGACACGGAGGAGCACACCAAGCATGGCTGTCATTCACCGGACGACGATCACCCCGACCAAGCTGGAACTGCTCGCGGCCTGGCTGCCCACGCGCGCGTGGTACGTGCCCACGGGCGCCGCGCCCGCGCTGTCCCGCACCGGAGGCTTCCGGCTCGACGACCCGGAGGGCGAGGTGGGCATGGAGTTCATGGTGGTCACCGACGACTCGGGTGACGGGTCGCCGGTCACGTACCACATCCCCCTCAGCTACCGCGGCGCGCCGCTCGACGGCGACTCCGGTACGGAGAAGGGCGCGCTCATCGGGACGGCGGAGCACGGCGTCCTGGGCCGGCGCTGGATCTACGACGGAACGGGCGACCCGGTCGTGGTCGCGCAGGTCCTCGCCCTGCTGCGCGGAGACGCGGAGCCCCAGGCGCAGAGCCTGTCGAACACCCCCGACCGGTCGGTCACCCGTCATGGCACGGACGTTGTGCCGCCCGCGGCGACCGGAGAGGGAGCAGGGGGCGTTGGTGCCGGGGGGTTCACCGTGGCGGACGGCCCGGACGGCACCCGGATCGCCGTACCGGCGGCGGAGGGCGGTCTCACACTCACCGTGCACCGTGTGCTCGAACCGGCGCCGCCCACCGCCGCCCACGCGTGCGTGACTGCCCCGTGGTGCCTGCCCGACGGGACCGAACACCGGGCACCCTTCTTCACGCTGGGCACGTCCGGACAGTAGGCCCGGCCCCTCGGAGCGCCGACGGACCGGCGCGCGGGCCCATGGCCTCGCGCGGGTCCGCCGGCACTTCGATTGGAGGGGGAGCGCCTCGTCCGCCCGACCGGACGGGGCCGTCACACCACGTGGGCGATCTCCGTCTGGAGGTGCGTCGCCTTCCTCAGCAGACCGCGCATGATCACCATCACCATGACGAAGGACGCGCCCACGGCGGCGGTCCCGACGGCGGCGGCCAGCGCGCCGAGGGCTTCCATCCCGTCGTCCGGGAAGGGGATGTCGGCCAGGGCCAGGTGTCCGGACACGCCGACGGCCAGCAGGGTCGCCACGAGCGAGGACCCGATGATCACGTCGACCCACCGGAAGGCCCGCGACGTGAAGATCGAGTCGACCTCGACCATGGAGAGCAGCCGCCACACCGCGACGAGGGCGACCTGGACGCAGACGATGCCCAGGATCGCCACCGTCACATAGGGCGTGGCGAAAGGGGCGTACGGGGGGAAGCGGTCGACCTCGTCGGCCGCGGCCGTCGGGATGACGACGGCCTGGCCGAAGAGGCCGAACAGGATCGCGGCGATGATTCCGGCCCGGAGGATCCCTATGAAGACGTGAGGCATCTATCGATTGTCGATGGGTAACGATCGAAAGTCAATCAACTCGTGGGGGCAAGGCGGCCCTTGACCACCGGGACCGGCACCGGGACCGGGCAGCGGAACCGGGACCCGGACCGGTCGGCGGAACCGGGACCGGCCGGCGGACCGGAGACCGCACCGGGGCGCGGCCGGGCGGCTTCTATAGGCTGGTCGAGCCCCACTCGCACCCCCTCCCCACCCGGTGATCAGCTTGCGGCCCTCCGACCTCGCGCGCGAACACGGCATCTCGACCCAGGCGGTCCGCAACTACGAACGGGACGGCTGCATTCCGCCCGCCGAGCGCACCCCCAGCGGCTACCGCGTCTACACCGAGGCGCACGCCGCGGCGCTGCGTGCCTTCCTGGCGCTCGTACCGGCACACGGGCACGCACCGGCCGTCGGGATCATGAACGCCCTCCACGACGACCGCCTCGACGACGCCCTGGCCCTCATCGACCGGGGCCACCACCAGGCGCTCCGCGACCGCGAGACCCTCGACGCGGTGAAGTCCGCGATCCACCACCTGACGCAGGAGCCCCCGACCCCCGAGGTCGCGGCACCGGAACGCCCGGCGGCTTCCCGCCCGGCCGGCGACACCGGCCCCGCACCCTGGACGATCGGTGAACTCGCCCACCGGCTCGGCGTTACCCCGGCCACCCTCCGCAAATGGGAGGACGCCGGCATCCTCGCCCCCGCCCGTGAACCCGTCACCGGCTACCGCCTCTTCCGGACGGAAGACGTACGCGACGCCGAACTGGCCCACCTGCTCAGGCGGGGCGGCCACCGCCTCGACCACATCGCCACCGTGGTCCAGCAGGTCCGTACGGCCGGAGGCACCGCCCCTCTCGCCCGGGCGCTGGACGACTGGCAGCACAAGCTGACCGCGCGCGGTCTCGCCCTGCTGACCGCCGCAAGCCGGCTCAGCGACTACCTGACCCTGACCGGCCGGACCCCCGGAAGGTGACGGAGGCGGCCGGGCCGGCACCGGCGCCCCGGCCCCGCCGCCGTCAGGCGCCCCCGCCGGTGCCGGTGCCGGTGCCGGACGGCGCACCCGACTCTCCGGCCCCGCCGCCGTCAGGCGCCCCCTCCGGTGCCGGTGCCGGACGGCGCACCCGACTCCCCGCCGGTGCCGGACGGCGCGCCCCGCTCCCCGCCCTCCGCAAGAGTGCGCCGGATGCCCCGCCGTACGAACGCCCGCGCCCGCACCGCGCGGCGGGCGCGACCCCTCCGGCCGATCGGCCCAGGGGCCCCGTACCGGCGGTCGCGGATGTCACGCACCACGTCCGGCGGCGCGCCCATCTCCAGGAGCTCCGCCAAGGCCTCGCGCTTCGTCGTCAGGCGCCCCTCGCGGAGCGTCACCCGCGAACGGGCCAGCACCAGCATGCCCAGGTCGACCCAGCCGTCCTGCCACCAGAGCCACGGCCTGCCCGTCGCGGGCAGCCAGTACGTGGCGAGATTGCGCCGTACGTACTCCTCCAGCTCACCCTCGGCGAGCGGAGGGAGCAGCCGCGCGGGCTCCGGCCCGTACAGCACCCGGCCGCCCTCGAACAGCTCACGCCGGGTCACGGGCGTCACCGGGCGCTCCAGCATCCTGCCGTGCGCCCAAGTCACATGGTCCGCCCCGGAGTCGGCCAGCGCATCCCTCGCCATGTACGAGCAGTGCAGCTTGGCCGCCGCGGGCTCCTCGTCCATGAGCCGCTGGTGCAGCTCCGCCAGCGCCTCCCACCGCTCGCCGCTCGGCGCGGTCCCCACCACCGCGATCAGGTCCAGGTCGCTGCGTTCCGGACGGAAGTCGCCGAGCGCCAGCGAACCGTGCGCCCAGACGGCCACCGCCGGCACCACCAGGCGTACGTCGGCGACGAAACGGGCGAGTACGCGTTCCACGCTGGTCGCGGTCATGGCGGCCATCCTCGCAGAGCGGCCCTACAGCACACCGCTCCTTTTCCCGCGTCCTGCGCCCCCCACATCGCCACCCGCGCCGCCGTGCGCCGCCGTCCGGGAGTCCCCACACCGCCACCCGCCACACGCGCCGCCGTGCGGACGGGCCATGCGAGTGAGGCGGCCCGGTACGCGCGCGTGGCTCGGGCCCGGACGCGGAGCCGCCCCGCGATCCTGGCGCGCACAAGGAGCCGGACGGCCCGGGGCACGCCCGGTGCCCGCGCCGCCCTGCGAGAACGGGAGGCCCACCATGACGACCGAGGACGCACGCGGCACACGAGCGACAGCGCCGACCAGGCGCCGCCTGCTGGCCGCCGGGGCCCTGGCCCCGGCCGCCCTCGCCCCGGTCCTGGCCGGGGCGGAGCCAGCCGCCGGCGCGCCCGCGTCCGCTTCCCGGGGCGGCTCGGTGCCACTGCGGCCACTGACCACGAGGCTCGCCGACTGGCGACGGGTCGCCGAAGTGCTGCGTACACCGGGGAAGTTGACCGGGGGCGACACGGTGTTCCGGGCGAACTTCCCCCGCGGTGACCTGCGGGTGTCGTCGCACGGGGTCGCCGGGGTGCCCGTGGCGTCGTACGCGGCGTTCGCCCGCTATCCCGACGGCCGGACCATGCTGATGGGCGACGTCGTCGCCACCGAGCCGGAACTCCAGCGGGTGACCGACGCCCTTCAGGCACACGGCCTGGAGCAGACCGCCATCCACAAGCATCTGCTGGCGCACCGCCCGGACCTGTGGTGGACGCACGTGCACGGCATGGCGCCCGACGGCGTCCGTCTCGCGCGCGCCATGCGGGCCGCGCTGGACGCCACCTCCACCCCGGAGGCGGAGGAGTCCGCCACTCCCGAGGAGCCGGTGGACCTCGACACCGCCGCGATCGACGCGGCCCTCGGGGCACGCGGCAGGAGCGAGGCCGGCTACCGCTTCTCCTTCGCCCGCCGGGAGACGGTCAGCGACCACCATTACGTCGTCCCGGCGGCCATGGGGGTCACCACGGCCATCACCTTCCAGCCCGTGGGCGACGGGCGGGCCGCGGTGTCCGGTGACTTCGTGATGATCGCGGGCGAGGTGCAGGCGGTCATCGCCGCGCTCCGCAAAGGCCGTATCAGCGTGGTCGAGCTGCACAACCACGGCCTGCGCGACGAGCCGCGCCTCTTCTACCTGCACTTCTGGGCCGTCGGGGACGCGGTCCGCCTCGCCCGCACCCTGCAGCGGGCCAAGGCGGCCACCAACGTCGTCCCCGCGACCTGACGACACGTCACCATCGAGGCACAACGGCTCAGCGGCGGGCGTCGAGTTCCGCGACGACGGACGCGGGGGTGTGGCCGCTGCCGTCGGACAGCCGGTGGAAGTCGACGGAGACGTAGTTCGGATCCCGGCCGCCGGCGGCCGGGCGGCACTGCTCGGCGACGCGGTCGCGCAGCTTGGTGCCGTTGTCCAGGGCGGCCGTGAGCACGGTCGGCACATTGCGGTGGTGGCTCATCGTGAACAGCCGCCGGAAACCCGGCTCCTGGCGGTCCAGTGGGACGTCGGGCCACCGGCTGACGCACCGGGTGTCCTTGCCCAGGTCTCCGAGGCTCCAGAAGTTGCTCACCGTCCACGCCCGGTCGTGCATGACACCCAGGTGCTCGCGGTCGGGGCGGTCGGAGAAGATCAGCAGGCGCTTCCCCGCCCCGACGAGGTCGGCGACCTTCGGCCAGCCGCTCTGGCGCACTCCCCACTCGTCGGGCCGGAAGAGCACCTCGGACAGGCCCCGGACCCGGCCCAGCGACCGTTCCAGCTGCCCGGCACTGACGTAGTCCTCCAGGAAGACGGTCACCACCTCCTGCGGATGCGCCGCCAGGAAGTCCACCACCGTCTGCAGCGTGCCGTGGAACGTCTGCCTGGGGAGGGCATAGGTGACACCGGCGAAGGTCGTGCAGCCGCCGTGGCACAGGTACACGTCGCTCGGGTAGCAGTCGCTGCCGAAGCTGATGACGCACAGCCACGTGCTGCGCTCGTACCAGTGGGTGTCCAGGCTCAGGCCGCGGACGCCGTTGTCCAGCTGCGCCCGCACCGACTCGCTCTGGCTGACGGAAGTCCAGCGTGAGTCGTGGTAGTTGGTGAAGGCGTTGTGGGTGGTGAGGAAGGTGGCCTCGTCCAGGCGCCGGTCGCCCCAGCGGGCGTACGCCGCCCCCGGCGGGGGAGTGGCCGACACGTTCGTGGTGCCGCCAGGCGGGGCGGGGGACGCGGAAGCCGGCGTACCGAGGAGCGCCAGCAGAAGCAGGACCACAAGAGCGGAGAGGCGGCGCGGTCGTCCGGACCCATGCCGGTGCGGTGCCCCTCCGTGGCTGCCCGGTCGGTGCAGCCGGGGCTGCGGGCGCCAGCGCAACATGCTCATGTCAACCATGAACCGAGCGTAGCGCCCGGCACGCCGGACCGCCCCCACCGGGACGGGACGAGTCCGGCAACACGCCCTGCACCCACGGTTTTTGGCGATGACGTGCTGGGCACGATCGACACGCCCGCCTTCAGCCGCTTCTCCGCCCCCGGAGGCGTCCATGCAGACACCGGGACCTCTCGCCGTCACCGCACCCCGGGCCTGGGACCGGGACACCCTGCGGGACGAGGACCTGATGGTGCCGGTGCCCACCGCCTGGGTCGACGCCCTTCGCACCGTACCGCCGGACCGGCGCTGGACGTCCGCGCCGCCACCGCCCGCCCGGTTCACCGACGACCTCGTCCACCGGCTGCGCGAGGGACCGGGGGTCGCCGTGGTGCGCGGATGGCCCCTGCGCGGCCTGAGCGACCGCCAGTGCCTCGACCTCGCGCACTGGTTCACCGCCTTCCTCGGCACGCCCCGGCCCACGGAGAGCGGGACGCAGGGCCACGTCATACTCACGGCCCACCCCCAGGGCCACAAGTACCCGGCCCCCGGCACCACCCACCCCCAGGACCCCGGGCCCCCGGCCCCCGCAACCGCCCGCCCAGACGCCGCCGAACCCCCGCCCGCCGAACCCCCGCCCGCCGTCGCGCCCTCGCCCGCCGCCGCGCCGCCCCCGCCCGCGCAGGACGCCGACGACCGCGACCTCGCCTTCCACACCGACCGCGCGGGCCCGCCCGGCCCGCCCCGCCTCCTGGGCCTGCTCTGCGTCCGCCAGGCCGCGTACGGCGGCGAGTCCCTGCTCGCCTCCGGGCACACCGTCCACAACCGGCTGCTGGAGCGGTACCCCACCGCCCTGCCGCGGCTGCGCCGCGACTTCCACTTCGGGCGCGGCGACGGCTTCGACCGCGTCCACCCGGTCTTCCGGCTCCGCGACGGCACCCTGCTGACGCGCTACAACCGCCACTGGATCGAACGGGGCCAGGAGGAGGCCGGCGCGCCGCTGTCCCCCGGGGACCGGGCCGCGCTGGACGCCGTCGACGCGGTCCTCGCCGACCCCCGCACCGCACGCCGCGTCCGCCTGCGCCCGGGCGACTTCCTGCTGCTCGACAACACCGCCGTCCTGCACGGCAGGACCGCCTTCACCGACGCCACCGACGACCCGGAGTGCCGCCGCTGCCTCGTACGCGTATGGGTCGACTGACGGGGACCCACGCGGGGTGCGTACGCGGTGATGGTCAGGGTACGTCGGCCCGGTGCTCCTCCAGCACGCCCGTACGGTGGCGCTGGACGAACCAGTAGTAGGCGAAGCCGCCGAGGGCCACGATCCCGATGAAGAGGAACGCGCCCCACCGCAGGTACCAGTGCTGCGGACCCGTCGCGTTGTAGACGTCGGGGCGCGGCCACGCCAGGTTGATCGACATGGCCAGGCCCCACAGCACCGCCAGGATGTTGATGGGCAGCCCCAGCCGGCCGAGCGAGAAGCGGCCCTCCTTGGGGTGCCAGGTGCCGCGCAGCCGCTGGAGGAGCATCGGCACCGTGACCATCAGATAGGCCACGTAGATCATGATGATCGCGATGCTGGTGATCACCGAGAAGATCTGCGGCTGGTTGATGTTGATGACGAGGATGATGACCCCGACCAGGCCGATCACCACGGCCGGGATGACCGGCGTCTTGAAGCGGGGGCTCACCTTCGCCAGCACCGAACCGGCCGGCAGGTTGTTGTCGCGTGCCATCGCGAACATCAGCCGGATGCCGGCGGCGTGCACCGCCAGGACGCACACCGTGATCGCCACCACGACGCACCACAGGAAGATCTCGCCGATCGTCGAGCCGAGCGTCTCCAGCACCACGTACTGCAGGCCGCCGGTGGACAGTTCCTCCGCCTGGAGGTCGGGTACGGCCATCAGGGCGAACAGCAGGATCATGCCGCCGATCAGGAACGACGCGATCAGCGCGCGCAGGATCGCCCGGGGAGCGTTGCGCGAGGGGTCGTGGGACTCCTCGCCGAGCGAGGACGCGGTGTCGAAGCCGTACATCACATAGGCGGAGGCCAGCGACGCGGTCAGGAACGCGCCGAGATAGCCCAGGTTCTCGCCCGCGCCCAGTCCGTACGTATCGGTGAGCACGGTGCTCGGGCCGCGCGTGATGTTCGCCGCGAGGAAGATGATCAGACCCACCGCCGCGATCAGCTCGATGAACACACCGGCCGAGTTGATCCGGGCCATGAGCTGGACGCCGAAGGCGTTGACGAGCGTCGAGAAGACGATCAGCACCGTGCCCAGCAGCACGGCGTTCTTGGCCGCGTCACCCGGCTGGCTGCCGTCGCCCACGAACTGGAACCAGTCGTCGATCTGCGGCAGCGTGATCTGGTAGGCGAGCGCGACGGCCGACAGCGTCACCATCGTCGCCGTCGTCATCATCCAGCCGCCGAGCCAGCCCACGTGCGGGCCGCCCATCTTCTTCGCCCAGTTGTAGACCGATCCCGCGACCGGATAGCGGGCGGCCAGCTCGCAGAAGCAGAGCGCCACCATCAGCTGGCCGGCGAAGACCATGGGCCACGACCACCAGTACGCCGGCCCGCCGAACGTCACACCGAAGTAGAACAGCTGGAACGTGCCGGTCAGGATCGAGATGTAGCTGATGCCCGCGGCGAACGTGTGGAAGTTGCCGAGCGTACGCTTCAGCTCCGGCCGGTAGCCCAGCTCGGCGAGCGAGTCGTCGCCCTTCACGACCTCCGGGGGCCCCTGCGGGTCCTTCGCTGCTCCGGTGCTCATGAGAACCACCTCTGCGGTACGGGGGCCAGCCTGCGCCAGACGTGCTTGGCCTCCTGGTACTCCGCCAGCCCGGCGGGCCCCAGTTCGCGGCCGAACCCGGACTGCTTCATGCCGCCCCACTCCGCCTGGGGGACGTACGGATGGAAGTCGTTGATCCACATGGTGCCCGCCCGGACGCGTGAGGCGACCCGGTGCCCCCGGTCCGTGTCCTGCGTCCACACGGCGCCGGCCAGACCGTAGACCGTGCTGTTCGCCAGGGCCACCGCCTCGTCCTCGTCGCGGAAGCGCTCCACGGTCAGTACCGGGCCGAAGGACTCGTCGCGGACGACGGACATGTCCGCCGAGCACTCGTCCAGGACGGTCGGCAGGTAGTAGAAGCCGTCCCGCAGCTCCGGCTGCTCCGGACGCTCGCCGCCGCAGCGCAGTACGGCTCCTTCGGCAAGCCCGGCGGCCACGTACGCCTCGACCTTCTCGCGGTGGGCGGCGGAGATCAGCGGGCCGGTGCGGGCGTGCTCGTCGAACGGGCCGCCGAGGGGGATGCGGCGCGCCTGTTCGACGACGGCCTCGACGAACGCGTCGTGCAGGTCGTCCTGCACCAGCAGCCGGGCACCGGCCGAGCAGACCTGGCCGGAGTGCAGGAAGACGGCCATCAGGGCGTGGTCGACCGCCGCCTCGAAGTCCGCGTCGGAGAAGACGATGTTGGGGTTCTTGCCGCCGAGTTCCAGGGCCACCTTCTTCACCGTGGGCGCCGCCGCCGCCATGATGCGCCGGCCGGTGGCCAGACCGCCGGTGAAGGAGACCAGGTCGACCCGCGGGTCCTCGGTCAGCGGGGCGCCGGCGGCCGGACCGGCCCCCAGCACCAGATTGGCCGCCCCCGCCGGCAGCCCGGCCTCCGTGAGCAGCCGCATCAGCAGGATCGCCGTGTGCGGGGTCAGCTCGCTCGGCTTGAGGACGAAGGTGTTCCCGGCGCCCAGTGCGGGCGCCACCTTCCACGCCGTCTGGAGGAGCGGATAGTTCCACGGAGTGATGAGCGCGCACACCCCGACCGGTTCGTGCACCACCCGGCTGTCGACGCCCGGGTCCCCTGTGTCGACGACCCGGTCGCCCCCGCCCGCCGCGACCAGGTTGCCGAAGTAGCGGAAGCAGTTGGCGATGTCGTCCATGTCGTAACGGCTCTCCACCAGGCGCTTGCCGGTGTCGAGCGACTCCGCGCGGGCGAAGTCCTCCTTGTCGCGCTCCAGCAGCTCGGCGGTGCGCAGCAGCAGGCCGCCCCGCTCGGCGGCCGGAGTCCCGGGCCAGGGGCCGTGGTCGAATGCATCCCGGGCCGCGGCCACCGCGGCTGCGGCGTCGTCCGGTCCCGCCTCGTCGACCGTCGCGACCAGCGACCCGTCGGCGGGACAGCGGATGTCGCGCGTCCCACCCCCGGACGCGGCGACCCATCTCCCGCCGATGAACAGCTCCGGCATTGGCGACCTCCAGAAGGGCCGGGCGCCCCTCCGGACACCCGGTTGCTCACGCCCGACAGTAGCGGCGCTCACCGCAGGGCGCAGCGCGGCGGACCGGGGGAGTGGCGGGAGAGCCGTGCGCGGCGGGACGAGCGTCCGTACGCGCGCGTGCAAGAGCGGGCCCCTGCCTGCTCCTACCGTGACCGGGACGGTTCGCGCCGCGACCCGCGCGCGAACGACCCTTCGTACGCACTCGTCTGGAGTACCCGTGAACACCTCCCGCCCGGCCCGTCCCGCCACCCGCGCCCTGGTCCTCACGCTGACCGCCCTGGCCGCCCTCGCCGTCCCCGCCACCGCGCACGCCGCCCCGGCCGCCTACAGCCCGCAGTGCCGCAGCGACGTGGCCGAGGGGAGGGCCTTCCTCACCAAGCTGGGCCGCAACCCCCACACCAACGACCCGAAGGTCGTCCTCCAGAAGCTGGACGAGGTGTTCCCTCTCATCGCGGGCCAGCCGGCCCAGCTGGCGGCCCGCATCCGCGCCGACATCGTCCGGAGCTGCTTCGCCTGAGCCCGCCCGAGTACGCCGCGACACCCCGAACCGCGCCGCGCGCCGCCCGGCAGCGCACGACGGGCGCCCGCCGCTACCGGGCCCGCGACCACCGCCCCCGCGCAGACTCCCGAGGCACGGCCCCGGCGGCGTGGCCCGCAGGCACCGTCGCCCGCGCGCCGACGGGCGCCGTCCGGCGCTGCGGGGCGAAGACCACCGGCAGGCTCGTCAGCCGCCGCGACATCCACGTGCCGACCACCCGGACCTGGTCGTCCTCGATGGCCAGCCGGATGTCGGGAACGCGCTCCAGCAGCAGGTCGATGCCCGCCTCCGCGATGGTCCTGCCGAGGTCCTGCCCCGGGCACTCGTGCACACCGGCACCGAAGGCCAGGTGGGACCGGTTGCCGTGCATCGGGACGTTCAGGTCCGGCCGGATGTCCGGATCGACGTTGCCGGCCGCCAGGCCCAGCATCACCATGTCCCCCGCCATGATCCTGCGACCGCCGAGCTGCGTGTCGCCCGTCGCCCACCGGGTGGGCACCACGGCCAGCGGCGGGTGGTCCCACAGCACCTGCTCCAGCGCGTCCGGCAGGGTCATCTGGCCGCCCGAGAGGTGGCCCCGGAACCGCCTGTCCGTCAGCACCATGCGCAGAGCGCTGGCGATCAGGTTCGCCGTGGGCTCCAGCGCGGCCACCAGCACCAGCCGCAGATGCTCCCGCACCTCCTCGTCCGTCAGCCCCGCCGGATGGACCAGCAGCCAGCTCGCCAGGTCGTCGCCGGGCTCCGCCTTCTTCCGCTCCACCAGATCGCGCACCTGCTCGACGACGAGCATGTTGCTGCTCAGGGCGGTCTCGCCACCGGCGATCATGTCCGTCACGGCGGCCCCCACCTTCAGGGCATCGGCGTCACGGATCCCGAGCTGCCGGCAGACCACCAGAGCCGGGAGCTTCCTGGCGAAGTCGGCCACGAGATCGGCCCGTCCCGCCGCCACGACGTCGTCGATGAGAGCCGTGGCATAGCGGGTGATGTAGCGCCGCATACGGGGCCGGTTCACGCGCGCGAGGCTCTCGGTGACGGCCCCCCGCAGCCGGGCGTGCTCCGCCCCGTCCGTCAGGGCCACCAGCGGCTGGGGAGCGGTGATGGGCAGCAGAGGCGAGTCCGGGGCCAGGGAACCCTCCTTGATGGCCCGCCAGTGCCGGGAGTCGGACGAGAACCGCGTGGAGCGCATCACCTCGAGGTTCTCCCGGTGTCCCAGCACCAGCCAGGCAGGCACGCCCCCGTAGAGCTGGACGGGAGCCACCGCCCCGTGCTCGGCGCGGAGTTGCTCGTACAGGGCGTACGGCTGCGACTCCGCCTCGGGGCCGTACAGCGGTCGCAGTCCCTGCGTGGCGTGGGCGGGACAGCCGGCGGGGGCCGTCCCTCCGAGGGGACCGTTCGGGACGGGGGGCGGGGTGGTCACGAGTCCTCCGGGCACCGGCCGGGCTGGTCAGGAGACAAGCCCGTACCGAGAGTGACGACGGGTCAGCAACGCGCAGCTTACTGGCGCCGTGTACCTGCCAGGAGAGCGGCCCCCCGTCTTCACGGAGGTAGCAGAGCCCCGGACTTGGGTAACGCTGATCTTGCTCGGGCTCGCCGCCACCACCGGCGCGAGACCGACACGCGCGGGACGAAGGCCGTCCGGCGCGTGCACCCCGCCAGAGAGGACCCCCCGAATGTCGTCCGTCACCCTGCCGAGGCCGCTCACGGCCGTGCCCCGCGTGCCGGGAGCCGTCCCGTTCCTCGGCCATGCGCTCGCCCTGTGGCGCGACCCCCTGGGCTTCCTGTCCTCCCTGCGGCGGCACGGCGACCTGATACGCGTCGATCTCGGAACGATGCCGATGTACGTCGTGACCACGCCCGACCTCGTGCACGAGGTCACCGTCCGGCAGGCCGGAAGCTTCGAGAAGGGCCGCTTCTTCGACCGCCTGCGCCCCCTCGCCGGCAACGGACTGGCCAACTCGGACGGCGAGCTGCACAAGAAGCACCGCCGGATGATCCAGCCGATGTTCTCCCGGGAACGGATCACCGGATACTCCGAGATCATGAGCACCAACGCCCAGGCGCTCGCCGACTCCTGGCAGGACGGTGACGTCGTCGACCTCGAACCGGCCATGGCCGGGTACGCCGTCGAGACGCTGGCCCGCACCCTGTTCTCCACCGACATCGGGCTGCCGGCCGTCGACGCCGTACGCAAGAACCTGCCGGTGCTGCTGACCAACCTCCTCGTCCGCGCGGCCTCCCCGAAGATGCTGGACCGGCTGCCGATCCCGGCCAACCGGCGGTTCGACAAGGCGGCCGCAGCCCTGCGCGCGGTCATCGACGAAGTGATCGCGACCTCCCGCGCCACGGGGGAGACCGGCCACGACGACCTGCTGTCACTCCTCCTGGCCGCCGAGGACTCCGAGAGCGGCAGCCACCTCTCCGATGTGCAGGTGCGTGACGAACTGGCCACCATCCTGTTCGCCGGCGCCGAGACCACGGCGGCCACCCTCGCCTGGACGTTCCACGAACTGGCCACCCGCCCCGACGTGGAGGAGGCCCTCCTCGCGGAGATCCGGCAGGTCGTCGGCGACGGCCCGGTCACCGCCGCACACGTCCCCCGGCTGACCGGCATACGACGAGTGATCGACGAGGTGATCCGGCTGCATGGCGTCACGCTCCTGATGCGCCGTACCACCGGCCCCGTCACCCTGGGCGGCGTCGACATGCCGCCCGGCACCGAGGTCGCCTTCAGCCTGTACGCCCTCCACCGCGACCCCGGGCTCTACGAGCACGCCGACCGCTTCGACCCCGACCGGTGGCTGCCCGAACGCCAGGCAGCGGGCCCGGGCCGCCGGGCCTACATCCCCTTCGGCGCGGGCAACCGGAAATGCATCGGCGACCTGTTCGTCTGGACCGAGGCCACGATCGCCATCGCCACCCTGCTGCGCCGGTGGCGCCTCGTGCCCGTCCCCGGACACACGCCCAGGGAGGTCGCGTCGGCGGTCGCGCACGCCGATCGCATCCCCATGACCGTGGTGTCACGCGGCCAGTAGCCGTCCGCCCGGTGCGCCGCTCGGCCTCCAGGCCTCCCGGGTGCCCGATCGCCGGGTCCCGGCCGACGGCGCCCCGGTCAGGCCGTACCGACCAGGCTCCCTCGCCGGGTCCGGCGCGCCCCCCGGCGTGCCACCGGGGAGGCCGCGGGCGGCACCTCGTCCCACCACCAGGCGACCGCCTCGATGCCCAGGGGATCGGGGCTGTCGTCGGTGGGCGTGCCGGTGAAGGACGCGGGCAGCCCGGCCGGGTCCTCCGGGGTGGTGTAGCGGACGGAGCTGATCCCCCAGTCCTGGGACCCGCGGACGAAGCTGCGCAGGCCGGCCATGTACTGCCGCAACTGCGGGCTGCCCGTCGCAGTGAGGTGGTCGGTCAGCCGGGAGAACGCCACCAGGACGCGGTCCCGCTGCGCGATGGCCGTGGCCATCGCCTCCCGCCGGCCGAGCCCGTCGGCCTCCAGGACCCGCAGGACGTTGAGGAAGAAGCCGTCCCCGCTCCGCTCCTTGTGGTCGGACAGGATGTCGTTGTCCCAGGTGATGACGAACGACGCCATCTCCTCGGCGGCCCGCACGTCCCGCCGGTCGCGCTCGCCCGCCTGGAGTTCGTACCCGTGGGCCATCTCCAGCAGGGGGAAGACGACCGTCGTCGCCCCGTCGTACAGCCGCATCAGCGTGTAGTCCGTCAGGCTGGGGACCGTCCCGGTGCTGCGGTAGGACGCCTCCCACACCACCGAGAAGAAGTACTCCCGCAGGTGACCTACCCACCGCGCGGCCTGGCCGTCCGTGGCGTACCGGTCGACCCGGGCCCGCAGGTCGCGCAGCCCCTCGGCCAGCGGATCGCCGGGCAGAACCGGCGCTTCCGGGTTCTGGGCGACGCGCAGCAGCCGGTGCAGCGTCTCGGTCAGGTCACCGGGGCGGCACCCCAGGTCCCCCTCCTCGCAGCAACCGTCGTCCACGCCGAAGAGCCACAGCACGAAGTCGGCCATCAGCTGGACCACTTCCTCGCGCCCGTACGGCATCACCCGGGCGGCGAACGACCCGATCTCGTGCCGCACGAGCCGCCGGCGCAGCTCGTCGGACCCGATCCGGTGCGCCTCGGCCCACAGGGCCGTACGGGAGTCGACTTCGGCGTACCGGGGGTGGATCGCCGGGGAGAGGGGGGAGAAGAGCGGCGGAACTATCACGAGCGGGGGTCTCCATCTGTCGCGGATGGCGGGGCCGTGGACCGAAAGGACCTGCCTCGCACACCCGTTCCTGCACGTCACCGGCGATCATCCGGTACGGCGGATGGCTTGATCCAGTAGGACTATCCGCGACATATGCACTATGCCGCCTCATCGGCCCTGTCGTGACGAGCTCCGGGCCTGCCCCGGTCACCCTTCGGTACATGCCCCCGACACATGACGTTCCGTCAAGCTGCTGCAGCGGGCAAGCACGTGAGGGTGTGATGGCTCACGACGACCGGTCCCGCCCGGAGACGCAGGGGTAGGAGTGCACGCTCGGCAGCCCGGGGAGCGTCGCGGGCCAGACGGCGTTCAGCGCGTGGGCGGACGGCGTGAACAGGGTGTCCAGCGACGCCACGGTGTCCTGGGCATGCCACTCCCAGCGGGAGAAGTTCTGCGGCTCCGGTGTGCCGAGATCCCCCACCCACTCGCTCACCCGCACGACGGCGGTGACGCGCCGCACGTCCCGGCGGTCGTCGTGGAGCACCGCGACGACCCGCGCGTGCGCCTCGGCAGCCCTCAGACCGGTCTCCTCGGCCAGTTCGCGCACCGCCGCCGTCGGCGCGGACTCGCCCGCCTCGACCCGGCCACCGGGCAGCTCCCACATTTCGTGGACGGAACGCCCCAGCAGGACCCGGCCGGACCGGTCGGTCACCACCACCGCGACGCCGAACACCGCCTGGGGCCGGGGCCGCGACGGCTTCTCCGCGATGGTGCACGTCCGCTGCGGGCCGCGCAGCACCAGCACGGCCAGGCCGGCCGCGTCGAACCGTCGCGCCTGCGCGAAGCCCTCGGTCAGTGCGGCCACCTCGGCCTCGTCCAGCGCGACATGGCGCCGCTCCTCGGGCACGTGTGCCACGAGCGGGGTGACCACCACGAGGGCTCCTCCCGGGCGCAGCCGGGCCGCCAGGCGGCGCAGGACGCGGGCGCGGTCGGTGAAGAAGGCGACGCACAGCCGCAGCGTGATCAGGTCGTAGCCGTCCTCCGCGAGCGGCGACAGGTCGCCGTGCTCCACATCCAGGTGCAGCCACGACACCTCCGTGCCGCCGGCGTGCTCCGTACGGGCCCGGGAGATCGCCGCCTCGGCGAAGTCGGCGCCGTCGACGGCGTACCCGAGCGTGCCGAGGAGCACCGCCAGCTCGCCGGTACCGCAGCACGCGTCGAGCGCCCGTCCTCCCTCCGGGGCCGGCGCCTCCCGCCCGAGGAGGTCCTTCTCGTCGGCGCCGAGCGGCCTGAAGTCCCTGCCCGCCGCGTAGTGCGCGGACCAGTCCGCCGGGGTGATTCCCACGGTGCCTCCCTTCCGCCGGATCCCTGAGCCGCGCCGTTCAGTCGGTTTCCCAGTCCCAGGTGTCGATGTAGGCGGTCACTCCGGTACGACGGGCTTCCGCGACGGCGCTCAGACGCGTGAAGTCACGTGGTGGCATCAGGAGGCGCCACGCGTCGAGGGGCAGGACACGGGCGTCGTCGTGCTCGTCCGGGTCCACGGTGACCCCGCGGATCTGCTCCTCCGTCAGCCGGCCTCCGTCGAAGACCAGCCCCATGGTGTTGTACGGCCACTCGGTGCCGGGCAGCCCGAACACCGCCGCCAGGAGCCGCGGCGGACCGGGCGGAGTCAGCCCCGTCTCCTCCTGACACTCGCGGACGGCCGTCTGCCACGGGCGCTCACCCGCGTCCATGGTGCCGCCCGCCAACTGCCACGGATGGGCGGGCGAGTAGACGGAGTGCAGCTGGAGCGGCCGGTCGTCCTCGTCGGTGAAGTAGACGCAGGCGAAGGTCGTGGCCTTGGGGATGGTCGCGGCGTACTCCTCCGGCGGGAGCCACACGGTGGGGGCCTTGTCCCGATGCATGTCACGTCTCCTGACGCCGAGTTGTACGAGGCCGGGGCCCGGGCCCCGGCGCCCGCCCCCGAACTCGGTCAACGTGCCGGGATCCGGTCCCGTTACGGCCCCGGCGCGCGCACCGGGTGCACGGGCGGCGCCCGTTCAGGGAGCGCGCACCGACCCGGCGGCGCAGGCGGTGACCAGCAGCGCCAGCGCCACCAGTGCGGCACCCACCCAGAACGGGCCCAGCGGACCCGCCGCGGTGCCGAGCGCGGCCGCGGCGACGAGCGGACCGGTGACCGCACCGGTATTGAGCGCGGCGGTCGCGTACGCGCCGGCCATCGTGGGCGCGCCGGCCGCCTCGTACAGCACTCGTGTGATGAGCATGCTGCCCACTCCGAACGACAGAACTCCCTGGAGGCACACCAGGATCAGCAGGGCCACCGGTTCGTCGGCGAACACGGCGAGGGACGCCCACCCGGCGAGGAGGAGGGGACCGCCGACCGCGACCACCCGGCCCGGACGGCGGTCGGACAGCCTCCCCGCGGCCGTGACACCGGCGAACGACCCCACGCCGAACAGCACCAGCGCGACCGGGACCCACAGCTCTCCCAGACCGGCGGCCTCGGTCACCACGGGGGCGAGGAAGGTGAGACCGGCGAAGGTGGCCGCGTTCACCAGCGCGCCGAGCAGCATCGCCACGAGCAGGCGGGGCCGCGCCAGCAGCGCGATCTCGTCCCGCAGAGACGGCCCTTCGGCACCCCGCGCCTCCCCGCGACCCGGGGGCAGGCCGGCGAGGACGCCGAGGGCGGCGGGCACACAGAGAGCGGCGACCGCCCAGAACGTCGCCCGCCAGCCGAGCAGCGCCCCGACCACCGCGCCCCCGGGGACGCCCGCGACCATGGCCAGGGTGGTGCCCGACAGCAGCACGGCGACCGCGCGCCCCCGCCGCCCGCGAGGAACCAGGTCGACGGCTGCGGTCAGGGCCGTCGCGAGGAACCCGGCGTTCGCGAGCGCCGCCACCACCCGGGTCGCGAACAGCACGGTGAAGCTGGACGTGGTCGCGGCCACCGCATGGGCCGCCATGAACAGCAGGACGAACCCGAAGAGGCTCGGCCGCCGCCGCCACGCGCGCGTGAGCCCCGCCACGAACGGGGCCCCAACCATCATGCCGATCGCGAAGGCCGAGGTGAGGGTGCCCGCGGTCCCGACGGTGACGTCGAGCTCCGGGGCCAGGTCCGGTACGAGACCGGCGAGCATGAACTCCGAGGTGCCCATGGCGAAGACGGCCAGGGCAAGCGGATACAGCGCAAGAGGCATCGAGTTACTCCGAGGTGAGGGTACGTACGGATACGCATCTCGTCACCGCGGTCAGCACCCCTCACGGGCCCACCGGACGGCCGCGGGAAGGGCGGCAGCGCCAGGGCCGGGCCGTGCACTCAGTGGTGAGACTCAGAGACTCAGAGATCAGAGACCGACTCGGAGACTCAGGGCTCGGGGGTTCAGGGGGCTGACGGCGTGACCGGCAGCCCCCACCTCGTCCGACTCGGGGCTCGACATGACCCGCACGTTAGCCGTCGCGGCCGGCTCCTCGCATCCGGATTCGCGCGTCGACGCCCACGCCGGCAGGGCTACCGGAGGGTCCACCGGGGTAGCCATGCCCTGGCCACGAGGAGGAAACCGGTATGAACTGCCAACGCTGCGGCGCCCCCGCGCTGCAACAGGGCTCGGGCTGGACGTGCGCCCAGGGATGCGGCTGGTCGGCGGCGGCACCCGCACCGTTAGGCTCGGCCGGTGGGTAACAGGTGGCCGCCGGAACAGGAGCCGGACATGACCGTACACATCACGGAGACGCCCGAGATCACGACGACGGAGTGCCGGGCGTGCGGGGCCCAGGTGTCCGGCCTCGACGGCCGGTACGCGTGCGGGGTGTGCGGCTGGGTCAATGCCTGGTCCGAGGGGCACAGCGCCCTGCCCACCGCCGAGCACGACCCCGACCACCCGGACTCCGTGAGGGCCGCGACCGACGACTGAGCCGCTGCTCGGCCAGGACACGAAGACCGGCGCTCCGGTCAGGCTCAGATCAGGTAGTGGGCCCGTCCGTCGTCGTCCAGACCGAGGGGGCCCTCGGGGATCACACAGAACTCGTTGCCCTCCGGATCCGCCATCACCAGGAACCCGCCCTCGTCGTACTCCTCCAGCCGGCTGCCGCCGAGGGACTCGATCCGCCGCTGCTCGGCGGCCGGATCGGGCGACGAGACGTCGAAGTGCAGCCGGTTCTTCCCCGGGGTCGGCCGAGTGGTCCGCTGGAAGCCCATCCCCAGGCCGTTCTCGCGCCGCAGCCAGACGTACGGGCCCGTCCGGCCCACCACCGGCCTGCCGAGCACCGCCGACCAGAAGGCCGCCAGCCGCTCGGGATCGCTCGCGTCGAGGATGAGGGCGTTGATCCGTACCGCTGTTGAGTCCGTCATGTCCCGACCCTCTCGCGCCCCGGATACCGTCCGCCACCCTCCGATCCGCGCGGCAGCCCCGCCCGCGCCACAGCGCCGCCCGCGCCACGGCGTCGCCCGCGCCACAGCGTCACCCGCGCCACAGCCCCGCCCGCGCCACAGCGAGCCTTCCGGCCGCCGCCCGGGATGCCGGGCCGCGTCGGCGCAATCCGGCACGCCGTCGTACCGGTCAGGACAACCGGATGTGACCATTGCATGATCACCTCGTTGACGCGGGTGTGAGACTCAGCAGAGCCATCGGCGCCTCGCTGCGGCTGGCCGAGGGCATCATCGTCCAGCGGTACCCGGGCCTGGTGCGCCTGGCCTACCTCGTACTCCCCGACACCCTGGACCGGCACCACCGGGTGCTCGCCGCCCACCGCGCCGTCCAGCGGTCGCTGAGACCGGCCGGGCGCGCCGCCGCCGGGGGCGCGGACCCGACGGTCGCCGTGTTCGCCGAGGTCGTACGGCAGGCGGCCCGGGGTTCGCGTTCACCCCTGCTGCCCCGGGTGTACGGGCTCCGCGTGTGGCCGGCCGACGAGCGGCTCGACGACACGGCTCGTACGCTGGCCGAACTGCCCCCGAGCGCCCGCGCGGCGTACGCCCTGTGCCGGCTGGAGGGCCTGCCCGCCGAGACCGCCGAGGACGTCCTCGCCCGTGCGGGGACGACAGACGCCGCAGCCGCGGTCCGAGCCGCGTCGCGCGTCGTGCCCGAGGGGACCGACCAGCAGGGGGCCCTCTCCGACACGGCGGCGATCTTCCACGGAGCCACCCTCAGCAGCCGCCCCACCGACCTCATCCGCCGCCGGGGCCGCATCCGTGCCGCCGTCGCCGCCGGCGCGCTGCTGCTCCTGGCGCTGCCGGCCGGCCACCTCCTGCGAGCGACCCCCGGCGACGGGACCGGCAGCACCATCGCCGGCCGCTCCGGGCCCCCGGCCGCCGAAGCCGCGGCCGCCCGACTCGTCCGCGTCGACGGCCAGGCATGGTCCGACACCGGGCGGGTGGACTTCACCGTCTGGCCCGCGCGAGGCGGCCGTACCACCGACCGCGCCCTGCTGACCCGCGCCCTCGCCTCCTGGGCCGACCCCGCCTCGCGCGACACCACCGTCACCACCGCGCCCGCCACGTCGGACGCACCACCGCAGGGCCGGCCCCATCTGCTCTACGCGGGCACCCTCGGCACCGGCGACACGACAGGCGCCGCCCCCACCGTCGTGGTCCTGCTGGACGGAGACCGGTTGGCGCGGTACACGGAGAGCACCGGAGACGGCCGGAGCCGGCTGGACCTCGCGCGCGTGGACGACGCCGGCGTCACCACCGCGGCCGCCGTCACCCTCGCCCGGAGCCCGGACGGTACGGCGCGGCATCTGCTCGCCCCGTGGATCGCCACCGCCGCGCGCCGCGACCTCGCCGTCCCCGGCACCCCGGCCGACCCGGTGCGCGTCGGCGCCGACGGTACGGTCACCACCTCCGTACCCCGGAGGGGGACCCCACCGCCGGACGGAGCCACGGCCGGCACCTGCGCCGCCCCGCCCGTCCTGGAGGTGGCCTCGTCGGCCCGGATCGTCGAGAAGCACAGCTTCCTGATCGCCGACCTCGGCGGGCTGCTCCCCGCGCACCTCACCTACACCCCGCTGCCCGGCGGCGCCGGTGTGCCCCATGCGCGCCAGCCCCGCGAGGCCACCGGCACGACCGCGCTCGCCCGCTGGGCCAAGGGAACCTGCCTGCTCGACAAGGTGCCCGAGGGAGCCGTACGAGCCGTCAACCTCTGGGACTTCGCCACCGGCACCCTCCCCGAGAACGGCGGCCGGGCCGTGTGGTCCTGCACCCGGCTCACCCGCTGGACCGGCCAGGGCGACATCCAGGTCACCCTCCAGCCCCCGTCCGGGCGCCCCGTCCCCGTGGTCGACGTCCGCGCCACCGCCGCCTGCGGCCGCTTCGGCCAGCACATCCTGGCCGGCACGGTGTGGCGCACACCCTCGGGGCAGCGCTACCACCTGGCCGCGGGCAGTCGGCATGTCACCGCCATCACGGTCGCCGGACCGGCGGCGGGAGACGACGGGGGTGAGGGGGCCGCCGGTCGCACCCGGCCCGGCCGGACGCTGTCCGTCCCGCTGCCACCGGGCGCCGCGCCCGCCCCTCTCACGGCCCGCCTGTCCAGTGGCGCGAGCCTCCGGGCGCTGGACGGTGAGCGAGGAGGCCGCGACTGACCGACCCGTTCAGGACGCCCCCGGGCGGGCCCGCCTGGGACGTCCCGTACGGTCCGTCCGGGACGCTCCTGGGCGGACCCGCCTGGGACGTCCCGTACGGTCCGTTCGGGATGCTCCTGGACGGACCGTCGGCACGGGAGGGCGGACCGGCGCCCGTCGGGACAGGGGACGGCGAGGGGCGGCGCGACCTGGCCGCCGCCGGACCTCAGACGGTGGCGGTCCGCTCCACCGGGATCCACAGTTCGGCATCCGCCTCCGTACCGTCCGGCGAAAGACGGGTGCGAAGGATCTCGGGACCGGGCCTGCTCCGGTACGGGTTGGACGGGAACCACTGGGTGAACACGTCGCGCCACAGGTACTGGAGCGTGTGCGGGAACGGTCCGGAGCTGTCGAACACGGCCCACAGCCCCGCGTCGACCGGCAGTTCTTCCAGATCCGCGGGCGTGTCCGCCCCTGTCACCACCCCGTGGTAGTAGTCCAGTTGCGTGCCCTCGGCCCGGCTCGGGTCGAGGTTCACACTCACCCCCACGATGCCCTCCGGATCCTGGTCGGACAGCACCCGCATCCGCTCCGTCGTCTCCTTCCCGATGCCCCTGATGAAGTCGGCGATCGCGGGATTCATCCCCTCGTGGACGAGCGGCACGCTCACCTTCTTCCCGACCACCTTGAACTGCTCTTTCTCCACGACCCGATAGCGCACCGGGTTACTCCCTTCGACAGTGAGGCGGAAGGAGAGCCGCGGCTGGGACCGCAACGCGGCACCGGACCGCCTGGCCTCACCCGGCCCGACGCCGTGCATCGCGCGGAACGCCCGTGCGAACGCCTCGCCCGACGAGTAGCCGTAGCGCACGGCGACATCCAGCAGCGTCCGGTCGCCCGAGAGCACCTCGGCCCCCGCGACCGTGAGCCGCCTGCGTCGGACGTACTCCGACAGAGGCATCCCGGCCAGTGCCGAGAACAACCGCCGGAAGTGGTACTCCGACGTCGCCGCGATCCGGGCCAGGTCGGCCACCTCGACCCGCGCGTCCAGATGACGCTCGATGTGTTCCATGGCCTCGTTCAGCCCTTCGAGCACCGCGCTCTCCTTCCCTTACGCCCACCACGCTATGAAGGGTCCACCCTCTCGGACCCGACATCCTGTGCCCGTTCCGGTCGGGCCGGCCGGCCGACCGGGCCGGCCGGCCGACCGGGCCGGCCGACCGGGCGGGTCGTACGACCGCGTGCGCCGGGCACGCGCCGGGATGCGCCCCAGCGCCCCCGTACGCCCCTGCGGAGGGGATGGCCGGGCGCAGTCCCCGCCAGGACCATGCGCGACACAGCAACACGACGACACAGCGACACAGCGACACTGCGACGCAGCGACACGAGAAGGAGCCCATGATGCGAAGACGATGGCTGATCACGGGGTGCTCGTCCGGCCTCGGGTACGCGCTGGCGTCCGCGGCGGCCCGGGCCGGTGACCTCCTGGCCGTCACCGCCCGCAAGAGCGCGGACCTGGAGGACCTGGCCGCCGCCTGGCCCGGCCGGATCGTCCCCGTACCGCTGGAACTGCGGAACCCCGCCTCCTGCGAGAACGCCGTCCGTACCGCGGCCGACCGCCTCGGGGGCATCGACGTCCTCGTCAACAACGCCGCCGCCGGGCTGTTCGGAGCGGTCGAGGAGGTCTCGGACGCCGAACTGCGCGACCAGCTCGACATCCTGCTCGTCGGCCCGTGGCGGCTGACCCGCCTGGTCCTGCCGCTGATGCGCGCCCAGGGACACGGCCACATCCTCAACGTCTCGTCCATCGCCGGCCGGATGGCCTTCCCCGGACTGGGCGCCTACGTCGCGGGGAAGCACGCCCTCGACGGCATGAGCCAGGCCCTGGCCGCCGAAGCGGCCCCGCACAACATCCGGGTCACCGTGCTCGAGCCGGGTGGCTTCGCGACGCGCTACGGCACCTCCCTCGCCCGCGCCGCCCACCGCGTACCCGCCTACGACACCACCAACGCCCCCATGCTCGAAGCCACCCGCGGCCTCGCGGGCAACCCCGACGCCGGAAGCCCCGAGGACTTCGCGGCGCACGTCCTGGACATCGTCACCGCCGACGCCCCCACCCCGCTGCGCATCCCGGTCGGCGACGACGCCTACGACTTCCTCGGCCACGCCCAGCAAACCGCGAACGCGGAACTCGCCGAAGCGAGGGCCCTGACCCGGCGCACGCCCCCGCCCGGCGAGACGCGCCCTCAGGACACCTGACGCCGAGGGCCCGCACCGTCCAGAGGGGGCGGCAGCGCGCGCGAGCGGAACGTCCGGCGGTACGCGTCCGGTGGCACACCCACCGTCCGGTTGAAGTGCCGGCGCAGCGTGGTGGCCGTCCGCATACCGGTGGCCGCCGCGACGGCGTCCACGGTGTCGTCCGTGGTCTCCAGCAGTTCCTGGGCGCGCCGGATCCGCTGGACCAGCAGCCACTGCAACGGTGTCGTCCCGGTCACCGACCTGAAGTGGCGGCCCAGGTGGCGTGAGCTCATACCGGCCTCGCGGGCCAGGTCCTCCACCGTCAGCGGCTGGTCCAGCCGCCGCAGCGCCCACGGGAACAGCGTGGCGAGCGGGTGGTTGGCCGGGGCGGGCACCGGTGTGGTCACGAACTGCGCCTGGCCGCCGTCCCGGTGGGGCGGGACGACCAGCCGCCGGGCGAGCGCGTTGGCGACCGCCGCACCGTGGTCGAGGCGGACGAGGTGCAGGCACAGGTCCATCGCGGCGGCCTTGCCCGCGGAGGTGAGCACGCTTCCCCCGTCCACGTACAGCACGTCCGGGTCCACGGTCACGGCCGGATGCCGCTCGGCCAGCTCCCGCGCGTGCGCCCAGTGCGTGGTGGCGCGCCTGCCGTCCAGCAGGCCGGCCGCGGCCAGGACGAAAGCACCGGTGCACAGGGAGGCCACACGCGCGCCCGCCTCGTGGGCGGCCCGGACCGCGTCGACCAGCTCGGCGGGCGGCTCCTCGTCGACGTCGGCCCAGCCCGGGACGATCACCGTGTCCGCGTACGGGAGGTGGGCGAGCCCGTGCTCGGGCTCCAAGCTGAAGCGCCCGAAGGGCACCGGGCCCGGCCCGCACACCGAGAAGCGGTACCAGGACTCGGCCCCGGTGGGCATGGAGGACCCGAACACCTCGCACGCCAGCGCCAGTTCGAAGTGCAGCATGCCGTCGGTGACGGCCAGTGCGACGGAGGTCATGTCCGGAAGTGTACGAGGCGTGTCGTTCCCGACACTCGCCGAGGCGGACCGCCCGCGACCAGGATGTCCGTGACGAAGAACAGCGGACAGCCAGCATCGAGCAGACACCAGCACTGGGGAGCGGGAGCACACATGGGTACCGACAAGGCGGTCGCGGTGGTCGGCGCGTACGGGCACACCGGACGGTTCGTGGTGGCGGAGCTGACGGAGCGCGGTTTCGTCCCCGTACTCGTCGGGCGGGACGCCGGGAAGCTGAAGACGCTGGCGTACGAGACCGGACTGGAGGCCCGCCCGGCGGCGGTGGACGACGCGGACGCGCTCGACCGCGCGCTGGCCGGTACGGCAGCGGTGATCAACTGCGCCGGTCCGTTCGCCGGGACCGCCGCCCCCGTGATCGAGGCGGCCCTGCGTGCGGGCATCCCCTACCTGGACGTGGCGGCCGAGATCGAGGCGAACCTCGACACCTTCGAGCGCTTCGCCGACCGGGCGGAGCGGGCCGGCGCGGTGGTGGTCCCGGCCATGGCCTTCTTCGGCGGGTTCGGCGACCTGCTGGTCACCGCGGCGATGGGCGACTGGACCACGGCCGACGAGGCACATGTCGCGTACGGCCTCGACCACTGGCACCCCACCGCCGGGACCCGGTCCGCGGGCGCGGTCTCGCGGGAACGGCGGAACGGGAGGCGGATCCGCTACACCAAGGGGCGGCTGGAGCACCGGGACGACGCCCCGCCGACGCTGGAGTGGACCTTCCCGGACCCGTTG
The DNA here is from genome assembly GCF_043079975.1 of Streptomyces sp. NPDC015131. Classification (NCBI taxonomy): domain Bacteria; kingdom Bacillati; phylum Actinomycetota; class Actinomycetes; order Kitasatosporales; family Streptomycetaceae; genus Streptomyces; species Streptomyces sp. NPDC015131. Next base: position 31,651 of record NZ_JBIBVB010000008.1, on the reverse strand, counting down.
GGCACCCGGGCCGTCATCGGCGAGTTCACCATGGCCGACGTCGTGACCGTGCCCAGCCACCTCACCATCCCCGAGGTACGCACCTATATGACCGTGGAGGCGGCCCGGGACGTCGTGGCCCCGGACTCGCCGGCCCCGGCGGCGGTCGACGACCGGGGCCGGTCCGCGCAGACGTTCCTGGTCGACGTCGTCGTACGCTCCGGTGGCGAGGAGCGCCGTGCCGTGGCCCGCGGCCAGGACATCTACGCCGTCACCGCGCCCCTCGTGGTCGAGGCGCTCACCCGCGTACTCGACGGACGCGCGCGCGGTCGGCGTCGTCTCCGCGGGCAAGCTCTTCGATGCGGCCGACTTCCTGCGGGCACTGTCCCCGCGGATCACCGTGGAACGGACCGCCTGACGTCCCCGGTCAGTCCTCGGCTCCCCGCGCCCGGCACCCCCTGCTCAACCGCCCCATGATCGCGTACGCTGCGCTTCCGGAAAACCGCAGGGGGGATCATGAGCAAGATCAGCAGATGGGTGCTCGCGGCCGTGGCCGCCGCGGTCGCCGTCGCCGTCGCGGTGACGCTGTTCGTCGTCCAGGAACGGCGCGAGAAGGCGGCCCAGGACGCCGAGCGGGAGTCGCTCAGGGTGGCCGCCCAGGCCATTCTCCAGGGCAGGGCCGACCAGAAGAACGCCGAGTGGCGGCGGCACCCGCCCGCCGCCGGGCGCGTGTGGAGCGATGCCCGGGCGAAGGTCACGCTGAACCGGGTGGAGATGGGGGAGGGGCGCGCCAAGGCGTGGCTCCAGGAGATCACCACGCCGTACACCACCGACCGCGCCGGCGCCGACCGCCGGCCGGACCTGCCGTACGCGGGGATGTACGTCTACGTCTTCGAGAAGAAGGGGGGCGACTGGACCCTGGTGAAGGACGTCACCAGGGCCGAGTACCACAGCTGAGCCGAGTACCGCGGCTGAGAACGCCGCAGGGCCCGGTCGTGGACCGGGCCCTGCCGATGCCGGAAGGCCTCGCGGTCAAGGCCCTCGCGCGTCATCGCGGCGGAGGGGGAAACTGTCCCCGCGCATTCCCGCCGATCAGTAGGCGGAGTCGACGTTGTCGATCGAACCGTACTTGTCGGCGGCGTAGTTGGCGGCCGCGGTGATGTTGGCGACCGGGTCGGTCAGCTTGTGCGGCGTACCGGCGACGTGGTACGCGTCGAACGTCGGCTGGATGACCTGGAGCAGGCCCTTCGACGGCGTGCCGTTCTGCGCGTTCACGTCCCAGTTGTTCTGGGCGTTCGGGTTGCCGGAGGACTCACGCATGATGTTGCGGTGCAGGCCCTCGTAGCTGCCGGGGATGCCCTTGGCCTTCATGATGTCGAGGGCTTCCTTGATCCAGCCGTCGAGGTTGTCGGCGTACTGCTTCTTCGCCTTGGCGGGCTTGGCCTTCGCCGCCTTCGCCTTGGTGGCCTTGGCAGCAGTCTCGGCCTTGGCCTGCGCGGCCTTCTTGGCCGCCGGGGCGTCCGCCGCCGACACCGCCGTGACGTTCGCCGACACCGGTGCCGCCTGGGCGGGCGAGGGAGCCACAGTGAGCATTGCGGCGGCCGCGCCCGCGGTGGCAATGCCTGCGACGGAGAACTTGCGGAGTCGGGCGATACGGCTGGTGGTGTGGGTGGAGGCGGTCATACGCGAGTAACTCCCTTGTGGGACGACATGGACGTGCCGGCCGGATGCGGGCGGCGGACGGAGAGGTCTCCGTGCGGTGAACCGGGGCGGAGGTGTGTCGCTTGTCCGCTGCGGCCCGTCGGGGCTCCCGGCAACGACAGCCATGGTTAGGGGCGGTTCTGGCCCGGTGCAAGCATGTGACGTACTACCCGGAGGCATAGCCGGCCCCCCGGCCGGCCGTCCGCAGCCCACTGTGCGGGGGATCGGGGGAACCGCTGAGTACTACCGCCTTTCATACGTGACCTGGCTCCTATGGGTGGCGTCACAAGGAAGCGCCCGACGGGCCGTCCTGGGACGACTCACCGTCGGGCGCGTTTCACCGTGCGTACACGGTCTCGGGGGCTGGTTCAGCGGCGCTGAGTAGCGCCTCTACCGCGTGGCGTAAGGGAGTTGGGCCTGGCCGGCCGAACGGGGTGCGGTCACACGTCCCAGGCGACCGGGAGGCTCTTCACCCCGTAGATGTCCGCGCTCTCCGGGCGGAGGGCGACGTCGTCGGCGGGTACCGCCAGGCGCAGCGTGGGGAAGCGGTCGAGCAGGGCGGGCAGGGCCACCCGCATCTCCACGCGGGCCAGCTGCTGACCGAGGCACTGGTGGATGCCGTGGCCGAACGCCAGGTGCCCGCCGTTCTGCCGGCGGAGGTCCAGCGCATGGGGGTCGGCGAAGCGCTCGGGGTCGCGGTTGGCGGTGTTGTACGACAGGACGACGGTGGTGCCGGCCGCGATGGTCTGCCCGCCCAGTTCGACGTCCACCAGGGCCGTCCGCATGAACGTCTTGGCGACGCTCAGGTAGCGCAGCAGCTCCTCCACCGCCGAGTCGGTGAGCGTGGGGTCCGAGCGCAGCAAAGCCAGCTGGTCGGGGTTGCGCAGCAGGGCGAAGGTGCCGAGAGCCAGCATGTTGGCGGTGGTGTCGAACCCGGCCGCCAGCAGGATCAGCGCGATGCCCTTCAGCTCCTCGTCGGACAGGTCGGTGTCCATGAGGTCGCTGAGTACGTCGTCGGTGGGGCGGGCGCGCTTGGCGGCGACCAGCTCCGCCAGGTACTGCTGCGTCGCGGTGTAGGCCGCGATCAGGTCCTCGTCGCTGGTCTCCCCGCCGAGGAAGGTGTCGATCTGCTCCTGGAAGGAACCGCGGTCCTCGTACGGCACGCCCAGCAGCTCGCAGATGATGATGCTCGGGATCGGCTTGGCGAACACTGCCACCAGATCGGCGGGCGGGCCCGCCTTCTCCATGGCGTCGAGACAGTCGCCGGTGATCTGCCCCACCCGCTCGGTGAGCTGGCGCATGCGCCGTACCGTGAACTTGCCCATCAGCGGCTTGCGGTAGCGCCGGTGCTCGGGGTCGTCCATCAGGAGGAACTCCCCGGGTGGCGCGGGGGGCACCTCGAAGTCGCCCACGTTCAGCAGCTCCTTGCGCGAGCTGAACCGCGGGTCGGCCAGGACGGACCTGACCAGGTCGTACCCCGTGACCAGCCACCCGGGCCGGCCGCCGACGTGGGTGTACCGGCTGATCGGCCCGTGCTCCCGGGCCTCGAGCAGCTCGGCGGGCGGGGCGAACGGGCAGCCGGACCGGCGGGCTGTCGGCAGGGCGCTGACGGTGTGAACGGAGTCGGTCATGGTGTCCTCTTCTCGCCGCGCTTCGTGTTTCTGACTACTGGAAAGCTACGTTGCGTTCGAGGGTTTCTCAATGTGTGAATCTGATAAATGCTGGTGAGAGAGCTGTATTTGGAGCAATGGTGCTGCGAGCGAACGCAATGGTGTGTTGCAATGACATGCGATTGAACGCGATGGGGACGGTCCGGCCGCTGAGGCGCGGCGCACCGTGCCCACGTACGGATCGGTCAGCGGATCACGCCCGGGCTGTCATGCCCACCGCCCGGGGTCAGCCGTTGTCCGCCCCGGCGGGGTGTGTGTCGCGGACGAGCGGTGTGCCCAGGCGCTCGGTGATCATGCGACCGATCACCGACCCCAGGTGGATGACGACACCCACCGCCACCAGCCAGGAAATAATGATCATGACGACACCCACCGGGCCGTACCGCTGCTCGTTCGCCACGATCGACTCCGAGAAGAACCGGGCGGAGAACAGACCCAGGCCCGTCCAGCACACACTGGTCACCAGCGCCGCCGGCAGCAGCGCGCGCCACCGCACCGCGCCGCCCAGCAGCACCCAGATGCTGCCCCACCAGAAGGCGACCGACCACAGGAAGCCCGCCACGCCCCGCAGGGGGAGCGCTCCGGTCACGCGGCCGAGGGCGGCCTGAGCGGCGGCGAAGACGAGCAGGCACACGAGCCACACCACTTGGACGACGACATCGCGCCAGCCGCGCCGGGACACCTCGAAGAGCGCCCGGTACCAGCTCTGCAGGGTGCCCGCCACGGCAATGGCACCCAGCGCCATGAAGAACCCGCTCACCACCGTCACCGTGTTCGATCCCGGTCCGGGGACGAACAGCGAGGCCACCGCCTGGGCGGCCTCGTGGCTGAGTCCCAGCCACCGCACGACGACCGTCGCGGTGTCCCGCCCCGCCGCTTCCGTGAGGACGATCAGCACCGGGAAGAAGCACAGCAGCGCGAGCGCGGCCAGCTGCAGCGCGTGGTCGAAGAACTCGGCCTCCGTGAGCCGGCCCCACATCCCGTCCCACAGCCTGCCCGCCCGGCTCTTCCTGAGCCGCCGGACCGTCTCCGGGGACCGCCGGCCGGCCTGTCGCGCGGCCCGCAGGGCACTCCGGCGCCTGCGGTGAGCCTCACCATCCATGGCGGCATTGAAGCCCGTGCCCTGCCGCCTGTCGCGCCGCCGTGCCGTCCGGTCCGGGACGGCGCCCCGCCGGACGGTGGCACACCCGGGCCGTTTGGCACCCGGACCGTACGAACGGGCCATGGCACCCGGGCCGTACGAACGGGCCGTGGCACCCGGATCCGTACCAACGAGCCATGGCACCCGGATCCGTACCAACGGCCCCGGCACCCGGGCAAGGGCACCCCCGCACGCTCCGGGGCCCAGCCGCCCAGCCGCCAGCCGCCGGACCCATCACCGGACAACCACAGATCCGCACCGCACCGCACCGACCGAGCGGCGCCCAGTGCCCATCCGCCGGATGGCGGAACCCGACACTCCGCCCGACCGTGGAACATATGAGGCGCGACGCGTCACCGGACGCCGCCCCCGAGACCCCCACACCGGCCGGGCCGCCTCCCGGGGCGTCGCCCCCGCCCTCGCCCACCGGACGGCTGGTCGGCCTGGACCTGGCCCGGGGACTCGCGATCCTGGGCATGTACACCGCCCACATCGGACCCGATCCGTCCACGGGCGGAGCCATCGGGTGGGCCATGGAGGCCGCCCGAGGCCGCTCGGCAGCCCTGTTCGCGGTCCTGGCAGGCTTCTCGCTGGTCATCCTCACCGGCCGGCCCCGGCCCAAGACCGGACGCCCCGGCCGCCAAGCGGTGGGCAGAGTCCTGATCCGCTCCGTCTTCCTGATCGCCCTGGGCTACGCCCTCGCCGCGTACACCGACGACGTCCTCGTCATCCTCTCCTTCTACGGAGTCCTGTTCCTGCTCGCCCTCCCACTGCATCGGCTCAGGGCGGTCACTCTGGCCACCCTCGCCGCCGCACTGGCGCTCGTCATGCCGCAGGTGCTCTACCTGCTGCGCGAGGCGGCCGCCGGCGGCGGATGGCCGGACACGGTCGCCGCCCATGATCCACTGGCCCGCCTCACCGCCTCGGGCGGTGTCGTCGAGCTCCTCATCACCGGTGCCTATCCGGTCCCCACCTGGCTGCCGTTCGTCGTCGCGGGGATGGCGGTGGCCAAACTGGACCTGCGGCGCCCCCGTACCGTCGGCCGGGTAGGACTGGCCGGTGTCGCGCTGGCCGTCATCGGGTACGGCGGGTCATGGCTGGCCCTCCACTTCGTCCCGGGAGCCCTGGAGGGCGTACGCGAGGCGTCGACCACCGGAGCAGCCGCCCCCGCCTGGTGGTCCGGTGCCGTGGGATCGAACCCCGAGCCCGGCATCCCGGCCTGGCTCCTCGTCGCCTCCCCGCACAGCCAGACGACTCTGTCCATCGTGGGCAACACCGGCGTCGCCCTGGCAGTGCTGGCCGGCTGCCTCCTCGGGACCAGCTGGTGGGCGGGCCGGTGGGCCCTCCTGCGCTGGATCACGACCCCCGTCAGCGCGGTGGGATCCATCGCGCTGACGGCGTACGTCGGGCACATCGTGGCCATCGAAGCACTGGACACCCGGGACCTCCCGGACTCCGCCGCACTGCCGGCCCTCCTCTGGTACGTCGCCGCGACACTCCTCTTCGCCACTCTCTGGACCCGCTTCTTCCGGCGCGGACCCCTCGAGTACGTGATGTACGTGCTTGCGCTGCCCGCACGCCGGATCCCCTGACGGGGGCGGGCCCGGCCCTCGAGCCTGCCGCCGCGCGCGGCACCGGCCCGGCCGCTGCGGGAAGGCTGGGCCCGGCCGTGGTGGGAAGGCTCGCCGGCCAGGGCCCGTCCGTGGCGGGAAGGCTCGCCGGCAGGGCCCGGCCGAGCCCGGCTCACTCCTCGGCGGCCGGCCTCTCCGGTGAGCCGGAGGCCAGGACCCTGGTGACGAAGTGGGCCAACTGCCCCCGGATGCGGTCCTGAGGGATGCGCTCCTCCCCGGCCAGGTGCTCGACGAGGTCGGCTCGCGTGGCGGAGAGCAGGGCGTGGGCGGTGAAGTCGCTGTCGGTCAGGCCCGGGATCTGCTCCAGTACGGCCCGGAGCAGGCTGTGCCACCGCTCGTAGTGCTCCGCCCGGTACGGGCTGCTGCTCCCGCCCTCCTCCAAGGCCAGGGCGAGGCGCCGGTTGTCGAGCTTGAAGCACAGGACGGCATCGAGCAGGGCGGGTACGCGATCGCGGGGCGGGGTCGCGGGCCCCAGGGGCGGCGGGCCGGACTCGACGGCCTGCCGAACCGGTTCGAGCCGCGCCTCGTACAGCGCGCGGAGCAGCCCGGCGCGGTCGCCGAAGGCCCGGAAGAGCGTGCCCTTGCCGACCCCGGCCGCTGCTGCGACGTCGGCCATCGTCACGTCCTCGGGACTCTCGCGCCCGGTGAAGAGAGCGTCGGCGGCTGCCAGCACGGCCTCCCGGTTGCGGATGGCGTCCTTGCGAGACGACCGGCGTTCGGGCATGCCTCTCCTCCCGGTTGTGAAACGGACCCGTGGTCCGTATCGTCTAAGTGGACCCGAGGTCCGGATTCTGTTCCACCTGGAGGATACCCATGCCCACCGCCACCTCCCCGGCGGATCTCTTCCGCCACAGCCTGCGCCTGCTGCTCGACAAGGACATTCCCGCGTGGACGGCCCTCTGGGCCGAGGACGGTGTCATGCGGTTCCCGTTCGCCCCCGCCGGCCGGCCCCGGCGTCTGGAGGGGAGGGAGGCGATCGCCGCGTACATGCGCCCCTACCCCGACCACATCGATCTGCATGACTTCCCCGACCTGCGGATCCACCGGACCACCGATCCGGGGACCATCGTGGCCGAGATGCGCGGCGTCGGCCGACTGGTGAAGAGCGGTGCCCCCTTCGACATGACGTACGTCGCCGTCGTGACCGTCGAGGACGGGCGCATCACCGAGTACCGCGACTACTGGAACCCCCTCGCCCTCCAGGAGCCCGGCGCCGACTTCACCGGGAGCAGCCGATGACCACCGCCCGCACCACTCTGGTCATCGGCGCCACCGGCACCACCGGAAGCCGCACCGCCGCCCGGCTGACGGCCGCGGGCCACCGCGTCAAGGCCGCCAGTCGCCGCGCCACCCCTGTCGCCGGCGCCGAGCCGGTCCTCTTCGACTGGTACGCCCCCGCCACCCACGCGGCCGCCCTCGACGGCGTCGACCGTGTCTATCTCGTACCGCCCGTGGGCGACCCCGACCCAGCGGCGATCATGCTGCCGTTCCTCCATCGGGCCCGCGCCGCCGGAGTGCACCGTGCGGTGCTGCTCAGCTCCTCGGCCATCCCCGCGGGCGGCCCGGCAGTGGGAACGGTGCACCAGGCCCTGCCCGGCATCTTCGGTCAGTGGGCGGTACTGCGGCCCTCCTGGTTCATGCAGAACTTCACCGGCACGCACCTGCACGCCCGTGGCATCCGCGACGACGGCACCATCTGGACCGCCGCCGACGACGGCCGGGTCGGCTTCGTCGACGCCGAGGACATCGCGGCGGTCGCCGCCCGGTCGCTGACCGACGGGCAGGCCCCCAACACCGACCTCGTCCTCACCGGACCCGAGGCGTTCAGCCACGACGACATCGCCGCGATCGCCACCGAGGTCACCGGCCGGCCCGTGGTGCACCGCCGCCTGTCCTACGAGCAGATGCGTGATCGTCTCACGGCACAGATGCCGGGGGAGTTCGCGGAGATGCTGGCCGGCATGGACCGTGCCATCGCCGAGGGGGCCGAGGACCGCCTCACCGACACCGTCCAGCGCCTCACCGGCCGGCCCCCACACGCCTTCCGCGCCGTCTTCGCGAGGGAGATGCGCTGCCGCGTCTGACGTCCGGGCTTCCGGATCACAACGAACAGCGGACCAAGGGTCGGCACCTCACCGTGCTCACCGCACGGGGCAGACCGACGAGGTTGGCGCCGCCGACCGGACGCCAGGAAACGGTTACGCGGACGTACGAGCGCCTGGGGGCGATCGCGTACACCCGGGCGCACATGGTCCCCACCCGGCGCACCACCGCTCCACCCGCCACGGTCGCTGACCGCCCCCGCTCCCGTGCGCCTCCCCTCTCCGCCCACGCACCCGCCCCCGGCCGTTGCGACCACCGGCACCGCCCATGACAGTGAGGCAGCATGACGCTCTTACGCTCGAAGACGACCCGGCCCGTGCGCGCGAACAGCCGGCGGGCGGCAACCGTCGTGGCCGCCTCAGGCATGGCGCTCGCCCTGGGACTGGCGACCGCTCCACCCGCCAGCGCCGCCGTCAAGTCCACCTGCGGCAGCTACATCTGCGTGGCCACCGCCTACCAGGGGCGGAGCTACGTCCAGGACATCACCGTCACGACCAGGGACGGGCTCACGGGAACCCTGCGCACCTTCGTGGGGGACTACCGGGGGAGCAAAGCCGGCGTGTCGAGGTGGCGGTTCGTCGTCAACCGCGAGATCAGGGCGTACCCACGACTGGCCGTCTGCGGGGGACTGGACCGCAGCGGCAGGGTCATCGAGAACCACTGCGTCATGATCCCCTGACGGCCCCGAGCCCCCGGGTGGTACCTCCTCGCCTACCATCGGCCTCGACGGCGCAGCGAACCGGCCGCACCGCGCACCGAGGGGGAACGAGCCATGGCGGGCCACGTCACAGCGGTGAGCCGCAAGCGGACGTACGGGTTCAGCAAGCCCAACCGGGCATCGATCACGCTGCTCGCCGGGCTCGGCGTCGAGGGGGACGTCCACGCGGGCGAGACGATCCGCCACCAGTTCCGCATGACGTACGAGCCGCACCTGCCCAACCTGCGCCAAGTGCACCTGATGCACGAGGAACTCTTCGACGAGCTGGCGCTCAAGGGGTACGAGGTCACCGCCGGCGGGCTCGGCGAGAACATCACCACCCGGGGCCTGGACCTGCTCGGGCTCCCCACCGGCGCCCTGCTCCACATCGGCGCGCACGCCGTGGTCGAGGTGACAGGGCTGCGCAATCCCTGCTCGAAGATCAACGACTACGCCCCGGGCCTGCTCGGCGAGATGTTCGCCCTCGACCCCGGCACCGGAGACTTCACCTTCACGTCCGGCATCATGGCCGTGGTCCGTCATGGCGGCACCGTCCGCCCGGACGACGCCATCGAGGTGGAGCTCCCGCCCGGGCCCTTCCGCCCCCTGGAGCGCGTCTGACGGAAGCGCCGGGGGCCTCCCCGGCGCCCCGGACCGGTCAGCGGCGGCGGGTGCGCCACGAGGTGCCGACACCGGACACGTGCAGTGCCAGCGACGCCAGCCCCAGCAGCATCAGGTTGACGGACGAGAAGACGTCATTCGTGGTGAGCTCGGCGGCGTTGATCAGGAAGGCGATGAGGAACAGGACGGCGGCGGCGATACCCAGCATGGGAGAACTCCTTGTCGGTGAACGAGTGGACGGCCTCGATGCCACCGTCCATGTGCCCCGGAAGCAGTCATGGACACGTCGGCCCGCCAGCGGGGCGGCGGCCGGGCTCGACGCGAAAGAATTTCTGTCCCCGACCGATGAGTTGTGGTCCCCGAGCCGGTCTTCCTGGGTAGTGATCGACACCTTGCATGCGTGAAGGAGACGGACATGGCCACGACCGGCACACAGACCCTGGACGCCCCGGGCGCGACGCTCACCTATGACGTGAGACGCCCGGACGGCGACACCGACGGCGCCCGCCCGCTGCTGCTGATCGGTTCCCCCATGGACGCCGCCGGCTTCACCACGCTCGCCGGGCACTTCGCCGACCGCACCGTCGTGACGTACGACCCCCGGGGTACGGGTCGCAGCCCGCGTACGGACGGAGCCGCCCGGACGACCCCCGAGGAACACGCCGACGACGTACGGCGGGTGATCGAGGCCGTCGGCGGCGGACCGGTCGACCTGTTCGCCAGCAGCGGCGGCGCCGTGAACGCGCTCGCCCTGGTGGCCCGGCACGGCGACCTGGTGGCGACGCTCGTCGCCCACGAACCGCCGGCGGCGCCGGTCCTCCCCGACCGCGAGGCCGTGCTGGGCGTGTGCGAGGACATCCACGCCACCTACCTCCGGCAGGGAATGGGCCCCGCCATGGCGAAGTTCATCGCCGCCGCCGGCCGCAAGGGGCTCTTCCCCGACGACTGGCGCGACGAGCCCGCGCCCGACCCGGCCGCCTTCGGCCTTCCCACCGAGGACGACGGTTCGCGCGACGACGCCCTCCTGGGACAGAACATGATCGGCTGCACGGCCTTCCGTCCCGACACGGCCGCTCTCAAGGCCGCCCCGACCCGCCTCGTGATCGCTGCGGGCAAGGAGTCGGAGGGAGAGTTCCCGGCCAGGGCGGCCGCCGAGATCGCCCGGTCGCTGAACATCCCTCTGACGGTCTTCCCCAGCCACCACGGAGGGTTCCTCGGCGGCGAGTACGGGCAGACGGGCGCCCCGGAGGAGTTCGCCCACACCCTCCGCGAAGTGCTGGCCGAAACGGCCTGACCACCCGCCCCGCACCGCATGACGACCGCCACGCCGCCGCGCCCGGGCCCGCTGCGCCCAGGCCCGCCGCACGCCGGCCGGCCCCGGCGCGGCGCCGCCCGGAAGGGCGCCCGGCCCCGACCGCCACCGAGGCAGCCGCCCAGCGCCGGTCCCGCCTAGGCGGACGACCGGTCAATGTCCCCGAGGGGGACTCCCAGCCGGTCGGCCACGGCGGTGAGCGCCGGCCCCAGGGGCAGGGCGACCCGGGCTCGGGCATGCGCGTCGCCCCGGGTCGCGTCACGGTTGACGATCAGCACGGGCTTCCCGGCCTGGGCGGCCTGCCGGACGAACCGCAGACCGGACATCACCGTCAGGGAAGAGCCCAGCACCAGGAGAGAGGACGCCTCCCGGACCAGCCGGCGGCAGTGCTCCACCCGCTCGCGAGGAACGGCTTCCCCGAAGAACACCACGTCCGGCTTGAGGACGCCGCCGCAGGCCACGCAGGGCACCACACGGAAGTCTCCGACCTGCTCGTCACTGAGATCGGCGTCACCGTCCGGGTTGATCCCCGCCGCCACCGGCCGGAAGCCCGCATTGGCCTCCTCCAGCCGCACGGCGAGGTCCCGGCGGGCGGTGAACGCGCCGCACGTCAGACAGACGACCCGGGCCAGGCTCCCGTGCAGCTCGACCGTGTCCCGGCTGCCGGCGGCCTGGTGGAGGCCGTCGACGTTCTGGGTGATCACGCCCTCCACCAGGCCGTGCCGCTCGAACGCGGCCACCGCCCGGTGCCCGGCGTTCGGACGGGCCCGCCCGAAGGTACGCCAGCCGAGGTGGCTGCGGGCCCAGTACCGTCGCCGGGCCTGCGGGTCGGCGGTGAACTGCTGGTACGTCATCGGCGTGTGCCGGCTCAGGCTCCCGCCCTCGCCCCGGTAGTCGGGGATGCCCGACTCCGTGGAGATGCCCGCCCCGCTGAGCACGAGCACCCCGCCCGCGCCCAGAGCGTCCGTGACCGGCCCCAGGTCCGTCGTGCCGGCCGGCAGGTCCTCGGGCGGGGTCCAGCTCAGGGTGGGGCGCATGCGCATGCCGCCAGGGTACGAGACGAGGCGGTGGACGCCCCGGCACCGCCCGGTCGTACCCGCCCCCCATGCCCGCGCCGCCGCAGGGGCCGTAAGACAGGGACAGGGACAGAAACAGAAACAGAGTGAGCCATCACGACAACACCTCCTCCCCACCGGGTGCACCCACGGGCTCACCCGCCGGGGCGGGCACCCCCACCGGCCGCACCGGCACGGTCGGCCGGGCGAACTGCCGCGCCTGGAGTTCGTACGCCTCCTTGAACATCCCGGCCCCATGCGCGGGATCCATGAGTTCGTCGAAGGAGCCGTGCTCCACCACCCTCCCCTCGTCCAGCACGTAGATGACATCGGCATGGCGGACGCTGTGCAGGCGGTGCGTGATCAGGACGGTCGTCTGCCCCGCCCCGGCCAGCTGGTGGATCTGGTCGAAGACCCGCTGCTCGGCGGCCGGGTCGAGAGCGCTGGTGGGCTCGTCGACGATCAGCACGGCGCCGTCCCGGTAGCGCGCGCGAGCCAGGCCGATCTTCTGCCACTGACCGCCGGAGATCTCCTGCCCGCCCTTGTAGCCGCGGGCGAGCAGCGTGTCCAGGCCCCGGGGGAGGCTCTCCACGACCTCGTCCGCTCCCGCGTACGCCGCGGCGGCCCCGACGGCCACGTCGTCGATCGCGGCCCCCGGACGGCCGATGCCGATGTTGACGCGGGCGGTGAACGGCCAGCGGTGGAAGTCCTGCGCGACCATGGCGACCCGGTCGAAGACCTGCGCCCGGTCCGCGGCCGCCGTACTCACCCCGCCCCACAGGACCCGGCCGCTGTCGGGCAGGCGGGCACCACTCAGCAGCCGGACCAGCGTCGACTTGCCCGAGCCGTTGCGTCCGACGAGAGCGACGGTCTTGCCCCGGGGGATGACCAGATCCACCTCGTACAGGGACGGGGTGTCCTTGCCGGGGTAGGTGAACGTGACCTTCTCGAAGCGGATCGCGTCGACCTCGGCGGGCAGATCCAGACCCCCGACCGGGATGGCGCGCCGCACGGCCTCCTTGCACAGGGTCTCCAGGTCGGCCACGAACATCGCCTCCTCCTGGACGTCCGTGACGCGCAGCACCAGATCGGTGATGCTCGCCGACCCGGTACGGATGGCCAGGACCGCCGTACCGGCCACGGCGAGGTCCATCCGCTCGTTCCAGAGCAGCAGACCCAGAACGGTGTACGTGGCGATGGTCGCGACGCCCCGGGCGCCGTCGCTGAACAGGCCCGTACGGGCGCCGGTCCATGCGAGCCGCGTCTGCTCCCGCTCACTGGTCTGGGCCATCTGCCGGAAGTGGGTGAGCAGGAAGGGCGCCACGCCGTGGACCCGGACCTCGGCGGCGGCCTGCTGGTTGATCAACAGCTGGCTGATGGTCTTCGCCGCCCGTACGTGCTGGACGAAGCGGTGCCAGCTGACATAACGGTGCCGGGCCATGATCAGCGACCCCCAGGCGCTCGGCAGGGCCATCAGCACCAGCAGCGGCAGGAGCACCGGGTGCAGCACCGTGAGCACGCCGGCCGCGGCGAGCAGGGAGATGGCCGAGGTGACCACGGCCGTGCAGTAGCCGACCATCCGCCGCGCCGAGTCCGCGCCCCACTGCGCGGAGTCCATCAGCTTGTGGAAGGCGTCGTCCTCGATCGCCTCGAGCTCCACCCGCGCCACCAGCCTCAGGTACCGCTCGGTCGCCACACGCTGGGCCTTCGGCCCCAGGATCCCCGTCGCGGCGGCCGACGCCGACGCGCACGCCGAGCCGATCACCGCCAGGACCGCGACCAGGAGGAGTGAGGGCACCGCCGCGCGCAGCCGGCCCGGCAGGTCGCCGGGCGCGAGCAGGTCCACGAGCAGGGCGTTCACCGCGATCAGGGACACCGCCTGGGCGACACCGCGGGCGATCTCGCTGACGGCGACCGTGGTGAACGCCCGCGGATCCGCCTCCCTGGCGAGCCGCATCGCCACGGCGACCTGCTGCGGCAGCGAGCGGGCCATGGCCCTGAGCCCCAGCTTCAGCCAGGCGCCGTCATGGCTGCCCCAGCCGTAGTCGTAGGTCAGTTCGCCACCGAAGAGCAGCTGCTCCGACTGCGACGGCTCGGTGGCCGTGAGACCGGCAGTGGCCGAGTCGCCGGTGTCTCGGGCGGTCATTCCCCCCACCCCGGTTCCGGACGTGCTGCGCGGAAGAAGCCGCCGACGGTACGCCGGAACGGCGCCGCGAACGTCCCGACCGGGGCAGGGGTGGCCCGCGCAGCGGGAGGAAGGGCGATCCGAGGGTGGGGCAGGGGACACACGGCGGCCTCCGCGAGGTTGTCGGTCAGTCACCGAGTCCAACGAGGGTGCCCCGCGTATCGAACACACGTCTTTCGGTCGTGGCGAAAACCCCGAACTCAGGCGAATGCGCGTTCGTGCGGCGTACACCGACCCTTGCCCGCTCAGGGACTGGCGTGGCCTCGCCAGTGGCCGAAACGCCGACGTCGGTCCCCCCGCCCCCACACCCGGGCCTCGATACGGCGACGACGGCGACGACGGCGACGACTGCGAGCCCGCGATGGCACCATCGCGCGGGCCCGCCCCGCCGGCCCGGCACCCTTCATCTCCCGCGCACGGCGAGCGCCTCACCCACCGTCGCTAGTTGATCCGCTTCGCCACGACGGAGTTGTCGGGAAACGCGGAACTGCGCGCCCCGTTCCAGCGCACATTCAGGGTCCACGACGTGTTCGACGCCGGGGTGGCGAAGACGGACGGAGTGGTGGTGGACGGCGCGAGCCTGCCCGTGGGGTGCCGCCACCCGTCGAAGGTGAGACCGCCGTTCGAGGACGTACTCACCCACACATAGCCGTCGTTCCCGATGCAGGAGAGCATCACGCGCTGCTGCTGGGCGAACCCCGCCTGCCCGGGGCTCGCGACCGTGCTCTGGTCCCCCAGCCGGGCCGCCGTCACACCAGTGACGCATTCCGCTCCGCCATTGACCTGCGACACGTTCATGACCGCGCCGTTGGTGGGGTTCGATGTGATGCGCCAGACGTGGTGATCGCTGCCCGTGACGAAGCTCCGGTACACCGACCGGTAGTACTCCGTACCGTAGATCGCGATCTGGCTGTTGCCCTCGATGTCCACGTGATTCGTCCCGAGAACGGCGTGGTTGTCGACCGTCCATCCCGAGGACGAGAGAGTTGCGCCGTAGTTCCTCAGGAAGGTGTAACTGATGCGCCGGTGGGCGTTGGGTGCCTCGATCATGAGATCACCGGTGGCTGAACTGACGGTCACCAGGGGGCTGCCGATCGCCCTGGCGCCGGCCGGCAGCCGGGTCCACGACGTCCAGAAATTCGCCGAGCCGCTGTTGGCCTGGCTGTACCAGATCTCCCCGTCCAGGCCCCTGACCAGTGCCATCGCCCGGCCGCGCGGGAATTCGACGATGCGCGGGGGAGAGGTGGTACGGGAGGCGGAATCCCCGCCCAGAGGCCGCCAATTGCCCCCGTTGTAGCGGAACCAGACGTTGTTGTCCGTACCGCGAGCGACATCGTAGGTGGCGCCCGCGATGGCCACCGAGTACACGGCGGACAGGACCCGGGCCTGCCCGCCGTCGAAGCTGATCCACTCCGTCTCGGCGGCCTGAGCGGGGCCCGGTGTCCCGCCCAGCACCAACAGGCTTCCCGCCACGGCGGCCAGCACGGCGCGCCAGCGACGCCTTCTGTCCCCTCGCATATGCAGCACTCTCGACTCCTCCACTGTTCTCGGTAGGTCCGATCCAGTGGGAAGAATCGCCGACGTCCTCAACCTCCGCTTGACCCGCCGCGTACACATCGCTGACACGCCGCGCACGACGCGGCGTGACCACGGCACGGCGCGCACCTCCACCTCGGCGCACCACCGCACCCGGCGCACCACTATGGCGCCGTGCCGGCCATCAGCCATCGACGAACCTGAACCTCCAGCAGCACGTACTCGCGCCCCGAAGCATCGGGAGCCGAAATGTCCCAGCCGTACTTCCGCTCGAACGCGGCCACGATGTCACCCGGGAAGTCCTTGCCCCTAACGGTCGCGCTGCCTTCGGCCACGACGGGAGAGCGGCCGTCCTCCAGGGCGAGAGAGACGCGGGGCTCGCGGCGGACGTTTCTGACCTTGACGGACTTCTGGTCCGAGCAGATCCACCACCTGTCCCTCCGGTGGATGAACCAGACCGGCGTGACGTGGGCCGAGCCATCGGGACGGATGGTGCACAGCCAGACGTTCCTCTCCTCGTCCAGGCGTCGACGGACGGCCGGTTCCCATTCCTTCGCAAGATCACTCACATCGCCATCCGACCAGCGGAAGCGGTGCGGCACATCGGGCCGGCGGCCCGACCATGGACCTAGGCCTCGGGGCCCTCCCGTACGGCCAAAGGCTCATTCAGACGCCGCGGCAGTACCACGGACCCCGAGAACATCCTTGGCAACCAGTCTGCCGCCGGAGTAGCACAACCGGTAGAGGTCCACGTCCTCCAGAAGGTTGCCGTTGGACCGGTAGAAGTCGCACGCGGCACCCGGTGGCCGGGGCAGGGTGCGCAGCTCGCCGGGGGCGTAGGGGAAGGGCCGCGCCGGGAGAAGACGGGCGAGATCGCTGCGGGGCGTGCCGAGGCGAAGGTGTTCGTACCGGGACGGCGGGAGAACGGTGCTGGTGAGCTGGTGGACCAAGTAGGCGGCGCTGGGCAGGAAGAGGGCGGCCGTGAGGGCAGGGACGGCGAAGACCGCGGCGAATCGACGGCGGGTGGTGCGGCGGACCCGGGCCAGTCGCCGGACCGAGTCGAGCACGGCGCCCCCCGCGTACGCACCAATGGCCCAGTCCGCCCCGCCGGCCGAGCCGCTCGATCCCGCCCCGCCGGCCCCGCCCGTCCCACCGTCCGAGCCGGACACGGCCGTGGATGACGTACCGCCCGCCACCGCGGAGGCCGCAAGGTCCTCGTCACCCTTGTCAGGGCCGACGGGCGCGGCCCGGCCGGCCGTCCCGTGGGGGAGAGACGCGGTGACCTCGAAGGCACCGTCCTCCCGGCCGGCGCGCAGTGTGCCGCCGAGGAGCGTCACCCGCTCCCGCAGTCCGGCCAGCCCGTGGCCGGTGCCCGCCGCGCCGGCAGGCGGCATGGCCGGCCGGGCCCCGCCCATCGGGTACGCGTTGACGATCCGTATGCGCGTGGACTGTGCGGTGTACGAGATGCTGACGCGGACGGTGGCACCCGGCGCGTGCTTGGTGGCGTTGGTGAGGGCTTCCTGAACCACCCGGTACTCGGCCCGTTCACTCAGGGGCGTACGCGACGGTGGTGTCCCGGCGCGCTCCCACTGGACGGGGACACCCGAGGCCACCGCGCGTTCCAGCAGACCCTCCACGGTGTCCGCCGCGGCGGGCCCGGTCCCGGCACGGGGCGCGGCCTTCAGGAGCGTGACGGTCTCCCGCAGCTGGTCGACGGCATCGGCCACGGCCCGCCGGAGCTCCGCGGTGTCGTGGCGGTCCTGCGGCGTGAGGGTCGGTGACAGCTCCAGCGCCCCGGCGCGCAGGGCGACCAGGCTCAGCACATGGCCGAGGGAGTCGTGCATGTCGGCGGCGATGGCGGTACGTTCGGCGAGGCGGGCGTGCTCGGCGGCCAGGTGCTGCCGCTCCTCCAGGCTCCGGGCGAGCTGCCAGCCGCCTTCGGCCAGCTCCCGGCGCCCGCGCCAGTACCGGCCGGCGAGCCAGGGCAGCACCAGGACCGCGGGCAGCACCGTGATGGAGTAGAACCACCACACCGGCGGAGCCTTCAGAACGGCGCACAGTGCCACGTCGAGTGTCAGGCACCCCGCCAGGGCGAGCAGCGGGGTGCCGCCCGCCGCCGCACGCGAACCGGCGCGGGCACCCAGGAGGAACGTCATGCACGCCAGCGTCACGGCGTACACGTTCGCCGGGCTCACCGAGCCGAAGAGGCCCAGCGAGCAAGGGCCGTTGGCGATCAGCACGGCCACGGCCGGGCGGGACCGCGCCAGCGGCACGGCCACGCTCAGCAGGAGCAGCGGCAGGACCAGGTCACGGGCCACCGACGCGCCCTGGGTGTCGGCGAACCACCACGCTCCCGCGGCGACGAACGCCACCCAGAGGGCCGCATCGACCACTACTGGACGCGGTGGTGGTGTGGGAAGGCGCCGCATCAGGAAGGAACCGCCTCTCGTACGCGTGTGACCAGCACTGCCGACGTCACCCTGACGCTACGTCACACCAAAACCCCGACCGAGGCACGGCCCGGGCCATCCGGTGACGCGGGTGGACCGGAGCCGGGCCTGCACGGTGAACGAGGTCAGGCGTCCCGGCGGCGCAGCACGTACAAACCGGTCAGATGGGCCGCACCCACCCACCCGAGGAGCACCAGGGCCGCCGTGCCGGGACCGTAGGGGACGGTGTCGGCGCCGGTACGCATCAGGGCGTCACCGGCGCTGTACGGGAGCCAGTCGTTGATCGCGAGCAGCACGGGGCCGCCGAGCCCGACGAGCATGCTGGGCAACCCCCACAGCAGGGTCAGCAGGACCGCCAGCGCCCCGGCCGCGTGCCGGGCGGCGAGGGACACACCGACGGTCATGACCGCGATGGCGGCGTAGTGGACACCGACGGCCAGCGCCTGAGCGGCCGTACGCTCCGCGTCGAACGAGGCGTGACCCGCGAACGGACCCCAGGCGACCGCCACTCCCACCCCCGCGAACAGGATCCCCGCCACCAGGGCGACCAGGGCGGTCACCAGCGCCTTGGCGACCTGGACGCGGTGCCGGACCGGTACCCACAGCAGGGATGAGCTCATGCTGCTGGTCGTGTACTCGCCGGTCACCGTGAGCATGGCGAGCACGACCACCGCGAACTGCACGAGCACCGTGGACGCGACAGCCGCGTGCCCCACCGGCTGGACGGGGTGGTCGTTGATGCGCGCGATCGACCCGTAGTAGAAGGTGAACACCACCGTCGCGGCGAGACCGGCCAGAAGGCAGACGTACGGCGCGCGGACCGACGACAGCTTGGTCCACTCGGCGGCCACCGCCCCGTACAGCAGACGCCCGCGCGGCCCGGCAGGCGCGCCACCCCCGGTACGCCGGACGCCGGTCCCGGAGTCGTGGGCGTCCCCAACCGGCCGTGCCCCGGCGCTGGTTGCTTCGACGGTCGTCATCGTCCCAGCCCTCCTGCCTGCCCGGCCACCCGGTCGCCGTCCTGCGCCCGCCCATCACCGCCGCTGGTTCGCGAGGACGGCCCGGTCGCGCGTCCCGAGCCCGGCCGGGTGCGATCACCGCCGTCCGAGACGGTGGCGTACTCGACACTGCGGGCCGTCAGCTCCATGTACGCCTCCTCCAGCGACACCTGTACGTCGCGGAGTTGGTGCAGCCGGACGCCGCAGCGGTGCGCGAGGTCACCCACCTGCCGGGCGGTCCGCCCGGTGACGACGAGGACGTCCCGGTCGGAGGCGTCGATGGTCGCCGTGCCGTCGCCGGCCAGGCGCCGGACCAGCGTCGCCCGTTCCCCGGGATCGGGCACGGCCACCCGCACCACCGGCCGCGAGCCGCCGGCCAGCAGCTCGTACATGGGGGTGTCGGCCAGCAGCCGTCCGCGGCCGATGACCACGAGATGGTCGGCCGTCAGCTCCATCTCGCTCATCAGGTGGCTGGAGAGGAACACGGTGCGGCCCTCGGCGGCCTGGGACCGCACCAGGTTCCGCATCCACCGGACGCCGTCCGGGTCGAGGCCGTTGACCGGTTCGTCCAGGATCAGCGTGGCGGGGTCGCCCAGGAGCGCCCCGGCGACACCCAGGCGCTGGGCCATGCCGAGTGAGTACGTACCGGCCCGGCGCCGGGCCGCCGAAGCCAGGCCCACACGCTCCAGCACCTCGTCCACGCGCCGCGCCGGGATGCCGTTGCTGCGGGCCTGGGCGAGCAGATGGCCGCGGGCGGAGCGCGCGGGGTGCAGCGCCCGGGCGTTCAGCAGCGCGCCTACCTCGCGGACCGGGTGGCGCAGGGCGTGGTACGGCTTGCCGCCGATGAGCGCCCTGCCGCTCGTGGGGTGGTCCAGGCCGAGGATCATCCGCATGGTGGTGGACTTGCCGGCTCCGTTGGGGCCGAGGAAACCCGTCACCCGCCCTTCCTGGATGTCGAGGGTGAGGTCGTGCACGGCGGTGGTGTCGCCGTAGCGTTTGCTGAGGCCCTGCAAGGTGATCACACCGGCTCCCGCTGCTGTCTCAAGATGCCGTCCGCCTCTCCTGCGGAACGGCCGCGTCGTGCGGGTTCGACGCTAGAAGGCCCAGGTCCGGCGGCACATCGGCCATCCGTCAGTACCGTCCCCCTCCTTTCGTCACACCCCCGGCCCTCCTTTCGTCAGGGCCCCCCTCCCGGGCGGTACGCACACGGTCGTACGCGGCCGCGGAGTCCGCGCCACCCACCCGGACCGGGGCCGTAGGCTCCGGACATGGAAGCGACGACACCCGGCCGGCGGCCGGTCCGCGTTCTGATCGCGGACGACGAGACGATGGTGAGGGCCGGCATACGGGCCATCCTGGCCAGAGACCCGCGTACGGAGGTGGTCGCCGAAGCCGCGGACGGCGAGGAAGCGGTAGCCCTGGCACACCGTCACCTGCCGGACGTGGTCCTGATGGACATTCAGATGCCGGGCCTGAACGGCATCGAGGCGGCGGCCCGCATCCACCGTGCGGTGCCGGGGACCGGAGTGGTGATGCTCACGACCTTCGGGGAGGACCACTTCATCCAGCGGGCCCTGGAGGAGGGCGCCAACGGCTTCCTGCTCAAGGCGGACGACCCCCGGGAGTTGCTGAACGGCGTGCAGGCGGTCGCCTCGGGCGGCGCCTACCTGTCGCCCAGGGTCGCCGCCCGCGTCGTCGCGGGGCTGCGCGCCCACCGGACCGTCCGGCCCCGGCGCCCCCTCGACCACCTGACGGACCGCGAACGCGACGTACTGGCCGGTCTCGGCGCGGGGCTGTCCAACGCGGAAATCGCGGCCCGGCTGCATGTGGTCGAGGGTACGGTGAAGGCCCATGTGAGCGCCGTGCTGGCGAAGTTGGGGGCGCGCAACCGGGTGGAGGCCGCCCTCGCCGCGTACGAGGCGGGACTCGTCGCCCGCGACACCTGAGCTGCCCCGCAACCGCCGGGCAGCGCCCTGCGACACCCGGGTCAGCGCAGGCGGGGAGGGGTCCAGTCGTGGTGCCGCAGGATCATCCGCACGGCGGCCCGGGAGGGCGTCAGCCGCATCGCCGTGTTGCGCAGCGCGACGGCCACGGGGTGGGAGAGCTGCTGGCCCATCCGCCCGGCCTGCCGGGCGGCGCGGGCGACGGCCTGCGCACGGGGGCGGCGCTCCGCGTCGTACCGGGCCAGCGCGGCATCGACGGCCGGCTCGGTGGCGAGCGCGGCACTCAGGGTGACCGCGTCCTCGAGCGCCTGGCAGGCGCCCTGGCCCAGATGGGGCGTCATCGCATGGGCCGCGTCACCGAGCAGGGCGACCCGCCCGGCCGTGAACGAGGGGAGGGGAGCGCGCAGTTCGTACACGTCGTGGTGCAGCACCGCGTCGCCCCGGGTCGCGCCGAGCAGAGCGGGGACCGGGGCGTGCCAGTGGCCGAACCGCCGGTGCAGCTCGGCCAGGGGGTCGGTGAACCGCGTCCCGGCCGGGAGCGTGAGCACCGCGTGCCACTCGGCCCGCCCGCCGGGCAGGAGGATGTGCCCGAACTCGGTCCCCCGCCCCCAGGTGAGTTCGAAGTCGGAGCGCAGGTCCATCGGGTGCTCGGTGATGGCGCGCAGGACGGTCGAACCGCTGTACACCGGGCCGTCGCAGGACGGGAAGAGGCTCCTGCGGATCGTGCTGCCGATCCCGTCGGCCGCCACGACCAGGTCCGCCTCCAGCCCGGTGCCGCCGTGCTCGACCCGGACCGTGGACGGCCCGGTCTGCCGGACCGGCCCCGCCGCGGTGCCGGTACGCAGCGCCCCGGCGGGCAGGGCCTGGCGGAGCAGCCGGTGCAGCGCGGCGCGCGCGATGCCCACGATGGGCGTGCCGACCGCCTCTTCCAGGGCGGCGCCGTCCATGTGCGACAGCCACCCGCCCCCCGGGGTGCGCGTCCCGCCGGTGTACTGGCCCCGGGACGCCGCCCGTACCACCTCGCCGACACCGAGTGCGTCCAGCGCCCGCAGGCCGTTGGCGGCCAGGGAGATGCCCGCCCCCGCGTCGTCGAGCACGGCGGCGCGCTCCAGCACGGTCACGTCCCAGCCGATGCGGCGCAGGCCGATCGCGGCCGCCAGACCACCGATGCCCCCTCCGACGACCACCGCTGTGCTGCCCACCGCAACCCCCCGAGTTCTTCTACACCTGTAGAAACCGCACCGGCACCCTACCGACGTTCTACAGGTGTAGAAAGGGGGCATGGTTACGGATCGGCGCACCCTCCTCGCGGACGCGGCTCTCGACGTACTCGCCGACCACGGAATCCGTGGCCTGACACACCGCGCGGTGGACCGCCGGGCGGGCCTGCCGCCAGGCACCACGTCGGCGTACTACCGCACCCGGGCCGCCCTCCTCACCGGGCTGGTCACGCGCCTGGTCCAGCTCGACCAGGCGGAACTGCACGCGACCGCCGCCCGGCTCCCACCCCTGCGCACGGCCGACGACGTGGTCGACGGCATGGCGCTGCTCGCCCGGCAGCGGCTCACCGGCGAAGGCCGCCGCCGCTCACTGGTCCGCCACGCCTGCACCGTCGAGAGCGTGCGCGACCCCGAACTCCGGGAGATCCTCGTCCCCCGCGAGAACGCCGGCCGCGAGGCCGTCCGGTCGTTCCTCGCCCACCACGGGGTCGAGCGCGCCGACGACCGCACGCACACCCTGCTGACCTGCCTCGACGGCCTGATCCTCGACCGGCTCGTCGGCGGGGGTGAGGTACCCCGCGAGGCCCTCGAAGGGCTCGTCGCCGCCGCCCTGCGCTGAGTCGTACCGCCCCGGAAGTGGATGCGGGCACCGGCATGGCGTAGTAGTGACGGGAAGAACCGCCCACCGCCGTCACCCCGACACCCGGAACCCGGACCCCCGAACCCGGAACCCGGAACGAACCTGGAGCCCGCGATGTCCGTCCGCCGTGTCGTACCCAACATGCAGTCGGAGGCCGCACCGGAGAGCCGCGCGTTCTACGGCCTGCTCGGCTTCGAGGAGGTCATGAACCACGGCTGGATCATGACCCTCGCCTCCCCGTCCAGCCCGGCGGCGCAGATCAGCTTCATGACGAGTGACCAGACCGCGCCGGTCACGCCCGACATCAGCGTCGAGGTGGACGACGTGGACGCGGCCTACGCGGCCGTGCGCGAGAGCGGCGCGGAGATCGTGCACCCCCTGCAGGACGAGGAGTGGGGAGTACGCCGGTTCTTCGTACGCGACCCCAACGGCCGCGTGGTCAACGTCCTGGCCCACCGCTGACGGCCCGCGGGCACACAGCCCCGGTACGAACCGTCACCACGGCCCGATCCGACGCCCCACGGCTCCTTGGCGAAGGATCCCCCGCTCCACGCGCTCCGAATCCGCGCGCGCAGCCAACGGCGCGCCGGGTCACTGCCCCGGCTGCGGATGCGGGCCGCCCCGGCTGCGCCTAGCGTCGGGACCGGTCCATCACCCACCACCCCCGTACCAGAGGAGTGATCATGAGCGAGAACGCGAAGGGCAAGGCCAAGGAGACCCTCGGCAAGGTCACCGGCGACGACCGCAGGGAGACCGAGGGCAAGACCGACCAGGCCAAGGCCAAGATGCGCGACGCGGCCGACGAGGCGCGCGAGAGGGCCAAGGGCGTGGGCGACTCCCTGCGCGACCGCGACGACCGCTGACCCGGCAGTCGCACCAGCCGCATCAGCCGCCCTCCCGCCCGCCCGGTGGGAGGGCGGCCGCATGCCCCTGCCCCCGCACCCCTGGCCCGCCTCCACCCCGATGATCGTCCAAGAACCCGGCCACGGGGCTGAACCCGATGCGTTCACCGGCCTGCTGAAGGCCATCGCGTTGTCGTCGTGGAGGAGGCGCCCCAGCCTTCGACGGCCCGCCGTACCGCCCGTGCGCCGGCCCGCCCCGGCGGCACGGTGGCGGGCGGAGAAGAGCGGGCACCCTGGGGCCTCTTCACCCGCCGTGGGGCCCGCCTCGACGCCTGCATCGCTGGCCGTGCCAGGGTCGCCGGGATCGTGGCCACACCCATCGCCCGTATGGCGACGTCGCTGGCAGCCCGTCTCCCGGCGCCCCGATCCGTACCGGCCGCCCGGCCCGCCCCGGTGGCGGACACCCGAACCTAGCCGATCAGATAGCGGCAGAGACGGGAGCGGGCCTTCTCCGCGCTCACTCCCAGCCCCTTGCCGATGGCTTCCGCCGACAGCTCGTCGCTCTCGGCGGCGTACGCCGCCTTGCGGCCGGCCGCGCGGGCGAGCCGGTCCAGGGCGGCGACGGCCTTCAGCGCGGCCACCGGCGCCTGGCCGGCGAGCTGGTCGAGCTGCTTGTCCAAGCGGTCGAGCATGTCGGTGAGCTCTCCGGGCAGCGGCACGGTCTGCCGCTCGACGCCGGCGATGTGCGCGCACCAGTCGTCGTACGCTCCGGAGGTGTCGACGTCCTCGATGTCGTCGCCGGCCCGCTCCCAGTCGATCGGGTACGTCTCACCGCGCCAGCCGCACGCACAGGCCGCCCGGATCCCGGCCGCCCGCGGACGCCTGCCCTGGCCGTTGTAGGCCCACCACTCACTGGTCCAGCATCCGGAGTCCGCCCCGCTGCCGAAGTCCAGATACACGGGCCGGGGCTCACTGCCGTCGTCCAGCACCGCGCCCGCGATGCCCTCGTGGCAGCCACCGAACTCCTCCATGGTCCACCCCACCGCACCCCTCCCGTCCTCGGTACCGGCCCCCGGCCGGTGCTCACGGCCCGAGGATGCACCACACCCGCTCCGGGGTCGGGCGGAATGCCGCAAGATGACCTGAACGGGGGCCCGTTCACATGTCCGAGGACGACGTAACGGTCGAAGAGCGATCGTCCGGACACCGGGCCGGGACCAGTTGGTCGATTTCCCCTCCGGAGCGCTCCCTTCATCCCTACGCTGACGTCGCGTACGAGCGGTCCGGCCCCGGTGCCGGAACCAGGGCGAGTCCGGGGGGACAGTGGATCAGTTCATCCAGGGCATCCCCATGCCCGACGACCTTCTGGGACGGGGCATCGCCCTGGTCTTCGGAGCCGCGGCGCTTCTGCTCTTCCAGGTCTATCTGCTGCTGAAGTCGTGGCTGGGCGCCGTCCAGGTGACCCGCGACATCGTCCGCACCGCATCGGGCGCCGCCGCCGGGATCGGCCGGGCGGGCCGCGAGGTGACCTCACGTCAGAGGGCGGCAGCGCTCACGCTGACCGCCGTGCTCATCCTCGTCCAGGCCGCCTGGCTGATGTTCGCCCTCGCCATGGCCAACATCAGCCTGCTCGCCTACACCACCGACAGCCAGGAGTCCTTCCAGGACCGCTCGGGCGACGCGGCTTTCAGGCCCACCGCATGGCTGGCATGGACACCTGAGACCGGCGCCTACACCCTCCTCGCCCTGGCCCTGCTGCTGCGGTTCTTCTTCCGCACCAAGGAACCCAGCGCCTACGGCACTTCCTGGCTGCTCTCCGTGATCATGCTCTGGTGGGTGGCGATCGCCTTCTCGACGCTGCTGGACCTCCTGGCCGGCTTCTTCGGGCTCCTCGGCGGCGTACCCGGCGGGACGGAACACCTGGCGAACGGACTCCTGCTCACTGCGCTCGCCCCGCTCTACTTCGCCTCCTCCTACGCCGCCCTGCGCAGCGCGCGCCACCTGGGCAACCTCTGGATCCGGCCCGCGAGGCCCACCGCACACGCCAGGTCCGCCTGACATCCGTCGCCGTTGGAGGCCGTTAGGGCGAGTGACCCAGACAAGGATGACTCGGCGGACCGGACGGCGACGGGATACCTGCGCGGCCGTTTGTCCCCCGGCAGTCCAGGTCGGCCGCGAGGTTCGGCCTTGAGGTTCGCGGCCGCTGTGCAGGGCCAGGGCGGCTCCTGGCCGGAGTGCTTCCTGCCTGATGATGTGCGGTCGGCCGGTCGGGGCGCGCGCGGTTAGGCTCATTCTCATGGGTGGGATCGTGGTGGTGCGGGACGGGTTCGGGCCGGAGGTCCTGCTGGTGCACGGCGGTGCCGGTCCGCGCACGACGTGGGGTGCGCTCGCTTCGCTGGCCGACCGGTGGACGCTGGCGCTTGTCCACCGGCGTGGCTATCCGCCCAGTCCTCCACCGCGGGTGCGTCAGGACTTCGAGGTGGACGCCCAAGACCTGGCGCCGCTGCTCGCCGCGGGCCCGCACGTAGTCGCCCACTCCTACGGCGCCCTGGGGGCATTGACAGCGGCTGCTGCCGCGCCGGGCCGTGTACGCTCGCTCACCCTGATCGAGCCGCCGCTGACCCACCTGGTCCCCGGCGACCGGGAGGTGGCCCGGCTGGCTCGTATCGGTGATGCGGTCCTTGCCCAGGGGATGGAGGCGGATCCGGCCGAGCTGCGCGAGTTCCTCCGCCTGGCGGGAGCGCCGGTCGGCGACGGGCCGCTCCCCGAGAGCGTGGTGGCCGGTGTCCGGCGGGCGCAAGGGAGCCGGCCGGCCAGCGAGGCGCGCCCACCGCTCGACATGGTCCGGGGCGCCGGGATCCCGGTGCTCGTCGCCTCCGGCGGCCACGCGAGCGCGCACGAGCGGATCTGTGACGCCCTCGCGGATGCCCTGGGCGGCGAACGCGCCGTGTACCGGGGCGCCGGTCACTTCGTCGCCGCCGCACCGGGCTTCGCCGAACGGCTGGAGTCCTTCCTGCTCGCCGACGCCCGCGGGTGATCGCCGCCCGCAAGATCTGCCTGCCCAAGCAGTCGGCCCGGCCGCTCGCGCAGTTGCGCGCGCGGTGGAAGGTGAGCGCGATCCTCACCTCCGCTGTCGCCGCCGACATCGGCAACTCCGCAGCGGTGATCCGGACCCGGGTCGCCGCCATGGTCGACATACCGCTGGCGGCTGTCGACGTCACCTTGATCGTGATCGCGATGCTGCGCCCGAAGCCGAACATGGCCAGGCTCACCATCGACCCGCCGCACGTCCGGGCTGCCGTCCAGGCTGCCGTCGAGGGGCCGTACGGCATCGGCACGTTCGCCTCGTCCTGGGCCGAAGTCTCGCTGCCCGCCACCGGCACCTGGAACCCTGGTGGCAGTGGCGGGCCGAGAGCGAGGTGACCGGCCGTTTCATCGTCGGCTTTGCCGGCCCGGGCACGCGAACTGGGGAGGCACCGCTTCGCGAGATCCTGGTGGCACATCTCGCCGAGTACGCGCGGCACTGCAGCTGCGCCGACCTCCTGCGCGAGCGGATCGACGGCCGTGTAGGCCAATGATCAACGGTGCCACGTCGCGGGAGGTCAGGGCTGGAGGATGAGCAGTCCGGGGAGGTCACCGGCGCTTACGGCGGCTTGGTCGATACTCACGCCCGTGTAGGCGCCCACGGCGGTGAACACCAGCTCGGGGAGGCGCTCGCCGTGCTCCTCGTAGTAGGCCACCACCTCATCCGCGCCGGCGTCGGGTATCGAGGGGTAGACGGCACCGGCGGAGGCGAGGGCCTCGTCGAGGGCGCTGCCTTGGTTCGTGGTGGTGCCGAAGTCGGCGCGGTAGGCGCTTCCATCGCCGGGGGCGTGGATGATCAGAGCCGGGGGGCGGAACCGGTTGAGGGTCAGACAGAGGACTTCTTCGCCCTCGCAGGGCACCATCGATGCCACCTTGCCCTGGTAGCCCATGGACCATGTGGCCATGCCCCAGTTCTCCAGCACATACGTCCATTCTCCGCAGGTGCCGTACATGACGGCGTTCACCGAGGGGCTCGGCCGGCCGGGCACTGTGGCCGGGGCGCGTAGTTCGGTGTAAGGGGTGCGGGCGTCCAATTCGTCCAGGTCGGCGCCCAGGTTGATGAGGAATTCGTCCTGGTCCACTCCTCGGGCCAGGGTGAGGGAGATCCCGCCGCGCATGCCTCGCACGCTCGGGGCGTCGGGGGTGTGGTGGTGTGTGCCCATCCACGCGATGCCGTCGCTCATGGCGGTCACATTATCGACCTGCGTCACGTGACACAGGCCGTGGTGAGGAGTGCCGGCGTAGGGCGGTGGCTGGTGTGTAGTTCTGCGCACCAGCCGCAAGCGCGTCAACCGTTGTCTGCCGTCGTCATGGTGCTACCGCAGCAGAGGGAGTTGGACGACCCCGCACGCGCGTGCTGCACCTTCACCGCCGCCATCGCCAGTTTGAACGATGCGGCGCGAGACCGTCGGCCCGCAACACGGCCACGCGAACAACAAGCCCGGGCCCGCCCGTGCGCCGGCACTACCCAAGGGCACCCTGCTGAACCGAGCGATGCGCCGTCACTCCCATCGAGCCTGCACCGGCTCCCGAATGAGATTCCGTTTGCTCTCCCTGTCCTGGCGGTGTGCGGGCCCGGTGCCTGCGCGTGGCGCTCGCCGAAGTCTGAGACTCCGCACCCGGCATGGGAAGGCGGCGCGCCGGGAGGCGTACGCCAACGACCTGGATGCCGGGCGCTCGCTGATCGCGGGACCCCCAAGACCAGGTCCAAGGCGGACCAGGACCGGGCAGCACTGCGCGGACCTCGTTGATTGGACCGCGACCAAGCTGCGACGCCGGCGGCTCACCCTCAACGACGCCGGGCGTCAAACGCTGGCCACCGCCGCCGCTGCCCCCGGAGCCACCGTCACCTAGGAGTCGGCGCCCTGACCCCCGGCCGGACGGATACACGCAGGGCGCGTCCGGGTCGCCGGACGCGCCCCCCTCTCTCTCTGTCTCGTGAACCATACGGCCTCTGGGCTGGACGCCCCGGGGACCTTGTCTCCCGCTGCTGACCGCCGGAGAGCCCCGCACGAACGTCGCACACTCATGGAGTACCTGCGCACCGCAGGAACGCTTGCCGCACCCGGAAAGGACTGTCGTCGGATTCCGTAGCGAACACCTCGGTGTTCGCTGCGGGATCGTGGTCGTGCTCACGTGCGCAACGCAAACGACTTGGCAGGACCCACTCGGTCAACGGCCGTACAAGGGAACTTCCGGAAGGTCCCGGTCAGTCGTCAATGGTCCCCGGGGCGAGGGCCGGGGCCGGAAATGCGAAGCGCGCCTCGGCGCCCGACCACCAGACACCGATGGCGAAGACGGCAGTGGCCTCCAGCAGGGCAGCGCGATCGAGCCCGCCGCAGGGCAGAGGCGTGCACTGCATGGAGGTGATGATCTCCGTGACCCGGGTGGCTGCGCCCGGCTGATCGGTGCAGAAGGGGACCGCCAGTGGTGACCCTTCGAAAGCCGGCCGGTCCAGGGACCAAATGCTCTCGTGACACAGCCCGAACGCCTTCACCACATGGGCGTCCGGGGCGGCCTCCGCGATGAGCCGGGCGACGGAGGTGGAGCCGCCCGTGGTCAGGGCCGGGCCGTCTTCGCCCGGCGCCATGGGGACGGTGCAGTCAATCACCGTCCGCCCGGCGAGCAAGGGGGCCAGTTCCTTGGCCAACTGGGGCGCGGCGCCCGCCGGCACGGCGATGAGGATCACGTCTCCGTGGGCCGCGGCCTCGGCGAGGCTGCCGAGCGCGGTGGCGCCGGTGAGCTGGGCGGCGCGGGAGGCCGCTTCGGTGTCCCGGCCACCGATCCGAATGTCATGGCCGGCCCGTACCCATGCTGTGCCGAGAGCCCTGGCCATCGCTCCTGTACCCAGAATGCCAATGCGCATGTGCTTGCTCCTGTCGTCCGCGTCGCGAGACGTGCGAGATGTGACGGTAAGGACGCTAGGTGTACCGATGCACACCACATGGTGTGCATCGAGCCGGGCAGGATGATCGCGTGAGCGAAACGGCGGCAGAGGCAGCAGAGGCAGATGAACAAGACTTGGGCGAGGATCTGGGCGGCGGCGAGTACGCCGCGGACTGCCAGGCAAGGGTGGCCTTCGAAGTTCTGTCGCACCGCTGGGACAGTGTGATCGTGTACATCCTCGGCGAGGGTGGGCCGATGAGGCCGCGCGCGCTGATCACCCGCATCGGTGGGATCAGCCCCAAGGTCCTCACTGAAGCCCTGCGCCGCCTTGAGTACAACGGCCTGGTCGCACGCCAGGCGTATGCCGAGGCCCCGCCACGTGTCGACTACTGCCTCACCGAAGCGGGCCTCGCACTGCTGGCGCCGATCCGTGCGATGGGCGCGTGGGCGGGACGCTACACCGAAGCCGTCCTGGCGGCCCAGGCCCGCTTCGCACCCCCAGAAAATGGCCCGCACAAGAGCTAGCCAAGAGGTTTCACTACCCCGCCTTGCCCGACAAGCCGCCGCTGCAGGCTGCCGTCGTGTGACACCCGTGGCGGGCGTTATCCATGGAGGCCACCCCCGGTGCCGCCACCTCCAGCGGCTTCGATGAGGCCGTTTCCGACGTTGAGAGCGCCGCCGCTGCTGGGGAGGAGGCCAGCTCCACCGCACTGGTTGAGGGGACTGCCGAGGGGGAGGCCCACGAGGTTGCCGTTGGCTGCTCCGGTGCCTGCCGTGGTGGTGCCGTGCTCGTGTGTGCCGTGGTGGTTGGCGCAGTTGGTGCCGAAGGCTGGGGAGAGGAAGACGCCAATGCCGCCTGCTGTGGCGGGGGCGGCGCTGAGGATGACCCCCCTCACCCCACGGGGCCCGGCATGAGCACTGCCCGGTGCTGTCCCCCTGGGGACAGCCCAGCCGCCCCGGCCGTCCTCCGGGAAAAGCAGTCGGCCGCCGAGCGTTTCCTGGGGGAACAGTCGGCGGCCGGTCCGGGCATAGGCCCGGACCGGGGAAGTTCGCGCGGCGGGAGTCGGCGTTGGACAGGAACATCCCCAGTCGTACGGCGTGCTCCTGGCCGTTGAGCACGACGCGTTCGGTGTGGGGGCGGGGCACCCGTGGCGAGGGTGCCTTCGCGCTCCAGGTAGGCGATGGCGGCGGTGATGCCGCGTTTCCACGCCGCTGCCCTCCCGTTCTTCGGCACCGCCGCGGCGGGGGCCGGGCTCAGGGGCGCTCACCCCGAGTAGGGTCAGCCACTCCCGCTGCGTAGCGCTCAGCTCCGTCCATGTCTCGCGCTGCCGGATCAGGCACCGGCCCGCTTCCGCCCCGTGCACGGTCACCCGCGGGGCGATCTCATCGACGGCTGCGCCTCCGTCGACCACCAAGGCCCGCACCCCCGCGCTGGCGCCTACGTGTCGGTGGCCGGGGTGCGCCTGTTACGTCGGCTGCGGTGCGGTGCGGTGAGCGCGTGGGCGACGACGATGACGGCCCGCCGCCTGCACCCACGCTACCCGGTGTGGTGGGCGTGATCGGCTGCCCTGTCGCCCAGGCGCTGCCACGGGCGCAACCGCCCGAGCAGGTAGCCGGCCGCGGCGCGGCGGTCGCAGTGACGATGACGCCCATCACGTCCATCGCATGTCGATGGTGTTCAGCCGTTCGATCCGCTCCGGCGAAAGCGTCGCCGCCCGGCTGCGTTGGTTGCTGATCCAGGCGCCCAGCTTGTGTTCCCGTTCTTCCTGGCCGTTGTCGCCGGTGATCCGTTCGACGTGCTTCTTGGGGACTTGGAGGTGTCCTTCGCGTTGGTAGTACTGGCGGGCGGCTTGGTAGTGCATGGCCCATTTGTCGGCCTGTGTACGGCGTGGGGGCGGTTTCTCCTCCTCGGTGGCGGGTTGGATGCCGAGGATCTGCTCGCACATCCATTGCTGGA
>NZ_JBIBVB010000007.1:0-465406 GCF_043079975.1 Streptomyces sp. NPDC015131 | reverse complement strand
TGCGGGCTTTCCTCCGGGCGCTTCCCTTCGGTATTTCGTGTTTCCAGCTTAGCAGATCCTTTTTCCGTTTCTGCCACCCGCTGGAGCGGGCTGCCATTGGTCAGTTCCGGCGCTTTCGCGCTTTTCCTTTCCGGCGGCTCCGACTCTATCAGCCTTTTTTCGTCCTCCTGACCGCCACCTGATGGACACAGAGGTGTAGACCAGTGGTGTAGACCAGTTAGGATCCGGCGTGAGAGTCGCTGCCGACCTCCGACTCAGTGCTGCGTCGCGGTCAGGCAGGGGTACGACCCTACCGCCCGTTGGTAGTTGAGGCAAATCGCTTCCGGTGGCCCCTAGGTCCACCAACCCGGACGTCTCGGGCGCAACCCGGACTTCTCATGACATACGCTTCTGATCAATGCGCCGTCCAGGACAGGTGTGACGGCGAGACAGAATCTCCACCCCCTGGGAGGCTCCCCATGACCACCGTGACGTCGCCGCTCGAGGGCCGCGCCATCGGACTCGCCGCCGTACCCGACCCGGTCTTCTCCGGGGCGATGGTCGGCCCGGGCACCGCCATCGACCCCGTGCGCGAGGCGTCGGCGGCCGTGGCCCCCGTGGACGGCATCGTCGTGTCCCTGCACCCGCACGCCTTCGTGGTCGTCGACGGCGAGGGGCACGGTGTGCTCACGCACCTGGGCATCGACACCGTCCAGCTCAACGGTGAGGGCTTCGAGCTCCTGGTGAACAAGGGGGACACCGTGACGCGCGGGCAGGAGATCGTGCGGTGGAACCCGGCGGCCGTGGAGGCGGCCGGCAAGTCGCCGATCTGCCCCGTGGTGGCCCTGGAGGCCACCGCCGACGCCCTGAGCGCCGTCGCCGACGCCACCGAGGTGAAGGCCGGCGACGCGCTCTTCTCCTGGCAGTGACACCGCTGCCGTTCAGGGCGGCGGCGGGTCGGGACATACAACGGGGCGGCCACCGGCCGCCGGTCTATCGGAGACAGGTGTAATGGAGACAACGCTGCGGGGCGTCGGCGTGAGCCACGGTGTGGCGATCGGACAGGTCCGCCACATGGGGACGGCGGTGCTGGAGCCGCCGGCCAAGCAGATTCCGGCCGAGGAGGCGGAGCGCGAACAGGGGCGTGCCCGTCAGGCGGTCGAGGCGGTGGCCGCCGATCTGATCGCCCGGGGCAATCTGGCCGGCGGTGAGGCACAGCATGTGCTCGAGGCGCAGGCCATGATGGCGCAGGACCCCGAGCTGATGGCGGACGTGGAGCGGCGTATCGCCGTGGGGAGCACGGCCGAGCGGGCGGTGTACGACGCGTTTGCCGCCTACCGGGCTCTGCTGGCGGGTGCCGGGGAGTACCTGGCGGGCCGGGTCGCGGACCTGGACGACGTGCGGAACCGGATCGTGGCCCGGCTGCTCGGGGTGCCGATGCCGGGTGTTCCGGACAGCGACGAGCCGTACGTGCTGATCGCGCGGGACCTGGCTCCGGCGGACACGGCGCTGCTGGACCCGACGCTGGTCCTCGGCTTTGTGACCGAGGAGGGCGGGCCGACCAGTCACAGCGCGATCCTGGCGCGGGCGCTGGGTGTGCCGGCCGTGGTGGCGCTTCCGGGCGCCGGTGAGCTGGCCGAGGGCACCGTGGTCGCGGTGGACGGCAGCACGGGTGAGATCTTCGTGGAGCCCGGCGAGGAGAAGCGGGCCCAGCTGGAGGCGGCGGCGGCCGAGCGCCGGGCGGCGCTGTCGGCGGCGACGGGTCCTGGCGCGACGTCCGACGGGCACAAGGTGCCGTTGCTGGCGAACGTGGGCGGGCCCGCCGATGTGCCGGCCGCGGTGGAGGCGGGGGCGGAGGGCGTCGGCCTGTTCCGTACCGAGTTCCTGTTCCTGGACGACAGTGAGCGGGCGCCGTCGGAGGCCGCGCAGGTCGAGGCGTACCGCAAGGTGCTGGAGGCGTTCCCCGAGGGCCGGGTGGTCGTGCGGGTGCTGGACGCGGGTGCGGACAAGCCGCTGGCCTTCCTGACTCCGGCGGACGAGCCGAACCCGGCGCTGGGTGTGCGGGGTCTGCGGACGCTGCTGGACCACCCGGAGGTGCTGCGGACGCAGCTGACGGCGCTGTCGAAGGCCGCCGAGGGCCTGCCGGTGTATCTGGAGGTCATGGCGCCGATGGTGGCGGACCGGGCGGATGCGAAGGCGTTCGCGGACGCGTGCCGCGAGGCCGGGCTGCGGGCGAAGTTCGGTGCGATGGTGGAGATTCCGTCGGCGGCGCTGCGGGCGCGGTCGATCCTTCAGGAGGTGGAGTTCCTGTCGCTGGGTACGAACGACCTGGCGCAGTACACCTTCGCCGCGGACCGGCAGGTGGGTGCGGTGTCGCGGCTGCAGGATCCGTGGCAGCCGGCGCTGCTGGACCTGGTGGCGGTGGCGGCCGAGGCGGCCGCGGCCGAGGGCAAGAGCTGCGGTGTGTGCGGTGAGGCCGCGTCGGATCCGCTGCTGGCCTGTGTGCTGACGGGGCTGGGGGTGACCTCCTTGTCGATGGGTGCGGCGTCGATTCCGTATGTGCGGGCGACGCTGGCGAAGCACACGCTGGCGCAGTGCGAGCGGGCGGCGGCGGCTGCCCGGGCGACGGACTCGGCGGAGGAGGCGCGGCTGGCCGCGCAGGCGGTGCTGTCCGGGGAGTAGTCCCGGCCGGTGGTGTGGTTCTGGAGGGGCTGTGCCCGCCCGGTGGGCGGGGACAGCCCCTCCTGTCGTTTCCGGGTGGTCAGTGGTGATCGTCCTGGGGGAGGTCGAAGCCGGCGCGGTAGTCGACGCCCGGTTCGGGTGGGAGGGGTTCGCCGGTCGTGGCGTCGGTGCAGTAGGCGTTGAAGACCTCGGCTGCGGTGAGGGGGACGAGCCGGCCCCGGTCGAGGCGCCAGCCGTGGACGCGGTCGGGTGCGGCGGGGGTGGTGGTGCGCAGGACGAGGCCGCCGGGGCTTTCGAGGGCGATGCCGGCCGCGAGGACGGTGGCGAATTCGGCGCCTTCGGTGGGGTCGAGGACGGCGGGGCCGGTGGGGGGCCGTTCGGCGTGGAGGGCGGCGAGGAGCTGTTCGTCGGCGGGGACGCTGAGGACGAGGTGGTGGCTGCCGGGGCCGGCTTCTTCGAGGAGGCGGGTGAGGGTGCGGGACGCCTGGTCGAAGGCGGAGCGGCCGATGTCCTGGCCGCAGTCGGCGCACTGGCCGATGTCGGTGAGCAGCATGGTGGCGTACTCCCAGGTGGCCTGGCGGACGGCGCGGTGGACGAGGAGCGGGACGAGCTGCTCGACCGGTTGTCCGGTGTAGGGGAGGCAGGCGCCGGTGGCGGCGATCTCGGCGGTGAAGCGGCTGCGGCTGGTGGGGGTGTCGGGGTCGAGGCCGGTCTCGGCGCAGTACTCCTCGTAGTCCTCGGGGTCGAAAAGGGCCACGGTGGTGTGGCCGCCTCGGGTGGCGAGGGTGGTGAGGAGTCCTTCGACGTGGTGGAGGTAGGTGGTGTGGTCGTCGAAGGGGAAGGAGGGGTAGCGGTCGCGCATGGCCGCGAAGTCCTGCTGGTCGGCGAGGATGCCGACGGTGCTGGGGACTTCGCGGCGCAGTGCGCGGCGTGCGGTGGTGGTGGCGGTGGTGCGGGCCATGGTTCCCCCCGGTCGATGGGTCCGCGATCGCGTGCCGTGTCGCTACGGCGATCGATGACTACTCACCGTAGTCGGGGGCACTGACAGTCGGGGGGTGGCCGGGGTCAGGGGGTGCGGCGGGCGCGGTCGCGGGCGAGGCCCTCGTAGAAGCGGAGCAGGTCGAGGTTGTCGACGGAGCCGGGGTTGACGGCCTTGGCCAGGTCGGTGCCCTGGAGGAGGCGCTTGACGGGGACTTCGATGCGCTTGCCGGTGAGGGTGTGCGGGACGCCGGGCACTTCGATGATCTCGTCGGGAACGTGGCGGGGGGAGAGTTCCTCACGGATGGTGCGCTTGATGCGGCTGATGAGGTCGTCGTCCAGGGTGGCGCCCTCGGCGAGGTGGACGAAGAGGGGCATCCAGTAGCCGCCGTCGGGTTCTTCGACGCCGATGACGAGGGATTCGCGGATCTCGGGGAGGCGTTCGACGGCTTCGTAGATGTCGGCGCTGCCCATGCGGACGCCCTGGCGGTTGAGGGTGGAGTCGGAGCGGCCGTGGATGATCACCGAGCCGTGGCGGGTGAGGGTGATCCAGTCGCCGTGGCGCCAGACGCCGGGGTAGGTGTCGAAGTAGCTGTCGTGGTAGCGGCTGCCGTCGGGGTCGTTCCAGAACCGGATCGGCATGGAGGGCATGGGGTTGGTGACAACCAGTTCGCCGACCTCCTCGGTGACGGGCTTGCCGTCGGGGTCCCATGCCTGGAGGTCGGTGCCCAGGCAGGCGGCCTGGAGTTCGCCGATGTGCACGGGGAGGGTGGGGACGGCGCCGGCGAAGCAGCTGCACACGTCGGTGCCGCCGCTGACGGAGGCGATCCACAGGTCCTCGCGCACCTCGTCGTGGAGCCAGCGGAAGCCGTCGGGCGGGAGCGGGGAGCCGGTGGTGGCGACGCAGGTGATGCGGGAGAGGTCGTGGTCGCGGGAGGGGTGGACGCCGGCCTTGCGGCAGGCCATGACGTAGGCGGCGGAGGTGCCGTACAGGGTGGCGCCGGTGATGTCGGCGATCCGCCACTGGGCGCCGGTGTCGGGGTGGCCGGGGCTGCCGTCGTACACGATCACGGTGGTGCCGGTGAGGAGGCCGGAGACGAGGAAGTTCCACATCATCCAGCCGGTGGAGGTGTACCAGAAGAAGCGGTCCTCCGGGCCGAGGTCGCAGTGGAGGCCGAGCTGCTTGAGGTGTTCGAGAAGGATGCCGCCCTGGGACTGGACGATGGCCTTGGGCAGGCCGGTGGTGCCGGAGGAGTACAGCACCCACAGGGGGTGGTCGAAGGGCACCTGCTCGAAGACGGGCTCGGTGTCGCCGGAGGTGAGGGCGGCCCAGTCGAGGGCGCCTTCGGGGGCGGGGGTGCCGAGGAGCGGGATGTGGACGACGGCGCGGAGGGTGGGCAGTTCGCGGCGGAGTTCGGCGACGGTGTCGCGGCGGTCGTGCTCCTTGCCGCCGTAGCGGTAGCCGTCGACGGTGAACAG
The DNA here is from genome assembly GCF_043079975.1 of Streptomyces sp. NPDC015131. Classification (NCBI taxonomy): domain Bacteria; kingdom Bacillati; phylum Actinomycetota; class Actinomycetes; order Kitasatosporales; family Streptomycetaceae; genus Streptomyces; species Streptomyces sp. NPDC015131. The sequence goes on along the minus strand of NZ_JBIBVB010000007.1, from coordinate 460,288 downwards.
GACGACCGGTTCGACCTGCTGGAAGCGGTCGAGGACGCTGCGGGCGCCGAAGTCGGGGGCGCAGGAGGTCCATACGGCGCCGACGGCGGCGGTGGCGAGGAGCGCGGTGACGGCCTGCGGGATGTTGGGCAGGTAGCCGCTGACGCGGTCGCCGGGGCGTACGCCGAGGGCGCGCAGTTCGGTGGCGAGGGCGCCCACCTGGCGGCGCAGCTCGGCCCAGCTGACGGGGGTGACCTCGTGCGTCTCGTCGACGTACAGGAGGGCCGGGGCCTCGGGGCGGTCGGCGGCGGCGCGCAGGGCGTGCTCGGCGTAGTTGAGGGTGGCGCCGGGGAACCACTGGGCGCCGGGCATGGAGCGGTCGCCGAGGACCCTCTCGTAGGGGGTGCTGAAGCGGACGTCGAACCACTCGGCGAGCGCCTGCCAGAAGGTGTCGAGCTGCTCGACGGACCAGCGGTGGAGGGCGGGGTAGCCGCCGTCGGCGGGGGCTCCGTGCCGTTCGGCCGCCCACGCCTGGAAGCGGGTGATCGCGGCGGTGTCGACGCGGTCCTGGTCGGGCTGCCAGAGCGGCTCGGGCTGCGCGTGCTCTGTGGTCATGGGGCTGCTCCCTGGCGTGTACGTCCCTGTACGCGGGTCTGCGTGTGTCACGCGCACGTGCGGGGGTGTGCGCGTGACGCGGCTGAGCAGGACGATGCCATGTGATCGTCTCTCGCACCAGGGCTCCCCACCCATGGTCGGCGGGGTGAATATGTGCTGGCACCACGGGTGAACGGGAGTTGAACGCGCCTTGGGCGGCGGCGGCCGGGTGGCAGGGTGATCTCCATGGACGGTCGCGATCTGGTGCGTTCGGTGAGGATCTTCGGCACGGTGCGGGGGCTGCGGGCGTTGCGGTCGGCGTGGCGGCGGCGGCGCGCGGACGCGCGGGCGCTGCGCCCGAGGGGGGCGGAGCGGGCGCGGGTGCCCGGTCCGGTGGAGGGGGCGGAGCCGCTGCCGGGCGGGGGGATCGTGCGGTTCGCCCGGGCGGAGGTGCGGGTGTGGGTGTCGGGCGGTGGCACGGTGTTCTGGGGGTGGGACGGGGCGGGGCCGTTGCCGTCGTACGCCCTGGCCGGCCCGCCGCCGGAGCCGGACGCGCGCGTGACGCTGGAGCCCGACAAGGGCGGCGGCTGGCGGGTGGTGGCCGAGCGGGTGACGGTGGCGGTGTCCCGCAACGGTGCCGTGGAGGTGCGGACGCCGGGCGGGGTGGTGCTGCGGCGGGACCTGCCGCCGCGGTGGTGGGAGCCGGTGGGCGGGGGCCCGGCGCGGTGGGTGCAGCGGTCGGAGGTCCCGGCCGACGCGCGGTTCTTCGGGCTGGGCGGGCGGGCTTCGGGACCGCGGCTGAGGGACGGGGCGTACCGCTTGTGGAACACCGACCCGGGCGGGGGTTTCGGGCCGGGTGACGATCCGCTGTACATCACGATGCCGGTGCAGCTGGTGGTGTCCGACGCGGGGACGCACCTGGCCTTCCACGACAACTCCTGGGACGGGTGGGTGACGCTGCGGGAGGGTGCGGAGGGTGCCGGGTCGGGGCACGACCGGCCGGGGACGAGCGAGGTGCGGATGGGGGGCGGTCCGCTGCGCTGCTGGGTGGTGGTGGGCACCCCCGCGCGCGTGCTCCACGGCTGGAGCGCGCTGACCGGGGCGCCGGCGCTGCCTCCGTCGTGGGCGCTGGGGCCGCAGCACGCGCGGTGGGGCTTCGGCAGCGCGGAGGAGGTCCGGCGGGTGGTGGATGGCTATGAGCGGCGGGGGCTGCCGCTGTCGGCGCTGCATCTGGACATCGACCACTACGACCGGCACCAGGTGTTCACCGTCGACCGCGACCGCTTCCCCGGCCTGCCGGGCCTGGCGCGGGACCTGGCCGGGCGGGGTGTGCGGCTGGTGTCGATCGTGGACCCAGGGGTGCGGGCCGAGCGGGGGAACCGGCTCTTCGAGGAGGGCGCCGCCGTCGGGGAGGGCGGGGCGTTCGTGCGGGACGCGCGGGGACGGGTGGTGCGGGGCGTGGTGTGGCCGGGTGAGTGCGTGTTCCCGGACTTCACCGATCCGGAGGTGCGCCGGTGGTGGGGCGGGCTGTACGAGGAGCGGCTCGCGCAGGGGTTCTCCGGGGTGTGGCACGACATGAACGAGCCGGTGTCGTTCGCCGCGTTCGGCGAGACGACCCTGCCGCGTTCGGCACGGCACGTGCTGGAGGGGCGCGGGGGCGACCACCGGGAGGGCCACAACGTGTACGGGCTGGCCATGGCCCGGGCGGGCTACGAGGGGCTGCGGCGGCTGCGCCCCGGGGAGCGGCCGTTCCTGTTCTCGCGCTCCGGGTGGGCGGGGATGCAGCGGTACGGCGGGACCTGGTCGGGCGATGTGTCGACCGGGTGGCCGGGGCTGCGCGCCTCGCTGTCCCTGGTGCTGGGGCTGGGACTGTGCGGGGTGCCGTACTCGGGTCCGGACGTGGGCGGGTTCGACGGGCGGCCGTCGCCGGAGCTGTTCCTGCGGTGGTTGCAGCTCGGTGCCTGGATGCCGCTGTTCCGTACGCACTCGGCGATCGACGCGGGCCGGCGCGAACCGTGGGAGTTCGGCCCGGAGGTGCTGGAGGGGGCCCGGCGGGCGCTGGCGGAACGGGAGCGGCTGCGGCCGTACTTCGTGACGCTGGCGCACCTGTCGCGGCGTACCGGGGCGCCCTATGTGCGGCCGGTGTGGTGGGGCTCTCCGGAGGACCGGGTGCTGCGGGACTGCGAGGACGCCTTCCTGCTGGGGGACGCCCTGCTGGTGGCGCCGGTCCTCACGCGCGGGACGGACCGGCGGGCGGTGCGGCTGCCGCGGGGGCGCTGGTACGACACGGCCACCGGGGAGGCGTACGAGGGCCCCGGCCAGGTGCTGGTGGACGCGCCCCTGTCGCGGATCCCGGTCCTCGCGCGGGCGGGGGCGGTGCTGCCGGTGCGTGGCGCGGACGGGCAGGACGAGCTGGAGGTGTGGGCCCCGGCGGTGGGCCGTACCGGTGGTGGGCTGGTGGTGTGGGACGCCGGGGACGGCTGGGCCGGGGCGGAGGTCGAGCGGTATGTGTCGCGGGTCGTGGAGGGGCGGGTGGTGGTGGAGCGGGTCACGGACGGCGGTGCGGTGGCGGCGGAGGGCAGGGTGCGGGTGCGGGGGGTGTGAGGCGGGTGGATGTTGGGGGGATGTGGGGGGGGTGGGTTGGTGTCAGGTGTAGTGGCCCGCGAACCAGTTGGCGACCGCCCTGGTGTGGAGCGGGAAGGCCAGGTCTTCCGGGGCGCGCAGGACGTGGTGGCCGGTGGTCTCGTCGGTGGGCGCGGACGGCGGGAGGCCGGCCGCCGGGCGGGCCGGGAGGAGCCCGAACAGGAGCAGATGGCCGCCGGGCGAGCTCATCGCGTCGGCGAGCGTGACGTCCCGGGCGGACGCCTCGATGCCGGTCTCCTCCCGGAGTTCGCGTACCACCGCGTCGCGCCAGTCCTCGGTGTGGTCGATGAACCCGCCGGGCAGGGCGGTCCGGCCGCGCTGCGGTTCGATGGCGCGGGTGATGACGACGAGGCCGGTGCCGTGCGCCCCGGTCGCGGGTAGCAGGGCGACGGCGACGGGCAGGGGATTGCGGTAGGCGGTGGCGCCGCAGGCCGTACAGGAGCGGGGCCAGCCCGCGCCGGACGGGTAGGGGGCGCCGCAGTTGCCGCAGTGGGAGTCCTTCACGGAGTCGGACCCTACCGATGCGGCGCGGGTCTGATACAGGGGTCCGTATGACAGGACTCGCCCGTGCGGCCTCCGCCCTCCTCGTACCCCTCCTGGTGTCCGCCCTCGCGTCCGGTCCGGCGCCGGGCCCCGACCCCGGCCATGGACACGGTCATGGGGCCTTCGTGTCGCTGCGGGCGGTCGAACCGACGATCCTCCAGGACATGCGGTACGCCACCCCGCACAACTTCACGGGCGAGCGGGTGCCGGGCTACCTCGAACCGGTGTGCCTGCTGACGCGGCCGGCCGCCGAAGCGCTGCGCCGGGCGCAGAGGACGCTGCTGCGCCGGGGCCACTCCCTGAAGGTGTACGACTGCTACCGGCCGCAGCGCGCGGTGGACCGCTTCGTCCGCTGGGCCGCGGACCCGCGCGACCAGGCGATGAAGGCGGAGTTCTACCCGCGGGTCGACAAGTCGCGGCTCTTCGCGGACGGGTACATCGCCGCGAGGTCGGGGCACAGCCGGGGCTCCACGGTGGACGTGACGCTCGTCCGGCTGCCCGCGGCGCCGACCCGGCCGTACGTACCGGGCGAGAGGCTCACGCCGTGCCACGCGCCCCGGGAGGAGCGCTTCCCCGACAACTCGGTGGACATGGGCACCGGTTACGACTGCTTCGACACGCTGTCGCACACCGACGACCCGCGGATCGAAGGCGTCCGGCGTGCCAACCGGCTCCTGCTGCGGGACGCCCTCGCCGCGGAGGGGCTGGTGAACCTGCCCGAGGAGTGGTGGCACTTCACGTACCGGCCGGAGCCGTACCCGGACCGGTACTTCGACGTCCCGGTCTCCGCCCGCGCCGCCGTCAGGTGGTGACCGGCTCCCGGTCACGGGCGGCCAGGGTCAGCGCGTGCTCGACCACGGCGACCAGCACGTCCTTGACCGACTCGCGTTCCCGGGCGTCGCAGATCAGCAGCGGCACCTCGGGGTCGAGGTCGAGGGCCGCGCGTACGGTCTCGGCCGGGTGCCCCGCCGTACCCTCGAAGCGGTTGACGGCGACCGCGAAGGGGATGCCGCGCCGCTCGAAGTAGTCGACCGCCGCGAAGCTGTCCTCCAGGCGGCGCGTGTCGCACAGCACCACCGCTCCCAGCGCGCCCTGCGCCAGCTCGTCCCACAGGAACCAGAAGCGGTCCTGGCCGGGTGTGCCGAACAGGTACAGGACGAGGTCCTCGCGCAGGGTGAGGCGCCCGAAGTCCATGGCGACGGTGGTGGTCCTTGGTCTCGACGCCGCTGAGGTCGTCGACCGGCCGTCCCGCCTCGGTGAGGCTCTCCTCGGTGCGCAGCGGCCGGATCTCGCTGACCGCGCCCACCAGGGTCGTCTTGCCGACCCCGAAGCCGCCGGCGACCAGGATCTTCAGTGTCACCGGGTCCACCGGTCGCTTCTTGCGGCCGGTGCTAGAGCGCCCGAAGGCCATTGATCACCTCACGGAGGATGCTGACGTCCGGCAGTTCGGCCGGCGGGACGGGTCGGGTCACGTGGACGAGCTCGTCCTCCACGAGGTCGCCCACCAGGACCCGGACCACCCCGACGGGGAGGTCCAGGGTGGAGGCGAGTTCGGCGATCGACCGGGGCAGGTCGCTGCACCGTTCGACGATCTCCACGTGCTCGGGCGAGAGGGTCTGGTCGCGGCCGGGGTCGTCGGCCGCCGGTTCGGGGACGACCACCGCGATCAGGTCGAGGCGGTGGCGGGTGGCGCTGCTGGTCCGGCCACGGGTCATGGCGTACGGGCGGACCACCGGCCCCGCGTCGTCGTCGAACCAGTGGTGCGGATCGGGTCGGTCCCGGCGTCTGTGCCGGCCCGGTCCGGTGTGCTGCCGGCCCGCTGCGTCACTCATCGCATCCCCCTCACCCTCCGGTGTGCAGTCCGGTCCGAGGTGCCGTGCCGAGGTGGACCCCGACGCGCTTGACCATCAGCGTCATCTCGTACGCCACTAGGCCGACGTCCGAGTCGGCGTCCGCGAGCACGGCGAGGCAGCTGCCGTCGCCGGCGGCGGTGACGAAGAGGAACGCCTCTTCCAGTTCGACGACGGTCTGGCGGACGCGGCCGGCGTCGAAGTGCCGGCCGACGCCCTTGGCGAGGCTGTGGAACCCGGAGGCCACTGCCGCCATGTGCTCGCTGTCCTCGCGGCTGAGGTCCTTGGAGGCCCCGGTGGCGAGGCCGTCGCTGGAGAGCACCAGGGCCTGGCGGATGGAGCCCACCCGGTCGACCAGTTCGTCGAGGAGCCAGTTGAGCTCGCCGGCCGGTCCGGCCGTGTTGGGTGCTGCGGCGTTCGGTGCGGTCATGGACCGTTCCCCTCCGGTGTCGTTCCTGGTGCTGTCTCGCTCCGGCCGGCGGGCGGGGCGCTCTCGTCGTTCTGCCTGCGCCCGCGCTGCCAGCCGCGTTGCATCGCCGCCATGCGGCTGCGTACCTCTTCCGCCTCGCGCGCGATGTCGAGGTCGGTGTCCTGTCCGGCTCCGCGGTCCTCCGGTGCCGGGGTCCGCCGGGCGGCCTCCCGCAGCTGGGGCGCGAGGCTCGCCTGGCGTACGCGCCGGGGAAGGCCGCGCAGCAGCAGGGTGGCGTCGTCGCCGGGAGCGCCTTCGGCGGGGGCGGTGTCCGGGGTCGTACGGGGATCCGGGGTGGTGCCGGAACCCTGGGCCGTACGGGAGTCTTCAGCTGTACGGGAGTCCGGGGCCGTACGGGAGGCGGGGGCCGTACGGGAGGCCGGGTGCGGGCCGGAGTCCGGGTGCGGGCCGGAGTCCGGGTGCGTACGGCCGTCCTCGTCGACGCGCCGGCCGCGGTCCGCGACGAGCGTCGGGGGCGTGCGGCGGGGCAGCCGGGCGGGGGCCGGGTCCGGGGCCTGCTGGTGCTGCTCCCGGTCGTCGTGGCGGTCCGGCGCGGTGCCCGGCACGGGGCGCAGCGGCGGGCGGGCGCGGAAGAGGCCGCCGCGTTCGCTCTCGGTCTCCTCCGGGTCGCCGAGGCGCCGGCCGAGCCGTTCGTCCAGCTCGCCGAGGCCGGCGAGCCGTTCGTGGGGGCCGGTCGCGCCGACGGGGGCCTCCAGTTCGACCGGTCCGTCGAGGACGGGTGGCCGGGCGGGCGGCTTGGCGAGCGCGGCGCGCCGGGGCAGGGGGACCTTGCCGCCGGTGGCGGTGGCTCCCCCGCGGCCGCCCTGGCGGTCCAGCCGGAAGCCGGTGCCCTGGGTCTCGGGCGCCTCGGTGAGCAGGGCGGCCGGGAGGAACACGACAGCGGTGGTCCCGCCGTACGGGGAGGGCTGGAGCGACACGCGCACGTGCTGGCGCTGGGCGAGGCGGCTGACCACGAAGAGGCCGAGCCGGTCGGTGTCGGAGAGTTCGAACTCGGGGGTCTCGGCGAGGCGGAGGTTGGCTTCGAGGAGGGCTTCTGGGGCCATGCCGAGTCCGCGGTCGTCGATCTCCAGGGTGAAGCCGTTGGCGACCTGTTCGCCGTGGACGTGGACGGCGGTGTGGGGCGGGGAGAACACGGTGGCGTTCTCCAGGAGTTCGGCGATGAGGTGGGTGAGGTCGGCGACGGCGGGGCCGCCGACGCCGATGCGCGGCAGGCGCCGTACCTCGATGCGTTCGTAGTCCTCGACCTCGGCCACGGCGGCCCGTACGACGTCCATGAGCTGGACCGGCTTGCGCCACTGGCGGGAGGGGGCCGCCCCGGAGAGGATCACCAGGCCCTCGGCGTGGCGGCGCATCCGGGTCGTGAGGTGGTCCAGCCGGAACAGGTCGGCGAGTTCCTCGGTGTCCTCGGTGCGCCGCTCCATGGTGTCGAGGAGGGTGAGCTGGCGGTGGAGCAGCACCTGGTTGCGGCGGGCGAGGTTGACGAAGACCTCGGAGACGCCCCGGCGCATGTCGGCCTGTTTGACGGCGGCCTCGACGGCGGCCCGCTGGAGGGTGTTGAGGGCCTGTCCGACCTGGCCCACCTCGTCCTTCTCGTACTCCAGGTGCGGGACTTCGGTCTCGACGTCGATGTGCTCGCCCGCGGCGAGGCGGCGCATCACGCTGGGCAGGCGGACGCCGGAGACCTCCTGGGCCTCCTTCCGGAGCCGCCGCAGGTCGCGTACGAGGGCGCGCCCGATGCGTACGGAGACGACGATGGACACGAGCACGGCGAGGAAGCCGAGCACGCCGGCGATGCCCGCCTTGACGATGACGCTGTGGGCGGCCGGGCGGACGCGGTCCTGGTAGCGGTGGCCCGCCTGGACGTTCTCCTCGGCGAGTCCGTCGAGGACGGGGCCGGCCAGGGTCTGCCACCGCTCGGCGTCGGTGGTACGGGGTTCGCCGGTCGGGCCGGCGGCCAGCAGGGCGTCCTCGGTGTCGCGCAGCGGTTCGGTGCGGGGGCCGCGCCAGTACGCCTGGAAGACGCGGCGTTCGGAGCCGGGCATCAGCTCCAGGTTGACCTCGTAGAGCAGTTTCCGCTGGGCGACGAGGTCGGAGATCGCCCGTATCTCCTCGGCGGTGATCCGCTCGCTGATGAGGGAGGAGACGACGAGGGCGTCCTCGCGGGCGAGCATCTCGCGGGCGCGGACGATGCCGACGAGGGCGCGGCCCTGCTTGTCCATCTCCACGTTGTCCAGGGCGTGGAGGTTGGTGAGGAAGCTGTAGCAGGGGTCGACCAGGCGGTTGTAGAACTCGAGGGCCTGGGTGCGGCCGACGGCGCGGTTCTCGACGGAGCGGCGCAGGGCGGTGATGTCGTCGAAGGCGTCGAGGAGGGAGCCGAGCCTGCGGGCGGCCTGGTCGTTGAGGGCGTCGGTGACCTCGGGGTCCCGGGCGTTGTCGCGGATCCGGGCGATGGCCCGGTCGGTGGCGATCCGGTCGCGGAGCAGGACGGGGAGCGCCTCGGCGGAGCGGGGGTCGGCCAGGTAGATCAGGGACTGGCGGCGTTCCCGCTGGACGACGTGGATGGTGTCCTCGAGGGGCTGGCCCACCTTTTCGACGATGTAGCCGATGTCGAGGAGCTGTCCGGCCTCGCGGCCGGTGATGAGGGTGGAGAATCCCCACAGGCCGGTGAGGGAGACGAGCGGCACCATGAGCAACGCCACGATCTTCCGGCGGATCGACTTTCCGCGAAAGCGCATGGCCTCCCCCACTCGCACCTGCCCCGCCGTCGTTCGCCGGCCGTCGGCTGTCGGCCGCCCGGCGTGGGTGTTCTTCACATCGACACGTCAGCACGTCAACACGTCAACTCATGTGCGCTTCAACACATGTCCGCATCAACAAACGGCGCGAGCCTACTACTGCGTCCCGGACAACTCGAAGGGACGTCCGGGCGATTTTCAGCCGCCGCGCGGGACACAGATCATGAGTTGTCCTGGTATTCCGCGCGGTGACAATTACCGCCGGTACGGACGTCACCCGTCGGGACGGCTACCCGAACAGGATGACGGATGGCTGGAATTGTGCGGCTCGCGGGGAATCTTCACTGTCTGTCGTTCGTCTTTTCGTACGGGGAGGCGGGAACGGTCGGCGTAAAGCGGCTGAAGGCGGGCAGCCACCCTGAAGACGGTCGGTCGTGGGGAGTGGCGGTTCGGATGGAGACGGCGGCACGGCGGGAACTGTGGGTGGAAGAGCCGGTGGGGAGGCGGAGGCTGCCCGATCCGGTGCGTAAGGCGGCGGTGAGAGCGGTGCTCGTCACGGCCGTGACGCTGATTCAGGCGATGGTCGCGTTCTTCCTCACGCTCACGGCGTCCTGGCTCGCGTTCCCCATGGTGCTCGGCAGTGTGGGCAGCACGGTGGTCGCCACCTGGGCCGTGCTGGACGTGTGGGTGACCCGGCAGGTGTGGAACCAGCGCCACGGTGTGGTGTCGACGCCGAGCAGCACGGCGCGCCGCCTCCGGCGGGAGCGACGCCGTGCCCGGCGGGCCGCCCGGGGCGCCGCCGCCCGCCCGGCGCCGCGGGAGACGGCGCCGATACGCGAGCGGCGGCCGGCCGCCGGCGACGGTCACCTGTCGCGGGCCTGAGGGCCGGTGGGCGGGCGGACCTGGGCGACTGCGCGGGCCTGAGCGGCGGGATGCACCTCCGGTGATGCGGGGCGGCGGTACCGGGGCAGGGCCGCCGCCGTCGGGCGGCGGCGGGCGGCCCCTGCGGTGGGCGCGCCGGGTCAGTCGGTGGCCGCCGGGTGCGGGAGCCGCTCCGGGTCCGGGGTCCGACGGAACATCCGGGTGGCGGTGATCTCGCCGTGCACCGCCGGCTCGCCCTCGCCCGCCGGCTGCGGCAGTCCCGGCCTCAGGTGCTCCTCGACGCTGATGTACTTCAGGCCCGCCCGGAGGTCGGCGTCATTGCGCAACCTGATGACCAGCGGGAACTCGGCGAGCGCCGTGGTGTCGAACAGGCCCGTGGTGTAGAGCAGCTGGACGCCCAGCGCGTCCGACACCGCACGCTGCAGCTCCAGCAGGTACGTGGCGTTGGCGCGGCCGATCGGGTTGTCGAGGAACAGGGTTCCGGCGTGCCGGTGCTTGTCGCGGCCCCGGTCGTTGCTGCGGAGGGCGGCCATCGTGCAGTACAGGGCGATGGCGGCGGTGAGCAGCTGCCCGCCGGAGAAGACGTCGCCCATCTGCCCGACCGGGACCCGCTCGGCGCGCAGCACCGCGTCGGGCTTGAGGATCTCCACGGCCACGCCCTTGGGCTGGAGGGCGGCCTGGACGCCGCGCAGCAGCAGGGACATGCCGTCGCGGCGGAGGTCGGAGTTCTTCTTGAGGGCGGCGCGGGTGGCCTCGTCGACGACCTCGCCCAGCCGCTCGACCAGGGTGGCCTGGTCCGGCTCCTCGAAGCGGATGCGGAGGAACTCCTGGCCCGACCATTCGCCCAGGCCCTCGGGCAGGCGGGAGAGGCGCTGGGCGGACCGGAGCGTGGCCAGCGCGGACTCCACGAGGCCCCGCAGCCGGTCGACGATGGAGTCGCGGTTGCGCTCCAGCTGCGCCAGCTCGTCGGTGAGGACCCGCAGCCGGGGGGCGAAGGCGTCGGCCCACTTGGCGGCGTGTTCGGGCAGCGCGGAGGCGGGCAGTTCGCGGATCTGCTGCCGGGCGGGGGTGCGGACCTGCTCGAAACGGGTGGCGTTGGCGTGCCGTACGAGGACGTCGGAGGCTTCGCGGACGGCGGCGTCGGCGGCGGACAGGTCGGCCGCGCAGCCGCGCAGGGAGCGGCGGGCCTCGGCGGCGGACCGGCGGGCCTCCTCCAGGCTGCCGGGGTAGGGCTCGGGGTTCTCCTGGTCCTCGTCGGTGTGCTCCCGGAGCAGGTCGCGCAGGAGGGCGGCGGTCTCGTCGAAGCCGCTCGCGGCGTCCTCGGCGGCACGGTGCGCCTGGAGGAGCCGGGCGTGGGTGGCGCGGGCGGTCTCCAGGGCGTCGGTGCGGACGGCCAGCTCGGTGGTCGCGGTGCGCAGGAGCGCCTGGGCGTGCTCGGCATCGGAGGGCACCAGCTCGTCGGGCAGGTCGGTGTGGGCCTCGCCGTCCTCGGGTGCCAGGCGCTCCGCCTCGCCGCGCAGCCGGCCGAGCTTCTCGCTGGCCTCGGAGGCGCGGGACTCCAGCATCTGGACCAGGGACTCGGCGCGGGCGGCCGCCGCCTGGCGGGAGGGGCCGTCGGCGCCGTCGGGGCTCTCCAGGAGCTGGGCGGCGCGGGTGCGGACCTTGTTGGTGAGGCGGTCCAGCTCGGCGAGCGCGGCGCTCTCGTCGCTCTCGGCGCGGGCCTGTTCGGCGCGCAGGTCGGCGCCGACGCCGACCTTCTCGTACAGCTGGGAGGCCGCGCGGTACGCCTCGCGGAGGGCGGCGAGCGGCGCGCGGGGGGCGTCGGTGTCCTCCTCCGGCAGGTTCTCGGGGGCTCCGGCGATCTCGGCCCGCTCGGCGCGCAGGGCGCGGGCGGTGCGGTGGGCGTCGTCGGCGGCGCGCTGGGCGGCGCGGCGGTCCTCGTCGGCGGCGCGGGCGCGCTCCAGGCAGGTCTGGGCGCGGGCCTCGTACTCGGCGGTCTCGTCGGCCAGTTCGCGCAGCCGGGCCTGCCAGCCGGCGCGCTCGCGCAGCCGGTACGCCAGCCCGGCGAGGGCGTCGGCGACCCGGCGGGCGCGCTGCGCGGCCTCCTGTCGCTCGTCCCGTACGCGGGCGGTGTCGGCGGCCGCCTCGTCGGCCTCGGCCCGGACGGTGCGCGCCTCGGCGAGCGCCGCCTCCGCCGTCTCGGCGGCCACGCGCGCGGTGGCGGCGCCCTCGGCCAGCTCGGTGAGCATGCCGGGCGGGCAGTCGGCGCGCCAGGAGCCGATGCGGGCGGCGAGGGAGCGGTCGCCGGTGAGGCGGGCGGCGAGGGAGCGGATCTCCTCGTCGCGGGCGGCGGCGCGGGCGCGCAGGGTCTGGCGCTCCTCGTCGGCGGCGTGCTCGTCGTGCATGGCCGGGTTCGGCGGTACGAGGAAGACGTCCGGGTCGGTGCCGGTGGCCCCGGGCACGGGTGCGAGGAGCGCGGCGGCGGTGCCCACGGCGACGGCGGAGCGGGGCAGCAGGGCGGCGCCGGCGAGGACCTCGCGGGCCCGGGCGTACGAGACGGGGTCGGTGATGACGACGCCGTCGACCAGCTCGGGCCGGGCGGCGAGCACGGCGGCGTGGTCGGCGGGGTCGACGGCCTGGGCGAGGTAGCGCCAGCCGGGGAGGGCGGGGATGCCCTGTTCGCCGAGGTACTCGACGGTGGCGAGGACGTCGGGGCCGGGCGGCAGGAGGCCGCCGTCGCCGAGGGCGCCGAGGATGCGGGAGTCGTCGGCGGCGGCGGTGCGCAGCTCGAACAGCTTGCGCTCGGCGGTGGCGATGCCCTGGTCGAGCAGCTCCCGCAGGTCGTCCGCGTACCGGTCGAACTCCTCGACGGTGAGCGGCCCCTGGGCGGGGCGCGGCGGGGCCTCTCCGTGCCCGCCGGCATCCGAGGGGGTGTCGCCGGCGGCGGGGCCGGGGCCCTGGCGGGGGCCGGGCACCGCGGGCCGGGGCGCGGACGGCAGGCTCAGCAGCTCGGCGAGGCGCTCCTCGGCGGCGAGGGACTCGGCGGCCCGGCGCTCGGCCTGGTGGGCGTTCTCGGCGGCGTCGGCGGCGTCGGCGGCGCGGGCGGCGGCCAGTTCGGCGCGGGACTCGGCGGCGGCGGCGTCGCGGGCCCGGTCGGCGGCCGCGCGGGCGGCGTCCCGGGCCTCGTCCCAGGCGGCGACGGTGGTCTTCTCGGCGTCGCTGGCGGCGAGCGCGGCGCGGGCGGGGTCGGCGTCCGGGGCGGTGTCGTCGAGCCATCCGGCGCGTACCGCCTCGGCGGTCTCCTGCTCGACCTCGGCGAGGCGCTGGCGCAGGTGGCCGGCCTCGCTCCGGGCGCGCTGGGCCTCGGTGGCGGCGGCGGTGGCGTCCCGGTGGGCGGTCTCCCCGGCCTCCTGGAGGGCCGCGGAGCGCTCCTCCTCCTCGGCGGCCTGCCGCTCGCCCCGGTCGGCGGCGGCGTGCAGGGCGCGGACGAGGTCGGCGGCGGCCCGGGCGCGGGCGGCGAGCGCCGGGGCGGCGTCCCGCTCGGCCTCGCGGATGGCGGCCGCCACGCGCGCGGAGCGGTCGGCGGCGGCGCGGTGCCTGAGGACCGCCTCGGCGGCCTGCCAGGCGGCGTGCAGGGTGCGGGCGTCGGTCAGTTCGCGGCGCTGGGCGGCGGCGCCCTTCTCGGCGGCGGTGAGGGCCAGGGAGGCGTGGCGGTAGGCCAGCTCGGCGGCGATGCGGGAGCCGTGCGCGCGCGCCTGTTCGGCCCCGGTGACCGTGTGGGCGGCGGCGGTGACCTGCTCGGCCAGCTCGGCGGTACGCGCGCGTTCGGCGGCGGCGCGGGCGGCGAGGCGGTGGGCGAGGGTGCGGGTGCGGCGCTCGGCGCCGGCGTGGACGTCGCGGGCGCGTGCGCGGGTTTCCGAGGCGTCGACGATCCGGCCGAGGAGGTCGACGGAGCCCGCGGTGAAGTCGCGTTCGGCGGTGAGTTCGGCCCGGCGGCCGAGCTTGTTGCCGAAGCCGCCGACGAGGTCGGCGAGGCCGTCGGTGTCCCGGGTGTCGGTGACCGCGCGCAGCAGGAGGTCGGTGAAGTCGGAGTCCTTCTTGACCGCGAAGAGGCCGGCCGCCTCGCCCTCGTCGGCGTTCATCTCGCGCTGGTAGCGGAAGAGTTCGGGGTCGAGGCCGAGGCCGCCGAGGTGCTCGTTCCAGCGGTCGTGGATCTCCTCCCAGTACACCTCCAGGTGGGGGTACGCCTTGCCCGCGTCGGTGAGGGCGTCGCGGAAGCCCTTCATGGTGCGGCGGCGGCCCTGGGCGCCGGAGATGCCCTCGGCGGGCGGCCGGACGGAGGTGGCCTCGGCGACGGGCAGCGAGTCGAGGCCGAGCCCGGGGCCGGGGCGGAAGGAGTACCAGGCCTCGGCGAACTTGCGCGGGTCGTTGGAGACCTGCCGGCCGCGCCACTCGCTGACCTTGCCGACGACGACCAGTTCGCCGGTGAGGGTGTGCTGCCACTCCAGGGCGACATGGCCGCAGTCGTCGGCGAGCAGGAACTTACGCAGCACTCCGGAGCTGGCGCCGCCGAGGGTGTTGCGGTGGCCCGGCAGCATCACGGAGAAGATCAGTTTGAGGAGGACGGACTTGCCGCCGCCGTTCTCCAGGAAGAGCACACCGGCGGGCGCGGGGCGGCGGGGCGGGCCGACCGGCTCCTCCTCGAAGAACTCCGCCTGCGCGGGCGCGGGGTGGGGCACGGGGGCGCCCACTCCGCGCAGGTCCAGCACGGTGTCGGCGTACCGCGCGCCGGCCGGCCCGATGGAGTAGAGGCGGACCCGGGACAACTCGTACATGTCGGCGGACTCTCAGTCGTGTGCTGTGGTGTGCTGCGGTGCGGGCGGTGCGGGCTGTGGTGTGCGGTGCGGGCGGTGCGTGCTGTCGTGTACTGCGTGTGCGGTGCGTGCTGTGGTGTGCGGTGTGCGGCGCGGGTCAGGCGTGGAAGGGCAGGCCGGCGTCGGCGGCCAGCTCCAGGTCGTCCCCCTCGGGCGGCGGCAGGAGGGTGGCGGAGCCGTCGGTGACCGGGACGACGCCCAGCTCCAGCAGTTCGGCTAGGGCGGCGCTGCCCGCCATGTCGCGCACCTGGAGCTGGTAGCGGGCGGTGGTGCGGTAGGAGCCGCCGCCCTCGTCGCCGGTGCGCTGGAGGAAGCCGGAGTCGGTGAGGAACGCGACGGCCTTGCCGATGATGCCGGTGGTGGAGCCGGCGAGCCGGCGGGCGTCCTTGGTGGCGCCGGTGGCGCTGCGCCGGGCGTAGATGCGCCAGGCGGCCTCCAGGCCGGGGGCGTCGGTCATCGGGTCGGTGTTCTCGCCCTGCTCCTCGGCGCGCTCCTCCAGGCGGCGGCACGCCTGGCGTACGAAGGCGTCGACGCCGTTGACGGTGATGCGGCCGATGTAGCCGTCGTCGGCGAGGTCCTCGGGGCGGGGGAACGCCATGGCGGCGACCGCCAGGTGGGCGAGGCCGTGCAGGAAGCGGTCGCCGGCGTCGGTGGAGGCGCGGCGGGCGTACTCGCCCATGCGGACGGCGAAGACGGAGTCCTCGGCGGCGGTGACGGCCATGCCCGCGCGCGGGGAGACCTCCAGGACGACCAGGCCGAGGCCGGTGGCGACGGCGTCGGCCACGCGCGCGAAGGCGGGCTCCTCGCGGTAGCGGCGGAGCAGGTCGGCGTACTCGGCGTCGCGGGCGGGGAGCAGCTTGGGCTGGAGCCCGAAGGAGACCAGCCGGGCGGCGTCGGCCGCGTCGGCGGGCGTGACGGCGCCGGGTGCGGCGGGCCGGGGGGTGTCCGGCTCGCTCCACGCGTCGGTGTGCTCGGCGTGGTGGTCGGTCACGGCTGGTGCTCCTCGGTGCGGGTGGGGTGGGGGGTCGTGGCCGGGTGGGCCGGTGCGGGCGGGGGCCGTCGGGGCGGGGTAGGGGTCGTGGCCGGGGCGGGTGGTCAGGGGCGGCGGGGCACGCGCGTCGCGGGCGGCCCGGGGGCGCGGGGCTCCGGGGTCATGCGGCGTCCGTCCGGTCGGCGGCCATGCCGGCGGCGTCCAGCAGGGCGGTGCCCACGATGAGGTCGGCGCCGCCGAACTCCGGGTCGTCCAGCTCGGTGCCGTCGTCCACGGCGAACAGCAGCCGCTCCTCGCCCTGCCGGTAGGCCGTGCCCACCGGGGGGCTCGCCGCGTGCACCGCCAGCAGGGCCACGAGATAGGGCAGTTCGGGGTCCCGGGCGCGGGCCTCGGCGAGCAGTCCCGACAGCCGGCGCGGCGCGTCGTGCTCCAGGTCGAGCAGCTCCATGGCGCTCGCGAGCTGCTGCTCGCTGAACCGGCTGTCGTCGGGGGTGGCGATCAGGTCCGGCTCGGGCATCTCGGCGCCCAGGTGCTCGCGCTCCACGGGCGGGGTCAGCAGGAGGTCGACCAGGTCCCCCATCCGGACCGAGCCGGGGGCGCGCAGGCCGGTGCCCCGGGCGAAGAACGCGTCGGTGACGGTGATCGCCCGCTCCAGCGGCAGCGGCAGGACGGGGGCGACGAGCTGGCCGTACAGATCGAGCCCCACACGCGCGGCGGGCTGGGAGAATGCCTGCCGGTCCTGCTCGGCGCGGAACAGCGGGCCGGCCTCCAGGAGTCGGGACTGCAGCTGGGTGTGGCGGCGGATGCAGTCCTTGACGATGTCGACCAGCTCGGCGGCGCGGCGCTTGTGCTCCTGGTCCTCGGCCTCGTCCCGCGCCTTGCGGATGTTGGTGAGGATCGCGTTCTCGTGGCGGTACCGGTCGGCGACGTGGTCGAGGGCCTCGTCGATCATGTCGGGCACGGCGCCGAGCCAGTCGACGGCCCGGACATTGCGGCGGGTGGCCTCCAGGGTCTTGCGGAGGGTCTCCGCGTACTGCACGGTGCGGTAGCGGGCCTGCTCCGCGGCGAGCTGGGCGTCGGCGAGCCTGCCCCGGCTGATGAGCACCTCCAGCTTGACCTCGGCGGCGATCTGGGCGCTGGTGACGTCGGTGTCGAGGGCGCCGACCAGGACGTTGACCGCCTCGTCGGTGGTGCGGAGGTAGACGCTGCCGCCGTAGCCGGGGACTTCCTCGATCAGCTTGAAGTCGTAGTCCCGGCGGACATAGACACCGTCGGCGCCGAAGGTGCCGTACACGGCGCGGAAGCCGCGGTCGACGCTGCCGACGTTGATCAGGTTCTCCATGACCCAGCGGGCCACGCGCTCGTGCTCGGCGGCGGGGCGCGCGGGGGCCTGGGCGGCGACGCGGGGCAGCAGCCGGGCGACGATCTGCTCGTGGTCGGCGCCGGTGTCGAAGTCCATGTTGAGCGTGACGAGGTCGATCGCGGCGAGGGCGACCTCGGCCATCGCGTACGTGGTGTACTCCCCCGCCAGGTTCGCCTTGCGGGCGTCCAGGTCGTGCAGGGGCGCGGTGCACGCGAGCGCGCGGAGCCGCCGCGCGAGCCCTTCGTCGGCGGCCGGGCCCTGCGCGGGCCGCGGCCCCGCGCTGAGCTGGGGCGGAACGGATTCCGTCGAGGCAGGCGAAGTCACGCTGCACAGATTAGGTCCTCGCACTGACAACGGTCGAAACGGCGCAGATGGCCCGCCGGGGGCCCGCGCTGCGGGGCACGGGCGGCGCGGGCCGGCGGGCGGCCGGGCAGGAGGCCGGGGACGGGCGGCCGCTCCGGGGCCTCAGCCGGTGCCGGCTTCCCGGCCACCTTCGAACACTTGGGTATAAACCCGGACCAACTGCTCGCGCGAGTCGTCGAGGTAAGCCACGAGGAGCTGCTCCGCCCTGGTGCGCTCCCCCGCCTGCAGGGCGTCCAGAATCTCCCGGTTCCTCCGGAGATACGGCTTGTGCAGCGCCCGCGCGTCGTCCACCAGGTGGAATACCAGCCGGAGTTCGGCGAGGACCCCGCGCATCAGCTCGTCGGTGCGGTCGCTGCCGGCCAGGGCGACCAGCTCGCGGTGGAAGTGGATGTTGGCGGTGGACACGCCCGTCCAGTCGCCCTTCCGCGCGTCGCGCTCCCCCTCCCCCACCGCCCGGACCAGCCCGTCCAGCGCGAACGGCGGCTCGCCCAGGTCGTGCACGACCGCGCACTCGACGAGCCGGCGGGTGCGGTAGATGTCGACCACGTCATCGACGGCCGGGACCCGCACGAACACCCCGCGGTTCAGCTCGTGCACGAGCAGCCGCTCACGGGTCAGCAGCCGGAACGCCTCGCGCAGGGTGTTGCGGGAGACGCCCAGCGCGCCGCCGATGCCGTCCTCGGAGAGCCGGGTCCCTGGCGGGAAGAAGCCTTCGGCGATCCGGGTGCGCAGGATGTCCGCCACCCGCTCCGCCGTGCTCGTGCGCCCCAGCAGCGCCCGGTCGTCCACCAGTCCGCCGGCCCGCTCGTCCCCGGAGCCCGTTGTCCCCACAGCGCCCTCTTCTCCTCCGCCGGTCCCGCCCGGCTCATCGTAGAAGGAAAGGCGGACGAGAACGAGGGGACGAACCTCTTGTCGGATTGTTGAACGATCCCTACCTTGGGGGCACCGCAACGGTTCCCGCTCTCCTCTGCGAGGTGCAGATGAGCACGACCAAGTCCCCGCACACCTCCCCGACCGGACCGACCGGACCCACAGGGCCGGCTCAAGCCGCCGGAACGACCGGACCGGCCGACGAATCCGGCGCGTTCGGCTGGCTGCGCGCCCTCGGTCCGCGCGGCCGGCGCGCCTTCGGCGGCGCGTTCGGCGGCTACGCCCTCGACTCGTACGACTTCTTCACGCTGCCGCTGAGCATGGTGGCGATCTCCGCCTACTTCAGCCTGAGCGGCGGCCAGACCGGGCTGCTGACCACGGTCACCCTGGTGGTCTCCGCCCTCGGCGGTGTCCTCGCGGGCATCCTCGCCGACCGGATCGGCCGGGTGAAGGCGCTGATGATCACGGTCATCACGTACGCCCTGTTCACCGTCCTGTGCGGCTTCGCCCCCAACTACGAGACCCTGCTGGTCTTCCGCGCCCTCCAGGGTGTCGGTTTCGGCGGCGAGTGGGCGGTCGGCGCGATCCTGGTGGCCGAGTACGCGTCCGCCCGGCACCGGGGCCGCACCCTCGGCGGTGTGCAGAGCGCCTGGGCGGCCGGCTGGGCGCTCGCGGTCGTCGTCTACACGCTGGTCTTCCACTTCCTCGACCCGGACACCGCGTGGCGGGTGATGTTCTGGACGGGCGCCCTGCCCGCGCTGCTGGTGATCTGGGTCCGCCGGAACGTCGAGGACGCGCCGGGCGCCGCCGAGGTACGCCGGTCGAGCCGTGAACGCGGCTCCTTCGCCGCCGTCTTCAGGCCCGGGCTGCTGCGCGTGACCCTGTTCGCCACCCTGCTGTCCACGGGAGTGCAGGGCGGCTACTACACGCTGGCCACCTGGGTGCCGACGTACCTCAAGGAGGACCGGGGGCTGACCGTCGTCGGGACGGGCGGCTATCTGGCCTTCCTGATATCCGGGGCGTTCCTCGGGTACCTGACGGGTGGTTACCTCACCGACCGGCTGGGGCGGAAGCGGAACATCGTGGTCTTCGCCTTCCTCTCGGCGGTGTGCATCGTGGCGTACACCAACATCCCCGCCGGGGCCGACGGTCTCGTGCTGGTCCTGGGGTTCCCGCTCGGCTTCTGCATGTCCGCCATCTTCAGCGGGTTCGGCTCGTTCCTGGCCGAGCTGTACCCGACGGCGGTACGGGGCACGGGCCAGGGCTTCACGTACAACACCGGCCGGGCGGCCGGCGCGTTCTTCCCCACCCTGGTGGGCTTCCTCGCGGACAGCTGGGGCGTGGGCGGGGCACTGGTCTTCGGCGCGGTCGGGTACGGCATCGCCGTCCTGGCCCTGCTCGGCCTGCCGGAGACACGCGGCCGCGAACTGGTCTGACGGATACGCGCGAACGACGGGAGACACCACCGTGACCTGGGCCTCGATCGACCTCAACGCCGACCTCGGAGAGGGCTTCGGGCGCTGGCGGCTGACCGACGACGAGCAGCTGCTGTCCGTCGTCACCAGCGCCAATGTCGCCTGCGGCTTCCACGCCGGGGACGCGGCCACCATGCGCCGGGTGTGCGCGCTGGCCGCCGAGCGCGGGGTGCGGATCGGCGCCCAGGTCTCCTACCGCGACCTCGCCGGCTTCGGTCGGCGCTCCATGGACGTGCCCCATGAGGAGCTGGCCGCCGAAGTGGCTTACCAGATCGGCGCGCTGGGGGTGTTCGCCCGGGCGGCCGGGGCGCGGGTGTCGTACGTGAAGCCGCACGGGGCGCTCTACAACCGGGTGGTACGGGACGAGGAGCAGGCCGCCGCCGTGGTCGACGGGGTCCTGCTGACCGGCGAGCGGCTGCCGCTGCTGGGGCTGCCCGGGTCGCGGCTGCACGAGGCGGCGGAGAAGGCCGGGCTGCCGGTCGTGACGGAGGCGTTCGCCGACCGCGCGTACACGCCGGACGGCACCCTGGTGCCGCGCGGTGAGGAGGGCGCCGTCCTCACCGACCCGGCGGCCGTGGTGGAACGGTCCGTGGCCATGGCCCGGTTCGGGACGGTCACCTCGCGGTGCGGACGCCCGGTGGCCGTCCGTGCCCGGTCGCTGTGCCTGCACGGGGACACCCCGGGCGCCGTGGATCTGGCGCGCCGTGTGCGGGCCGCCCTGGAGTCCTCCGGCGTGCGGGTGGGGGCCTTCGTATGAGGACCCTTCCGGTGGGTGACCGGGGTCTGCTCGTCGAGCTGGGCAGCGGCGAGGAGACGGAGGCGTTCCACGCCGAGGTGCTCCGCCGCCGGGCGGCCGGGGCGCTGCCCGCCGTGACGGAGGTCGTACCGGCCGCCCGGACCGTGCTGTTCGACGGGGTCGAGGACCCCGGGGCGCTGGCCGCGCTGGTCGCCGCCTGGGAGGTGGGCCCGCTCCACGCGCGCGTGGACCCGGCGGTGGAGATCCCCGTCCGGTACGACGGGCCCGACCTGGCCGAGGTGGCGGCCCGCTGGGGCATGACGCCCGGTGAGGCGGCCCGGACGCACGCGGGCGTGGAGTTCCGGGTGGCGTTCTGCGGGTTCGCGCCCGGGTTCGGCTATCTGACCGGGCTGCCGCCCGCCCTGCACGTGCCCCGGCGGGACACTCCGCGCACGGCCGTCCCGGCGGGCGCGGTCGCCGTGGCCGGCCCGTACACCGGGGTGTACCCGCGCACCTCGCCCGGCGGCTGGCAGCTGATCGGCACGACGGACGCCGTGCTGTGGGACCCGGCCCGGGAGCCGGCCGCGCTGCTCGCGCCGGGCACCCGCGTCCGGTTCGTCGCCCGGGGGCCGGAGGGCGGACGCCGATGACCGACCGGGCCTTCGCCGTCGTACGGGCCGGGGCGCTCACCACCGTGCAGGACCGGGGGCGCCCCGGGCACGCGCACCTGGGCGTCCCGCGGTCGGGCGCCCTCGACCCGTACGCGAGCGCCCTCGCCAACCGGCTGGTCGGCAACGGGCCCGGGGCGGCCGTGCTGGAGACGACGCTGGACGGCTGCGCGGTGCGCCCGCGCCGCGCGGTGACCGTCGCCGTGGGCGGCGCGCCCTGCCCGGTCCGGGTGGACGGCCGCCCGGCAGCGTGGGGCGCCCCGGTGCGGGTCCCCGCGGGCGCCGTGCTGGAGGTGGGGGCGGCGGTGCGGGGCCTGCGGTCGTACGTGGCGTTCGCCGGGGGCGTCGCCGCCGAGCCGGTGCTCGGCAGCCGCTCCACGGACCTGCTCTCGGGGCTGGGCCCGGCGCCCCTGCGCGACGGCGCCGTGCTCCCGCTCGGCCCGCCGCCCGCCGGGGCACCCGGCCGGGGCCACGGGGCGGTCCCGGACGCCGTGCCGTGGCCGGGCCCGCCCGGAGAGCTGGTGCTGGGCGTGCGGCAGGGCCCCCGGGACGACTGGTTCACCGCGCGGGCGCTGCGCACCTTCGCCACGCGCGCGTACCGGGTGTCCCCGGCGAGCAACCGCATCGGCCTGCGGGTGGAGGGCCCGCCCCTGGAGCGTGCCGTGCCGGGCGAGCTGCCCAGCGAGGGCATGGTCCTGGGCGCCGTGCAGGTGCCGCCGGACGGGCAGCCGGTGGTGTTCCTCGCGGACCATCCCACGACCGGTGGCTACCCGGTGGTGGCCGTGGTCCGGGAGCGGGACCTCGCGGCGGCGGCGCAGGCCGTGCCAGGCACCCCGGTCCGGTTCGCCGTCACCGGTCAGGGGTCGCGCGGGGTGCCGTAGCCGCCGCCTCCGGGGGTGGCGACGACCAGGACGTCCCCCGGCGCCACCTCCACCACGTCGACGCCGGCCAGGCGATGGACGGTGCCGTCGGCGCGCTCCACGCGGTTCTCGCCGAGCGCGCCCGGGGCGCCGCCGGCCATCCCGTACGGGGGGATCCTGCGGTGGCCGGTGAGGAGGGTGACCGTCATGGGCTCCAGGAACCGGATGCGGCGGACGACGCCGTCGCCGCCCCGCCACCGGCCGCGCCCGCCGCTGCCGTCCCGTACCGAGAAGGCGTCGACGCGGACCGGGTGGCGCCACTCCAGGATCTCCGGGTCGGTGAGGCGGGAGTTGGTCATGTGGGTCTGCACGGCGTCGGCGCCGTCGAACCCGTCTCCGGCGCCGGACCCGCTCGCCACGGTCTCGTAGTACTGCACGCGGTCGTTGCCGAAAGTGACGTTGTTCATGGTGCCGGAGCCCTCCGCCTGGACGCCGAGGGCCGCGTAGAGGGCGCCGGTCACCGCCTGGGAGGTCTCGACGTTCCCCGCGACGGTGGCCGCCGGGTGGGCGGGGGCGAGCATCGAGCCCTCCGGCACCCGCACCTCCAGCGGTTCGAGGCAGCCGCTGTTGAGGGGGATGTCGTCGTCGACGAGCGTGCGGAAGACGTACAGCACCGCGGCCATCACCACGGACCGGGGCGCGTTGGTGTTCCCGGGCTGCTGCGGTGACGTGCCGGCGAAGTCCAGGACGGCGCGGCGGCGTTCGCGGTCGACGCGGACGGCGACCTGAATGACGGCGCCGGCGTCGGTCTCGTACCGGCAGGTGCCGTCGTGGAGGGTGGCGACGATGCGGCGGACCGACTCCTCGGCGTTGGCGCGGACGTGGCGCATGTAGGCGTGGACGACGTCGAGGCCGAACCGGTCGGTGGCGCGGGCGAGTTCCTCGATGCCCTTCTCGTTGGCGGCGATCTGGGCGCGCAGGTCGGCGAGGTTGGTGTCCGGGTCGCGGGAGGGGTAGGGGGCTTCGGTGAGCAGCCGGCGGGTCTCGGCCTCGCGGAGCCGTCCGTCCCGGACCAGGAGCCAGTTGTCGAAGAGGACGCCCTCCTCGTGGACGCTGCGGCTGAAGGCCGGCATGGAGCCGGGGGTGATGCCGCCGATCTCGGCGTGGTGGCCCCGGGAGGCGACGAGGAAGCGCAGCGGGCCGCCGTCCGGGCCGAAGACGGGGGTCACGACGGTGATGTCGGGCAGGTGGGTGCCGCCGTGGTACGGATCGTTGATCGCGTACACGTCGCCGGGCCGCATGGTGTCCCCGTTGCGGCGCAGCACCTCCTTGATGGACTCGCCCATGGAGCCCAGGTGGACGGGGATGTGGGGCGCGTTGGCGATCAGGTTGCCGTCGGCGTCGAACAGGGCGCAGGAGAAGTCGAGCCGTTCCTTGATGTTGACGGAGTGGGCGGTGTTCTCCAGCCGTACGCCCATCTGCTCGGCGATCGCCATGAAGAGGTTGTTGAACACCTCCAGGAGGACCGGGTCGACGTCGGTGCCGGCGGCGGTACGGGGCGGCCTGGGGCGGGCGCGGGTGAGGATGAGGTGCCCTTCTTCGGCCGCCCGGGCCCGCCACCCGTCGTCCACGACGGTGGTGGCGTCGGCCTCGGCGACGACGGCCGGTCCGGTCACCGTGTCGGCGGGGCGGAGGTCGTCCCTGCGGTACAGGGGGGTGTCCGTGGGGGTGCCGTCCACGTGGACGGTGACGGTGGCGTACGGGCGCGGGGGGCCCTCCCTCGGGGCCTGCCCGGTGCGGGCCGGCTCCCGGTCGCCGGACCGGCCCACCGCCTCGACCGACACGGCCTCGGCGACCAGCGGTTTGTCCATGGTGAAGGCGTACCGGGCGCGGTGCGCGGCGGTGAACGCCTCCCGCATCCGTCCGGCGGGGGCGAGGGGTACCGGCAGGGTCGCGTCCGTGCCGGCGTAGCGGAGCAGTACGCGCGCGTGGGTGGTGATGGCGTCGTCGGGCAGCCCGTCCGCGCGCAGTTCGGCGCGGGTGCGGTCGGCGAGCCGGGCGCAGAGGGCCGTCACGCGCGCGTGGGCGGCGTCGTCGAGTTCGGCCTCGACGGACTGCTGGCGCATGGCGGTGGCGTCGGCGAGCCCGATGCCGTACGCCGACAGCACCCCGGCGAGCGGCGGTACGAGGACGGTGTCGATGCCCAGGGCGTCGGCGACGGCGCAGGCGTGCTGGCCGCCGGCGCCGCCGAAGCTGGTGAGGGCGTGGCGGGTGATGTCGTGACCGCGCTGGACGGAGATCTTCTTGACGGCGTTGGCCATGTTGAGGACGGCGATCTCCAGGAACCCCGCGGCGACCTCCTCGGGGGTGGGGGCGGTGCCGGTGTGCCGCCGTACCTCTCCGGCGAGCGCGGTGAACCGCTCGCGCACCACCCCGGTGTCCAGCGGCTGGTCCCCGGCGGGGCCGAAGACGGCGGGGAAGTGCCGGGGCTGGACGCGGCCGAGCATCACATTGGCGTCGGTGACGGTCAGCGGGCCGCCGCGCCGGTAGCAGGCCGGCCCGGGGTCGGCGCCGGCGGAGTCGGGGCCGACCCGGTAGCGCTGCCCGTCGAAGTGGAGGACGGAGCCGCCGCCGGCCGCGACGGTGTGGACGCTCATCATGGGCGCGCGCATCCGCACCCCGGCGACCCGGGTGTCCAGCTCCCGTTCGAACTCGCCCGCGTAGTGCGACACATCGGTGGAGGTGCCGCCCATGTCGAAGCCGATCACCTGTCCGTACCCGGCCTGTTCGGACGTACGGGCCATGCCGACGACCCCGCCCGCCGGGCCGGACAGCACGGCGTCCTTGCCGCGGAAGTGGGCGGCCTCCCGCAGGCCGCCGCTGGACTGCATGAACAGCAGCCGTACCCCGGCGAGTTCGGCGGCGACCCGGTCGACGTACCGGCGCAGGATCGGCGAGAGGTAGGCGTCCACCACCGTGGTGTCGCCGCGCGGCACCAGCCGGATCAGCGGGCTCACCTCGTGGGAGCAGCTGACCTGGGTGAAGCCGGCCGCGCGGGCCGCCTCGGCGACGCGCAGCTCGTGGGCGGGGTGGCGGTAGCCGTGCAGGAGGACGACGGCGGCGCTGCGGAAGCCGTCCTGACGGGCCGTCTCCACGCGCGCGCGGACGGCGTCGTCGTCGAGGGGGCGGACGACGGTGCCGTGGGCGTCGACCCGTTCGGGGACCTCGACGACCCGGTCGTAGACGGCCTCCGGGAGCAGGATGCGGCGGTCGAAGATCCGGGGGCGGTTCTGGTAGGCGATGCGCAGGGCGTCGCGGAAGCCCTCGGTGACGAGCAGCACGGTGGGCTCCCCGCGCCGCTCCAGCAGGGCGTTGGTGGCGACGGTGGTGCCCATCTTGACGGAGGCGATCCGGTCGGCCGGTACCGGTTCGTCCGGGCCGAGCCCGAGGAGCAGCCGCACCCCGGCGACGGCGGCGTCGTCGTAGCGCGCCGGGTCGTGGGAGAGCAGCTTGCGGGTGACCACGCGCCCGTCGGGGCGGCGGGCCACGACATCGGTGAAGGTGCCGCCCCGGTCGATCCAGAACTCCCAGCGCCCGGTCACTCCCCCATTCTGGCAAGCGGCGGCTCCCCCGGCACGGGGACGCCGGGCCCGCTCCGCTGCACCGGCACGGGGACGGGCGGTGGCGCGGGGACGTGTACGGGCGCGGGCGGCGCGCCGGGCGGCATGGGTACGCGTACGGGGGCGGGCGGCGATACGCGTACCGGCCCGTGCGGCGGTCCCGTTACGGCGGCGAGGGCGGCCGCCAGCGCGGTCTCGGCGTGCAGGTCGAGCCGTGCGCCGGTGCCGCGCGCCCAGTGCACCGTCTCCGCCCCCGCGAGCCGCAGGAGCTGCGGCAGCAGGTCGTGGCAGCGGCGCAGCAGCCAGCCGGTCCCGGCGGTGGCCAGCCAGAGCGCGGTGTCGGCGGCGGTCGGCGGCGGCTGCCCCGGTTCACGGGCGGGCGCGGCTCCGTGCGCCAGGCCGCGGTCGGCGAGCAGGGTGTGGAACCGGGCGGCGATGGTCCGGTGGCCGCGCTCCCCCGGGTGCAGCCGGTCGGCGCTCCACTGGGCACGGTCGGCGACCCAGGCGGAGTCGGCCAGGTGCAGGTGGACGGCGCCGTGGCGGGCGGTCAGGGCATGCGCGACGGCGTTGACCTGGCGCTGGCGGCGGGCGAGGGGGCGGGCCAGCGGTGGCGGCAGGCCCAGCATGGCGCCGGGGTCGGGCAGGCAGGCGGTGAGGAGGACGGCGCCCTGCGCGGCGAGCCGGCCGCAGACCCGGTCGAGGGCGAGCGCCACCTCGGTGATGTCGAAGGCGCTGCGGAGGGTGTCGTTCACCCCGACGACGACCGAGGCGACGTCGGGGCGGTACGCGAGGGCCTCGGGGAGCTGCCGCTCGGCGACGTCCCTGGCGCGGGCGCCGCTCACCGCGAGGTTGCGGAACCGCACGGCGGTGCCGTCCGGCTGGGTGAGCCCCTCCGCGAGGAGCGCGGCCCACCCCCGGAGGCCGCCGCCCACCGGGTCGCCGACGCCCGCCGTGAGGGAGTCCCCGAGGGCGGCGAACCGCCGCGCCCCTTCGTGTCCGGTGGCCGGCGCGCTCCGGTCGTACGCCGGCGGGGACGGCCGTACGGGCGCCGGACCGGGGACCGGCACCGGCACCGGCACCGGCGTGAGGCCGTACGCCGCCCCGGAGGGCGGGGGTGTCAGCGGCGTCCCGGGGGTCATGCCGGCACCTCCGGGAGCGCGGGGGCGGCCTGCGCCGGGGCGGGGCGCATGGGGGCATCGTGCGCCGCGAGGAACGCCGCCACGGCCAGGTCCCAGCCGAAGAGCTCCGCCCGGGCGCGGGCCTCGGCGCGCCGCCTGCCCTCCGGCCGGGCCAGCAGGTGGACCACCGCGTCGGCGAAGGCCCCCGGGGTGTCCAGGGCGGCCACTCCGGCGCCGCCGACGACCTCGGGGAGGGCCGAGGCCGCGCTCGCGACGACCGGGGTGCCGCAGGCGAGGGCCTCCAGGGCGGACAGCCCGAAGGTCTCGGCCGGGCCGGGTGCCAGGCAGACGTCCGCCGACGCCTGGAGCGCGGCCAGTTCGCCGCGGTCCGCCACATGTCCCAGGAACCGGACGGCCGATCCGCGCGCCCGGCGCTCCAGGCCGCTCCGCAGCGGCCCGTCGCCCGCGACGAGCAGGGTCGCGGGGACGCCCAGGGCGCGCAGCCGCGCGAGGGCGTCCACGGCCGTCGCGGGCCGCTTCTCGACCGACAGGCGGGAGCAGAGCAGGAGCAGGACGCCGCCGTCCGGCGCGTACCGGGCGCGCAGGGCGTCGCTGCGCCGCCCCGGCCGGCACCGGCGCAGGTCGACCCCGAGGGGCGCGCGCACCACATTGCGCGCCCCGACGCGGAGGAACTCGCGCTCCGCCCACTCGGTGGTGCAGACGATCCGGGAGTAGGCCCACGCGCTGCGGCGGTTGAGCCGGTCGGCGGCGCGTGCGGCGGCGCGGCCCGGCATCCCCCAGGTGCGCAGGACGCCGTCCGCCGTCTCGTGGGAGACCATCACGGCGGGCACCCGGGCGCGCCGGGCCCATTCGCCGGTCCAGCGCAGGGTGGTGCGGTCCGACACCTCCAGGCGGTCGGGGCACAGTTCCTCCAGCAGCCGGCGGAGCCGGTCCCGGTCGGCCAGGACGCGGTAGCCGCCGGTGCCGGGCAGGACGCGGCCGGGGAGGGTGATCACGCGGCCCTGGGGGGTGACGCGGTCGTCCGCGGCGTCGCCCGGGACGATCAGGACCGGTTCGTGGCCGGCGGCGGCGTACCCCCGGCCCAGTTCGTCCAGGGCCGTGCGCAGCCCGCCGGACGAGGGGGTGACGAAGTTCGCCAGCCGGACGATGCGCAGGCTCATGCCGCCACCGCCGTCCGCCGCTCGCGCAGGACGTCGCCGTAGTGGCCGAGGAGCAGGTCGCCGACGGCCTCCCAGGTCCGGCCGTTCACCCGGTCCCGCCCGGCGTGCCCGTACGCCGCGCGCAGGGCGGGGTCGGCGGCGAGCGCGGCCACGGCCGTCCGCAGGGCGTCCGCGTCGTGCGGGGCGACGAGCAGGCCGGTGCGCCCGTGGTCCACCAGGTCGAGGGGGCCGCCCGCGGCGGGCGCGACGACCGGGAGGCCGCAGGCCATGGCCTCCTGCACGGTCTGGCAGAAGGTCTCGTACGGGCCGGTGTGCGCGAAGACGTCGAGCGAGGCGAAGATCCGGGCCAGGTCGTCCCCGGTGCGGCGGCCGAGGAAGACGGCTCCGGGCAGGGCGGTCCGCAGCGCGCCCTCGCTCGGTCCGTCCCCGACGACGACCACGCGTACGCCGGGCAGGCCGCACGCCCCGGCCAGCAGCTCCACCCGCTTCTCGGGCGCGAGCCGTCCGACGTACCCGACGAGCACCTCGCCGCCGGGCGCCAGCTCCCGGCGGAGCGCCGCGTCCCGCAGGCCGGGGCGGAAGCGGCCGGTGTCGACCCCGCGCGGCCAGAGCCGTACCCGCCGCACGCCGTGCCGCTCCAGGTCGGCGACGGCGGCCGTGGAGGGCGCGAGGGTGCGGTCGGCGGCGCCGTGGACGGCGCGCAGCCTGCGCCAGGCGGCGCCCTCTCCGGCGCCGACGTAGGTGCGGGCGTAGCCGCCGAGGTCGGTCTGGTACACGGCGACCGCCGGGAGGCCGAGCCGGGCGGCGGCGGCCATGCCCCGGGCGCCGAGCACGAAGGGGCTCGCGAGGTGGACCAGGTCGGGCCGGTGCGCGGCCACGGCGGCGGACAGCCGCCGGCTGGGCAGGGCCACCCGGACCTGGGGGTAGCCGGGCAGCGGCAGGGAGGGGACGCGGACGACCGGGCACGGCGGCCCGGCGGCGCCGCCGGAGCCGTGGAACACACCGGAGCCGTCGCCGGCGCCGAGCGCGGGGGCGGAGGGCGTGGCGGGGGCGATGACGAGCGGGTCATGTCCGCGCAGTGCGAGGTGCCGGGCGGTCTGGAGGGCGCAGTGCGCCACCCCGTTGATGTCGGGGGGAAAGGACTCGGTGACGATGACGACACGCATACGGGTGTTCTCGTCGCCGCCGGAGTGGCCGCGCCGACTTGGATCTGTCCGTGCGGGAAACGTCCCGTGAGCGTTTGCCCGCGCGCGCCGCGTCACATGCCCCCGGCCGGACGCTGCGGTCGCGCGCCCGCGCGAGCCGGCGCCGTGATCGCGCGCCGCGCGGGTCCGTCATGCGCCGCGTGCACGCCCCGGATCCGCGCTCCGGTCGTACGGCCGCGGCTGGACGGATGGACGACCCGCTCGCGCCCGCGGGGGCCGTGGGCCCGCGAGGTCCCCCGTGACCCTCGCGGTGGGCGGGGCTGCGTGCCCCCGCGCCGGTTCAGACCTTGGGCAGGTCCGGTCCGATCCTGCTGCGGACCGCCGTCTGGACCTCGTCCTCCTCGGCGGGGTCGGCGGCGAGGCGGCGCAGCCGCTCGGCCACCCGTACGTCCCCGGTCTCGGCGTGCAGGGCGGCGATCTCCCGGGTGGTCTCCTCGCAGTCCCAGAGGCATTCGACGGCGAAGCCGGTCGCGAAGGAGGGGTCGGTGGCGGCGAGCGCGCGGGCGGTGCGCCCGCGCAGCTGGGAGGAGGCGGTCTCGCGGTAGATGTGGCGCAGTACGGGCGCGGCGCAGGCGACCTCCAGCCGGCCGGCGCCGTCGACCAGGGCGTACAGGGCGGGCGCGTCGGGGCCCTCGGCCCGTACCGCCTCGCGCAGCGCCCCGAGGACGAGTGCGGCGTCCCGGGCGTCGCCGCGGCAGGCGAGGACGCCGGCGGCGGAGGCGCCCAGCGGGTCGGGCCGGTGGATCCAGCCCCGCGCGCGGTCGACGGCCGCGTCGCCGCACATGCGCTCGAAGGCGCCGACGGCGGCTTCGGCGACGGTCCGGGAGTCACTGGCGGCGGCGGCCTCGATGAGGTCGAGCACGACGGGGTCGCGCGCCTCGGCGAGGTAGTGCAGGGCGGCGCAGCGGGCGCCGTCCGCACCGGTGCGGGCGGCCTGGACGATCAGCGCCCGGTCCTCGGGGCCCGCGACGGCGGTGAGGCAGCGGGCGGCGGGGACGTGCAGCGCAGTGCCGCGCTCCAGGCCCTCCTCGGCCCAGGCGAAGACGGCCTCGACGCTCCAGCCGGGCCGGGGGCCGGTGGGGCGCAGCTGGCGCTGCCACCGGTCGAAGGAGCCCTGCTCCCGGGCGGCGCGCACCCGGGCGCCGACCGTCTCGCGCGGGTCGTCGGCCCAGAGCCGCCAGGGGCGCGGTTCGAAGGCGTCCCGGACGGCGGCGGCCAGCTCGGCCTCGCCCTCGGGGGTGGCGGGGAAGCGCGCCAGGACCGGGGCGGCCAAGGCGCGCAGGCCGGAGTCGTCGTCGCGCAGGGCCAGCTCGTCCAGCGCCCAGGCCCAGTTGGAGCCGGTGGCGGCGTACCGGCGGAGCAGCGCGAGGGCGTCCCCGCGGCCGTACGCGGCGAGGTGGCCCAGCACGGCGAGCGCCAGGCCCGTCCGCTCCTCCTCGGTGTCGAGGTGGTCCTCGGCGGCGAACAGGTGGTCCTCGATCGCTTCGAGGCCGCCGTGCAGGTCCAGGTAGAGGCGCGCGTAGTAGAGGGAGCGGTTCTCGACCTGCCAGTCCTGGCGCGGGTCGGAGAGCACACAGTGGTTGAGGGCCGCGAGGGCCTCTGTCCGCGGCGCGGCGAGCGCGTGCAGTGTGCCGTCGCCGCGACCCCTCTGCAGCAGGCCGAGCAGCGTGCCGCTCGGCGCTATGACCGGATCGAACATGGAAAATGCCTCACATCAAGCTGTCGACGCACCCGGCGGGTACCGGGGTCCCGGCGGGGGGCCGGGAAACGGTGATTGCCTAGGCCGCGCAGCAACATGTGGAGCCGCCCGTCGTCGTCTTCCGCCTGGTGTCGACCATCTTCCTCTGCCTCTCGTCGGTGGCCCCGTGCGGGCCCGACGTCATGATGACCCAGCCTTTTCGCCACCGCGACCACATTTACGCCACCGCTCCGACCTGGGGTTCCGCTCCCGTTCACCGGGTTCCGAACAGCTCCAGGAGGTGTGTCTTCCCAAACATCCTGGCGGTATCCACGGCGGACGGAGTTCCGGCTTCCGGATCGGCGCCGGCGTTCAGGAGGGCCTGGACGATGCCGTCCTCGCTCTTGAAGACGGCCCCGGCGATGGGGCTCTGGCCGCGGTCGTTGACGCGGTTGGGGTCGGCGCCGCGCGCCAGGAGGGCGGCGACGGCCTCCTCGTGGCCGTGGTACGCGGCGAGCATCACCAGGCAGTCGCCCTTGTCGTTGGTGAGGTTCACCGGGACCCCCGCGTCGACATACGCGGCGAGCGCCTCGGCGTCGCCCTGCCGCGCCAGGTCGAAGACCTTGGACGCCAGCTCGATCACCCCGGGATCGATGGGGTTGCTGGGGTCGTTGGAGTCGTTGGGTTCGATGCCTTCACTCATCGGACGTACCGCCTCTCACCTCGTTGACGCGCCGTGAGGACCAGGGCGCGCGCGGCCGTGATGGCCGCTTGACCTGCGTGGACCCGGAGGACCGGGGTGTACGGCGGGGGCGCCGTACGAGTGAACCGACAGGGTACTGCCCGGGCGGGGACATGATCGGCTCCGGCGGCGGCAAGGGATGTGCGTCGGGGCGGCGGGACGCCCCGGCGAGGGCGGCCGGGCCCGCCGGTCAAGTGACACGTCCGCCAGTCAAGTGAAAAACCCATAATTTCACTCGTTTGCACCTTTTATCACATAGATACTTTCTGTGAGGCTGGAAGAACTGAAGGTGACTGTCCCCTCACCCAGGAGATCCCCTCATGATCCTGTCCATCTCAGGCGTGGTACTGCTCGGCATCATCGTCTTCCTGTTCTTCAGGAAGGACGGGCTCAAGGCCTCCCACGCCCTCGTCTGCGCGCTGTTCGGCTTCTACCTCGCGGGCACCGCGATCGCCCCCAGCATCACGGCCGGCGGGGCCAGCCTCGCCAGCCTGCTGGGCGGGATCAAGTTCTGACCGCCCGCGCGGCCCCCTCCACCACCTCAGGATCAGGAGTACGACGTGGCCCGGCGTCCTCTTCCGCGCATCTCCAGCCTCCCGAGCATTCCGAGCCTCACGAGCGGCGCCACCGCCCGGATCGCCCGGGGCCGGGAGCTCGCACGAACGGCCGCCGACGGCGCCACGGACGTCCTCCATCCGCTGATCACGATCACCCGTGGTCTGCGGAAGCTGGCCGGAGTGGGCCGCGCCCGATGGGCCGCGACCCCCAAGGAGCGGCGCGGTCCCGCGCTGTTCGTCGTCGCGGCCTGCGTCCTGGCCGTCGCGCTCATCCCGTACGGGCCGCTGCTGGCCCTCGTCTCGGTGATGGGCGCGGCGGCCTGGCAGGGACGGGAGCGTCCGGTGGTGCGGACGGGTCCCGACGAGGCGGAGACCGAACGCCTCAGGGGCCTGTACGAGGCCCTCGTACCGTACTTCTCGGTCCCGGACGACCCCGCTCCGCTGTTCGCCCACGGCGGTGACTGGTCCAGGGCCCTCGGCGACTTCGCCTTCGACGGCGACGGCCGTCCGACCCGGCTGCGGATCACCTACCCCGCGTACTTCACCGACGGCGAGGCCGAGTCCCGCGCCAGGATCGAGCAGCTGCTGCACGCCAAGTCCGGCCGGGGCCGGGAGTACCTCTTCGACTGGGACGAGGAGGGCAACCAGCTCCTCATGCGGGTGCTGGCGCCGCTGCCGGCGACGGTGGCCGCGCAGCGCTTCGTGACCGCGCCGGGCGAGACCGTCCTGGGCTTCACCGACCCCGACGCGGTGCAGCGGACCGTGCCCGTGCGGGACGGCGACGAGACCCGCGACGCGCCCCCGGTGGTGTGGCGCACGGGGCCCCGCTCGACGGAACCGCACCTCCTTGCCGTGGGCCAGCCCGGCAGCGGCACCACCACCCTGCTGCGGTCCGTCGCCCTCCAGGCGCTCCAGCACGGGGACGTCCTGGTCGTGGACGGGGCGGGCACCGGCGAGTACGCCTGCCTCGTCGGGCGCCCCGGGGTGCTGGGCGCCGAGTGCGCCCCGTCCGGTGCGCTGGCGAGCCTCGAATGGGCGGCGAGCGAGACGGAACGGCGGCTGATCGAGGCGAACAAGGCCCGGCAGGCGGGCCGCCCGGCCCCGGAGGACACCCGGCGGCCGCTGTGGATCCTGCTGGACCGGCCCGGTGTGCTCGGGCACCTCGCGGCGGCCGAGGGGCGCACCGACCCCCAGGCGCTGCTCCAGGTGCCGCTGCGGCACGGCCGCTCGGCCCATGTGACGGTCGTGGTGGCCGAGCAGTTCGACACCGTCGGCGCGCTCAGCGAGGCCGTCTGGACGCACACACGCGCCCGGGTCGTGCTGGGCCCCGCCTCCCCCGAGCAGGTGCGGTACGTGCTGGACTCCGCCCCCCGCACGACGCCGGTCCCGGAGGTCCCGCCCGGACGCGGGTACGCCCGGCTGGGCGCCGGACCGGTGCTGCGGCTCCAGGTGCCGGCGACCCCGGACCCGTACGACGACGCGACGCCGGAGCCGCTCCGGCAGGCCGTCCTCGACCTGCTGCCCGACCGCCACCCGGCTCCCCAGGCTCCCCCGGAGGCCCCGCCGCTGCCGCCGCAGCCGCCCCTCGCACCGACCGCGGCACCGGACGGACCCGAAACACTCCAGGACGCGGCACCGGACGGGCCCGAAACACTCCAGAACGCGGCACCGGACGCGCCGACCGCCCGCCCCGGGCCGGTACGCCCGCTGATCGTGACGTCCATGGCGGCCCTGCCCGGCGCACCCCTGGCACCCGCGGCGCAGCCGCCCGCGCCCGCCGGGCCGCCCGTGGCCGCACCGGACACAGTGACTGGCACGGCCCCCGCCCTCACCACCGGCACCGGAGGAACGGCGGGCGTACCCGCGACGGGCTGACCGCACCCGGCGCCGCGAACCCCACCGCCCGGGCCCACCGGGCGGCCGGGGACCAACCGGGCCCCGGCGCCGCCCCGGGAGCCCCAGGCAGCCTCAGGCCACGAACGTCCGGGGCGACTCCCCCGAACCGGCGCTCGCCCCGGCCTGCACCAGGCGGGCCGCCGCCGCGAGGCGCACCGCCGCCTCATCGGCCACCGGCCCGGCGACGGTGAACGGCAGCCGTACGTACCCCTCGAAGGCGCCGTCCACGCCGAAGCGGGGCCCCGACGGCACCCGGACGCC
Source organism: Streptomyces sp. NPDC015131 (assembly GCF_043079975.1). Lineage (NCBI taxonomy): Bacteria > Bacillati > Actinomycetota > Actinomycetes > Kitasatosporales > Streptomycetaceae > Streptomyces > Streptomyces sp. NPDC015131. Next base: position 426,114 of record NZ_JBIBVB010000007.1, on the reverse strand, counting down.
GACCCGCTCCCCCACCTCGGCCAGCCGCGAGCCGGACAGGCCCCCGGTGCGCACCCACAGGGTCAGGCCGCCGCTCGGCACCTCGAACTCCCAGTCCGGCAGCTCCCGGCGCACCGCGGCGACCAGGGCGTCACGGTTCTCCCGGGCCTGGGCGCGCCGCAGGGCGACCGCCTCCTCCCAGCCACCGGTCCGCATCAGCCAGTTGACGCCGAGCTGCTCCAGCACGGGGGTGCCGAGGTCGGCGTACGCGCGTGCCGCGACCAGCGAGCGGATCACGTCGGGGGCCGCGCGCACCCACCCGATGCGCATGCCGGCCCAGAACGCCTTGCTCGCCGAGCCGACGGTGAGCACCGTGCTGCCGGCCGGGTCGAAGGAGCAGACGGGGCGGGGCATCTCGAAGCCCTCGTCGAGGTACAGCTCGGTCATGGTCTCGTCGACGACGAGGACCGTCCCGGCGGAGCGGGAGGCGTCGACCAGGGCGCGCCGCCGGTCCTCGTCGGCGAGGGCGCCGGTCGGGTTGTGGAAGTCGGCGACGACGTAGGCGAGCCGGGGCGCGGCGTCCCGGAGCACCTGGCGCCAGCGCGGGAGGTCCCAGCCGTCCAGCCCCTCGGACATGGCGACGGGCACCAGCCGGGCGCCGGCCTCCCGCATGAGCTGGAGGATGTTGGCGTACGAGGGGGACTCCACGGCGATCCGCTCGCCGCGTCCGGCGAAGAGGTGGCAGATGGCGTCGATGGCGCCCATGGCACCGGTCGTCACCATGATCTGCTCGGGCATGGTGGGGATGCCGCGCTCGGTGTAGCGGTCGGCGAGCATCTGGCGCAGGGCGGGCAGTCCGGCCGGGTAGTCGCCGTGGGTGTGCGCGTAGGGCGGCAGCTCCTCCAGGGCGCCCTGGAAGCCGCGGGTGAGCCAGGGCTCGGGCGCGGGCAGCGAGGCGCAGCCCAGGTCGATCATGGAGCCGAGCGACTCGGGCGGCAGGGGCTCCAGCCCTCGGGCGGGCAGCGGGTTGCCCGCGGGCACGGCGGTCCAGCTCCCGGCGCCGCGGCGGGACTCCAGGAACCCTTCGGCGCGCAGCGCCTCGTAGGCGGCGGCGACCGTCGTACGGCTGACGGAGAGGGCGAGGGCCAGTTCCCGCTCGGCGGGGAGCCGGGCGGCGACCGGGACGCGGCCCTCCAGGACGAGGAGGCGGATGCCGTCGGCGAGGGCGCGGTAGGCGGGCGGCTTGCGGGTGCCGGGTCCGGCGGGCCGGGGCTGCTGCGCCGTGAGCTGTCGGGCCAGCTGGGCGGGGCCCACTGCCGAAGTCCACTCAGCCATGGAATTCAGTCCACCTTCCTCGAATTGGACCTGGTTGGGGTCCCGAAGCCTGCCACAGGGTGGCATGAGTCAGTCCACCATCACCACATCGGGGGGCACAACCCATGTCGACCACCTCCGGCCCACCGGCCACCGCCGACACCACCGCGACACCGCCCACCGCCGACACGACCCCGACGCCGGCCACCGCTGTCGCCGCCGGTGCCCCGGCGGCCGTCCCGGAGCCGCGGCACCTCGTCCGCCGGCTGGTGCAGCTGTACGCGGGCCTCGCGCTGTACGGGGTCAGCTCCGCGCTGCTGGTGCGCAGCGGCCTGGGACTCGAACCGTGGAACGTCCTGCACCAGGGCCTGTCCGGGATCACCGGCCTGTCCATGGGCGTGGTCCTGACGATCGTCGGGGCCGCCGTCCTGCTGCTGTGGATCCCGCTGCGCCAGAAGCCGGGACTGGGCACCGTCTCCAACGTCCTCGTCATCGGCGCCGCCATGGACGCCACCCTCTGGCTCGTCCCCGACGCCCACGGCCTGCTCGCCCGGGTGCCGCTGATGCTCGCCGGGGTCGTCCTCAACGGCCTGGCCACCGGCCTCTACATCGCCGCCCGGTTCGGTCCGGGTCCGCGCGACGGGCTGATGACGGGACTGCACCGGCTCACCGGGCGCTCGCTGCGGCTGATCCGGACCACGATCGAGCTGACGGTGGTGCTCACCGGCTTCCTGCTGGGCGGCTCCCTGGGGGTGGGGACGCTGCTGTACGCGGTGGCGATCGGCCCGCTCGCCCAGTTCTTCCTGCGCGTGTTCGCCGTCCCGGGCGGCGGCGGCAGCACCGTGGTCGCCTCCCGGACACCCCGGCAGGCGATACTGCGGCGGTGACTCGCGTACGCCACCCCTATCTGGACCACCCGTCCCCCCTCATACCCTTCGCCCACCGCGGCGGGGCGGCCGACGGGCTGGAGAACACGGTGACCGCCTTCCGGCGCGCCGCGACGGCCGGTTACCGCTACTTCGAGACCGATGTGCACACCACCGCCGACGGCCGGCTGGTCGCGTTCCACGACGCGACGCTGGACCGGGTGACGGACGCCCGGGGCCGCATCCGGGACCTGCCGTGGAGCGAGGTGCGCCACGCGCGCGTGGGGGGCACGGAACCGCTGCCCCTCTTCGAGGAGCTGCTGGAGGAGTTCCCGGAGGCCCGCTGGAACGTGGACATCAAGGCGGAGCCGGCCCTGGAGCCCCTGGTCGAGCTGGTGCGCCGGACGGGCGCCTGGGACCGGGTGTGCGTCGGCTCCTTCAACGAGGGGCGGGTGGCCCGGGCGCGGCGGCTGGCCGGGGACCGGCTGGCCACGTCGTACGGGGTGCGGGGGGTGCTGGGCCTGCGGCTGCGGTCGTACGGCATCCCTGCGGCGCTGCGGGCGGGCGCGGTGGCGGCCCAGGTCCCGGAGACGCAGGGCGGGGTGCGGGTGGTGGACCGGCGGTTCGTCCGGACGGCCCACGACCGGGGCCTCCAGGTGCATGTGTGGACCGTGAACGACCCGGACCGGATGGCCGCGCTCCTCGACCTCGGGGTGGATGGCATCATGACCGATCACCTGGAGACGCTGCGCACGGTGCTGACCGACCGGGGGGTCTGGGCCGGGGCGTGACGCCCGTCCGATGGGGCCGTGGGGACGTACGGCCGAGGGAACGAACGAGGGGGGCGGGCGTGAGCGACGCCGACACCGCCGGCCGGGCCGCCGGCGAGACCGGTCCGGCCGGCCGCCTGCGTGAGCAACGCGGCTGGTACTTCTACGACTTCGCGTGCTCGGTCTACTCCACGAGCGTGCTGACGGTCTTCATCGGCCCGTACCTGACGTCCGTCGCCAGGGCCGCCGCCGACGCCGACGGCTTCGTGCACCCGCTGGGCATCCCGGTCCGGGCGGGGTCGGTGTTCCCGTACGCGGTGTCCCTGTCGGTGGTCCTGGCGGTGCTGGTGATGCCGCTGGCGGGGGCCGCCGCCGACCGTACGGGCCGGAAGAAGCCGCTGCTGGCGGTGGCGGCCTATGTGGGGGCGACCGCCACGGCGGGGCTGTTCCTGCTGGAGGGCACCCGCTATCTGCTGGGGGCGTTCCTCCTGATCGTGGCGAACGCCTCGCTGGCGGTGTCGATGGCGCTCTACAACGCCTATCTGCCGCAGATCGCCGCACCGGAGGAGCGGGACGCGGTGTCCTCGCGGGGGTGGGCCTTCGGCTACGCCTCGGGCGCGCTCGTCCTGCTGCTGGACCTGGCTCTGTACACCCGGCACGACTCCTTCGGGCTCACGGAGGGCGAGGCGGTGCGGATCTGCCTGGCCTCGGCGGGCCTGTGGTGGGGCGCCTTCACGCTGGTGCCGCTGCGGCGCCTGCGGGACCGGCGAGTGGTTCCCGGCGGGGAGGGCGCGGTCGGTTCGGGGTGGCGGCAGCTGGTGGCCACATTGCGGGACATGCGCCGGCACCCGCTGACGCTGTCGTTCCTCCTGGCGTACTTGGTCTACAACGACGGTGTGCAGACGGTGATTTCGCAGGCGTCCGTCTACGGCTCGGAGGAGCTGGGGCTGGAGCAGACCTCGCTCATCACGGCGGTGCTGCTGGTCCAGGTCCTGGCGGTGGCCGGGGCGCTGGGCATGGGCCGGCTGGCGAGGACGTACGGCGCCAAGCGCACGATCCTGGGGTCGCTCGCGGTGTGGACGCTGATCCTGGCGGCCGGATATCTGCTGCCCGCGGGCCGGCCGGTGTGGTTCTTCGCGCTCGCGGCCGGCATCGGGCTGGTGCTGGGCGGCAGCCAGGCGCTGTCCCGGTCGCTGTTCTCGCACCTGGTGCCGCCGGGCAAGGAGGCCGAGTACTTCTCGGCGTACGAGATGAGCGACCGCGGGCTCAGCTGGCTGGGCCCGCTGGTCTTCGGGCTGGCCTACCAGCTGACCGGCAGCTACCGGGACGCCATCCTCTCGCTGGTGCTGTTCTTCGCCCTGGGATTCGTCCTGCTGGCGCGGGTACCCGTCCGGAAGGCGGTGGCCGCCGCGGGGAACCCGGTGCCCGACCGGATTTAGACGCCGAAGTGAAAGGCCGGTAGTGTACGCCTTTGGCCTGCCAGGCGGACCGTTACTGCGTGCACTGGTAGTAAAGACGCTGGGTGACATCTGCTGTCAGATGTGACAAACCGGGCGCTGGCGGGTACCCCATGAGGGGAAAAAGCAGCGGCACGACGGGCGACGCATGACCCGCAACGGGAATCTTTACCGCCGACCGGACGTTGACCGGATGACGACGACAGCGACACCTGTCCTGTGGGCGACAAGCCCGGGAGGCACGATTCATGAGTGAGCGAGCTCTTCGCGGCACGCGCCTCGTGGTGACCAGCTACGAGACCGACCGCGGCATCGATCTGGCCCCGCGCCAGGCGGTGGAGTACGCATGCGAGAAGGGGCATCGGTTCGAGATGCCGTTCTCGGTCGAGGCGGAGATCCCGCCGGAGTGGGAGTGCAAGGTCTGCGGAAGCCAGGCACTCCTCGTTGACGGGGACGGCCCCGAGGAGAAGAAGGGCAAGCCGGCGCGTACGCACTGGGACATGCTCATGGAGCGGCGCACCCGCGAGGAGCTGGAGGAGGTGCTGGCCGAGAGGCTGGCGGTCCTGCGCTCCGGCGCCATGAACATCGCCGTGCATCCGCGCGACAGCCGGAAGTCCGCGTAACGCGGGATTCCGGACGGCCGGGCGTCCGCAGACGACCGGCGGGCGCGCGAGTGAGCGCCACGAGCAACAGCCGCGGGGCGGCGGTACCTCAGGAGTACCGCCGCCCCGCGGCTTTGCCGTTCCTGCAGCTGTGCCGAGCCGCCGCTCAGCGGCCGATCGGCGGGCGCGGACCCTCGTCGCCGGCACCACCCGGGCCCCGGGGGGCGTCCTCCCGGACGACCTCGCCCTGCACGACCTTCCCGTCCGGGTGGCTCATCCGGGCCTGCTGGAAGGCGTCGCCCAGCGGGCCGTAGCCCGGCACGGCGGCCCGCACCCGGCGCTCCACCGCCCGCTCCGTGTACCGCCCGGCCATCGCCCGCACCGGCGGGATCAGCAGCAGCAGTCCGGCGGCGTCGGAGATCAGGCCCGGCAGCATCAGCAGCAGCCCGGCGAGCATCAGGAAACCGTTCCCGGCGCTCTCGCGGTCCTGCGCGGCCGGGCCCCCCGGAGCGGCGCCCGACTGCTGCTGCTGGAGCGTCTCGGTCAGCGTCCGGAACGCCCTGCGGCCCGCCCGCTTGATCACCGCGGCGCCGAGGACACCGCCCCCGACGAGCAGGGCGAGCACGGTGAGCCCGCCGGCCGCGCCCGCCACCAGGGTCAGCAGCCAGATCTCCAGCACCAGCCAGGCGGCCACCCCCACGGGGGCGAACCTGCGGGCGCGGGAGCGCGGGGTACGGGCGGAAGGGGGCGGTGCGCCGGTCGTCATGGTCCCAGTGTGCCCGGGCGTGCGCCGGGGCGGCGTAAAGGGGGGATCAGGAGCGGCCGTCGGACCCGCGGCCGAGGATGCGGCCGGCCCGGGAGCCCACGCCCCAGGCGGTGACCCGCCACAGCGCCTCGACCACGATGTCCCGGCTCATCTTGGAGTCGCCCAGCTCCCGCTCGACGAAGGTGATGGGCACCTCGACCACATGGAAGCCCGCGGCGACCGCGCGGCGGGCCAGGTCGACCTGGAAGCAGTACCCCTGGGACGCGACCTCGTCCAGGCCGAGGCCCTCCAGCGTCTCCTTGCGGAAGGCGCGGAAGCCGCCGGTGACGTCCCGGATCGGCACGTCGAGGAGGAGGCGCGAGTAGGTGCTGCCGCCCCGGGAGAGGATCTCGCGGGACTTGGGCCAGTTCACCACCCGGCCGCCGGGCACCCAGCGGGACCCGAGGACGAGGTCGGCGTTCTTCAGGGCGGTCAGCAGCCGGGGCAGCTCCTCGGGCTGGTGGGAGCCGTCGGCGTCCATCTCCACCAGGACGCCGTAGTCGCGCTCGATGCCCCAGCGGAAGCCCGCCAGGTAGGCGGCGCCGAGCCCCTCCTTGCCCTTGCGGTGCAGGACGTGGACGTGCTCGTCCTCGGCGGCCAGCTCGTCGGCGAGCTTGCCGGTGCCGTCCGGGCTGTTGTCGTCGGCGACGAGGACGTCGACGTCGGGCACGGCGGCGCGCACCCGGGAGACGATCGGCTTGATGTTCTCGGCCTCGTTGTAGGTCGGGATGATCACCAAGGCTCTGCCGAGCGGGCCGTACCGCCTCTGGCCACCGTCGTTCACTGCTGCCCCTCACGTCCGTACACGGATCACCACCATAGCGAGCCCGGCGGGGCCGGTCGCGGCGGCGGTACGGAAGGGGGGAACCGGCGCGCGGCGCGAGTGGGGGCCCGGTGTCCTTCGGGCCGACCTGGGGCCCGCTGGCTGCGGGTCGACCGAGAGCCGTTGTCTACTGAACGTCCGGGCCCCACCCGGGTCGCACCTCCCCCGGGCCGCTCCCGGCCAGGGGGGAGCCCGAACCGGCAAAAACCTTCCCTCGCCCCCGAGGCGCTGGCGCTGAACCTGGCTCCCAGTGGTGGTGCGCCGGCGCGGAGCACCACCCCATGACCCAGCGGCGTTCGACGACTGCGTGAAGGTCGGCCGGTCGGGCGTCCTGTGGTGGACCCGCCGAACCTACCGGCCGCCGACCGCCCGCTGTCAACAGCCGTGCCACCTGCGGCGTTTCTTGAAAGGGCAGGTCAGGCAGGAAGATCCGCAGGTGGTGGGCGACCGGCCGGGACCCTCGCCCGGGCCGGGGCCCGGACGACGTCACTCGTTCGGTCGCACGAAGACCGTACGTCCGGAAACGACGGTGCGCAGGCAGACCGGCAGGTCGGAGCCGGGGGTGAGGTCGGGCAGGCCGGGCGTGCCGGAGCGCGGGTCGGTGGACCAGCGGGCGACCCGGTCGTCGGGCGCCTGGACGACCAGGTCCCCGGCGCGCCAGACCGCGTAGTCGGCGGGCGCTCCGGGGACGAGGACGCCCGCGTCGTCCCGTCCGGTGGCGCGCCAGCCGCCGCGGGTGTGGGCGGTGAAGCCGGCCCGGACGGAGATCCGGTGCTCGGGGGTGCGGTGGAAGGCGGCGGCCCGCACGGTGCCCCACGGGTCCAGGGGCGTGACCGGGCTGTCGGAGCCGAAGGCCAGGGGAACTCCGGCGCGCAGGAGCGCCGCGTACGGGTTGAGCGTGCGGGCCCGTTCCGCGCCCAGGCGCCGGGCGTACATGCCGTCCTCCCCGCCCCAGGCGGCGTCGAAGGCGGGCTGGACGGAGGCGGTGAGGCCCAGCTCGGCGAAGGCGGCGACGGTCTCGGGGGTGAGCATCTCGGCGTGTTCCACGCGGTGGCGGGCGGCGCGGACGCGGGCCGTGCCGACGGTCTCGGCGGCGGCCCGTACGCCCGCGACGACGGTGCTGAGCGCCGCGTCCCCGATGGCGTGGAAGCCGGCCTGGAGACCGGCCTCGGTGCAGGCGGCGACATGGGCGGCGACGGCGGCCGCGTCGAGGTGGGCGGTGCCGGTGTGCGGGGCGTCGGCGTACGGCTCGTGGAGGCACGCGGTGTGGGAGCCGAGCGACCCGTCCACGAAGAGGTCGCCGGCCGCGCCCGCGGCGCCCAGCTCCCGCACCCGCCGGGCGTCCTTCTCGCCGGACACCGCCTCGGCCCAGTACCCCACGACGCGGGGGCCGGGCTCGCCGGCGGCCAGCGCCAGCAGGGCGGTGAAGTCGTCCTCGTCGGAGATCTCGGGGCCGGCGCACTCGTGGACGGTGCCGATGCCGAGCGACGCGGCGCGGCGCAGCGCGGCCCGCTGGGCGTCGGCGCGCTGGGCGGGGGTGACGGCGGCGTGGGCGGCGGCGCGCACGGCGTGGTGCGCGGCGGCGGTGAGCGGGGCGTCGGGGCGGTAGCCGGTCAGGGCGGTGACGCCGGGGACGAGGTCGAGCAGCGCGGTGGTGACGACCGCGGAGTGGACGTCGACGCGCGGCAGGTACAGCGGGCGCCCGCCGGTGGCCTCGTCCAGCTCGGCGCGGGACGGCGGGCGCTGCTCGGGCCAGCGGGCGGCGTCCCAGCCGTGGCCGAGCAGGACGCGGTCGGCGGGGCGGGCGGCGCTGTGGGCCCGTACCCGCTCCAGGGCCTCGGCGAGGGTGGCGGCGCCGGACAGGTCGAGTCCGGTGAGGGCGAGGCCGGTGGCGGTGGTGTGCACATGCGCGTCGGTGAAGGCGGGGGTCACCAGGGCGCCTTCGAGGTCGATCACCTCGTCCACGCCGGCGGCGAAGGCGTCGGCCGCGCCCTCGGACCCCACCCAGGCGACATGGCCCCGCTCGACGACCATCGCGGTGGCGAAGGGGTCGGCGGGGCTGTGGACGTCTCCACCGCGCAGGAGCACGGTGCGGTGTTCGCTCTCGGTCATGGTGACCAGCCTAAGGAGGTGGTCAGACGCGTGGCGGCCGGGCCTCGTAGGGGGTGGAGAGGACGACGGTGGTCCGGGTGGAGACGCCGGACTGGGAGCGGATGCGGGTGAGCAGGTGCTCCAGCTCGAGCGGGGTCGCCACGCGGACCTTGAGGATGTAGTTCTCGTCCCCGGCGACGCTGTGGCACGCCTCGATCTCGGCGATGTCGGCGAGCCGGTCCGCGATGTCGTCGGGGGCGCTGGGGTCGAAGGGTTTCACCGAGATGAACGCGGTGAGCGGCAGGCCGACCGCCTCGGGGTCGACGACGGCGGCATAGCCGCGGATGACTCCGCGCTGCTCGAGGCGTCGGACGCGCTGATGCACCGCCGAGGTGGACAGGCCGGTGGCCTTGCCCAGGTCGGTGTAGCTCATGCGCCCGTCCTTGACGAGCAACTCGACGATCTGACGATCCAGCTCCTCCATGCGGTCAACCTATTGCCCCCGGCGCCCCGCGGCCCAGTCGGAGGCCCCGCCGGAGGGCACCTGCGGGCGGCATGTGACGAAGACCACAACATTGCGGCGGGCTCCTCCGTGACCGGATGGTTATCCGGGCCGGTGGAAGGGAATTGCTTGCTGTGGTCGAGGCCGCAAGAGCCCGGTCGGCCCACCCGAGGGGGAGATTCTCCATGCAGGAGCCTGTTGATTCGGTCGCATCCATCGAGGACGACGAACTCGACGCGTACGACACGTTCGAGATGGTCCGGGTCCTCTGCCCGGACTGCTCGCAGCCCATCGCGCTGCTGGCGGACGAGGACGTGCTGCCGGAGCACGCCCTGTGCCCGACGCCGTGGAACCCGTTCGTGCTGACGGTGTGCACCGGCACGGGGCGGGCGGCGTCGGAGGCCCGGCCCGCCGACGAGTCGCGGGAGCTCCAGGAGCAGGACACCGCCCTGCTGCTGACGCTCCCCCAGGGACTCGACTGGCGCACCCAGCCGTTCTCGCACGTGGGCGGCCCCGGCTCGCAACCGATCAAGACGCCGCGCGTCACCCGCCGCCCGATGCCGCCCATGCGGCGCGCCGCCTGACGGACCCCGCCCGGACGGCCGCCGTCCGGTCCCGTCGCCTCCCGGCCCGCACCCCCGCCGTACCCCGGCGCCGGTGCGGGCCGGCCGTCGTCACGCGCCGCCCCGCGGCCCTGGCGGCCTCGGCGGTCTTCCGTTCAGCGTGACTCGGGGCCGACGATGTGGCGGGCGATGACCATCCGCTGGATCTGGTTGGTGCCCTCGACGATCTGGAGCACCTTGGCCTCGCGCATGAAGCGCTCGACGGGGAAGTCGGCGGTGTAGCCGTACCCGCCCAGCACCTGGACCGCGTCGGTGGTGACCCCCATCGCCGCGTCCGTGCAGAACAGCTTGGCCATCGCCGCCTCGCGCGAGAAGGGCAGGCCCGCGTCGCGCAGCCGCGCGGCGGACAGGTAGAGCGCGCGCCCCGCCTCGACCCGGGTGGCCATGTCGGCCAGCATGAAGCGCAGCCCCTGGAAGTCGGCGATCGGCCGGCCGAACTGCTGCCGGCCGGTGGCGTAGGTGACCGCCTCGTCCAGCGCCGCCTGGGCGACGCCCACGGCGCACGCGGCGATGCCGAGGCGGCCGGAGTCCAGGGCGGACAGGGCGATGGCGAAGCCCTGGCCCTCGTCGCCGATCCGGCGCGCGTCGGGGACGCGTACGCCGTCGAAGTGGAGCTGTGCGGTGGGCGAGCCCTTCATGCCCATCTTCTTCTCCGGCACGGCGGCGGAGAGGCCCTCGGCGTCGCCGGGGACCAGGAAGGCGGTGATGCCGCGCGGCCCCTCGCCGCCGGTGCGGGCCAGCACGGTGTAGAAGTCGGCGACCCCGCCGTGGGTGATCCACGCCTTGGTGCCGCCCAGCACCCAGTCGTCGCCGTCGCGGACGGCCCGGGTGCGCAGGGAGGCGGCGTCGGAGCCGGACGAGGGCTCGGACAGGCAGTAGGCGCCGAGGAGGCCGCCGCCCAGCATGGCAGGCAGGTGCTCCGCGCGCTGCTCCTTGGTGCCGTAGCCGGCCAGGGCGTGGCAGGACAGGGAGTGGACGCTGACGCCGAGGCCGACGGTCAGGCGGGCCGCGGCCAGCTCTTCGAGCACCTGGAGGTAGACCTCGTAGGGCTGGTCGCCGCCGCCGAAGGCGGAGTCGTAGGGCAGGCCGAGCAGTCCGGAGTCGGAGAGCAGGGAGAAGAGTGCGCGGGGGAACACCCCGGCGTCCTCCTCCTCGGCGGCGCGCGGTGCGACCTCCCGCTGGACGATGTCACGCACCAGGGCGATCAGATCCCTGGACTCCTCGGTCGGCAGCTGTCGTTCCACCGGCTGCGGGGCGCGGTCGGGCATGGGGGCGCTCTCCTCCCTGTCGGGCGCTGCGGCGGGCGCGCGCGTACGGGTGGGCGGCGCCGCCGGGTCACACTGCTTCGCCGATGCTGCCTTCCCGGATCACGGAATCGGCTGACCAGCGGCTGTGGCGGGTTGAGTATGCCCGATCGAGGGAGTTCCGTCACCGGGTGACCGGTGATCGTTCCGTCACCCTCAACTCGGCGGTGGCGGAGGACCGGTGCCCGGCGCGCGGGGGTGTTCCGGAGGTCACCGGACGGCGGGTGGGAGCGGCCGCCGGCCGGCGGGCGGGGTCAGAGCAGGCCGACCCGGGTGACGAGCATGGCGAGCACGACGACGAGCACCCATCCCAGGATGTGCTCCAGCAGCTCGGGGCCGTCGTCCTTGGGGCCGCCGGTCCGGGTCCGGGGGGCGGCGACGGCAGCGGTGTTCGAGGTCATGGTTTCCCGCTCTTTCGACCGAAAAGGGACCCGTCCACAGTGCCAGCGCGGGCGGCCCCGGCGGTAGAGACGTTCCTCACGCTCCCCGCCGGCCCACCCGCGCCGTCCGCCCGGTTCAGCGCACTCCCACCGCCGCGAGGGCCCGGCGCTGGGCGGCCGTGGGGTGGGCGGGCCAGTAGAGGTAGCAGACGCCGCCCGTGCCGGAGGACACCGTGCCGGAGGCGTTGTAGCGCTTGGTGCGGAGCCAGATGTTCTCCCACTCGCGGCGCCGGTAGACGCGGCGCACCGCGACGTTGCTGGGCGAGGCGGGGTCGTTGGCGATCACGTCGCCGCCGGTGGTGAAGCCGATGACCGTCATCAGGTGGCCGGCCGTGCCGTAGCCGGCGCCGGTCAGCTCCTCCTTGAGGAAGGACTGGGAGGTGATGACCGGGATGCCCGCCCGGATCAGCCGCTCCACGTCGGTCAGCGACCGCAGCCGGGTGACCACGGCGTTCAGGTCGCGGTAGGTGGCGGCGTAGGCGGCGTTGAAGGGCCAGTTGCCGCAGCCGTCGTACTGGTGGTCGAAGGTGTACCGGGCCGCGTGGCAGACCTGGGGGTCGTCGTAGTCCGGGTTGACCCAGGCGAGATCGGCGGCGGTGGGTCGGCGCCCCCAGTACTCGATGATCATCTGCGACGATGTGGGGCTGCACCACGCCTCGCCGCCGTTGTCGTACTCCGGGTACTGGCCGATGTGGGTGTTCTGCGAGTAGCGCGGGACGACCAGCTCGCGGGCGAGACCGGGCTCGGTGGCGGGCACGGTGAAGCGGTCGGGCACGTCCGACGCCATGGCGCCCACCCGCCACACGGTCGGGGTGAGGCGGGTGCCGGGCCGGCGGTGGAGCGTGAGCCGCAGCCGGTACGAGGTGAGGCGCACCCCGCTCGCCGGGTCGTCGACGGCGAGCGTGTCGGTCCAGACGGTGCTCCTGCCGTCCTTCTGGTCGTCGACGGAGGTGCGCCGGATGTCGCCGTCGCCGGACGCCCAGCGGCCCATGACGTACCAGGGCGTCTCGGTGCCGTCCGCGTACCGGCCGCTCAGCTCCACCGCGATCCAGGTGCCGGCCGGGGTGGCGGCGTTCCACGAGGCGATGATCTCGGTGGCGGGGACGGTGGCGGTGTGCCGGGGCGAGGTCCAGGTGGCGTACTCCCAGGCCGCGGTCGCGCCGGTGTGCGGGTCGGTGTAGTCGGTGCGCCCGGCCGGGGTGGCGATCACCAGACCGGGGCGGCGGGCAGCGACGGCGCGGGTGCCCTCGCGGGTGCCGGAGCGCCAGTCGGTGTACGAGGTCCAGAAGCGGTTGTCGACGGTGCCGGACGGGGCCCGGCGGCCCCCGGGCGCGGGGCGGGCGCGGTCCCCGGCGCCGAGGGCGGCGGCGGGGGCCGGGGAGGCGGCGGCGGTGCCGACGGCGGCGAGCGCGGCGGCGAGCACGGTCCTGCGGGCGGCGGGCGCCGCTCCGGGCGGCGGGGAACTGGTCATGGCGAGACCCCCGGTCGGTCGGGATGGGCGACGGATGCGGTGCACGCGGGTGGCGCGTGCGGCGGGCGCTGGTGCGGCTGTGTGACGGTCCGCGCACGGTGCGTACGGGCCGCCGGTCCGCCCACTATCGCCGCTCGGGCCGTGACTCGGCCAGACATCGGGCGCGCGTCGCCGTACCAATATTGGTCTCCACCTGTGGCTTTGTAGGCTGGGCGGCATGGATGACCTGGCCCGACCCGCCGCCGCGCTGCGCGCGCTGCCGCCGTCCTGCGGCCCCGTCCGGCTGATCGCGGTGGACGGCCACGCCGGTTCGGGCAAGTCGACGTTCGCGAGCCGGCTGGCCGCGGCGCTCGGCGGGGCGCCGGTGCTGCGGCTGGACGACGTGGCCACGCACGAGGAGCTGTTCGGCTGGACGGACCGGCTGCGGGCCGAGGTGCTGGAGCCGCTGAGCCGGGGCGAGGTGGCGCACGTTCACCCGTACGACTGGAATCTGCGGCGCTTCGGGGCGGCCCGGCCGCTGCCCCCGGCGCCGGTGGTGCTGGTGGAGGGCGTGGGCGCCGGCCGCCGGGCGCTGCGGCCGTTCCTGGCGCGGCTGCTGTGGATGGAGCGCGGCGCCGAGGAGTCCTGGGAGCGGGGCCGGCGGCGGGACGGGCCGCCGCAGCGGGAGTTCTGGGAGGGGTGGACGGTGGCGGAGACTCGCCACTTCGCGGCGGACCCCTCCCGGCCGTACGCCGACACCCTGGTACGGGAGTGCGCGGAGGGGTACGAGTGGCTTCCCGGGCCCGCCGGGACAGCAGTGGCGAACCACGGTGTGACGGAGAGTGACCGGCTCGGAGGCCCCTTCCGGGCTCCGTACTGAGCAGTCGGAAATCAGCCTCCAGAGTGCCCCAACTTCGCTTGACCGACGGGGCGTACAGGTCTTACGTTCTCAATGTGCGGCTTTCCGGAGCCGCCGCAGACGCGAAGCCCCCGGTTGTTCCCCCGTGACCGGGGGCTTCGTTCTGCCCCCGACGCGCTCCCGGCGCCCCTTTTCGATCCCGTTCGGACACCTCACGCTCACCGTCGGTCACCGCGGCGCCCCGCTTCTTCCGCGCCCCACAGAGCCCTTCGCGCCCTTAAGCGCACACTCCCCGTACAGGTACGATGCCTCTCGGTGCGGTCAATTCCCTTGCGACGAGAGGGCGATGGGGAACGCTTCCGGCGGGCGGCCGCCCGGCGGACAGGTACGGGGACACGTCTTGTGGGGGACCCGATGGACATCGGCACGAAGGGCACGCACGCCCCGGCCGACCTCGCCTGGCTGCGCGGCGTGGACGCCTACACCATGGGGGCGTACCCGCAGGCCGAGGAGGAGTTCCGGACGGCCGTGCGGATCGATCCCGGCATGGCCGACGGCTGGCTCGGGCTGCACGCGCTGCGCGTCGACACCACCACCGCGCTGCTGCGGATGTACCAGGAGCGGGCGCGCTTCGGCGAGCAGCGCGCCCGCCACCGCCGGACGCTCAACTCCTGGTACTGGCTGGGCTGGTGGGTGCAGCCGGTCCTGGAGTCGCCGCGCGACCTGCTGCTCGCGCACGCCTCGCACTGGCTCGACGGCCGCCACGTCCCGGAGCTCGACCGGGCGCTGGCCGGCCTGCCGCCCGTGGACACCGACCCGCAGGTCCGCTTCCTGCACGCCTGCCGGGCCTATCTGGTCAAGGACTGGGACCAGCTCGTCCGCCACACCGAGCCGCTGGTGAACGACCCGCTGCTGGGCATCGAGGCCGGGCTGTTCGGCGGCATGGCCCGGGTCCGGCTGGAGATGTACGGGCAGGCGGAACCGCTGCTGTCCGCCGCCCTGATGCGCTGCCGCAGCGAGCAGCCGCAGCGCAAGGAGCTGCGCTACTGGCTGGCCCGCGCCCACGAGGGCACCGGGCGCAGCGCCGCCGCCCTCCCGCTCTACCGGGCGGTGCACCGCATCGACCCGGCCTTCATGGACACCGCCGCCCGGCTGGCCGCGATCACCGAGTACGACGGGTTCGAGGGCGACGACGACCCCGGGGACCTGGCGGCGGTGTCCCTCGCCGGGCTCGGCCAGGACGCCCTGGACCTGCCGGACGCCCCCGAGGCCCCGCCCTCCGACGGGCTGCGCCTGGCCGGGGACCCGCCGCCCCCGGTGCCCGGCCAGGCGTCGCCCGGTGCCGGTGGCGGGCCGTCCGTGCCGCCGCCCGGCCGCCCGCCGGCCCCGCCGCACGGCGCGCGGGAGAAGGCGGCCGGCCCCGGCAGGCCGCGCACCCCGGCGTTCCCGGCGAGCCCGACCGACCCGGCGCTGCTGGCGGAGGCGCTCGCCGAGCTGGAGCGCATGGTGGGCATGGACCCGGTCAAGCGGCAGGTCAAGGCGCTGTCGGCGCAGCTGGAGATGGCCAGGCTGCGGGCCGGGCAGGGCCTCCCCGTGCAGCCGCCGAAACGTCACTTTGTCTTCTCCGGCCCTTCCGGCACCGGGAAGACCACCGTCGCCCGCATCCTCGGCCGGGTCTTCTACGCCCTGGGGCTGCTCGGCGGGGACCACCTCGTGGAGGCCCAGCGCTCCGACCTGGTGGGCGAGTTCCTCGGCCAGACCGCCGTCAAGGCCAATGAGCTGATCGACTCGGCGCTGGGCGGGGTGCTGTTCGTCGACGAGGCGTACTCCCTGTCCAACTCCGGTTACAGCAAGGGCGACGCGTACGGCGACGAGGCGCTCCAGGTGCTCCTCAAGCGCGCCGAGGACAACCGCGACCACCTGGTGGTGATCCTCGCCGGCTACCCGGAGGGGATGGACCGGCTGCTCGCCGCCAACCCGGGCCTCTCGTCCCGGTTCACCACGCGGGTCGACTTCCCGTCGTACCGGCCGCTCGAACTCACCGCGATCGGCCAGGTGCTGGCCGCCGCGAACGACGACGTGTGGGACGAGGAGGCCCTCGACGAGCTGCGGTCCATCAGCGGCCATGTGGTGGAGCAGGGCTGGATCGACGAGCTGGGCAACGGGCGGTTCCTGCGCACCCTGTACGAGAAGTCGTGCGCCTACCGGGACCTGCGGCTGTCCGGCTGCACGGTGACGCCCACCCGGGAGGACCTCGCCACCCTGCGGCTGCCGGACCTGATGCAGGCGTACGGGGAGGTGCTGTCGGGGCGCGGCCCGGCGCGGCGCCCGCCGCAGGACCCGCCCGGGCTGCCCGGCACCCCGGGGTACTGACCGGCCCCGGGCCCCTCCCGCGCGGGAGGGGCCCGGGGCGGGCGGTCAGGCGGTCAGGACGCCCTGGTCGGGAACAGCGGCCGGGGCCGGCTCGGCGGCGCGCACCGGGACGGGCGCCGGGTCGTCCGGGACCGGGACGGCGGCGGCCGGCGCCGGGTCGTCCAGGGCCGGGACCGCAGCGGGCGGGGTGCCCGGGGTGACGGCCGGGACCAGCGGCGCGGCCGAGCGGTGGGCCGGGTCCCTGACCTCGCCGACCAGCATCTCCAGTACGTCCTCCAGCGCGACCAGGCCCAGGACGCGGCCCGACGCGTCGGCGACCTGCGCCAGGTGCGTGGCGGCCCGGCGCATCACGGTGAGGGCGTCGTCGAGCGGCAGCTCCGCCCGCAGGGTCGCCATCGGGCGCCACACGTCCTGCGGGACGGCGCGGTCGGCGTCCTCCAGCTCCAGCACGTCCTTGACGTGGACGAAGCCCATGAAGACCCCTCCCCCGCCCTCGGCGCACACCGGGAAGCGGGAGTAGCCGGTGCGGACGGTCAGGTCCTCCACCTCGGCCGGGGTGACCGACGGGGTGACGGTCACCAGGGACGTACGCGGGATGAGGACGTCGGAGACCGGGCGGCTGCCCAGCTCCAGGGCGTCCTCCAGCCGCTCCTGCTCGGCCGGATCGAGCAGCCCGGCCTGGCCGGCGTCCTCGACCAGCCGCCCGAGCTGGGCGCTGGTGTACACGGCCTCGACCTCGTCCTTCGGCTCCACGCCGAAGAGCCTCAGCACCAGCCGGGAGCAGGCGCCGAGCGCCACCGTCACCGGACGGCAGAGCCGGGCGAAGCCGACCAGGCCGGGGCTGAGCCACAGCGCGGTCCGCTCCGGGGCCGCCATGGCGAGGTTCTTGGGGAGCATCTCGCCGATGACCAGGTGCAGGAAGACCACCACGGCCAGCGCGATGACGTACCCCAGCGGGTGCACCAGGCTCTCCGGCAGGCGCACCGCGTGGAAGACCGGCTCCAGCAGGTGGGCCACGGTCGGTTCGGCGACCGCGCCGAGGGTCAGCGAGCAGACGGTGATGCCGAACTGCGCGGCGGCCATCATCCGCGGCAGGTTCTCCAGGCCGTACAGGACCTGGCGGGCCCGCTTGGAGCCGGGGCCGAGCGGCTCGATCTGGCTGCGGCGCACGGAGACGAGGGCGAACTCGGCGCCGACGAAGAAGCCGTTGGCGAGCACCAGCAGGCCCGCGAAGAGGAGTTGGAGGACGCTCACCGCGCGGCCTCCACCAGTTCCGGCTCCGCTCCGGCCGCCGCCAGGCGCACCAGCCGCACGCGCTCGGCGCGGTAGCGGTCCACCTGCCGCACGGACAGCCGCCAGCCGGGCAGTTCGGCCCGGTCGCCGGGGGCCGGGATGCGGCCGAGCAGGTCGGCGACGAGCCCGGCGACGGTCTCGTACGGCCCGTCGGGGACGTCGAGGCCTATCCGCTTCAGGGTGTGCACGCGGCAGCCGCCGTCGGCCTCCCAGGCGGCGAGGCCGTCCTCGGCGGACACGGCGGCCAGTTCGGGCAGCTCGTCGCTCTCGGCGTCGTGCTCGTCCCGGACCTCGCCGACCAGCTCCTCGACGATGTCCTCCAGGGTGACCACCCCGGCGGTGCCGCCGTACTCGTCGACGACGACGGCGATCGGCTGCTCGCTGCGCAGCCGCTCCAGGAGCGCCTGGGCGGGCAGGGTCTCGGGGACGAGCAGCGCGGGCACGGCGATCCGGCCCACGGGGGTGCGCAGCCGCTCCGGGCCGGGCACCGCGAGCGCGTCCTTGAGGTGGACCATGCCGGCGATCTCGTCGATGCGCTCCCGGTAGACGGGGAAGCGGGACAGGCCGGTGGCGCGGGTGAGGTTGACGACGTCCGCCGCGGTGGCGTCGGTGCGCAGGGCGTTGACCTTCACCCGCGGGGTCATCAGGTGCTGGGCGGTCAGGCCGCCCAGCGACAGGGTGCGGACGAAGAGGTCGGCCGTGTCCTGTTCGAGCGCGCCGGCCCGCGCGGAGTGCCGGGCGAGCGAGACCAGCTCGCCGGGGGTGCGGGCGGAGGCCAGCTCGTCGGTGGGCTCGACGCCCAGCAGCCGTACGAGCCGGTTGGCGGCGGCGTTCAGCAGGGCGATGACCGGCCGGAAGGCGCGTGAGAACAGGGTCTGCGGGCCGGCGACGAACCGGGCGACCTGGAGGGGCCGGGAGACGGCCCAGTTCTTCGGGACCAGTTCGCCGATCACCATCTGGACGGCGGAGGCGCCCAGCATGCCGATCACCACCGCGACGCCGGAGACGGCCCCTTCGGGCAGTCCCGTGGCGGTGAGCGGCCCGTCGAGGAGGCGCGCGAGCGCCGGTTCGGCGAGCATGCCGACGACGAGCGAGGTGAGGGTGATGCCGAGCTGGGTGCCGGAGAGCTGGAAGGACAGCTGCCGCAGGGCCTTCACGACGGTACGGGCCCGCCGGTCGCCCTCGGCGGCGGCGCGCTCGGCGTCCGCCCGCTCCACGGTGACGAGGCCGAACTCGGCCGCCACGAAGAAGCCGTTGGCGAGGATCAGGAGGAATGCCGCGGCGAGCAGCAGGAGGGGGATGGTCATGCCGCCGCCTCTTCACGGGGGGCGGCGCAGGTACTACCGGACGATCCGTCCATTGCTGGAGGGAATCACTCCTCGGGTCGCAGGGGCCCCGCCGGCGGTGGTGCGAAGGGGCTGCCGTGTGCGCGGGGCGGTGGCGCGCTCGGCGCCACCGCCACAAGAGTAATCACGCCCGCCCCGGTCGGGGCAGAGGGTCGGCGTCCGTCCGGGCGACACGCCGGGCGTGGCGCGGGCGCCGTCAGGCGGTGTCGGTGCCGGTTCCGCGGGCCTCGGCGAGGGCGCGCAGGGCGCGGGCGTCCCGGATGGCCCGCTGCTTGCCGATGCCGGGCTGGATGCCGAGCGCGGGCATGCTGGTGCCGTCGCTGAGGTCGAGGAAGACCCAGGGGTCGCCCTCGCGCAGGTTGACCTGGAGGATCTCCGCCCAGGCCAGCCGGCGGGTGCGGGTGAGGTTGACGACGGTGACGCCCTCGTGGTCGGCGACGACCTTGGGGCGGCTGAGGAGCGCGAGGACACCGAGGAAGAGCGCGGCCGTGAACACGAAGCTGGCGCGCTCCCCCGGTCCGAGCGTCTCCAGCATCAGGGCGACGGCCGTGATGGTCACGAACATCACCGCGCCCACGGTCAGCAGGACGGCCCGGGTGCGGGTCGGCCGGAAGGTGACCGGGAGCACGGGGAGGTGGGGGTCGGACATGTGTCGTACCGGTTCTTCCGGGGCCGTCAGAGGCGGCAGGCGTGGATCTCCGTGGTCAGGATGGCCCGGGCGCCCAGGGCGTACAGGTCGTCCATGATCCGCTGCGCCTCGCGGGCGGGGACCATGGCGCGGACGGCGACCCAGCCCTCGTTGTGCAGCGGCGAGACGGTCGGCGACTCCAGCCCGGGGGTGAGGGCGACGGCCTGCTCCAGGTGCTCGGCGCGGCAGTCGTAGTCCATCATCACGTACGAGCGGGCCACCAGGACGCCCTGGAGGCGGCGGAGGAACTGCTCCACCTTGGGGTCGTCGGCGGGGGCGCCGGTGCGCCGGATGACGACGGCCTCGGAGGTGAGGATCGGCTCGCCGACGACCTCCAGGCCGGCGTTGCGCAGGGAGGTGCCGGTCTCGACGACGTCGGCGATGATCTGGGCGACGCCCAGCTCGATCGCGGTCTCGACGGCGCCGTCGAGGTGGACGACGGAGGCGTCGATGCCCTGGTCGGCGAGGTGCTTGGCGACGATGCCCTCGTAGGAGGTGGCGATCGTCATCCCGCCGAAGTCGGCGGGGCCGGTCGCGGTGCCGGGCCGGGTGGCGTAGCGGAAGGTGGAGCGGGCGAAGCCGAGCTGGAGGATCTCCTCGGCGTTGGCGCCCGAGTCCAGCAGCAGGTCGCGGCCGGTGATGCCGATGTCGAGCTTGCCGGAGCTGACGTAGATGGCGATGTCGCGGGGGCGGAGGTAGAAGAACTCGACCTCGTTCTCCGGGTCGACCATCACCAGTTCCTTGGACTCCTTGCGCTGCTGGTAGCCGGCCTCATGGAGCATCGCCGACGCAGGTCCGGACAGTGAACCCTTGTTGGGGACGGCGATGCGCAGCATGGGGTGGGCTTCCTAACTGTGAAGGGGGTTTTCGCGGGGAGCCGGGACCGGCTCAGAGGTGGGCGTAGACGTCGTCGAGCGAGATCCCGCGGGCGACCATCATCACCTGGACGTGGTACAGCAGCTGCGAGATCTCCTCGGCGGCGGCTTCCTTGCCCTCGTACTCGGCGGCCATCCAGACCTCGGCGGCCTCTTCGACGACCTTCTTGCCGATGGCGTGGACGCCCTTGTCCACCAGCTCCGCGGTGCGGGAGGTGGCGGGGTCGCCGGTCCTGGCCTTGAGCTCCAGCTCGGCGAAGAGCTGTTCGAAGCTTTTACGGGTTTCGTTCGCCATGATGTCCTAAGAGTACGGGGTGGGGGGTGCCCACTCAGCGCCAGGGTTCGCTGACGGTGCGCAGTGTGGTGGCGGTGGCGACGGCGGCGGTGACCGCCTCGTGGCCCTTGTCCTCGTTCGACCCCTCCAGGCCGGCCCGGTCGAGGGCCTGTTCCTCGGTGTCGCAGGTCAGTACGCCGAAGCCGACGGGGACGCCGGTGTCGACGGAGACCTGGACGAGGCCCTGGGTGACGCCCTGGCACACGTACTCGAAGTGGGGGGTGCCGCCCCGGATGACGACGCCGAGCGCGACGATCGCGTCGTAGCCGCGGCCGGCGAGGACCTTGGCGACGACGGGCAGCTCGAAGCTGCCGGGGACCCGCAGGAGGGTCGGCTCGTCGATGCCCAGCTCGTGCAGGGCCCGGAGGGCGCCGTCGACGAGGCCGTCCATGATCTTCTCGTGCCACTGGGCCGCGATCACGGCGACCCGGAGGTCGCCGCAGTTCTTCACGCTCAGTTCGGGTGCGCCCTTGCCGCTCACGTGCGTACTCTCCTCGTGCTCTGATCGGGTCGTTCGGTCACTGGTTGTTGCAGGGGGAGGCACCGGCGGCGGCGTCGAGCCACGGAAGGTCGTGGCCCATGCGGTCGCGCTTGGTGCGGAGGTAGCGGAGGTTGTGCTCGCCCGCCTGGACGGGCATCGGCTCGCGGCCGTGGACCCGCAGGCCGTACCGGACGAGGGCGTTGACCTTCTCCGGGTTGTTGGTCATCAGCCGCAGGCTGCGTACGCCGAGGTCGGCGAGCATCTGGGCGCCGGCGGCGTAGTCGCGGGCGTCGGCCGGCAGGCCCAGTTCCAGGTTGGCGTCGAGGGTGTCGTGGCCGCGCTCCTGGAGTTCGTACGCGCGCAGCTTGGACAGCAGGCCGATGCCGCGTCCCTCGTGGCCCCGGAGGTAGACGACGACGCCCCGGCCGGCCTCGGTGACGCGCTCCATGGACGCCTGGAGCTGGGGGCCGCAGTCGCAGCGCAGCGAGTGGAAGATGTCGCCGGTGAGGCACTCGGAGTGGACCCGGACGAGGACGTCCTCGCCGTCGCCGAGGTCGCCGTGGACGAGGGCGATGTGCTCGACGCCGTCGACGGTGGAGCGGTAGCCGTACGCGGTGTACTCGCCGTGCGCGGTGGGGAGCCGGACCTCGGCCTCGCGGCGGACGGTCGGCTCGTTGCCGCGGCGGTAGGCGATCAGGTCCTCGATGGAGATGATCGTCAGGCCGTGCTTGCGGGCGAAGGGGACCAGCTCCGGCAGCCGGAGCATCACCCCGTCCTCGCCGGCGATCTCGACGATGGCGCCGGCGGGGCGCAGTCCGGCGAGCCGGGCGAGGTCGACGGCGGCCTCGGTGTGGCCGTTGCGGGCGAGGACGCCGCCGGGCCGGGCGCGCAGCGGGAAGACGTGGCCGGGGCGGACCAGGTCGCCGGGGGCGGCCGTGCCGGAGGCGAGGAGCTGGAGGGTGGTGGCGCGGTCGGCGGCGGAGATGCCGGTGGTGACGCCGTGCCGGGGGGAGGCGTCCACGGAGACGGTGAAGGCGGTCTTCATGGACTCGGTGTTGTCGCCGACCATCTGCGGCAGCCGGAGCCGGTCCAGTTCCTCGCCCTCCATGGGGGCGCAGATCAGGCCGCGGCACTCGCTCATCATGAAGGCGACGATCTCGGGGGTGGCCTTCTCGGCGGCGATGACGAGGTCGCCCTCGTTCTCGCGGTCCTCGTCGTCGACGACCACCACGGGGCGGCCGGCGGCGATGTCGCGGACGGCCTGCTCGACGGGGTCGAGGGCGAGGTCCGTCGCGTCCCAGACGGGGAGGGCGCTCATGCGGGTGCTCCTTCCAGGGCGGACGCGCTCGCGCGGGACCGCAGCCACCAGTCGCGCAGGCCCCACAGGACGAGCGCACCGTAGATCACGTAGACGAAGCCGGAGAAGGCGTAGCCGTTGACGAAGTTGAGGGGGACGCCGACGAGGTCGACCAGCAGCCAGGCGAACCAGAACTCGACCATGCCGCGGGCCTGGGCGTACATGGCGACCAGGGTGCCGACGAAGATGTACGCGTCGGGCCAGGGGTCCCAGGACAGCGACGGCACGGCGGTGAACAGGCCGCCGACGGCGAGGGTGCCGAGGACGGCGCCGCCCGCCATGAGGGCGCGTTCGCGCCAGGTGGCGAAGCGGACGGCGATGGTGCCGTCCTGGCTGCGGCGGCTGCCCCGGGTCCACTGCCACCAGCCCCAGGCGGCGACGGCCATGACGACGACCTGCTTGCCGGCGCTGCCGGTGAGGTGGCCGGCGAAGGCGGCGAAGAGGATGGCGCCGGAGAGGAACTGGGCGGGCCAGGTGAGGACGGAGCGGCGCCAGCCGAGGGCCAGGGCGATCAGGCCGATGGTGTTGCCGATCATGTCGGACCAGAGGATGTGCTGGCCGAACGCGGTGAACGCCTCGGTGTTGAGCCAGCTCACTTGACCGCTCCTTCGGCCCTGTCGCCGACGAGCCGCTCGACGTACTTGGCGATGACGTCGACCTCCAGGTTGACCGGGTCGCCCGGTTCCTTGATGCCGAGCGTGGTCAGGGCGAGGGTCGTCGGGATGAGGCTGATGGTGAAGTACTCGTCCGCGGCCTCGACGACGGTGAGGCTGACGCCGTCGACCGTGATGGAGCCCTTCTCGACGACGTACCGGCGGAGCGGGGCGGGGAGGGAGACCGTGACGATCTCCCAGTTCTCGGAGGGGGTACGGGCGAGGAGGGTGCCGGTGCCGTCGACGTGGCCCTGGACGATGTGGCCGCCGAGCCGGTCGCCGACGGCCATCGGGCGCTCCAGGTTGACCCGGGAGCCGGTGGTCAGGGCGCCGAGGCTGGAGCGGTTCAGCGTCTCGGCCATCACGTCGGCGGTGAACTCGCCGCCGGAGGTCTCGACCACGGTGAGGCAGACGCCGTTGACGGCGATCGAGTCGCCGTGTTTGGCGTCCTCGGCGACGAGGGGGCCGCGCAGGCGGAAGCGGGAGGAGTCGCCGAGGTCCTCGACGGCGGTGACCTCTCCCAGCTCTTCGACGATTCCGGTGAACACGCTCAGCGCTCCTTGGGTGCGGCGGGTGCGGCGGTGGCGGTGATCCGCAGGTCGGGGCCGAGGCGTACGGTCTCGGTGACATCGAGCCGCAACGCGTCGGTGAGGGTGGTGATTCCGCCGCCGACGAGGGCGGCGGGCCCGGCGCCGAGGAGCACCGGGGCGAGGTAGCCGACGACCCGGTCGACGGCTCCGGCGGCGACGAAGGAGCCGGCGAGCACCGGGCCGCCCTCCAGGAGGACGGAGCGGACCCCGCGCGCGTGGAGGGCGTCCAGCAGGGCGGGGACGGACAGGCCGCGTCCGTCCCTGGGGAGCCGTACGACGCCGGGCAGGGTGGTCTCGGCGTCCTCGGCGACGGCGATCAGGGTGGGGGCGGCGTCGTCCAGGACGCGGGCGCCGGGCCGTACGGCGGTGCCCTCGGTGTCGACGACCACGCGCAGTGGCTGGACGGCGCCCTCGATGCCCCGTACGGCGAGGTGGGGGTCGTCCGCGCGGGCGGTGCCGGAGCCGACGACCACCGCGTCGGCCTCGGCGCGCAGCCGGTGGACGTCGGCGCGGGACTCGGGCGAGCTGATCCAGCGGCTGGTGCCGTCCTGGGCGGCGACGCGGCCGTCCAGGGTGGCGGCGTACTTCCACAGCACATGGGGGCGCCCGAGGCGTACGGAGGTGAGCCAGGCGGTGTTGCCCCGCTCGGCCTCCTCGGCGAGCACCCCGGCGACGACCTCGACGCCGGCCGCGCGCAGGGTGTCGGCGCCGCCGGTGGCCCGGGGGTTGGGGTCGCCGACGGCGTACACGACGCGGGCGATCCCGGCCTCGATCAGGGCCTGGGCGCAGGGGCCGGTGCGGCCGGTGTGGTTGCAGGGTTCGAGGGTGACGTAGGCGGTGCCGCCGCGGGCGAGGACGCCGGCCTGGCGGAGGGCGTGGATCTCGGCGTGCGGGCCGCCGGCGCGCCGGTGCCAGCCGGCGCCGACCTCGTGGCCCGAGGCGTCGTGGACGACGCAGCCGACGACCGGGTTGGGGCTGGTGGCGCCGAGTCCGCGGGCCGCGAGGGCGACGGCGCGGCGCATGGCGGCGGCGTCGGCCGTGTCCGCCGTGCCGGTCGGGTCCGCTGCGGGGGCCACCGGGTCTCCTGCCTCTTCGGGCGGACTCCGGGGCCTGTCGATGACGACAGAGAGCGGGCGGACACCACCGCACAGGGGGACGCGAGGCCGAAGGACCGGTCGCCGGACGACGGCGACCAGCGGAATACGGCCGGTCGCCCCGAGGTGGGGTCACCCGCCGCGCACTGCCTCCCATCCGGACTTTCACCGTCGGTCCAGGAGTTTCACCTGGTCAACCGGCCACTGGATGCGGCCGGGTCGCGGACTGTAACCGCCGGTTCGGAATTGCACCGACCCCGGAGTGCGCTGCTGCTGATACAGGGCCAGTGTGCCACGCCGGTCCGTCGCCCATGCGGGTGAGGGCTGTGGCCTGCCTCACAGACCTGTCTCACATGGCGGCTCGCCGTCTCAACTGGTCCAGACCTATTGACCACTTGGTCTAGTCCTTTTAATGTCTGCGTCACCTCCACGGAGACGGCCCGCAGCGTGTGCGCACACCGGGGCCGACACGACCCACTCCCCTGCCAGTTGTGTGCCCCCTCAGCCTCCCCGGGAGGAAACCCGCCGTGCTCTCCCCCACCCGCAGACGGGCCACCGTGCTCGCGTCCGGCGCCGCCGCCGCCGGACTGCTGCTCGGCTCGCTCTCCGGTGGCGTCTCGCACGCCGCCACCGACCACGCCTCCTGCCGCCCCGACGGCCTGTACGCCACGCCCGGCGTCGACGGGCCCTACTGCTCGGTGTACGACGCCGAGGGCCGCGAGAAGATGGGCGCAGACCACCAGCGCCGGGTCATCGGCTACTTCACCGGCTGGCGCACCGGCAAGGACGGCACCCCCGCCTACCTGGCCAAGGACATCCCGTGGGACAAGATCACCCACATCAATTACGCCTTCGGCCACATCGACTCCGCCAACAAGCTGTCGGTCGGCACGGACGGCCCCGCCAACGCCGCCACCGGGATGACCTGGCCGGGCGTGGCGGGCGCGGAGATGGACCCCGGCCTGCCCTACAAGGGGCACTTCAACCTGCTGAACAAGTTCAAGAAGCAGCACCCCGACGTCAAGACGCTGATCTCGGTGGGCGGCTGGGCGGAGACCGGCGGCTACTTCGACGACAGCGGCAAGCGCGTCGGCTCCGGCGGCTTCTACACCATGGCCACCAATGCCGACGGCTCGGTCAACCAGGCGGGCATCAACACCTTCGCCGACTCCGCCGTCGCGTTCATCAAGAAGTACGGGTTCAACGGCGTCGACATCGACTACGAGTACCCCACCTCCATGAAGGACGCGGGCCACCCGGCCGACTTCCCCGTCTCCAACGCCCGCCGCGGCGGCCTCGTCAAGGGCTACGCCGCCCTGATGAAGACCCTCCGCGAGAAGCTCGACCGGGCCGGCGCCGCCGACGGCAAGCACTACATGCTCACCGTCGCGGCCCCCTCCTCCGGCTACCTGCTGCGCGGCATGGAGACCTTCCAGGTCCAGAAGTACCTGGACTACGTCAACATCATGTCCTACGACCTGCACGGCGCGTGGAACGAGTACGTCGGCCCCAACGCCTCGCTCTTCGACGACGGCAAGGACGCGGAGCTGGCCGCCGCCAACGTCTACGGCAGCCAGCAGTACGGCGGGATCGGCTACCTCAACACCGACTGGGCGTACCACTACTTCCGCGGCTCCATGCCGGCCGGCCGCATCAACATCGGCCTGCCCTACTACACCCGCGGTCACAAGAACGTGCAGGGCGGCACCGACGGACTGTGGGGCAGGGCCGCCGCGACCAGCTGCCCGGCCGGCTCCGGCCTGACCAAGTGCGGTGACGGGGCGACCGGCATCGACAACCTGTGGCACGACAAGGACGACAACGGCAAGGAGTCCCCGGCGGGCTCCAACCCGATGTGGCACGCCAAGAACCTCGAGAAGGGCGTCCTCGGCGACTACCTGCCCTCGTACGGCTTCGGCCCCGGCACCAAGCTGACCGGCACCTACGCCCGCAAGTACGACTCCACGCTGGTCGCGCCCTGGCTGTGGAACGCGCAGACCCGGACGTTCCTGTCCACCGAGGACGAGCAGTCGGTGGCCGCCAAGGCCGCGTACGTGGCCGACAAGGGCATCGGCGGCACCATGGTCTGGGAGCTGGCCGGCGACTACGCCTGGAACGCCGCCAAGGGCCAGTACGAGCCCGGCTCCACGCTGACCTCCCTGATGTACGACGCCTTCAAGAAGGCCGCGCCGTACGGCGCGAAGGTCTCCAACAAGCCGCTGCCCACCAAGGCCGTGAACATCGGTGTGGAGTTCGGCGAGTTCAAGCTCGGCGACTCCAACTACCCGATCACCCCCAAGGTGAAGATCACCAACAACACGAAGACGGCGCTGCCGGGCGGTACGGAGTTCCAGTTCGACTACTCCACGGCCGCCCCGGGCAACGCCTCCGACCAGTCCGGCTTCGGCACCAAGGTGATCAGCAGCGACCACACCGGCTCCAACGTGGGCGGGCTGAAGGGCGACTTCCACCGCGCCTCGCTGAAGCTGCCCGCCTGGCAGTCGCTGGCTCCCGGCGCGTCGGTGGAGCTGTCCTTCAACTACTACCTCCCGGTCTCCACGCCGTGGAACTGGACGGTGAACATCGCCGGCACCACGTACGCCCTCGCCGGCGACCTGGGCCGGGGCGTGACCGTGGTGGAGCCCGGTACCGGTCCGGGCCCGGGCCCCTC
The DNA here is from genome assembly GCF_043079975.1 of Streptomyces sp. NPDC015131. Taxonomy (NCBI): domain Bacteria; kingdom Bacillati; phylum Actinomycetota; class Actinomycetes; order Kitasatosporales; family Streptomycetaceae; genus Streptomyces; species Streptomyces sp. NPDC015131. The sequence goes on along the minus strand of NZ_JBIBVB010000007.1, from coordinate 398,474 downwards.
GCCCGACCCGACGAACCCCACGCCCACGCCGACCCCCGGCGCGTGCACCGCGCCCGCCTGGGCCAAGGCCACCGCGTACGGCTCCGGCACCACGGTGTCCCACGCGTCCCGCACCTGGAAGGCGAAGTGGTGGACCCAGGGCGAGGAGCCCGGCACCACCGGCCAGTGGGGTGTGTGGCAGGACCTCGGCGCCTGCTGACCCGGTGACGGGACGGGCCCCGGCGGCGGAGCAACGGCCCTTGGCCGCCGCCGGGGCCCTTCACCGTGCGCGGGTGCCCGGCGCGTCGGGGGGCGTGTCCGGGCCGCCCGCTGCTTCCTTGTCCGTGACGACGTCCGACACAACGGCAAGGAGCTGGAGATGGGCACGATCCTGGTGACCGGCGGGACCGGCACCCTCGGCAGGCACGTCACGGAGCTGCTGCGCGGCGGCGGCCACGAGGTGCGGGTACTGAGCCGGCGCACGCCGCCGTACGCCGTCGACCTGCGCGAGGGCGGCCCCGGGCTGGACGCAGCCCTGGCCGGCGCCGACACGGTGGTGCACTGCGCGTCCACCCCGCGCGGCGGCGACGAACGCGCGGCGGAGAACCTGATCGCGGCGGCCCGCCGCGCCGGGACCGCCCACCTCGTATACATCTCCATCGTCGGCGTGGACCGGGTGCCCTTCCCGTACTACCGCGCCAAGCTGGCCGTGGAGCGGCTGGTCGAGGAGTCGGGGCTCGGCTGGACGGTGCTGCGGGCGACGCAGTTCCACGACCTGCTGGTGATGCTGTTCCAGGCGCTGGCCAAGCCGCCGGTGATGCCGCTCCCGGCGGGGGTGCGCGACCAGCCCGTCGAGGTCACCGAGGTCGCCGCGCGCCTGGCCGGACTGGCCGGGGGCGCCCCCGCCGGGCGGGTGGCGGACCTGGGCGGGCCGGAGGTGCGGACGCTCCGCGAACTGGCGGACGCCTATCTGCGGGCGTCGGGGCGCCGCCGCCGGGTGGTGTCCGTGCCGCTGGCGGGCCGCTCCTACCGGGCCTTCCGCGCGGGCGGCCACCTGGCGCCGGAGCACGCGGTGGGGCGGGGGACCTTCGAGGAGTTCCTCCAGCGGCGGTTCACGGCGTCGCGGCCGGGCTGAACAGCTCGTCCTGGGCGGCGTCCCGCGCCGTGAGCAGGGCGCCGCGCAGTACGGCGGCGCCCCCGAGCGCGCCCGCCCGCACCTCGGTGCGCAGCGGGGACAGGGCGGCCAGCCGCTCCTCCACCCGGGCGGCCAGCGCCGGGCCGCCCGCGTGTCCGGTCTCGCCGCCCAGGACGACGCACCCCGGGTCGAGTACGGCGCCGACGGCGGCGGCCCCGAGCGCGAGGCGGCCGGCCAGGGCGTCGAGGAAGCCGCCGGCCCCGGTGGCCACGGCCCGGCGCACGGCCACCGCCCCGGGGGGCTCGCCGCCCGGTTCCCCGTCCGGCCCGGCATCGGTCCCGATCCCGTACTCCTCCGCCAGCGAGGCGATCGCCGCCGAGCCGGCCAGCGCGTGGAAGCCGCCCCCGCAGTCGGTCGCGGAGGGCAGCCCGCCGGTGCCCGGCACCGGCAGGAACCCGATCTCGCCCGCCCCGCCCGAGGCACCGCGCCGCAGCCGGCCGTCGAGCAGCACGGCCGCGCCGACGCCATGGCCCAGCCACAGCAGGACGAAGGTGTCCCGGTCGCGCGCGGCGCCCTCCCGCAGCTCCGCCACCGCCGCGAGGTTGGTCTCGTTCTCCACCAGCACGCGCGCGTGCAGCCGTTCCTGGAGGGCCGGGACGAGCCGCCGGTGCCAGGCCGGCAGGCTCGCCGAGTCGCGCAGCTCCCCGGTGGCGGGGTCGATCAGCCCCGGCGCGCCGACGCCCACGGTGTGCAGCCGCCGCGCCCCCGCCCCGGCGGCCGTCCGCTCCAGCAGGCCCACCGCACGCTCCACGGCCGCCCCGTTGTCGTGGCCCTCCATCGGCAGGGACGCCTCGGCGAGCGTGGCGCCCAGCAGGTCGGTCACCACGACGGCGACGCTGCCGGTGCGGACGTCGAGGCCCGCGAGGTGGGCGCGGCCGGCGACGATCCCGTACAGCCGGGCGTTGGGGCCGCGCCGCCGGTCGCCCGTCTCCCCGACGACATGGACCAGCCCGGAGTCCTGGAGCCGTTCCACCAGGTCGGCGACGGTGGGCCGGGAGAGCCCGGTGAGCGTCCGGAGCTGACCGGCCGTCAGCGGACCCTGCTCCTGGAGGAGTCGCAGGGCGGACCGGTCGTTGATGGCCCGGGCGGTCCTGGGCGATGCGGGCATGGCGGGCACCTTATCATCAGGCAGGGTTCCTGATAGTTTACGCGGGCCAGGAGAACCGATCGCCCGGGAGGGGCCTGTGGCCGAGGACGAGGGCAAGCGACGGCTGCGGCGGGCCCGGTACGCCATCGCGGCCGTCTTCTGTGTGCACGGCGCCGTGACCGGCAGCTTCGCCACCCGCATCCCCTGGATCCAGGACCACGCCGGCATCGGCGCGGGCCAGCTCGGGCTGGCGCTGGCCTTCCCCGCGCTGGGCGCCTCCGTGGCGATGCCCCTCGCCGGGGCGGTCACCCACCGGTACGGCGCCCGGACCGCGCTGCGCGGCCTGCTCGCCCTGTGGACCCTCTCGCTGGTGCTGCCCTCCTTCGCCTCCGGCATCTGGGTGCTCTGCGGGGCGCTGTTCGTCTACGGGGCCACCTCCGGGATGTCCGACGTGGCCATGAACGCGCTGGGCGTCGAGACCGAGAACCGCCTCGGCCGGTCGATCATGTCCAGCCTGCACGGCATGTGGAGCGCCGGGGCCCTGATCGGCTCCGCCGCCGGCACGCTCGCCGCGCACCTCGGCACCGACGCGCGGCTCCACCACACCGTCGCTGCGCTGGTCCTCACCGCGCTGGGCCTCCTCCTCTGCCAGGGCGTCCTGGACCTGCGCAGCGCCCCCGAGGAGGAGGCGCCGCCCCGGTTCGCGCTCCCGCCCAGGTCGGCCCTGGTGATCGGCGCGGTCGGCTTCTGCGGGGTCTTCGCGGAGGGCGCCGGGCTGGACTGGTCGGCGGTGTACCTCCGGGACGAGCTGGGCGCCTCGGCGGGGCTCGCCGCCGCGTCGACCACCGCGTTCGCCCTGACCATGGCGGTCGCGCGGCTGGTCGGCGACCGGGTGGTGGACCGGTTCGGCGCGGTGCGTACGGTACGGGCCGGGGGCGTCGCCGCCGCCGCGGGCGGGGTGCTGGTGGTCGCCGCGCGGCACCCGGCGCAGGCCCTCGCCGGCTTCGGGCTGCTGGGCCTGGGCGTGGCGATCGTCGTCCCGCTGGCCTTCGCGGCGGCGGGGCGCAGCGGGCCGAACCCGAGCCAGGCGATCGCGGGGGTCGCCACCATCACGTACACCTCGGGGCTGATCGCGCCCTCGGCGATCGGCGGGGTGGCGGACGTGACGTCGCTGACGGTGTCGTTCGGCCTGGTGACGCTGCTGGCGTTCGGCCTGGTGCTCGGCGCGGGGGTGCTGCGCCCGGGCGAGCGCACGCCCCGAAAGCCCGCGGCGGGCACGCCCCACTGATCGACGCCCCCGGGGCGGTGCCCACCACCCACGATCCGCAGTCGGCGTACGGCCGGGGCGGGGCCGTGCAGGGTCGCCCCCGCAGCGGATCGGCGGCGTCGCACGGTCACCCAACCGGTAGGGCAACCCGCCGACCGCGAGGAGGCGAGCCCGGAGGGGCCCCGCCCCCCACCCACCGGGAGGCACCGCCCCGGTGGGCACCCCGTTGTGCCCACCCGTCCCGCCCCAGCGGGACGATTGCCCACAACGCGTGGGTCCCCGTTGTGCCCACCCTCCCCCAAGCTCTCGGCTTCGCTCGAGCAGTCGGGGAGGACCGACCGCAGGGCGGTGGGTGGGGGGCGGCCGCGCCTGGGCCATTACGATGGCGGCTGGTTTTCGGCCGTTCGGCCGACCCGGAGCGAAGTAGGAGCCACCCCCCATGAACCTCGGCGTGCGCTGGACTCTGCACGGCGACGGACGCACCCCCGCTCCCGGCGCGGTCGTCCGTCCCGACGAGCGGTTGTCCTGGCCCCGTACTGTCGGGCTCGGCGCGCAGCACGTCGTGGCCATGTTCGGCGCGTCCTTCGTGGCGCCGGTGCTGATGGGGCTCGACCCCAACCTGGCGATCATGATGTCGGGCGTGGCGACGATCGTGTTCCTGCTCGCCACCCGCGGCGCGGTGCCCAGCTACCTGGGCTGCTCGCTCTCCTTCGTGGGTGTCGCGGCGACCATCCGGGCGTCCGGCGGCGACAGCGCCACCGTCACCGGGGCGGTCCTGGTGGTGGGCGCCGTGCTGTTTCTCGCGGGGCTCGCGGTACGGAGGTTCGGCGCGCGGATCATCCACGCGACTATGCCGCCGATCGTGACGGGCGCGGTGGTGATGCTGATCGGCTTCAACCTGGCGCCGGTGACGGCGTCGACGTACTGGCCGCAGGACCAGTGGACGGCGCTGCTGGTGATGCTGTTCACCGGCCTCGCGGTGGTCTGCCTGCGGGGCTTCTGGTCGCGGGTGGCGATCTTCCTGGGGCTGGTCTTCGGCTATGCCCTGTCGTGGGTGCTGGACCTGGCCTTCGGCAGGATCCACTCACCGCTGGGCGGCGCGGACGCGGTCGACCACTGGCGCCTGGACCTGTCCGGGGTGGCCAAGGCCGACTGGGTGGGGCTGCCGTCCTTCCACGCGCCGGCCTTCGAGTGGTCGGCGATCCTGGTGGCCCTGCCGGTGGTCATCGCGCTGGTCGCGGAGAACGCCGGGCATGTGAAGGCCGTCGGGGAGATGACCGGCGACTCGCTGGACGACAAGCTGGGCACCGCCATCGCCGCCGACGGCGCCGCGTCGGTGCTGTCGACCGCCGTGGGCGGGCCGCCCAACACCACGTACTCGGAGAACATCGGCGTGATGGCGGCGACGCGGGTGTACTCGACGGCCGCGTACTGGGCCGCCGCGGGCTTCGCGCTGCTGTTCGGCCTGTGCCCCAAGTTCGGCGCGGTGGTCGCGGCCATCCCGGGCGGGGTGCTGGGCGGCATCACGGTGATCCTGTACGGGATGATCGGCCTGCTGGGCGCGCAGATCTGGATCAACGCCAAGGTCGACCTGCGCAATCCGCTCAACCTGGTGCCCGCCGCGGCGGGCATCATCATCGGTGTCGGCGGGGTGAGCCTGAAGATCACCGACAACTTCGAGCTGGGCGGCATCGCCCTGGGCACGATCGTGGTCATCACCGGCTACCACGTGCTGCGGGCCTTCGCGCCGGCGCACCTCAAGGAGCAGGAGCCGCTGCTGGACTCCGGCACCAGCTCCTACGAGGGCACCAGCTCCTACGAGGGCGGCGACGACGGTCAGCCGGTCGCCAAGTCGTAGGCGTAGTCGGCGGAGAACTCCCCCGCCGCGCCGGAGCAGCCGTCCGACTCGCCGGGCAGCTTGATCCAGAGGTAGGCGTCGATCCGGGCGTCCCCGGTCCGGGTGGTGGGCGTGCGGCCCAGGGCGCGGCCCGCCGGGTCGCACCACGCGCCGGGCGCGGGGGCGCCGTTGCCGTTGCGGCTGGTGTCGATGACGGCGCCCAGGTGGGAGGGGCCGCCGAGCGCGCCGAGCACCCGCCGGGCGTAGGCGGCCTCGTCGCCGGTGGCGTGGAAGTTGGACACGTTGGTGAAGATGCCGTCGCTGCTGCCGGCGGCGTCCGCCTCGCGCAGGGCGCCGGCCATCTTGGTGGCCGAGTGCCAGCCGGAGTGCCCGGCGTCGAAGTAGACCTTGGCGCGCGGGTTGGCCGCCCGGAGGGCCTTGCCGGCCCGGGCGAGCGAGGCGTACCGGGCGGACCGCTCACCGGAGGAGAGGCAGTCGGCGAGCGCGATGGAGTCGGGCTCCAGGACGACGATGACCGGCCCGCTGCCGAGGCCCTCGGCGAAGTTCCGTATCCATCCGTCGTAGGCGGCCAGGTCGGGGGCTCCGCCCTGCGAGGCGCCGCCGCAGTCCCGGTCGGGTATGGCGTACGGCACGAGGACGGGCACCCGGCCCGCGGCGGCTGCCCCGGAGGTCACCGCGCGGACCCGGCCGGTGATGGCGCCCGGGTCGTACGCGGCGAACCAGACGGCGGCCGGCTGGTCGGCGATCCGGGAGGAGATGACGTCCCGGCGGGGGTCGCCCGGGTTGTCCCGCACCCAGTCGAGGACCTGGGACTGCGGGTGGCGGTAGAGGTCGGCGGACACGGTCCTGGCCACCGGCGCGGCCTTCTTCGCGCGCGTGGGCGACGGTTTCGGCGCGGGCGGGGCGGACGTCCGGGCCGGGGTGCGGGAGGCCGTCGGCGACGGTGACGGGGTAGGCGAGGCCGGGGCGGACGCCGTGGGCGTGGGCCGGGCGGGCAGCGGGACGTGCAGCGCGCTGCCGCTGACCTCGGGCGCCGGCCGCGCCGTTTCGTTCTCGTCGCCGCCCGTCGCGGCGAGCAGCCCGCTGACCGTGCCGGCGGCGACGACCGCCGCCGCGGTGAGCGCCATGGCGTGGCGGCCGGCCGCCCGCCGCCGTTCGCGGCGCTCCGCGCGCCGCGTTCTCCGGTCCGGTTCGGCGCGCCTCGGTGCGCGCGGCTCTGACACCGTTCGTTCCCCTCCCCCGGTGGTCGCCCGGGCGGATCGTTCCCCCGTTTCGGGGAAGCCCGGCGCGATGACACCACCGAGAGCCTACCTACTGGGACGCTGCCCCCATGGCGCAGATCGAACAGTTCCCGGCGGCACCGGCGGAGGTCGGCCCGGTCGTGGAGCGGATGCGCGCGCTGCGCGCGTCGTGGCCGGAGGCGGACGGCGTGGCCGTCTTCAACCGGGTCTACCTGACGGTCACGGAGGACATCGAGCGGCGGGTGGCGGCCGGTGAGTTCACCCGGGCCGCCGCCACGCTGGACGTCCGCTTCGCGGAGCGCTATCTCGCGGCCGTCGACGCGGCCGCCGCGGGCGGGCGTCCGCCGGCGTGCTGGCGGCCGCTGTTCCAGTACCGGGGCCATCCCGGCGTACGTCCGCTGCAGTTCGCGCTGGCCGGTGTCAATGCGCACATCGGGCACGACCTGGCGCTGGCCGTGGTGGACACCTGTCGGAGCCTGGGCTGCGAACCGGCGGACCTGGAGGGGGAGTTCGAGCGGGTGGGCGATGTCCTCGTCCTGCTGGAGGAGCGCGTCCGCGAAGAGCTGATGCCGGGGCCCGACCTGCTGGAGGTGGGCGACCCGCTGACGCATCTGCTGGGGTGCTGGAGCCTGGAGCGGGCCCGGGACGGGGCGTGGCTGGCGGCCCGTTCGCTGTGGCGGCTGCGCCGCCTGGAGCACGGCCTGGGCCTGCTCCCGGAGCCGGCCGAGGAGTTCACCGAACGCCTCGACCGGTCCGTGGGGCTGGTGGGCCGGATGATGCTGACCCCGCTGGGGGCTCAGTCCTCCGGGAGCTCCACCGGGGCGATCTCGTCGTAGACGTCGCCGGGGCCGGGGTTGGTGGCGTCGGTGGCCCCGCCGAAGTGGTGCATCACGCCCCACACGGCGTTGAGCGCGGTCTGCACGGCGCCCTCGGCCCAGCCGGCGGTCCAGGAGATGTCGTCGCCCGCGAGGAAGATGCCCCGCTTGTCCTCGGGCAGCCGGTCCTGCATGAAGTGGGTGAACAGCCGCCGCTGGTAGCGGTAGTGGCCGGGCAGGTTGGCCTTGAACGCGCCCATGAAGTAGGGCTCGTTCTCCCAGGACACGGTCACCGGGTTGCCGATGATGTGCTTGCGGATGTCGACCTTCGGGTAGATCTCGCCGAGCGACTTGAGCATGACCTCCATGCGCTCGTTGGCGGACAGCGGGAGCCACTTCAGGCTGTCGTCGCACCAGGTGTACGAGAGGCAGATCACGGCCGGCTTGTCGGGGCCGTCGTCCAGCAGGTAGGTGCCGCGGGTCATCCGGTCGGTGAGGGTCATCGACATGACGTCCCGGCCGGTGTCCTCGTCCTTGTCGAGCCAGAACGGCCGGTCGACGGGCACGAACAGCTTGGAGCTCTCCATGTAGTGGGTGCGCTCCATCGCCGTCCAGTGGTCGATGGGGAAGAGCGAGTCGTCGCAGGCGATCTTGGAGAGCAGCATCCAGGACTGGGCGGTGAAGATCGCGGCCTGGTAGGTGCGGATGTCGCCGTGGGCGTCGGTGACGGTGATGCGGTTGCCGGCGGTGCGGTGCAGGCGCGTGACGGCGGGCTTGGGGTCGCCCTCGTGCAGCGACTTCAGCGAGGTGCCGAGCGGCCAGTGGACGATCTTCTCGGGCTCGCGCTCCCAGAGGCGCAGCGGGAGCTGCTGGGAGCCGCCGACGATGCCGCGGTGGTGGTCGTCGGCCTCGGTGTAGACGACGCGGAGGATCTCCAGGATGGAGTTGGGGAAGTCGGTGTCCCAGCCGCCGGTGCCGAAGCCGACCTGGCCGAAGATCTCGCGGTGGCGGAAGGACTTGAAGGCGGAGGAGTCGCAGAGGAAGCCGTAGAAGGTCTGGTTGTCGAGCTTCTCCACGAGCTGCGCCCAGATCTCGCGGATGCGCGGGACGTCGCGCTCGCGCATGGCGCGGTTCATGTCGGTGAAGTCCGCGCCCTCCTCCAGGCAGTCGGCCCAGGCCTTGGCCACGTCGCGGTAGACCTGCGGGAGGTCGGCGATGGTCTCGGCGTAGTGCGACTCGCCCTTGAGGTCGACGACGGTCGAGGGGGTGGACTCGGCGAGCGGGTTGGGGAAGGGCCGGGTGTGGAGGCCGACGAGGTCGATGTAGTGCTGGAGCGCGGTCGAGGAGGGCGGGAAGCGCATGGCGCCCATCTCGGCGGTCAGGCCCTCGGTGCCGGTGCCCTCGAAGCCGACGGTGCGCAGCCGGCCGCCGATCTGGTCGGCCTCGTAGACGACGGGCTTGAGGCCCATCTTCATCAGCTCGTACGCGGCCACGATGCCGGAGAGCCCGCCGCCGATGACGGCGACCTCGGTGCCGTGCTCGGTCGCCGGTATCTGGCCGAGGCCGGCCGGGTGGGCGAGGTAGTCGTCGTACGCGTACGGGAAGTCCGGACCGAACATGGTGATCGGCGGCTGCGCGTCGGTGTGCTGGACGGCGGTGGGCACCGTGGACGTCATGGGGTACGGACTCCTTGCGGGGGTGGAGAGAGGGGCGAGCGGGGGGCTCAGATCAGGGAGGTGTACAGGCCGGGGCGGCGGTCACCGAGGTAGGGGTTGGCCTCGCGCGAGGCGGTGAGGAACTCGGGGTCGACGTCGCCGGTGACCAGTTCCTCGCCGCGTCCGGCCCGGGCGCGGGCGGTGCCGTCGGGGCCGGCGAGCGCGGACAGGCCGACGAACTCGAAGTCGCCCTCGGGGCCGGTGCGGTTGGCGTACGCCACGTACATCTGGTTCTCGAAGGCGCGGACCGGGACGACCGACTCGGCGACGATCTCGGCCGGGTGCATCAGGGCGGTGGGCACCAGCAGGAGGTCGGTGCCGGCCAGCGCGTGGGCCCGGACGTTCTCGGGGAACTCCACGTCGTAGCAGATGATCAGGCCGATGCGCAGCCCGTCCAGCTCGGTCTGGACGACGGTCCGGTCGCCGGGGGTGAAGGCGCCGGCCTCGAAGCCGCCGTAGAGGTGGGTCTTGCGGTAGTTCAGCAGCCGGGTGCCGTCGGGCCCGATGAGCCGGGCCGCGTTGTACACCGCCGTGCCGTCGCGCTCGGGGTAGCCGTAGGCGACGGCCAGCCCGTGGCGTACGGCGATGGCGGCGACGGCCTCGGCGGACTCCCCGTCGGCGGGCTCGGCCAGCCGGGCGAGGTCGTCGCCGATGGCGTACCCGGTCAGGAACAGCTCGGGGGCGACCAGCAGGCGGGCGCCGGTCGCGGCGGCCCGGGCGGCGGCCTCGTCGAGGACCTTGAGGTTGGCGGCGACGTCACCGGGCTGTCCGGAGCTCTGGAGCAGGGCGGTGCGCAGCGGCGGCATGGGCAGACCTCGGTCGGGTGCGTGACGGGGAGGGGAAGGCGTCAGGAAGACGTTCAAAACGGTACGGTCCGGTGTTCTTCTCGGACAAGGCGTGACCGTTGCGGACCGCTGAGCGATCTGTTGCGTCGATGTGCCGTTGGGCGGTGATTCATTGCGGCGCGACGGGGCGCCGGGGCCATGGGCGCGCGGTTCCGGCCACGGGGGCGTACGGCGGCGGCCCGCACGCGCGGGGCGGGCGGGCCGGACGGGTCAGGCGGGCGAGCCGGAGGAGAAGCGCCGCAGCAGGGGCGAGAGCACCAGGACGGACTTGGTGCGCTCCACGAACGGCTCGCCCGCGATCCGCTCCAGGACGCGCTCGAAGTGGCGCATGTCGGAAGCGAAGACCTGGACGATCGCGTCCGCGTCACCGGTGACGGTGGACGCGGCCGCGACCTCCGGGTACCGCTCGAGACCGCGCTGGATGGTCTCGGGCGAGGTGTTGCCCCGTGCGTAGATCTCGATGAAACCCTCGGTCTCCCAGCCGAGCGCCGCCGGGTCCACCCGGACGGTGAATCCGGTGATGGCCCCGTCGGCCCGCAGCCGGTCCACGCGCCGCTTGACGGCGGGCGCGGACAGGCCGACGAGCGAGCCGATGTCGGCGTAGGAACGGCGGGCGTCCTCGGCGAGGGCGTGGACGATGCGTTCGTCGAGATCGTTCAGTCGCACGGGGGGTGGATCACTTCTCTGCTGTGGCCAATCGGGAGCGGCGCATGCCGTACACGAAGTAGACCACGAGACCCACGGCCATCCAGATTCCGAAGTACGCCCAGGTGATCATGTCGAGGCTGTACATGCTGTAGCCGCAGAACAGGAAGCCGAGCACCGGGAAGAGCGGGCCGAACGGGACCTTGAAGCTGCGGTCCAGGCCGGGCTTGGTGTAGCGGAGCACCACGACCGCGATGTTGACCAGGGCGAAGGCGAACAGGGTGCCGATGCTGGTGGCGTTGACCAGCTCGCCGAGCGGGACGGCGGCGGCGAGGACGCCGCAGAACAGCGAGACGATGATGGTGTTGACGCGCGGCGTGCCGGTCTTGGGGTTGACCTTGCCGAAGACCTTGGGCACCAGGCCGTCGCGGGACATCGCGAACAGGATGCGGGTCTGGCCGTAGAGCACGGTGAGGACGACGCTGGCGATGGAGATGACCGCGCCGGCGGCGAGCAGGGTGCCCCAGAAGCTCTGGCCGGTGACGTCGTGCATGATCGCGGCGAGGGACGCCTCGGAGCCCTCGAACTTCTTCCAGTCCCAGGCGCCGACGGCGACCGCCGCGACCAGGACGTACAGCGCGGTGACGATGACCAGCGAGAGCATGATCGCCCGCGGCAGGTCGCGCTTGGGGTTCTTGGCCTCCTCGCCCGCGGTGGAGGCGGCGTCGAAGCCGATGTAGGAGAAGAACAGGATGGCTCCGGCCGCGCCGATGCTGCTGACGCCGAGCGGCATGAAGTCGGAGTAGTTGCCGGACGAGAAGCCCATGAAGCCGATGGCGCAGAACAGCACCAGCGCGGCGATCTTGACGATCACCATGATCGTGTTGGCGCGGGCCGACTCCTTGGCCCCGCCGAGCAGGAAGACCATGGCGAGCATCACGACGATCAGCGCGGGCAGGTTGAAGATCCCGCCGTCACCGGGCGGCGCGGAGAGCGCGGTGGGCAGGGTCACCCCGAGGGTGCCGTCGAGCAGCTCGTTGAGGTAGTCGCCCCAGCCGACCGCCACGGCGGCCACCGACACGCCGTACTCCAGGAGGAGGCACCAGCCGCAGACCCAGGCGACGAGTTCGCCCATCGTTGCGTAAGCGTACGAATACGAAGAGCCCGCGACGGGGATGGTGCCGGCCAGCTCGGCGTAGGACAGGGCCGAGAAGAGCGCCGTGAGTCCCGCGAAGACGAAGGCGACCGTGACCGCCGGGCCGGCGAGCGGAACGGCCTCGCCGAGGACGACGAAGATGCCGGTGCCCAGAGTGGCACCGATGCTGATCATGGTCAGCTGCCACATGGAGAGCGAGCGGCGGAGGGAACCGCCCTCACCCTGCCCACCCTCCGCGACCAGCAGGTCCACCGGCTTGCGCCGGGTGAGGGCGGAGAGGCCGAACGCCTTGGGCGTGGGCTTCTCGGTGGCGGGAGGGGCTGTGCCTTGGTCCAGCACTGCGGGGGCTCCTTCATCGCTGCGGGTCGAAACGGAGGGCGACCCGCGGCGGTCACGGGCATGTCGATACAGCCCGTGGGAAGGGAGACCGCCGAGCGGGCGGTCACCGCCACTCCTGGTACGGGGCACGAGCCTAAGGGGCGCGCTTCGCGCTCGTAACGAGGGGTTGTTGCGCATCCGCGAATGATCATTGCGCGGTTGGGGCACAGACGGGGAAACATTGCGCCCCGCCGCACGAATCGACACATTGGGGGTCGGGAGCACGCGTTCCGGCCGGACGAGGAGACCCGTATGACCTGGCAGGATCCGGTGCCCTTCCTGCGCGGCACGGCGTGGCTGGACGAGCACGGCCGGCCGGTGCGCGCCGAACCGGCGGGCATGGGCCGGCTGCCGTGGGAGACGGCGCAGCGGGCCCTCCTGCCGATCGGGGTGCGGCTGGAGTTCACGGTGTCACCGGGCACGCGCGCGGTACGGCTCCGCTACCGGGCGGCCGTGCCGGACAGGACGCAGGCACTGCGGGAGCTGGCGCACTGCTTCGCGCTGTGGCAGGGCGACCGGTGCCTCACCGAGGTGGTCGCCGACCCGGCCGAGGAGACGGAGGTCACCGTGCCGCTCCCGCCGGACGGGGACCCCGGCCCGTACACGGTCCATCCGCCCGAGAGCCAGGCGCCCGAGATCCTCGGGGTGCGCGGGGTGGGCGGCACCCTCGCCCCCGCTCCCCCGGCGCCCCGCTGGCTGGTGCACGGCGACTCGATCACCGAGGGCTGGTGGTCCACCCGTCCCGCCCACGCCTGGCCGTCCGTCGCCGGGCGGGCGCTCGGGCTGGACACGGTCAACCTCGGCTATGCGGGCTCGGCGCGCGGCGACCTGCCGATCGCCCAGCAACTGGCGGCGCTCCCCGCCGACCTGCTCACCCTCGCCTTCGGCACCAACTGCTGGTCCGGCGTCCCGCACTCCGCGCCGCTGCTGTACGAGACGACCCGGGCGTTCGTCACCCTGGTGCGGCGCGGGCACCCGGACACCCCGCTGCTACTGCTCTCGCCGCTGTACCGGCCGGAGGCCGAGACCACCGCGAACGCCCTGGGCGCGACGCTCGCCGCGCTGCGCGGCGCCATGGAGGAGGCCGTACGCGACCTGGTCGCGGCCGGCGACGAGCGGCTGGTGCTGCTGCCGGGCCGCGACCTGGTCGGGCCCGGGCACCTCGCGGACGGGCTGCACCCGGACGACACGGGGCACGCGCGGATCGCGGCGGCCGTCGCGGCGGCGGTACGGGAGGCGGCGCCGCTGCTTCTCGGGGCGCCCTCCGGCCGGTGACGGTCCGGAGGGTGCCCGGGCAGCGGTGACGGCCCCGGGCGCCCTCCAGCCGGGTCACCGGCCCGGGCAGCGGTCACCGGCCCGGGCACCCCGCACCGGGAACCGCAGGGGCATGAGCCGGCGAAGGCGGGGTAGGGGCGCCTTCGGCCGGTGAGGACGACGCACCGGCCGCCGAGCCCGGCGACCCGGGCTCCCGTACGTCTCGTCGTGCCCGTCCTGAAGGAGGTCTGTCGTGCTGATGGCGCACCCGTCGATGCTGCGCACCCTGGTGGCCCGGTATGAGGAACTGGCCGCACTCGGTGCGGACTCGGTGGACCCGAAGGTCGTGCGTCAACGGGAGGACACCGCCTACACCCTGTGTGTGTCCACCGGCACACGTGATGTGCGCGACGCCCTGCGCGTGGCCCGGCAGGCCGTGGCGGCGGCCGGGGACCCGGCGGCGGCCCCGGCCGCGGCGGTGAGCGGACCGGTGCCGGCCCCGGCGAAGGCGGCGGCGCGCTGAGCGGACGGCGAGGGCGGCGGCCGGTGTGCTCCGGCCGCCGCCCTCGGCGTGCGCCCGTGCCGGGGGCGTACGCCCCGGCACGGTGGGAGCGGTGGGAAAGGCATACGATCCCACCGCCGTTGACCATGCGAGACAGGCCGGGCGGCCGGATCGCCGGCGTCTCCGGCACCGTGCCGCGGAGACCCGCCCGTGCCGTCTCCGATTGCGAGAGGTGCTTGTGAACACCAGCGAGTCGACCGTGCGCGACCGGCTGTGCGAGGCCCTGCGGGAGCGCGAGGAGGAGATCGCGGACCAGTGGGTCCGGCTCCAGCTGGAACAGGCCGTGCTCAGCACCGACATGAGCGAGCACGAGGTGCGCGAGGAGGCGGACCTGCTCATCTCCGCCCTGGCCGCGGGCCTGGCGAGCGACGTGCCGGTGGAGCGGCTGGTGACGTCCCGCAACGAGCTGCGCCAGACGGTCATAGAGCTGTCCCTGCGCCGCGCGCGGGCCGGTGCCACCCCGACCGCCACCTCGCTGGCCGTGCTGTCGCTGAAGGAGGCGCTGCTCTCGGCCGTGCAGCACACCACCCGGGACTCGGCGGAGCTGTTCTCCGCCGCCATCCTGGTCAACCGGCTGCTGGACGCGGCCGGCGCGCTCTCCTTCGAGACGTACGTCGAGGGCCGCGAGGAGATCATCCAGCGCCAGAGCCGCCAGCTGCTGGAGCTCTCCACGCCCGTGGTCCGGCTGTGGCGCCACGTCCTGGCCGTCCCGCTGATCGGAACGCTGGACACCGCCCGTACCCAGGTGGTGATGGAGAGCCTGCTCCAGGCGATCCAGGACAACGAGGCGCAGGTCGCCATCATCGACATCACCGGGGTGCCCGCCGTGGACACCGCCGTCGCCCAGCACCTGATGCACACGGTCAACGCGGTACGGCTGATGGGCGCCGACTGCGTGATCAGCGGCATCCGGCCGCCCATCGCCCAGACCATCGCGCAGCTCGGCATCGACCTGTCGACGATCCTCACCCGCGCGACCCTCGCCGACGCGCTGGCCGCCGCCGTCCGGCTCACCGACCAGCCCGGGCTGGGGCGGGCGGACGGCTCGTCCGGGCCGGTGAGCGCGTGACGGCCCCGCGCCTCACCGGGGTGCCGATCCTCCGGCTCGGCGACGTGCTGATCACCGGGCTGCTGAACGAGCTGGACGACCAGTCGGCGGTGGCGTTCATGGACGAACTCACCGAGCGGATCACCGGCGACGGCGCCCGGGGCGTGCTCATCGACATCTCCCGGCTGGAGATCATCGACTCCTTCGTCGCCCGTACGCTGATGGAGCTGACCACCATGTCCCGGCTCCTCGGCGCCCGGGTGATCGTCGCCGGGATGCGGCCCGCGGTCGCCATCACCCTGGTCGAACTGGGCCTGAGGCTCACCGGGGTGGAGACCGCGCTCAACGCGGAGCAGGGCCTGACCGCGCTCGGCTGGCACCGCATGACCCAACCCCCGGGGGGAGGCCCGACGTGACGCTCCGAGGTGAAGGGGTGGCGACGGCCGGCGCGGAACTGATCGCCCAGCGCTCCCCGGCGTCCGGTCCGCCGCTCGCCGCCGCCCGGTCCGGCAGGTCCGGCGGCGCGTCCGCGGAGCCGGAGCCCGCCGACGGTGAACGAGGCGGCGGGTCACGGTTCAACGTGGCGTCCGAGGAAGATCTGCTGACGGTACGTCATGCCGTGCGGGCCGCCACCGTGGAGGCCGGGTTCGGTCTGGTCGACCAGACCAGGATCGTCACGGCCGCCAGCGAGCTGGCCCGCAACGCGTATGTGCACGGCGGAGGCGGGGTGCTGGAGATCGAGACACTGACCCGGTCCGGGCGCCGGGGCCTGCGGCTGACCGTGCGGGACCAGGGGCCCGGCATCGCCGACCTGGACCAGGCGCTCACCGACGGGTTCACCACCGGCGGCGGGCTCGGCCACGGCCTGGGCGGCGCCCAGCGGCTGATGCACGACTTCGAGGTCCGCTCCACCCCCGGCGAGGGCACCGCCGTGGTCGTCACACGCTGGAACGACCGCTGATGGACACACCATCCAGGCCGTCCGCACCGCCCGCTCCGGCCGCACCCTCGACGGTGACCGCGCACGTGCCGGTGGACCACTACAGCGCCGTCCAGCGCGCGGCGACCACCGCGCGCCGGGCGGCCCTGGACCAGGGGCTCACCGGGGCCCTGCCCGACCGGGCGGCCGTCCTCGCGAGCGAGCTGGCGGGCAACGTCGCCCGGCACGCGGTCGGCGGCGCCCTGTACATCCAGGCGCTGCCGCTGCGCACCGGTGTGGAGATCCTCGCCGTCGACCGGGGCCCGGGCATGGCCGACCTGGAGCGGTGCCTGACCGACGGGTACACCACCGGCGGCACGCTGGGCTCCGGCCTCGGCGCGGTGCGCCGGATCGCGGACGAGTTCGCGGTCCGTACGAGGAGGGGCACCGGCACCGTCGTCTCCGCCCGCCTGGGCGAGCCGGGCGCGGGCCCCGCCCCGGGAGCGCCCGGCGTGGGCGCCGTACGGGTGCCGGCCGACGGCGAGAGCGCGTGCGGCGACTCCTGGGGGCTCGACGTCCGCGGGGGCGTCCGCACCGCCCTGGTGGTGGACGGGCTCGGGCACGGCGCGCCCGCCGCCGAGGCCGCCGAGCTGGCCGTGCGGGTCTTCCACCGCGACCCGGGCCTCCCGCTGCCCGGCCTGCTGCACGCCATGAACCGGGCGCTGCGGCGCAGCCGGGGCGCGGCCGTCGGGCTGCTGCGCCTGTCGGAGGGCGGCGTCGAGCACTGCTCGGTCGGCAATGTGCGCGCCCTGCTGCTGGACCGCGACGGGGCCCGGCAGCGCTTCGGCGGGCAGCCCGGGGTGGTCGGCTGGAACATGCCCGAGCCCCGTGTCCAGCGCGTCCCCGCCGCGCCCGGTACCGTCGCCGTACTGCACAGCGACGGCGTCGACGCGTCCTGGACCGGCACCCCCACCCCGTTTCTGACCATGCTGCCGGCGCCGCTGCTTGCCGCCGCCCTGGTCCACACCCACCGGCGCAGCCGGGACGACGCGACCGTCCTCGCCCTGGGCCCGCCCCGGAGAGAAGCATGAAACCGCAGATCACCACCCTGCACTCGCTCGCGGGTCTGCGCAGCGCCCTGCGCCGCGTCGCCCACCGGGCCGGCCTGCCCGTCGAGCTGCGCTACCGGCTCGCCCTGTCGGCGACGCGGGTGGCGGGCGCCGAACTGGCGGCCGGCCGGCCCGTCCTCCTGGAGACCGTGCCGCCGGCGCGCAACGGCGGGCCCGCGCCCGAGGACCGGCCCGCCGTGGACGGCCCCGCCACGGACGGCCCCGCCATGGACAGCCCTGAGGGGGACGCGGAGGGCCGGCTGGTGGTCCGGCTGCACCTGCCGCACGCGCCGCGCCGGCCGTCGCTGGACGGGCTCCCGCTGCCGGCGGAGCGGCTGCCGGGCACGGCCGCCGTGTGGCGGGTGCCCGCGCCCTCCGCGCCGGAGCCGTGCAGGGACGATCCTCCCGGCCTGGTGGAGCTGCTGGAAGAGGAGCTGAGCGCGGCGGTCGACCGGGCGGACGCGCTGGCCGAGGACCACCAGCGGCTCAAGCACGAGCTGGCCGAGACCAACAGCGGCGTCCTGGCCCTCTACGTACAGCTGGAGGAGCGCGACGAGCAGCTGCGGCAGGCCCACGGCCGGATACTGCGCCAGCTGGAGGACGCGCTGCGCCCGCCGCCGGTGCGGGTGCCCGGCCTGGAGATGGCCGTCCACTACGAGCCGGCGGAGAAGCACGCCCCGACGGGCGGCGACCTCTACGACTGGTTCGTGCTGCCCGACGGGACCGTGCACATCACGGTGGTGGACGCCCTCGGGCACGGCCTGACCAGTACGCGCAGCGCGCTGAACGTCACCCACGCCGTGCGCACGCTGGCCCTGGAGGGCCATCCGCTGGAGTCCATCGTGGCCCGGACGGACGAGGTGCTGGCGACGTTCGACCACGAGCTGATGGCCACGGTGCAGCTCGCCCGGCTCGACCCGAGGAGCGGGGAGCTGGTGCTGGCGAACGGCAGCCACCCGCCGGCCCTGCTCGTACGGGAGGCGGGCGACGCGTCCCTGCTGGAGGTGCGCGGCCGGGGCATCGGTTTCCCGCTGCCGGGCAGCGAGCGGCTGCTGCGCGACCGGCTCGGCCCGGGCGACCTGCTGGTCCTGTACACGGACGGGCTGACCGAGAGCCGCCGGGACCCCCGCGAGGGCGAGCAGCGGCTGGCGACGGCCGCCCGGCGCCACCGGCACCGGCCGATAGAGGAGATCCCGGCCGCGATCGCCGACGACATGCACACGGTGATCCTGCACCCGGACGACACCGTCGCCCTGACCGTGCGCCGGGTGGAGGGCTGAACCTCGCCGGGCCCGTGAGTAAGGCCGGGTCTCGGGGTATGCGAGCGGTGATGGACGAAGGAGCCGCTCGTGGTAGTCAAGATTTCGCCGTACACCGACTGCGCCTCGGCCCGTGAGACGGCCGCGCGGTTCGTGACCGAGCACTGCCCGTGGGCAGATCTGGACGCGGTGCAGCTGGTCGTCACCGAGCTGACGACCAATGCCCTGCGCCACACCGGGGGCTGGTGGCGGCTGCGGATGCGCGCGGACCGCGACGAGCTGTGCGTGGAGCTGGACGACTCCAGCCCCGACCTCCCCCGGGCCCGTACCCCGGACTTCAGCGGGGGTGGCGGCTTCGGCTGGCCCATGGTGCTGCGCCTCGCGGGCCGGGTGGAGGTCCGCCCGACCCCGGCGGGCAAGACGGTGCGGGCGACCTGGACCCACCTGCCGGAAGCGGCCTGAGCACCGGGCCCGCCGTCCCCCGGCGGGCCGGGCGATGGCGGGCCCTAGGACGGACGACGAGGCCGGTGCGGGGGCGGGAACCCCGGCACCGGCCTCATACATGCCTGGTCTGACAAGGCAGAAAAGTGGGCGGTCAGTCGACCGCCAGCAGTCCTTCCCTGAGCCGGGCGGTGATCCGGGACAGCAGCCGTGAGACGTGCATCTGGGAGACGCCCAGCTCGGCGCCGATCTCCGACTGGGTCATCTCGTCCACGTACCGCATCTTCAGGATGCGCCGGTCGCGCTCGTCGAACTGCTCGATGAGCGGCTTGAGTGCCTGGATGTTCTCCACCAGGTCCAGCTCGCGGTCGGGGGCGCCGAGCCGGTCACCGAGGGTCTCGGAGGAGTTGTCGGCGCTGTCGTCGAGCGGCAGGTCGATGGAGCCGGCGGTGTAGCCGTTGGCGGCGACGAGCCCTTCGAGGATCTCGTCCTCCTCCATCCCGAGGTGCTCGGCCAGTTCGGCCGGGGTCGGGGAGCGGTCGAAGCGCTGGAACAGCTCGTCGGTGGCGCGGGCGATGTCGATGCGCAGCTCCTGGAGGCGCCGCGGGACGTGCACGGACCAGCTGGTGTCCCGGAAGAACCGCTTGATCTCACCGATGACGCACGGCATGGCGAAGGTGGTGAACTCGACCTCGCGGCTGAGGTCGAAGCGGTCGATCGCCTTGATCAGCCCGATGGTGCCGACCTGGATGATGTCTTCCATCTGGTCGGCCCGGTTGCGGAAGCGGGTCGCCGCGTACTTCACCAGGGAGAGGTTGAGCTCGATCAGCGTGTTGCGGACGTACTGGTACTCCGCGGTGCCTTCCTCCAGGACGGCGAGGCGGTCGAAGAACTGCTTCGAGAGCTCCTTCGCGTCCTTCGGAGCCACCTCACCGGGGTTGCGGACCTCCGGCAGCTCGTTCGCGGTCTGCGGGGTCGTACCGGCCGAGATCGTGGTCGCCATGGACACTGCACCCTCCCTGTCGTCTCCGTGCGTTCGCACAGCGCGTGTACCCGCCCCAAACGCACCCACGCGTAGGAATTCGGCCCCTCGCGAAAAAAGCGGAGTGGCCGCCTCTACGGGGTAGAAGAGACGGCCACTTCCGTCCGCCGGTACGGCGGTTGACGATGCGTCAGCTCCAGCTGGCGTGCAGCGGCTTGCCCTCGGCGTAGCCGGCGGCGCTCTGGACGCCGACGATGGCCTTCTCGGCGAACTCCTCCAGGGAGCCCGCGCCCGCGTAGGTGCAGGACGAGCGGACGCCCGCGATGATCGAGTCGATCAGGTCCTCGACGCCGGGGCGGGCGGGGTCGAGGAACATCCGCGAGTGCGAGATGCCCTCCTCGAAGATCGCCTTGCGGGCCCGGTCGTACGCGGACTCCTCGCTGGTGCGGTTGCGCACGGCGCGCTTGGACGCCATGCCGAACGACTCCTTGTAGAGGCGGCCGTTGGCGTCCTGCTGGAGGTCGCCCGGGGACTCGTAGGTGCCGGCGAACCAGGAGCCGATCATCACGTTGGACGCGCCGGCGGCGAGCGCCATGGCGACGTCGCGCGGGTGGCGGACCCCGCCGTCGGCCCAGACGTGCTTGCCGTACTTCTTCGCCTCGGCGGCGCACTCCAGGACCGCGGAGAACTGCGGGCGGCCCACACCGGTCATCATGCGGGTGGTGCACATGGCGCCGGGGCCCACACCGACCTTGATGATGTCCGCGCCGGCCTCGATCAGGTCGCGTACGCCCTCGGCGGCGACGATGTTGCCGGCGACGATCGGGACCTGCGGGTCCAGGCCGCGGACGGCCTTGACCGCGGCGATCATCGACTCCTGGTGGCCGTGCGCGGTGTCCACGACGAGCGTGTCGACGCCCGCGTCGAGCAGGAGCTTGGCCTTGCCGGCGACGTCGCCGTTGATGCCGACGGCCGCGGCGATGCGGAGCTTGCCGTTCGCGTCGACGGCCGGGGTGTAGAGGGTCGCGCGCAGGGCGCCCTTACGGGTGAGGATGCCGGCGAGGCGGCCGTCCTTGTCCACGGCGGGGGCGTAGCGGCGGTTGTGGTGGTCGAGGGTGTTGAACGCCTCGCGCGGGTCGATGTCCGCGTCCAGCAGGAGCAGCTCGTCCTTGGACATGACCTCGGAGAGCTGGGTGAAGCGGTCGACCCCGGTGAGGTCCTCGTCGGTGACGACACCGATCGGGCGCTGGTCGGCGTCGACGACGACACCCGCGTTGTGGGCGCGCTTGGGCAGCAGCGACAGCGCGTCGGCGACCGTCTGGTGGGGGTCGAGGACGATCGGGGTGTCCAGGACGTGGTGACGGCTCTTCACCCAGGAGATGACGTCGGTGACGACCTCGATCGGGATGTCCTGGGGGATGACGACCAGGCCGCCGCGGCGGGCGACGGTCTCGGCCATGCGGCGGCCGGCGATCGCCGTCATGTTGGCGACGACCAGCGGGACGGTGGTTCCGGTGCCGTCGGGGGAGGACAGGTCGACGCCCTGGCGGGAGCCCACGGCCGAGCGGCTAGGCACCATGAATACGTCGTCGTACGTGAGGTCGTACGGCGGCTTCAGGTCATTGAGGAAACGCACGTGCTGAACATCCCAGTCGTTCGGAGTTGGCCCCCGGTCATGTCAGCCGGGGGAAAACGCACGTACTTCATTGTCCCATGACGGCGCGGGCGCACGCCCCGGGCGGAACCCACAGGCCCTGAAGGGGGCACCTGTGGGTTCCTCCAAACCGCCCCCGCGGGGTGCGGGGCCTACTCGTCCGGGTCGGTGCGGTCCAGCGCCGGGCGGGGGCCCGGGGTGAACTCGCTCAGCAGGTAGTCCGCGGCCATGGTGTCGGTGACCAGGCTGGTGACCAGCCCGGACCGCAGCACCGCGCCGATGGCCGCCGCCTTGCGCCGGCCGCCCGCGATGGCCACGACCTCCGGGATGCGCCGCAGCCGGTCGGCCTCGACCGTGATGCACCGCTCCCCCAGGTCGCGCCCGACCCGGCGGCCCGAGGAGTCGAAGAGGTGGGCGGACATCTCGGCCGCCACGCCCAGCGAGGCGTAGTGCGCCCGCTCCTCGTCGGTCAGCATGTCGTGGACGGTGGAGATGCCGGGCTCCCAGGAGCCGATGGACACGGCCGCGACGGTGACCTTGTCGAAGTACTCGAAGGCCCGGGCGATCCCGGTCTGGCTGCGCAGCGCCGCCGCCGTGGCGGGGTCGGGCAGCAGCATCGGGGCGTAGATGGGGTGCGCCTCGCCGCCGGAGACCTGGGCGGCGCGCCGGACCGCCTCCACCGAGCCGCGCTCGGCGGTGCCGGCGTCGTACACCCCGGTGAGCTGGACGACGGTGCAGGGCGGCAGCCGGTCGAGCGCGGCGGCCATGTGGATGGTGGAGCGGCCCCAGGCCAGGCCCAGGACGTCGCCCTCGGCGACCAGCTCGCCCAGCAGGTCGGCGGCGACCTCGCCCAGGTTCTCCGGGTCCGGGGAGGCGTCCTCGCCCTCGGGCGGGGACTCGACGACGACCGCGTGCCGCAGGCCGTAGCGGGCGCGCAGCGCGTCGGAGCGCTCGGCGTCCAGCTCGGCCGGTACGCGGATCTCGATGCGCACGAGGTCGCGTTCCAGGGCGGTCTCCAGGACCCGGGCCACCTTGAAGCGGCTGACGCCGAACTCCTCGGCGATCTGGATCTTGGACTTGCCCTCCAGATAGAAACGGCGGGCCATGGCCGCCGCCTGCACGAGCTCCGCGGGTCCCATCCGCAGGGCTGGCCGTCCCGCCGACATAGCAGACACCGCGCTCTCCTCACTGCTGTTCAACTCCGGATCGCCATCCTTGCAGATCCGGCGGTCCGTGATCGGTCCTGTTGGGCTGCGTTCATCTGCCCGTGGTGCACCCGTGGCTCAGTGGCCGCACGCCCAGGCCGCCGAGGCCGTCGCGGCGGTGGCCTGCTCGCGCAGCGCCCGCACCGCGGCGGCCGGGTCCTCGGCCCCGTACACCGCGGAACCGGCGACGAAGACGTCGGCGCCCGCCTCGGCGCAGCGCTCGATGGTGGAGGCCGAGACGCCCCCGTCGACCTGGAGCCAGAGCTGGAGGCCGTGCTTGGAGATCAGCTCCCGGGTGCGGCGGATCTTGGGCAGCATGATGTCCAGGAACGCCTGGCCGCCGAAGCCGGGCTCCACGGTCATGATCAGCAGCATGTCGAGTTCGGGGAGCAGGTCCTCGAACGGCTCGATGGGGGTGGCGGGCTTCAGCGCCATCGACGCCCGCGCCCCCTTGGCCCTGATCTCCCGCGCCAGCCGTACGGGGGCGGCGGCGGCCTCCACGTGGAAGGTCACCGACCCGGCGCCCGCCTCCACGAACTGCGGGGCCCAGCGGTCCGGGTCCTCGATCATCAGGTGGCAGTCCAGCGGGGTGTCCGTCGCCCGGCTCAGCGACTCCACGACGGGCACGCCCAGGGTGAGGTTGGGCACGAAGTGGTTGTCCATGACATCGACGTGGAGCCAGTCGGCGCCTTCGACGGCCTTCGCCTCCTCGGCGAGGCGGGCGAAGTCGGCGGACAGAATGCTGGGGTTGATCTGGGCCATGTGCCAAGCCTGCCATGCCTGACGGCGTTTCTTTCACCCGATGGCCCGGTGACCTTGGCGGGACGCGGCACACTTACCGCAATCCCGGCGTATCAGCGGGTACGGCCGGGCCCGGCGGGCTCAGCCGGTCCGCCGCAGCAGCGCCAGGTACATGGCGTCCGTGCCGTGCAGGTGCGGCCACAGCTGTACGTCGGGGCCGTCGCCGAGCGCGGGGACGCCGGGCATCAGGGGCCGGGCGTCGATCAGCTCGGCCCCGCCGTGCCGCTTGAGGACGTCGTCGACGACCACGCGGGTCTCGGCGAGGTGCGGGGAGCAGGTCGCGTAGCCGACCACGCCGCCGACCCGGACGGCCTTCAACGCCTCGGTGAGCAGGGCGCGTTGAAGCGGGCCGAAGCTCTCCAGGTCCTCCGGGCGGCGGCGCCAGCGGGCCTCGGGGCGGCGGCGCAGGGCGCCCAGGCCGGAGCAGGGCACGTCGACCAGGGCGCGGTCGAAGGAGCCGGGGAGCCAGGGCGGGCGGGTGCCGTCGGCGGTGATCACCTGGTACGGGCCGGGGTTGCCGGCCAGGGCCCGCTCGACCAGCCGGGCGCGGTGCGGCTGCTTCTCGGAGGCGATCAGCGCGGCGCCGCGGCCGGCGGCCAGCGCGCCGAGCAGCGCCGCCTTGCCGCCGGGGCCGGCGCAGCCGTCGAGCCAGCGCCGGTCGGGTCCGTCCAGCGGGGCGTTGGCCAGGGCGGCGGCCACGAGCTGGCTGCCCTCGTCCTGGACGCCGGCCCGCCCCTCGCGCACGGCGTCGACGGCTCCGGGCTCGCCGCCCTCGGCCAGCCGTACCGCGTAGGGGGACCAGCGGCCGGGCAGGGCCGCCTCCTCCCCCACCGCGGCGAGCAGCTCGGCCGGGGTGGACCGGCCGGGGCGGGCGACCAGGGTGACCTCGGGCCGCTCGTTGTCGGCCTCCAGCAGGTCCTCGATCCCGGCGCGCCCGCCGCCCAGGGCGTCCCACAGCGCGGAGACGATCCAGCGCGGGTGGGAGTGGACGACGGCCAGGTGGTCCTCGGCGTCCTCGTCGTACGGCGGGGCCACCTCGGCCAGCCAGGCGTCGAGGTCCTGCCGCGCGATCTTGCGCAGGACGGCGTTGACGAACTTGGCGCGCCCGTCGCCGAGCACCACCCGCGCCAGCTCCACGCTCGCCGAGACGGCCGCGTGCGAGGGGATGCGGGTCCCGAGCAGCTGATGCGCCCCGAGCGCCAGCACGTCCAGCACCGGCGGGTCCACCTCGCGCAGCGGCCGGTCGATGCAGGCGGCGATGATCGCGTCGTACGTCCCCTGGCGGCGCAGGGTCCCGTACACCAGCTCGGTGGCGAGCGCGGCGTCCCGGCCGTCGAACCCCTCCTTCTCGCGCGCCTTCTTCAGCAGCGGCGGCAGGACGAGGTTGGCGTACGCGTCACGCTCGTCGACCGCGCGCAGCGCCTCGAACGCCAGGATCCGCACCGGGTCCTTCTTGGGGCGGCGGTACGGCTTGGGGGGACGGCGACGGGACTGCTCGCTCAAAAGGTGCTCCGCGTTTCGTGTGGCTCGATCCCTCCCAGCCTACGTCGGCCCGGGGCCGGCGATCGCACCCACGGCGCAAACCGCTGGCCAGGAGCTGCGTCGTCGCGCCAGTACCGCAGAACCGTCTCCTGCACGACTTCGATCCGTTCCGCTGCGATCAGACAGCAGACGGGCTCCAGCCCGCCCGCGTCCGTCTCGAAGGCGACGAGAACAGGCGGTTCCTCACCGATCTGACGGGTGACTCTCGCGAGCTCCTCGCTCGTTGGCGCGCGGAACACCGGATCAAGGAACTTCGCCGGGCAGCTGACGAGGGTCGGATCTCCGAAGACGAGCTCCAAGCCGTGAAGGAAGGTGAGGTCGTACGACGCCGCCAGCCGGAGCTCCGCGGCATCCCAGGCGACGACGTCCCAGTCCCACCAGGACCCCTCAGGGAGTCGCACCGCCTCATGCTGGCGTTCCGCGTCCACCCTCGGCCCCCTCATCCGTTCGAACCAATCGACAGGCTACACACGGACGCAGGGCAACGAACGTGACTTCTTACGCGCCTGAGGTGACTACGTCGGCCCGGGGCCGGTCTTCTCGCCCGGTGCGATGCGTACGCCGCGTGCCCAGTCGGCGCCGCGCATCGGCTTCTTGCCCTGCGGCTGGACCCAGAGCAGCTCCACGGCGTGGGAGCCGGTGCCGACGTACACGTTGTTCTTGGCGGCCGACAGCTCGCCGGGCGCCAGGTCGGTGCGGTCGGGGACGGGGGCGGCCTGCACGATCTTGAGGCGTTCGCCGCGGAAGACGGTCCAGGCGCCGGGGGCGGGGGTGCAGCCGCGGACGACGCGGTCGACGCGCAGGGCGGGGGCCGTCCAGTCGAGGTGCGCGTCCTCGACGGTGATCTTCGGGGCGTGGGTGACGCCCTCGGCGGGCTGGGGGACGGCCTTGAGGGTGCCGTCCTCGATGCCGTCCATCGTCGCGGCGAGGAGGCCCGCCCCGGCGAAGGCGAGCCGGGTGAGGAGGTCGCCGCTGGTGTCGGTGGGCCGCACGTCCTCGGTGACGACGCCGTAGACGGGGCCGGAGTCGAGGCCCTCCTCGATCTGGAAGGTCGAGGCGCCGGTCACCTCGTCGCCGGCCATCAGGGCGTGCTGGACGGGGGCGGCTCCGCGCCAGGCGGGCAGCAGCGAGAAGTGGAGGTTCACCCAGCCGTGCGCGGGCACGTCGAGGGCCACCCGGGGCAGCAGGGCGCCGTAGGCGACGACCGGGCAGCAGTCGGGGGCGATCTCGCGCAGCCGCGCCAGGAAGTCCTCGTCCCTGGGCCTGGCCGGCTTGAGGACCTCGATGCCGGCCTCCTCGGCGCGCTGGGCGACCGGGCTGGCGACGAGCCGGCGGCCGCGTCCGGCGGGGGCGTCGGGCCGGGTGACGACGGCGGCCACCTCGTGCCGGTCCGAGGCGATCAGGGCGTCCAGGGCGGGTACGGCGACCTCGGGGGTGCCGGCGAAGACGAGCTTCATCAGTGGCTGACTGCCTGTCTGTTCGGTGGCGTCGGTGGGCAGCACACCAGTTTAGGCGCCGGCGTGCGGGGGCGTGCGCCGCGTCGCGCGCCCTGGGCATATGCGGATACGCCCCGTCAGCGTGACCCCGACCACGGGTGGCGCGTTGGTCAAGGCAGATTGACCACATCGGGCCGCCGCCACGGAGCGGCCCACCCCTGTCAACGCCGGTTCGAGAGGCTTGTACATGGCCGACCACGCAACCCACGACGCCCAGGCCCGGGCGAGCCTGCACCTGCTGGTGCGGGACATCGAGCGGGTACGCCGGCAGGTGGACGCACTGCGCACGCTCACCGCCCAGCTCGGCAATGTGTACCGCCCGCGGCGATCCGGCCCGTCCACGGGCTTCGTCGTCTACGGCAGGGCGCCGGCCCCCACCGTCCGGCTCGCGCAGGAGCTGCGGGACAGCGTCGAGACCCTGGTGACCGCGGCGGTGGACTTCGACCGTTCGCTGGGCTTCTCGTGGGACGCGGTGGGCTCCGCGCTCGGCGTCACCAAGCAGGCCGTGCACCGCCGGTACGGCTCGCGCCGGCCGGCCGCGCCCCCGGCGGCGCCGGCCGAGGCGGACCCCTCCGCCGAGCCGGGCCCCGCGCGGACGGTGCCGTCGGTCCCGGCGGCCCGATCGATGCCACCCCAGCCCACCTCCGGCTCCCAGACCCTCCGCGAGGAGGTCCGCCCGAGCGCCTTCCCCGGCCCCCGCAACGGCTGACCTCCACCCGGCCGCCCGGTCCCCCTCCCCCCGGGGCCGGGCGGCCGTCGTCGTACCCCGGGGCCCAGCGGACCGCGGTCAGCCGATGTCCGGCGGGTCCACCCGGATGCGCACCGGATCGGTGCCGCCCCGGGCCAGGCGGGCGGCCTGCGCGGACTTGAGCGCGGCGGCCAGCGCCGCCCCGCTGCCGGGCGGCACCCGCAGCAGCGCCCGCTCCCAGGTCTCGCCCGGCGGGGGGTCGCCCGGGCGGCGCGGGGCGCCCGGCGGCGGGGGCGGCAGCGGCACCGGGCCGAGCACCTCCGCCTCGGCGGGCAGCTCGGTGGCGGCCAGGAACGCCGCCACCGCCTCGGCCCGCCCGGTCACCGAGGCCATCCGGGACACCGGGGGGAAGCCCAGCTCCGCGCGCTCGGCCAGCTCCCGCTGGGCGTGGCCGACCGGGTCCCACCGCACCAGTGCCTGCACCGGCCGCAGGGTCGGCTCGGCGACGATCACGACGGTGCCGCCCTCGTCCTGGCCGCGCACCAGCGAGGCGGCGTCCATCCAGCGGCGCAGCGCCTCCTCGCCGGCCCGGAGGTCGGCCCGCCCCAGCATGGCCCAGCCGTCCAGGAGGAGCGCCGCCGCGTAGCCGCCCTCGGCGACCGGTTCGGCGCCCGGGGTGCTCACCACGAGCGCGGGGCGGCCCGGCACGCTGTCGAGGACGTGGTCCCGCCCCGAGGTCCGGACCGGCACGGCCGGGAAGGCCCGGCCCAGCTCCTCCGCGGTGCGGCGGGCGCCCACCACCTGGGCGCGGAGCCGGGCGAAGCCGCACGCGGGGCACGTCCACTCCGGCGCGTCCCGGCCGCACCAGCCGCACCGCAGCTCCCGCTGGTGCGGGGCCTCCAGCGGGCCGGCGCAGTGCCGGCACCGGGCGGGGGTGCGGCACAGCTCGCAGGCGAGCCGGGGGACGTATCCGCGCCTGGGCACCTGGACCAGGACGGGCCCGGTCTTCAGCCCCTCGCGCGCGGCCTGCCAGGCGAGCGAGGGCAGCCGGGCGGCCCGGGCGGCCTCGTCGCGGGCCAGCTCGCCGTCGCCGACGGTCCGGACGAGGGGCGCGGCGGCCCGGACCCGGTCGCGGGGGGCGGCGAGGGGGCGGGCCCAGCCGGTCTCGACGAGCTGGGCGGCCTCGACCGTGCAGCTCGTCCCGCCCAGCAGGAAGCCGCACTTGTCGTGGGCGGCGCGCAGCAGCAGCACCTCGCGCGCGTGGGGCAGCGGCGCGTGCTGCTCGCTGTGGCTGGAGTCCCCGTCGTCCCAGATGGCGACGAGGCCGAGGTCCCGGACGGGGGCGAACATCGCCGCGCGGGTGCCGACGACCGCGCGGACGGAGCCGCGCCGGACGGCGAGCCACTGGGCGTACCGCTTCTCGGGGCCCGCGTCGGCGGTGAGCACCGCGTGCCGGCCCTCGCCCAGCGCCTCGGTGAGGGCCGCGTCCAGCCGGCCGGCGGCCCGCCCGTCGGGCACCACGACGAGGGCGCCGCGCCCGGAGGCGAGGGTGGCGGCGACCGCGGTGGCCAGCTCCCGCGCCCAGTGCGGGCCGGGCAGCGCGTTCCACACGGCGCGGGGCGAGGCGCCGCCCGCGAGTGCGGCGAGGAACTCCTCCCCGCGTGCGTACCGGCTCCAGGTGCCGGGCGGGGGCGCGGCGGGGGGCGGCAGCGGCGCGGGCGAGGGCCGTTTCTCGGCGCGGGCGCTGCGCGGGGGGACGGCGAGCTGGAGGACGTCGGCGAGGCTCCCGGCGTACCGGTCGGCGACGGCGCGGGCCAGTCCGAGCAGCTCGGCGTCGAGCACCGGCTCGGGCGAGACCACACCGGCGAGGGCGGCCAGCGGGCCGGAGTAGTCCGACTCGGCCCGCCGCTCGACGAGGAACCCGTCGATGAGCCGCCCGCCCTCGCGCCGCCCGTCCCTGACCTGGTGGGCACCCGCCCCGAACCGCACCCGGACCCGCACCCCGGGCCGGGCGTCGGCGTCCAGCTCCTCGGGCACGGCGTAGTCGAAGAACTGGTCGAGGTGGAGCACGCCCTTGTTCACCACGACCCGCGCGACGGGCAGCTCCTTCGCCAGGGCGGCCCCCCGCCAGGTGCGCGGCTTCGCCTTCGGCACCTTGGCCCGGCGCACGGTCTCCCGGATGAGCGCGAGCTGCTCGGGCGGCTCGGCCCCCCGGCCCCCGCCTTCCCGCTTCGCGTCGTCGCTGCTCACAGCCTCATTCCTACCAGAGCCCACTGACAGCGCCGGTGGGCGGCGGGACGGCCCTCACGGGTACCGGCCCGTGCCGGGGGCGCCCGCTGAAACGCCGGAGTCCGGCACCCCGCCTGGGGGTGCCGGACTCCGGCGGTACGCGGTGGGGGCTACAGCCCGGCCGCCCTGCGGAGGGCGTCGACGCGGTCGGTGCGCTCCCAGGTGAAGTCGGGCAGCTCCCGGCCGAAGTGGCCGTAGGCGGCGGTCTGGCCGTAGATCGGGCGCAGCAGGTCGAGGTCGCGGATGATGGCGGCCGGGCGGAGGTCGAAGACCTCGCCGATCGCGTTCTCGATCTTCTCCGTGTCGATCTTGGCGGTGCCGAAGGTCTCGACGAACAGGCCGACCGGCTCGGCCTTGCCGATGGCGTAGGCGACCTGGACCTCGCAGCGCGAGGCGAGGCCGGCGGCGACGACGTTCTTGGCGACCCAGCGCATGGCGTAGGCGGCCGAGCGGTCGACCTTGGACGGGTCCTTGCCGGAGAAGGCGCCGCCGCCGTGGCGGGCCATGCCGCCGTAGGTGTCGATGATGATCTTGCGGCCGGTCAGGCCCGCGTCGCCCATCGGGCCGCCGATCTCGAAGCGGCCGGTCGGGTTGACCAGGAGGCGGTAGCCCTCGGTGTCCAGCTTGATGCCGTCGTCCAGGAGCTGCTTGAGCACGTGCTCGACGACGAACTCGCGGATGTCGGGCGCGAGCAGCGACTCCAGGTCGATGTCGGAGGCGTGCTGCGAGGAGACGACGACGGTGTCGAGGCGGACGGCCTTGTCGCCGTCGTACTCGATGGTGACCTGCGTCTTGCCGTCGGGGCGCAGGTAGGGGATCGTGCCGTTCTTGCGGACCTCGGTCAGGCGCTTGGACAGCCGGTGGGCGAGGTGGATGGGCAGCGGCATCAGCTCGGGCGTCTCGTCCGAGGCGTACCCGAACATCAGGCCCTGGTCGCCCGCGCCCTGCTTGTCGAGCTCGTCCTCGTCGCCCTCGACGCGCTTCTCGTACGCCGTGTCGACGCCCTGCGCGATGTCGGGCGACTGGGCGCCGATCGAGACCGAGACGCCGCAGGACGCGCCGTCGAAGCCCTTCTTGGAGGAGTCGTAACCGATCTCCAGGATCTTGTTGCGCACCAGCGTGGGGATGTCGGCGTACGCCTTGGTCGTCACCTCTCCGGCCACGTGCACCAGGCCGGTGGTGATCAACGTCTCCACGGCGACACGGGAGGTGGGGTCCTCCCGCAGCAGCGCATCGAGAATGGTGTCGCTGATCTGGTCAGCGATCTTGTCGGGGTGACCTTCGGTCACGGACTCCGAGGTGAACAGACGACGGGACACAACGCTCCCTGGGTTTGCAGCGGCTGCTGGCTGATCATTTGCGGACCGGCAGGGGGCTGCGCCCCGCGTCGTTCCGAGGACAGTTTATCGGGCGCTCTTGTCCACCGGACCAGGTGTCTCGCACGGTGGAAGCCGGAATGGCCACTTCCGCCATGCTCGTGGCGACAAGATCACCCTTGACCGCGAGCCGGAGCGCCGGTTTTGCCATGCATTGCTCGGACTTATCCCCCAACAGGGGGAAATCCGAAATTCATCCTGAGCCGTCCGAGTCGCCGCCGCCCAGCCGGGGGGCGACGAGGTCCCAGACGGTGTCCGCGAGGTCCTCCTTGGGCCCGTACGGCACGGGGGTCTCCCCGCCGTCCGCGGCCAGGATCACGGCCTCGCTCTCCGCCGAGCCGAAGGTCTTGCGCTCCCCCACCTCGTTCACCACGAGCAGGTCGCAGCCCTTGCGGCGGAGCTTGTCGCGGCCGTGGGCGAGGACGTCGTCGGTCTCGGCGGCGAAGCCGACGACGACCTGGCCCGGACGGGCCCGCTCCGCCGAGATCTCGGCGAGGACGTCCGGGTTGCGGACCAGCGCGACGGGCGCCGGCTCCTCGCCGTCCTTCTTCTTGATCTTGCCTTCGGCGTACGCGGCGGGGCGGAAGTCCGCGACGGCCGCGGCCATCACCACGGCGTCCGCGTCGGCCGCCGCCTTCAGCACCGCCTCGCGCAGCTGGACCGCGGTGCCCACATGGACCACGTCGACACCCGCCGGGTCCGGCAGGCCGGTGTTGGCCTCGACCAGCGTCACCCGGGCGCCCCGGGCGGCGGCGGTCACCGCCAGGGCGTACCCCTGCCTGCCGGAGGAGCGGTTGCCCAGGTAGCGCACCGGGTCCAGCGGCTCCCGCGTCCCTCCGGCGCTGACCACCACGTGCCGGCCGGCGAGGTCGGCCGGGGCGGCGGCGCCCCGGGCGAGCACCCGGCGGCAGAGCGCGAAGATCGCGTCCGGGTCGGGCAGCCGGCCCTTGCCGGTGTCCGCGCCGGTGAGGCGGCCCACGGCCGGCTCGATCACCACGGCGCCGCGCCGCCGCAGGGTGGCGACGTTCTCCTGGGTGGCGGGGTGCTCCCACATCTCGGTGTGCATGGCGGGCGCGAAGACCACCGGGCACCGGGCGGTGAGGAGCGTGTTGGTGAGCAGGTCGTCGGCGAGGCCGTGCGCGGCCTTGGCGAGCATGTCGGCGGTGGCCGGGGCGACGACCACCAGGTCGGCGCCCTGCCCGATGCGGACGTGCGGGACTTCGTGGACGTCGGACCAGACCCCGGTCGCGACCGGGTTGCCGGACAGGGCGGACCAGGTGGCGGCGCCGACGAAGTGCAGCGCCGCGTCGGTCGGGACGACCCGTACGTCATGGCCGGACTCGGTGAGCCGCCGCAGCAGCTCGCACGCCTTGTAGGCGGCGATGCCCCCGCTGACCCCGAGGACGACCTTCGGCTTGTCCACTCAACGCCTCCCGGCTCCGTTGTCCGTACGCCTCGCACCTGCCGTACGGCTCCATGACACACCACAGGCCCGGTGGAGTGTCCACCGGGCCTGCCGTGACGTGCTGTGGGGCACCTACTGGGCCGGGCCCTCGATGGCCTCGGAGGTCAGCAGACCCGCGTTGATCTCGCGCAGGGCGATCGAGAGCGGCTTCTCGTGGACGTGGGTGTCCACCAGCGGACCGACGTACTCCAGCAGGCCCTCACCGAGCTGCGAGTAGTACGCGTTGATCTGACGCGCACGCTTGGCCGCGTAGATCACGAGGCTGTACTTCGAGTCAGTGGCCTCGAGCAGCTCGTCGATCGGCGGGTTGATGATGCCCTCGGGCGCGGTGATGGAAGAGGACACGCTCTACCTTCCGAAAAACTTCTGGAAAATGGGACAAAGATCAAACAACTTGCATCAAGGCTAGCAGCTCACGGGCCACGTCCTCGACGGAGGTGTTGACGAGGGTGGTGTCGAACTCGGACTCCGCCGCGAGCTCGACCTTGGCCGCCTCCAGCCGCCGCTCGATGACCTCGGGCGGCTCGGTGCCCCGGCCGGTGAGCCGGCGGACCAGCTCGTCCCAGCTGGGCGGGGCCAGGAAGACCAGCTGCGCCTCCGGCATCGACTCACGGACCAGCCGCGCGCCCTGGAGGTCGATCTCCAGCAGCACCGGCTCGCCCGCCTCCAGCCGCTCCAGCACGGCCCGGCGCGGCGTGCCGTAGCGGTTGCCGGCGAACTCGGCCCACTCCAGCAGCTCGCCGTTGGCGACCAGCTTGTCGAACTCGTCGTCGCCGACGAAGTAGTACTGCACACCGTCCCGCTCGCCGGGTCGCGGCTTGCGGGTGGTGGCGGAGACCGAGAGCCAGACCTCGGGGTGGACCTTGCGCATATGAGCGACGACCGTGCTCTTGCCGACCCCGGAGGGGCCGGAGAGCACGGTCAGTCGCGGACGTACGTCCGGGGGCTCGGGGGCGGTCCCCCGGGATGTTGCAGCCATGGGGCGATTATTCCAGGTTCACCGCGGTGCCCCGGACGTCAGGCCCCGGTGCTGCCGAACTCGCGCTCCAGGGACGCGATCTGGTTGGAGCCGAGACCCCGCACACGGCGGCTCTCGGAGATGCCGAGCCGCTCCATGATCTGCTTGGCGCGGACCTTGCCCACGCCCGGCAGGGACTCCAGGAGGGCGGAGACCTTCATCTTGCCGATGACCTCGTTCTCCTGGCCCTGCTTGATGACCTCCTGGAGCGAGGCGCCGGAGTGCTTGAGTCGATTCTTGACCTCGGCCCGCTCCCGGCGAGCCGCGGCGGCCTTTTCGAGCGCGGCTGCGCGCTGTTCAGGGGTAAGGGGCGGAAGAGCCACGCCTACGTCACCTCGGATGTCGAACTGTCGGATACGGACCGGTGAGGAACCTAGTCGGCCCACACCAGGGGAGCAACGAGCAACGCAGTGCACGTTGGCTCTGCGACGGAGACTAGCGGCCACGGCCGCCAGAGTCAGCGAGAACGAAGGAAAAGTCCTGGTCAGCATCGATCTACCCAGACATTCGGGAAATATCGTCCCGGTTCTGGGCCGGTTCCCGCCCGGTTGCCGCTCCGTTCTCGCCCCCACGTCAGTCCCTTCCCCCTCCGCGGCGGTCCACCGGCCCCCCGCCGGCGGCTCCGACGTGAGGCACATCACTCGCGTACGGGTCAGGCGCCGGCCGCCGCCCGCACCTCGTCCGCGTACCGCTCCGCCGCCGCGCGCAGCGCCGTGGCGTCCGGGCCGGCGCTGAGCACGGCCCGGCTGACGTTGGGCACGACGTTGCGCACGGCCGCGCCGAAGACCGCCGGGAGGTCGGCCGGGGTCGCGCCCTGCGCGCCGATGCCGGGCGCGAGCAGCGGGCCGTTGATGTCCAGGTCGTACGAGGAGAGGTCGCCGAGCGTGGCGCCGACGACCGCGCCGAAGGAGCCCAGGGGCTCCTGGCCGGCGTTCTCGGCGGCGAGGCGGGCGAGCATGGTGGCGCCGACCGTACGGCCGGCCGGGTCCTCGGTGCGTACCGCGTGCTGGACCTCGGCGCCCTCCGGGTTGGAGGTGAGGGCGAGGACGAACAGCCCGGTGCCGCTCTCGCGCGCCAGGTCGACGGCCGGCTTCAGGGAGCCGTAGCCGAGGTAGGGCGAGACGGTGAGGGCGTCGGAGAACAGGGGCGCGCCCGGGCGCAGGTACGTCTCGGCGTAGGCGGCCATCGTGGAGCCGATGTCGCCGCGCTTGGCGTCCATGACGACCAGGCCGCCGGCCTCCCGCAGATCGGCGACGGCCCGCTCCAGGACGGCGGTGCCGCGCGAGCCGAACCGCTCGAAGAAGGCGCTCTGCGGCTTGAAGACGGCCACCTGCCCGGCGAGGGCCTCGACGACGGTGCGGGTGAAGCGCTCCAGGCCGGCCACGTCGTCGTCCAGGCCCCAGGCGGACAGCAGGGCGGCGTGCGGGTCGATGCCGACGCACAGCGGGCCGCGGGTGTCCATGGCGTGGCGCAGCCGGGCGCCGAAGGGGGCGAGGGGGCTCATGCGGCGGCCTTTCGTCGGGTGGCGGCGCCGGTGGCCTCGGCGAGGGTGGCGTAGGGGGAGGCGTTCAGCCGGGCGGCGAGGCCCTTGTGGATGGCGCGGGCGTAGAAGGGGCCCTCGTAGACGAAGGCGCTGTAGCCCTGGACGAGGGTGGCGCCGGCGAGGATGCGCTGCCAGGCGTCCTCGGCGTTCTCGATGCCGCCCACGCCGACCAGGGTGATGCGGTCGCCCACGCGCGCGTAGAGGCGGCTCAGCACCTCCAGCGAGCGCTCCTTGAGCGGGGCGCCGGACAGGCCGCCGGTCTCGGCGGTGAGGCGGGCCGGGGACCGCAGGCCGTCGCGGGCGATGGTGGTGTTGGTGGCGATGATGCCGTCGAGGCCGAGTTCGACGGCCAGGTCGGCGACCGCGTCGACGTCCTCGTCGGCCAGGTCGGGCGCGATCTTGACGAGGAGGGGCACCCGGCGGGCGGTGACCGTGCGGTCGGCGGCCTCGCGGACGGCGGTGAGCAGCGGGCGCAGCGACTCGGTGGCCTGGAGGTTGCGCAGGCCCGGGGTGTTGGGCGACGAGACGTTGACGACCAGGTAGTCGGCGTGGGGGGCGAGGCGCTCGGTGGACTTCACGTAGTCGGCGGCGGCCTCGGCCTCCGGGACGACCTTGGTCTTGCCGATGTTGACGCCGACGACGGTCCGGAAGACCGGCACGCGCGCGTGGAGGCGGGCGGCGACGGCGGCGGAGCCGTCGTTGTTGAAGCCCATGCGGTTGATCAGGGCCCGGTCGGCGACGAGCCGGAAGAGGCGCTTCTTGGGGTTGCCGGGCTGCGGCTCGCCGGTGACGGTGCCGATCTCGACGTGGTCGAAGCCGAGCATCGCCATGCCGTCGATGGCGACCGCGTTCTTGTCGAACCCGGCGGCCAGGCCGAAGGGGCCGTGCATGCGCAGGCCGAACGCCTCGGTGCGCAGTTCCTTGTGGCGGGGGGCGAGGGCGGCGGCGAGGAAGGTGCGGAGCACGGGCACGCGGGCGGCCAGCCGGATCCAGCGGAACGCCAGGTGGTGGGCGCGCTCCGGGTCCATGCGGGTGAAGAACAGCCGGAAGAAGAGCTTGTACATGGTGTGGTGGTGTCCTCATGAGGAGGGGGACACCGTCTGGACGGTGTCCCCCTCGTGGCTGCTAGTCGCGGGC
Organism: Streptomyces sp. NPDC015131; assembly: GCF_043079975.1. NCBI lineage: Bacteria > Bacillati > Actinomycetota > Actinomycetes > Kitasatosporales > Streptomycetaceae > Streptomyces > Streptomyces sp. NPDC015131. The sequence goes on along the minus strand of NZ_JBIBVB010000007.1, from coordinate 362,505 downwards.
CGCGGTCAGGTACTGGGCGTGTTCCTGGAGGGAGCGGACGCCCACCCCGCCGTGGTTGAGGGCGTCGATGCCCTGGACGGCGGCGGCGAGGGCCTGCACCGTCGTGAGGCACGGGACGCCGCGGGCCACGGCCGCGGTGCGGATCTCGTAGCCGTCGAGCCGGCCGCCGGTGCCGTACGGCGTGTTGACGATGAGGTCGACCTCGCCGTCGTGGATGAGCCGGACGATGGTCTTCTCGCCGCCGGGGCCCTCGCCCTCGGACTGCTTGCGCACCACGGTGGCGTGGATGCCGTTGCGCTTGAGGACCTCGGCGGTGCCGGAGGTGGCCATCAGCTCGAAGCCGTGGGCGACCAGCTCACGGGCCGGGAAGATCATCGAGCGCTTGTCCCGGTTGGCGACCGAGATGAAGGCGCGGCCCTTGGTGGGCAGCGGGCCGTAGGCGCCGGCCTGCGACTTGGCGTACGCGGTGCCGAAGACCGCGTCGATGCCCATGACCTCGCCGGTGGAGCGCATCTCGGGGCCGAGGACGGTGTCGACGCCGCGGCCGTGCACGTCGCGGAAGCGCGACCACGGCATGACGGCCTCCTTGACGGAGATCGGCGCGTCCAGCGGCAGGCTGCCGCCGTCGCCGTTCCGGGGCAGCAGGCCCTCTTCGCGCAGCTCGGCGATGGTGGCGCCGAGCGAGATGCGGGCGGCGGCCTTGGCGAGCGGTACGGCGGTCGCCTTGGAGGTGAAGGGCACCGTGCGCGAGGCGCGCGGGTTGGCCTCCAGGACGTAGAGGATGTCGCCGGCCATGGCGAACTGGATGTTGATCAGGCCGCGGACGCCGACGCCCTTGGCGATGGCCTCGGTGGAGACGCGCAGCCGCTTGATGTCGAAGCCGCCGAGGGTGATCGGGGGCAGGGCGCAGGCCGAGTCGCCGGAGTGGATGCCGGCCTCCTCGATGTGCTCCATGACGCCGCCGAGGTACAGCTCGTGGCCGTCGTAGAGGGCGTCGACGTCGATCTCGATGGCGTCGTCGAGGAACCGGTCGACCAGCACCGGGCGGGTCGGGGAGATCTCGGTGGACTCGGCGATGTACGCCTCCAGGCGGGCCTCGTCGTAGACGATCTCCATGCCCCGGCCGCCGAGCACGTACGACGGGCGTACGAGGACGGGGTAGCCGATCTCGTCGGCGATGGCCTTGGCCCCGGCGAAGGTGGTGGCGGTGCCGTGCTTGGGGGCGGGCAGCCCGGCGTCGGCGAGGACCTGGCCGAAGGCGCCGCGGTCCTCGGCGGCGTGGATGGCCTCCGGGGAGGTGCCGACGACGGGGACGCCGTTGTCCTTGAGCGCCTGGGCGAGGCCCAGCGGGGTCTGGCCGCCGAGCTGGACGACGACGCCCGCGAGGGGGCCGGCGAGGGACTCGGCGTGGACGATCTCCAGCACGTCCTCGAGCGTCAGCGGCTCGAAGTACAGGCGGTCGGAGGTGTCGTAGTCGGTGGAGACGGTCTCGGGGTTGCAGTTGACCATCACGGTCTCGTAGCCGGCCTCGCCGAGGGCGAAGGAGGCGTGGACGCAGGAGTAGTCGAACTCGATGCCCTGGCCGATGCGGTTGGGGCCGGAGCCCAGGATGATCACCGCGGGCTTCTCGCGCGGGGCGACCTCGGTCTCCTCGTCGTACGAGGAGTAGAAGTACGGCGTCCTGGCGGCGAACTCGGCGGCGCAGGTGTCGACGGTCTTGTAGACGGGGCGTACGCCGAGGGCGTGCCGGACCTCGCGGACGACGTCCTCGCGCAGGCCGCGGATGCCGGCGATCTGGGCGTCGGAGAAGCCGTGGCGCTTGGCCTCGGCGAGCAGCTCCGGCTCCAGCTTCTCGGCGGCGGCCAGCTCGTCGGCGATCTCCTTGATCAGGAAGAGCTGGTCGACGAACCAGGGGTCGATCTTCGTGGCGTCGAAGACCTCCTGGGGGGTGGCGCCGGCGCGGATGGCCCGCATGACGGTGTTGATGCGGCCGTCGGTGGGGCGCACCGCCTCGCGCAGCAGCTCGGCCTTGTCGCCGGGGTCGCCGGTGAAGGCGAACTGGCTGTCCTTCTTCTCCAGCGAGCGGAGCGCCTTCTGGAGCGCCTCGGTGAAGTTGCGGCCGATGGCCATGGCCTCGCCGACCGACTTCATGGTGGTGGTCAGCGTGGAGTCGGCGGACGGGAACTTCTCGAAGGCGAAGCGCGGGGCCTTGACGACGACGTAGTCGAGGGTCGGCTCGAAGGAGGCCGGGGTCTTCTCGGTGATGTCGTTGGGGATCTCGTCGAGGGTGTAGCCGACGGCGAGACGGGCCGCGATCTTCGCGATCGGGAAGCCGGTGGCCTTGGAGGCGAGGGCGGAGGAGCGGGAGACGCGCGGGTTCATCTCGATGACGATGACCCGGCCGTCCTCGGGGTTGACGGCGAACTGGATGTTGCAGCCGCCGGTGTCGACGCCGACCTCGCGGATGATCGCGATGCCGATGTCCCGGAGGATCTGGTACTCGCGGTCGGTGAGGGTCATCGCCGGGGCGACGGTGATGGAGTCGCCGGTGTGGACGCCCATGGGGTCGAAGTTCTCGATGGAGCAGACGACCACGACGTTGTCGTTCTTGTCGCGCATCAGCTCCAGCTCGTACTCCTTCCAGCCGAGGATGGACTCCTCCAGGAGGACCTCGGTGGTGGGAGAGAGCGTGAGGCCCTGGCCGGCGATGCGGCGCAGCTCCTCCTCGTCGTGGGCGAAGCCGGAGCCGGCGCCGCCCATGGTGAAGGAGGGGCGGACGACGACGGGGTAGCCGCCGAGCGTCTCGACGCCGTTGAGGACGTCGTCCATGGAGTGGCAGATCACCGAGCGGGCGGACTCGCCGTGGCCGATCTTGGCGCGGACGGCCTCGACGACGCCCTTGAACAGGTCGCGGTCCTCGCCCTTGTGGATGGCCTCCACATTGGCGCCGATGAGCTCGACGCCGTACTTCTCCAGCACACCCTGCTCGTGCATGGAGATGGCGGTGTTGAGCGCGGTCTGGCCGCCGAGGGTGGGCAGGAGCGCGTCGGGGCGCTCCTTGGCGATGATCTTCTCGACGAACTCGGGGGTGATCGGCTCGACGTAGGTGGCGTCGGCGATCTCCGGGTCGGTCATGATCGTCGCGGGGTTGGAGTTCACCAGGACGACCCGCAGGCCCTCGGCCTTGAGGACACGGCACGCCTGGGTGCCGGAGTAGTCGAACTCGGCGGCCTGGCCGATGACGATCGGGCCGGAGCCGATGACCAGGACGGACTGGATATCGGTGCGCTTAGGCACGCTCGGCCTCCATCAGGGCGGTGTTCATCAAAGACGTGAAGCGGTCGAAGAGGTAGGCGGCGTCGTGCGGGCCGGCCGCCGCCTCGGGGTGGTACTGGACGCTGAAGGCCGGCTGGTCGAGCAGCCGGAGGCCCTCCACCACGTTGTCGTTGAGGCAGACGTGGGAGACCTCGGCGCGGCCGTAGGGCGTGTCGGACACCTTGTCGAGCGGGGCGTCGACGGCGAAGCCGTGGTTGTGCGCGGTGACCTCGACCTTGCCGGTCGTACGGTCCTGCACGGGCTGGTTGATGCCGCGGTGGCCGTACTTCAGCTTGTACGTGCCGAAGCCGAGCGCGCGGCCCAGGATCTGGTTGCCGAAGCAGATGCCGAACAGCGGGGTCCTGCGGGCGAGCACGCCCCGCATCACGGAGACCGCGTGGTCGGCGGTGGCGGGGTCGCCGGGGCCGTTGGAGAAGAACACCCCGTCCGGGGCGACGGCGTAGACGTCCTCGACGGTGGCGGTGGCGGGCAGCACGTGCACCTCGATGCCGCGCTCGGCCATCCGGTGGGGGGTCATGCCCTTGATGCCGAGGTCGATGGCGGCGACGGTGTACTTCTTCTCGCCGATCGCGGGGACGACGTACGCCTCGGTGGTGGCGACCTCGGCGGCGAGGTCGGCGCCCTTCATCTGCGGGGCGGCCTGAACCTTGGCGACCAGCGCCTCGTCGCGTACGCCCGTCCAGGCGTCGCCGGAGAAGATGCCGACGCGCATGGCGCCGCGCTCGCGCAGGTGGCGGGTGAGGGCGCGGGTGTCGATGCCGCTGATGCCGACGACACCCTGGGCGGCCAGCTCCTCGTCGAGGGTGCGGCGGGAGCGCCAGCTCGACGTGACGCGGGCGGGGTCGCGGACCACGTAGCCGGAGACCCAGATCTTGCCGGACTCGGGGTCCTCGTCGTTGACGCCGGTGTTGCCGACGTGCGGCGCGGTCATCACGACGACCTGGCGGTGGTACGACGGGTCGGTCAGGGTCTCCTGGTAGCCGGTCATGCCGGTGGAGAAGACGGCCTCGCCGAAGGTCTCCCCCACGGCCCCGTAGGCGCGGCCGCGGAAGATGCGGCCGTCCTCCAGGACGAGTACGGCGGGAACCCTGGTTCCCCGGGTGGAGGTGGTCATCGTGCGGTGCCTTCCGTCGTAGTGATCATGGAGTTCAGGGTGTCGGCCCAGGTGGTGTGCTCCGCCGCCCGGTCGGAGCGGAAGCCCGAGTCGATCAGCGCGTCGCCGTGGGCCCAGGTGACGATCAGCAGGCCGCCCTCGGCGAGGACCTTGCCCGCGATGCCCTTGTCGAGCCGGGCTCCGCGCAGCCGGCCGGCCGGCACGAAGAAGTCGGCCGCGCCGGGGCGTACGACCACGAGGCCCCGCTCGGTGAGCGTCAGCTCCACACGGCTGCGGGTACCCAGCCCGTGGGCGACGATCCGGTCGAGCCACTGCCCGGCGGTGGTGGAGCCGTGGTAGCGGCCGGTCAGGGTCAGCCGGGCCGCGCCGGGCTCGTCCGGCGCGGTGGGGAGCGGCGGCAGGTCCGACTGGAGGCTGCCGCGCCACTTCCACCCCTGGCGCATCAGCCAGTAGACGAGGGCCACGAAGAGGAGCAGTCCGGCGACCCAGCCGAGCCGGGCGGCCCAGTCGGTCACCTCCGCCGACTTCTGCTCGGCCGCGAGTTCGATCGAAAAGGTCACGCCAGCTTCCCGTCCATGAGCGTCGCCCGGCCCCGCAGGAACGTGTGGGTGACGCGCCCCGGCAGCTCGCGGCCCTCGTAGGGCGTGTTGCGGCTGCGGGAGGCGAAGCCCGCGGGGTCCACGGCTCCACGGTATGCCGGATCGACCAGCGTGAGGTTGGCGGGCTCACCTGCCGAGACGGGGCGGCCGTGGCCGGTGGCGCGGCCGATGCGGGCGGGCGCGAAGGACATCCGGTCGGCGACGCCGGCCCAGTCGAGCAGCCCGGTCTCGACCATGGTGTGCTGGACGACCGAGAGGGCGGTCTCCAGGCCGACCATGCCCATGGCGGCCGCGGCCCACTCGCAGTCCTTGTCCTCGTGCGGGTGCGGGGCGTGGTCGGTGGCGACGATGTCGATGGTGCCGTCGGCCAGGGCCTCGCGCAGCGCCATCACGTCGCGCTCGGTGCGCAGCGGCGGGTTGACCTTGTAGACCGGGTTGTACGAGCGGACCATCTCGTCGGTCAGCAGGAGGTGGTGCGGGGTGACCTCGGCGGTGACGTCGATGCCCCGCGACTTGGCCCAGCGGACGATCTCGACGGACCCGGCGGTCGACAGGTGGCAGATGTGGACGCGGGAGCCGACGTGCTCGGCGAGCAGGACGTCGCGGGCGATGATCGACTCCTCGGCGACGGCCGGCCAGCCGCCCAGGCCCAGCTCGGCGGAGACGACGCCCTCGTTCATCTGCGCGCCCTCGGTGAGCCGGGGCTCCTGGGCGTGCTGGGCCACGACGCCGCCGAACGCCTTCACGTACTCCAGCGCGCGGCGCATGATCACGGCGTCGTCGACGCACTTGCCGTCGTCGGAGAAGACGGTGACGGCGGCGGCCGACTCGTGCATGGCGCCCAGCTCGGCGAGCTTCCGGCCCTCCAGGCCGACGGTGACGGCGCCGATGGGCTGGACGTCGCAGTAGCCGTGCTCCCGGCCGAGCCGGTAGACCTGCTCGACGACGCCGGCGGTGTCGGCGACCGGGAAGGTGTTGGCCATGGCGAAGACGGAGGTGTAGCCACCGCTCGCGGCGGCGCGGGTGCCGGTGAGGACGGTCTCGGAGTCCTCGCGGCCGGGCTCGCGCAGGTGGGTGTGCAGGTCGACCAGGCCGGGGAGCAGAATCCTTCCCTCGGCCTCGACGACGGTGGCGTCGCCGGCCTCGAGGCCGGCGCCGACGGCGGCGACGGTCTCGCCGTCGATCAGGACGTCCTGGACCTCGCCGCCCAGCACCTTCGCACCACGGATCAGGGTCTTGCTCATCGGTTCGGGTTCTCCTCGGTACGGGTGGGGGCGACGGCCGGCTCGGCGCCGCCGAGCAGCAGGTACAGGACGGCCATCCGGATCGAGACCCCGTTGGCGACCTGTTCGACGACGGTGCAGCGGGGCGAGTCGGCGACCTCGGCGGTGATCTCCATGCCGCGCACCATGGGGCCGGGGTGCATCACCACGGCGTGCCCGGGCATCCGCGCCATGCGGTCGCCGTCGAGGCCGTAGCGGCGGGAGTACTCGCGCTCGGTGGGGAAGAAGGCGGCGTTCATCCGCTCGCGCTGGACGCGGAGCATCATCACCGCGTCGGACTTCGGCAGGACGCGGTCGAGGTCGTACGACACCTCGCAGGGCCAGCTCTCGACGCCGACCGGCACCAGCGTGGGCGGGGCGACCAGGGTGACCTCGGCGCCCAGGGTGTGCAGCAGGTCGACGTTGGAGCGGGCGACCCGGCTGTGCAGGACGTCGCCGACGACGGTGATGCGCCGGCCGGCCAGGTCCTGGCCGAGCCCCTCGTCCCGGCCGATCAGCCGGCGGCGCATGGTGAAGGCGTCCAGCAGCGCCTGCGTGGGGTGCTGGTGGGTGCCGTCGCCGGCGTTGATGACGGCGGCGTCGATCCAGCCGGAGGTGGCCAGGCGGTAGGGGGCGCCGGAGGCGCCGTGCCGGATGACGACCGCGTCGACGCCCATGGCCTCCAGGGTCTGCGCGGTGTCCTTGAGGGACTCGCCCTTGGAGACCGAGGAGCCCTTGGCGGTGAAGTTGATGACGTCGGCGGAGAGGCGCTTCTCGGCGGCCTCGAAGGAGATGCGGGTGCGCGTCGAGTCCTCGAAGAAGAGGTTGACGACGGTACGGCCGCGCAGGGTGGGCAGCTTCTTGATCGGCCGGTCGGCGACCCGGGACATCTCCTCGGCGGTGTCGAGGATCAGGACGGCGTCGTCGCGGGTGAGGTCGGCGGCCGAGATGAGGTGACGCATCATCGGGGGGAGTTTCTCCGTCGTGGTGGAGGTGGAGATCCGGGAGAGTGACCTGTTCTCGGACAGGCCCGGCGGGCGTGCGGGCGCGCGGCGGGGCACTCCGTACGAAGGGGTCGTACGGGAGGTGCTAGCGCTCGCCCGCCGGGGCGGTGGGGGCGGTCTCCCGCACACCGAGCAGCACGGTGTCGCGACCGTCCTCCTCGGCGAGCTGGACCTTGACCGTCTCCCGCAGCGACGTGGGCAGGTTCTTGCCGACGTAGTCGGCGCGGATCGGGAGCTCGCGGTGGCCGCGGTCGACGAGGACCGCGAGCTGGACGGCGCGCGGGCGGCCGATGTCGCCGAGGGCGTCGAGGGCGGCGCGGATGGTGCGGCCGGAGAACAGCACGTCGTCGACGAGGACGACCAGACGGCCGTCGATGCCGTCGCCGGGGATCTCGGTGCGGGCCAGCGCGCGGGCGGGCCGCATCCGCAGGTCGTCGCGGTACATGGTGATGTCGAGCGAGCCGACCGGGACCGTGCGGCCGGTGATCTGCTCCAGCTTCTCGGCCAGGCGCCGCGCGAGGAAGACCCCCCGCGTGGGGATGCCGAGGAGGACCACGTCGTCGGCGCCCTTGGCGCGCTCGACGATCTCGTGGGCGATCCGGGTCAGAACCCGGGCGATGTCGGGGCCCTCGAGGACGGGGCGCGCGACACCGGACTGCTGAGTGGCGTCCATACGAAACGGACCTCCTTCTCCGCCTCACGGGACGGACCTTAAAGGACGTCGGAATTGCGCCACCCACGGTACCAGCACCGGGCGGGGGCCCCTCCCCCGGCCCGGCGGGACCGTCGGTACGGACCATTCGGCTTGACGCACCCAAGTAACGCTGCGTAACCTCACAGTGAGTTACCAGCCTTCGTCCCGGGAGCTATATGTCCAGCGAATACGCAAAACAGCTCGGGGCCAAGCTCCGTGCCATCCGCACCCAGCAGGGCCTCTCCCTCCACGGTGTGGAGGAGAAGTCCCAGGGCCGCTGGAAGGCCGTGGTGGTCGGTTCGTACGAGCGCGGTGACCGTGCCGTGACCGTGCAGCGCCTCGCCGAGCTGGCCGACTTCTACGGGGTCCCGGTCCAGGAGCTGCTGCCGGGCACCACGCCGGGCGGGGCCGCCGAGCCGCCGCCGAAGCTCGTCCTGGACCTGGAGCGCCTCGCGCACGTCCCCGCGGAGAAGGCGGGCCCCCTCCAGCGGTACGCGGCGACGATCCAGTCCCAGCGCGGCGACTACAACGGCAAGGTGCTGTCGATCCGCCAGGACGACCTGCGCACCCTGGCCGTGATCTACGACCAGTCGCCCTCGGTCCTCACCGAGCAGCTGATCAGCTGGGGCGTGCTGGACGCCGACGCGCGCCGTGCGGTCGCCCACGAGGACGCCTGACCCCACCGGCCCCACCTTCAGCAGAAACGTTGCCGCCGGGTGCGGACGGAGCCTTTCCGGCCCCGCCGCACCCGGCGGCTCTCTCATGCCGCACCCGCACCGGACCTCGCGCCGTACGCCGAAGGGCCCGCCGCGCACGGAGCGCGGGCGGGCCCTTCGGAAGGCGCGGACCGGGGCCGGTCCTCAGTCCCGGCGGAGCTTGGGCTTGAGGTCCTTGAACCGGGCCAGCAGGCCGTTGACGAACTGCGGGGAGTCGTCGGTGGAGAACTCCTTGGCGAGCTGCACCGCCTCGTCGATCACCACCGCGTCCGGGGTGCCGTCCACCCACACCAGCTCGTAGGCGCCGAGGCGCAGGATGTTCCGGTCGACGACCGGCATCCGGTCGAGCGCCCAGCCCTCCGCGTAGGTGGCGATGAGCTCGTCGATCCGGCCGGCGTACGGCGCGTACCCCTCGACGAGCTCCATCGTGTACTCGCCGACCGGCGGCTGCCGCTCGTCGGACCGGGCGTGCCGGACCCAGTCCGCGAGGACCTCCTGCACGGACACACCGCGCTGGTCGGCCTCGAAGAGGATCTGGAAGGCACGCTTGCGGGCCTTGTTCCGGGCAGCCACGGTTAGCTGTTCACCCGGCCGAGGTAGCCGCTGTCACGGGTGTCGACCTTGATCTTCTCACCGGTGGTGATGAAGAGCGGGACCTGGATCTGGTGGCCGGTCTCCAGGATGGCGGGCTTGGTGCCACCGGTGGAGCGGTCGCCCTGGACGCCCGGCTCGGTCTCCTGGACGGTCAGCTCGACGGCGGCGGGCAGCTCGACGTAGAGCACCGCGCCCTCGTGCGTGGCGACGGTGGCGGTGAAGCCCTCGATCAGGAAGTTGGCGGCGTCGCCGACGGCCTTGCGGTCGACGTGCAGCTGGTCGTACGTCTGCATGTCCATGAAGACGAAGTACTCGCCGTCCATGTACGAGAACTGCATGTCGCGGCGGTCGACGGTGGCCGTCTCGACCTTCACACCGGCGTTGAACGTCTTGTCGACGATCTTGCCGGAGAGCACGTTCTTGAGCTTGGTGCGCACGAAGGCCGGGCCCTTGCCGGGCTTGACGTGCTGGAACTCGACGACGGACCAGAGCTGGTCGTTGTCGAGCTTGAGCACCATGCCGTTCTTGAGGTCGTTCGTGGAAGCCACGGTTGCGGAATCTCCTGGACTGACGCTGGTGGACGACCGAGGCGTGGTGCGTCACGCGCTACAGCGCGAGCAGCTCCTTGGTCGTGATGGTGAGTAGCTCGGGTCCGCCGTCCGCCTCCTGGCGTACGACGAGCGTGTCATCGATCCGGACACCGCCCCGGCCCGGGAGGTGGACCCCCGGTTCGACGGTGACCGGCACACAAGCGTCCAGTTTACCCATGGCGCCGGGTGCCAACTGCGGGTCCTCCTCGATTTCCAGCCCCACCCCGTGCCCGAGGACCGGCTCCAGGCACTCGCCGTACCCGGCCGCGTCGAGGATCTGGCGGGCGGCGCGGTCCACGTCGCCGTACGCGGTGCCGGGGGCCAGCGACTCGCGGGCGGCCCGCTGAGCGGCGAAGACGAGGTCGTACAGCTCGATCTGCCAGTCGGCGGGCGAGGTGCCGATCACGAACGTACGGCCGATCTCGCACCGGTAGCCGCGGTAGTTCGCGCCCAGGCAGACGGAGAGGAAATCGCCCTCCTCGACCCGGCGGTCGGAGGGCCGGTGGCCGCCGCGCCCGGCGTTGGGGCCGGTGGCGACCGAGGTGGCGAAGGCCGGGCCGTCGGCGCCGTGGTCGACCAGGCGGCGCTCCAGCTCCAGCGCGAGGTGGCGTTCGGTGCGGCCCACCAGGATCGACTCCAGGAGTTCGCCGAGGGCCTGGTCGGTGATCTCCGCGGCGATCCTGAGGCAGGTGATCTCGTCCTCGTCCTTGACGATCCGCTCCTGCTCGATGGCGCCGCCGAGGTCGGCCAGGCGCAGTCCGGACGCGGCCGACGCCATCGCCCGGTGCCGCGCCACGCTCAGATGGTGCTCCTCCACGGCCAGCACGTCCGCCCCGGCCCCGCCGGCGAGCCCCACCGCCGCGACCACCGGGTCTCCCCCGCCGACCGGGAGCACGGAGAGCCGCAGCCCCTCGTCGAGGCGCCCCTCCACGGGGTCGCCGGAGGGTGTGCGGGGGCACAGCAGGACGTCGTCGCCGGCGCCCAGCAGCAGGACGGCGCCCGGGGGCGCGCCGCCCGCGAGGTAGCGGACATTGGCGGGGCGGGAGACCAGGGCAGCCGCGGAGCCCGACGCCGCGCACCGGTCGCGCAGCCGCTCCCGGCGGACAGCGAACACCTCTGACATGCCCCGAGCCTACGAGCGCCCGGCCGCCTCGGCAGGTCGGGCGGGCCGACCGGGGGCGCCGTGGTGGTCGGACGGGGAAATCGGGGTATCCGGCGCACCGGACGCACATCGCCCCCCACCGGAGGAGACGACCATGACCCGTAGCCGCACCGCCGCCCCGACCGACACCGACGTGGTCGAGCTGATCCTGCGCGACCACCGCCGGATGGAGGACCTGTTCCGGACGATGCGCAATGCCGAGGCCGACCGGGCCGGGGCGCTGAAGGAGTTCGCCGCGCTGCTGGTGGCGCACGCGACGGCGGAGGAGCGCGAGGTGTACCCGGCGCTGCGGCGCTACAAGAACGTGGACGACGAGGACGTCGAGCACGGGGTGCACGAGCACCACGAGGGGAACGAGGCGCTGCTGGCCCTGCTGGAGGTGGCCGACACCGGGTCCGACGAGTGGGACGAGAAGCTGGAGGACCTGGTCACCGCCGTGAACCACCACGCGGACGAGGAGGAGCGGACGCTGCTCAACGACGCCCGGGAGAACGTCGCCCCCGAGCGGCGGGCGGAGCTGGGCGAGGCGTTCGCCGCGGCCCGGGAGGAGCAGCTGGAGGCCGGCTGCGGCAGCGTGGCGCATGTACGCCACCTGGTGGAGTCGGCCTCCGACTGAGGCCAGGGGCGGCGCGGCCCGTACGGGAGTCGGCCTCCGGCCGAGGCCCGGGGCGGCGCGGCCCGTACGGCCCGGCGGGGGCGGTACGGGTCAGAAGGCGGGCGGGCTGGCGATGGCGCGGGCCAGGACGTCGTCCAGGACGCGGGCGGTGGTCTCCACGTCGTACTTGGAGTTGTCGATGATCGGCAGCCCCGACCCGTACCAGCCGGCCATCCGGCCGTGGATGCCGGCGACCTCCTCGTCGGAGAGGCGCCGGTTCCCGGTGCGCTCCGCGTTGCGCTCCAGGACGATCTCCAGGCCGGGCAGCAGGACCACCGGGAGCAGCCCGGGGCCGACGTGCCGCTTCCAGCCGCCGAGGCCGACGACCGGGCGGTCGGGGAAGACGGCGTCGTCGAGGATGCAGGAGATGCCGTTGGCGAGGAAGTTCCGCGCGGCGAAGCCGCAGGTGCGGCGGGCCAGCCGGTACTGCGCCTCGGACTGGTCGTTCCAGCCGTCCTGGGGGTCGGCGAAGCCGGCGCAGACCCATTCGCGGACGTCGTCGAGGCTGATGTGGGCGGTGGGCACCCGGCGGTTGGCCGCCCAGTGGCGGGCGACGGTGGTCTTGCCCGCGCCTGCCGGGCCGATGAGCAGGACGGCGAGGGTGGCGGTGCCGGTGCCCGCGCCGTGCTCGGCGGGCGGGGGCGGGGCGGGGGCGGCGACCGGGGCGCCGGGCGGGAGGTGGACGTGTCCGGTGGCGTCCTGCGGCGGTACGGGCGAGGCCCAGCCGGGGCCGCCCGGCGCGGCGGGGGCCGGGGCGGGCGCGGGGGGCTGTGCCGGTGCCGCCGGGGGCGGGGGGACCGGCGGGCCCTGGGGCGGCGGCGGGCCCGGCTGCTGGTGGGCGGCCGTCTGGTTGATCCACCCGGCGGCCGCGTGCCCCGGCTGGTGGGGCGGCGGCAGCGGAGCCCCCACTGCGTGCTGCATCCGGTGCCACTTTCGTCTCGTACGACTGACGCTGGTCGGGCGCCCGTTCGGGTCGTCCGTCACCGAACCGTACCCTCCCCGGCCGCTGTTGGGTGAAACGGCCGGGGAAGGCCCTCAGTGCCCGGTCAGCCCGAGAGTTCGTCGGCGAGCGCCCGCAGGGCGAGGCGGTAGGAGCCGATGCCGAATCCGGCGACGGTGCCGCTGGCGACCGCGGCGACCACCGAGGTGTGCCGGAACTCCTCGCGGGCGTACGGGTTGGAGATGTGCACCTCGATCAGCGGGGCGGTGCGCTGGGCGGCGGCGTCCCGCATCCCGTACGAGTAGTGCGTGAAGGCGCCGGGGTTGATGACGACGGGCAGCGAGCCGTCGGCCGCCTCGTGCAGCCAGCGGATCATCTCGCCCTCGTCGTTGGTCTCGCGCACCTCGACGTCGAAGCCCAGTTCGCCGCCGAGGGTCCGGCAGGCGTCGACCAGTCCGGCGTAGGAGGTCGCGCCGTACACGTCGGGCTCGCGGGAGCCGAGCCGGCCGAGGTTGGGGCCGTTGAGCACCAGCACCTTGCGCGTCACGCGGAGACCTCCCCGTAGGCGGCGACCAGCACCGCCGGGTCGGGGCCCTCCAGGACGGCCGGCTTGGCGAGCCCGTCGAGGACGATGAAGCGCAGCAGGTCGCCGCGGGACTTCTTGTCGACCCGCATGGTCTCCAGGAGCTTGGGCCACTGGTCGCCGCGGTAGGTCAGGGGCAGGCCGACGGACTCCAGGACGGCGCGGTGCCGGTCGGCGGTGGCGTCGTCCAGCCGTCCGGCGAGACGGCCCAGCTCGGCGGCGAAGACCATGCCCACGGAGACGGCGGCGCCGTGGCGCCACTTGTAGCGCTCGTTCTTCTCGATGGCGTGGGCCAGGGTGTGGCCGTAGTTGAGGATCTCGCGGAGTCCGGACTCCTTGAGGTCGGAGGAGACGACGTCCGCCTTGACCCGGATCGACCGCTCGATCAGCTCGGCGGTGTGCGGTCCGGCGGGCGTACGGGCCGCCTGCGGGTCCGCCTCGATCAGGTCCAGGATCACCGGGTCGGCGATGAAGCCGGCCTTGATGACCTCGGCCAGGCCGCTGACGTAGTCGTGGACGGCCAGCGAGTCGAGGGCGGCGAGGTCGCACAGCACGCCGGCCGGGGGGTGGAAGGCGCCGACGAGGTTCTTGCCCTCGGCGGTGTTGATGCCGGTCTTGCCGCCGACCGCCGCGTCGACCATGGCGAGGACCGTGGTCGGGACGGCGATCCAGCGCACTCCGCGCAGCCAGGTGGCCGCCACGAAGCCCGCGAGGTCGGTGGTGGCGCCGCCGCCCACTCCCACGATCACGTCGGTGCGGGTGAAGCCGGTCTGCCCGAGCGCCTTCCAGCAGTACGCGGCGACCTCGGCCGTCTTGGCCTCCTCGGCGTTCGGCACCTGGATGGCGACCGCCTCGTACCCCTGCGCGGCGAGGTCGGCGCGCAGCGCCTCGCCGGTCTCGGCGAGCGCCTCCGGGTGGATCACGGCGACGCGCTTGGCCCGGGTGCCGACCATGCCGGCGAGCTCGCCGAGGAGCTGCCTGCCGACCAGCACCTCGTACGGGTCGGTGCCGGCCGTGCCGCCGACCTGGATACGGGTCACTGCCTGGTCCGTCATACGTCCTTCAATTCCAGTGCGTCGAGGACCGCCTGGGCGACCTCTTCGGGGGTCCGGTCGTCGGTGGCGACGGCCACCCGGGCGACCTCGGTGTACAGGGGGCGCCGGGCCTCCATCAGCTCGCGCCACTGGCGGCGCGGGTTGACGGCGAGCAGCGGGCGGGCGGTGTTGAGGCCGACCCTGCGCACCGCTTCCTCGACGTCCATCGAGAGGTAGGCGACGGGCAGCCCGGTGAGCAGCTCCCGGGTGCCGGCGTCGAGGACGGCGCCGCCGCCGAGGGCGAGGACGCCGGTGTGCCCGGCGACGGCGTCCCGTACGGCGGCGCGTTCGAGGGCGCGGAAGTGCTCCTCGCCGTCCTCGACGAAGATGTCGGAGATCTCCCGGCCCTCGGCGGCCACGATGTCCGCGTCCGTGTCCCGGTAGGGCACGCCGAGCCGCTCGGCGAGCAGCGCGCCCACGGTGGACTTGCCGGAGCCCATCGGTCCGACGAGGACGACCAGCGGGCCGGTGCTCACCGGATGTGGAGGTTGTCGAGGTACGAGCGGACGTTGCGGCGGGTCTCGGCGACGCTGTCGCCGCCGAACTTCTCCGCGACCGCGTCCGCGAGGACGAGGGCGACCATGGCCTCGGCGACGATGCCGGCGGCGGGCACCGCGCAGACGTCGGACCGCTGGTGGTGGGCCGCGGCGGCCTCGCCGGTGACCACGTCGACGGTCTTCAGGGCCCGGGGCACGGTGGCGATGGGCTTCATCGCGGCGCGGACGCGCAGCAGCTCGCCGGTGGTCAGGCCGCCCTCGGTGCCGCCGGAGCGGCCGGAGGTGCGGCGGATGCCGTCGCCGGTGGCGACGATCTCGTCGTGGGCCTGGGAGCCGGGCACCCGGGCGAGGTCGAAGCCGTCGCCGACCTCGACGCCCTTGATGGCCTGGATGCCCATGAGCGCGGCGGCCAGGCGGGCGTCCAGCCGGCGGTCCCAGTGCACGTGGGAGCCGAGGCCGACCGGCACGTCGTAGGCGAGGACCTCGACCACGCCGCCGAGGGTGTCGCCGTCCTTGTGGGCCTGGTCGATCTCGGCGACCATCGCCTTGGAGGCGTCCGCGTCCAGGCAGCGCACCGGGTCGGCGTCCAGCTTCTCGACGTCGGCGGGGGTCGGGTACACGCCGTACGGGGCCTTGGCGGCGGCCAGCTCGACGACGTGCGACACGATCTCGATGCCGGCCGTCTCCTTGAGGTACGAGCGGGCGACGGCGCCGAGCGCCACACGGGCGGCGGTCTCGCGGGCGCTGGCGCGCTCCAGGACCGGGCGGGCCTCGTCGAAGCCGTACTTCTGCATGCCGGCGAGGTCCGCGTGGCCGGGGCGGGGGCGGGTCAGCGGGGCGTTGCGGGCCAGTGCGGCGAGCTCGTCCGGGTCGACCGGGTCGGCCGCCATGACCTTCTCCCACTTGGGCCACTCGGTGTTGCCGACCATCACGGCGACGGGCGAGCCCATGGTCAGGCCGTGGCGGACGCCGCCGAGGAAGGTGACCTCGTCGCGCTCGAACTTCATCCGCGCACCGCGCCCATAGCCGAGGCGCCGACGGGCCAGGTGGTCCGCCACCATCTCCGTGGTGATCGGGACACCGGCGGGAAGGCCCTCCAGCGTCGCCACCAGTGCGGGGCCGTGCGACTCCCCCGCGGTCAGCCAGCGCAACCTGCTCAACGGTGCTCCTCTGCTCGCGCCTCGACTGCGACGGCGCGACCGGGGTGCGCAGCCCTGGCCCGCCTCACCCCCGATCCTCCCATGTCCGGGCGGCCGCGCGATCGCCGGTCCAGCAAGCGGACGCCGCGTCCCACGGCGGGCCGGGGCGGGGCGCGGTCAGCGGGAGGCGAGTGCCGCCTCGCCCGCCGCGCGCATGGCGGCGAGGGGGGCGGGAGCGCGGCCCGTCATCCGCTCGACCTGGAGGACGGCCTGGTGGACGAGGAGGTCGAGCCCGCCGACCACGGCGCCGCCGCCCCGCCACCAGGAGGCCGCCAGGGCGGTGGGCCAGGGGTCGTACAGCACGTCGAAGAGGGTGCCGGGCCGCTCGGGCACGGCGGCGGCGAGCGCGTCGGTCGTCCCGGCGGGGGTGGTGGCGACGACGAGCGGGGCGCGCAGGCCCTCGGCCGCGTCCTCCCAGCGGGCGGTGCGCACCGGGACGCCGAGCCGTTCGCCCCAGCCGCGCATCTCGGCGGCGCGGGCCTCGCTGCGTACGTAGGCGGTGACCGGTCCGGTGCAGACGCGGGCCAGCGCGGCGAGCGCCGACGACGCGGTGGCGCCGGCGCCGAGCACGGCGGCGGACTCGACCTGCTCCACGCCCCGCTCCCGCAGCGCGGCGATCATGCCGGGGATGTCGGTGTTGTCGCCGGTGCGGCGGCCGTCCTCGCCGATGACGACGGTGTTGACGGCCTCGACGGAGGCCGCCGTGCCGGTGATCCCGTCGAGCAGCGGGATGACCGCCCGCTTGAGCGGCATGGTCAGCGACAGGCCGGCCCAGGAGGCGTCCAGCTCCTTCAGGAAGCCGGGGAGCCGCTCCTCGTCCACCTCGTGCCGCTCGTACGACCAGCCGGTGAGGCCCAGCTCGGCGTAGGCGGCGCGGTGCAGCACCGGGGAGAGGGAGTGGGCGATCGGCGACCCGAGGACGGCGGCCCTGCGGGCGCCGGGGGCGGGAACGTCACTCGCTGCCCTGGTTGTCATTGAACTTGTCCTTCAGCTTCAGGAACTCGTCGTGCGTCTTGGCGAATTCCGTCTTGTTCATCCCGTCGGTGGCGACGAAGTACATCCAGCCGTCCGACGTGGGTTTCAGGGCGGCTTCCAGGGCTTCCAGTCCGGGATTTCCGATCGGGCCGGGGGTCAGGCCCTTCTGGGTGTACGTGTTGTACGGGTCCTGGTTGCTGTTGATCTCGGATTCGCTGATGTCGATATTGCTCTGGCCCTTGAGGTAATTGAAGGCCGAGTCGAACTGGAGAAGCTGGTTGGTCTCCGTGTTCGTGGGCTTGAGGCGGTTGTAGACCACCTCGCCCATCTTGCGGAAGTCGTCGGGGGTCTTGCCCTCGGCGTTGACCAGGCTGGCCACGGTGAGGAGTTCCCAAGGACCCTTGAGGCCCAGGGACTTGGACTTCCCTTCGAGGTCGAGCTTGGTGTACTCGGCGTTGGCGCGGGCGACCATCTTCTTGAGGACGTCCTCGGGCTTGGCGCCCTTCGCCACCGGATAGCTCGCCGGGAAGAGGAAGCCTTCCAGCGGGTCCTTGACCCCGGGGTGGCCGGTGGCCCAGGCGGGCAGTCCGAGGTTTTTCACCTTGGCCCGGGCGACGCCTTCGGTGGTGCCCGGCTTCAGGGCGAGCCGTTTGTCGATCTGTTCGTAGACGTACACGTTCCGCTTGCCCTCGGGAATGGTGAGGGCATTGCGGTTCTTCGGGTCGAGCATGGCCTCGACCGCGCTGGCGGCGGACATGCCCTTCCGGAGCGTGTAGACGCCGTCCTGGATGCTCTTGCCGTCGGGGTTCTTCTCCTGGGCGGAGACGAAGGCGCCCTGGCTCTTGACCACGCCGCTCTCCACCAGGCGGGCGGCGATCTCGTAGCCGCCGGCGCCCTTGGGGATCTCCACCTGGACGGTCTCGGCGGTGCCGTCGCCGGTGTAGTCGGGCGCCTCGCCGAACCGGCCCTGCCAGAACTGGTAGCCGACGTACCCGACACCGCCGACGCCGCCCGCCATCACCAGGGCGACGACCAGGCAGGCCAGACCGTTGCGGCTCTTGCGCTTCTTGGGCGGCCTGCCGCCCCGGCGGCCCTGGCCCCCGCCGCGCCCCGGCCCGGCCGGGTCGTCGCCGTCGTCGTCCCCGTCACGGCCGCCGCGGCCGTCGCGGCCGTCACGGTCGTCGTCGCCGGGGGCGTCGGTGAAGAACGGGTGGTCCTCCTCCGGTTCCTGCTCCAGCGGCTCGTGGCGGGGCTCGGGCTCGGGGTGCCGCCGGTCCGGGGGCTGCGGGGGCGGGTACGCCTCGGGGGTGCCGTAGAGGTCGGGCGTCCGGGCGGCGTAGGGGTCCGCCGGGGCGTGCGCGCCGTAGGGCATCGCGGCCTGCTGGCCGGTGTCCCAGGTTCCGGTTCCGGTGTCGTACGGGCCGCCGGCGTACGTCTGGCCCCCGTGAACCTGGCCGGAATGCGTCTGGTCCGCGTAGCCCTGCCCGGGGTAGGTCCCGTGGTACTCCGGGGCGTCCTGGTACTGCTGCGCGCCCTGCGGCTGCTGCGCACCGTAGTACTGGTGGTCGGCGTGGCCCGGGTACTGCTGGTCGCCGTGACCGTGCTGGGCGTGCTGCCCGTGCTGCCCGTGCTGCTGGTACGGGTCCTGCGGCTGTCCGTACTGCGGCTGCTGGTAGGAGGCCTGCTGACCTTCCCACCCCTGGTTCCCGTGAGCCGGGTCCTCGGGGTGCCACGGTTCGGAGCCGGGGCTCCGGCCATACTCAGTCATCGATCCCCAAACAGCCGCGAGGCGTCCGGACGATCCGCCTCTACGTCACGCGGCGGCTGTTCGAACACCGCCGCGTAGCGGGGAACGTTACCGTATCGCGATCAGATGACCACTTCGACGCTCTCTCCGGGCGGATTACCCGATACCCGTTCGGACTCAAGAGCGTTCTGAAGGATGATCACAGCGGCTGCCTGATCGATGACAGACCGGCCTTTTTTGGACTTCACGCCCGAGGCGCGGAGCCCCTGACCGGCCGTCACTGTGGTCATCCTCTCGTCCACGAGGCGCACCGGGACGGGCGAGACGCCCCGGGCGAGCTCCTGGGCGAAGGCGCGGACCTTGACGGCGGCCGGGCCCTCGCCCCCGCTGAGGGAGCGAGGCAGCCCGACGACGACCTCGATCGGCTCGTACTCGTCGGCGATCTGCCGCAACCGCCGGTGGGCCGCCGGGACATCGCGTCCCGGAACGGTCTCCACCGGGGTGGCGAGGACCCCGTCGGGGTCGCACGAGGCGACCCCGATCCGGGCGTCCCCGACGTCGATCGCGAGGCGGCGGCCGCGTCTCATCAGACGGTGTCCGCGACGAGCCGCTCGACGGCGGCCATGGCGTCGCCCACGGCCTCGGCGTTCTGCCCGCCGCCCTGGGCGACGTCCGGCTTGCCGCCACCGCCGCCGCCGAGCGTCTTGGCGGCCGTACGGACCAGGTCGCCGGCCTTGAGGCCCCGCTCACGGGCGGCCTCGTTGGTGGCGATGACCGTCAGCGGGCGGCCGTTGGCCGTGGTGAACAGGGCGACCACGGCCGGGCGGTCGCCCGGGATGCGGCCGCGCACGTCCAGCACCAGCCTGCGCAGGTCGTCGGCGCCGGTGCCGTCCGGGACCTGCCCGGTCACCAGGGCCACACCGCGTACGTCCTGGGCGCCCTGGGCGAGACCGGCGGCGGCCTGGAGGACCTTCTCCGCGCGGAACTTCTCGATCTCCTTCTCGGCGTCCTTCAGCTTGGCGAGCATCCCGGAGATCTTCTCGGGAAGCTCCTCGGGACGGCCCTTGACCAGCTCCTGGAGCTGGGCGACGACCGTGTGCTCCCTGGCCAGGAAGTTGTACGCGTCGACGCCCACGAGGGCCTCGATGCGGCGCACACCGGAACCGATCGACGACTCGCCGAGCAGCTTGACCAGGCCGAGCTGGGCGGTGTTGTGGACGTGCGTACCGCCGCACAGCTCCTTGGAGAAGTCGCCGATGGTGACGACGCGGACCTTCTCGCCGTACTTCTCGCCGAACTCGGCGATGGCGCCCTGCCGCTTGGCCTCGTCGATCGGCATGACCTCGGCGTGCACGTCCAGCTCGCGGGAGAGCACCTCGTTGATCTTCTGCTCGACGTCGGTCATGACCGTCTGCGGCACGGCGGCCGGGGAGCCGAAGTCGAAGCGGAAGCGGCCGGGCTGGTTCTCCGAACCGGCCTGGGCGGCCGTCGGGCCGAGGGCGTCGCGCAGCGCCTGGTGGGTGAGGTGGGTGGCGCTGTGGGCGCGGGCGATGGCACGGCGGCGCCGGACGTCGATGGAGGCGTACGCCGTGGCGCCGACGGTCACCTCGCCGACCTGGACCGAGCCCTTGTGGACGGAGACGCCAGGGACGGGCTGCTGGACGTCGCGGACCTCGATGACCGCGCCGCTGTGCAGCTTGATCCGGCCGGTGTCGCCGATCTGGCCGCCGCCCTCGGCGTAGAACGGGGTGCGGTCCAGGACGACCTCGACCTCGTCGCCCTCGGTGGCGGCGGGCGAGGAGACGCCGTTGACCAGCATGCCGACGACGGTGGTCTCGCCCTCGGTGTTGGTGTAGCCGGTGAACTCGGTGCTGCCGGCGGCGTCCGCGATCTCGCGGTAGGCCGTCACATCGGCGTGGCCGGTCTTCTTGGCCAGGGCGTCGGCCTTGGCCCGGTCGCGCTGCTCCTGCATCAGGCGGCGGAAGCCGGTCTCGTCCACGGAGAGGCCCTGCTCGGCGGCCATCTCCAGGGTGAGGTCGATCGGGAAGCCCCAGGTGTCGTGGAGCAGGAACGCCTTGTCGCCGGAGAGGACGGTGCCGCCGGCGGCCTTGGTCTCGGTGACGGCGGTGTCGAGGATGTTGGTGCCGCCCTTGAGGGCCTTGAGGAAGGCGGCCTCCTCGGCGAGCGCCACGGTCTCGATGCGCTTGCGGTCGGTCTCCAGCTCCGGGTACTGCTCGCCCATGGTCCTGATGACCGTGTCGACCAGCTCGCCGACGACCGGTCCGGTGGCGCCGAGCAGGCGCATGTTGCGGACGGCGCGGCGCATGATGCGGCGCAGGACGTAGCCGCGGCCCTCGTTGCCGGGGGTGACACCGTCGCCGATGAGCATCACGGAGGTGCGCATGTGGTCGGCGACCACGCGGAGCGAGACGTCGCTCTCGCGGGCCTGGCCGTAGCGGACCCCGGTCAGCTCGGTGGCCTTGTCGATGACGACCTTGAGGGTGTCCGTCTCGTACATGTTCTGGACGCCCTGGAGGATCATCGCCAGGCGCTCCAGGCCGAGGCCCGTGTCGATGTTCTTGCTCGGCAGGTCGCCCAGGATCTCGAAGTCGTCCTTGCCGGTCCCCTGGCCCCGCTCGTACTGCATGAAGACCAGGTTCCAGATCTCCACGTAGCGCTCGTCGTTGACGGCCGGGCCGCCCTCGGCGCCGAACTCCGGGCCCCGGTCGTAGTTGATCTCGGAGCAGGGGCCGCAGGGGCCGGGGACGCCCATGGACCAGAAGTTGTCCTTCTTGCCCAGGCGCTGGATGCGCTCGGCGGGGACGCCCACGACGTCGCGCCAGATCTGCTCGGCCTCGTCGTCGTCCTGGTAGACGGTGATCCAGAGCTTCTCGGGCTCCAGGCCGTAACCGCCGTGCTCGACCGGGGTGGTGAGCAGCTCCCAGGCGAGCTTGATGGCGCCTTCCTTGAAGTAGTCGCCGAAGGAGAAGTTGCCGCACATCTGGAAGAAGGTGCCGTGCCGGGTGGTCTTGCCGACCTCCTCGATGTCCGGCGTGCGCACGCACTTCTGCACGCTGGAGGCGCGCGCGAACGGCGGCTTGACCTCGCCCAGGAAGTAGGGCTTGAAGGGGACCATGCCGGCGGGGACCAGGAGCAGAGTCGGGTCGTCCGCGATGAGCGACGCCGAAGGCACGACGGTGTGCCCGCGCTCCTCGAAGAAGCTCAGCCAGCGGCGGCGGATTTCAGCCGACTCCATCAGTGGTCCTCATTCCGGTTGTACGGGTGGTGGTGGGGGTGCGGGGGGCGCGCGCCGCTCCGGGGGCCCTCCAGCGGGGCGGCCCGGCGCGGCGGCGGCAGGGCCGGGTCGGTGTCACCGGGCGGGGGCGCCTCGATGCCCAGGGCCTCGCCCAGTTCGGCCTCGCGCTGGAGCATGCCGGCCCGGACGTCGAGCGCGAAGTCCTTGAGCCGGTGGCCGGTCTCGACCGCCTTGTCGGCGGCCTGGGCGGCGAGGCTCTGCGGGGTCAGCTGCTTGAGCTTGCGGTTGACCTTGGTGGTGGCCCACACGCCGGCGGCGGCGCCGGCGGAGAACCAGAAAGCTCGGCGGAACATCCTGTGCGTCAGCCCTTCCGCTTCCGGCCCCTGGCGCCCGGCACCGTACGGCCGACGACGACCGTACGCCGGGGCTCCTCGGCCGGGCGTTCGTTCTTGTTCCGGCCCATCGCGCGGCGGACGCCGTAGCCGAACGCCGCGACCTTGACGAGCGGCCCCCCGAAGGTGGACGCGACCGTCGAGGAGAGCGCGGAGGCGTTGGACGTGACCTCCTGGACGTCCGACGCGATGGCGTCCACCCGGTCCAGCTGGGTCTGCGCCGAGCGTACGGTCGCGGAGGCGTCGGCGAGCAGCGGAACCGCCTGCTCGGTCACCTCGGCCATGAGCCGGGTGGTCGCCCTGAGCGTCTGGGCAAGCCTCACCAGCACCACGGCCAGGAAGGAGACCAGGATCGCCCAGAAGACCGCCACCAGGATCCCGGCAACCTCTCCACCGGTCACTGCGCACCGCTCTCTGCTCGTCGGTCGTCGGTCGTCGCACGCCGTCCGCGCTGGGGGCCGGACGGCTTGGGAAGTCGTCCTCCGAGCCTATCGCGCCGACGCTCGCTCCCCGTACCGCATTAGGCGCTCACACGCGGCCCTCCGGCGGTCGGATTGTACGGACCGCATCCCTCTGGGTACCCTCCGTGTTCCATGGCGTCCCAGGCTTCCCAGCGACGGAGCGATCTGCCGGCGGAACTCGACCGGTTCGTCGGGCGCGAGGACGAACTCGGGCAACTGGAGCGGCTGCTCGCCGAGTTCCGGCTGGTCACGGTGGTCGGCGCGGGCGGGGTGGGCAAGTCCCGGCTGGCGCTGCGGGCCGCCGCCGGTGCGGAGAAACGCTACTGCGACGGTGTCCGGCTGGTGGAGCTGGCGCCGCTGCGCGACCCGGGGCTGCTGGAGCAGTCCCTGCTGGACGCGCTCGGCCTCACCGACCACACCCGCCGGGCGCCGCGCGAGGTGCTGGCCGAGCACCTGGCGGAGCGGCGGCTGCTGCTGGTCCTGGACGGCTTCGAGCACCTGGTGGAGGAGTGCGCCGGTCTGGCGCGGGAGCTGCTGCTCCGCTCCCCCGGGCTGGCCGTGCTGGCCGCCGGGCGCCGCCCGCTGCGGCTCGCGGGCGAGGCGCTGCTGCCGCTCGCCCCGCTGCCGGACGGCGACGCCGCGGAGCTGTTCGCCGCGCGGGCGGCGGCCACCGCGCCGGGCCGCCCCGCCGGGCCGCCGGACGCGGTGCGCCGGCTGTGCCGCCGCCTCGACGGCATCCCGCTGGCGCTGGAGCTGGCGGCGGGCCGGCTGCCGGTGCTCACCGTGGAGCAGATGCTGGACCGGCTGGACGACCGCTTCCGGCTGCTGGCCGGCGGGGTGCGCGGCGCCCTCCCCCGGCACCGCACGCTGCGGACCGCGATCGGCTGGAGCCATGAGCTGTGCACCCCGGCGGAGCGGCTGCTGTGGGCCCGGCTGTCGGTCTTCGCCGGCCCCTTCGACCTGGAGGCGGTCGAGTACGTGTGCGGCGGGCCGGAGCTGCCGCCCGCCGGGGTGGTGGACGTCCTCGGGGAGCTGCTGGCGCAGTCGGTGGTGGTGCGCGAGGAGTCGCCGGCGGGCCCGCGCTACCGGATGCTCGACACGGTCCGGGCGTACGGGGCGGAGTGGCTGACCGCGCTGGGCGACGCGGAGCGGATGCGGCGGCGGCACCGCGACTGGTACATGGGGCTGGCCACCTGGTGCGAGCTGGAGTGGTTCAGCGCCCGCCAGGCGGAGGTGGCGGCCTGCGCGGACAGCGCGCTGCCGAATCTGCGGGCGGCGCTGGAGCTGTGCCTGGAGTCCCCGGACGAGGCGCATGTGGCGCAGCACCTGGCGGCGACGCTCTGGTTCGCCTGGGTGGGGTGCGGGCGGCTGGCCGAGGGGCGGCACTGGCTGGACCGGGCGCTGGCCGGGGACCCGGGGCCGGGGCACGACGACGCCCGGCTGCGGGCGCTGTGGACGCTGGGGTACGTGGCCGTCCTCCAGGGCGACTACCCGGCGGCGGTGGCCGCGCTGTGCGAGTGCGGGGAGGGCGCGGCCCGTACCGGGAACGCGCTGGCGGCGGCGTACACCACCCACCGCATGGGCTGCCTGGCGCTGCTGACCGACGACATGGAGCGGGCGCGGACGCTGCTGTCCCGGGCGCTGGCCGCGTACCGGCGGCTGGGCGAGCTGAACAGCCAGGTGCTGATGGGCCAGGTGGAGCTGGCGATGGCGCTGGTCTTCCTGGGCGAGCTGGAGACGGCGGTGGCGCTGTGCCGGGAGGTGCGGGAGGTCTGCGAGGAGCGGGGCGAGCGGTGGACCCGGGCGTACGCGCTGTACGTCCTCGCCTATGCGGCCTGGACGCGCGGGGAGTTCGCGGAGGCGCGGGCGCTGCTGGCCGAGTGCATCACCATCGACCACGCGTTCAACGATCTGGTCGGGCTGGTGCTGGCCATCGAGCTGATGGCGCTGGTGACGGCCGGGGAGGGTGATCCGGCGGAGGCGGCGGTGCTCCAGGGGGCCGCGGCGCCGATCTGGGCGTCGGTGGGTCCGCCGCTGTTCGGCTCGGAGTACTTCGGCGCGCCCCGGGAGCTGTGCGAGCGGCGGGCGGGCGAGGCGCTGGGCGAGGAGGCGTTCCGGGCCCGGGTGGCGGAGGGCGGCACGCTGCCGCTGGAGGCGGCGGTGGTGCGGGCGCTGTCCGGGCGGCCGCCGCTGGACGGGGTGCCGGCGCCGCGGCGGCGCGGGGCGCGGGCGGGCAGGCCGCGGCGCGGCTGAGGCGCGGGGCGGGCGGACACGCGTGAGCCCGCCGCTCCCCGGAGGGAACGGCGGGCTCGGAAGACGCGTGAGCGGCTACGCCTGGATCAGCGGGCGTAGTACTCGACGACCAGCTGCTCGTCGCAGATGACCGGGATCTCCTTGCGGTTCGGCTCGCGGTCGAGACGGAACGCCAGGGCCTTCAGGTTGACCTGGAGGTAGCGGGGGGTCTCACCGTCGGGGGCGAAGCCACCCTCGCGCGCGACCTGGAACAGGCTCTTGGCGCGGCTGCGCTCGCGGACCATCACGACGTCGTCGGGACGGACGCGGAACGACGGCTTGTCGACCTTGCCACCGTTGACCTCGATGTGGCCGTGGACGACCATCTGGCGGGCCTGGTAGATGGTGCGGGCGATGCCCGAACGCAGGACCAGGGCGTCGAGGCGGCGCTCGAGCTCGACGACCAGCGCCTCACCCGTCTTGCCCTCGGCCTTCTTGGCGCGGTCGTAGGCGCGGGCCATCTGGCGCTCGCTGATGTCGTACTGCGCGCGCAGACGCTGCTTCTCGAGCAGACGGACCTTGTAGTCCGAGTTCTGCTTGCGGCCACGGCCGTGCTCGCCCGGCGGGTAGGGGCGGGCCTCGAAGTACTTGACGGCCTTCGGCGTCAGCGCGATACCGAGCGCACGGGACTTCTTGACCTTGGGACGCGACTGGTTAGGCACGTTCTCCAGACCTCCGATATAGGTTAGGTTAGGCTTACCTTAATCAAGGAGATCGCATGTCGAGCCCTGGGAACACCACGCGCATCACAGACAGCAGCACAAAGAGCGATGCTCCTGCCTCGCAGAGCATCGATGTGACGGAGGTCCGATCAGCTCATGGTCAGCCGCGTCCCAGCGGGCTTGAAATCGCGCGGATGCCGTCAGCAGCCGAGCGCACACGAACTCTCGTACAGAGTACATGCTCCGCGAGGCTGGTCGTCCCGGGGGCCGCAGCGGCCGGGGAGCACGAGCTGATGCCCGAGGCGCGCACCGTGGGGACGGACGGCGAGGTCTTCCTGCTGTACCCGGCGGCGTCCCCGGCGGTCCGGGCCGCGACCCACGCGCAGGACGACGAACTGCCGGCCGTGCTGGAGCTGACCGACGTCGCGCCCGTGGCCGTCCCGCACCGCATCCGGGGCCGGGCGTGGATCTCCGGGTGGCTCACCCGGGCCCCGGGCGTCGCCGCGCCCGGCCACATGATGCTCCGGCTGGAGGTCGGCGACATCTATGTGGACGACCTGTGGGGCGACGCCTCGGTGAGCCCCGAGGACTTCGCCGCGGCCCGGCCCGACCCCCTCACGGCGTACGAGACGGAGCTGCTCCAGCACCTCGCCGCCGCGCACGACGGCCATGTCCAGGGGCTGAGCCACCTGCTCGGGCCGCGGGCCGGCGCCCGGCGCGTGGTGCCGCTCGCCCTGGACCGGTTCGGGCTGCGGGTGCGCTGCCGGGACGAGCGGGGGTCCTCCTTCGACGCGCGCTTCGACTTCCCCGCCCCGGTGGCGGACGTCCACGGGCTGCGGCGGGCGATGCGGGCGCTGTTCGACGCGGCCGAGCGCTGAGCCGGACAGCACCGGCGCCGGAGTCGGCTGCGGTTCCGGCTCAGGGCGACTCCTCGCCGCGCAGCCGCTCGCGGACCTTCTCGACCACGTCCGCGTACCGCGCCTCCGCCCCGTAGCGCGTGGGCTCGTAGTACCGCCGGCCGTGGATCTCGTCGGGGGCGTACTGCTGGGCCGCGATACCGCCCGGCACGTCGTGCGGGTACACATACCCCTGCGCGTGCCCGAGCTTGGCCGCGCCCTTGTAGTGGCCGTCGCGCAGATGGGGCGGCACGGCACCCGCCAGGCCGTTGCGGACGTCGGCGCGGGCCGCGGTGATCGCGGTGGTGGCGGCGTTGGACTTGGGGGCCAGGGCCAGCGCGATGGTGGCGTGGCTGAGCGTGAGGGCCGCCTCCGGGAAGCCGATCATGGCCACGGCCTGGGCCGCCGCGACGGCGAGGGGCAGCGCCGTGGGGTCCGCCAGGCCGATGTCCTCGCTGGCGGAGATCATCAGGCGTCGGGCGATGAAGCGGGGGTCCTCACCGGCCTCGATCATGCGGGCCAGATAGTGCAGGGCGGCGTCCACGTCGGAGCCGCGGATGGACTTGATCAGCGCACTGGCGACGTCGTAGTGCTGGTCGCCGTCCCGGTCGTACGTCACGGCCGCCCGGTCGACGGTCTCCTCCAGGGTGGCGAGGGTGATCTCCTCCTCGCTCTTGGCGAGGGCCGCGCCCGCCGCGGCCTCCAGGGCGGTCAGCGCCCGGCGCGCGTCGCCGCCGGCGATCCTCAGCAGGTGTCCCCGCGCGTCCTCGGCCAGCGTCACCGCCCCGCCCAGGCCGCGCTCGTCGGTGAGCGCCCGGTCCAGCAGGCCGCGGACGTCGTCGTCGGTCAGCGGTTCGAGGGTGAGCAGCAGCGAGCGGGAGAGCAGCGGGGAGATCACCGAGAAGTACGGGTTCTCGGTGGTGGCGGCGATGAGGGTGACCCAGCGGTTCTCCACGGCGGGGAGCAGCGAGTCCTGCTGGGCCTTGGAGAAGCGGTGGATCTCGTCGAGGAAGAGGACCGTCTCCTTGCCGAAGCCGCCCGCCGCGCGGCGGGCGCCGTCGATGACCGCGCGGACCTCCTTGACGCCCGCGGTGATCGCGGACAGCTCCACGAACCGCTTGTTGGTCGCCTTGGACACCACGTACGCCAGGGTGGTCTTGCCGGTGCCCGGCGGGCCCCAGAGGATCACGGACGAGGCGCCCGCGGGCCCGCCGGCCCCCTCGCCGACCAGGCGGCGCAGCGGGGAACCGGGCTTGAGCAGGTGCTGCTGGCCGACGACTTCGTCCAGGGTGCGCGGGCGCATCCGGACCGCCAGGGGGCTGCTGGAGGGGTCCTTCTCCTGGCGGTCTTCGGCGGCTGCGGTAAAGAGGTCGGGCTCCACGTCATGAACCCTATGCCAGCCCACTGACAGCCGGTCCCGGTGGCGTCAGCCCGTCCAGAAGTCCCACCAGCGGGTCAGGATCAGCATGCCGATGATCCCGATGTGCAGCACCGGGAGCACCCAGGTGAACTCGTCCAGGAAGCCGCGCACCGCGCGCGGGGCGGGCAGCAGGCCGTGGCGGACGTTGTGGGCGGTGACGTACCAGAACATGACGATCGTGGCCGCCCAGGCCAGGCAGCACCACAGGCACAGCGCGTTGATCTCGTACAGCGACTGGTACATCAGCCACATGCAGAAGCCCACCCCGAACAGGGTGCCGGCGTTCAGGCCGAGCCAGAACCAGCGGCGGTGGCGGGCACCGGACAGCAGGCCCGCGCCGATGGCGACGACCATGCCGTACGTCACCAGGCCCAGCATCGGGTTGGGGAAGCCGAACACCGACGCCTGCTCGCTCTTCATGATGCTGCCGCAGGAGACCACCGGGTTCAGGCTGCACCCCGGCGTGAAGTTCGGGTCCTCCAGCAGCTTGAACTTGTCCAGCGTGATCACCCACGCGGCGAGCACCCCCGCCGCACCCGTGACCATCAGCATCCAGGCGAACGCCCGGCCGGCGCCGACCGCCGCGGGGCCGGAGGTGGAGGTGTCGGGGGTGGCTGCTCTCGTCATGGGTGCCCATTGTGCCGCATCGCCCGGGGCGGACGCCGTTCGCCGGGGACAAGGAACACCCCGGCCGGAGCCGGGGTGTTCCCTGGGTCGCGGGGGCGTCAGGCCAGGCGCGCGGAGAGCTTCTCCACGATGCCGTCGAGCGCCACGGGCTCCTGCTCGCCGGACTCCATGTCCTTGAGCTGGGCCACCCCCTCGGCGAGGTCCCGCTCGCCGAGGACCAGGGCGTACCGGGCGCCGCTGCGGTTGGCGGCCTTCATCGCGGCCTTGAGGCCCCTGCCGCCGTACGCGAAGTCGGTGGCGACCCCCGCCTTGCGCAGCCCGGTGACCACACCGAACAGCCGGCGCCGTGCCTCCTCGCCGATCGGGACGGCGAAGACGCTGGTGGTGGCGGGCAGGTCGAGGGTGACGCCCTCGGCCTCCAGGGCCAGGACCGTGCGGTCCACGCCGAGCGCCCAGCCCACCGAGGGCAGCGCGGGGCCGCCGATCATCTCGGACAGGCCGTCGTACCGGCCGCCGCCGCCGACCGCGGACTGCGAGCCGAGGCCGTCGTGGACGAACTCGAAGGTGGTGCGGGTGTAGTAGTCCAGGCCGCGCACCAGCTTCTCGTCGTCCTCGAAGACCACCCCGGCCGCCGTCAGCAGCTCGCGCACCTCGGCGTGGTACGCCGTGCAGGCGTCGCACAGGTAGTCGCGCAGCAGGGGCGCGCCCACCAGCTGCTTCTGGACGTCGGCCCGCTTGTCGTCGAGGACCCGCAGCGGGTTGATCTCGATCCGGCGGCGGGTGTCCTCGTCCAGGTCCAGCTCGCGCAGGAAGCCCTGCAGCGCCTCGCGGTAGACGGGGCGGCACTCCTTGTCGCCCAGCGAGTTGAGCAGGATGCGGAAGTTCCGCAGGCCCAGCGAGCGGTACGCCTGGTCGGCGAGGATGATCAGCTCGGCGTCCAGCGCGGGGTCCTCGGCGCCGATCGCCTCGGCGCCCACCTGGGAGAAGTGGCGGTAGCGGCCCTTCTGCGGGCGCTCGTAGCGGTAGTACGAGCCGGAGTACCAGAGCTTGACGGGGAGGTTGCCCTGCTTGTGCAGGTTGGCCTCCAGGGCCGCGCGCAGCACGGACGCGGTGCCCTCGGGGCGCAGGGCGAGCCGGTCGCCGCCCTTGGTCTCGAAGGCGTACATCTCCTTGGTGACGATGTCGGTGGACTCGCCGACACCGCGGGCGAACAGCTCGACGTTCTCGAAGCCGGGGGTCTCGACATAGCCGTAGCCGGAGTTCCGCAGGGGCGCGGAGATCGCCTCGCGGACGGCGAGGTACGTCGCGGAGTCGGGCGGCAGCAGGTCGTAGGTGCCCTTGGGGGCCTGGAAGGTACTCACGGGGCTTCTCTCGTCACATTCCTCGTCGGGGAGCGGGCGACGCTCCCTGGCCGGCCGCCACCTCGCGCAGGTACGGGTTGGTGGCGCGCTCGCGGCCGATGGTCGTCTGGGGACCGTGGCCGGACAGCACCACGGTCGAGTCGTCGAGCGGCAGGCACACACGCGCCAGCGAGTCGAGCATCTCGGCCATGTCACCGCCCGGCAGGTCGGTGCGTCCGATGGAGCCGGCGAACAGCAGGTCGCCCGAGAAGAAGACGGGCGGAACGTCCGCCGCCTCGGGCATCCCGAAGGTCACCGACCCCTTGGTATGGCCGGGCGCGTGCGACACGGTCAGCTCCAGGCCCGCGAGGCTCAGCCGCGCGCCGTCGGTCAGCTCGTGGACGTCGTCCGGCTCCCCGACGGTCAGCTCGCCCATCAGCTGCGTGCCGATGGAGCGGCCGAGGGCCTTCTCCGGGTCGCTCATCATGTACCGGTCGGAGGGGTGGATCCACGCGGGTACGTCATGGGCGCCGCAGACCGGGACGACGGAGGCGACGTGGTCGATGTGTCCGTGGGTGAGGACGACGGCCACGGGCTTGAGCCGGTGCTTCCTGAGCGTCTCCTCGACACCCTGGGCGGCCTGGTGGCCCGGGTCGATGATCACGCACTCCTCGCCCGCGGCGGGGGCGACCAGGTAGCAGTTGGTCCCCCAGGCCCCGGCGGGGAAGCCGGCAATGAGCACGATGCGTCCTTGAGGTGTCGTCCGGCACGGTCGTCCGGTGGAGGAATGCAGCAGATCAGAGCCTACCGGCGCTGCTCATTCCACAGCCAACCCGTATACGGTACGGGCACACTCGGCCTGCACAGGAACAGACGACCGACAAGGAGAAGACCCAGTGGTCACCAGCGATCAGCGGCGGCGGCAGCTCGCCCGGGAGAAGTTCGAGCGCCAGCAGAAGCGCCGTGCCGAGGCCCGGCGCAAGGCGAAGCGGCGCACCGCGATCGTGGTGGCCGCGATCGCGGTGGCGCTGGTCGCGGGCGCCGGGGCGTACACGAACTTCCGTACCGAGTCCGCCGCGGACAGCGGGAAGAAGCCCATCGAGTTCCCCTCGCCGGGCGCGAGCGAGAGCGCCGCCCCGGAGCCGGGGATGGCGATCGACGCCAAGGCGAAGTACACGATGGCGCTGACCACGAACCACGGCGCTGTGTCGATCGCCATGGACGCGGCGAAGACGCCGCGCACGGTGAACTCCTTCAAGCACCTGGCCGACAAGAAGTACTTCGACAACACGAAGTGCCACCGGCTGACGACGCAGGGCATCTTCGTCCTCCAGTGCGGCGACCCCAAGGGCGACGGGTCGGGCGGCCCGGGCTACACCATCCCGGACGAGAACCTCGGCGCGCTGGGCAAGCCGGGTGCGGACGGCACGGTGACCTTCAAGGCGGGCACGGTGGCGATGGCCAACACCATGCAGCCCGACACCGGCGGCAGCCAGTTCTTCCTGGTGTACAAGGACACCAAGCTGCCCCCGCAGTTCACGCCCTTCGGGACGATGGACGCGGCCGGGCTGAAGGTGGTCCAGGAGATCGCGAAGGGCGGCGTCGCGGGCGGTGCCGGGGACGGGGCGCCCAAGAAGGCCGTCACCGTGCGGAAGGCGACCGTCGGCACGGCGTGAACCGCCGAATTCGGTCGCGCTGAGTGCGGACAGCCGGGCGGCCGGTCGCCTAGATTGGCGTTGTGCAGCGCGGCCTGGAGCGCCGTGCTGTGGAGGGCGGGCGAGGCCCGTCGGAGAACTGTGGACGATGCCCGGGGGCGACGCCCTCGCCGGCATCATGTGGAGGAGGCGCTGTGAGCAGCGACCCGTGGGGCCGCGTCGACGAGACGGGCACCGTGTACGTGCGTACAGCCGACGGCGAGCAGGTCGTCGGATCGTGGCAGGCCGGCACTCCCGAGGAGGCACTGGCCTACTTCGAGCGCAAGTACGAGGGCTTGGTTGTGGAGATCGGCCTCCTCGAGAAGCGGGTGAAGACCACCGACCTGTCGGCCAAGGACGCGATGGCCGCGATCGACCACATCCGCCACCAGGTGGACGAGCACCACGCCGTGGGCGATCTCGACGCGCTCCGCAAGCGGCTCGACACCCTGGTCGGGACGGTCGAGGCGCGCCGCGAGGAGCGCAAGGCGCGCAAGGCCAAGCAGACCGACGAGGCGCGGCACGCCAAGGAGGCGCTGGTCGCCGAGGCGGAGGAGCTGGCGCAGAGCGAGCAGTGGCGGGCCGCGGGTGAGCGGCTGCGGGCGCTGGTGGACACCTGGAAGGGCCTGCCCCGGCTCGACCGGAAGTCCGACGACGAGCTGTGGCACCGCTTCTCGCACGCCCGGTCGGCGTTCTCGAAGCGGCGCAAGGCCCACTTCGCGTCGCTGGACGCGCAGCGCGAGGAGGCCCGCAAGACCAAGGAGCGCCTGGTCGCGGAGGCCGAGTCGCTGTCCGGCTCGACCGACTGGGGGGTCACGGCCGCCCGGTACCGGGAGCTGATGGCGGACTGGAAGGCGGCGGGCCGGGCCCAGCGTGAGCACGAGGACGACCTGTGGAACCGCTTCCGCGGCGCCCAGGACGTGTTCTTCGCGGCCCGCAGCGAGGTCTTCGCGGAGCGGGACGCCGAGCAGGCGGAGAACCTGAAGCTGAAGGAGGAGCTGGCCGGCGAGGCGGAGAAGCTGCTGCCGGTCACGGACCTGAAGGCGGCCCGGGCGGCGTTCCGGTCGATCAACGAGCGGTGGGAGGCGATCGGCCATGTGCCGCGCGACGCCCGCCCCAAGGTCGAGGGCCGGATGCACACCGTCGAGCGGGCGATCCAGGAGGCCGAGGAGGCCGAGTGGCGCCGGACGAACCCGGAGGCACGCGCGCGTGCGGCGGGTCTGACGGGCCAGCTCCAGGACGCGGTCGACAAGCTGCGCAAGCAGATCGACACGGCCCGGGCGGCGGGCAACGACGCCAAGGCGGACAAGCTCACCCGTGAGCTGGAGGGCCGGCAGGCGCTGCTGGACCAGGCGCTGAAGGGCCTGGAGGAGTTCGGCGGCTGATCCCCGCCAGGCACATGAGGAAGGGGCCTCCCCCCGGGGAGGCCCCTTCCTCATGTCGCGCTACGGCCGGCGGGCCGAGGTCACGCGGTACACGTCGTAGACGCCCTCCACGCCCCGGACCGCCTTCAGGACGTGCCCCAGGTGCTTGGGGTCGCCCATCTCGAAGGTGAAGCGGGAGGTGGCCACCCGGTCGCGGGAGGTCTGGACGGCGGCGCTCAGGATGTTGACGTGCTGGTCGGACAGGACACGGGTGACGTCCGACAGCAGCCGGGAGCGGTCCAGGGCCTCGACCTGGATGGCGACCAGGAAGACCGAGGACTGCGTGGGCGCCCACTCGACGTCGAGGATGCGCTCGGGCTGCTGCGAGAGCGAGTCCACGTTGACGCAGTCGGCGCGGTGAACCGATACGCCGCTGCCGCGGGTGACGAAGCCGATGATCGGGTCGCCGGGCACCGGGGTGCAGCAGCGGGCGAGCTTGACCCACACGTCCTCGACGCCCTTGACGACCACACCCGGGTCGGCCTTGGCGCGCCGCTTGCCACGCCCGCGGGACGGCGGGGCGGACTCGGCGATGTCCTCACTGGCGGCCTCCTCGCCGCCGAGGGCCTGCACCAGCTTCTGTACGACGCCCTGGGCGGCGACATGGCCCTCGCCGATCGCGGCGTACAGCGACGAGATGTCGGGGTAGCGCATCTCGTGCGCCAGGGTGACCAGCGAGTCGCCGGTGAGGATGCGCTGGATCGGCAGGTTCTGCTTGCGCATGGCCCGCGCGATGGCGTCCTTGCCCTGCTCGATCGCCTCGTCGCGGCGCTCCTTGGAGAACCAGGCGCGGATCTTGTTGCGGGCCCGGGGCGACTTGACGAAGCCCAGCCAGTCGCGGGAGGGGCCGGCGCCGGCCGCCTTGGAGGTGAAGACCTCCACCAGGTCGCCGTTGTCGAGGGTCGACTCGAGCGGGACGAGCCGCCCGTTGACCCGGGCCCCGATGGTGCGGTGGCCGACCTCGGTGTGGACGGCGTAGGCGAAGTCCACCGGGGTGGCCCCGGCCGGCAGCGCTATGACGTCACCCTTCGGGGTGAAGACGAAGACCTCGTTGCGGGACAGGTCGAAGCGGAGCGACTCCAGGAACTCGCTGGGGTCCTCGGTCTCCTTCTGCCAGTCCAGCAGCTGGCGCAGCCACGCCATGTCGTTGATGTGGTCGTCCTTGCCGGCCTTCTTCGGTACGTCGGTGCGCACCTTGGAGGCGCCGGCGACGGCCTCCTGCTTGTACTTCCAGTGGGCGGCGATGCCGTACTCGGCGCGGCGGTGCATGTCGAACGTCCGGATCTGGAGCTCGACGGGCTTGCCGTTGGGGCCGATGACCGTCGTGTGCAGCGACTGGTACATGTTGAACTTCGGCATCGCGATGTAGTCCTTGAACCGGCCGGGGACCGGGTTCCATCGCGCGTGGACGGTGCCGAGGGCGGCGTAGCAGTCGCGGACCGTGTCGACCAGGACGCGGATGCCGACCAGGTCGTAGATCTCCGCGAAGTCCCGGCCGCGGACGATCATCTTCTGGTAGACGCTGTAGTAGTGCTTGGGCCGGCCGGTGACGGTGGCCTTGATGCGGGCGGCGCGCAGGTCGGCCTGGACCTCGTCGGTCACTATGGCGAGGTACTCGTCCCGCTTGGGGGCGCGCTCGGCGACGAGGCGGACGATCTCGTCGTACATCTTGGGGTAGAGGATCGCGAAGGCGAGGTCCTCCAGCTCCCACTTGATGGTGTTCATGCCCAGGCGGTGGGCGAGCGGGGCGTAGATCTCCAGCGTCTCGCGGGCCTTCTTCTCCTGCTTCTCCCGCTTGAGGTAGCGCATGGTGCGCATGTTGTGCAGGCGGTCGGCGAGCTTGATGACCAGGACGCGCGGGTCCTTGGCCATGGCGACGACCATCTTGCGGACGGTCTCGGCCTGCGCGGCCTCGCCGAACTTGACCTTGTCCAGCTTGGTGACGCCGTCGACGAGGAGGGCGACCTGGTCGCCGAAGTCCTTGCGGAGCTGCTCCAGGCCGTACTCGGTGTCCTCGACGGTGTCGTGGAGGAGGCCCGCCATCAGGGTCGCGGGGTCCATGCCCAGCTCGGCGAGGATGGTGGTGACGGCGAGCGGGTGCGTGATGTACGGGTCGCCGCTCTTGCGCTTCTGGCCGCGGTGCCAGCGCTCGGCGACCTGGTAGGCGCGCTCGATCTGGCGGAGCGTCGCGGTCTCGATCTTGGGGTCGTTGCCGCGGACTATGCGCAGCAGGGGCTCCAGGACCGGGTTGTACGGGGACGAGCGCTGGACGCCCAGCCGGGCGAGGCGGGCGCGCACCCGGTTGGAGGAGCCGCCGGATCGGGCGGCGGCGGGCGGGGTGGGCTTGGGTGCCGAGACGGGCGCCGGGCCGCTCGCCCGCTGGACCGCGGCCGGGCCGGTGTCGGTGGTCCGGTTCACCGCGGCCCGGTCGGCGGGCGTGGCTGGGGGCGCCGCGGCCTTGTCGGCCTGCTGGTCGGGCTTCGCGGCGGAGAGTGGCTGGGCCTCGTCTGGCAAGAGCGCTCCTCGTGCGGGTCCGGGTCCCCCGGTCAGGCCCGGAATCCCATGGTACTGACCCGGGGCGGGCGGTACTCCCCCGGACGGCGGCGGCCCGTGCGGGCGGCCGGACACAGAGACGGGCACCCGGTCCTCCCGGGTGCCCGTCCCTCGGCTCTGTACGCAGGTCAGAGCGTGATCAGCGCCTCCAGCGGGGCGCCGTCCAGCGCGGTCTCCAGGCGGGCCCGCCCGCCGAGGAAGCCCAGCTCCATGAGGACGGCGACGCCCGCGACGTCCGCCCCGGCCCGCCGGATCAGCTCCAGCGCGGCCCCGGCGGTGCCGCCGGTGGCGAGGACGTCGTCGATGACCATGACGCGGTCGCCGGGGAGCAGGTCCTCGGCGTGCACCTCGATCTCGGCGGTGCCGTACTCCAGCTCGTACGCCTGGCTCAGCGTCGCGCCGGGGAGCTTGCCCGCCTTGCGGACCGGGACGAGGCCCAGCCCGGCGGCGACGGCGACCGGTGCGGCGAGGATGAAGCCGCGCGCCTCCAGCCCGACGATCTTGGTCGCGCCGTGCCGTGCGCACAGCTCGGCCAGCTCCCGGGTGAGGGCGCCGAACGCCTCCGGGTCCGCCAGCAGCGGGGTGATGTCCTTGAACGTCACTCCGGCGATGGGGTGGTCGGGGACGTCCCGGATGCGGCTGAGCAGCAGGTCCCGTGTGGTGACGGTCATCGGCGCTTGCCCCGCCCCCGGCTGGGCTGGCGCCGCTGGCCGACCACCGCGCCGGCGGGCGCGGCGTCCTGCGGCTCGGTGGCGAGGCTCTCGGGGGTCCCGGCCGCCTCCGCCGCCTCGGCCTCCTGCGCCTCGGTGGGCTCGCCCTTCTGGGCGGCCTGGGCGCGCTTGGCGAGGACGCGCTTCTTCAGCGCCTTCATCCGCGGGTCGCGTTCCTTGAGGTCGGCGACGAGCGGGGTGGCGATGAAGATCGACGAGTAGGCACCGGCCGCGAGACCCACGAACAGCGACAGCGAGATGTCGTTGAGCATGCCCGCGCCCAGGAAGCCGCCGCCGATGAAGAGCAGGCCGGCGACCGGCAGCAGCGCCACGACCGTGGTGTTGATGGAGCGGACCAGGGTGCTGTTGAGGCTGCGGTTGGCGATCTCGCTGTAGGTCCAGCGGGTCTGCTTGGTGATGTCCTTCGACGCCTCCTTCAGACCGTCGAAGACGACGACGGTGTCGTAGAGGGAGTAGCCGAGGATGGTCAGCAGACCGATCACGGTGCCCGGGGTGACCTCGAAGCCCACCAGGGCGTAGATGCCCACGGTGATGGTGAGGTCGTGGATGAGGGCGATCAGCGCGGCGACGGCCATGCGCCACTCGAAGGCGATGGCCAGGTAGACCACGACGAGGATCATGAAGACGCCGAGGCCGGTCCACGCCTTGTTGGCGATCTGCTCGCCCCAGCTGGGGCCGACCAGCTCACGGTCGATCTGGTCGGCGGGGACCCCGAGGTCCTTGCCGAGCTCGTCGGCCACCTTGTCGGCCTGCGCGGTGTTCAGCTCGCTGACCTGGATGCGCAAGGTGTCGTTGCCGAGCTTCTGGACGATCGCGGGGTGGCCGGAGGCCTCCTCCGCGTACTCCTGGGCCTGGGTCACGGACACGCTCGTCTTCGGGGTGCTGAAGACGGCGCCGCCCTTGAACTCGATGCCCATGTTGAGGCCCTGCACGGCGAGCCCGACGATCGCGGTGATCGTGATGAGGATCGAGACGCCGTACCAGATCATCCGCTTGCCGACGAAGTCGTAGCCGACCTCGCCGCGGTACAGCCGGGCGCCGATGGTTCCGAGACGCGACACCTCACGCCTCCTTCGGGGTGGTGGGGGCGGACGTGCGGCGGGAGCGGCGCAGCGGGGGCTTGGCGCCGAGCCGCTTCGGGTCGAGTCCGGACCACGGGTGGCCGCCGGCGAAGAACTTGGTGCGCGCGAGGAGCGTCATCAGGGGCTTGGTGAAGAGGAACACGACCACGACGTCGAGCAGCGTGGTCAGGCCCAGGGTGAACGCGAAGCCCTGCACCTTGCCGACGGTGACGATGAACAGCACGGCGGCGGCGAGGAACGACACGAAGTCGGACACCAGGATGGTGCGCCGGGCCCGCGGCCAGGCCCGCTCGACGGCCGGGCGGAGCGTACGGCCCTCGCGGATCTCGTCGCGGATGCGTTCGAAGTACACGATGAACGAGTCGGCGGTGATGCCGATGGCCACGATGGCGCCGCAGACGGCCGGCAGGTTGAGCGCGAAGCCGATGGCCGGGCCGAGGAGCGACATCAGGGTGTACGTGAGGATCGCCGAGGCCAGCAGGGACAGCAGGGCGACGAGCGACAGGCCCCGGTAGTACACCAGCAGGTAGATCACCACGAGCGCGAGGCCGATGGCGCCCGCAATGAGGCCGGCCTTGAGCTGCTCGCCGCCGAGCGCGGCGGAGACGGTGGTGACGCTCTGCTCCTCGAAGGTCAGCGGCAGCGCGCCGTAGCTGAGGATGTTGCCGAGGTCCTGGGCGGACTGCTGGTCGAAGCTTCCGGAGATCTCGGCGTTGGCGCTGAGCGTGGTGCGCACCGAGGGGGCCGAGACGACCTCGCCGTCGAGGACGATGGCGAACTGGTTCATCGGCGGCTGCTGCTGGGAGAGCCGGCTGGTGATCTTCTGGAACTTCTTGGAGCCCTTGTCGGTGAACTCCATCTGGACGATCCACTGACCGGTCTGCTGGTTGATGGCGGCCTGGGCGTCGTCGACGTCCTTGCCGTCCACCTCGGCCGGGCCGAGGATGTACTTCTCCCACTGGCCGATGGCGTTCTGGCCGCAGCCGATGGTGGTGTCGGTGGCCTTCGCGCCCTCACCGGCGGCGGCGCGGGCCTTGCGGTCCGTGCAGTTCAGCGCGGCGAACTGGGCCTGGAGCTTCTCCGCGGCGGCCGCGTCGGCGGGCGGGGTGGGCTCGGGGCTCGCCGGCGGCTTCGGGGAGCCGGAGGCGGAGCCGCTGGGCGCGGGCGTGGGGGCCTTGAGCGCGTCGGTGACGGCGCGGCCCTGGGTGGTGGCGCTGGGGGTCGGCTTCGCGGACGGGGCGGTGACCTCGTCCTTGTCGCCGCCCTT
The DNA here is from genome assembly GCF_043079975.1 of Streptomyces sp. NPDC015131. Taxonomy (NCBI): domain Bacteria; kingdom Bacillati; phylum Actinomycetota; class Actinomycetes; order Kitasatosporales; family Streptomycetaceae; genus Streptomyces; species Streptomyces sp. NPDC015131. The sequence goes on along the minus strand of NZ_JBIBVB010000007.1, from coordinate 323,647 downwards.
GCCCGAGGGGGAGGCGCTGGGCTTGGGGCTGGTGGAGGGCTCCGGCTTCACCGGGCCGCCGGGGGCGACGGTGATCACGGGGCGGAAGTACAGCTGGGCGGTGGTGCCCACCTGCTCCCGGGCCTGCTCGGAGTTCGTCCCCTTGGGGATGTTGACGATGATGTTCTCGCGGCCCTGGGTCTGGACCTCGGACTCCGAGACGCCCAAGCCGTTGACACGGCGCTCGATGATGCCGACCGCGGTGTTCATGTTGGTCTCGTTGACCGCGCTCTCCTTGCCGGGCTCCGCCTCGGCCTTGAGCGTGATCGTCGTACCGCCGGCGAGGTCGATGCCCAGGCGCGGGGTGGTGTGCCCGGACCAGAACATCCCGCCGGTGAGCGCGGCCATGGCGATCAGGATCAGGACCAGGGCACGCCCCGGCTTGCCCTGCCCCCCCGACGCCGGGCCTCGGCCCTTCTTGGGTGCTGCCACCTTCTCGTTTCTCCCTGTCCAACCGCCGCTACGCCGGGTATGCGTCGGGGCGGCCACGAAGTGGTGTTGGGGATTCCCCCGCGTGTGTCGGCACGGAACGGACCGCGTACGCCGGTGGGCGACGCGGTCCGCCTGTACGCCTTACTTCGCGTCGGTCTCGCCGTCGGTCCGGTCGTCGGCCTTGGCGTCCTTGGCCTCCGGAGCGGCCGGCGGCGTGGTCCCGCCCTCGGTCGCGTCCTTCTTGCCCAGGTCGATCCGGGTGTCGTCGGCGGCCTCGGTCGCGGTGAGCGACGAGGCGTCGTCCGGCACGACGGGGGTGTCGGTCTTCAGGTCACCGTCGCCGTGGACGATGCGGTTGTACTCCTCGTCGTCCAGGACGGCACCGACGGCGTTCTTGGCGTAGACGGCGTGGACCCCTGGAGCGACCTCCAGGAGGACCGTGTCGTCGCCGACCTCCTTGACGGTGGCGTACATCCCCCCGATCGTCCGTACGCCGGTTCCGGGCTGCATCTGGTTGCGCATGGCCACCGCCTGCGCCTGCTTCTTCTTCGCAGAGCGAGTCATCAGGAACATGGCCCCGATGAGGACGATGAACGGCAGGAGGGTCACGATACTCACGGGACGACAAATCCTTCGCACGGTCGCGGGCAACCGCGGCCTGATCTTCGGGGGTGGGTACGCCGGCCTGTACGGTCGGCATCGGCGGAGTCTAGGCGAGTCCGCATCACTGGAACAACGCCCAGCATGGCACCGCGGTTCCTGGCCCGGCGACTCTCCTCGCCGTCACGCCCCGAACAGCCCCTGTTGTCCGCTTCCCGGTCCTCCTGCCTGCGGCGGTACGAGACCGAGGTGCGCCCAGGCGGCGGGGGTGGCGACGCGCCCGCGGGGCGTGCGGGCCAGCAGGCCCTCCCGTACGAGGAAGGGCTCGGCCACCTCCTCGACGGTCTCCCGCTCCTCCCCCACCGCGACGGCCAGGGTGGACAGGCCGACCGGTCCGCCGCCGAACAGCTTGAGCAGGGCTTCCAGCACCGCCCGGTCGAGCCGGTCGAGGCCGCGCTCGTCCACCTCGTACACCTTGAGGGCGGTGGCGGCGATCTCGCGGGTGATCAGGCCGTCCGCCTTGACCTGGGCGTAGTCCCGGACGCGGCGCAGCAGGCGGTTGGCGATACGGGGCGTGCCGCGGGAGCGGCCGGCGATCTCGGCGGCGCCGTCGGTGTCGATTTCGACGTCGAGGAGCTGGGCCGAACGGTGGATGACGCGCTCCAGCTCGGCCGGGGCGTAGAACTCCATGTGGGCGGTGAAGCCGAACCGGTCGCGCAGCGGGGGCGGCAGGAGGCCGGCCCGGGTGGTGGCGCCGACGAGGGTGAAGGGCGGCAGCTCCAGGGGGATGGCGGTGGCGCCGGGCCCCTTGCCGACGATGACGTCGACCCGGAAGTCCTCCATCGCCATGTAGAGCATCTCCTCGGCGGGCCGGGACATCCGGTGGATCTCGTCGAGGAAGAGGACCTCGCCCTCCTGGAGGGAGGAGAGGATCGCGGCGAGGTCGCCGGCGTGCTGGATGGCGGGGCCGGAGGTGATGCGGATGGGGGCGGCCATCTCCGCCGCGATGATCATGGAGAGGGTGGTCTTGCCGAGGCCGGGCGCGCCGGACAGCAGGACGTGGTCGGCGGTGGCGCCCCGGGCGAGGGCGGCCTTGAGCACCAGGTCCAGCTGCTCGCGGACCCGCTCCTGGCCCACGAACTCGTCCAGCGACTTGGGGCGCAGGGCCGCCTCGACCGCCTGGTCCTCCCCGTCGGCGGACGCGCCGACGAGCCGGTCGGCGGCGGGGGTGGGGTCGTCGTCGTACCGGTTCACTGCGCGTTGCCTCGGGGGGTCGGGGCGGCCGGGCCGCTCGGGCGGGGGGTCATCGGGCGCGGTTCAGGGTCTGGAGGGCGGCCTTGAGGAGGCGGCCGACCTGCGGCTCGCCGGTCTCGGCCTCCGCCTGCGGGGTGACGGCGGCGACCGCCTCGTCCGCCTCGCGGGTGGCGTACCCCAGGCCGATCAGCGCGGCGTGCAGCTGGTCGCGCCAGGACGCGGTGACCGCGGAGAGGGCGGCGGGCGCGGTGCCGAGGGGCTCGCCGAGCCGGTCCTTCAGCTCCAGCAGCAGCTTCTGGGCGCCCTTCTTGCCGATGCCCGGCACGGCGGTGAGCGCCTTCTCGTCGCCGGTGGCCACCGCGCGGCGCAGGGCGTCGGGCGTGTGCACCGCGAGCATGGCCTGCGCGAGGCGCGGGCCGACACCGCTGGCGGTCTGGAGCAGCTCGAAGACCTGCCGCTCGTCGTCGTCGGCGAAGCCGTACAGCGTGAGGGAGTCCTCGCGCACCACCAGCGAGGTGGCGAGCCGGGCCTCCTGACCGACCCTCAGGGCGGAGAGGGTGTTGGGCGCGCACTGGACGGCCATGCCGACGCCGCCCACCTCGATCACGGCCGTGGTCGGGGCGAGTGCGGCGACCGGGCCGGAGACGAAGGCGATCATGCGGGGTGGCCTTTCCGTGCGTGGTGGGCGGCGACCGCCTGCTGGAGGCGGTTGGTGGCGGGGGCGCGCCAGATGTGGCAGATGGCGAGGGCCAGGGCGTCGGCGGCGTCGGCGGGCTTGGGCGGCGCGTCGAGCCGGAGCAGCCGGGTGACCATGGCTCCGACCTGGGCCTTGTCAGCGCGGCCGCTGCCGGTGACGGCGGCCTTCACCTCGCTGGGCGTGTGCAGGGCGACGGGGATGCCCCGGCGGGAGGCGCAGAGCATGGCGACGGCGCTGGCCTGGGCGGTGCCCATGACCGTACGGACATTGTGCTGGCTGAACACCCGCTCCACCGCGACCAGTTCGGGCCGGTGCTCGTCCAGCCACTCCTCGATGCCGCGCTCCACGGCGACGAGGCGGTGGCCGGTGTCGGCGTCCGCGGGGGTGCGGACGACTCCGACGCCGAGCATGGTCAGCGGGCGGCCCGCGACGCCTTCGACCACGCCGACACCGCACCGGGTCAGGCCGGGGTCCACCCCCAGAACGCGCACGCCCGCCTCCCTCTTTGCGGCTAAACCGCCGCCGCTCTCGCGGAGGTGGCTGATCGCCGTCGTGGTTCCTCAATGCATGGTTGCCGTCCACAGGCTAACCGGCCCCTCTGACAACAACGGCGGGCCGGCCGGGGGTGTGTTCCCCCGGCCGGCCCGCCGGACGCGTGGCTCAGGCGTCGACCTTGGCCATGACCTCGTCGGAGACGTCGAAGTTGGCGAAGACGTTCTGCACGTCGTCGCTGTCCTCCAGCGCGTCGATCAGCTTGAAGATCTTGCGCGCGCCCTCCTCGTCCAGCTGGACCTGCATGGTCGGGACGAAGTTGGCGTCGGCCGAGTCGTAGTCGATCCCGGCCTCCTGGAGCGCGGTGCGGACCGCGACCAGGTCGGTGGCCTCGCTGAGCACCTCGAAGCTCTCGCCGAGGTCGTTGACCTCCTCGGCGCCCGCGTCGAGGACCGCGCCGAGCACGTCGTCCTCGGTCAGCTCGCCCTTGGGGACGATCACGACGCCCTTGCGGTTGAAGAGGTACGACACCGAGCCCGGGTCGGCCATCGAGCCGCCGTTGCGGGTCATGGCGACCCGGACGTCCGAGGCGGCGCGGTTGCGGTTGTCGGTGAGGCACTCGATGAGCACCGCGACACCGTTCGGCCCGTAACCCTCGTACATGATCGTCTCGTAGTCCACGCCGCCGGCCTCGAGGCCGCCGCCGCGCTTGACCGCGGAGTCGATGTTCTTGTTCGGGACGGAGCTCTTCTTCGCCTTCTGGATGGCGTCGAACAGCGTGGGGTTGCCGTCGGGGTCGGCGCCGCCGGTGCGCGCGGCGACCTCGATGTTCTTGATCAGCTTCGCGAAGAGCTTGCCGCGCTTGGCGTCGATCACGGCCTTCTTGTGCTTCGTCGTAGCCCATTTAGAGTGGCCGGACATCTGCCTGTCTCCTTCGCGTAACCCTTTTCTGCACTAACCCCGGAGATCCTACCGGGACGGGGTCAGCCCGCCGCGCGCACCATGTCGACGAACAGGGCGTGCATCCGGTGGTCGCCGGTCAGCTCGGGGTGGAACGACGTGGCGAGCGCGTTGCCCTGGCGTACGGCGACGATGTGGCCGCCGTGCTCGGCGATCACCTCGGCACGGGCGCCGACCGACTCGACCCAGGGGGCGCGGATGAAGACGCCCTCGACAGGGCCGCCCTCGACGCCCGCGACCTCGACGGCGGCCTCGAAGGACTCGTTCTGCCGCCCGAAGGCGTTACGGCGGACGATCATGTCGATGCCGCCGAACGTCTCCTGGCCCGAGCGCGGGTCGAGGATCTTGTCGGCGAGCATGATCAGGCCGGCGCAGGTGCCGTAGACGGGCATCCCGGCGGCGATGCGCTCGCGCAGCGGCTCCATGAGGCCGAACAGTTCGGCCAGCTTGGAGATGGTGGTGGACTCCCCGCCGGGGAGCACCAGTCCGTCGACCTCGGCGAGTTCCTCGGGCCGCCGGACCGGCCTGGCCACGGCGTCCGCCGCGGCCAGGGCGATCAGGTGCTCGCGGACGTCGCCCTGGAGGGCGAGGACGCCGATGAGCGGAGCGGTCATCACCAGCCCCGGTTCGCGTAGCGCTCGGCCTCGGGGAGGGTGTCGCAGTTGATGCCGACCATGGCCTCGCCCAGGTTGCGGGAGGCGTCGGCGATGATCTTCGGGTCGTCGTAGAAGGTGGTGGCCTTCACGATGGCGGCGGCGCGCTTGGCCGGGTCGCCGGACTTGAAGATGCCGGAGCCGACGAAGACGCCCTCGGCGCCGAGCTGGCGCATCAGCGCGGCGTCGGCCGGGGTGGCCACACCGCCGGCGGAGAACAGCACGACCGGCAGCTTGCCCAGCTCGCTGACCTCCTTGACCAGCTCGTAGGGGGCGCGCAGCTCCTTGGCGGCGGCGTACAGCTCGTTGTTGTCGAAGCCGCGCAGCTTGGCGATCTCGTTCTTGATCTGGCGCAGGTGGCGGACGGCCTCGACGACGTTGCCGGTGCCGGCCTCGCCCTTGGAGCGGATCATGGCCGCGCCCTCGGCGATGCGGCGGAGGGCCTCGCCCAGGTTGGTGGCACCGCAGACGAAGGGGGTGGTGAAGGCCCACTTGTCGGAGTGGTTGATCTCGTCGGCCGGGGTGAGGACCTCGGACTCGTCGATGTAGTCCACGCCGAGGGACTGCAGCACCTGGGCCTCGACGAAGTGGCCGATGCGGGACTTGGCCATGACCGGGATGGAGACCGCGTCGATGATCTCCTCGATCATGTTCGGGTCGGACATCCGGGCCACTCCGCCGTCCTTGCGGATGTCGGCCGGGACCCGCTCCAGGGCCATGACGGCGACGGCGCCGGCGTCCTCGGCGATCTTGGCCTGCTCGGCGTTGACCACGTCCATGATCACGCCGCCCTTGAGCTGCTCGGCCATGCCGCGCTTCACGCGGGCGGTGCCGGTCTCGGGGGACTGCGGGGTGGTGGTGCTGGACACGGATGGACCTCACTCGGGAAACGGGGCGGTTTCAACTACACCGAGGATCCGGGGCCACCCAGTCCACATCAAGGGCCAATGGTGAGCCGGTGGCTCGTTTTCCGGGGCTCAGGCGCTGCCCGGCCGGTCCGCCAGCGCCACCGGCGGCTCGTCGTCCATCTCGAAGGCCAGGGGGAACGGGGCGTGCCCGGCCAGCCGGAGCCAGCGCACCTTGCGGTGCCGGCGCAGCGCCCGCGCCGCGCGGACGGCGTCGTTGTGGAAGCGGCGGGCCATCGGCACCCGCCGTACCGCCGCGGCCAGCTCCCCCGCCGCCTCGTCGCCGCCCGGGGCCTCCCGGACCGCCTCCATCTGCTCGGGCTCCCCGAACACCGCCCGCAGCGCCTGGCTCAGCTCGCTCTCGGCGACCTCCCGCTGCTCCTCCTCGGCCTGCCGGGCGGCGTGCGCGGCCTCGTACAGCACGATCGACGCGGCCGGGTCGAGCACGCCCGAGGTGGCCAGCTCCTGGGCGACCGACGCCCGCCGCAGGAGCTGGGCGTCCAAGGCGGCGCGGGCGGCGTCGATCCGGGCGTGCAGCCGGTCGAGCCGTCCGGCGGTCCAGCTCAGGTACAGGCCGATCGCGACCAGGGCGACGACGATCCAGATGAAGGTTTCGATCACGGGCGCAAAGGCTACCCGCGCGCCGCCGCGTCCCCTTCCCACACCGACCGGTCGTGCGCGAACAGCACGCGCCGCGGCGCGAACGCGGCGAGCCGCTCCAGCCACTCCGGTACGGGAATCCCGCCGTGCCCCGCGCGGCGGGCCATCTCGTCCGAGGCGTACGACGACGCGAAGTCGTACGCCTGCCCGGCCAGCACCACGGCGCCGTCCGGTCCCGACAGCACCAGCGACTGGTGTCCCTCGGTGTGCCCGGGCGTGGGGACGATCCGGACGCCGGGCCGGACGCCCGCTCCGGCGAGCGCCTCGGCCAGCCCCTTCCGTACGGGCCGGTAGCGCGCGTCCGCCTCCGGGTCGCCCTCCCCCAGCCCGGTGTCGAACAGCAGCAGCCCCCGCTCGTGCCGTACCAGGTACGCGAGCACGGGCTCCACGCGCGCGTGGGGGGTGCCCGCCTCCTCGGCGGACCGCACGAAGTGGCCCAGGTCCAGTCGGTCGATGCGCATGGGCGCCATGCTGCCGTCCGGGATGCGCGCGTGACAGGGGGCCACCGGGGCCGGACGGCGGCCGGGGCCCCGCCTCAGTCGCGGGCCAGGCCCCAGCGGGCGCGCAGGCCGCCGATCCGCTCGTCGGTGGCGACCGAGGCCGCGCCGTCGGTGACCGTCTCGTACACGGCGAGGATGTCCGCGCCGACGGTGGACCAGTCGAAGCGGCGGACATGGGCGCTGCCCCGGCGGCGCAGCTCCTCGCGCCGCTCCGGGTCGCCCAGCAGCCGGATCGCCGTCTTCGCCAGGGCGTCGGCGTCCTCGTTGGCGAACAGCTCGCCCGCGGCGCCCTGGTCCAGCACCTGGGCGAACGCGTCCAGGTCGCTGGCCAGCACCGGGGCGCCGGCCGACATGGCCTCGACCAGGATGATGCCGAAGCTCTCCCCGCCGGTGTTGGGCGCGACGTACACGTCCACACTGCGCAGCAGCCGCGCCTTGTCCTCGTCGCTGACCATCCCGAGGAACTCCACGCGCTCGCGCATCGCGGCCGGGAGGGAGGCCACCGCCTCCTCCTCGTCGCCCCGGCCCGCGACCAGCAGCCGGGTGTCCGGGCAGGCGGCCAGGATCTTCGGGAACGCCTTCATCAGCACCGGCAGGCCCTTGCGCGGTTCGTCGATCCGGCCGATGAAGCCGAGGGTGCCGCCCTGCCACTCCGCCTTGGGCTCGGCATCGGCGAAGAACCCGACGTCCACGCCGTTGGGGATGACGACCGCGTCGCCGCCGAGGTGCTCGACCAGGGTCCGGCGCGCGTACTCGCTCACCGCGATCCGGGCGCTGATCTTCTCCAGCGCGGGCTGGAGGATCGGGTACGCGGCGATCATCGCCCGGGAGCGCGGGTTCGAGGTGTGGAAGGTGGCCACGATCGGGCCCTGGGCCGCCCAGCAGGACAGCAGGCCCAGCGAGGGCGAGGCCGGCTCATGGATGTGGATCACGTCGAACGTGCCGTCGTGCAGCCAGCGCCGCACCCGCGCCGCCGACAGGAAGCCGAAGTTCAGCCGGGCCACGGAGCCGTTGTACGGGACGGGGACCGCGCGGCCCGCCGAGACGACGTACGGCGGCAGCGGGGTCTCGTCGTCGGCGGGGGCCAGCACCGACACCTCGTGGCCCAGCCGGATCAGGTGCTCGGCGAGGTCGCGGATGTGGAACTGGACGCCTCCGGGGACGTCCCAGGAGTACGGGCAGACGATGCCGATCCTCACGCGCCGGGGCCCTTCGCCGGGTCCAGGTCGGCGAGCCACAGCCGCTGGAGCATGTGCCAGTCCTCCGGGTGGTCGGCGATGCCGGTGGCGAAGGCGTCGGCCAGCGCCTGCGTCATGGCGGACGTCCTCTCCGCGCGCGTGCCGGTCGCGGGCACGTCGACGGGCGGGTGCACCCGCCCGCGCATGGTCGACGTCTCGTCGTACCAGAGGGTCACCGGCAGCAGCAGGGCGCCGGTCTGCTGGGCGAGCATCGCCGGGCCGGCGGGCATCCGGGCGGTCTCGCCGAAGAACGTCACCTCGACGCCCGACGCGGACAGGTCCCGGTCCGCGACCAGGCAGACGAGCCCGCCCGCCCGCAGCCGCCGGGCCAGCGTCCCGAACGCGGACCCGCCGGTGTGCGGCAGGACCTCCATGCCCAGCGACTCCCGGTAGGCCACGAACCGGTCGTACAACGACTCGGGCTTCAGCCGCTCGGCGACCGTGGTGAACGGCACGCCCAGGGAGCGGGTGACCCACACGCCGGCGAGGTCCCAGTTGGCGAGGTGCGGAAGGGCCAGGACGACGCCCTTGCCCGCGGCCAGGCCGTCCGTGAGGTGGTGCACGTCCTTGGGGTCGAAGGACTCGCCGACCCGCTCGGCGCTCCACGCCGGGAGGCGGAACGACTCCATCCAGTAGCGCATGTACGAGCGCATCCCGGCCCGCGAGAGCTGGGCCAGCCGCTCCGGGGAGGCGTCCGGCACCACGCGCGCGAGGTTGGCCTCCAGGCGCAGCACGCCCTTGCCGCGCCGCTTCCAGGCGGTGTCGGCGATCCGCCGGCCGAGCCCGGCGGCGACCGGCTCGGGGAGCTTCTTCACAGCGCCCCAGCCGAGCCCGTACAGCGTGTCGGTCAGCCGCTCGCCCAGCGCGCTCATGTCGCCTCACTCCCCCTCGTACCAGAAGCACCGGAAGCCCCAGGAGTCCCGGAGGCACCAGAAGCCCCAGAGGCCCCAGGAGTCCCAGACGCCCCACCAGCCCCGGAAACCCCACCGGCCCCAGGAACCCCACCGGCCCCGTCCGCCTCCGCGGCCTCGCGGCGTACCGTCACCACCCGCTGTCCCAGCGTCACCGCGCTGCCCACGGCGACCAGCCACAGGGCGATCGGCAGCAGCACCTGGATGCCCGGCACGCCGAAGCCGTGCAGTCCCGCGAGGCCCGCCGCCACCAGGGACACCACGAGCCGCTCGGCCCGCTCCACCAGTCCGTTGACCGCGACCGGCAGGCCGATCGACTCGCCGCGCGCCTTGGTGTACGACACGACCTGGCCGCTGGCCAGGCAGAAGATGGCCACGGCGCACAGCACATTGTCGTCGCCCCCGCCCGCGTACCACAGGGCGAAGCCGCCGAAGATCGCGCCGTCGGCGACCCGGTCGAGGGTCGAGTCCAGGAAGGCACCCCAGCGGCTGGAGATCCCGGCCTGGCGGGCCATGTTCCCGTCCACCAGGTCGGAGAAGACGAACAGGGTGATGACGATCGTGCCCCAGAAGAACTCCCCCCGGGGGAAGAAGACCAGGGCACCCGCCACCACGCCGGCCGTCCCGATCAGCGTCACGGCGTCGGGGCTCACCCCGCGGCGGAGCAGAAACGCGGCGAACGGTGTGAGAACACGCGTGAAGAACGCACGCGCGTACTTGTTCAGCATGGCCTTCCCGAGGGGTCGGTGGGCCGCGCGGCCCCTACGGCCACCGGCTGGCCCATCGTAGCCACGCGGGGGCACCCGCCACTCCCGGGCACCCTGCTCCCGTCGCGGTGTCGGACGTATGGACGCAACCTGGCCTGAGTGGAAAGCTCGAAAGACGACCGCGGGCACCGCCGGAGCTGCTGCCCAAGGAAGCTCCCCCGCGCCCGCGCCCCCCACCTCCGCCGTGCACCCCGTGCACTCGCGATCAGGAGGAAGACTCATGGGCGACAAGGCGAACGCACACCCCGGGGCCGCCGGCAGGGCGGTAACGGCCGACCAGCCCGCGTCGGTACGGAACGTGGTGCTGGTCGGCCACAGCGGATCCGGCAAGACGACCCTGGTCGAGGCCCTCGCGCTGACCGCCGGAGCGGTCAACCGGGCGGGCCGGGTCGAGGAGGGCGGCACGGTCTCCGACTACGACGAGATCGAGCACCGCCAGCAACGTTCCGTACAGCTCTCGCTCGTCCCGCTGGAGTGGGACGGCTGCAAGATCAACCTGCTGGACACCCCCGGGTACGCCGACTTCGTGGGCGAGCTGAGGGCCGGGCTGCGCGCGGCGGACGCCGCGCTCTTCGTCGTCTCGGCGGCACAGGAGGCCGACGCCGTCGCCGGCTCCTGCCGGGCGGTCTGGGAGGAGTGCGCGGCGGTCGGCATGCCCCGGGCCATCGTGGTCACCCACCTCGACACCGCGCGCGTGGACTACGACGAGCTGACCCGGGTCCTGGCCGGCATCTTCGGCGGCGACGACCCCGACGCCATCCTGCCCCTCTACGTCCCCGTCCTGGGCCCGCAGGCGCCCGACGGCCACGCCCCCGCGACCGGGCTCACCGGGCTGCTGACGCAGAAGGTCTTCGACTACTCCTCCGGCGAGCGGCGCGAGAACCCGCCCGAGGACGCCCAGCTCCCCCTGATCGCCGCGGCCCGCGCCCGCCTCATCGAGGGGATCATCGCCGAGAGCGAGGACGAGTCCCTGATGGACCGCTACCTCGGCGGCGAGGAGATCGACCTCAAGACGCTGATCGACGACCTGGAGACGGCCGTCGCGCGCGGCACCTTCCACCCGGTCCTGGCCGCCGCGCCCGCCGCGCCCGGCGGCAAGCAGGGCCTGGGCACCGTGGAGCTGCTGGACCTGATCACCCGCGGCTTCCCCACCCCGCTGGAGCGCGTGGCGCCGGCGGTCACCACTCCCGGGGGCGACCCGCGCCCGGCGCTGGCCTGCGACCCGGACGGGCCGCTGGCCGCCGAGGTGGTCAAGACGTCCTCCGACCCGTACGTGGGCCGGATCTCGCTGGTACGGGTCTTCTCGGGCACCCTGCGCCCCGACCAGACGGTGCACGTCTCCGGGCACGGGCTCGCCGACCGGGGCCACGACGACCACGATGTCGACGAGCGGGTCGGCGCCCTGTCCGCGCCGTTCGGCAAGCAGCAGCGGCAGCTGAGCCACGCGATCGCCGGCGACCTGGCCTGTGTCGGCAAGCTGTCCCGCGCCGAGACCGGCGACACGCTCTCCGCCAAGGACGACCCGCTGCTGATGGAGCCGTGGACGATGCCCGACCCGCTGCTCCCGCTCGCCATCCAGGCGCACAGCAAGGCCGACGAGGACAAGCTGTCGCAGGGCCTCGCCCGGCTCGTCGCCGAGGACCCCACGATGCGGCTGGAGCAGAACCAGGACACCCACCAGGTGGTGCTGTGGTGCCTGGGCGAGGCGCACAAGGACGTCGCGCTGGAGCGGCTGCGCGAGCGGTACGGGGTCCAGGTCGACGTGGTGCCCCACAGGGTGTCGCTGCGCGAGACCTTCGCCGGGCGGGCCGCCGGGCGGGGCCGGCACGTCAAGCAGTCGGGCGGGCACGGCCAGTACGCGATCTGCGAGATCGAGGTGGAGCCGCTGCCGCCCGGCTCGGGCATCGAGTTCGTCGACAAGGTCGTCGGCGGGGCGGTGCCGCGCCAGTTCATCCCGTCCGTGGAGAAGGGCGTACGCGCCCAGGCGGCCAGGGGCGTGGCCGCCGGGCACCCGCTGGTGGACGTGCGCGTCACGCTCCTGGACGGCAAGGCGCACTCGGTGGACTCCTCGGACGCCGCGTTCCAGACGGCCGGCGCCCTGGCCCTGCGCGAGGCCGCGGCGGACGCCCGGATCAACCTCCTGGAACCGGTCGCCGAGCTCCAGGTGCTCGTCCCCGACCAGTACGTCGGGCCGGTGATGAGCGACCTGTCCGGGCGGCGCGGACGCGTCGTCGGCACCGAACAGGCGGGGCAGGGCCGCACGTTGGTGCGCGCCGACGTGCCGGAGATCGAGATCGGCCGGTACGCCGTGGACCTGCGCTCCCTGACCCACGGCACGGGCCGGTTCGACCGCTCGTACGCCCGCCACGAGGCCATGCCGCCGCAGGTCGCCGAGAAGGTCCGCGAACGGGCCGCCGGCTGACCGCCGTTGACCGGCCGCCCGCCCGATTCCCCTCGGGGCGGGCGGCTTTCGGCCGTCCGCCGACACGCGGCCGGCGGCCTCGGTAGGCTGTGGTGCCCAGTCCGGCACGTGTGCGGGGCCGAGGGGTTGGGAACAGACCGCAGTGCGGACTCACGCGGCGATGGGGGCGGACGAAGTGACCATGGACAGTTTCGGCCTCGGTGCTCAGGTACCGCTCCAGGGCTCGGCCGGGCAGACGGTGGCCACCCATGCGCTGGCCTCCGCCGCGTACCGGGAGAACGTCCCGGTGGACGAGATCCTCAAGGCCGACAACGAATGGCACAAGTCCACCGTCACCAAGGGCAAGTTCTCGCTGTTCACGCCCAACCTGGGCGAGGCGTTCTCCCGGGCCGTGACCGCCCGGATGCTGGGCGGCGCCCGCAAGCCGCTCATCCAGTCCTTCGGCACCGATCCCCAGCCGGTCGTCGAGCACTGCCTGGCCGCCACCAACATTCGCAAGGGCCGCGACCGGAAGCTGACGCTGATCACCCTGCTCTTCGGTGTGCTGTTCCTGCCGGGGATGCTGGTGTGGCTGACCGTGTTCCAGCTGCGCCGCACCCTGGCCGGCGCCTCCGGGAAGCGCTCCGGCGCGCTGGGGTCGCTGCTGCTGGTCGGTGTGGGGATCCTGGCCCTGCTGTTCCTCTTCAAGCTGCCCTTCACCGGCCTCCCCGCGCTGTACCTGCGCGCGATGTTCGTCGCCCCGGTGATCGGCTGGTTCCTCGCCAAGCGGATCTGCGAGTCGACCGCCAAGGACCTGCGCGCCCGCTGGGAGTCGCTGCTCAGCGGCGGGGGCGGCGTGGGGCCCAAGATCCCCGAGGCCGTGCCGCACGACCCCAATGAGACGGCCGCCGAGGAGCTGCGCCTGCAGCTGGAGAAGCTCACCGCCGAGCAGCGCTCCAATGTCGTCTTCTACGCCGGGCCCAAGGGCATCCTCGGCATGGGCACCCGCTGGGGCAGCTGGCACCTCGCCGAGGAGCTGGTGCCGCAGGAGGGCAAGGAGATCCACGCCTTCCGGACCTGGGACGTGATCCGCCCGATCCACGACGAGCTGAAGATGCTGGAGCGCGGCACCCTCAAGACCGGTTTCCCCACCCCGTCCGTCAACCACTGGATCGTCACCCCGGTCGGCGAGGGGGCGGCCGAGGTCGCCCGGCCGGAGGGCGAGGACATCGTCGCGTACCAGGTGAAGCCGCACGAGATACAGCGGGTGTGCAACGAGAACCAGTTCGGCAAGGGGAACCGCCACTACCTGGGCGTGCAGTTCGTCCTGTGGGACGGGCAGCTCGTGCTGACCATGATGGTGACCGTGACGGCGCTGCTGCACACGCTGCGCATCGAGGTCACCGGGCACGCGCTGGGCCCGGTGCACGGGCTGTTCACCACGAAGCCGGAGCCCAAGAAGAAGGTCGTCTCCAAGACCGTGCGGTTCTGGGAGACCAGGGAGATCCTGCTGCCGCTGATCGACAACGACGAGGTGGTACGGCTCGCGGTGCGCGCCCCGCTGACCTGGTTCCCGCCGGTGCTGGACTTCCTCGGCGGCAAGCTGGTGCTGCCCGAGCCCTTCGGGCTGCGGCACGCCTGGGCGTCCCAGCCGTGGCGCCACCGCTTCATGGCGGACGACGCGATCCGGGCGGCGACGCCGGTGATGCGGGCGGTGCACACGGCGACGATCAAGATGCTCGACGAGCACGGGGTGGACACCGAGCGGTTCACCAACCGGTCGATGATCCTGAGCGGTTTCGTCCAGGACCCGTCGCCGCGGAAGGCCGACTCGTACGACGCGTGAGGGGCGCCGCCCCGCGCGTCAGGCGGTGGGCCACGCCTCGGCGAGCATCCGGCGGGTGTCGCCGAGGAGCTGCGGCAGGACCTTGGTGTGGCCGACGACCGGCATGAAGTTGGTGTCGCCGCCCCAGCGCGGCACCACGTGCTGGTGGAGGTGGGCGGCGATGCCGGCGCCGGCGGTGGCGCCCTGGTTCATGCCGATGTTGAACCCGTGCGCCCCGGAGGCGGTGCGCAGCGCGGTCATGGCCTGCTTGGTGAGCAGCGCCAGCTCGGCGGTCTCGGCGTCGTCCAGCTCGGTGTAGTCGGCGACGTGCCGGAAGGGGACGACCATCAGGTGCCCGCCGTTGTACGGGTAGAGGTTGAGCACCGCGTACACGCTCTGGCCGCGGGCGACGATCAGGCCGTCCTCGTCGGACTTGGCCGGGATGGCGCAGAACGGGCAGCCGTCGCCGGCGCCGGGTCCGGTGGGCTTGTTCTCCCCCTGGATGTACGCCATCCGGTGGGGCGTCCACAGGCGCTGGAACGCGTCGGGCGTCCCGACTCCGATCTGCTGCTCCGGCTCAGTCGTCATGCGGGCCAGCATATTCGCTGCCGGTGACACCGAACCGCCGAGGGGCGGCCCCGGTGACCGGGACCGCCCCTCGTACGGGACGCGTCAGACCTGGACGCGGCGCTCCACCACGTCGGCGAGCTTGGCCAGGGCCTCCTCGCGGGGGATGCCGTTCTCCTGGGAGCCGTCGCGGTACCGGAAGGACACCGTCCCGCCGTTCATGTCGTCGTCGCCGACGATGACCATGAACGGGGTCTTGGCCTTCTGGTGGGTGCGGATCTTCTTCTGCATCCGGTCCGATGAGGCGTCCACCTCGACCCGCAGGCCCTTGCGCCGGGCCTCGGCGGCGAAGTCCTGGAGGTACTCGACGTGGGCGTCGCCGACCGGGATGCCGACCGCCTGGACCGGGGCCAGCCAGGGCGGCATGGCGCCCGCGTAGTGCTCCAGGAGCACGGCGAAGAAGCGCTCGATGGAGCCGAACAGGGCGCGGTGGATCATCACCGGGCGCTGCTTGGAGCCGTCGGCCCCGGTGTACTCCAGGTCGAAGCGCTCCGGCAGGTTGAAGTCGAGCTGGACGGTCGACATCTGCCAGGTCCGGCCGATGGCGTCCTTGGCCTGCACCGAGATCTTCGGGCCGTAGAAGGCCGCGCCGCCGGGGTCGGCGACCAGCTCCAGGCCCTGCTTCTCGGCCACCGCCCGCAGGGTCTCGGTGGCCTCCTCCCACACCTCGTCCGAGCCGACGAACTTCTCCGGGTCCTTGGTGGACAGCTCCAGGTAGAAGTCGTTGAGGCCGTAGTCGCGCAGGAGGTTGAGCACGAAGGTGAGGGTGCGGTCCAGCTCCTCCGCCATCTGCTCCTTGGTGCAGTAGATGTGCGCGTCGTCCTGGGTGAAGCCCCGGGCGCGGGTCAGGCCGTGCACGACGCCGGACTTCTCGTACCGGTACACCGTCCCGAACTCGAAGAGGCGCAGCGGCAGCTCACGGTAGGACCGGCCCCGCGCGTCGAAGATCAGGTTGTGCATGGGGCAGTTCATGGGCTTGAGGTAGTAGTCCACGCCCTCGTCGAGCTGCATGGGCGGGTACATGCCGTCGGCGTACCAGTCGAGGTGCCCGGAGGTCTCGAACAGCTTCCCCTTGGTGGCGTGCGGGGTGTAGACGAACTCGTACCCCTCCTCCTCGTGCCGGCGGCGCGAGTAGTCCTCCATGACCCGGCGGATGATGCCGCCCTTGGGGTGGAAGACGGCGAGGCCGGAGCCGATCTGCTCGGGGATGGAGAACAGGTCCAGCTCGGCGCCGAGCTTGCGGTGGTCGCGCTTCTCGGCCTCGGCGAGGAAGTCCAGGTGGGCCTTGAGCTCGTCCTTGGACGGCCAGGCGGTGCCGTAGATGCGCTGGAGCATCGGGTTCTTCTCGCTGCCGCGCCAGTAGGCCGCCGCGTTCCGCATGAGCTTGAAGGCGGGGATGTTCCGGGTGGTGGGCAGGTGCGGGCCCCGGCAGAGGTCCTTCCAGCACAGCTCGCCGGTCTTGGCGTCGAGGTTGTCGTAGATGGTCAGCTCGCCGCCGCCCACCTCGACGTCCGCGCCGTCGTCGCTGGACGCGGAGCCCTTGAGGCCGATGAGCTCCAGCTTGTACGGCTCGCCGGCCAGCTCCTCGCGGGCGGCGTCGTCGCCGACCACGCGGCGGGAGAAGCGCTGGCCGCGCTTCTGGATCTCCTGCATCTTCTTCTCGATGGCCTTGAGGTCATCGGGGGTGAAGGGGCGGTCGACGTCGAAGTCGTAGTAGAAGCCGTCCTTGACCGGCGGGCCGATGCCCAGCTTCGCCTCGGGGAACAGCTCCTGCACGGCCTGGGCCATGACGTGCGCGGTGGAGTGCCGCAGGATGTTCAGGCCGTCCTCGGAGGAGATCTCGACCGGCTCGACGGTCTCGCCGTCCGCGATCTCGTACGCGAGGTCCTTCAGCTCGCCCGCCACCCGGGCGGCCACGACGGTGCGCTCACCGGCGAAGAGGTCGGCGGCCGTAGTGCCCGGCGTCACCACGCGCTCTTCCCGCTCGGAATCGCGTTGGATGATCACACGGACGTCTGACACCGGTCTCTCCTGACTGATGGGGGAACCCGTAACCGTTGCTCGGGCACTGCGATGGTACCGAGCCGCCCGGCCCGCCCGCGAAACGGTTTCCCCCGCTCCGGTGCTCAGTCCCCCGGCCCGGCCGCCTCCCCGAAGAAGCCGGGGTTCTCGTGGAGGGACTTCATCAGCCGGTCCCGTTCCGCCTCGTCCACCTGCACGGGTACGACCCCGGAGGCGTCGGTCAGCCGGCGGAAGCCGCCCCGGCTCTCCAGCCGGCCCGCCACCCTGATGGGCAGCCCCACCAGGTGGGCGGCGCCCGCCGTGCGGTACGACTCCTCGTCCAGCGCCACCCGTACGTGGGGCACCTCCGCTCCGGCCAGCACCCGCAGCCGCACGGTGCCCGCCCCGCGCGGGCCCGACCGGCGCATCCGCACCACGGTCCCGGTGATCCGCACCGGCACCGACGGCTCGTCCTGGAGGTAGCGGGCGCCCGCCTCCCGCAGCGCGGGCAGGTCGCCCGGCGAGAACTCCACCGGCTCGGGCCGGGCCGCGCACCCCTCTGGGACGCCCGCGGCGGGCGCCCACGCCAGGGCGATCCGGGCCCCTTCCGCACCGCGCACGAGAGAGACGAGCGCCTCGGTCAGCTCCCGGCTCACCCCCGCCTCGACGGCGGCCGCGAACGCCTCAGGCCGCCCGGTGGCCCGCTGGTAGTCGACGGCCTCGCGGGCGGCGAACAGCGCGTGGTAGAGCCGGACGGTGACCGCCCGGCCGGGCTCGGCCGGGACGAACGCGGTGAGCCCCCGCCCGCTCTGCGCGGTGCCGACCAGGACGCCCTCCAGCGCCGCCTGGGCCTGCCTGCGGTGCCGGGCGCCGTGGTAGCCGGCACGGCCCCGCACGGCGAGGGCGCCCGCCAGCAGGACCTGCCGGGCGGCGGAGCGCAGCCGTTCCTGCGCGGCCCAGGTGGCGGCCCCGGACGGGCCGGGCGGGACGTCCCGCCACCAGCGGACCTCGTCGCTGGGCACGGTCAGCCCGACGAGGACCTCCCGCGCGGACGGCGCGGCGCAGCGGGCCAGCGCGGTGAGGGCCTCCCCGACCAGGTCCTCGCAGTCGGGGAAGGCGCGGCTCTCGGGGACCAGGAGGCTGGTGGGCCCGGCGCCCGGGCCGGGCGGGGTCCAGCGCCCGTAGCGCCCGGCGACCCCGCCGCGCCGCCGCCAGCCGTGCCGGTCCAGCAGGGCGCCGAGGACCCGGGGGTCGACGTGGGAGGGGTCGGGCGCGGCGGGCGCGCCGGGGCCGAGGGGGTCGGGCGGGGTCACGGGGTGCGGCCGCATGGGCTCGTCGACTGGCCGGTGCATCAGGGTCTTCCTCCCGCCCCGACCCGGGTCATGATCTCGCAGAGCGCCCGGTCGTCGAATATCCGGTTGGTGGGGATGCGCACGGTGGTGCGGCGCCGGCCGGTGACCGGATGGCCCGCGAGGTTGGTCCAGTAGCAGCAGTGGCGCAGGTCGAGCCGGTCGTGGCCGGCGCGCAGCCATTCGTCCCGGGTCCGGGGGACGATCATCACGACCAGGATCTTGTGCACGGCGACGGGGGTGCGGGCCAGCTTCGCCAGGTGGTCGTTGTCGAGGACGAAGGAGAACGCGGGCCCCGGCGGGCGCGGCGCGATCTGGTACGTGCACTTGAGCTGCACCTTGATGGTGACCTCGTCGTCGACGGTGTGCCCGGGGGCGCTGTGGCTGACGTGCCAGTCGATGCCGTTGTCCGGAAAGGGCTGGGAGAGCGAGCAGCCGGCCGCGGCGGCGACCGCGTGGAGGTAGCCCACCTGGAGGGTCTCCATACAGGCGGTGGTGGCGAGCGCGCCCCGCCGCGGTGCGGCCTGCTGGGGCATCAGCCCACCGGGTTCGGGCTGTGTGAGCGCCATGGCTCCCCATGCCTTCCGGACCGGCGACGGGGCGTCAGCTCGACGTCCCCACACCTGTGTTGTCACCACCCTGCGTACGGTGCAAACAGGGCGGGTATCACCGTTCCGGGCAGGGGATCACGCCATCTGCCGGGCACGCGCGAGGAGTTCGGACCATGACGCTCTGGTACGAGGGGCCCCTGGCCGCATTCGACACGGAGACCACGGGAGTTGACGTCGAGGAGGACCGCATCGTGTCGGCCGCCGTCGTCGTCCAGGACGCGCCGGGCGGGCGGGTCAGGTCCACCCGCTGGCTGGTGAATCCGGGCATACCGGTGCCCGCCGCCGCGACGGACGTCCACGGCCTGACGGACGATCACCTGCGGCGCAACGGCCGCTGGCCGTCGCCCGTGATGGAGGAGATAGCCCGGCAGCTTGCCGAGCACTGCGCGGCGGGGCGCCCGCTGGTGGTGATGAACGCGCCGTTCGACCTGACCCTCCTGGACCGGGAGCTGCGCCGGCACCGCGCCTCGTCGCTGTCGCGCTACCTCCAGAACGCCCCGCTGTGCGTGCTGGATCCGCGGGTGCTGGACAAGCACCTCGACCGGTACCGCAAGGGCCGGCGCACGCTGACCGACCTGTGCGCGCAGTACGAGGTGCCGCTGGACGGCGCGCACGACGCGGCGGCGGACGCGATGGCGGCGCTGGAGGTGGTCCGCGCGGTGGGGCGGCGGTTCGCGGCCCGGCTGGAACGGCTGTCCCCGGCGGAGCTGCACGCGCTGCAGGCGGTGTGGCACGCGGCCCAGGCGCGGGGCCTGCAGGCGTGGTTCGCACGCAACGGCTCGGAGGAGGCGGTGGACCCGGCGTGGCCGCTGCGCCCGGAGCTGCGGGCGGCGGCGTAGCACGACGGGAGAGGGCGGCGCGGGGACGGAAAAGGGCGCGGGGACGGGAAAAGGCGAAGGCCGGTCCGTCGATGACGGACCGGCCTTTCCCCGGTGGGCGATACTGGGTTCGAACCAGTGACCTCTTCGGTGTGAACGAAGCGCTCTCCCACTGAGCTAATCGCCCGGGAACGGACTGAACCATACAGGTGCGGTCCCGGTTCCTTCAAACCGTATCCAGGTACGCGACCAGTCCCCGGCGCCCGGCGCGCATCATCCAGGCGTGGTTGGCGGTGAACAGGGGCCGGCCGGGCAGGGCGAGGCGCCGCAGCAGGGGCCGCCGCACGACGACCTGCTGGTCGTAGCGGGCGCGGGTGCGGCCCTGGGCGGGCGAGGTCAGCGTCCAGCGGGCCCACCCCTCGATGTCGCCGCCGAGCGCGGACTCCAGCACGCCCGCCCCGGGGTCGCGGGGGACCTCGGTCACGGTGACGGTGAGGTCGAGCGGGAGGAAGGAGCGGATGCGGGCGGTGCCGCTGTGCGCGTCGAGCCGGGTGGCCTCGCGGACTTGCGGCCACCAGGAGGGGTACTGGTCCGGCCGCCCGAGGACCGCCCGGACGATGCCGGGCGGGGCGGGCAGGTCCCAGACGCTGCGGAAGCGGAAACGGTAGGGGTCCATGCTCCGAGTCTGCGCGCCCGGCGCGTACTCATGTGCGACTGAGTACCGGCGCTCATGTCGCGGAATGTGGGCCGGGCCACACTCCGCATCATGAACAAGGTGCCGCCACCGGCCGAGGAGCTGGTGATCCTCGATCGCGAACTCGCCCGACTCGACGCGCGCCGCGCGCACTTGCTGGCCCGCAGGGCGTGGCTGGTGAGTGTGGCGTACGCGCCCGCCGCCGCGCCGCGCCCGGCCGGGGCCCCGGCCGCGGAGACCACGCCGCGCGGCGCGCAGAACGTGCTGCTGACGCTGGGCGGGGTGCTGCTGGGCGTGGCCGCGGTCGCCTTCACCCTGGTGAGCTGGGGGCGGATGGGCATCGCGGGCCGTTCGGCGGTGCTCGCCGTGGTGACGGCCGCGGTGCTGGCCGCGCCGGTGCTCCTGCTGCGCCGGCGGCTGGCCTCGACGGCGGAGGCGGTCGCGGCGGTGGGGCTGCTGCTGACGGTGCTGGACGCGTACGCCGTGTACCGGGTGGCCGCGCCGGGCGCGGACGCGGCGG
Source organism: Streptomyces sp. NPDC015131 (assembly GCF_043079975.1). Lineage (NCBI taxonomy): Bacteria > Bacillati > Actinomycetota > Actinomycetes > Kitasatosporales > Streptomycetaceae > Streptomyces > Streptomyces sp. NPDC015131. The sequence continues at coordinate 302,693 of NZ_JBIBVB010000007.1, read as the reverse complement.
CGTACGCGGCGGTCGCCTCGGCGGTCCTGGCGGCGCTGTGGGCGGGGTACGGCGCCGTGGCCGGCGGGCTGCGGGTGCCGCTGCCGGCCGCGGTGGTGGCCGCCCAACTGCCGCTGCCGCTGGGGGCGGTGGCGGCGGGCGCGGATGCGCTCGGGGTCTGCTGGGCGCTGCTGGCGACGGCCGCGCTCGACGTGGCGCTGGCCCCGGCGGCCCGCCCCGGGACCGGCGTGGGGCTCGCGGCCCGGGTGTCGGCGTGGGTGACGGGCGGCTGGGCGGTGGCCGTCGCGGTCGGGTTCTCCGTGGTGGAGGGCGGAGCCGGGGCGGCCGTGCTGCTGCTGGTGGCGGCGGGGGTCGCGCTGTACGGAGCGTGGCGCGCGCCGGCCGGCGGCCACCAAGCGGGGGCGGTCGCCGGGGCGGTGGTGACCGGGCTGGCGGCGGTGGCCGGTGGCGGCGGGCTGCTGCGCGAGGCGGTGCCGGGGGCGTGGGCGGTGCCCGCGTATGTGCTCGCCGCTGTGGCGGTGGGGGCTCCGGCGGTACGCGGCGGGGTGCCGCGTGCGGTGCGGTGGGGCCTCGCGGGGGCGTCGGCGGGAGTGCAGGCCCTGGCGGTGGTGTGGGCGCTGGCCCCGGTGGTGGGGGCGCTGGTAGGCATTCGCCCGGGTGTGCCGTGGGCGGCGGTGGCGGTGACCGTGACGGTGGCCGCGGTGCTGGCGGCGCTGCCGTTCCCCGCCGCCCGCGGCGGGGCGCTCGGCCTGGCGTGGGTGACGGCGGCGGCCCTGCCGGAGGCGCTGTCCCTGCCGTACGGGGCGACGGCGGTGGCCCACCTGGTGCTGACGGCCGCGTTCCTGGCGCTGCTGGTGCGCCCCGCGGCGGTGGCGGTCCGGCTGCCCGCCCCGGAGGCGGCGCGGGAGGTGCTCGGGCAGGTCGCCCTGGGCGGGGCGCTGGCGGGCGCGGTGCTGGCGGCCGGGGACGCGTGGCGCACGGACGTCGCGGCGGTCGCCGTGTCCGGGGTGCTGGTGGCGCTGTTCGCGGGCGCGGCGGTCCTCGGGGCGGGCCTCGGCCGGACCGTGGCGGCGTGTGCCGCGGTGGTGGCCGCGACCGGGCTGGCCGGTGGCGTGGCGGCGGTGCTGGACCTGTCCCCGCACACGACCGGTCTGGCGCTGCTGGTGGTGCCGGCGGCCACGGCGGCGGCCGGGGCGGGGCTGCGGCGCCACCCGGTGGCCCTCCCGGTGGAGCTGACGGGTGCGGCGGCCGGGGCCCTGGCGCTCTGGTGCGCGTCCGCCCGCCCCGGGACGGCGGCGCTGGTGCTCGCCCTCGGCGGGGTCGTGGCGGCGGCCACGGCGGTACGCCCGGAGCGGCGCCCGGCCGCCGGGTACGCGGCCACCGCCCTGTTCGTGGCGGCGGCCTGGGTGCGGCTGGCCGCCTCGGGGGTGGCCGCCCCGGAGGCGTACACGCTGCCGGTGACGGTGCCCGCGCTGGTGGTGGGCGCGGTGCGCCGGCGCCGCGACCCGGGGGCGTCGTCGTGGACGGCGTACGGCCCGGGGCTGGGCGCCACGCTGGTACCGAGCCTGTGGGCGGCGTGGGGCGACGCGGGGTGGACCCGGCCGCTGCTGCTGGGGCTCGCGGCCCTGGCCGTCACACTGGCGGGCGCCCGGCTGCGGCTGCGGGCTCCGCTGCTGCTGGGCGGCGCGGTGCTGGCCCTGGTGGCGCTGCACGAGCTGGCGCCGTACGTGGCCCAGGCGGTCGGGGCGCTGCCCCGCTGGCTGCCGCCGGCGCTGGCCGGGCTGCTGCTGCTGGCGCTGGGCGCGACGTACGAGCAGCGGCTGCGGGACGCCCGGCGGCTGCGCGAGACCCTGGGGCGGATGCGCTGAGCACGCCGAAGGCCCCGGAGACGGTGTCTCCGGGGCCTTCGGTCCGGGTGGTGGGCGATACTGGGTTCGAACCAGTGACCTCTTCGGTGTGAACGAAGCGCTCTCCCACTGAGCTAATCGCCCGGGCGCACGGCAAACATTACCGCATGTCAGGGCGTGCCCCGACCACCCGGTGCGGCTCGCGCCGCTCCCCCGCCGGGGTCACTGCCGGTCGAGGTCCCACGGCAGGGTCATGCCGTACTTCCACAGGTAGATGCCGGCCAGCGCCGCCATGATCACCAGGCCGGTGGTGGTGAGGATGATGTTGCGCCGCCGCACCTTGGGGTCGAGTGCGCGCTGTGCCGCCTCGGTCACCTTCCGCTTGGTCCAGCGCAGCACCAGCTGGGCCCAGACGAACTCGGTCGCCCAGATCGCCATGCCACCGAAGATCACCACCCAGCCCGGTCCCGGCAGGACCAGCATCGCGGCGCCCGCGGCCACCACCGCGAGGCCGACGACGAAGACGCCGACCTGCCAGCTCAGGTGGAGCGTCCTGCGTGCCTTGATGAAGTCGGGCGCCCGGGAACCGAGCACCGGTTCGGCGGCGGCCCCTTCCGTCACGTCCCCCGTTGCGGGTGGGGTGGCCGCCGGTCCGGCGACCTTCTCCCGCTCGTCACTCTCCGCGTTCATGGGCCCAACCTACCCGACGCGACACCGGCACTGGAATGGCCGCATAACGGCCGCTTGAACACCGCCATACGGGGGACCTGAAGGGCCACAAAACAGACAGAGGGGTTTACAACGGCACCGTAGGTGGCATGTCGATTTCGCCGACGTGCGAATCCCCGAGCGCACACTGAGCGAAAGGCCCTGGCGCTTATGAACACCACGGTCAGCTGCGAGCTGCACCTGCGCCTCGTTGTATCCAGCGAGTCCTCACTGCCTGTACCGGCGGGCCTGCGGTATGACACGGCCGATCCCTACGCCGTGCACGCCACCTTCCACACCGGAGCCGAGGAGACGGTCGAGTGGGTCTTCGCCCGCGATCTTCTCGCCGAAGGGCTCCACCGCCCCACAGGCACCGGCGACGTCAGAGTCTGGCCGTCCCGCAGCCACGGTCAGGGCGTCGTCTGCATCGCGCTGAGCTCCCCGGAGGGCGAAGCCCTGCTCGAGGCCCCGGCGCGGGCCCTGGAGTCGTTCCTGAAGCGGACCGACGCCGCGGTGCCGCCCGGCACCGAGCACCGTCACTTCGACCTCGACACGGAGCTCTCGCACATCCTGGCCGAGAGCTAGGGCCAGACCGAGAGCCGCACGGCGCCGTCCGACTCGGGGCGACGGCGCCGCGCGAACAGCGCGTACGGCCGTGAGCGGCCGGACACGGCGAAGCACCGGCGCCGTCCCGCGGAACCCACCGCGGCGACGGCGCCGCTGCGTTTTCCGGCCGTCCGCAGGGCCCCCGCAGGGCCCCCCGAGGCACACGGCCGGGGCGGCGGGAGGACGAGCGGCTAGAGTCGGCGCACATCCGGCGGGCGCCCGCCCGCGACAGGCCAGGGAGCGAATCGTGCTGATCCCCCACGACACCCGGATCGCGCTCGACACCGTCGTCGATCTGCTGAACACCGCGCCCGAGGGCGGCGGCGGCGACGGGCTCGCGGACGTCGCGGCGCTGTACGCCTTCGTACGGGACCACGACGTCAGCGGCGTCGGTGACCTCGGCGAGCGGGATCTGCGGGCCGTACGCGAGGTGCGAAACCGATTCACCGAGGTCTTCTCGGCGACCGACGCGCGGACGGCGGCCGAGCTGATCAACCAGCTGGTGGCCGCCGCGGGAACCACCCCGCAGCTCACCGACCACGACGGCTACGACTGGCATGTGCACTACTTCGCGCCGGGCGCCTCGGTGGCCGACCACCTGGCCGCGGACTGCGGGATGGCGCTGGCCTTCATCGTGGTCGCGGGCGAGCAGGACCGGCTGCGCCACTGCGAGGCACCGGACTGCGGACGGGCCTTCGTCGACCTGTCGCGCAACCGCTCCCGCCGTTACTGCGACAGCCGCACCTGCGGCAACCGTCTGCACGTCGCGGCGTACCGGGCCCGCCGCAAGGAGGCGGCGACCGGCTGAGCCGGCACCGGCGCGCCCGTCCCGCTCACAGGACGAACAGGTCGTGCACGGCGCCCATCAGCAGCAGGCAGCCGATCACGGCCAGGAAGATCATCAACGGGGGCTGGGAGATCGCGAACAGGCATCCGCGGCGCTCCTCGGCGGTCGTGCGGTGGACGTGGGCATCGTTGGCGGCGGGGGAGGACTCCCGCGAGGTCTCGAGCATCTCGGCCCGATGATGACGCAGCCGGAGATCGCGTCAACCCCGAACCCGGGGGAACGGCAGGGGAGTTCACCCCTTCCCGTGGGTTTCGGGCCGTTTCCCCGCGCGGCGGACCGCCGCCGTGCTTGGCCCCGCGCGCCGCTCGCTCAGATGCCGTGCTTCTTGAGGATCGCCTCGATGTCGCTGAAGTCGTCGGCCGGCTGCCCGGCGCCGCCGGCGGCCCTCCCCGGCTTCGCCGCGGGGCGCTGCCCGGCCCCCAGCGACGGCGCGGACGCGCCCGGCTCCACGACGTCGCCACCCTTGCGGCCCTTGCGGCGGCCGGTGCCCTCCCGGGTGCCGCCGCCCCGCCGCCGCTCGACCGCCCGTGTGGTCATGAACAGCGCCCAGGACACCCCCAGCACCCCGAAGCCGGCCCACGCCACCGGGCTGAAGGCCGTCTCGGCCAGCCACTCCACGGCGCCCGTCATCACCAGCCCCAGCGGGACCAGCGCGTAGGCGGCGATCCTGGCGGCGGCCAGGAACCTCCTGCGGTACGCGGTGATCGCCGCGATGCCCAGCCCCGCGGCGGACACGGCGGAGCAGATCGTCTCGGCAAGCATCCGGTCCTCCAGCGGGCTCGGGGCGATACGTCCCTTCCATCCTGCACCGCGCGGCCCCGCCGGGGCCATGGATCTCCGGGACATCTCCGGGGCCGCCTCCTCCCCAGGTCCCGGTTGGGGCGCCCGCCGCCGGGCTGGAAGACTGGGCCCATGACTGACCCCACCCCCTCGCGCACCGACCTGCCCGTCGTCCTGGACGTCTGGTGCGACCTCCAGTGCCCCGACTGCCACGCCGCCCTGGCGGACGTGCACGCGCTGCGGGAGCGGTACGGCGACCGCCTGGAGGTGCGGCTGCGGCACTTCCCGCTGGAGAAGAACAAGCACGCGTACGCCGCTGCCCAGGCCGCCGAGGAGGCCGCCGCGCAGGGCGTGGACTGGCCGTACGCCGAGGCGCTGCTGGCCAGGACGGCGGAGCTGGGCACGCGGGGCGAGAGCGTCCTGCTCGACACCGCCCGCGAACTGGGCCTGGACGCCGAGGAGTTCGACACCGCCCTGATCGACGGCCGGCACCTGCTGATCGTGGACGCCGACCAGGCGGAGGGCAAGGCCATCGGCGTCACCGGCACCCCGACGTACGTGATCGGCGGCGAGCGCCTCGACGGCGGCAAGAGCCAGGAAGGACTGCGCGAGCGCATCGAGGAGATCGCCGACCGCCTGCAGGCCGACCCGGGCGGCCTCCTCTGACGCCCCTCACAGCAGCGGCTTGAAGCTGTGCACGCAGGTCGTCCGGTAACCGAGCGACTCGTAGAGCCGGACGGCGGCGGTGTTGTCGTCGAACACGTGCAGCCCGATCCGCCGCTCCCCCGCCTCCAGGGCGATCCGCTCGGCGAACAGCATCAGGACCCGCCCGTACCCCCGGCCGCGCTGGTCCTCGGCGACCTTGATGTCGTACACGTACGCGGCCCGCTCGCCGGTGGGCAGCTCCGTCCGGCCGGTCCACAGGTGCCCGGCGACCGCGCCGTCCCGTACGGCGACGTGGAACGCGGCGCCCTCGGTGGCGAGCCCGTCGGGCAGATGGGCGCGGTGGCTCGCCTCGGCCCTGGCGAGGGCCTGCTCCTCCGGCACGCCCCGGGCGGCCCAGGACCGGGCGTACGTCCGGGTGGCCCCGCTCTCCCACTGCCGGTACTCGGCCTCGGTCATGGGCCGGACGTCCAGGTCCGCGGGCGGTGCGGGCGGCGGGTCCGCCGGCTCCTTGACCATGGTGCGGCTGCGGTCGGTGTAGCCGAGGGCGGCCGCCAGGCGGCGGGCGGCCACCGCTTCGGCGGGGACGGAGACGGTGACCTGGTCGCAGCCCCAGCCGCGCAGCACCTCCTCGGCGGCGAGCGCGGCGACCGTGCCCCGGCCGCGCCGCCGGTCCGGCTCGTCGATGCGCAGCGACCGGATCACCCCGGTCGCGCCCGGGCCGCGCCCGGGGAGGGTGCCGAGCTGGACGACACCCACGCGGCGGCTGTTCACACAGACGTCGTAGCCGCGCGAGCGTGCGCCGTCGGGGGTCTGGTGGAGCGGCCCGGACGGCCGCAGGGTGGTGGTCATCGCCCCTGTTCTACCCACCCGGCGGCCGTCGCCTCACATCTGGGCGGCGCGCTCCGCGAAGATCCGCATGGCCTTGGCGGTGACCGGGCCGGGGGCGCCGGGCAGCTCGCGCCCGTCCACCCGGTGCACGGCCTGGACGTCGCGGAGGGTGGAGGTCAGGAAGATCTCGTCGGCCCGCTCCAGGACGTCCAGCGGCAGGTCGGTCTCGTGGGCGCCCGTCCACTCCACGGTCAGGGCGCGGGTGATGCCGGCCAGGCAGCCGGAGGCCAGGGGCGGGGTGTGCAGCTGTCCGTCGAGGACGACGAAGACGTTGGACCCGGTGCCCTCGCACAGCCGCCCGGCCGTGTTGCCGAAGAGGGCCTCGCTGGCGTCCTGTTCGTGCGCCCGGGCGAGGGCGACGACGTTCTCCGCGTACGAGGTGGACTTCAGGCCCGCCAGGGCGCCGCGCTCGTTGCGGGTCCAGGGGACGGTGACCACGGCGGTGGTGTCGGGGCGGCGGGAGGTCTCCCCCAGGGCCACGACCAGGGTCGGTCCGGCGTCGCCCCGGTCGGAGCCGAGGGGCGAGAGCCCTCCGGTGTACGTGATGCGGAGGCGGCCCAGCGGCATCGGGTTGGCGTCCAGCACGGCGGCGCAGGCCCGGCGGACCTCGTCGAGGTCGGGTGCGGGCAGGCCGAGGCCCCGGGCGGAGCGGGTGAGGCGGTCGAGGTGGGGCTCCAGCGCGAAGGGCCGGCCGTCCACCGCCTTGATCGTCTCGAAGATGCCGTCGCCCACGGTCAGGCCGTGATCCAGGACGGAGACCCTGGCGGTCTCCGCGTCGTGCAGCCCGCCGTTGACCCACAGCTTCTTCATGTCGTGATGGTCCTTCCGCTCGCCTCGTACGCCCCCGACGCTACAGCGAGCAGCCGGGACGCCTTCAGTTCGGTCTCGGCCCACTCGCGCTCGGGGTCGGAGCCCCAGGTGATGCCCGCGCCGGTGCCGAAGCGCAGGACGCCGCCGCCCTCGGCGCGGTCGATCCAGAACGTCCGTATGCCGACGGCCAGGGCGGCGGTGCGGCGGTCGGCGTCGACCCATCCGACGCCGCCGCAGTAGGGCCCCCGGGGCGCGGTCTCCAGCGCGTCGATGATCCGCAGCGCGCTGGACTTCGGCGCGCCGGTGACCGATCCGGGCGGGAAGGTGGCGGCGAGGAGGCCGGCCCAGCCCGCTCCCCCGGCCAGTTCGCCGCGCACGGTGGAGACGAGGTGGACCAGTCCGGGGTGCGGCTCGACGGCGCACAGCTCGGGGACGGTGACGGACCCGGTGGCGCAGACCCGGCCGAGGTCGTTGCGGACGAGGTCGACGATCATCACGTTCTCGGCGCGGTCCTTCTCCAGCAGGTCCTGTGCGGTCCTGCCGGTGCCCTTGATGGGGCCGGACTCCACGGTGGAGCCGTCGCGCCGCAGGTACAGCTCGGGCGAGGCGGTGGCGATCTCCACGCCGTGGGCGGGCAGACGAATCGTTCCGGCGAAGGGGGCCGGGTTGCCCCGGGCCAGCAGCGCGGTGAGCGCGTCCACGTCGGCGGCCGGGTCGGGCAGCGGCGCGGAGAGCACCCGGCACAGGTTCGCCTGGTAGACCTCCCCGGCCGCGATGTGCTCCCGGATCCTGCGTACGCCCGCCGTGTACGCCTCGCGGTCGAGCGACGACGTCCAGTCGCCGGCGGCGGGTCCTCGCCAGGCGCCGGGCACGGGCGCGGGCACCGGCGAGGGACGCACGTCCCCGAAGCGTGCGCAGGTCAGGCCGCCTTCGAAGTCCGCGCAGACGGCCCAGAAGCCCGTCGAGTCCAGGGCCTCGGGGTCGCTGGTGACGTCCCGCAGGTCGGTTGCGAGGAGGCCGCCGAAGCGGGCCAGAGGAGCGTGGTCGTGCACGGGTGCGAGTCTATGGCGGGAGCGCACCGGACGGCGCGGAGCGGGGTCAAGGCAGCACGCTGGGCAAACGCGTTTTTGTGCTGGCCCGGGAATCCGCTAGAGTTCAACACGTCGCCGGGACGCGGAAGCGGGCCGGAAACGACAAGCGGACGTGGCTCAGTTGGTAGAGCATCACCTTGCCAAGGTGAGGGTCGCGAGTTCGAATCTCGTCGTCCGCTCGACGTGGGGGATCTTCCCGAACCCCCTGCACTCCTGGTGGAGTGGCCGAGAGGCGAGGCAACGGCCTGCAAAGCCGTCTACACGGGTTCAAATCCCGTCTCCACCTCCAAGGACGATTAGCTCAGCGGGAGAGCGCTTCCCTGACACGGAAGAGGTCACTGGTTCAATCCCAGTATCGTCCACTGGATCTTCGGATCCCCCGCGCGATTAGCTCAGCGGGAGAGCGCTTCCCTGACACGGAAGAGGTCACTGGTTCAATCCCAGTATCGCGCACGCAGTGCTCACGATCTTCGGATCGTGGCCCCGAGGACGATTAGCTCAGCGGGAGAGCGCTTCCCTGACACGGAAGAGGTCACTGGTTCAATCCCAGTATCGTCCACACCACCGAAGCCCCGGCCGCCTCACGCGGCCGGGGCTCCGTCGTTGTCCCAGAAGCCCGGGGGGCCCCGGGAGCCTCCCGGAGCCCCCGGGGCTTCAGGAGGAGAAGAGCATCCGCCCGAAGCCGCGGTGGTGACCGTGATGGCCGTGCCCCCCGTGGTGCGGGGCGCCCCACGCCGGGGCGTGCGGGGCGGGCGCGGCCGGGTAGCCGCCCGGGGCCGGCGGGGCGGGCGGAGCCTGCTGCACCCACTGGGACTCCAGACGGGTCAGGGACTCCAGCTCGCCGTAGTCGAGGAAGATCCCCCGGCAGCCGCTGCACTGCTCGATCTGGACGCCATTGCGGTTGTAGGTGTGCATGGGCGCATGGCACTTGGGACACTGCATGCTCGGCTCAACTCCTCGCCATTCGGGTGGTGTCCTCACCCTACGACGGGTCCGGCACGCCCAACTGGCCCGGGAGTGTCGCAATTCGGGCACAAGCGTCGACGACCCGGCGTTCCGAGTCGTCCAACTCCCGCCGGGCGGCGGCGCTCTTGGCGACCGCCAGCGCGGCCGTCTGCACGGTCAGGGCCCGTGCGGGCACATCGAGCCGGGGCCATGGGTCCCCCTCGGCCGGTACGGCCGTCCCGCCCGCCGCCCGGTAGGCGCCGAGGAACCGCTCCCACGCCTCCGGCGCCAGCAGCCCGGCCGCGTACCAGGCGGCGGGCCGGGCCAGGTCCCAGGCCGGGTCGCCGGTGCCGAGGTCGTCCACGTCGATCAGCAGCCACGGCCCGGTGCCGGCGGGGTGGCGGACGAGCTGGCCCAGGTGGAAGTCGCCGTGGCAGAGCGCGGCACCCGGGTCCGGGCCCTCGCCCCGCGCCCAGGCCGGCAGGCCCGCCCAGGCGGCCAGCACCGGGCGGGCCGCGGGGTGCCGCCCGGCCGCCGCCCGCAGGCGCGTCACCGCCCGCGCCGCCTTGGCCGGGCCGCGCATGGGCGGCAGCGGCGCGGGCAGCCCGGCGGGCGGTACGCGGTGGAGGCGGGCGAGCAGGGCCGCGGCGTCCTCCCAGGGGGCGGCGTCCGGTGCGTCCGGGTCGACGGGGCTGCCGTGGGGCCAGACGCTCACCGGGCGGCCGGCCAGCGCGGGCGGGGCCGCGGGCAGCGGGAGCGGCGGCAGCAGGATGCCGGCGAGCTCCGGGTGGGCGGCGACGGCGAGGCGGACGCGGTGCGGGGCGGTCTCGGTGTCCGGGGCGTGCGCCTTGGCGACGGCCACGCCGTGGCGGACCACCGTGCCGTCGGGCCGGTCCGCGAGGACCCCTCCGCCGGTCCCGGCCACCCCGGCACCGCAGGCCCGGCAGGCCCCGCCGGGCGCGAAGAGGTGCGCGGCGCCCACGGCGACCGCGTCGAGCGCCGCGAGGAGCGGCTCGGTCTGCTGCTGCACGCCCCGACCCTACGCGGGCACCCGCGAACGTCACCCCCTGGCCGGGGCCGCGCGTGAAAAAGCGGTGGCCGGCAGCTCCCCAGCTGCCGGCCACCGCTGCCGTCCGCCGCACCCCCGTCCCCACGGGGCTATGGGCCGGATGTCCCCGGCCCGGGCCGCTCTCCCGGGCCCGGGGCGCCGCTCAGCGCCCCAGCATCACGCCCACGGACGACGCCTGAGTGACCACCGCGTCCCAGCCGCCGAAGGCGACCACCAACAGGGCGGCCAGCGGGAGCACCATGGCGGTCGCCACCAGCGGGTGGCGGCGGCCGGCCGGGCGGGTGCCGAACGAGGCGTACGCCTTCTGTCCCCGCGTGCGGATCATCGTCCGCGTTGCCGTGTCCGCCATGGCCCTCTCCCGTCATGTCCAGCAGCGGCGGGCGTCCAACCTCGGGGGACGAGTGCTGTGCCCGCCGCTTGACTTCCACAGTAGGGAACGGGCGGGCCCGGGACGTCATGCCCGCGTACCCTTTCGCGGGCCTCCCGGAGGATGAGCCGCCACCGGCCGTCGTACTCCCCTGGGTGGAGACGCTCCGCCGGGCGTCGGGGGCCTCCCGGAGGGGACGCCGGGGCGGGTGACGTCACTCACGTCCCTCCCGGCGCGGCGCCGCGGCGTTCCTCACGGGATGTCAACACCCGTGAGGTGCGCGGTTCTTGGCCGCGCGGGCGGGCGGGAGGGCCCGATCGGCACTGACAATCGATCGGCCCCCGAGGGCGCGGCCTATGAGCGCGCCGGGGCGCGGGTACGTAAGCTGTGCCACGTCAAACGGACACCGGTGCAGCGGGGTGGGGCCTCCCCACCATAGGTAGGGGACGGACATGGCGATGATGCGGCTCCGGCGCGAGGACCCGCGTGTCGTCGGCTCCTTCCGCCTCCACCGGCGGCTCGGCGCGGGCGGCATGGGGGTCGTGTACCTCGGGTCCGACCGGCGCGGGCAGCGGGTGGCGCTGAAGGTGATCCGGCCCGACCTCGCCGAGGACCAGGAGTTCCGGTCGCGCTTCGCGCGCGAGGTGTCGGCCGCGCGGCGGATCCGCGGCGGGTGCACGGCCCGGCTGGTGGCGGCCGATCTGGAGGCCGACCGGCCCTGGTTCGCCACGCAGTACGTGCCCGGCCCCTCGCTGCACGACAAGGTCGCCGAGGAGGGCCCCCTGGTGGCCGCCGACGTGGCGGCCATCGGCGCGGCGCTCTCGGAGGGGCTGGTGGCGGTCCACGAGGCCGGGGTGGTGCACCGGGACCTGAAGCCGTCGAACATCCTGCTCTCCCCCAAGGGCCCGCGCATCATCGACTTCGGCATCGCCTGGGCGACCGGCGCCTCCACGCTCACCCATGTGGGCACGGCGGTCGGCTCGCCCGGCTTCCTCGCGCCCGAGCAGGTGCGGGGCGCGGCGGTGACCCCGGCGACGGACGTGTTCGCGCTCGGGGCGACGCTGGCGTACGCCGCGATGGCGGACTCGCCCTTCGGGCACGGCAGTTCCGAGGTGATGCTGTACCGCGTGGTGCACGAGGAGCCGCACCTGGCGGGCGTGCCGGACGCGCTGGCGCCGCTGGTGCGGGCCTGTCTGGCGAAGGACCCGGAGGAACGTCCCAGCACGCTGCAACTGTCCATGCGGCTGAAGGAGATCGCCGCCCGGGAGGCGCAGGGCCTGTCGGAGGTCCGCCCGCCCGCCCCGCGCCCGGCCGGACGGCCCGTCGACGACCGCCCCACCGGCCGCCTGACCGAGCGTTACACGGAGCGGAGCACCCAGGGCCGCGGCCCCCGCACACCGGCGCCGGGCGCGCGGGGCGCCGCGCAGGCCCCGCGGGCCTCCTCGCCGCGCAACCCCTCCCGCACGGGCGGCGGCCGTACGGCGTCGAGGCCGGGCACCCGGACGGGCACCGGCACCGGGCGCCGCCCGGCGAACCCCCGGCTGCTGCGGCAGCGGATCTTCGTGTTCGTAGTGGTGACGCTGATCGTCCTGCTGGGCATCGCGGGCGCGCAGGGCCTCACGGGCTGATCCGGCTCTCCGGGCGGGCCCTTGGCTCAGCTCTCCGGGCGGACCCCTGGCTCAGCTCTCCGGGCGGCCCGTGGCGACCGCGTAGAAGGCGACCGCCGCCGCCGCGCCCACGTTGAGCGAGTCGACGCCGTGCGCCATGGGGATGCGCACCCGGGTGTCGGCCGCCGCGAGTGCCCTGGCAGTGAGGCCGTCGCCCTCCGCGCCCAGCATCAGGGCGACCCGGTCGAGGCGGTGCGGGGCCGCCTCGTCGATGCTGACGGCCCGCTCGTCGGGCGTGAGGGCGAGGACCCGGAAGCCCGCCTCCCGTACCGTGTCCAGGCCCCGGGGCCAGGCGTCGAGACGCGCGTACGGGACGGAGAAGACGGCGCCCATCGACACCTTCACCGACCGGCGGTAGAGCGGGTCGGCGCAGTCCGGGGAGAGCAGCACGGCGTCCATGCCGAGCGCGGCGGCGCTGCGGAAGATGGCGCCGATGTTGGTGTGGTCGTTGACGCCCTCCATCACGGCCACCCGGCGTGCGGTGCTGAGGAGTTCGCCCGCCGGGGGCAGCGGCTTGCGCGCCATCGACGCGAGGGCGCCGCGGTGCACGTGGTAGCCGGTGACGCGCTCGGCCAGCTCCGGCGTGACGACGTACACGGGCGCCGGGGCCTCGTCGATGACGTCCCGCATGGTGTCGACCCACTTGGCCGACAGCAGCATCGAGCGCATCCCGTACCCGGCCTGGGCGGCCCGGCGGATGACCTTCTCGCCCTCGGCGATGAACAGGCCCTCGGCCGGCTCGCGCCTGCGCCGCAGCTCCACGTCGGTCAGGCCGGTGTAGTCGCGCAGGCGCGGGTCGTCGGGGTCGTCGATGGTGAGGAGATCGGCCACGGGTTTGCTGCCTTGTCCGGTGCGGGTGAACGGGGTCGCTCACGGGGTGGGCTGGTGGGGGCCCTCGGTCTAGTGGGGTCCGTCGGTCTAGTGGGGTCCGTCGGCCCGGTGGGGTCCGGCGGTCTTGTCGGGGCCGGCGGTCTTATGGGGGGCGCCGGTCTGGTCGGGGCCGTCCGTCTTCCGGGGGCCCTCGGTGACGACCGCTCCGACGACGATGACCGCGGGCGGCCGGACGTCCTGCGTCCGTACGCGCTCCGCCACCGTCGCCAGCGTCGCGTCCACCCGGCGCTGGGCGGCGGTCGTGCCCTCCTGGATCAGGGCGAGCGGGGTGTCCGGGGCCTTGCCGTGCGCCATCAGCACCTCGGCGATCGCGCCGATCTTGTCGACGCCCATCAGGACGACGAGGGTGCCGGTCAGCCGGGCCAGCGCGGGCCAGTCGACGAGCGAGCGCGGGTCCTCGGGGGCGACGTGACCGCTGACCACGGTGAACTCATGGGCCACCCCGCGGTGGGTGACCGGGATCCCGGCCGCGCCGGGCACGCTGATGGAGCTGGAGATGCCCGGCACGACCGTGCAGGCGATACCCGCCTCGGCCAGCGCCTGCGCCTCCTCCATGCCCCGGCCGAAGACGAACGGGTCACCGCCCTTGAGGCGGACCACGGACTTCCCGGCCTTCGCGTGCTCGATCAGCGCGTTGTTGATGGCCTCCTGGGCCATGAAGCGGCCGTAGGGGATCTTCGCCGCGTCGATGACCTCGACGTACGGCGGCAGCTCGTCCAGCAGGTCGCGGGGGCCGAGGCGGTCCGCGATGACCACGTCCGCCTCCGCCAGCAGCCGGCGCCCGCGCACCGTGATCAGGTCGGGGTCGCCGGGGCCGCCGCCGACCAGGGCGACGAACGGGGTGCGGGAGCGGCGGTGGCGGGCGGCGAGCGAACCGTCGCGCAGCCCCTCCACGACGGCGTCCCGCACGGCCGCCGACCGGCGCGGGTCCTGGCCGGTCAGCACGGCGACCGTGACGCCCTCGCTGCGGCCGGTCGCCGGGGTCCAGGCGGTGGCGGCCCGGGCGTCGTCGGACCGCACGCACCAGGTGCGGGTGCGCTCCGCCTCGGCGGACGCGCGGGCTGCGGCCTCCGGGTCGGAGACGGCGACCAGGGCGTACCAGGCGTCGGCCAGGTCACCCTCCTCGTACCGCCGCCGGACCCAGGTGATCTCGCCGGCCTCGGCCATCGCCTCGACGGACGGGGTCGCGGCCGGGGAGACCAGGGTGATGTCGGCGCCGGCCGCGATGAGGGCGGGGAGGCGGCGCTGGGCGACCTGGCCGCCGCCGATCACGACGACGCGGCGCCCGGACAGGCGCAGACCGACGGGGTAGGCGGGGTGCTCGGCGTTCTCGGCCATGGCGGTGCGGCTCCTCGGCGGGGCGGTGGTGCGGTGTGCGGAGCCGCTGCGACGCTGGAGCGACTGGTGGGACGGTACGCACGGAGGCGGGGGCGCTGCCGACCACGATACGGTGCGCCGCCGCGCGGGCGCCGGGGCGGCGGTGGGCTCCGGCCCCGGTGGGAGGGGGTGCGGGGCCGTTCGTACGGCTCCGAAGAGGTGCGACGGCCCGGGTGGGCGAGGCGCGGGGGGCCGGTGCCCGGCGGTGGGCTCCGGCCCCGGTGGGGAGCGCGGCGCGGGGGGTTCGGTGGGCGGGGCGCGGGGGCCCGGCCCCCGCGCCCCGGGCCTACTTCTCGGTGACGCCCGCCGAGTCGAAGGTCGCCACCTCGTGCATCGCGCGCGCCGCGCTCTGGATCACCGGCAGGGCGAGCAGCGCCCCGGTGCCCTCGCCCAGGCGGAGGTCCAGGTCCACCAGGGGGCGCAGGCCCAGCTTGTTGAGCGCCGCCACATGGCCCGGCTCGGCGCTGCGGTGGCCCGCGATGCAGGCCGCCAGCGCCTCGGGGGCGATGGCCCGGGCGATCAGGGCGGCGGCCCCGGCGCTCACGCCGTCCAGGACGAGCGGGGTGCGCAGCGACGCGCCACCCAGGATGAGGCCGACGAGCGCCGCGTGCTCCAGGCCGCCGACGGCCGCGAGGACGCCGATCGGGTCGGCCGGGTCCGGGTGGTGGAGGTCCAGGGCGCGCCGGACGACGTCCACCTTGCGGGCGTGCATCTCGTCGTTGATGCCGGTGCCCCGGCCGGTGACCTCCGCCGGGTCGGCGTCGGTGTAGACGGCGATCAGCGCGGCGGACGAGGTGGTGTTGGCGATGCCCATCTCACCGGTGAGCAGTGCCTTGTTGCCGGCCGCGACCAGGTCGCGGGCGGTCTCGATGCCCACCTCGATCGCCGCGAGCACCTCGTCGCGGCCGAGGGCCGGTCCGGTGGTGAAGTCGGCGGTGCCCGGGCGGACCTTGCGCGGCAGCAGGCCGGGGGTGGCCGGGAGGTCGCCGGCGACCCCGACGTCGATGACGCAGACCTCGGCGCCCACCTGGTTGGCGAACGCGTTGCAGACGGCGCCGCCGCCCAGGAAGTTGGCCACCATCTGGGCCGTGACCTCCTGCGGCCAGGCGGTGACGCCCTGGGCGTGCACCCCGTGGTCGCCGGCGAAGATCGCGACGGCCGCGGGCTCCGGGATGGGCGGCGGGCACATCCGGGACAGCCCGGACAGCTGGGCGGAGATGATCTCCAGCATGCCGAGCGCGCCGGCCGGCTTGGTCATCCGCTTCTGCCGCTCCCACGCCTCGCCGAGCGCCTTGGCGTCCAGCGGGCGGATGTTGGCGACGGTCTCCTGGAGCAGGTCGTGCGGCTCCTCGCCGGGCAGGGCGCGGCGGCCGTACGTCTCCTCGTGGACGACCCAGGACAGCGGGCGGCGCCGGGACCAGCCCGCCTGCATCAGCTCCGGCTCCTCGGGGAACTCGTCGACGTACCCCACGCAGAGGTACGCGACCACTTCGAGGTGCTCGGGCAGGCCGAGGGCGCGGACCATCTCGCGCTCGTCGAAGAAGCTGACCCAGCCGACGCCGAGGCCCTCGGCGCGGGCGGCGAGCCACAGGTTCTCGACGGCGAGCGCGGAGGAGTACGGCGCCATCTGCGGCTGGGTGTGCAGGCCCAGCGTGTGGCGTCCGCCCCGGGTGGGGTCGGCGGTGACGACGATGTTGACCGGGGTGTCGAGGATGGCCTCGATGCGCAGTTCCTTGAACTGCTTGGCCCGGCCCTTGGGCAGCGACTTGGCGTACGCGTCGCGCTGGCGCTGGGCCAGCTCGTGCATCGTCCGGCGCGTCTCGGCGGAGCGGATGACGACGAAGTCCCACGGCTGCGCGTGCCCGACGGACGGCGCGGTGTGCGCCGCTTCCAGGACGCGGAGGAGCACCTCGTGCGGGATCGGGTCGCTGCGGAAGCCGTTGCGGATGTCGCGGCGCTCGCGCATGACGCGCAGCACGGCCTCGCGCTCGACGTCGTCGTAGCCGGGCGCGGGCGCGGCGGGGGTGGCGGGGGCCGCGGGCTCCTCGCCGGGTGCCGGCGCCTCGGGGGCGCTCGTGTCCCCGGCGGGGACGGCGTCGGGAGCGGCGTCGGGGGCGTGCGGGGCGGGGGCCTCGGTGCCTTCGGGTTCCGGTGCGGCGTCGGCGGCCGGGGGCTGCTCGGGGGCGGCGTCGGCCCCGGGGGCGGGTTCGGGTGCGGCGTCGGCTTCGGGGGCGGGTTCGGGTGCGGCTTCCGTCGGCTCCGGCGCCTCGGGCCGCTCCTCGGGTACGCGTACGGGCTCGGCCGGTACGAGCTCCGGGGCGGGTTCGGGCTGTACGGGGTCCGGCTCGGGCTCCGGCTGTACGGGTTCCGGCGCGGCGGCCTCCGCGACCGGCGCCTCGGGGGCGACGGGCTCGGCGACCGGCTCCGGCTCGGGCTGCTCGGAGGGCTCGGGCTGCTCGGGCAGCGGCTCGGCGGCGGCCTCGACCGGCTGCGGGGCCAGGTCGGGGGCGGCCGAGGGGGCGCCTCCGTCACGCGGGGCGGGGACGGTCACGACGGCGACGTCCGGCTCGGGCTCGGGCGCGGCGGCGACCGGCTCCGGGGCGGTCGGCTCCGGGGCGGGCTCGGGCGCGGCCGGGGGCGGCGTCGGGGCGAGGTGCGGCGCGGTCGGGACAGTGCCCTCGACCGGGACGAACTGCCCGGACGGCGCGGCGACCGGCTCCGGAACGACCGTTTCTGCTGGGGCGGGGAAAGGCGTCTGGGACGGCTGTGGCTGCGGGGACCACGGCTCGGCGCTCTGCGGCGGAAGCTCCCCGAACTGCGGTGCGGGCAGCGCGGACGCGGGGTCCTCGCGGGGTACGTCCAGGTACTCCAGGCCGCCCGAGGTGGCGGGGCCGGGGGTCATCGGCCCGGGCGTCGCGGGGCCCCGGTCGGCGAGCGACCGCACGACGCCGCCCGAGGTGTCCGGGACCGGCGGGCCCATGTGCAGCGGACGCCGCGCGGGCGCGGGCGCCGGGACGGGCTCCGGTACAGCGGCCGGGGCAGGGGCGGGCTCAGGCTCGGGCTCGGGCTCCGCGACAGGGGCAGCGGCCGGGGCCGGGGCCGGGGCCGGGGCGGGCGCGGGCGCGGCGGCGGGCTCCGGGGCCGGAACCGGCTCCCCGGCCTCCACCGGCGCCGCGGGCGCGGGCTCCGGCAGCGAGGGCTCGGGCATCCGTACGCCGGTCAGGTCGACCGAACCGGAGTCCCGGCCACCGGCCTCGTGCGCGCCCGCCTCGTGCGGCGCGGGCTCGTGGGCGGCGGGCTCGTACAGGGGCGCGGCCTGCACGGGCGCGACCTGCTCCGGCGCGACCTGCTCCGGGAGGGGCTGCTCCTGCGCGGCCGGCTGGTGGGCGACGGACGGGTCGTACGCGGCGGGCGGCTCCGGGGCGACGGGCGGCACGGGCTCGTACCCCGGCGCGAGGTGCTCGGGGGCGGCGTGCACAGGAGCGGCGTACGCGGGCGCGGCGTGCTCGGGGGCGGCCGGGGCGGCCACCGGCTCGTACAGGTGCTGCTGGGCCTGCTGCTCGGCGATGATCGCGGCGCCCACCGGGTCCACCGGGGCGGGGGCCGCCGGGGGCACCGCCAGGGGCGCGGGCGCCGGGGCGGCACCGGGGAGCGGCTCGCCCCAGGCTCCCTGCGAGCCGGGCATCAGCAGGAGGTCGTCGTCCTCGGGGGCGCTCTCGGAGGGGTCCAGGAAGATGTAGGTGCCCGGAGCGGGGATGCCCGGCTGCTCCACCATGCCTGCGTTCTCCGGCTGTCCCTCGCCCGGGACCTGGCCGGTGTCAGTCATGCGTACCCCTCGCCCATCGGTTGTGCTCCTTCAGACCGTCGCCCGTCTACAAGAACGAGCATGCGCGCCGCGCGGCACGAACGGCACGCGGACCTCACGTATTCTCGCGGCCTTCTGCCGCCGTGGCAGCGTGATCCGCCACCGTCGGCTGTGGACTGCGCCACGTCGCGCAACCCCCCGGTTGACGCCGTACCACAGCCGGGGTCCAAAGGGGTCCCCTTTTCCGGACATTGGCGAACCAAACGTCGGGGTCCCGGCCGTGTGACAACGATCGGCCAGCCTACCTGGCGTCCCGTAGTGACATGGTCACGGGGAGGCCGCGGGCCGGTGGCCGGACAGCAGGAAGACGACCGTGCGGTCGCGTTCCGTCCAGGCCCCGGGGTCGAGGTCGACGGACTGGAGGAGCGCGCACTCGACGGCGTACCCCCCGTCCGCCAGGGCGGCGCCGACGGCCTCCGCCTCGTCCCGGGTGGTGGCGTGCGCGACGATCCGCTCGGGGCGGCGGTCCGCGCAGGCGGTGACCACGGCCGCTCCCCCGCCGCCCACCCGGACGACGTCGGGCTCGGGCAGCCGCTCCAGGACGTGCGGGGCGCGTCCGGCGACGGTCTGGAGCTGGACGCCGTAGTGGCGCGCGGCGGCCTCGGTGCGGGCGCAGGCGGCGGGGTCCTCGTCGACCGCGATGACGGCCGCGCCGAAGCGGGCGGCCTCCACGGCGAGCGCCCCGGCTCCGCAGCCGATGTCCCAGACCAGGTCGCCGGTGCGCGGCCCGAGGCGGGCGAGCTGGGCGGCGCGCAGGCCCGCGGACTCGCCGGTGCGCAGGCCGTCCCCGTACGCGTGCGGGGGCAGGGCCCAGCCGCGTACGGCTCCGGGGTCGCGGCCGAGCAGCCAGCCGCCGCCCTGGGTGGCGGCGGCCCCGCCGATGACGATGACGACGTTGGGGTCGCGCCAGGTGTGGTCGGCGGCTTTGTCGGAGGTGAGGACGGTGACCTGCTCGCGCTCGGTGCCCAGTTCCTCGCAGATCACGAAGGTGCGGTGGACGCCGTCGAGGAGGAGGGCCAGTTCGGCGGGGCCGGCGCCCGGGGAGGTGAGGACGGCGACCTTGGGGTGGGCGCGGCAGACGTTGACGGCCCGGCGCAGCGTACGGCTGTGGGCGACGACGACCTGGGCGTCGTCCCACGGCATGCCGGCCCGGGCGAAGGCGGCGGCGACGGAGGAGACGGCGGGCACCACCTCGACCTCCAGGCCGTGCTGGGGTGCGCGCAGGGTGCGGACGACGCCGAAGAAGCCCGGGTCGCCGTCGGCGAGGACGACGGCGGTGCCGCGGTGGCCGGCGATGCGGCGGGCGGCGAGGTCGACGCTGCCGAGGCGGATGCGCTCGGCGGCGGGCGGGACCTCCGGGAGGGCCAGGTGGTGACCGGCCCCGGCCACCAGGGTGGCGGCCGAGAGGGCGGACCTGGCGGCGGCGGTGAGGGGCGAGCCGTCCCAGCCGATCACCGTGACCCGGTCGGCCATCTTGGTCTGTCTCCTGGGGTGTTGTGGAGGAAGGGTGGAGTGCTGGTGAGCGTACCGGGTGTCAGTTCCAGCCGGGGAACGAGGAGCGGCCGGCGCCGCCGGGAGCGCCCCGGAGACCGTCGGCGCCACCGAGGCCCCCGGGGCCTTCGAGGTCCTCGGGGAGCAGGCTCCAGACGATCAGGTCGGTGCGGATGTCGGTCCAGCCGCCGTCCTCGGTCCGGCTGCGCGCGATCCAGGCGTTGCGCAGGACGCCCTCGCTGATGCAGCCGATCTTCTGGGCGACCTGCTGGGAGGCGGTGTTGTCGGCGGCGGTGCGCAACTCCAGGCGCTCGAACCGGCGGTCCTGGAAGAGCCACTGGGCGACGGCGAGGACGGACTCGGTGGCGTAGCCCTCGCCGCGGGCCCAGGGCGCGGTGATGTAGGCGGCTTCGGTGGCGCGGGTGCGCCAGTCGGTGTTGCGGAGGTGGACGGTGCCGACGAGGCGCTGGGTGAGGAACTCGGTGACGGCGAGGACGACTCCGCGCCCTTCGGTGCGTTCCGCGGGAGCGATTCTGCGCACCCAGTCCTCGGCGTGGGCCGTGGTGTACGGGTGGGGGGCGGAGGTCCAGGCGACGACCGTCTCGTCGTTCATCATCTCGGTGTGGGCGGGGATGTCCGCGTCCTCGTAGGGGCGCAGCACCAACCGTTCCGTGCTGATGGAGATGTCCGGAAAGGTGGTAGTCATGCGCAGCTCCATGCCGAAGACCGTCCGTTGAGGCCGTGAACGCACAGCATGCAGCATGCAGCCGGTTGTGCGCATGGCCGGGTCGGTACGGATTCGTCGATACGGACACGTCGACTCGCCGGCTCGTCGGCGTACACGCGGGCCGGTACGGCGGAGACCCCGCGCACCGTACGGGGTGCGCGGGGCCTGGTACCGGAGGGCGGCGTTACTTGGCCGCGCCGAAGGCGGGGACGATGGAGCCGTCCTTGTAGGTGTCCTCGATGTACTTCTTCACCTCGGGCGAGTTGAGGAGCGTGGCGAGCTTCTGCACGCGCGCGTCCTTCTCGTTGCCCTCCTTGACGGCGAGGAAGTTGGCGTACGGGTTGCCCTCGGCCTTCTCCAGCGCCAGGGCGTCCTTGGTGGGGCTGAGCTTGGCCTCGATGGCGTAGTTGCCGTTGATGACGGCGGCGTCGACGTCGTTCAGGGCGCGGGGCACGGTGGCGGCCTCCAGCTCCTTGAACTCCAGGCCCTTCTTGTCGGTGATGTCGGACAGCTTGCCGCCCGCGCCGACACCAGCCTTGAGGGTGATGAGGCCGTTGTCGGCGAGCAGCTTGAGGGCCCGGCCGCCGTTGGTGGTGTCGTTCGGGACGGCGACGGTCTGGCCGGCCTTGAGGTCCTTGATGTCCTTCAGCTTCTTGGAGTAGAGGCCGAGGGGCTCCAGGTGGACGTTGACCACCGGGACGATGGTGGTCTTGTTCTTCTTGTTGAAGTCGTCCAGGTACGGCTTGTGCTGGAAGTAGTTGGCGTCGACCTGGCCCTGCTGGGTGGCGGTGTTCGGCAGGACGTAGTCCGTGAACTCCTTGACCTCCAGCTTGAGGCCGGCCTTCTCGGCCAGGTTGTCCTTGACGTAGTTGAGGATGTCGGCGTGCGGCGTCGGGGACGCGGCGACGACGAGCGGCTTGGACGCGTCGGCCTTGCCGGAGCCGCCCTTGGAGGACGCCGGGTCGGAGGCCGTGCCGCAGGCGGTGAGGCCGAGGGCGAGGGCGGTCACGGCGGCGAAGGCGCCGGTGAGCCGGACATTGTTGCGGACGGTGCCGGTGTTGCGGGCGGCGCCGGTGTGGCGAAGGTTCTTACGCACGAAAAGTGCCTCTTTCTGGTGGTGCGGACTACGCCCGGACAAGGAGTGCGGGCTGTTCTGGGGGGTTTCAGGAGGCGGTGCGGCCCCGGCGGGCGAGCAGGCGTACCGCGAGGTCGCCGAGGAGCTGGACGACCGTGACGATCACGATCAGCAGCACCACCGTGATGAGCATGAAGTTGGTCTCGAACCGCTGGTAGCCGTAGGTGATCACCTTGGAGCCGAGGCCCTCGCCGCCGACCGCGCCGGCCAGCGCCGAGTAGCTGATCAGCGTGATCACGGTGGTGGTGAGCGCGGCGATCAGGGACGGCAGGGCCTGCGGGAGGAGCACCTTGCCCACGATCGTCGGGATGCCGCCGCCCATGGACTGCACGGCCTCGACGAGTCCGTGGTCCACCTCGCGGACCGCGGTCTCGACCAGGCGCGCGAAGAACGGGATGGCGCCGATCGAGAGCGGCACGATCATCGCCGTCGGCCCGATGAAGGTGCCGACCACGAAGGTGGTGACGGGGATCAGGGCGACCAGCAGGATGATGAAGGGCAGCGAGCGGCCGACGTTGACGATCGCGCCGATGACCTTGTTGACCGGCCGGTTCTGGAGGAGTCCGCCCTTGTCGGTGAGGACGAGGAGGACGCCCAGCGGCAGGCCGCCGACGACGGTGACGACGGTGGACCACAGCACCATGTAGAGCGTGTCGATGGTGCCCTGCTCCAGCAGGGGCCGCATCTCTTCCCAGGTCACTTCGCGACCTCCTTGACCGGGCCGCCCTGCGCGGGCCGCTGCGTTTCCTCGGGGGTGGCCGCGGCGCCGGTCGCCCCGGCGCCGACGACCTCGACCTGCAGGCCCTGCTCGCGCAGGAAGCCGACGGGGACGACGTTCTCCTCGTACCGGCCGGGCAGCTCGATGCGCATGCGGCCGATCTGCCGTCCGCCGACGGTGTCCATGGCGGCGCCGAGGATCGAGATGTCGATGTTGTACGTGCGGGAGAGCTGGGAGATCACCGGCTGGGTGGCGGCCTCGCCGTGGAAGGTGACGTCGACGACCGTGCGGTCGTCGGCGGAGGCGTCGCCGGTCACCGGGAACAGCTCGTGGGCGAGTTCGGAGCCCGGGGTGGCGAGCAGTTCGGCGACGGTGCCGGACTCGATGACGCGCCCCTTGCGCATCAGGGCGGCCGAGTCGCAGATCTGCTTGACGACGTCCATCTCGTGCGTAATGAGCAGGACGGTCAGGCCGAGCTGCCGGTTGAGGTCGCGCAGGAGCTGGAGGATGGAGCGGGTGGTCTCCGGGTCGAGCGCGCTGGTGGCCTCGTCGGAGAGCAGCACCTTCGGGTTGCCGGCGAGCGCCCGGGCGATGCCGACGCGCTGCTTCTGGCCGCCGGAGAGCTGGCCGGGGTACGCCTTGGCCTTGTCGGCGAGGCCGACCAGGTCGAGGAGTTCCAGGGCGCGGCGGGAGCGTTCGGCGCCGGAGACGCCGAGGATCTCCAGGGGCAGCTCGATGTTGTCCTGGACGGTCCGCGAGGACAGCAGGTTGAAGTGCTGGAAGACCATCCCGATGCGGCTGCGCGCCCGGCGGAGGTCCTTCCCGGCGCGGCGGCCCCGTCCGGCGAGCGCGGTGAGGTCGGTGCCGTCGACCGTCACGGTGCCGGAGGTGGGGCGTTCCAGGAGGTTGACGCAGCGGATGAGCGAGGACTTGCCGGCGCCGCTCTGTCCGATGACGCCGAAGACCTCGCCCTCGCGGACGTGCAGGTCGACGCCGTCCAGAGCGGTGACCTGGCGGCCTCGCGACTCGTAGACCTTGGTCAGGCCCGTAGTGGTGATCACAGGGTTTCCGTCACTGTCGAGTGCGCGGCGCGGTGTCCGCCGGGCACGGGGCATTGATCGTTCCGACGTGCGGCACGGCGTTCGGCGGGTGGCCGGGGGCGGCGCGTGCGCGGGGCGGCCCGTTCCGTCCGGTCTCGTCCGGAACAGGGCATGGCTGTCGGGTCTCGCTTCGGGGCGCGAGGCTCAGGCGGGGGCCCTCAGAAGGCGCACATTCGACACATACAACGAGCACCGGGCGTCATCATCGCCTCGGTCGCAAGGGTGCGGCTGCTCGTCGTGGTCATGCGGGCCAGTAAAGCAGACCTCCCGAGTGCGCCCGGACGGCTGTCCGAATAGCGGACGTCATACGTACGCCATCCGGACGGGCCCGGGTGGTGCGCCCAGGGCCGCCGACTGCGCGCGCACCCCTTGTGGCCTGCGCGGACGCGGACGGTGGGCGGTGGCCGGGACGGGTGGGGGGAGGGGCGGCCGGGGCGGCCGCCATGGCGGGTGCTGTGGTCAAGACCACCATCGTCGCCGCGGGTGCCCGGCGCCGCCGGGGGCGGTCGCGCCGGGCCTTTTGGCCCGTAATAGTCTCGGGCGCATGCTTGTCGCCCTGACGGTCGCGGTCTCCGTGGCCGCGCTCGCCCTCGCCGCCTGGTGCGGCTTCGCCGCGTACCGGGACCAGCCGACGAAGGACTGGCACTTCATCGGCATGGCCGTGGTGACGGTACTGGCCCTGGCACAGCTGGTGGTCGGCATCGTGCAGCTGACCCGGGGCCAGGAGGCGGACGAGGGCACGGCGATCTTCCTGGCGTATCTGATCGGTGCGCTGTGCGCGGTCCCGGCCGCGGGCTTCATGTCGCTGGTGGAGCGCAGCCGGTGGGGCTCGGCGACCGTCGCCGCCGGCGCGGTGGTGCTGGCGGTGCTGGAGGTGCGCCTTCATGACATCTGGACGGCCTGACATGGCGGCGGAACGGTCCGGCGCGGCGGCGGGACGGCAGGGCGGCCCCTCGCGGGGGCGCGGCCTGGCCAAGGGTCCCGGGATGCTGCTGGTGTGGCTGTACGGGGTGATGTCGGTGGGCGCGGTGTCGCGGTCGGTGCTGCAGATCGCCACCGAGTTCGACCGGGCGCCGCTGGCGTACAGCCTCTCGGCGGCGGCGGCCCTGGTGTACGTGTTCATCACCTACACGCTGGTCAGGGGCGGCGAGACGGCCCGCAGGGCGGCGCTGGTGTGCTGCGCCGCCGAGCTGGTGGGCGTGCTGACCGTGGGGACGTGGACGCTGGCCGATCCGGGGGCGTTCCCCGACGCCACGGTCTGGTCCGACTACGGGTACGGCTACGTCTTCATCCCGGTGCTGCTGCCGGTGACCGGGATCTGGTGGCTGCGCAAGGCCCGGCGGCCCGCCCCGCAGGACGCCGCCGGGCAGCCGGGTTAGGCGGCCTTCTCCAGCGTGACGACCGTGAGCCGGGGGCCGATCTCGCTGGTGGCGACGGCTTCGTACCCCTTCTTGCGGTAGAGGCGCAGGCCGCTCTCGCTGCGGTGCCCGCTCAGCAGCTGGAAGCGCTTGGCGGCGGGCGTGCCGCCGGTGGCGAAGTGCCCCTCGATGGCGTCGAGGAGCCGCCCGCCCAGGCCGTGGCGGCGCAGACGCGGGTGGACGATGAGCTTGCCGATGGTGACGGTGCCGGAGTCGTCCAGCTCGCCCCGTACGGACGCGATGACCTCGTCGCCGAGCCGGGCCACCAGGGCGTGGCCCCGGTCCAGTTCGGCCCTGAGGTCGTCGAGCGTCTGGGTGAGGGGCTCGATGGCGTAGTCGCCGTACAGCTCGGCCTCGCTCTGGTAGCACAGGTACTGGAGCTTGAGGATCTGCTCGGCGTCCTGTGCTCCTGCCGCTGAGATGGTCACGCTCATGCCCATGAATGCATGCCTCCGGCTCGCCTGGTCCGCCCTGTGGGGTCTACCGCTCCCTTCCCCGATGGGCCGGAACGGCAACCTCTGCCGGGAGCATTCTGCGCAGGCATCCCAGGCAACGGGAACGCATCGGCCCCAAACTGCCTTGTGAGATACCCAACTCTCCTGCGATTTCCCGGTAGGTGGGGTCGCTCGGCGACAACATCGCAGTCAGCAGCCGGCGGCAGTGGACGGGGGTGCGGGCGACGGCGTTACGCAGGGCCCGGCGCCGCTCGGCGGCCAGCGCGGCGTGCTCGGGGCCGGTGTCGGACGCCGGGTCGTGGGCGTAGGGCCGTTCCCGTACGACGGCCCGGCGGGCGCGGCGGGCCTCGGCCCGGACGGCGCGGCGCAGCCAGTCGGCGGGGTGGCGGGGGACGCCGGGCCCGCCGTCGAGGCGCTCCAGGAGGCGGAGCCACACGGCCTGTTCGAGGTCGCCGGGGTCCAGGCCGGCGGCCGCGGCCTCCGCCTGCGACTCGGCGGCGAGCAGCGGGGTGAGGTCACCGAGCAGCTCGGACAGCCCACGGGCGGCGGGCGGGTGACCGGTGCCGGCGCGACCGGCGGGGGCATGGCCTGCGGGCTCGTGCGGGGCGGGCGGCTCGTCGGGCGTCGGAGCATCGTGCCTCGGGGCGTCGGGGATCGGCGTCGCGGGAGTCGCTTCCGGGGGTGTCATGCCGGTCTCGACACGGCGCCACCGGAGGGCGGTTGCCCGGCCTCCCCCAAACCCCCCGTCCGGGTGATCGCCGCAGCACAGAGTTGACGGCAGCGACGGCGGCGACCACCCGGCGGAGGCACGGCACAGGTCAGCGGGCCCGGAACTCCGCGGCGGCGAGCAGCCCGGTGTCCGGCTGGTCGGTGAAGATGCCGTCGATGCCGGTGGCGAAGTAGGCGGCGTAGGCGCCGAAGACGTCCCCGTACGCCGCCGGGTCGGTGCCGCGCCGGAAGTCGGCGGGCAGGAAGCTGTTCTCGTTGCGCAGCGTGTACGGGTGGACGACCAGGCCCTTGGCGTGGGCGTCGCGCACCAGGGTGGTCGGCTTGCCGAGGGTGCCGTCCTTGTCCTTCGGGATGACGAGGTCGAGGAGGGGGCCGATGCCCTGGGCGTAGGAGGCGATCCACGCCAGGCCCTTCGGGGTGATCAGGTCGGCGACCGTGCGGGGGTCGCCGGACTCGCGGAAGTCCCAGGGGCGGTCGTCCGGCGTCCACAGGAGGACGACCCGGGGCGTCGCGACGAGCTTGGCCATGCGCCGCATGCTGGTCGGCTCGAAGGACTGGAGGAAGGTGGGCGAGTCGGCGCGGTGGCGCCCGTACCGCCGCAGCAGCGCGGCGAGCGGCTCCTCCAGCGGAAGGCCGAGCTTCCGGAAGTAGGTGGGGTGCTTGGTCTCGACGTACAGCCGGACGGGGCGGCCCCGGCGGCGGCCCTCCTTCTCGGCCCAGCGCAGCACCTCCTCGAAGGTGGGCACGGCCCAGCGGCCGTCGTAGAGCGTGTTCTCCTGGCGCAGCGCCGGGATGCGCTCCTTGGCGCGCAGGGTCTTCAGCTCGGCAAGAGTGAAGTCCTCGGTGAACCAGCCGGTCAGCGAGGTGCCGTCGACGACCTTGGTGGTCCTGCGGGAGGCGAACTCGGGGTGGTCGGCGACGTCCGTGGTGCCGGTGATGTCGTTCTCGTGACGGCAGACCAGGTGGCCGTCCTTCGTCGGCACCAGGTCCTGCTCGATGACGTCGGCGCCCATGTCGAGGGCGAGCTGGTACGAGCCCAGGGTGTGTTCGGGGCGGTAGCCGCTGGCGCCCCGGTGCGCGATGACCGCCGGGACGGGCAGCCGGGGGCGGCCGTGCGCCCGGGCCGGGGCGGCCGCGCCGGCGGAGAGGGCGGCGGCGGTGGAGAGGGCCGCGGCCGCTCCGAGTACGGTCCGGCGGCCGGGACTCCTGTGCGCACCCTGGGACATGGGGACTCCTTCGTGAACCGTGCACGCCGATGCGGACGGGTGTACGGGGCTGGCTCGGGCGAGGCCCGATGGTAGGCAGCGGGGGGTTCCGTACGACAGACCCCGGGCGAACGCGGGGAGAACACACGTCAACACCGTGTATCGACTCGGTCAACCCGGTGTGCGCGGGGGGTTGACCCACGAGTATCGTCCTCACCTGCACATACTGGTCACGCACCTACTGGTCACGTACGTGGTCGGCTGATTCGACGGAGGACTCGTTGTCCCGCTTCGCGCTCATCAAGGCAGTGCTGGGCCCGGTCATGCGCCTGATGTTCCGCCCCCGGGTGGAGGGCGCCGAGAACATCCCCGGTGACGGGCCGGTCATCCTGGCGGGCAACCATCTGACGTTCATCGACTCCATCGTGCTGCCGATCGTCTGCGACCGTCAGGTCTGCTTCATCGGCAAGGACGAGTACGTCACGGGCAAGGGCCTCAAGGGCCGCCTGATGGCGTGGTTCTTCACCGGGGTCGGCATGATCCCGGTCGACCGGGACGGCGCCAACGGCGGCGTCGCCGCGCTGATGACGGGCCGCCGCATCCTGGAGGAGGGCCGGGTCTTCGGCATCTACCCGGAGGGCACCCGCTCCCCCGACGGCCGCCTGTACCGGGGCCGCACCGGTATCGCGCGGCTGACGCTGATGACCGGCGCGCCGGTGGTGCCGTTCGCGATGATCGGCACGGACAAGCTCCAGCCGGGCGGCGCGGGCCTGCCCCGGCCGGGCCGGGTGACGGTGCGCTTCGGCGAGCCCATGGAGTTCTCGCGGTACGAGGGCATGGACCGCGACCGCTATGTGCTGCGGGCGGTGACGGACTCGGTGATGGCCGAGGTGATGCGCCTGTCGGGGCAGGAGTACGTGGACGTGTACGCCACGAAGGCGAAGGCGGCGTAAGCCCCCGGCCCCGGGGCCGACGCACCGGCGCCCCCGTACGGCATCACTGCCGTACGGGGGCGCCGGTGCGTCCGGGTGCGGAAGCCGGGCCAGGAGCGCCGGTGCGTCCGGGGCGCGCGTGACCTGCGTCCGGGCCGCGGATGGCCGTACCGCCTCGGGCTACGGGTGCTCCACGCCCTCCTCCAGCTTCTGGCCGCGCAGCAGGAACCAGGCCGCGACCGCCGTCGCCAGCAGGACCGCCGCGCCGACCCCGGCCGCGATCCGCAGGCCCTCGGTGAAGGCGTCCTGCGCGGCCGTCACCAGCGCCCCGGCCGTCGCGTCCGGCAGGCCGGCGGTCGCCTCCACCGCGCCGCCCAGCGACTCGTGCGCCGCGGCGGAGGTGGCGGCGGGCACGCCCGGCGGGGTGACGAAGTCGCGGTAGAAGCCGGTCACGATGGAGCCGAGGAGCGCGATGCCGAGCGCCGCGCCGAGTTCGTACGCCGTCTCGGAGACCGCGGAGGCGGAGCCCGCCTGCTCACGCGGGACGCTCGACAGGATCACGTCCGCGGTGACCGTGAACGCGAAGCCCGCGCCCACGCCCACGACGAGCAGCGAGGCACCGAGCAGCGGGTAGCCGCTGGACCGGTCGAGCAGCGTCAGCACCGCGAGCGCGAGGCCCACGGCGGCGAGGCCGCCCGCGACGACGGACCGCACCGAGAACCGCCGGGCGACCTTGCCGGCGACCAGACCCGCGGCGACCGCGCCGACCGCGGCGGGCAACTCGGCGAGACCCGCCTCCAGCGGCGCGCGCCCCTGGACGAGCTGGAGGAACTGGGACAGGAAGAAGACCAGCCCCGACAGCCCCAGAATGGTCAGCAGGTCGGCGAGGACCGCCCCGGAGAAGCCCCGGTGGTGGAACAGCCGCATGTCGAGCAGTGGTGCCTCCAGCCGCAGCTGGCGCCGGACGAACCAGGTCAGGGCGCCGATGCCGATGACGGTGGCGACCGCCATGTCGAGGTGCAGCCCGTGCGCGGCGACCTCCTTGATCCCGTACACCACGCCGATCATGCCGATGAGCGACAGGGCGACGCTGAGCAGGTCCCAGGGGCCGGGCGCCGGGTTCTTGGACTCGGGGATGTACTTGGCGCCGACGAGGACGAGGACCGCCATCACCGGCAGGTTGATCAGGAAGACCGAGCCCCACCAGAAGTGCTCCAGCAGGAAACCGCCGACGACAGGGCCCACGGCCGCGCCGGCCGAGGCCATGGCGCCCCAGATGCCGATGGCGAGGCTCCGCTCGCGCGGGTCGTGGAAGAGGTTGCGGATGAGCGCCAGCGTGGAGGGCATCAGGGTCGCGCCGGCGACGCCGAGCAGCGCACGGGCGACGATCATCATCTCGGGGCTGGTGGCGTACGCGTTGAGCACGGAGACGGCGCCGAACGCGGTGGCTCCGGTGAGCAGCAGCTTCTTGCGGCCGATGCGGTCGCCGAGGCTGCCCATCGAGACGAGCAGGCCGGCGATGACGAAGGAGTAGACGTCGCCGATCCACAGCAGCTGGGTGCCGGTGGGCTGGAGGTCCTCGCTGAGGAAGGGGGTGGCGAGGCCGAGCACGGTGGCGTCGACCGCCACCAGGAGCACGGCGAGGACCAGTACGGAGAGCGCCAGCCACCGGCCCGGGCGGTGCGTCACCTCGGTCCGGCCGGTGTGCTGATCTGTACGGGTCATCTTTCCACGCTCCTGCGCGCTCCACCGAGCAGCAACTCGGCGATCATGTACTGAAAGTCCTTGGCGGCCACCCGCCCGTCCTGCACGGCCCAGGCACAGGTGCCGATCAGGCCGTAGAACGCCTCGGTGAGCCAGGCGGGCGACAGGTCGATCCGGAACTCGCCCTGCTCCTGGCCGCGCCGGAAGAGCGCGGCGACGCGGGCGTCGAGGCGGGCCCAGCCCTCGTTCACCGTGTCGCCCTCGAAGAGCTGGTTCTCGGTGACGAGGAACGCGAGCAGTCCGGCGACGGGCTCCACGCCGGCGACGAGCCGGCGCAGCGCTTCCTCGGCGGTGCCGTCGTCGAGCCGGGCGGCCTCGATGGCCCCCTCGAACTCCTGGATCCCGAGCGCCTCCAGCGCCCTGACCAGCGCGTCCCGCCCGGCGAAGTGCCGGTGCAGGGTGGCGCGGCCGATGCCGGCGGCGCGGGCGACCTCGTCCATGGTGGCGGTCGCACGGCGGGAGAGGAGAGCCGCGGCGCTGCGCAGCACCTGCTCACGGTCGACTGTCATGAGACAACCATACCCCACGTGAGACACAGATGTCTCATTCGAAAAGCGCTCGACTCACCGGCGGAAGATCATTGATGCTGAGCGGCATGAGCATGAGACCGCTGCTGCTGATCGACGTCGACGGGCCGCTCAACCCCTACGCCGCCCAGCCCGAGCGCAGGCCGGAGGGCTACCTCACCCACCGGACGCGGCCCACGGGATGGCTGGAGGGCAAGCCGCTGCGGGTGTGGCTGAACCCGGGGCACGGCGCCGAGCTGCTGGCGCTCGCCCGCTGGTACGACCTGGTCTGGGCGACGACGTGGAAGGGCGAGGCGAACGCGTGGATAGGGCCCCGGCTCGGCCTGCCGGAGCTGCCGTACATCGACTGGCCCCAGATGCACGGAAGGGCCCCTGGCGGGACCTTCTGGAAGACGCAGTACATCCTGCGGTACGCGGAGGGGCGGCCGTTCGCCTGGGTGGACGACGACATCGCGGCGCCCGACCGGGAGATGGTGGAGCGGGAGCACCGCGCCGCCGCCCTGCTGGTGCACGTCGACGAGCGCGTCGGCCTGACCCGGCCGGACTTCGACGCGCTCGCGGACTGGGCGGCGGCGCTGTGAGCGGTGCCCCTACCGCTTGGCGGTGGCCCAGGCGTGCTGGATGACCAGGTCCGCCTTGACCTCGGCCAGCTGGGTGGCGACCGCCGAGGGGGCGGTGCCGCCCCGGCCGCTGCGGGAGGCGAGGGCGCCGGGGACGTCGAGGACGGTGCGGACCTCGGGGGTGAGGTGCTCGGAGATCTTGGCGAACTGCTCGTCGGTGAGCTGGTCCAGCTCGATCCCGTGCGCCTCGCACTCCTTGACGCACTCCCCCGCGACCTCGTGCGCCACCCGGAACGGCACGCCCTGCTTGACCAGCCACTCGGCGATGTCCGTGGCGAGCGAGAACCCGGCCGGGGCCAGCTCCTCCATCCGCTCCCGGTTCACCGTGAGCGTGGCCATCATCCCGGTGAACGCCGGGAGCAGCACCTCCAGCTGGTCGCAGGAGTCGAAGACCGGCTCCTTGTCCTCCTGGAGGTCGCGGTTGTAGGCGAGCGGCAGGGCCTTGAGCGTGGCCAGCAGGCCGGTCAGGTTGCCGATGAGCCGGCCCGACTTGCCGCGTGCCAGCTCGGCGATGTCCGGGTTCTTCTTCTGCGGCATGATCGACGAGCCGGTGGAGAAGGCGTCGTGCAGGGTCACGAAGGAGAACTCCTTCGTGTTCCAGATGATGACCTCCTCGGCGATCCGGGAGAGGTTCACCCCGATCATCGCGGTGATGAAGGCGAACTCGGCGGCGAAGTCCCGCGAGGCCGTGCCGTCGATCGAGTTGCCGGAGCTGCCGTTCTCGAAGCCCAGATCCTTGGCGACCGCCTGCGGGTCGAGGCCGAGCGACGAGCCGGCCAGGGCGCCCGAGCCGTACGGGGAGACCGCCGTCCGCTTGTCCCACTGGCGCAGCCGCTCGGCGTCCCGGGAGAGCGCCTGCACATGGGCGAGCACATGGTGGGCGAAGAGCACCGGCTGGGCGTGCTGGAGGTGGGTGCGCCCGGGCATGGCGACGTCCGGGTGGGCGTCGGCGAGCCCGACCAGGGCGTCCTGGAGGTCGGCGAGCAGGCCGCCGATGATCCGGGCGTGGTCGCGCAGGTACATCCGGAACAGCGTGGCGACCTGGTCGTTGCGCGACCGGCCGGCCCGCAGCTTGCCGCCGAGGTCGGGGCCGAGCCGCTCCAGCAGGCCCCGCTCCAGCGCGGTGTGCACGTCCTCGTCGGCGATGGTGCCGGTGAAGGAGCCGTCCGCGACGTCCGCCTCCAGCCGGTCGAGGCCCTCCAGCATGCGGGTCAGCTCGTCGGCGGTGAGCAGCCCCGCGGTGTGCAGCACGCGCGCGTGGGCGCGGGATCCGGCGATGTCGTACGGCGCGAGCCGCCAGTCGAAGTGCACGGACGCCGACAGCTTGGCCAGCGCCTCCGCGGGGCCGTCGGCGAAACGGCCGCCCCAGAGCCGGACGTCACCGTTGTTGCTGCTCACTGCGGTTGCTCCTCACGGGGGTGGATGTGCGGCCGCCTCCCCACCACTCGGGAAGGGGAGGCGGCTGGTGGAACGAGCCGGGGACGGTCCGGGTCACGCCGGTCCGGCCCGGAGCGCGGGGGTCAGGCCAGGTCGCGCTTGGCGGCGATCTTCGACGAGAGGGCGAAGATGTCGATGAAGCCCTGGGCCTTGGACTGGTCGAAGGTGTCGCCCGAGTCGTAGGTCGCCAGGTTGAAGTCGTAGAGCGACTCGTCGGACTTCCGGCCGGTGACGACGGCCCGGCCGCCGTGCAGCGTCATCCGGATGTCGCCGGAGACGTGCTGGTTGGCCTCGTTGATGAAGCCGTCCAGGGCGCGCTTGAGCGGGGAGAACCACAGGCCGTCGTAGACCAGCTCGCCCCAGCGCTGCTCGACCTGCCGCTTGTAGCGGGCCAGCTCGCGCTCGACGGTGACGTTCTCCAGCTCCTGGTGGGCGGTGATCAGGGCGATGGCGCCGGGGGCCTCGTAGACCTCGCGGGACTTGATGCCGACGAGCCGGTCCTCGACCATGTCGATCCGGCCGATGCCCTGGGCGCCCGCGCGCTCGTTGAGCTGCTGGATCGCCTGGAGGACGGTGACGGGCTTGCCGTCGAGGGCGACCGGGACGCCCTCCTTGAAGGTGATGACCACCTCGTCGGCCTCGCGCGGCACGGCCGGGTTGGAGGTGTACTCGTAGATGTCCTCGATCGGCGCGTTCCAGATGTCCTCGAGGAAGCCGGTCTCGACGGCGCGGCCGAAGACGTTCTGGTCGATGGAGTACGGGGACTTCTTGGTGGTCGCGATCGGCAGCTCCGCCTTCTCGGCGAAGGCGATGGCCTTGTCCCGGGTCATCGCGTAGTCCCGGACGGGGGCGATGCACTTCAGGCCGGGGCCGAGGGCCTGGATGCCGGCCTCGAAGCGGACCTGGTCGTTGCCCTTGCCGGTGCAGCCGTGGGCGACGATCGAGGCGTTGTGCTTCTGGGCGGCGGCGACCAGGTGCTTGACGATCGCGGGCCGGGAGAGCGCCGAGACCAGCGGGTAGCGGTCCATGTAGAGGGCGTTGGCCTTGATCGCCGGGAGGCAGTACTCGTCGGCGAACTCGTCCTTGGCGTCCGCGACCTCCGCCTCGACCGCACCGCAGGCGAGCGCGCGCTTGCGGATGACGTCCAGGTCCTCGCCGCCCTGGCCGACGTCCACGGCGACGGCGATGACCTCGGCACCCGTCTCCTCGGCGATCCAGCCGATGGCGACGGAGGTGTCCAGTCCGCCCGAGTAGGCGAGTACGACGCGCTCGGTCACGGGTTTCTCCTTACGGTGCATTCACTGACAGGTATAACTATGCAGTCCCCCGTATGCTTTGTCAACGCGCCCCCAGCGCGGCTGCCCGGGGGCCGTCCGGAGCCGACCAGGGGCCCCGTTCGGCGGCGCCCGGCGGGCGGCCCGGCCGTGGGCCGCGTACGGTCCGGGCATGCGTCTGCGTCTGGGTCTCGGTCTCGGTCTCGCTGCCGCTCTCACGTCCGTGCTCGCGTCCGCGCTCCCGCCGGGGGCGGTGGCCGCGCCGTCGGGGGGCGACGGTGGCGGTGGGCCGCTGCCGGCGCGGATGGCGGACACCGGCGGCGGTACGCAGCTGATCACGGCCCGCGCGCCGCACGCCGGGTCCACCACGGGGACGGTCACCTGGTGGGACAAGCGCGGCGGCCGGTGGGTGCGGGTGGGGTCGGCGGAGGCGCGGTTCGGGGCGAAGGGCCTGGTGGAGGGGGAGCGGCGGCGCCAGGGCACGTCGACCACCCCGACGGGGCTGTACGCGCTGCCGTACGCCTTCGGGAACGACCGCGCGCCGCGGGGCACGTCCGTGCGGTACCGGCGGGTGACGCGCGACTCCTGGTGGTGCCAGGACAACCGGTCGCGCGCGTACAACCGCTGGGTGGAGGGGCTGCCGGCCGACTGCCGGGCCGCGGAGGCCGAGCATCTCGTGACGTACGGGCGGCTCTACGCGCACGCGCTGGTGATCGGCTTCAACTACGACCGCCCGGTGCGCGGGCGCGGCGCCGGGATCTTCCTGCACGTCAGGGGCCGTGGCCCGACGGCCGGTTGCGTCGCGGTGCCCGAGCGGGCGATGGAACGGATCCTGGCGTGGGCGGACCCCGCGCGCCGGCCGCACATCGCGATCGGTACGGCGACGGGGCCGACCGCCCTCACCAGGTACTGAACCGGCTGCTCGCCGGGAGGGTCAGCGCTCCTTCTGCGCCAGCCGCAGCAGGTGGTCGGCGAGGGCCTGGCCGCCGGCCGGGTCGCGGGAGATGAGCAGCAGGGTGTCGTCGCCCGCGATGGTGCCGAGGATGGCGTGCAGTTCGGCCTGGTCGATGGCCGACGCCAGGAACTGGGCGGCGCCCGGCGGGGTGCGCAGGACCACCAGGTTGGCGGACGCCTCGGCGGAGATGAGCAGCTCCCCCGAGAGGCGCCGCATCCGCTCCTCCTTGGCGGACTCGCCGAGCGGCGCCTGCGGGGTGCGGAAGCCGCCCTCGCTGGGCACCGCGTAGATCAGCTCACCACCGGTGTTGCGGATCTTGACCGCGCCCAGCTCGTCGAGGTCCCGGGAGAGCGTCGCCTGGGTGACGCTCAGCCCGTCGTCGGCGAGGAGCTTCGCCAGCTGGCTCTGGGAGCGGACGGGCTGCCGGTTGAGGATGTCCACGATCCGGCGGTGGCGTGCGGTGCGGGTCTGCGGAACGGACGGCCCGCCGTACTCGAGGTCCTGCGCGTCGGTCATCGTCGTCTCATTCTCCGGATCGTCCTTCCCCGTGCACGCTGCCGAGGACGCCGGGCAGGGCCCGGAGGAAGGCGTCCGCCTCGTCGTCGCCGATGATCAGCGGCGGCATGAGCCGTACGACATCGGGAGCGGGCGCGTTCACCAGGAGGCCGGCGTCCTGAGCCGCCTGCTGCACCTGGGGCGCGAGGGGCTCGGTGAGCACGATACCCAGCAGCAGGCCCGCGCCACGGACGTGGGAAACCAGCGGGTGGTCCAGCGCCTCGATTCCCTCCCGCAGCCGCTCGCCCAGCCGCTTGACCTCGTCGAGGGCCGAGCCGGCCGCGAGGGTGTCGAGTACGGCGAGGCCGGCGGCGCACGCGACGGGGTTGCCCCCGAAGGTCGTGCCGTGGTGGCCCGGCTTCAGCAGCTCGGCCGCCTCGCCGAAGGCGACGGTCGCCCCGATGGGCAGGCCGCCGCCGAGGCCCTTGGCGAGGGTGACCAGGTCCGGTTCGATGCCGTGCGCCTGGTGCGCGAACCAGTGGCCGCACCGGCCGATGCCGGTCTGGACCTCGTCGAGGACGAGCAGGGTGCCGGTGGCGCGGGTGATCTCGCGGGCGGCCTTCAGGTACCCGGGCGGCGGGACGACGACGCCGTTCTCGCCCTGGATGGGCTCGATGACGACGAGCGCGGTGTCCTCGGTGACGGCCGCGCGGAGCGCGTCGGCGTCCCCGTACGGGACATGGGTGACGTCGCCGGGCAGCGGCAGGAACGGTTCCTGCTTGCCGGGCTGGCCGGTGAGCGCGAGGGCGCCCATGGTGCGGCCGTGGAAGCCGCCGGTGGTGGCGACCATGTGCGTCCGCCCGGTGAGCCGGCCGATCTTGAAGGCGGCCTCGTTGGCCTCGGCGCCCGAGTTGCAGAAGAACACCCGGCCGGGGCGGCCGAGCAGCTGGAGGAGCCGTTCGGCGAGGGCGACCGGGGGTTCGGCGACGAACAGGTTGGAGACATGGCCGAGGGAGGCGACCTGGCGGGACACCGCCTCGACGACGGCGGGGTGGGCGTGGCCGAGGGCGTTGACGGCGATGCCGCCGACGAAGTCGAGGTACGCGGTGCCCTCGGCGTCCCAGACCCTGGCGCCCTCGCCGCGGACGAGAGGGAGGCGGGGCGTGCCGTAGTTGTCCATCAGCGCGCCCTGCCACCGCCGGGTCAGCTGCCCGTTCCCGGTCTCGCTCCCGGTCTCGTTCCCGGTCATGCGTCCCCCTGTCCGTCCGGCACGACCATGGTGCCGATGCCTTCGTCGGTGAAGATCTCCAGCAGAATGGAGTGCTGGACGCGCCCGTCGATGACGCGGGCGGTGGTGACGCCGTTGCGTACGGCGTGCAGGCAGCCCTGCATCTTGGGCACCATGCCGCTGGACAGCTCGGGCAGCAGTTTCTCCAGCTCGGTGGCGGTGAGTCGGCTGATGACCTCGTCACTGTGGGGCCAGTCCTCGTAGAGGCCCTCGACGTCGGTGAGGACCATCAGCGTCTCGGCATCCAGCGCCGCAGCGAGTGCCGCAGCCGCCGTATCAGCATTGACGTTGTAGACATGTCCGTCGTCCTCGGAGCGGGCGATCGAGGAGACGACCGGGATGCGGCCGTCGGCGAGCAGGGCCTCGATGGCGCCGGTGTCGATGGCGGTGATCTCGCCGACCCGGCCGATGTCCACGAGCTCGCCCTCGATGCGCGGCTGGTGCTTGGTGGCGGTGATGGTGCGGGCGTCCTCGCCGGTGAGCCCGACGGCGAGCGGCCCGTGCTCGTTGAGCAGTCCGACGAGTTCGCGCTGGACCTGCCCGGCCAGGACCATCCGTACGACGTCCATCGCCTCTTCGGTGGTCACCCGCAGGCCGGCCTTGAACTCGCTGACGATGCCGTGCCGGTCGAGGGCGGCGCTGATCTGGGGGCCGCCGCCGTGCACGACGACCGGCTTGAGGCCGGCGTGGCGCAGGAAGACGACGTCCTGGGCGAAGGCGGCCTTCAGCTCCTCGTCGACCATGGCGTTGCCGCCGAACTTGATGACGACGGTCTTGCCGTGGTGGCGCGTCAGCCAGGGCAGGGCCTCGACGAGGATCTGGGCCTTGGGCAGGGCGGTGTGCTTGCGGGTGCTCATGAGGAATAGGCGCTGTTCTCGTGGACGTAGTCGGCGGTGAGGTCGTTGGTCCAGATGACGGCGGACTCGGTACCGGCCGCGAGGTCGGCGGTGACGGTCACTTCGCGGTAGCGCATGTCGACGAGGTCGCGGTCCTCGCCGACCGCGCCGTTCTTGCACACCCAGACGCCGTTGATGGCCACGTTGAGCCGGTCGGGCTCGAAGGCGGCTCCGGTGGTGCCGATGGCGGACAGGACCCGGCCCCAGTTGGGGTCCTCGCCGTGGATGGCGCACTTGAGGAGGTTGTTGCGGGCGATGGAGCGGCCCACCTCCACGGCGTCGGCCTCGCTCGCGGCGTTGACCACCTCGACCCGGATGTCCTTGGAGGCGCCCTCGGCGTCACCGATGAGCTGGCGCCCGAGGTCGTCGCAGACCCGGGTGACGGCCGCGGCGAAGTCCTCGTACGCGGGGGTGGTGCCGGAGGCGCCGGAGGCGAGCAGCAGCACGGTGTCGTTGGTGGACATGCAGCCGTCGGAGTCGACCCGGTCGAAGGTGACCCGGGTGGCGTCGCGCAGGGCCTTGTCGAGCGTCGCGGCGTCCACGTCGGCGTCGGTGGTGAGGACGACGAGCATGGTGGCGAGGCCGGGGGCGAGCATGCCCGCGCCCTTGGCCATGCCGCCGACGGTCCAGCCGTCCCGGGTGACCACGGAGGTCTTGTGGACGGTGTCGGTGGTCTTGATGGCGATGGCGGCCTTCTCGCCGCCGTGCTCGGACAGCTCCCCGGCGGCCTTCTCGACGCCCGGCAGGAGCTTGTCCATGGGCAGGAGTACGCCGATGAGGCCGGTCGACGCGACGGCGACCTCGCCGGCGCCGATGTCCAGCACCTCGGCGACCTTCTCGGCGGTGGCGTGGGTGTCCTGGAAACCCTTCGGCCCGGTGCAGGCGTTGGCGCCGCCGGAGTTGAGGACGACGGCCCGCAGCTCACCGGTCTTGAGGACCTGCTCGGACCACAGGACGGGCGCCGCCTTGACGCGGTTGGCGGTGAAGACGCCCGCGGCGGCGCGGCGGGGCCCGGTGTTGACCACGAGGGCCAGGTCCGGGTTGCCGTTGGCCTTGATGCCGGCGGCGATGCCCGCGGCGGTGAATCCCTGTGCTGCGGTGACGCTCACGGTGCGACTCCGATCGTGGAAAGTCCCATGGCCTCGGGGAGTCCGAGGGCGATGTTCATGCTCTGCACCGCGCCGCCGGCGGTGCCCTTGGTGAGGTTGTCGATGGCGCTGATCGCGATGATCCGGCCGGCCGCCGGGTCGAGGGCGACCTGCAGCTGGACGGCGTTGGAGCCGTACACCGAGGCCGTCGCGGGCCACTGCCCCTCGGGCAGGAGGTGGACGAAGGGCTCGTCGGCGTACGCCTTGGAGTACGCGGCCCGGACGTCCTCCGCCGTGGTGCCCGGCTTCGCCGCGGCGCTGCACGTGGCGAGGATGCCGCGGGCCATGGGCGCGAGGGTCGGGGTGAAGGAGACGGTGACCGGCTCGCCGGCGGCCGCGCCGAGGTTCTGCGCCATCTCGGGCGTGTGGCGGTGGCCGCCGCCGACGCCGTAGGGGCTCATGGAGCCCATGACCTCGGAGCCGAGCAGGTGCGGCTTGAGCGCCTTGCCCGCGCCGGAGGTGCCGGTGGCGGCGACGACAACCGCCTCCGGCTCGGCGAGCCCGGCGGCGTACGCGGGGAAGAGCGCGAGCGACACGGCGGTGGGGTAGCAGCCGGGCACCGCGACGCGCCTGGACCCCTCCAGCGCGGCGCGGGCGCCCGGCAGCTCGGGGAGGCCGTAGGGCCAGGTGCCGGCGTGCGGGGAGCCGTAGAAGGCCTCCCACGCGGCGGCGTCCCTCAGCCGGAAGTCGGCGCCCATGTCGATCACGAGGACCTCGTCGCCGAGCTGCTCGGCGACGGCGGCGGACTGGCCGTGCGGCAGGGCGAGGAACACCACGTCGTGCCCGGCGAGGGCCTCGGCGGTGGTAGGTTCCAGCACCCGCCCGGCGAGCGGCGTCAGATGCGGCTGGAGCGCGCCGAGGGTCTGGCCGGCGTTGGAGTGCCCGGTCAGGGTGCCGATCTCGACGTGCGGGTGGCCGAGGAGCAGACGGAGCACCTCTCCGCCCGCGTATCCGCTCGCGCCCGCCACTGCTGCTCGTACTGCCATCGAACCCTCCTCATCGATGGCATGACTATACGCAAGCATGCACTTTTATGCAATGCGCCTCGACCGTGCCGGCCCCGCTGCGACGGAGATTTTTAGTTGGCACATGGAGAACGCTGGTTGGCAAATCTTGGTCCCGTCACGCTGTGTTGCGGGCAGTACCAGCGAAACGCCCCCGTCGCCGGTCGAGTGGTCCTTCTCTGGATGAGTGGGCGAGGCAGTGAGAGCGAAGATCCCGTCGGATTCAAGTCAGCTGGACCACCTTGTCACGGCGTACGACGGGGACGCCGGACTGCGGGATCGGCTGCGGCTCGGGGACGACTGGCCGCGTCGGTGGAGTTCGACGTGGCAGGTGGGCACCGACGAGGTCTGCTGGCCGGTCCAGGACATGGCTCACATACCGGTGATGTCGTCCCGGCCGATGCGGGGGTTCACGTGGCGGGCGAAGCAGCGGCACCGCCCCGGCCTGGAGGCGATGGCGTCAGCGGGCGGGAAGCATGGCTTCGAGTCGCTGAAGGAAGTGAGCCTGCTGGTCGCGCTGGACTTCTTGAGGGCATCGGAAGTGCTGTCGCAGCCGTTCCGGCTTGATTTCGAGCATGCGGGCGGGCGCGCCTGGCACATCCCGGACTTCCTGGCCGTGATCGGCGGTGGGATGTGGTTGCTGGACGTCCGCCCGATGGAGCTGATCAAGGAAGAGGACGCGCTGAAGTTCGCGGCGGCCAGGGAAGTGGCGGCTGCCTGCGGCTGGCGCTACTCGGTGGTCGCGGGCTGGCGACCGCATGTCTGGAGCGTCTTTGACCACCTGTCCTCGCGCCGGCGGCCGGCGAGGGACCTTCTCGGCATGCGCGAGCAGCTGCTCACCGCTATCAGCGGGCAGAAGGGGCAGGCGATGACGTTCTCCGACCTGGCGGAGGCGACCAGCGTGCCTTCCGTTGGCCGGGCGAACATCGTCCGGCTGCTCTGGCACCGTGAGCTCGGCGTTGACCTGGGCAGATGATTCGCTAACGAAGAGTCTCGGTCACATAATTGAGACCGGCCAGAATTTCGCGCGGGTCCCGGGACCGAGTACCGCAGGGTCCAGATCCGTCAGCGAACATCCGCGTACCAATCTGTATTTCGTTGCAGGTAGCGATATCCCACCCATTCCTGAGCGAGTCGTTTGCCTTCCATGAGAAGTCCCACGGTGTCCGCGCGGTGGCGTGCGGGAAGCCAGCTCGCCAGTTGTGTGGCCTCCGCCGCATTGGCCGGAGCCTCCTTGGCGTTACGGGGCCGCCCCAGGTCCAATAGCACTTCGTACAGCTTTTCGGTTGGCTGCACGGCGGGCAGACCGAGCTGCGATGCCGTGTGGGAGGCCTTCAGCGGGATGCGTACACCGCTGAGGTCCAGGTCGCCGAAGTAGCGGATCTCCGAGATGCGGTGCTCCGCGGTGATGGCCCGGACTGAGGCTCGGAAGGTGCCGCCCAGTCCCCACGCGACATATCCAAGGCGGTGCTGTTCGGGAAGGCACTTGACGAGGGACCACCAAGTGGTCGAGTTCTCGACAACGAGCAGGACGTCACCGGTGCCGACCCGCCAGTACCGGCCATCCGTTTCCTCCAGGGGGAAGGTTTCCGTGAGCAGCGGTGGGGGCGGCCGGAAGGTTCGGATGACCTCGTCGAGCCGGTCCGGATCGGAGAAAAGGGGCCCGGACTTCAGCTCGTCGAAGGTCTTCTCGGGCATGGGGAAGTCTGCCTCGGAACCGAAGGTGCCGAAGATCTCCAGGGCGCGCTCGCGGATCGGTACGGCGAACAGGTCCGGGTCACTCTTGCGCCACAGGTTGAGGGCTGTGTAGGCGGTCCGCTGCTTGGGAGTGGCTCGCTGCCATTCTCGGGCGAGCCAGCTCAGTTCGTGATGCCAGCGTGGCATCGGTTCTTCGGTACGGACGGGACGGTCCTCGGGCAGGAGCCAAATACTGACCGGCAGGGATACCGTCTCGGGAGTCCTGTTCTGGAAAGCCTTGATCAGACCATTCTGTTCGAGGACTTTCAGACAGCCGTCGAGCACCGCCGGCTCGAACTCTCCTTCGGGATTGCGGTTGCGGATGGCCCGGAAGGCCTTCAGTACGGCGTCCAGCGGTATCTGCGTCTTGGTGTCGGCTCTGCGCTTGTTGTCCTTGGCCCACTGTCGCAGGAGCGCGAGGAGTTCACGTTCCCGTCGGCGCAGTGCGGTCGCGTTAGTCGGTGTCTCCCGCGTCATTCTCCGGCACCTTCCGCGTCGCGGGTGAAGACCCTGGCGGCGGACAGACGTCCGGTGCCGTCCGTGGGAGGGAGACGGTCGAGGTGGTTGCGGATTAGTTCGTCCACGACCAGATACTTGCGCGCGGCCCTCAGGTCGGCGTCGTTCCGCAGCCGGATGATCAGGGGGAACCGTCCCAGTGCGTTCTCGTCGAAGAGTCCTGTGGTGTAAACGAGTTGGACTCCGAGCGCCTCCGCCACCGATCGTTGCAGGTCGAGCAGGTAGTCGGCGTTGGCCCGTCCGATGGGGTTGTCGAGGAAGAGGACGCCTGCGTGGCGGTCGCGTCTGCGGCCCTTGGTGTTGGCTCGCAAGGCCGCCATCGTGCAGTACAGGAGGATGGCGGCAGTGAGTTCCTGGCCGCCGGAGAAGATCTCCTTGACCTTGGACACCCGTACGCGCTCCCTTCGCAGGACCTTGTCGGGCTTGAGTATGTACACCCGGAATCCCTTGGGGACGGCTGTGTGCACGCCACGCAGCAGCAGGGAGAGACCGTCGCGCCGCGTCTTGCGTCCGTCGCTGGTGACGCCGGCGGCAGCCTCGTCGACCACCTGTCCCAAGTGGGCCGTGAGTAGTTCGTCGCTGAGCCTGTCGAAGTTGAACTGGATGAATTCCTGCCCGGCCCATTCAGCGAGGGAGCGCGGTAGCGCGGACAGGCGCTGTGCCGACCGCAGGACGGCCAAGGCCTTGTCGACCTCGCCCTTGAGGTGATCGATGATCACTTGCCGGTGTCTGCTGATCTGGTTCAGGTCGTCGGTGAGGCTCCGCAGCCGCGAGGTGAGGGGGATGTTCCAGCCGCGTGCCTGGGCGGTCAGTTCCTCGGGCGGGAGGATCAGGATCTGGCGACGGACGGGGATGTTCAGGGAGTCGTACTTGTCGGCGCCCGCGTGCTTCTTCAGCCTCTCGATTGCCTTGCGCAGATTCCGCTCATGTCTGGCCAGATCGTCCCGGGCTGTGTTCCTGGCATGGTCGAATCGGCGGTGCTCGTGGCGTGCCGCAGCGGCGTCATCCGTGAACGGCTCGTCGGCGGCTTCCTCGGGAGTGAGAGCCGCGAGGGTTTCCGCCAGGATGGTGAACTCCTTGGCGGTGTCCTTCGCCGCCTCCCATGCCAGGACGGCCGCTGTGTGCACGGAGGCCACCGAAGCCTCCGCGTCCGCGGCG
The DNA here is from genome assembly GCF_043079975.1 of Streptomyces sp. NPDC015131. NCBI lineage: Bacteria > Bacillati > Actinomycetota > Actinomycetes > Kitasatosporales > Streptomycetaceae > Streptomyces > Streptomyces sp. NPDC015131. The sequence continues at coordinate 259,540 of NZ_JBIBVB010000007.1, read as the reverse complement.
GCCGACTGCTTCGACCGGGCTTCCTCGACCGCTTCCTGACATGCGGTGATGTCGCGGGGCTGCCGCTCCAGGGGCATGGGGGCAACGCTCTCCGAAACGAACACCCGGAATTCGCTCCCGCGTTCTTTCAGGGCGTTCTCCTGCTGTCCTTGGGCGAGTTGGGCCTTCCCGACCGCCTCTTCGGCCGCCTTCTGCCTACGGCCCGCGCGCCGTAGGGCTTGTGCGCGGGTGGTCGCGTCGGAGGCCTCCGGAGTCAGCAGGAGTCGGTGGGCCTGCTCACGAGGAGCATCGTCCAGCGTGGAGTACTCGTCGCTGGCCTCCGTCTCCTCCGCCTCCGCCCGGATGAGACTTCGGCGCAACTCGTCCGGCACATTGGCTTTCTCGTAGTTGTCGGATGCGGTCTTGTAGGTGTTACGCAGCAGAGCAATGGGCTCGTGTGGAGCATCCGCCTCCTCAGGGACACCCTGCGCGCCGGGCAGTGCCGCCCGTTCCTTGAGCGCTTCTTCCTTGATTTGGAGTTGTTCACCGGCTGTGTTCCTGTGTTCTTTCGCCAGACGGCGGTGTTCGTCCGCGGCAATCAGGGCTTGGTCAGCCGCTTCGTTCTGCTGATCTCGTCGTACTTCGGCGGCACGGGCCAGGTCTGACCATCCCGGGATCTGGGCCAGTCGTTGGGCGATGTCGTCGAGTCTGCCGCTCACCGCCGTCAGACGGTCCCGCCCGCTCGCGGCCGTGCGTTGCGCTGTCCGGTTTTGTGTCTGCCGCTTGACCAGGTCGGTGACGCCGCGCCGTCGGTCGGCTGTGAGTTTCTCCGCCGTGGCGAGATCCTCGCCGGCCACAGCAGCCCTTTCGGATAGGGCTGCGACGGCACCAGGCGGGTAGCTCTCCCGCCATGTGGCGATCCGGTGCCTGAGTTCCTCGTCCCTGCGTTTGGAGGCCACGACCTCGGCGAGGCGCTGTATCCGTTGGGAGCACCGCTCCTCAACGGCCCGGTGTTCGGTTTCGGCTGCGTCGTGGTCGTACAGCGCGGGATGGAAGGGGAGCGTGAACGCAACGCCGTCCGGTTGCCCGGCCTGTAGGGATTCGAGTGCCTCGCTGGTGCCCACGGCCACGTAAGCGGTGGGCTGGGGTGTCAGCGCGGCGAGGATGTCACGGGCCTCACTCACATCACCACCGGAGTTCAGCAGGACGCCACTGACGAGATGGGGAGCCCTGGCTATGAACTCCTCGCGCTTGTGCTGGGGGGAGTCCGCAAGATGTTCCCAGCCCGGCCAGGCGTCGATCTGCCGGTCCCTCAGGATCCGGCAGGCTTCGGTCACGACGGCCGGCGGAGGCAGCAGCCGCCCATCGGCCAGGGCCAGCCGGTCTTGCTCGTCGCGGGCGTCCTCGATCCGCAGCGCAACGTGTTCCCGTTCGGCTTCGGCGATCGCTCCGGCAAGACGCTCGACCAGGAGGTGCGCGTCCTGGTCGAGGTCGACTCGTTCGCCGTCGAGGAGCTCGGTCAGCCGTGGCTCGGATTCCAGTGCCGTCTTGGGACCCGTGGCCTGTTCCAGCCTGTCCTGGAGGCGTTCGGCAGACTGACGTGCCTTCCCCTCGTTCTCCTTCGCGTCGTCCAGGAGCCGCTGGACCTCGAGGTGTTCTTCGGCGAGCGCTTCCGCCTCCTCTGCCAGCGCGTCGACCTTTTTGCGTGCGGCTTCGAGAGCGTGCTGTGCGTCCTGGGCGGCCTGCGGCAGCGCCTCCGTGTCGGCTGCCAGTCCGTCGGCCACGGCCTGCTGGGCGTCTGCACGGACCGCCTCCATACGCTGGACGAGGCTCTGCCGCTCGGCCTCCGCTGCGGTCGAAGCCTTGAGCGACTCCTCTCGCTCGCCGCGGACTTTCGCCTCGGCCTCGTCACGTTGACGCGCCGCCTCCTCTTCATCGCGTGCCCGGGTTCCGGCTTTGCGGACGAGGGCCGAGAGCCCGGCGGCAAATGCCCTGGCGGCCTGCTCACGCGCCTCGAAGGCAGGGCGGGCCTGTTCCTCGCCTGCGTTGACCAGCTCACGCAGCCGGGTCGCCTCGCCGGTCTTCTCCTGGTGGCGCAGTACGACGGCTGTCGCCTGCCATCCTGCTGTCAGGGCGTTGGCATCGTCCCGCTCAGTGGACGCCCGTGCGACAAGAGCCCTGGCCTCCTCCAGACGCATCGCGGCAAGGCTGAGTCGCTGCTCGGCCACGGTCGCGCTCCACCGCTTGGCCAAGCGCGCGGCGTCGTCCCGTTCCCGTGCGAGACGGGTCGCCTCCTGCTCCAGTTTCCCCAGGCGGGTGTCGTCGTCCTGGACGCGACGCTTGAGCTGCCCGGCGAACTTCACCAAGCCCTCCTCGGCCTGCTGGACGTGCTTCCGTGCTTCGGCCTCCGCGCGTGACGTCTCGATTAGCGGTCCGTGGAGTTCGACTGTGTGCTCCACGAACTCCTGCTCCAGCAACAGGCTCCGCCTCCGGGCGAGCTTGTCCAGGTGCTGGGACACCAGCTTGGCCAACTCGGTCAGGCTGTCCTGCTTGATCACGGCTTTGAGCAGGAAGTCGACGAAGCTCGCGTCCGAGTCGAGGTCGAACGCGCGTACCACCTCACCCTCGCCCTTGTTCATCACCCGCTGGTAGCGGAAGAGTTCGGAATCGATGCCGACCTTCGCCAGACGCTCCGTCCAGTCGGTTTGGGACTTCGGCCAGTCGAGCCCCAGACGGGGGTCCGCGTCACTGAGTTCGAGCAGTTCATTGCGGTAGGAGTCGAAGGACAAATAGCGGCGTCCGCCGTCGGTGATCGGCAGAGTGTCCAGGGCCAGCGTCTCGGTGGGGTAGAAGTAGTACCACCCCTCCTGGAGGTTGTCCGCGGCCTTGGAGACTGTCTGGTTCTTCCACGCCATCGCCTTGCCGGTGACAAGGGACCGGCCGTTCACCGCGTGCGTCCATTCGAGAGCGACGTGTGAGACGTCCTGGGCCAGCACGTAGTTGTCGAGGAGGCGGGGGTCGTCGGCCCCCTTCACGAGGCCCCGCCCCGGGAGCAGCACCGAGAACACCAGCTTGAGAAGCACGGACTTGCCGCCGCCGTTCTCGAGGAAGAGCACGCTGGCGGGCGACGGACGCAGTGTTTGCGTCACGGAATCGAACAGATCTGCCTGCTCCTGGGCGACCGGACGGCCGGCACCGCTGAGGTCCAGAGTCACATCCTGGAACCGTGCGCCCACGGGGCCGACCGAGCAGAGGCGGATCCGGGAGAGCTCGTAGTTCATCGTGTTTTCCATGCCCGAGCCCGTCAGTACAGCGTGCCGGAATCGGAGACCCGCACGATGCCTGCGGCAGCCGGTCCCACGGGGGCACCTAGGCGCAGCAACTCGTCGTACGCCTGGACGCCTGCCAGTTCGCGGACCTGAAGTTGGTAGCGGCTGGTCGTGCGGTAAACCTTGACCGAGCGCTCGTCGTCCTCGGTCTCGGTCAACATGCCCTGGTCGACCAGGTAGCGAAGGGCCTTGCCCACGATGGCCTCGGTGGACGGCGGGGCGACGCGGCCGTCGCTGGTCGAGCCGGCCTCGGGTCTGCGCAAGTACACGCGCCAGGCACGCTCCAGTTCGAGGGCGTCGGTCATGGGGTCGCTGTTCTCCTCCGATCCGGCCACACGCTCGGATAGTTCCTGGCATGCGTGACGTACCAGTTGGTCCACCGTCGGAACCGTGGCCTGGCCGACATAGCCGTCGTCGGCGAGGTCCTCGGGCCGCGGGAAACAGCAGGCGGCGATGGCCAGGTGGGCGATGCCGTGCAGCACCCGCTCTGCCTCTCGCTGATGGGCCTGGCGCGCCTGCCGTGCGTAGTGATCGAGTTTGGTCTCGAACACCGAGCCCGGCAGAGCCCCGAAGACGGCACCGGCACGCTGGGTGATTCCGATGACCCGCAGCCCGAGGCCTGCCGCGCTCCTTCTCACGAGTTGCTCGAACGCCGGTTCCTCGTCATAGCGGCGGACGAGAGCCGCGTAGTCGGCGTCCCGGTGCGGACGCAGCCTGGGGCGAAGGCCGTATCCGACGAGCCGTGCCGCCTCCTCCGCGTCGTGCTCGCTGTAGGTGCCGAGGACCCCGCTCATCGGTTGTCGCCTCCGGTGTTCTTCGTGGTCGGTTCCGGGCCGTCGGCCGTGGCCGGGTCCACGAGCCGTGCCGTGGTGAGGAGCAGGTCGTCTCCTTCGAAGCCCTGGCTGTCCAGGTCGGCGCCGGCGTGCACGGCCACCAAGACCCGGGGATCTCCGCGGCGCAGGGCTGTTCCGGTTTGCGGACCGTACGCGTGCAACGCCAGGAGTGCTACGAGTTCGGGAAGCTCGGGGTCGAGTGCTGCCGCTTCGTCTAGAAGACCGGACAGCGTGCGTACTTCGTCCGGCAGGTCGAGGAGCGCGTTGGCCTGTTCCCACTGGCGGTTAGTGAAGCGCTTCTGCTCTTCCAACGTCTCCAGGTCGGGTTCGAGGACTTCTCCCGCGAACCGCGTGCGCTCCGGTGCCGGGCGCAGCAGCAGGGGAACGAGGGTGGCCAGGTCCGGAAGATCGCGGACGACCGGGCCCGAGGAATCCGTGAAGTATCGGTCGGCTAATCCGGAGACATCAGTGACCGGCAGGTCGAGAGCAGGCGTGAGGATGTGGCCGTACAGGTCGAGGGTCTGGCGCTGGGGAGTGTCGGCGAACTGCTGGCGATCCTGCTGCTCCCGGAAGAGGTCCCGGGCTCCCATGAGGTGGGTGTGGAGCTTGATGTGGCGTCGTACGCAGTCCTCGACGATTTCGACGAGTTCCGCTGCCCGACTCTTGCGCACGGGCTCCTCCGCCTCGTCGCGTGCCTCGGCCATGTACTTCGCGATCGCCCGCTCGGCCTTGACCCGTTCCTCGACGTGGGCGAGCGCGTCGTCGAGTAGTTTCGGGACTTTCTCCTGCCAGTCCACCGCCTGCACGTTGCGCTTGGTGGCGTCCAACTGGACCCGGATCATCTCCCCGTACTGGATCGTACGGATACGCGCCTGCTCGGCGATCTGCTTGGCGTCTGCCAGCTGGCCCCGCCTGATCAGGTTGTCGAGTTTCACCTCGGCGGCGACCTGGGCGGACTCGACGTCGGTGTCCAGGGCGCCGACCAGGACGTTCAGAGCCTCGTGCGAGGCACGCAGGTACAGCTTGCCCGTGACGTCCCTGCGCTCCTCGATGAGCTTGAAGTCGAACGTGCGCACACGGTAGACGCCGTCGGCGTCCACTGCCCCGTACGGGCGGCGGAACGCGCGATCCACGTCCCCGACATTGATCAGACTCTCCAGTACCCAGGCCGTGACCCGTGCGTGCTCCTTGGCTGGGCGCTGCGACGCCTGCCGCGCGACGAACCGCTGGACTCGGTCCACGATGTGCTGGTGACTGGCGCCCGTGTCGAAGTCCATGGTGATCGCGACCTGGTCGATGGTGTACAGAGCGATCTCCGCCATCAGATAGGTCTTCGCCTCGGCCCACTCGATCATGCCCTTACGGGCGTCGAGCTCGTGCAACGGGGCGGTACATGCCAACGCCTTCGCTCTGCGGCTGAGTCCTTCGTCAACCGTGACAGCAGGCTCCCAGGTCTCGTCTCGCACAGTTGACACACTAGCCCTGTACGACTAGTCCGAACTCGGGTTTTCTCAGCCTATGTCGCCCCCGCCTCAGATTCGCCACACGACTGAGCCGTCTCGCTGTCCCGATGTGGGTCCGGTACCTCCTGGTCTCCGGCTGGACGGATGACCTAGAAGCTGTGGCAGGACTGGCGGACTTCGTGACACGGCTCGCCACGGGCGACCAACATCCTGCCGTTCCGCGAGCTCAGTGGCGCAATGCACGAGGCCCTCGGCATCCCGTTCCCGCTGCGCAACGCCCAAGTTCTACGCGGGAGTCGATACAGGCGAGACGGGAGATCGGCCTGAAGGCCTACTGAACCGGTGTGAAGCGGTCGATCAGGTAGCGGGCTACACCGGTCAGAGCCTGTAGGCGGAAGCGTGCCTCGCCGGCGTGCGAGGCGCCCGGATGCGGTCCGTTGGTGTGCGTGATCTGCCACAGGCCGCGTACGAAGGAGCCACCGTCGTTGTCGGGCAGCAGGCCCTGGTCGACGAGGTACCGAATGGCCGCACCCCCCGCGCCCTGCATCGTGGCGGTAAATCCGTGGGCAGTGGCCACGTATACGGCGACAGCCTCGAACATCGCTCTCAACTGGCCGTTCGCCGCCTCGAAACGCTGCTCCACCAGGTTGTCCACGGCCTGGCGGTAGCAGTTCCTGGCGACGGTCAACCCGAGCCGGTCGAATTCGTGCTCCAGCGCTGTGATCTCGTCACTAAGCGGCGCGCGCGGCTCGTCGAGAGGCAGGAGACGCGCACCAAGCAACCGCGACCTGGACCTGCCCCACATCTCCTCGGTGGTCTCGTACTCCGCGACGAGGTCCAAGCCATCCGACCTGAGTGCCTCCCGCAGCTGCCAGAACGGGGTACCGGCAGGAACATCCCCGTCCTCGGCGGGCGCCGTCCGCTCCGCGACCAGGCGGACGAACTCGTAGAGCGCCTTACGGGCCGCCAGATCGGCGTCGGCGGCCTGTTGCTGTGCGCCTCGAACCGTCCGGACCACCAGTTCGGCCTTACCGTACGAGTCGGACGGCATGAAGCCGTCCAGGCCGGCCTTCATGAAGAGGAGTTCCAGCTCGGCCTTGGAGAAGACATCCTTCGCGATGTCCGCCGCGCACCCGATCACGGGCGACGAAATCAGTTTCACCTTGGCATCGTCCCAGCCCGGCGGGAAGCGTGTCGTGCCGTTTTCATCTGGATCACCGGAATCGGTGCTCGCGACGCGGTCTGTTTGGGCAGCGCCCCCGTCCGCCGCCTCCAGCAACGAAAGGCACCACTTCGTCCGCTACGACGAGGACAGCGACACCTGGGTCCTCCGCTGTATCGACGACGTCATGAATGTCTCTGGGCACCGCAGCTCCACCGCCGAGGTGGAGTCCGCGCTCCTCTCGCACCCCGATGCCGCAGAAGCCGCCGTGGCGGGCGTCCCGGACGCCACCACGGGCCAGGCCATCATCGCCTTCGTCATCCTGCCGGCGCCACGGAGGAGACCGACGCGTCCACGGCCGGGCTGCGCGAGCACGTGACCCAGCAGATCGGCTTGATCCCCAAACCTCGCCGGGGCCTCCTCCGCCTCATTGATCCTCGACGTGCGGCATAGGTCCGCAAGTCGGCGCCCCACAGGTGAGGAATCAAAGAGAGCAAGTCTGGGGAACCCGTGAGCACCGGGTGGGGAAAATACAACGAGTCTCATCAACGACCGAGGCGAGCATCGCGCTGTTCGGGTAGATGGACGGCTCTTACAACTCCCGGCACAGCCAGAAACGGCTCGGCTACCTCAGCCAACCGAGTTTGAAGGGAAGCACCACACCGACCAGGCGACGGCCGAACGCACCTGAAAAACCGACAACCCGCTCTGACCATCCGATAGAAGTACCCACCGCACGCCGGAAGAACCTCAGACAGCACCGTCGGCCACATGCTGGTTCGCTTGGACGGCGCCCCCTCGATCCCACACATAAGGGCCCAGATCAAGAGCGGCGTCGCCCATTGCCTCGCTTACCCCGAACGAGCTCTGCGGCGACCCACTGCTCGAATTCGCCGATAGGGACTACTGGCACGCTGGAGGCAAGCACCCGGGGAGCCATGAGATCCCTGCTGGTGACGATGGCGGATGTAACAGTCCAGCTGGTGGTATCGCGATCCCCAAGGAAGTGAGTCAACGTTGCCGCAAGGTTTTGGCGTACCCACTCTGTGCGGCGACCAAGTTTGAAGAGAGCACTTTTGTCGCCGCGCAATAGAGCATCGGCTTCGTTGGCCATTTCGGTCGGATTACGTGACATCTCGAAGTCCTTGGCTTCGATAACGATGATCACGCGTCTAGCCGCGTTGATACCAAGCGCATCGATGTCGCCCAGATCGTGACCCTCGGCTGACGTGAGTCTACGTCCCGCGATTTTGGAGACACCCCTGACAGCGAGGGAACAGCCTCCAGCCCTGAGTGTGTCGACGACATGCGCTTCGAAGGCTTTGTTCTCGTCCTGCCGAATCACTCCCAGCAGTTTCTTCATCGCTGATGACGTGCTGCGCAACCGTCCGGAGTAGATGAGATTGACCCAATACGAGCCACTGCTCCAAGTATGCCTGGCTCCCCAGACGAGTTGAGAGCCGTCCCCTGTGCCCACACGGATAAGCGGGCGTCGAACGTACGACCATTCCCGGTTGTAGCGCCACGGCCACGCATCGGAGTTGACAGAAAGGAACTTGGCGCGGGGACGCAGTGTGAGCCGATCGAGGAAGGTCTGCGCTTTCTCATGTTCCCAGTGCAGCGTCCTGGACAAGTGATCGGCAACAACCGACTCTGCAAGGGTGTAGGGCTCTGACTGGCAGCGCTCACCCCCCAGAGCGATGACCTCGCCGACACCCTGGGACAAGTCGGTGAGAGAGAAGCGGAACTCGGCGACCATTGCTTCTTCTACCTGTGCAGTGGGCCCTTGGGGCTCGGATCCCCGGCGGGAATGACGAGTCGGTGCTGCAAGCAGGAGTGCCTCTGCTCGGGCTGTAGCAAGCGCGTTGGAGCCTGATTCGTATTGGTCGCCGCGGGAGACACCGAGTCGACCGGAGGCCAACAAGGCAAGTTGAGCCTCTGAGAAGTCGTGGTGAATGGCTTCCGAGAGAGTGGCACGAGAGATGAGTTCTGCAGACAACGCCATGAGGTGGTCGTACGTGTCCAGGGTGAGTGACGAGTCTCCACTGGGAGGTTGGGCAGCGACGTATTCGATGAGGAATCGGCTGGCCTGAGCAGCTTCCACTTGGCGCTTGGTGGTCCTGACAAGGTTCTCGGCCGGCTGGCTTGCCTCTCCGAAGCAGGCGATGCGCGATGGGAGGATCTGGTCATTGAAGGCCTCGTCGTACAGGAGCGCTTCGTGCCGCGAAATCAGCGACTCGACGAGCCCCTCGGCCGCCAGACCGGCCACCATATCCTCGATGAGTGTGAAGTAGTGCCCCACGACCTTCTGCAGAACCTGGGTACGCTTCTCCGAGGGGATGGTCCCCACTGGCGTACCGGCGCTATCGAGGTACCGGCCCAGTTCGTCAAGAACCATGGCGGAAGCGGCAGGTTGTACCAGTCGAGCCGTAGGGAGCGGACCGGGGCGCAGCGGAAGGCGTGGGTTCAGTTCGACATGCAACAACTGTTTGGGACCCTCGGGCGCCAGTTGATCGACGAGCGCGTCAAGATCCTCGTCCACCAATCCGGCGGTTTGCGTGATGCCTTCAAGCAGGGCTCGTAGCACGATGCGGTCGGCTCCATTTGCGTCTGCGAGAAGGCTGGCCAAGCCCTCCGCGTAGAGGCGCAGATCGACGAGCCCAGGTTCGGCGCCACGGACGCCGACCCAGGGACGTGCACTTTCTGTACCAGGATTGCCGTCCAACGCAGCCTGCCACGCTGAGGGATCGTCGAAGGAAAGGCTCACGTACAGCTCGCCCGTAGACGCGGCTAGCGGCAAGAGCTCGGGACGGGCGGTAGAAATCTGCCAGGTCCAGAAGGCTGCTGCTTCTACCGTCAGGTGATGGAAATCCTTCAGCCCGTCAGCAACTTCATGGTCGCCAGCACCCAACCACACATTTACGTCTGGGACTTCGACGAGTCTCCCCACCTCGGGTACGTCTGGAAGAGGTCGATAGATCGGCGCCGTAGACGTGCCGTATACGGAGACCACCGGCACGTAGACAGGCCTGTGGGGGCTGGGAACGTCATGACGGTCGTAGCGTTGCTGAACTTCAACGCGCAGCGCTCGAGAGTGGTCCTGTTCGACGAGAAGCATCGTAGGTCTCGTGTCGTCTGACACGTAGTAGCTGTACTCGCAGTTCCGGTAGAGCCCGTAGTTGTCCAGCGCGCTCCACGACTGCACATGGGTCGTCTCGTGCAGCTCCGTTTCCGCTTGCGCAAACCGCCATAGGAACAGGGGGTCTGAGCCGTCCAGCTCTGCCATGACCTGAAGGTCGCTGAGAGAGGTCACGACGACCGGGCCGGGGCGACGCTGGTCCGCGAGTCCCAAGAACGAGGATCGGCCCACACCTTCGTTGATGATGAGGCGAAGAGTGCACGCGTCCTCGGGAAGAGGCGGGCCGACAGGGTCAATGACGTTCTGCACCCGCAGACCAAGATCCCGGATGGGCCAGTGACCTGCCGGATTGGTCTCGTCGTAGTCGGACAGGTCATCCATGACCACGGCAAGGTCGAGGATCTTGTCCTCAGCGAACGTGAAGGTGCGGCGGGTGATCAGGTCGTCACCCACCTGTTGAGCCGGCCCTGTCGGGACCGCACCACACAACGTCAAAAGGCGGCTGGTGTCTCTCATCGTCTGATCGCGCAGTAGGCGCGCAAGCTGGGGTCGGCATTCGTGCAACCCGGCTTGAACGATGAGTTCATGGCGCAGCGCCGTAACCAGTTCGGCTGGATTTGCGACGATCAAGCCATCTTCCATGAGGAGAAGAGGTTTGACTACGAGTCCATCGTCCGGCCCTGGTCCCGTGGTGAGCGTGTGCTCGCCTGGCCGGATACCCCATCCAGCGAGGAGATCGGCGGAACTGGCCGGCAGCAGGTCAGACAGGTCCGTGAAGCGATAGCGGACGGCTTCCCGCAGGGCGGTGAGGGTCTTCTCTCCCGGAACGAACACCTCGTCACTGTGTCGCTCCGGCGGAGCGATACCCCGGTGAAGCCCGGCCCGACGCAGCATGGCGTCGCTCAACCTCAATGCCGTGTGCGCCCACAACTGTGTCTCCTTGACGAACTGCGCCGGCAATCCAGCCTGTCCATCAGGCCCGAGGATGCTCTGTAGCATGAGATCGAGGGTGTGAGCACACCGTGATGTCAGTCCTTGCGCGACGAGACATGGCCCGCCGTGGAAGGAAACCTCGGCGGTGTACAGGTCGTCGTACAAGTCTTCTTGGGCACGGATCTGAGAGCCGCTAACCAGGGGATCCTTGAGCAGCGCTCGGAGCTTGCTGGGTGACAGCCGGGGTGCATCCGGACGGCTGGGGAGGCACGCCCCGATGGCAGCAAGGCGCTGAAGCCTCACAAGGCGCGGAATGTTCTGAGGAATCAACTGCAGAGCGGCTGCCGACGCGACAAGCACGGGGCCATCTACATCGTGCCAAGGGCGACCGGTCAAGCGGGCAGCGGTCATGCGCGTCTCCTAGGGCTGGCGGACGATCCTTGATGCAGCCGAAGAAATCACTGCGACCAGCAACAAGCGCCTCCGTGCGTCACGGTAACGCCCAGGACTGACAACGGACGCCTCTTCCCAACCCCGAACGTCCGGCGCCTACGGGATCGAGTTCACCATGCGCCCGGCATCGCCGACGAGGAACCGGCTCACCCCGTCGCTCACTCACAGTGAGCATCCAAGCTCATGATTCGCCAACTATGCCTCTCATGATTTGCCAACAAGGATTCTCCACGCACTCCCGACCTGCGCGTCTCAGTCCATGATTCGCCAACTAAAGTTCTCGGTCACACCCGCCGCTGCTTTGGCTCCCGCCCCGGCCGGTCATCCGGCGGCCGTGATCCGGCCGACGGCGGTTGCGGCCAGTCCTGGGTCCGCTCGCAGCCAGGTGCTCACATGCTCCCGTACGGCCGACGAGACCGCTTCCCGCACCCCGGCATTGCCCAGCATGCCGCGGGTGGCACCCTCGAACTCGGGGTGATCGAGTTTCACCGAGACGACCGCTGTCAGGCCGTCGCGGAACCGGCCGGGCCCGATGGCGGTGCCGCTCGCCGTCGACAGCCGCCGCTCGCGCGCGAAGGTGTCGAGCGCTGCCGCCAGCCCGTGCCGGAAGCCCACCACGTGCGTCCCGCCCCCGGGGGTGGGCCTGCCGTTCGCGAAGCTGTGGATGCCACCCGGGGCGGTGAGGCTCCACGCCAGGGCAACCTCGATGGACCCGCCGATCCGCGGATCCTCCCGCTCGAAGCCGAGGACCCGAGGTGCGTCGGACGCCCCGGCCCGCGCCGCGAGGAAGGCGACGAAGTCCTTGGCACCGCCCGGGAAGAGGAACCGTTCCGCTCGTGGTCCGACCTCGGGGCGCTGGTCGGTCAATGTGATGTCGAGGCCCCGGTTGAGGAAGGCCAGTGTTCTGCAGTGCTCCGCCAGCGTGTCGAACGAACACTACGCCGCACCGAAGATGTCGGCGTCGGGCCGGAACGCGATGACGGTTCCGGTTTCCGTCGTGGCCCCCTCGGCAGAGGGCGGGCCGACCGCGACACCGCGGTCGTAGTGCTGTACCCAGCGCATCCCCTCGCGCCGGGTCTCTGCCGTCAGACGGCTCGACAGGGCATTGGTGACACAGGGCCCCAGGCCGAGCAGGCCCGCTCCCACGCGTCGGCGGCCCCCGCACCGCGGCGCGGGGTCCATCCGGGTCAGCAGTGTTTCCAGGCCGGGTGCGCCCGCGTGCCCGGCCGCCTCGACGGGAGTGCCCGGCCCGGCGATGGCGACCCGCACGCAGCGGTCGGGGCGCAGTGTGATGTCGACGCGGTCGGCGCGACCGGCGAGGACCTGGTTCGCCGCCCAGTCGGAGACCTCGAACACCATGTTGTGCAGCCCGCGTTCACCGGTCGAGCCCACATACATCCCCGGGCGTCTCCGGATGGCTTCCCGGCTCATGAGCGCCTCGACAGAGGCGGCGGCGTACTCCTCCGCGGTGCCACTCATGACGTTCCCCTCCCATGGACGGCCGGCGGAACCCTCAGCCTAGGCAGGGGCCACCTGGGTGCTCGGTTCGGCCGGGTGGGGTGGGGGTGAACGGTAGTATCCGCTGCTTCGGGGGACGCGTGGAACGGGAGGCGACGGGGTGGCTGCGAATCCGGGGGCCGGGGTGCTCGCGCGCCTGGGCGAGGTGACCCGTGGCGTGCCCGACGGGCGCGGGGGTGCGCTGTGGCGGCTCGCCGTGGACGGGCGGCAGCTCGACGCCAATGTGGTGCGGCTGGCTCCGGGCGCCGGGGTTGCCGGTCATGTCGAGCCCGACCTGGACGTCCTGCTGTACGTGGTGGAGGGCGACGGGCGGCTCGGTACCGGGGAGGGCGAGCGGCCCGTCGAGGCCGGGTGCCTGGTGTGGCTGCCCCGCGGGGCGCGGCGCGGGATGGTGGCCGGGCCCGAGGGGCTGGCCTACCTGACGGTGCACCGCCGCCGCCCGGGGCTGACCATCGGCGCCGCCCCGGCCGCCCGCGACGAGGGCGGCGAGGCGGCGTGCCTGCTCCCGCGGGTGTGCCCGGACTGCGGCAGGCCGGCGCCCGACGAGGCCGACGTCCGGTTCTGCGGGCGCTGCGGGAGCCGGCTGCCGGCCCGGGACTGACGTCCTACGTCCGCACCGCCCGCAGGACGACGAACTTCGGGTCGCTCGCCACGACCTCGCAGTTGCCGAACAGCCGGCGCAGCGTCACATGGTGGCCGAGGTGCCGGTTGCCGACGACGCGCAGCTCGCCGCCGGGGCGCAGGGCGCGGCGGGCGCCGGAGAACATCCGGCGGGCGGTGAGGTCGGTGGTGGCCTGGTGGCTGTGGAAGGGCGGGTTGTTCAGGACGACGTCCACGCTCCCGTCGGGTACGTCCGCGAGCCCGTCGCCCACCAGGAACTCCGCCTCGGCGGCGGGCGGCCCGCTCGCCCGGAACGTCTCCTCGGCCGACGCCACGGCCTGGTACGACTCGTCGGTGAACAGCAGCCGCGCGCCGGGCTCGGCCAGCGCGACCGCGAGGCCCACCACGCCGTTGCCGCAGCCGAGGTCGACGACCCGGGCGCCGGCCAGGCCGCGCGGCAGGTGCGGCAGGAAGAACCGGGTGCCGATGTCGAGGCGGTCGGCGCAGAAGATGCCCGCGTGGTTGACCACCGTCCGGCCCGCGACGCCGGCCGGGGCGTCGGCGGGCAGGGCGTACCGGTGCGGCCAGGGGCTGGGGTCGCGCGGCAGCGAGGGGTCCGGCGTGCAGTGGATCAGCCGGGCCTTCCGGACGGCCAGGGAGGTGCGGGTGGGACCAATGATCCGCTCGAAGAGGCGGAGGGTCGAGGTGTGGATCTCCTTGACCATGCCGGTGCCCACGACCACCGTCCCGGCGTGCACCGCCGGGGCGAGGCGGTGGAGCTGGTCCTCCAGCAGCGCCAGGCTCTTGGGCACCCGCACCAGCAGGACGTCGATCCGCTCGGGCGGGGCGTCCCGGGTGGTCAGCAGCCGTACGGCGGCGGGGCCGGCGCCGGTGCGCGCGGCGTTGCGGGCGAGGTTCGCCCGGGTGGCCTCGCGGCCGAGGTACGAGTCGGTGATCTGGACGACCTCCGCCCCGGGCCGCCCGGCCAGGGTCGTGGTCAGGGCGCCCCACCGGTCCCCCACCGCGACCACGGTTCCGGTGACGGGGACCGCGGCCTCCGCGAGGTGGTCCAGCAGATAGGTGTCGGCGGCGTCCCAGGCGCGGAGCCGGTCGCGCGGGTCCTCGGGGAAGCGGGTGAGGTCGCGCTCGCCCCATGACGTGGTCAGACGGTTCATCGTGCGCCCAGGCTAGCCGGTGGCACGGGTGCCACCGGAACGGGGCGGGCGAGCGCCCGGGGGGGGCGGGTGCCCCGGGGCCGCTGGAGACCTGGGGGCCGGAGACCTGGGGGGCCCGGGGGCCGGTGACCTGCGGGCCCGGAGGCCGGGGGGCCCGGGGCTAGCCGAAGCGGAGCGCCATCCAGTGCTCCGGGACGTCGAGGGGCGCGAAGCCGATCCTCTCGTAGACCCCGTGGGCGTCGTGGGTGGCCAGCATGACGCGCGTGACGCCCAGGGTGGCGAGGTGGTCGCGGACCGCCTCGACCAGCGCGGTGCCCAGGCCCTTGCCGCGGGCGGCGCGGTCGACGTACACGTCGCAGAGCCAGGCGAAGGTCGCGTGGTCGGTCACGACCCGCGCGTAGGCGGCCAGTTCGCCGGTGGCCGTCTCGTACGCGCCGAAGTTGAGCGATCCGTCGATGGCGCGGTCCTGCTTGTCGCGGCTGCGGCCGATCGCCCAGTACGCGTCGGTCGACAGCCAGTGGTGGACGCGGGCCCGGTCGAGGCGGGCGGCGTCGGTGGAGATCTCGTACGCGTCGAGGGCCGTACCGGCGGCCGTGGTGGTGTCGTCCATGATCGGACTCTGGCAGGACGGGCGCGCCCGGTGAAGCCACCCGACCGGCTTCGCCGGGGTGACGCGGGCCACACCTCGGGACGTAGACTGCCCCACGGGGGCGACATTCAAGGCGAAAAGCCGCAAGGAGGACATCGATGCACGCCAGTGTGGGCGACAGATTGCTGGTGCACGGCCGGGTCGTCGGCCAGCACGACAGAACCGCCGAGGTCATCGAGGTGCTCGGGCCGGACGGCACACCGCCCTATCGCGTCCGCTTCGACGACGGCCACGAGACGGTGATGTCCCCGGGCCCCGACAGCGTGGTGCGCCACAAGGAGCCCGGGTAGTACGGCCCGGCGGTACGGTCCCGGTCAGGCGGGGTAGTGGTCGGCGACGACCCGCGCCATCGCCCCGATCCGGTCCGTCACGACCTCCTTGGCCGAGAAGAACACATGCCCGCCGACCCTCGGGTACTCACCGGCCAGGGTGAGGTGGCGGGACAGCTCGGCCGGGTCCTGCCAGGCGGCCGGCTGCGCGGGGTCGCCGGCCTTGTAGAGCGCCTCCCCCGCGTAGAGGTCGACGCCCGTGCCGCGCACCGTCTCGTCCCACCAGGGGACGAGCTTGGCGTAGTCGGCGGCGCTGTTGCCGATGTGCCAGTAGAGCTGCGGCACCACGTAGTCGATCCAGCCCTCCCGGATCCACTTGCGGGTGTCGGCGTGCAGGTCGTCGTAGGTCTGCACGCCCGCCCGGGTGTCCGAGCCCAGCGGGTCGGTGGCCTTGTTGCGCCAGACCCCGAACGGGCTGATGCCGAACCGTACGTCCTTGTCGACGCCGTGCACCTGCTCGGACATCTCCCTGACCAGCCGGTCGATGTTGTCGCGCCGCCAGGCGGCCTTGTCGGGGAAGCCCGCGCCGTGGGCGGCGAAGGTGTCGTCGTCGGCGAAGGACTGCCCGGCGACCGGGTAGGGGTAGAAGTAGTCGTCGAAGTGGACGCCGTCGATGTCGTACCGGCGTACGGCGTCGAGCATGGCGTCCTGGACGAAGCGCCGCACCTCCGGCAGCCCCGGGTCGTAGTAGAGCTTGCCCCCGTACGGCAGGACCCAGTCGGGGTGGACCCGGGCCGGGTGGTCCGCGACCAGCCGGGACGGGTCGGTGTGGTTGGCCACCCGGTAGGGGTTGAACCAGGCGTGCAGCTCCAGGTCGCGGGCGTGCGCCTCGGCCACCGCCGTGCCCAGCGGGTCCCAGCCCGGGTCGCGGCCCTGGACGCCGGTGAGGCACTGGGCCCAGGGCTCGTACGGTGAGGGCCACAGCGCGTCGGCGGTGGGCCGCACCTGGAAGACCACCGCGTTCAGCCGCCGCTCGACCGCCGTGTCGAGGAAGGCGACCAGCTCGGCGCGCTGGCGGTCGGCCGTCAGGCCCGGCTTGGACGGCCAGTCGCGGTTGGCGACCGTCGCCAGCCACATCCCGCGGAACTCGGTGCCCGGCGCACCGCGCCCGTCCTGCTCGTGCTCGGGCTCGTCACTCTCATGATCGCCGGGCCGCCGGGACCGCCCCGGACCCTCGGCCGCCCGCGCGCCCGCCGCCCGCGTGCCGGCCGCTCCCGCGTCTGTCGCGGCCCAGAGGGACGCCGCCGCCCCCAGCGCCGCCGCCGCCAGACCCCGCCTGCCGATATGCCGCATTCATATGCCCCTTACCAGCTGGTTGCTCCGGATGTCTCCCCGTTCCCCGGGGAGCATGCCCGCCCCGGACCGCCGCCCACCCGCGCGTACGGAGTAACGTCGTGGGGTCGAGGCGGGCGCCGGAAACACACGGGGATCCTGCCGCAGGAAGATCAGCGAAAGGCACGATGTGACCGACATCGAACGCGTCGGAGTGGTGGGCTGCGGCCAGATGGGCGCGGGCATCGCGGAGGTGTGTGCCCGGAGCGGCCTGGAGGTCAAGGTCGCCGAGACCACCGGCGAGGCCCTGGAGATCGGCCGCACCCGGCTGTACAACTCGCTCTCCAAGGCCGCCCAGCGCGGCAAGATCACCGAGGAGGAGCGGGACGCGGCGCTCGCCCGGCTCAGCTTCACCACCGACCTCGGCGAGTTCGCCGACCGTGACCTGGTCATCGAGGCGGTCGTCGAGAACGAGCAGGTGAAGACCGAGATCTTCCAGGTCCTCGACCAGGTCGTGACCCGCCAGGACGCCATCCTGGCCTCCAACACCTCCTCCATCCCGCTGGTGAAGCTGGCCGTCGCGACCTCCCGCCCCGACCAGGTCATCGGCATCCACTTCTTCAACCCGGCCCCGGTGCAGCAGCTCGTCGAGCTGATCCCGGCGCTGACCACCTCCGAGGGCACCATCAGCCGCGCCCAGGCCGTGGTCGAGAAGGTGCTGGGCAAGCACGCGATCCGCGCCCAGGACCGTTCGGGCTTCGTGGTGAACGCGCTGCTGATCCCGTACCTCCTCTCCGCGATCCGGATGTTCGAGTCGGGCAGCGCCAGCCGCGAGGACATCGACAACGGCATGGAGCTGGGCTGCGCCCACCCGATGGGCCCGCTCAAGCTGGCGGACCTCATCGGCCTGGACACGGTCGCCTCGGTCGCGGACTCCATGTACACCGAGTTCAAGGAGCCGCTGTACGCCGCTCCCCCGCTGCTCCAGCGGATGGTCGACGCCGGCCGGCTGGGCCGGAAGACCGGCTCCGGCTTCTACGCGTACGAGGCGTGACGCCTTCCCCCGTGAGCACTCGTCACTCTGCGTGGCGAGAGTTCGCACGGGGTGTGCGGAGCGTGTTCGCATATGCCCTGCGCACACGCTCCCCCGGCCGCCCGGTGAGGGGTTGACTCGGTTCCGCCCAGTCGACCAGGAGGAGCGGAGAACCGTGACCACCGAACCGGAACACTTAACGGCCGTCGAGGAGTTCGCCGAGCTGCGCCGGTGCCTCGACGTGGGGCTGGCCCGCATTGACGGGCAGCTCGCCCTGCTGGCGCAGCGCCACGGCCAGATCGACCGGGATCTGAGCGATCTGGCCGCGCGGGTGACGGCACTGGAGCAGGCCAGGTGGCCGCTGCCCACCGTGTCGGCCTTCACCGCCGTGGGCGCCCTGGCGGTGGCGGTCTGGCAGGCCCTCGGCCGCTGACACCCGCCGGGGCCCGCCGCGGCCGGGCGTCAGCCCAGCCGGAGATGGTGCAGCATCAGCAGCCCGGCCGCCATGTTGGCGGCCGGGACCTCGCCCCGGGCGATCATGTCCGGGACGAGCTTGAGGGGTATCCACTCCCGGCGCGAGGACTCGAAGTCGTCCTGGGGGTGGCCGGTGTACGTGGCGTCCTCCGCCCAGTAGAGGTGGTGGCGCGCGTCGGTCAGGCCGTTGGACGGCTCGACGGTCAGCAGGTGGTGGAGCGGCCCCGGGCGCCACCCGGTCTCCTCCTCCATCTCCCGGGCCGCCGCGGCGGCGATGTCCTCGCCGTCCTCGACCACCCCGGCGGCCAGCTCCCAGCCCCAGCTGTCGGTGATGAAGCGGTGCCGCCACAGCAGCAGCACCTCGTTGGCCTCGTTGACGGCGGTCGCGACGGCCACCGGGCGGAGCCGGATGAGGAAGTGGTCCAGGTGCCGCCCGTCCGGCAGGGCCACGTCCGACAGGTTGACCTTGAACCAGGGGTTCTCATAGACGGTGTGTTCGCTCAGGTTCGTCCACTGCACGTTTCTGCCACCTTCCGACAAGTAGATGGCAATATCGCAGCAGGGTTACGGAGCCGGCGGAACGTCGCACCGGTAGGTCACAGCGGCACGCGCAGCGCCCCGTCGATGAGCCCGGCCGCCTCCTCGGCCTCGCCGCACCCGCTGGCGACCAGGCGTTCCCGCACGTCGCGCAGCCGGTCGCGGAGCCGCTGCGACTCCATGCCCCGGGCCCGCTCGGCCATTTCCACCGCCGTACGCGCCGCCCGGTCGGCCTCCCCCTGCCGCAGCTCGATCTGGCTCAGCATGGCCAGGCGGTGCACCCGCCCCCGGTCGTGCGCCGGGGTGCGCACCGCCGCGGTGGCGTGCTCCCGTGCGCCGGTCAGGTCCCCCAGGCTCAACAGGGCCTCGGCGACCTGCACATTGACCAGTCCGGGCTGGACGTAGCCGGTCTCGTCCGGCTCGTGCCCCGGCCGGATGCGCTCCGCCTCCGCCTCGGCGCGGCGGATGCATCTCAGCGCCCCGGCCCCGTCGCCGAGGTGCGCGTACGCCTTGGCCTGCATGGCGTGCAGATCGGTGGCGAGGGCCGGGGTGATCTGCGCCCCGGCGGTGCGCAGCGCCGCCTCCGCGAAGGCGACCGCCTGCCGGTGCTCCCCCATGAACAGCGACTGGTTGACCAGCAGGGCGATCACATAGGCGCCGAGCCCCCGGTCCCCGCTGGCCTTCGCCAGCCGCAGCGCCTGGTGGAAGTAGCGCTGGGCCAGGCCATGGGCGTCCGAGTCGTACGCGCAGATGCCGGCGACCGCGACCAGGCCGCCGGTCGCCCGGTGCAACTGGCGTCCCAGGGCGTCGTTGTAGCCGCCGCGCAGCAGCGGGGCGGTCTCGGCGTTGAGGAAGCCGACGATCCGGGCGCGGGTGGCGATGCCGCCCGCCCTCCGGTACATCAGCTCGTAGTGGGCGCGGGCGGCACGCAGCATCGTGATGTCGGCCATGCTGACCCGGGTCGGCCCGGCGCGTGACACGTCGGCGTCCTCCGGAGGGTTCTCCCACTCCCAGACCGGCATCACGGCGGGGGTGCCGGTGACCGCCGGAGCGCCCAGTATGTGCGGCCGTTGCTGCTCGTCGGAGCGCCACAGTGCGGTGGCGCGCTCCACGAAGCCGGAGAGCGGCGAGCCATGGGTGACGGCCGCCTCACCGGGGACACCGAGCCCGATGTCGTCGAGGGTCACGGGGCGGTGCAGCCGGGCACCCAGCACCTCGCAGATCAGGTCCGGCACCTGACCCCGCGGCCGCTGGCCCTTCAACCAGCGGGCCACCGCGGTGTGTTCGTACCGCAGGGCCAGCCCCCTGGCCCGGCCGGCCTGGTTGACGTGGGCGGCCAGGCCCGCGTGCGAGATCCCCGCCTCGTCGAGCAGGGCGTCGAGCAGGGTGTTGGGCTGCATGGGGCCCCTCCGGTGACTCGGTGTGCCCAGGCTAGTGGAGACCGGTTCGCACGGGGTGTGAACGGAATGCCCGCAGCCCGCTTCTTGGAGGCCTCGGTTCGCCTCCGGGGCGCCGAAGACGGCGCCGACGGTCGATCGTGCTCGCCCCCCTCGTTCCTCGGGGGCCTCCGCGCGTTCTCCCTTTCGGCACCGCCGCGCCCCTTCGGCTCACTCGGCCCGGCCCCGGCACGCCCTATGGGCCCCCACCGGCGCGCCCCGTGGGCCCCGCGCCCGCCGCGGCCCCGCAGCCTTCGTCTGCCCATGCGAAAGGGCCACGGCCGGGAGTGACCCGGCCGTGGCCCCTGTTCGTTCGCCGTCAGGCGCCGCGCAGCACCGCGCCGGTGCGCTCGGCGGCCAGGGCGACCGCGGTGTCGCGGGCGGCCGTGGCCTCCTCGACGGTCAGCGTCCGGTCGGCGGCGCGGAAGCGCAGCGCGTACGCGAGCGACTTCCGGTCCGCGCCGATCTGCTCGCCCGTGAAGACGTCGAACAGCCGGATGGACTCCAGCAGTTCGCCCGCGCCCTCGCGCAGGGCCGTCTCGACCTCGTGGGCCGGGACGCCCCGGTCCACGACCAGGGCGACGTCCTGCGTGGCCACCGGGAAGGACGAGATGCGCGGCGCGCGCAGCGCACCGGACGAGGCCCGCTCGACGGCGTCGAGGTCCAGCTCCATGGCGCAGGTGCGGGCGGGAAGCCCGAGCGCCTTGACGACGCGCGGGTGCAGCTCGCCGGCGTACCCGACGATCCGCTCCTCGCCGTCCACCACGACCGCGAGCTCGGCGCACCGGCCCGGGTGCCACGGCCCGTACTGGCCCTGGCGCACCACGAGTTCGGTACCGGCCTCGCGGGCGACCGTGCGGGCGGCCTCGACCGCGTCGGCCCAGTCGGCCGGGCGGCCCTTGCCCCACCAGCCGGCCTGCTCGCGCGCCCCGGCGAGGACCACGGCGACGTGCCGCGGCTGCTCGGGCAGCGGCGCGTTGAGCCGGGCGATCTCCTCGTCGGTCGGGCGCCGGTCGACGGGGAGGACGACGGCGGTACCGGCCTCGGCGGCCGGGTGGAAGACCAGCCCGGTCTCGAAGAGCGCCAGGTCGTGGCTGCCGCGGCCGTCGTTGCGGCGCAGCGCGCCCAGGAGGCCGGGCAGCAGGGTGGTGCGCATCGCCGGCTCTTCGTCGGAGAGCGGGTTGACCAGCTTCACCACGCGGCGGTCGGGGTCGTCGGCCGCGAGGGCCAGCTGGTCGAAGACCTGCTCGGCGACGAACGGGTAGTTCGGCGCCTCGACGTACCCGGCGCCCGCGAGCGCCCGGCCGACGCGGCGGTGCAGCCGCTGGCGGGCGGTCAGGCCGCGGCCGGACGGCGGCTGGGGCAGCGTGGAGGGGAGGTTCTCGTACCCCTCCAGCCGGATGACCTCTTCGGCGAGGTCGTTGGGGTGAGCGAGGTCGGGACGCCATGACGGGACGGTGACGGTGAGTTCGTCCTGCCCGTAGACGTCGCAGCCGACCTCCTGGAGTCGGCGTACGACGGTCTCGCGGCCGTAGGCGACACCGGCGACGCGGTCGGGGTGGTCGGCCCGCATCAGGACGGTGCGCGGCGCGGACGGCGCGAGGATCTCGGTGACCCCGGCCTCGGCGGTGCCGCCCGCGAGGAGCACCAGCAGGTCGACGGTGCGCTGCGCGGCCGCGGCGGCGGCCAGCGGGTCGACGCCCCGCTCGAAGCGCCGGGACGCCTCGGAGGACAGCTTGTGGCGGCGGGCCGTGCGCGCGATGGCGACCGCGTCGAAGTGGGCCGCCTCGATGACCACCTCGGTGGTGCCGCGCACCTCACCCGTCTCCGGGTCGGTGACGGAGTCGGCGATCTCGGTGTGGGCGCCGCCCATGACGCCGGCGAGGCCGATGGGGCCGCTCTCGTCGGTGATGACGAGGTCCCCGGCGTCGAGGACCCGCCTGACGCCGTCGAGGGTGGTGATCTTCTCGCCCTGCTCGGCGCGGCGCACGCCGATCGCGCCCTGGATCCGGGTGCGGTCGTAGGCGTGCAGCGGCTGGCCCAGCTCCAGCATCACGTAGTTGGTGATGTCGACAGCGAGGGAGATCGGGCGCATGCCCGCCTTCTGGAGGCGGCGGCGCAGCCAGATCGGCGAGCGGGCCTCGGGGTCGAGGCCGACGACGGTGCGCGCGGTGAAGCGGTCGCAGCCCATGGGGTCGGCGACCTTCACCGGGTAGCCGTACGAGTTGGGCGCGGGCACGTCGAGGAGCGCCGGGTCGCGCAGGGGCAGCCCGTAGGCGGTGGCGGCCTCGCGGGCCACGCCCCGCATCGACAGGCAGTAGCCCCGGTCGGGGGTGACGGCGATGTCGAGGACCTCGTCGTACAGCTCCAGCAGCTCGGCGGCGTCCGTGCCGATCTCGACCTCGGGCGGCAGCACGATGATGCCCCCGCTGCCGTCGTCGCCCATGCCCAGCTCGTCGCCGGAGCAGATCATGCCGCGGGACATCCGGCCGTACGTCTTGCGCTCGGCGATCCGGAAGTCGCCGGGGAGCACGGCGCCGGGCAGGGCCACGACGACCTTGTCGCCCTCGGCGAAGTTGCGGGCGCCGCAGATGATCTCCTGCGGCTCGCCGGTGCCGTTCGCCCGGCCGACGTCGACGGTGCAGAAGCGGATGGGCTTCTTGAACTCGGTGAGTTCCTCGACGGTGCGGACCTGGCCGACCACCAGCGGGCCGGTGAGGCCGGCGCCGAGCCGCTCGACGGTCTCGACCTCCAGCCCGGCCGACACCAGCTTGGCCTGTACGTCACGGCCGGTCGCCGTCGCCGGCAGGTCGACGTACTCCCGCAGCCACGAAAGCGGGACCCGCATCAGATCTCCATCCCGAACGGCCGGGTGAACCGGACGTCACCCTCGACCATGTCTCGCATGTCTTCGACGTTGTGGCGGAACATCAGCATCCGCTCGATGCCGAACCCGAAGGCGAATCCGCTGTACTTCTCGGGGTCCACGCCGCAGGCGGTCAGCACCTTGGGGTTGACCATGCCGCAGCCGCCCAGCTCGATCCAGCCCTCGCTGGAGCAGGTGCGGCAGGGGCGCTCCGGGTTGCCGACGGACTCGCCGCGGCACACGTAGCAGACCATGTCCATCTCGGCGGACGGCTCGGTGAAGGGGAAGAAGTTCGGCCGGAGCCGGGTCTTCATGCCCTCGCCGCCGAACAGCGCCTGCACCATGTGGTCCAGGGTGCCCTTGAGGTCGGCCATGGTCAGGCCCTCGTCCACGGCGAGCAGCTCGACCTGGTGGAAGACCGGGGTGTGCGTGGCGTCCAGCTCGTCCGTGCGGTAGACCCGGCCCGGGCAGATCACGTACACCGGGGGCTCGCGGTCCAGCAGGGAGCGGACCTGGACGGGCGAGGTGTGGGTGCGCAGCACGACACCGGAGCCGGAGCCGCCGTCGGCGCCGGCCACGAAGAAGGTGTCCTGCTCACCGCGGGCGGGGTGGTCGACGGCGATGTTGAGCGCGTCGAAGTTGAGCCACTCGGACTCGACCTCGGGGCCCTCGGCGACCTCGTAGCCCATCCCGACGAAGATGTCCTCGATGCGCTCCATGAGCGTGGTCAGCGGGTGGCGGGCACCGGCCGGCACACGGTCGTGGGGCAGGGTGACGTCCACCGCCTCCTCGACGAGCACGCGCGCGTCGCGCTCCGCCTCCAGCTCCGCCTGGCGGGCGGCCAGGGCCTTGTTCACGGCACCGCGGGCCTGGCCCACACGCTTGCCGGCCTCGGCCTTGGCGTGCGGCGGCAGCGCGCCGATCTCCCGGTTGGCGAGCGCCAGCGGCGAGGTGGGGCCGGTCTGGGCGACCTTGGCCTCGTGCAGTGCGTCGAGGTCGCCGGCGGCGGCGAAGGCGGCGAGCGCCTCGTCCCGCATGCGCTCGATCTCTTCCGGTTTCAGTGCCTCGACCTCGACTGGGTCGTACGACTTGTTCGGTGCCGACATCTCTTCCCGTACTTCCGATGGGGTGGCTGGGGCCCCCGCTCGACGACCGAGGACGCAAAGGTGCCAAAGGACGAGTCTAACGGGGTGGGGGCGGGCGGCCGCGCCGCGGACCGGCCCGTGGACGCGGGCGCGGCCCTACTGCGTGAGAAAGGCCGGGGCGCCCACGGGCAGGACGAAGCGGAACTCGGCGCCGCCGCCGGGCCCGCGGCCGACGGTGATCGTCCCGCCGTGCGCCTCGACGATGCCCTTGACGATGTAGAGGCCGAGGCCGGTGCCGCCGCGCTTGCTCCCCCGCCAGAACCGGGTGAAGACACGGCCCATCGACTCCTCGGGGATGCCGGGGCCTTCGTCGCTCACGGTCACGGCCGTTCCCTTCTCGTCGTCGTCGGGGCCGGTGGGGGCCACCTCGATGGTGACGGTTCCCTCGCCGTGGCGCACCGCGTTTTCGAGGAGGTTGCCGAGGACCTGGTCGACCTTGTCGGGGTCGGCCCACAGATCGGGCAGGGGACGGCGTACGCGGACGAAGAAGCGGTCCGGGGACTGGCCGCGCGCGGTGTGGCCCTGGATGTGGCGGCCGACGGCGGCGGCGATGTCCACCGGCTGGCGGCGCACCTCCAGGCGGCCGGAGTCTATTCGGGAGATGTCGAGCAGCTCGGCGATCAGCCGGGTGACGCGGCCCGCGTCGGCGTCGACGGTCTCCAGCATCAGCCGCTTCTGGTCGTCGGTGAACCGCTCCCACTTGGCGAGCAGGGTGGCGGTGAAGCCCTTGACGGAGGTCAGCGGGGAGCGCAGCTCGTGGGCGACGGTGGCGATCAGCTCGGCGTGGCTGCGCTCGGTGCGGCGGCGCGCCTCGGTGCCGCGCAGGGTGACGACGACCCGGCGCACGGGCCCGAGGGGCTCGTCGCGCACATAGCGGGCGGCGACGAGGACCTCGCGGTTGCCGGGCAGCAGCAGGTTGCGCTCGGGCTGTCCGGCGCGGATGGCGAGGCCGCCGTACGGGTCGGTCAGCGGCCACCAGCGCCGGCCCTTGAGGTCCTCCAGCGGCAGCGCCCGTTCCAGCGGGCGGCCGAGGGCCTCGGCGGACGGCAGCGCGGTGAGGCGTGCGGCGGCGGCGTTGAAGCACACCACGCGGCCGTTCTCGTCGGCGACGACCAGCCCGTCGGGCAGGTCGTCCGGGTCGACGCCGGCCGCGCCGGATCCGGTGGAAGCCCCCGCGCCCGCTAAGGCGCTCCGGTGCGCCGCGGGCCTGCTGGTGCCGGCCGTCATCCCCGTCTCCCCCACCCCTCCGTGTGACGCAGTGGGCCCCGAGCCCGTCACCCTACTAGCTGGAGGTCACGGAGCGGCACCCTCCGGCAGCACGCTGCGCACGGGCGGAGCCGTACAGGCATACGGCGGCGGCGGTCGCCAGGTTCAGGCTCTCGGCCTTGCCGTGGATCGGGACGCGCACCACCGCGTCGGCGAGGGCGCGGGTCTCCTCGGGCAGGCCCCACGCCTCGTTGCCGAAGATCCAGGCGGTGGGGCCGCCCATGGTGCCCGCGTCCAGCTCGGCGTCCAGGTCGTCCTCGCCGGCGCCGTCGGCGGCCAGCACCCGTACGCCGGCGTCCTTCAGCCCGGCGACGGCCTGCTCCACGGGGACGCCGACGGCGACCGGGAGGTGGAAGACGGAGCCCACGGAGGCGCGCACCGCCTTGGGGTTGTAGAGGTCGACGGAGGCGTCGGTGAGGACGACGGCGTCGGCGCCGGCCGCGTCGGCGCAGCGCAGCACGGTCCCGGCGTTCCCGGGGTCGCGTACGTGGGCGAGGACGGCGACGAGCCGGGGGCGGGCGCGGAGGATCTCGTCGAACGGCGAGTCGAGGAACCGGCACACCCCGAGCAGCCCCTGCGGCGTGACGGTCTGCGAGACGTCGGCGAGCACGGCGTCGGAGGCGTGGTGGACGCGGGCGCCGGTGGCGCGGGCGGCGGCCACGATGCCGGCGTACCGCTCGGCGGCCTCGACGGTGGTGAACAGCTCCACCAGGGTGGGCTCCCCGCCGCCGCGGTGGGCGACGGCCTCGCGCACGGCCTGCGGGCCCTCCGCGATGAAAAGGCGCTCCTTGCCCCTGAAGTTGCGCTTGGCGAGCCGCCGCGCCGCGATGACGCGCGGGGATCGGGGGGAGATCAGCTCAGGGGTGCCCATGAAGTCGGCGGCTCTCTTCTCGTACGCGCTGCTCGGGGGAGGCTGGGGACGCGGGGGTGGAACAGACCGGACCCGCAGGCTCGGGGCCTGCGGGTCCGGAGGAAGAACTGCGGCCTGGACGGATCAGGCGGCGGCCTTCGGGGCGTTGACGTCGCTCGGGAGGGCCTTCTGGGCGACCTCGACGAGCGCGGCGAACGCGCCCGCGTCGTTGACCGCGAGCTCGGCCAGGATCTTGCGGTCCACCTCGATGTTGGCGGCCTTCAGACCCTGGATGAGGCGGTTGTACGTCATGCCGTTGGCGCGGGCAGCGGCGTTGATGCGCTGGATCCACAGCTGACGGAAGTCGCCCTTGCGCTTCTTGCGGTCGTTGTAGTTGTAGACCAGGGAGTGGGTGACCTGCTCCTTGGCCTTGCGGTACAGGCGCGAACGCTGACCGCGGTAACCGCTGGCCTGCTCGAGGATCGCCCGGCGCTTCTTGTGGGCGTTGACTGCCCGCTTGACGCGTGCCACTTGTTAACTCCTTGTAGCGGGGCCGTGGTTGGACTCACACGGCCCGGAAACGATTGGGACCCGGTGTCGGGCTGCCCTCGTCACCGAGGGCGAGGTCAGTCAGATGCCCAGCATCTTCTTGATCTTGGCGCTGTCACCCGGGGCCATCTCGGCGTTGCCGGTGAGGCGACGCGTCAGCTTGGACGACTTGTGCTCGAGCAGGTGGCGCTTGCCGGCGCGCTCACGCAGGATCTTGCCGGAGCCGGTGACCTTGAAGCGCTTCTTGGCACCGGAGTGCGTCTTGTTCTTCGGCATGGCGCCGTTCTCTCCTCGTCAGTGGCGCTCCCGGCCGGTCCGGGGACCGGGGGTCCGGGAGCGTCATGTGTGTCGGTTGATTCCCGTGCGGATGCCCGGGAGTCAGGCCTCGGCAGCCTCGTCGGCGGGGACGTCCGCCTGGGCGGGCTGGCCCTGGCGCTCCGCCTTGCGGGCGGCCTGCGCCTCACGGGCCTCGGCCATTGCCTCGGTCTTCTTCTTGTGCGGGCCGAGAACCATGATCATGTTCCGGCCGTCCTGCTTGGGGTTGGACTCCACGAAGCCCAGCTCCTGGACGTCCTCCGCGAGCCGCTGCAGCAGCCGGTAGCCGAGCTCCGGCCGGGACTGCTCGCGACCACGGAACATGATCGTGATCTTGACCTTGTCGCCCTGCTTGAGGAACCGGACGACGTGACCCTTTTTGGTGTCGTAGTCGTGCGGGTCGATCTTCGGCCGGAGCTTCATCTCCTTGATGACCGTGTGCGCCTGGTTCTTGCGCGCCTCACGGGCCTTCATGGCCGACTCGTACTTGAACTTGCCGTAGTCCATGAGCTTGCAGACCGGCGGGCGTGCGTTCGCCGCCACCTCGACGAGGTCGAGGTCGTACTCCTGCGCAAGCTCCAGGGCCTTGGCAAGCGGAACAATCCCGACCTGCTCGCCGCTGGGACCGACAAGTCGCACCTCGGGAACGCGAATCCGGTCGTTGATGCGGGGCTCGGCGCTGATGGATCCTCCTCGGTAGCACCACGCGAACGTCTGGCGGACGGACGCGTAACGTCTGTTTAGTGAGACCAACCGCGCCGGTGCATGAAAAATGCCCCGGACGGGACACAGGCGGGGCTCCACGTGCTACCGGAGCACCGCCACGGTGAACCGCGGGGCGCACATCGGGCGGGCCCATCGTCCGTACGGAACGATGGTCGCCGCCTGACCGGTGACCCGCCGTCCCGGAGGACGGCCAGGTGGGAGATCGGAGCCTCCACTTGTGGGCCGGAGCACGAGACGTGTCCGGCCGGTCGTCACACCAGGTTACCAGCTCCCCGGGGGTGCGACCAACGGGACGCGGGGCGCATATCGTGGGCGCATGAGTGACGCCACGCCGAGCAACGCCTCCGCCGCCCCGACCCCCGACTTCGAGACCATGACCCGCGACATCGCGGAGGTCCCCGCGGTCGAGGTGATCGTGACGGTCGCCGTCAACCTGATGAGCGCCGCCGCGGTCAAGCTGGGCCTCACCGAGGAGGGCGACCAGTACAAGGACCTCGACGAGGCGCGCAAGCTGATCCACGCCCTGGCCGGTCTGCTGGACGCGGGCGCCACGGAGATCAGCTCCTTCCACGCGGCCCCGCTGCGGGACGGCCTGAAGTCGCTCCAGCTCGCCTTCCGCGAGGCGTCCCTGGTGCCGGACGACCCGGGCCAGGGCCCGGGCGAGAAGTACACCGGAGCGGTGTACGGCTGAGCCGGCGGTGTACGGCTGAGCCGGCGCCGGACAGGAACGGCCGGGTCAGGGCCGTACGGGACGGCCGGGTCAGGGCCGTACGGGGTCGGCTGGGTCAGGGTCGTACGGGGTCGGCTGGGTCAGGGTCGTACGGGGTCGGCCGGGTCAGGGTCGTACGTAGAAGGGCTCGCCGGGTGGCGTGGCCGAGGCCGGCAGCAGTGCCAGGTCCAGGCCCCGCACCAGGCGGGCCCTCAGTGTTTCGTCGGCGGCCAGGGCGCGGGCCACGCGCTGGGCGGGCCCGGCGGGGGCCTCGTCCGGGGCGAGCACCAGCGCGAGGGTGCCGTCCGCGGTGCCGGGGCCCAGGTGGGCGCGGAGCACCGCCGGCTCGGCGGCGACCACCGCCCGGACGGCCGCCGTGACGGCGGGGTCGGCCAGCGGGTCGGCGGTGGTGCGGCCCTCGGCGAGGGCGAGCAGCGCGGGGCCGGTCAGCTGGTAGGGCACCGGTCCGGCGAGGTCGAGCACCAGGGTGTCCGCCTTCTCGTGGGCGGCGGCCT
Organism: Streptomyces sp. NPDC015131; assembly: GCF_043079975.1. Lineage (NCBI taxonomy): Bacteria > Bacillati > Actinomycetota > Actinomycetes > Kitasatosporales > Streptomycetaceae > Streptomyces > Streptomyces sp. NPDC015131. The sequence goes on along the minus strand of NZ_JBIBVB010000007.1, from coordinate 230,285 downwards.
GGAGCGCCTGGTGCAGCGGTACGGCGACGGGGCGGGCGGCCGGGTCCCACAGGGCCAGCGAGGCCAGGGACGTGAAGGCGGGCAGGGCGCGGCGGTCACCGGCGGTGAGCGTGGGCACGGCCATGTCGCTGGTCTTCTCGCGGCGCAGCCCGGTCTCCGGGTCCTCCTCCACCTCGCCGAGGACGGCCACCACGGGGACGAGCAGCCGGGCGTCCTTCAGGGCCGCGAGGACGGCCGGCTCGGCGGTCCGGTCGGCGGCCCAGGCCGCGAGGGCCTCGGCGAGCCTGGGGTCGGCGGTGCCGTCGTCGTCGGAGAAACCGGGGTCCGGGATGTTCTTGAGCGCCACGCGACGAGCCTAACGGCGCGGGCCGGGGCCGGTGGCGCGGCCCCCGCGCCAGAGCACGACCGCGGCGGCCACCAGCAGCACCCCGGCGCCGCCCGCGGCCCCGGCGAGCAGCCCGGCGCGGCCGTCCTCGGCGGTCTCGGCGGCGGGGCCCGTACCGAAGTAGCGCCTGCCGTAGCCGGTCGTGGCGGCCGTGAGGTCGGCGGGGCGCAGTTTCGCGCCCGCCTCGATCGCGGCGGCCGGGTCGACGGTGCCGTAGCCCTTGTCGATGTCGTGCCCGCCCTCGGGGCGGTCCCGGGCGGTGTCCGCGAGCAGCTTCTTGACCTGGGCGGGGGTCAGGCCCGGGTGGGCCGACCTGACCAGGGCGACGGCGCCCGAGACGAACGCGGACGCGGCGCTGGTGCCCCAGCCCTCGTAGTACTTGCGGTCGGGGTCGGGGATGACGATGTCGACGCCGGGCGCGCTGACCGTGGCGTACCAGCGGCTGGTGGAGAACGCGGCGTGGGTGCCGTAGCGGTCGACGGCGGTGACCGCGATGACGCCGGGGTAGGCGGCGGGGTACGAGATGTGGTCGCCCTTGTCGCCGCCGTTGCCGGCCGAGGCGACCACCACGGCGCCCTTGGACAGGGCGTACTGGACGGCGGCGTCCTCGCCCGGGTCGGGGTGGGCGGACTCGCTGTCGTCGCCGAGCGAGAGGTTGATCACGTCGGCGCCCTGGTCGACGGCCCAGCGGATGCCCTCGGCGAGGGCGGTGCCGCGGGTGTTGCGGGCCTTGGTGCGGGCCGGGTCGCCGCTTTCGAGGATCACCCGCACGGGCAGGATCTTCGCCTCGGGCGCGATGCCCAGGACGCCGTCCTCGCCGCCGGGGCCGTGCCCGTGGCCCGCGACGATGCCCGCCATGGCGGTGCCGTGCCGGGCCCAGGGGCGGTCGCCCCGGCGGGCGCCGAAGCCGATGAGGTCCTTGCCCGGCAGGACGTTCCCGGCGAGGTCGGGGTGGGCGTCGTCGACGCCGGTGTCGAGGACGGCGACGGTGACGCCGGCGCCCTTGGTGGTGCGCCAGGCGTCCTCGGTGCGCAGGGCCTCCAGGCCCCACTGCTGGGTGCGGATGCCGTCGGCGTGCGCGGGGCCGGCGGGCAGCACGGCGAGCGCGGTGGCGGCGAGGGCGGTGGCCAGGGCGGTACGGCGGCGGGTCATCGGTCCTCCCCGGCGGCCGTGCCGGTGGCGGCCGCCTTGCGCAGGACGCGCTCGACGCGGTCGGCGACCCCGTCCGCGTCGTGGCCGAGCCCGGCCTGCGCGGGGGTGCTGGTCTGGCCCTCGGCCATCGCCTCGGCGGCGGGCTGGGGGTCCTCGACGGTACGGCCGTCGGCGAAGCCCGACACGGCGTAGACGATGACCGGCGCGTCGGTGAGGACGCTCACCCGCCAGCTCGCCCGCTGCGCGTCGCCGAAGCCGGCCGCGACGGTGCCGGGGGCGGCGAGCGTCCGGGGCAGCAGGTCGGTGCGCTCGTCGAGGCCCTCGCCGGTGAAGCGGGCGCGCAGCTCGGCCATGGCGGGGCGGTCGGCGCCGGTGAACACCATGCCGACGGTGGTGACGCTGGTGGCGGTGGCGTCGGTGTACGTGGCGCGCAGGACGCGCTCGCAACCCACCGGCCGCACGGTCTTCAACAGCAGCGGGTCGAGGGCCCCGGCGCACGGCCCGTCGGGGGCGACGGCGACGCGGGTCCAGCTGCGGTCGGCGCGGCCGGGCCCGGCGCCCTCGCCGTCGAGGGTGCGCGGGAAGAGGGTGTCGACGGGGACGCTGTGCCACAGGCCGCGCGCCTCGGTGAAGCGGTCGGGCGTCCCGGCGGCCGACTCCCCGACGAGCCAGGCCCCGGCGGCGGCTCCGCCGGTGAGCCCGAGCCCGAGGACCAGGCAGGCGGCGGCCGCCGCGGTACGCCCGGGGTGGCGGGCGGGCACGGGCCGCAGGCGGGTGGTGGTCTCGGCGGGCGTCTCGGGCGGCTCGGTCGCCCCGGGGTACGACCGGGGGGCGGCGTGGCCGGGGGGCGGGGCGGCGCCGGGCCGGGGCGTCATGTCGACGGCGCCGACGGGGCGGCGGCGTGTCGACGGGACGGTCGAGACGGCGGGGGCGGGTGGGGCGGTGGGCGCGGCCGGGGGCCGGCCGGCGGGTGCGGGCGCGGCCGGGGTGGGGCGCAGCCGGGTGGTGGTCTCGGTGGCCGGGGCGGTCCCGGTCGCGGAGGTGGTCCGGGCGACCGGGGCGGCGGCGGTGGTCCGGGGCGCGGGAGCGGGAGCCGGAGCGGGGCCGGGTGCTTGGCGCGCGGGTGCGGTCGCGGGGCCGGGGCCGGGGGCCCGGGGCGCGGGAGCGGGGGCCGGAGCGGGGCCGGGTGCTTGGCGCGCGGGAGCGGGTGCGGTCGCGGGGCCGGGGGTTCGGGGCGCGGGGGCCGGAGCGGGGCCGGGTGCTTGGCGCGCGGAGCCGGGGGTCCGGGGTGCGGAAGCGGGTGCGGTCGCGGGGCCGGGGCCGGGGGTCCGGGGTGCGGGAGCGGGGGCCGGAGCGGGGCCGGGGGTCCGGGGTGCGGTGGGCGCGGCGCGGGGCGGGAGGGGCGGGAGCGGCGGTGTGCGGACGGGCGGCGGCACGCGGGAGGACGGGTGTCGTGCCTCGGTGCTCATCCGCCCCCCTCGGTGTCGTCCGGATCGCCTTGCGGGGCAGGCCCGTTCGTCAGCGCGGGAGCAACTCTACGGGTTGCGCGCCCCTGGACGGGAACGAGAGCGCAGGTCGGGACGGATCTGACCGGAACGTCCCCCTACCCCCGGGTAGGCGGTTCTGGCAGGCTCGGGCCATGACTCCGCGTGCCGACGACCGGGCCCGGTACGACCGGGCCACCGCCCCTCTCGACGCGCCGCTGGCCGTCGTCGACCTGGAGGCGTTCGACGCCAACGCCGCCGATCTGGTCCGCCGGGCCGGAGGCAAGCCGGTCCGGGTGGCGAGCAAGTCGGTGCGCTGCCGTGCGCTGCTGGAGCGGGTGATCGCCCGGGACGGGTTCGCGGGTGTGATGTCCTTCACGCTCGCCGAGTCGCTGTGGCTGGCACGCGCCGGGTTCGGCGACGTGCTCCTGGCGTACCCCTCGGCGGACCGCGCCGGGTTCGCCGAGCTGGCGGGGGACGCCAAGCTCGCGGGCGCGGTGACCGTGATGGTGGACGACCCGGCGCAGCTCGACCTGATCGACGGGGCACGGGCCGGGGGCGCCGAGGAGGTGCGGGTCTGCCTGGAGCTGGACACGTCGCTGAGCCTGCTGGGCGGGCGGGTGCGGATCGGTGCGCGCCGCTCGCCGCTGCGGACGCCCGCGGCGGTGGCGGAGGTGGCGCGGTCGGTGGCGCGGCGCCCCGGTTTCCGGCTGGTGGGGCTGATGGCGTACGAGGGCCATGTCGCCGGGGTCGGGGACGCGGTGCCGGGGCGGCCGGTGCGGTCGGTGGCGGTGCGGCTGATGCAGGCGGCGGCGCGCCGGGAGCTGGCGGTGCGGCGGGCGGCGGTGGTGGCCGCGGTGCGGGAGGTGGCGCCGGACCTGGAGTTCGTCAACGGGGGCGGGACGGGGAGCGTGCAGTTCACGGCCGCCGAGGACGGGGTGACCGAGATCGCGGCCGGGTCGGGGCTGTACCAGCCGCGGCTGTTCGACCACTACCGGTCGTTCAGCGGCCGTCCGGCGGCGCTGTTCGCCCTGCCCGTGGTGCGGCGGCCGGGGCTGGGCGCGGTGACCGTGCTGGGGGGCGGCTACCCCGCGTCGGGGGTGGCGGGCCCGGACCGGTCGCCGGTCCCGTACCTCCCCGAGGGTCTCCGCCTCGACCCGGACGAGGGCGCGGGCGAGGTGCAGACGCCGTTGCTGGGCTCGGCGGCCGACGATCTGCTGATCGGCGACAAGGTGTGGTTCCGGCACGCGAAGGCGGGTGAGCTGTGCGAGCGGTTCGACGCGCTGCACCTGGTCGAGGGCGACCGGGTCACGGCGACCGTACCGACGTACCGGGGCGAGGGGCTGACCTTCCTGTGAGCCGTGGCCGGCAGGGGCCATAAGGGCCGTCAGGGGCCGTCAGGGGCCGAGGGTGCTGCCGACACCGCCGCCGGTCGCGCTGCCGAGGGGGCGGATGCCCCGGGTGATCTCGTCCATGGTGGCGGGCGGCGGGGAGCCGGGGGCGGCGGAGAACACGAACCGGACGATGACCGGTGACTCGCTGCCCAGCGACGAGGGGAAGACCAGGGACTGGACGTAACCGCCGGGGCCCTGCTGGGTGGTGACGCGCCAGCGGACGAGGAAGCCGGTGCGTCCGGCGACGACGGCGGGGCGTTCGGCGACCACCGTGTGGGAGCGGATGCCGCCGTGGGGCCGTACACCGAGGGAGTCCTCCTCGAAGGCGCGGTCGGCGGCCTTGGCGATGTCCTCGCGGGCGATCGCCTCGGGGTCGCCGGTGCCGGTGGCCGTGGCGGTGAGGGAGGACACCGAACCGCGCCGGCAGGTGCGGCTCGGCGCGGCGGGGCAGGGGTCGTCGGCGACGGTGGAGACGGTGGGGACGTTCTCGGTGGTGAACTCGGGCTTCTCCCAGCCGTCGAGGACGGGCAGGGTGATGCCGTTGAGCTGGTCGGTGACGACCGCCGGGTCCTCGGTGGCGGAGTCCTGGCCGGGCCCCTGGGCGGGGCTCTCCGTCGCGGACGGGGCGCCGGGCGTGCCGGACGACGGCGCGGGGCCGGGCCGGGCGCCGGCGGGCGGTTCGTCGCCCCCGGTGAGCGCGACGGCCGCGGCGACGGCCACGGCCAGGGCGGCCACCCCGGCGGCGACGGCGACGGCGCGGGTACGGCCGGGCCGCACGCGCGCGTGCGGGGTGGTGGTCGCCGGGCCGGCGGGGCGGGTGTGTCCGGTCCAGGCGGCGCCGTCCCACCAGCGCTCGGCGGAGGGCCGGCCGGGGTCCGGGTACCAGCCGGGAGGGGACATCATGCTCATGCGGTCACCTTAACCACGTCCCCTTCCCGGCCGGCCGGGACCGCCGCCCGGGCTACAGGGGCGTGACGTACGCGCCGGCGATGCCGCCGTCGACGAGGAAGTCGGTGGCGTTGACGAACGAGGAGTCGTCGCTCGCCAGGAAGGCGACGGCGGCGGCGATCTCCTCGGCGTCGGCGAACCGCCCGGCCGGGATGTGCACCAGGCGGCGGGCCGCCCGCTCGGGGTCCTTGGCGAACAGCTCCTGGAGCAGCGGGGTGTTCACCGGCCCGGGGCACAGGGCGTTGACCCGGATGCCCTCGCGGGCGAACTGGACGCCCAGCTCGCGGGACATGGCGAGCACGCCGCCCTTGGAGGCGGTGTACGAGATCTGGGAGGTGGCCGCGCCCATGACGGCGACGAAGCTGGCGGTGTTGATGATGGAGCCCCTGCCCTGCCGCTGCATGTAGGGGATGGCGGCCTTGCAGCAGAGGTAGACGGAGGTGAGGTTGACCTCCTGGACCCGCTTCCACGCCTCCAGTCCGGTGGTGAGGATGGAGTCGTCGTCGGGCGGGGAGATGCCCGCGTTGTTGAAGGCGATGTCCACGCTGCCGTAGGTGTCGTACGCGGTCTTGAAGAGCGCCTCGACGTCGGCGGCGTCGGTGACGTCCACGCGGACGAAGGTGCCGCCGACCTCGTCGGCCGCGGCCTTGCCGGCCTTCTCGTCGATGTCGCCGCAGACGACGTGGGCGCCCTCGGAGGCGAGGCGGCGCGCGGTGGCGAGGCCGATGCCGCTGCCGGCGCCGGTGATGACGGCGGTACGGCCCACGAGGCGGCGGCAGACGGGGGATTCGGTCATGGTGGTCAGACCTCCGTGCTGAGGAAGACGTTCTTGGTCTCGGTGAAGGCGGTGAGGGCGTCGGGGCCCAGCTCCCGGCCGAGCCCGGACTGCTGGTAGCCGCCGAACGGGGTCCAGTAGCGGACGCTGGAGTGGGAGTTGACGGAGAGGTTCCCGGCGCGGACGGCGGCGGAGACGCGCAGCGCCCGGCCGACGTCGCGGGTCCAGATGGAGCCGGACAGGCCGTACTCGGTGGCGTTGGCGAGCCGTACGGCGTCGGCCTCGTCGTCGAAGGGGAGGACGACGGCGACGGGGCCGAAGACCTCCTCGACGGCGGCGGGCGCGTCGGGGGCGAGGCCGGTGAGGACGGTGGGCGGGAACCAGAAGCCGGGCCCTTCGGGGGCCTTGCCGCGGATCCCGTCGAGGCCGTCGGGGACGTAGGAGCGGACCCGGTCGAGCTGGGCGCGCGAGATCAGCGGCCCCATCTGCGTCCGCTCGTCGCCCGGGTGGCCCACCACGACCTCCTCGACGGCGGGGGCGAGCAGCTCCAGGAAGCGGTCGTGGACGGAGCGCTGGACGAGGATGCGGGTGCGGGCGCAGCAGTCCTGTCCGGCGTTGTCGAGGAAGGACATGGGGGCGGCGGCGGCCGCGGCCTCGAGGTCGGCGTCGGCGAAGACGATGTTGGGGCTCTTGCCGCCGAGTTCGAGGGTGACGCGCTTCACGCGTTCCGCGCAGGTGGCCATGATGCTCTTGCCGACGCGGGTGGAGCCGGTGAAAACGATCTTGGCGACGCCGGGGTGGCGTACGAGCGCGTCGCCGGTGACCGCCCCGGCGCCGGGCAGGACCTGGAAGAGGTGCTCGGGCAGGCCCGCCTCCAGGGCGAGGGCGGCGAGGCGCAGCGCGGTGAGGGGGGTGGTCTCGGCGGGTTTGAGGAGGACCGCGTTGCCGGCCGCGAGGGCGGGGGCGGTGCCCCAGGCGGCGATCGGCATGGGGAAGTTCCAGGGCGCGATCACCCCGACGACGCCGAGGGGTTCGAGGAGGGTGACGTCCAGTCCGCCGGCGACGGGGATCTGGCGGCCGTTGAGGCGTTCCACTCCCCCGGCGGCGTAGTCCAGCAGGTCGCGGACGTTGCCCGCCTCCCAGCGGGCGTTGCCGAGGGTGTGGCCGGCCTCGCGGACCTCCAGGCGGGCCAGTTCCTCGATGTGCTCGTCGACGGCGGTGGCGAAGCGGCGCAGCAGCCGGGCGCGGTCGGCGGGGGCGAGGGCGGCCCAGGTGCGCTGGGCGGCGGCGGCCCGGGTGACGGCCGCGTCGACGCCGGCGGCGGTGGTGGCCGGGACGGTGGCGACGACCTCTTCGGTGGCGGGGTCGAGTACCAGGTGCTCGGTGGTCACGGCAGGGGCCTCACATGCGTTCGAAGGAGCGGCGCAGCTCCCAGTCGGTCACCGCGGCGTCGTAGGCGTCGAGCTCGACGCGCGCCATGTTGCGGTAGTGGGCGACGACCTCGTCCCCGAAGGCGGCCTTGGCGATGGGGCTGTTCTCCCACAGCTCGGCGGCCTCGCGCAGGGTGGTGGGGACGTGGGCGTAGTCGGCGGCGTACGCGTTGCCGTCGCAGGGCTCCGGCAGCTCCAGCTCCTGCTCGATGCCGTACAGCCCGGCCGCGACCAGGCCGGCGACGGCGAGGTGCGGGTTGACGTCCCCGCCGGGGAGCCGGTTCTCGAAGCGCAGGGAGCGGCCGTGGCCGACGACGCGGAGCGAGCAGGTGCGGTTGTCGTGGCCCCAGGCGACGGCGGTGGGGGCGAAGGAGCCGGGCTGGAAGCGCTTGTAGGAGTTGATGTTGGGGGCGTAGAGGAGGCAGAAGTCGCGCAGCGCGGCGAGCTGTCCGGCCAGGAAGTGCCGCATGACCTTGGACATGCCGCCGGGTCCGTCGCCCGCCATGACGCTGTGGCCGGGTTCGCCGAGGGACTGGAGCGAGAGGTGGATGTGGCAGGAGTTGCCCTCGCGCTCGTTGTACTTGGCCATGAAGGTGAGCGAGACGCCCTCCTGGGCGGCGATCTCCTTGGCGCCGGTCTTGTAGATGGCGTGCTGGTCGCAGGTGACCAGGGCCTCGTCGTACTTGAAGGCGATCTCGTGCTGGCCGGGGTTGCACTCCCCCTTGGCCGACTCGACGGTCAGGCCGGCGGCGGCCATGTCGTTGCGGATGCGGCGCAGCAGGGGTTCGATGCGGCCGGTGCCGAGGATGGAGTAGTCGATGTTGTACTGGTTGGCCGGGGTCAGGCCCTGGTAGCCGGCGTTCCACGCCTGTTCGTAGGTGTCCTTGAAGACGATGAACTCCAGCTCGGTGCCGACGTGCGCGGTGTAGCCGTGTTCCGCGAGCCGTTCCAGCTGGCGGCGGAGGATCTGGCGGGGGGCGGGGACGACGGGTGAGCCGTCGTGCCAGACGAGGTCGGCGACGAGCAGGGCGGTGCCCTCGTTCCAGGGGACGCGCCGCAGGGTCGTCAGGTCGGGGCGCATGGCGAAGTCCCCGTAGCCCTGGGACCAGGACGACATGTCGTAGCCGTCGACGGTGTTGAGCTCGACGTCGACGGCGAGGAGGTAGTTGCAGCCCTCGGTGCCGTGGTCGAGTACGTCGTCGAGGAAGAACGGCGCGGCGAACCGCTTGCCCTGGAGCCGCCCTTGCATGTCGGGGAAGGCCAGGACCACTGTGTCGATCTCACCGCTCGCGACGAGGGCGCGGAGTTCCTCGACGGTGAGCGGGGGTGTGCGGTCTGCCACGGGATGGTGCCTCCTTCGGTCAGCCGGAAGCCATAAGGTATTGCGGGAGACCATTGCTTGGGAAGGGGAAACGGCGAGGTGGCGAGGAAGAGCCCGGGCCAGGAGCCCGGAGACCGGTTGGCGCCCGTGCTGCGCCCGGTGCGGGCGGGCAACGGGTTCGAGGAGGCGCTGGAGCAGATCCTCCAGCTGGTACGGCTCGGCCTGGTGCCCGGCGGGGAGCGGCTGCCCGCCGAGCGGGAGCTGGCGGACCGGATGGGGATCAGCAGGGTGACCCTGCGCGAGGTCCTCAAGGTGCTTCAGGAGCAGGGCCTGGTGGAGAGCCGGCGCGGGCGGTACGGCGGAACGTTCGTGCTGCGCCGGGACCGGGCCGCCGGCGACACCGGCGAGGCGGAGCTGCGGCGGCGCATCGCCTCGGTGGACCTCGAGGACACGCTGCGGTTCCGGGAGGTCCTGGAGGTGGGCGCGGCGGGGCTGTGCGCGGCGCACGGGCCGGCGGAGGGGGGCGCCGAGCGGCTGCGGGCGGCCCTGCGGGCGACGCACGACGCGCCGCTGGAGGACTACCGGCGCCAGGACACGCTGCTGCACCTGACGCTGGCGGAGCTGTCCGGCTCGCCGTCGCTCACGGCGCAGTACGCGGCGGTCCGGGCGACGGTGAACGACCTGCTGGACTGCATCCCGCTGCTCGTGCGCAACCTGGAGCACTCGCAGCACCAGCACACCGCGCTGGTGGAGGCGGTCCTGGAGGGCGACGCGGACGCGGCGCGCGAGGTGATGCGGGAGCACTGCGCGGGGACGGCGTCGCTGCTGCGGGGCTTCCTGGCGTGAGGACGTGCCCGGAGTTCACGTGAAAGTGACGCAGGGGTCTTGCGCTGCCGCCCGCCCACCGCAAAGGTATGGGTCCGTTCCATTGGACGCCTTCGGGCGCCTTGGGGGTGCCTCTAGGGGCCCCTGGACGCCCCGGGGTGCCCCGGGGGTGCCTCGTGGGCCCCTGGACGCCCTTGGATGCCCTCGGGATGCCGTGGGTGCTTGGACACCCCCGGATGCCCATGGACGTCCTGGACGCCCGGACGCCCCTGGACGCCCCTGGACGCCCCTGGATGCCCCTGGATGCCCCTGGATGCCCCTGGGGTCCCGACCACCGACGCGGGAGCGCTGTTGCCATGACGCTGGAAGACACCACATCCGCACCCGTCCCCGCGGACGACTACCTCAAGCGCCGGGCCCTGCGCCGGGGCAGCGCCGGCTGGCTGCTGCTCACCGGGCTCGGCGTCGGCTATGTCGTCTCGGGCGACTTCTCCGGCTGGAACATCGGCCTGGCGGAGGGCGGCTTCGGCGGACTGGCCATCGCTACCGTCCTGATGGGCACGATGTACGCCTGCCTGGTGTACGCCCTGGCCGAGCTGTCCGCCATCCTGCCGGCCGCGGGCGGCGGGTACGGCTTCGCCCGCCGGGCGCTCGGCACCTGGGGCGGCTTCCTCACCGGCACGGCCATCCTCATCGAGTACATCCTCGCCCCGGCCGCCATCTCCATCTTCATCGGCGACTACGTCGAGTCCCTCGGCCTCTTCGGCCTGGAGTCCGGCTGGCCCGTCTACCTCGCCTGCTTCGCCATCTTCATCGGCATCCACCTCTGGGGCGTGGGCGAGGCGCTGCGCTTCAGCCTGATCGTGACGGCCGTGGCGGTGGCGGCGCTCCTCATCTTCGCGGCCGGCGCGTTCACCGAGTTCCACGCGGACGGGCTGAACGACATCCCGGCCGACCCGTCGGCCTTCGGATCCAACTCCTGGCTGCCGTACGGCCTGCTGGGCATCTGGGCGGCGTTCCCGTTCGGGATGTGGTTCTTCCTGGGCGTGGAGGGCGTGCCGCTGGCCGCCGAGGAGGCCAAGGACCCGGTGCGGTCCATGCCGCGGGCGCTCTCGCTGTCGCTGATGATCCTGGTGCTGCTCGCCGTGCTGACGTTCTTCGCGGCGACCGGCGCCCGCGGGTCGGCCGCGATCCAGGACGCCGGCAACCCGCTGGTGGTGGCGCTCCAGGGGGACGGCGACCCGACCGCGCTGAGCCGGTTCGTCAACTATGCGGGCCTGGCGGGCCTGGTGGCGTCCTTCTTCTCGCTGATCTACGCCGGTTCCCGGCAGTTGTTCGCCCTGTCGCGGGCCGGGTACCTGCCCCGGTTCCTGTCGCTGACCAGCCGCCGCAAGTCGCCGTACCTCGGCCTGCTGATCCCGGGCGCGATCGGCTTCGCCCTGGCGGCGGGCACCGGGGACGGCGCGCGGATGCTGAACATCGCCGTCTTCGGGGCGACCATCAGCTACGCCCTGATGGCCCTGTCCCACATCGTGCTGCGGCGCCGGGAGCCGGACCTTCCCCGCCCGTACCGCACCCCCGGCGGCGTGGTCACCTCCTCGGTGGCCTTCGTCCTGGCACTGTCCGCCCTGGTGGCGACGTTCCTGGTGGACCAGGACGCGGCACTGATCGCCCTGGCGGTGTACGTGGTCGCCCTCGCGTACTTCGCCTTCTACAGTCGGCACCGTCTCGTGGCGCATGCGCCCGAGGAGGAGTTCGCGGCGCTGGCCGCGGCCGAGGCCGAGCTCGAACGGAAGTAGGGCCTTTCGTCCGGACCGGGCTGCGGGCCGCACCCGAGCCCGGCAGGATCCGGACGACAGGCTCTCGGAACGAGAGGACACCCGCTGTGCCCGCCAAGCCGCTGATCGGCCTCACCACCTACCTGGACCCCGCGCGGTGGGGCGTGTGGGAGATGCGGGCGGCGCTGCTGCCCGAGACGTACCCGCGCCTGGTCCAGTCCGCGGGCGGGGTCGCCGCGATGCTCCCGCCGGACGCGCCGGGCCTCGCCGCCGAGGTGGTCGCCCGCCTGGACGGCCTGGTCGTCGCGGGCGGCGCGGACGTGGACCCGGAGCGGTACGGCGCCGAGCGCGACCCGCGCACCGGGCCCGCCGCGCCCGAGCGGGACGCCTGGGAGCTGGCCCTGATCCGGGCGGCCCTCACGGCCGGCACGCCGGTGCTCGGCGTCTGCCGGGGCATGCAGCTGCTGAACGTGGCCCTCGGCGGCACGCTGGTCCAGCACCTGGACGGCCACACCGGCGGGGTCGGCGTCTTCGGCACCCACGCCGTGAAGCCGGTCCCCGGGACGCGGTACGCCTCACTGGTCGGCGACACCGTGACGGTCCCGACCTACCACCACCAGGCCGTCGACCGGCTGGGCGGGGACCTGACGCCCTCGGCCCACGCCGACGACGGCACGGTGGAGGCGCTCGAACTCCCGGGCGACCGCTGGGCCCTGGGCGTCCAGTGGCACCCGGAGATGGACGCGGACCTGCGGGTGATGAAGGGCCTGGTGGCGGCGGCGTCGTAGGCATACGTGGAGACCCGGCCCGTGGACGGGCCGGGTCTCCACGTGTCACTCCGTCCCGGGGAGCCGCGGCAGTTCCTCCGGGAAGGTCCGCGCCTCCTGGCAGCCGGCGGTCCGGTACGTGTGGCGGGCCAGCTGGTAGGCGAAGTCGGCGAGGACCTGCCGAAGCTCGTCCCCGTGGACGCGGGTCTCACCGATGGTGCGGGCGTCGACGGTCAGCACATGGGTCTGCTGCGCCTCCCCGGGTTTCCGGCCCGGAGGGGTGCAGGGGACACGCACGGCCGAGGAGTTCTCCAGGGTGAGCGCGCTGATGTCTCCCGCCGCCACCTCGGAGAGCCTGCCGTCGGACGCGTAGGCCGCACGCCAGGTGCGGGTCGACGCGTCGCCCGGCTGCACCTCTCCGGAGATCACGGAGCCGCCGCTGGTGCGCACGTAGCAGGAGAAGAGGAAGTCGCCGTCCGTCCTGTCCTGCCGTAGCCTGCCCCGCTCCTCTGCGGACCGGGCCGCCGGGAGGGCCCGGGCGGCGGTCTCCCGGTCCACCGCGCCGGAGCACGGGCGGGCGGGGAGCCGGTCGAGGCCCTGGGTGAAGATCTCGACGTACCCGAGGAGGGCGGCGGCGACCAGCAAGCAGCTCGCCCCCACCACCAGGACGCGCTTCTTCCGCTGTGCCTGCATCTGTCTGCTCACACTCACCCGGGTTACGCGGCCGGCCTGGCGCGGATGTCTTCCATCATGGAATCGCTGTCGGTCCAGCCGGCTTCGACGGACTTGCGGACGAGTTCCTTCGCCTCGTGGTCCGTCAGCTCCTTGGAGCCGTGCTCCGCGATGGCGGAGGCGGCACTTTCCTGGGCCTGGGACTTGGCCACCTCCATGGTTTCGTTCAGCGTCTTGCCGGTGGCGTAGAGGGACCTGTCCAGGGCACCTTCCGCCTGCTGCCCCTCCAGGATGCGGTCCACGGCGATACCGGCGATGCCGCCGAAGAACCCGCTCGCCGCGGCGCCCGTCATCGCCGCGCCCGGCCCCACGGGCACCAGGGCCACGCTGCCCACATTCACGCCGGCCGCGAGGAAGGACTTCACGATGTCGCCCTTGCTCTTGAGGGCGTCGTTCATCTCCTGCTGGGCCTTCAGGTCGTCACCGATCCTGGCGTCCGCGACCGAGTGCCCGACGATTCCCTCGATGATGCCGGCGTTCCTGGCGATGGCGTCGATCGGCATGTCCGTCCTGCCGCGGAAGAGCTCCGGATTGGCGATGTGCGCCTCCATGGAACTCGCGGTGTAGACGTTTTCGCCGATGATGATGGACGCCCTGCCCCGGGGGTCACTGGACACGTCGTACAAGAAGCGCATGGCGTCGGTCTTCTGCAGCCCGTCCGGGTCCTGGCTGTCGGTGAAGAAGATGTTCTCCGAGCCGCTGCCCGAGATCGCGCGGTTGATCTCCGGCATGTACGCGGCCGCCATGTCGCCGAAGCTCTCACCGGTGGCCTTGTTCACCAGCTCGGCGCCCGTGTCCGGCTGGGCGACCGCGTGCATCACCTCCCGCATCAGTGCCACCTGGGCCTTGCTGTGCGGGCGGGGTTCGGTCGTCCGCTCCCCGTCACCGATGCCCGTGACCGCCGCCTCCAGCGCGTGGGCGACCGGACCGTCGCGGTCGGTGTAGCGGGTGGACTCCAGCACATGCTCGAAGACCTTCTTGTCGTCGAAGGTCTCGAGCGCCGCCTCCGGATTGTGGGAAAGCGCCTTCATGTAGCCGATGAGCGGATCCCGGCCGTCGTCCTTGCCGAAGACGAGGTCGGTGACGTTCCCGGACTTCCACAGGTCGTTGGTGCCCATGCCGGTCTGGCCCGCCGGTGCCATGTCCATCTTGAGCAGCTTCTTGCCGTAGGCGTCGAGGAACTCGGCGTCGTACGTGCCGTGGTGCATCAGACTGCTCATCACCTGGAAGCCCATGGCGCCGTTGGGCCTCAGGGGGTCCGAGGGGTTGGCCCGGAACGCGGTGTTCGACTCGTCGATGACCCGCCTCTTCCACTCCTCCATCCCGGCCGAGTCGGAGAGGGTCGCGGTGGCGAGCGTCATGCTCAGGTTCTTCTGGACGTCCTGGAGCTGCTTGAGCTCCTCGCCCCTCGCGCCCGCGTGGATCTCCGCGAGGTCGTTCCAGAACTGGAGGGTCTCCTTGCCGCCCAGCTTGGCGGCGAACTGGGCCGCGAACAGCTCGTCGTCCTTGTACTTCGCCATGGTCCGCTGGAACGCGGCGAGCTCCTCGGGCGACATCTTCTTGGCATCCTTGGCCAGCTTCGCCATGTCGTCGGCCTTCTTGAGCGCGTCCGCGGCGGAGTCGCGGTCGGCGTGCTTGACGCCGGAGAAGCCGTAGTCCGCCTGCTCCGCAATCGCCCTCAGCGCGCGGGCGGCCGTGCTGTCGCTGGTCGTGGCCTGTCCGAGGATGGTCTGGATCCGGTCCCTGAGTGCCTCGGCCTTCTCCTTGGTGCCGTCGGGCTCGGGGTGGACGGCCGCGACGACCCGGAAGGTGCCGCCCTTCTCGCCGTAGACGGAGAGCTTGTCCTTCTCGAACCCGTCGTCCAGGGCCTGCTTGAGCTTGTCGCGGTGTCCGACGAGCTCGTCGTGGGTGTCCTTGAGGATGCTGTGGATGGTGGTGGCCTGGGTGAGGGCGTCCGAGAACTCACCGGCCGTCTTCGTGATGAACTCGCGCGAGACCGTCGCGTTGACACCGGCCCAGTTGGCCTTGTCGGACTTGGCCTTCATGTCGTCGCGCGACCGCTTCTCCAGGTTCCTGAGGTTCTTGACGACCGTGGCCCAGTCGGCGATGGCGGTGTTGAGCAGCGAGAAATTGGCGTGCCTGAGAGCTTCGAGGTCCATCAGTGCTTGGTCCCCTCGTCGAAGCCCTTGTCCAGGGTGGCGATGCTGCTGACGGTCGACGCGATGTGGTACTCGTCGCCCGCGTGTGCCTTCTTGGTGAAGTCCATGTGGTTGGAGATGTGGGCGCACGCGTCGAGCAGCGTGGTCAGCGACTTCTCCCACCGCTCCTGCACGGTGTGGAGGGCGCCACCGAGCTCGAACTCCTGCGTGGTGAGGTCCTTGGCCGCGGTCTGGCTGCTGGACCAGGCGTCACGGCCGTACCGTCCGAGGTCCTCGAACAGTTTGAACGCGCTGTCGCCCACCGCGGCCAGGTCCTGCTGGTCGGCCTGAAGATCGCCCTGCTGCCCGCCGCCCTTGCCGCCGGGGGCCTCGTTCAGTTGCATTCGCGCAGAGCTTCTGTTGCCGGCGTCGGCTTTCAAGCGCTCCCATTCGTCCCACGCCATGTGGTGGACTCCTTCCCCCGTACGAAGCATGCTCATGATCGACGTTCCGCTTCGGGAAGCTGCAAGCCGTCCCGGACACGTCAAGGGACGACCCTACACAAGGCGTTGGAACGCCCGGACGGGCTCCGGGATCAGGGAGCGGTGGTGCCGCGGGCCAGGGAGAGGAGGTCGCGGGCGGGGCCGGTGGGGAGGGGGCCGGTGGGCCAGACCGCGCGGAGGGCGCGGCGGAGGTGGACGCCCTCGACCGGGACCTCGACCAAGCGGCGGGAGGCCAGCTCCTCGGTGACGGCCAGCTCGCTGAGGACCGCCGGGCCCGCGCCGCTGACCGCCGCCGCCTTGACCGCCGTGGTGGAGGCCAGCTCCATCAGCGGGTCGGCCAGCCCCCCGTGCTCGGCGAGGGCCGCGTCCAGGACCTGGCGGGTACCCGAGCCGTACTCGCGCATCACCAGCGGGGTCGACGCCAGTTCCGCGGGCTGGAGCGGGGCGCGGCGGCGGGCCCACCGGTGCGAGGGCGCGGTCACCACGACGAGCCGGTCGTGGGCCACCACCGCCGCGTCCAGGCCCTCCGGGACGGCGAGGCCCTCGACGTACCCCAGGTCCGCCTCCCCGGCCAGCAGTCCGGCCGCGACGGCCGCCGAGTTGCCCGCCCGGAGCGAGACGGCCGTGTCGGGGCGCTCGGCGCGCAGGGCGATCAGCCAGCCGGGCAGCAGGTACTCGGCGATGGTCATGGACGCCGCGATCCGCAGCCGGGAGTCCCGCCGGTCGCGCAGCGCCTGGGCGCCCGCGTCGAACGCCTCCGCCGCCTCCACCACCCGTCGCGCCCAGTCGGTGACCAGGGTGCCCGCGTCGGTCAGCCGGGAGCCGCGCGGCGAGCGGTCCACCAAGGCGACGCCGAGCTGGCGCTCCATGGAGCGGATGCGGCTGCTGGCGGCGGGCTGGGTGATGCCCACATCGCGCGCCGCCCGCCCGAGGCTGCCATGCCGGGCGACGGCGATCAGCAGCTCCAGGGCGCCGAGGTCGGGCACGCGATGCGACAGGCTCATAAAGTCAGTTTATGGGGTCATAGGCCCATGATCCCTGGCCGGGGGCGTCGCCCCAGGTCAGAGTGGGGTTCATGGCACTACTCGTACAGCGCTCCGCCCCCGTCCGCCGCGTTCCCCGCACCCTGGCCGTCCGGCACCTCGGACCCAACTGGTACGCGACGGTGATGGGCACCGCGGTGGTCGCGAGCGCGGGTGCCACCCTCCCCCTCGACCTCCCCGGGCGCCGCACCGCCTGTGCCGCCCTCTGGGCGCTGTCCCTGGTCATGCTGGCCGTCCTGCTCGGGGCGCGCGCGGTGCACTGGGCCCACCACCGGGACCAGGCGCGCGCCCACCTGCTGGACCCGGCCATGGCGCCCTTCTACGGGTGCCTGGCCATGGCCCTGCTCTCGGTGGGCGCCGGTGCCGTGACCGTCGGCGCCGACTGGATCGGGCAGGGCGCGGCGGTCGCCCTCGACACGGTCCTGTTCACCGCCGGCACGGCCGTCGGGCTGGCCGTGGCGGTGACGATCCCGTACCTGATGGTGGTGCGCCACCGGGTGGAGGGCGCCTCGCCGGTCTGGCTGCTCCCGGTCGTACCGCCCATGGTGTCGGCGGCGACCGGCCCGCTGCTGGTGGAGCACCTGCCGCCCGGCCAGTGGCAGCGGACGCTGCTGATCGGCTGCTACGGGATGTTCGGGCTGAGCCTGCTGGCCACCCTCGCGGTGCTGCCGCTGGTCTTCGGCCGGCTGGTGACCGGCGGCCCGCTGCCGCTCGCGCTGACGCCCACGCTGTTCCTGGTCCTCGGCCCGCTCGGTACGTCCACCACGGCGGCCGGCGCCTTCGCCGACCAGGCGCCGCCGGGGATGCCGTATGCCGTCGGGTTCGCCGTGCTGTACGGCGTCCCGGTCATGGGCTTCGCGCTGATGTGGCTGGTCCTGGCCGGGGCGATGGCGCTGCGGGCGTCCCGGCGGGGCATGGGGTTCGGGATGAGCTGGTGGGCGTTCACCTTCCCGGTGGGCACCTGTGTGACGGGTGTGGAGGGGCTGGCGCGTCACACGGGGCTGACGGCACTGCGGTGGCTGGCGGTGGCGCTGTACGCGCTGCTGCTGGTGGCGTGGCTGACGGCCGCGGTCAGGACGGCCCGCGGGCTGGCCGGCGGGAGGCTGCTGGCGGCGCCTGTGGGTGGTGGGGGTGGTGCGGCTGGTGGGCCCGGTGGGCGTCCTGCTCCGGCTGAGGCGGATGGGGCTGATGGGTCGGGTGTGGCTGATGGAGTGGGTGTGGCTCGTGCTGCCGCCGGCGTGCCTGCTGCCGCCGGGGCCCCCGCCTCCGCCGGGGTCCCCACCACGCCGTAACCCGTACCGCGACCGGTCAGCTCCCGCTGCCGGGGCCGCCCTCGCCGTGCGTCTCGATGTGCTCGGCCACCGCCACCACCAGGACCCGGGTGGCCGGGTCGCCGGCCCGCCACCGGTGCCGCACGCCCCCGGAGAGGTAGAGCGTGTCGCCGCGCTCCAGGCGGTACGCCCGGCCCTCGGCCTCCACCTGGGCGGTGCCGTCGGCGACGTACAGCATGGCGTCGTTGCGCAGCACCAGCTCCCGCCCCGCGTCGTGCTCGCCGGTGAACTCCTCGGCGTGCATCTGGTGCTCGCCGCGCACCAACGCGCGCGTGCCGGGCCGGCCCGGGTCGTCGCAGGCACGGACGACGTCCACCGTCCGCGCCGGGTCCGCGGCGTCCAGCAGCGCGACGGTGGTGGTCTCCAGGGCGTCGGCGATCTGCTGGAGCGACCGCTCGCTCGGCCGGGCGCGCTCGTTCTCGATCTGGCTCAGGAACGGCACGGACAGCCCGCTGCGCTCCGCGACCGCGGCGAGGGTGAGCGCCATGGCTCTGCGCCGCCTGCGGACGGCCACGCCCACCCGGAGCGTTTCCTTCTCGTCCATCTCCTCGGCTCCCTCCCTCTGCGACCACCTTACGCAGCGGCGGTACCACCGAGTAGCGCAACCGGTGGGAAAGAGGCGGAGGGGCGCCCCCTCGACAGTGGCGAGAGGACGCCCCCACGGACCGCGAACCGGGCCCGTCACGGGCCCCGGACAGCGCCCGTCACGGGCCTCGGACAGGGCCCCTCAGGGCTCCGGACCGGCCCGGACGGGCCTCGGACCGGGCCCCCGGCGGGCCGCCGCTACACGGGAGCCATCCTGTCGGCGAAGCCCGGGTTCTCCTCGAGCCACGCTCGGACGGCCTCCTGCTCCTTGCCCTTGCCGGTCTGCTGGATCTTCGCCTCCAGCCCGGTGAGCTGCTCCTCGGTCATCCGGAAGTCCTTCAGCCACTTCCCGACCTCGGGGTGGTCGGAGCCGAAGCCCTTGCGGGTGAGGGTGTGCACGCCGTCGCCCTTGCCCCAGCTCCCCCGGGGGTCCTTGAGCTTCTTCAGGTCGTACGAGGAGTACGCCCAGTGCGGCGACCAGAGCGTGACGACGACCGGCTCCTTCTTGGCGTACGCCCGCTTCAGCTCGGCCAGCATGCCGGGCGTGGAGCCGTCGACGACCTCGTACTCGCCCTCCAGGCCGTACTGCTTCAGCACCTTCTCCTTCAGCAGGCCCATCATGCCGGCGCTCGGCTCGATGCCGATGATCCGGCCCTTGAAGCGGCCCGCCTGCCCCTTCAGGTCGGCGAGCGAGTCGACGCCCTTGACGTACGAGGGCACGGTCAGCTCCAGGGACGTGGGCCCGTACCAGGAGCCCTTGTCCTCCAGCTTGTCGTGGTACTTGTCCCAGTACGTGGCGTGGGTGACGGGCAGCCACGAGTCGGTCTGGACGTCGATCTGGCCGCCGGCCATCCCGGTGTAGAGGGCGCCCGCCTCGTACTGCGTGGCCTCGACCTCGAAGCCGCGCCGCTCCAGGACCTCCTTCCAGAGGAAGGTGGAGGCGATGCCCTCGTCCCACGGGATGTAGCCCAGGGAGATCCGCTCGCCGTGGCCGACGTCCTTGCCGCCGGCGGCGGCCGGGGACGCGGCCGTCCCGCCGAACACGTTCATGCCGCCCGCCACCAGGGCGAGGACGACCACCCCGACGACCGCCACGGCGGGCCGGGGGCGGTGGCCGAGGACACGCGTACGGCGCGCGGCGAGCGCCCTGGCACGGGCGGCCGCGCGGCGGCCCAGCGGCGACACCTGGCGGCCGAGGGCCCCGGTGATCCGGTCCAGGTACATGGCGAGGACGACGATGGAGGTACCGGCCTCGAAGCCCAGGCCGATGTCGACGTTGCCGATGGCCCGGTAGACCGCGCCGCCGAGCCCGCCGCCGCCGACCATGCCGGCGATGACCACCATGGACAGGCCCAGCATGATCACCTGGTTGATGCCCGCCATGATCGTGGGCAGGGCGAGCGGGAGCTGGACGCGCAGCAGGGTGGCGCGCGGGGTGGTGCCGAACGCCTCGGCCGCCTCCACCAGCTCTCCGTCGACCTGGCGGATGCCGAGTTCGGTCATCCGTACACCCGGGGGGAGGGCGAAGATGATGGTGGCGATGATGCCGGGGACGACGCCGACGCCGAAGAAGATGATGCCGGGGATCAGGTAGACCATGGCCGGCATGGTCTGCATGAAGTCCAGTACGGGCCGGATCACGGCGCTGACCGTCTTCGAGCGCGAGGCCCAGATGCCCAGCGGTACGGCGACGGCCAGCGTGACGAGGGTGGCGACGAGCACCAGGCTCAGGGTCGACATGGCGTCGTTCCACAGGTCGACGGCGTCGACCAGCGCGAACCCGGCGAAGGCCAGGACGCCGGCGAGCAGGCCGCGCAGCCACCAGGCGAGCACGGCGAGGATCCCGGCGAAGAGCAGCGGCTCGGGCGCGGAGAGCGCGGCGTCGATGCCGTCGTACAGGCCGGTGACGAGGGAGCTGATGGCGTCGAAGAGCCAGGAGAGGTGGGACTGGAGCCAGTCGACCCCGCTGTCGACCCAGTCGCCGAGGGGCAGCCTAGGCACGGGCCACCTCCTTCCGGCCGGCCGGTTCGGCACCCGTCTGGGCATCCGCCTGGGCATCCGCCTCGGCTTCGGCTTCGGGTGCGGTGGTCGCCCCGGTGCCGGGGCCCGTGCCGGGCGCCGCGCCGTCGGCGAGGGCGGCGAACAGCCGGGCACGGGTGACGACACCGGCGAGCCCGCCCGCCTCGTCGGTCACGGCGACGGGCGCGGCGCTGCCGGCGCAGGGGCCGAACAGCTCGGCGAGCGGCGTGGCGGCAGGGACCGCGGCGGGCGCGGCGGCGAGGACGTCGGCGGCGGTACGGGGCTGGTCGGCGGCGGTACGGGCCTGCCGGCCGGACCGCGCCGGGCCGCCGGACTCCGCGGGGGTGCCGGGCTCCGCCGGGGCGCCGGACTCCGCAGGGGCGCCGGGCTCCGCGGGGGTGCCGAGCACCGTCTCGACCGGTTCCATGACCGCTCCGGCGGTGAGCACGCGTGACCGGTCGACGTCCTGGATGAAGGAGGCGACGTAGTCGTTGGCGGGCCGGACGAGGATGTCCTCCGCCGAGCCCAGCTGCACGATGCGGCCGTCGCGCATGACGGCGATGCGGTCGCCCAGGCGCATGGCCTCGTTGAGGTCGTGCGTGATGAACACGATGGTCTTCTTCAGCCGCTTCTGCAGCTCCAGGAGCTGGTCCTGCATGTCACGGCGGATCAGCGGGTCGAGGGCGCTGAACGACTCGTCCATCAGCAGCAGGTCGGCGTCGGTGGCCAGCGCGCGGGCGAGACCGACGCGCTGCTGCATGCCGCCGGACAGCTCGTCGGGCCAGGACTTCGCCCAGCCGCCCAGGCCGCACAGCTCCAGGGCCTCGCCGGCGCGCCGCTCGCGCTCGGCGCGCGGCACGCCCTGCACCTCCAGGCCGTACGCGGCGTTCTCCAGCACGCTGCGGTGCGGGAAGAGCGCGAAGTGCTGGAACACCATGCTGATCCGGTGCGAGCGCACCCTGCGCAGGTCGCGGTCGCCGAGGGCAGTGAGATCCTGGCCGTCGAAGAGGACGCGTCCGGAGGTCGGCTCCAGCAGGCCGTTCAGCATGCGCAGCAGCGTGGACTTCCCGGATCCCGACAGGCCCATCACCACGAAGATCTGACCCGGTTCGACGGAGAACGAGGCGTCGATCACCGCCGCCGTCGTCCCGTCGGCCCGCAACTCGTCGCGGTCGGCACCCGCTTCGAGCCTGCGTACCGCTTCGTCGGGTCGTCTCCCGAACACCTTGTACAGATGCTCGGCGTGGAGCCTGGACACATACACCTCACGCGTTGGAACGAGAACGGCCCGCCACCCCCGCGCGGCAGGCCGTGGAGCGGACTCATGGACATGTCGACATCAGGACAGGATCCGCTCCGGTGCCGCGCCTGCCCGAGACCATGC
Organism: Streptomyces sp. NPDC015131; assembly: GCF_043079975.1. Classification (NCBI taxonomy): domain Bacteria; kingdom Bacillati; phylum Actinomycetota; class Actinomycetes; order Kitasatosporales; family Streptomycetaceae; genus Streptomyces; species Streptomyces sp. NPDC015131. The sequence continues at coordinate 208,291 of NZ_JBIBVB010000007.1, read as the reverse complement.
ACGGGAAACGAAAACGTGATCCACCTCACGTACCGTCACGGCGCGGGCCCGTCGCTGCCGGTGGGGTGTCAGTGGGGTGCGGCATGATCGGGGGCGTGACGCGACGCCTGATGCTCCTCGACACCGCCTCCCTCTACTTCCGCGCCTACTTCGGCGTCCCGGACTCCGTGCGGGCCCCGGACGGCACACCGGTGAACGCCGTGCGCGGACTGCTGGACTTCATCGCCCGGCTCGTCCAGGACCACCGGCCGGACGACCTGGTGGCGTGCATGGACGCGGACTGGCGGCCGGCCTGGCGGGTGGAGCTGATCCCGTCGTACAAGGCGCACCGGGTCGCCGAGGAGACGGAGACCGGGCCGGACGAGGAGGAGGTCCCGGACACCCTGTCGCCCCAGGTCCCGGTGATCGAGGCGGTGCTGGACGCGCTGGGGATCGCCCGCGTGGGCGTCGCCGGGTACGAGGCGGACGACATCATCGGGACGCTGGCGGGCCGCGCCACCGGGCCGGTGGACATCGTGACCGGCGACCGGGACCTCTACCAGCTCGTGGACGACGCCCGGGGGGTGCGGGTGCTCTATCCGCTCAAGGGCGTCGGCACGCTCCAGGTGACGGACGAGGCGTGGCTGCGCGGGAAGTACGGAGTGGACGGGCCGGGGTACGCGGACCTGGCGCTGCTGCGCGGCGACCCGAGCGACGGGCTGCCGGGCGTGCCGGGGATCGGCGAGAAGACGGCCGCCAAGCTGCTCGACGCGTACGGGGACCTGGCCGGGATCATGGCGGCGGTGGACGACCCGAAGTCGGGGCTGACCCCCGCGCAGCGCCGGCGGCTGGACGAGTCCCGGGAGTACGTGGCGGTGGCGCCCACGGTGGTGCGGGTGGCCGGGGACGTACCGCTGCCGGACTTCGACCCCGCGCTGCCCACGGCTCCGCGCGACCCGGCCGGCCTGGAGGAGCTGGCGGCGCGCTGGGGGCTGGGCGGGTCGCTCGACCGCCTTCTCACCACCCTGCGCGGATGAAGGTGTTACGTTGGTGACTTAGGTAAGCCTAAGCAACTAGTTTCCCGGGAGACCACCGTGGCGGAACAGCCGGCCCGCAAGGCACCCAAGGCGCACGAGGCGCGCGTCGTACGCACCGAGCGGCTCACGCCGCACATGGTGCGCGTCGTCCTCGGCGGCGAGGGCCCGGCCGGCATCGCCGCGGACGAGTACACCGACCACTACATCAAGCTGCTCTTCGCGCCCGACGGGGTGACGTACCCGGAGCCCTTCGACATGGAGCAGATCCGGGCGGAGTTCCCGCGCGAGCAGTGGCCGACGACCCGGACGTACACGGTGCGCGCCTGGGACCGTGCGCAGGGGGAGATCACCGTGGACTTCGTGGTCCACGGCGACGAGGGGCTCGCCGGGCCGTGGGCGGCGCGGGCGCGGGCGGGCGACACGGTGCGCTTCCTGGGCCCGGGCGGTGGGTACGCGCCGGACGCGGCGGCGGACTGGCACCTGATGGTGGGCGACGAGAGCGCGCTGCCCGCGATCGCCGCGTCGCTGGAGCACCTGCCGGAGGATGCCGTGGGGCACGCCTTCATCGAGGTCGAGTCGGCCGACGACGAGCAGAAGATCTCCGTCCCGCCGGGTGTGGAGCTGCGCTGGCTCCCCCGGGCCGGACGCCCGGTCGGTGACGCACTCCTGACGGCCGTTCGGGAGCTGGACTTCCGCCCCGGTGACGTGCACGCCTTCGTCCACGGCGAGGCGGGCTTCGTCAAGGAGCTGCGCCGCCACCTGCGCCTGGAGCGCGGCGTCCCGCGCGAGCGCCTGTCGATCTCGGGCTACTGGCGCCTGGGCAAGACGGACGAGGCGTGGCGGGCGATCAAGCGCGACTGGAACGACCAGGTGGAGCGGGAGCAGGAAACCCCGCCGACGGCCGCGTAGCTTCGACGGCGCGGGCGCCATATGGGGCGCCGGGGCCCGGGGCGGGCGCCCGGGCGGGGGCGGCCGGGTCTACCTAGGCGCACCGCGCACCCGCCCCTCGGCGTAACCGCCCCGGGCGCACCGCGTACCCACCCCCGCGCACCCGCCCCCGGCGTAACCGCCCCGGGCGCACCGCGCACCCACCCCCGCGCACCCACCCCCGCGCACCCACTCTCGCCGCGTGACCGCCCTCGGGAGCACCCCCGGCCCGCACCTCACTCCCCCTCAGCCGCCCCCTCTCCACCCGGAGCACCGTCCCGGTCCGCGCCCCCTTGGGCCTCGCCGAAAGCGCGGGCGGACGCGTCGACATGGGCGAGGCGACGCAGGGCGCTCAGGATCGCGTCGCCCAGGACCGTTCCGACGACCGCGCTCTCCACGAGGGCGTCGCGCTTGCTGTTGCGCGCGACGTACCCGAGATCCGCCTCGGCGATCCGCTCCGCCGCGTCGGCGTAGTCGTCGAGCAGCATCTCGAACCCCTCGTGCCCCACGCGCCGCAGCGCGGCGAGGGCGCCGACGAGCGCCTCGGTCTGCGGCCCGGCCGGGCCGACCCGCCAGCCGCGCCGGCCGACCAGCTCCGCGACCGTGTCCCGGGCGGACTCCCACTCGGCGTCGGGCTCGCCGGTACGGCGCGCGGCGAGGCGGTCGGCGGCCTCCCCCAGCACCTTGTGCACCGGCCGTTCCGCGTCGTCGACGGCGTCCAGGACGTCCCGGATACCGGCCACCGAGAGCCCGCCGACGTCCATCAGGGCGCGGATCAGCCGCAGTCTGCGCTCGTGCGAGGCGTCGTAGCTGGCCTGGTTGGGGCTGCTCAGCCGGCCCGCCGGGAGGAGCCCCTCCCGTACGTAGTACTTGACCGTCGGCACCGACACCCCGGTCCTGCGACTCAACTCACCGATGCGCACCGCGCGTTCGCCCTCCCCAAGCTCCGGAACACCCTTGCCAACACTCCCGCCATCATAGATAGTCGGGCTATCAGATAGCAGACAGTTCCGCTATCCATACATCGACGGGGGTTCCTGCCATGCCTACCGCGCCCTTTGCGTCTTCCGCTTCCGGCCGACTCCTCGGTCTGCACCGGCCGTTAACCGTCTTCTCCGCCGCGATGGCGCTCCTCGCCGTCGTCTCGGCGGCCGGGCTCGCCCTCGACGACCGCGTCCTCGTGGGCGCGCCGATCTGGGCCAAACCGCTGAAGTTCTCCCTCTCGTTCGTCGCCTACTGCCTGTCCCTGGCGTGGATGCTGTCGTTGCTGCCGCCCCGCTTCCGCAGGGCGGGCTGGTGGGCCGGGACGGTCGTCGCGGCGGCGAGCGCGACGGAGATGGTGCTGATCACCACTCAGGTGGTACGCGGCCGGCGCAGCCACTTCAACCACGAGACGCCCTTCGACTCGGGCCTGTACGACGCGATGGCGGTGACCGTGGTCGTCCTGTGGACCGCGTCGCTGGTCCTGGCCGTGCTGCTGTTCCGGGGCACGCTCGCGGACCGCGCCACCGCCTGGGCCGTCCGGCTGGGTGCCGTCCTCGCGCTGGCCGGCGCGGGGCTGGGGTTCCTGATGACGCGACCCGCGCCCGGGCAGCGGCGCGGCGCGTCGCCGACGGTCGGCGCGCACAGCGTGGGCGTGCCGGACGGCGGGCCCGGCATGCCGCTGACGGGCTGGTCCACGACCGGCGGCGACCTGCGGATCCCGCACTTCGTAGGGATGCACGCCCTTCAGCTGCTCCCGCTCCTGCTCCTGGCCCTGCTGGCGTTGGCGCCGCGCTTCGCCCCGCTGCGTGACGAGCGGGTCCGGCTGCGCCTGGTGCTGGTGGCCTCGGCGGCGTACGCGGCGGTCCTGGCCCTGCTGACCTGGGGGGCCCTGCGGGGCGAGCCCCTGATCCGCCCGGGCGGTGCGACGCTCACGGGCGCCGTGCTGATCACCGCGCTCACCGGGGCGGCGGCCTGGGTGGCGCTGCGCCGCCCCGGGCCCACTCCCCCGGCGCCCCCGGCGCCCTCGCTGGTCTCCGCCCCCGCCCAGCGCCCCCGGGACGTCCGGCCGGTTGCCTAGGCTGCCCCCATGACAGGCCCCTCCCGCCCGGACCGCGCGGCCGGTGCCGTGCTCGGCTCCGCCGTCGGGGACGCGCTCAGCGCGCCCTTCGAGTTCGGTCCGCCCGGCGCGTACTCCGCCCGGTTCCCCGACGGCGCCGGTGAGATGTGCGGCGGGCAACGGTTCACTGATGCGGGCGGCCACCTCCGCCGTGTACTTCGCGGCGGCCGGGCGGGACGGCACGATGGCGGCGGCCCGGCGGATCGCCGCGCTCACCCACGGCGACGCGGCGGCCTGGGAGGGGACGGCCGTGCTGCACGAGCTGATACGCGCAGCCCTCACGGGCGGTGATCCGCTCGCGGCCGTCCCGGGCACCCTGACCCAGGTGGACCCCGCCCACCGGGCCCGCTGGGCGACGGTGCTGGCGCCGGACTGGCACCCGGACGCGGCCACCGAGTTCAACGGCGCCGTCTGGCCGTGCCTGGGGTCGGCGCTCTGGGCGCTGCGGACCACCGGTTCCTTCGAGGGGTCCCTCGCGGCGGCCGTCGACCTGGGCGGTGACACCGACACCGTCGCGGCCGTCACGGGCATGCTGGCGGGCGCGGTGTACGGGGCGGGCGCCGTCCCGGAGCGGTGGACGGCCGCGCTGCACGTGCCGCTGCCCGGCTTCGGCGACCGTGTGCTGCGGGCGCCGGACCTGACCGCGATGGCGGAGGCGCTCGCGGTCGCCGCCGGCAGCCCGGACCCGCGCCTCTGCTGACGGCGACGGCCCGGCCGGGCACCCCTCAAGGTGCCGGCCGGGCCGTCGGCGTACGACAGGCGCCGGGTCAGCCCACCGAGCTGTAGGCCACGACGCCCCGGAGCAGCGCGTCGACCGCCTTGCGGGCGTTCTTGGCGACGGTGCTGTTCTCCCGGGGCGCGGCGGCCGCGATCTGGCCCAGCACGTCGATGACCTGCTTGCACCAGCGGACGAAGTCGCCCGCCGGCATCTCGGCCTCGCGCAGCACCTCGTCCAGGCCCTTGTCGGACGCCCACTGGTAGGCGGCCCAGGCGAAGCCGAGGTCCGGCTCGCGCTGGCCCACGCCCTCGGCCTGGTTGATCCGGAACTCCTCCTCCAGGGCGTCGAGGCGTCCCCAGATGCGGACCATCTCGCCCAGCGCCTCCTTGGCGCGGCCGGCCGGCACCTTGGGCGCCACCGCGTCGTCCGACTGCCGGGCCTCGTAGACCAGCGCCGAGACGCAGGCGGCCAGTTCGGCGGGGTTGAGGCCCTCCCAGACGCGGTCGCGGAGGCATTCGCTGGCGAGCAGGTCCAGCTCGCCGTAGAGCCGGGCGAGGCGCTTGCCGTGCTCGGTGACCTCGTCCTCGCGCAGGTAGTCCATCTCGGTCAGGAGCGCCACGATGCGGTCGAAGGTGCGGGCGATGGTGTTCGTCCGGCCCTCGATGCGCCGCTCCAGCTGCCGGGTGTCGCGCTGGAGCCGGTGGTACCGCTCGGCCCACCGGGCGTGGTCCTCACGCTCGTCGCACCCGTGGCAGGGGTGGGCGCGCAGGGCGGTGCGCAGCCGGGCGATCTCGCGGTCGTCGGCCGCCTCGGAGCGCCCCCTGCGGTGCCGCTCGGGCGCGATGTGCCCGGCCTTGGTGCGCAGCGCCGAGGCGAGGTCGCGCCGCGACTGCGGGGAGCGCGGGTTGAACGACTTGGGGATGCGCATCCGCTCCAGCGGCTCGACGGGCACCGGGAAGTCGATCGACGCCAGCCGCTTGACCTGCCGTTCGGCGGTGAGCACCAGCGGGCGGGGGCCGTCGTGGTGGTCGAATCCGCGGTGCCCGTTGGAGCGGCCGGCCGGCAGGCCCGGGTCCAGCACCAGGGCGAGACCGGCGAACTTGCCCGTCGGTACGTGGATGACGTCACCGGGCTTGAGCCGCTCCAGGGACGTCGCGGCGGCGGCCCGGCGCTGCGCGGCGCCCTGCTTGGCCAGCTCCGTCTCCCGGTCCTTCAGGTCGCGGCGGAGCCGCGCGTACTCCTCGAAGTCCCCGAGGTGGCAGGTCATGCCCTCGCGGTAGCCCTCCAGGCCCTCCTCGTTGCGCTGGACCTGGCGGGAGATGCCGACCACCGACCGGTCCGCCTGGAACTGCGCGAACGAGGTCTCCAGCAGCTCGCGGGAGCGGTGCCGGCCGAACTGGTCGACCAGGTTGACCGCCATGTTGTACGAGGGCTTGAAGCTGGAGCGCAGCGGGTACGTCCGGGTGCCGGCCAGCCCGGCGAGGTGGCCGGGGTCCATGCCGCGCTGCCAGAGCACCACGGCGTGGCCCTCGACGTCGATGCCGCGCCGCCCGGCGCGCCCGGTCAGCTGGGTGTACTCGCCGGGGGTGATGTCGGCGTGCTGCTCGCCGTTCCACTTGACGAGCTTCTCCAACACCACGGACCGGGCGGGCATGTTGATGCCGAGCGCCAGGGTCTCGGTGGCGAACACGGCCTTGACCAGGCCCTTGACGAACAGCTCCTCCACGACCTCCTTGAAGGTCGGCAGCATGCCGGCGTGGTGCGCGGCGATGCCCCGCTCCAGGCCCTCCAGCCACTCGTAGTACCCGAGGACGTGCAGGTCCTCGGTGGGGATGGAGGCGGTGCGCTCCTCGACGATCTCCCGGACGCGGGCGCGCCCGTCCTCGTCGTTGAGCCGGAGGCCCGCGTACAGGCACTGCTGTACGGCGGCCTCGCAGCCGGCCCGGCTGAAGATGAAGGTGATCGCGGGCAGCAGCCCCTCGGCGTCCAGCCGCTCGATGACCTCGGGGCGGCCGGGCGTCCAGATCCGCGAGCGCTGCCGGCGCTCGCGCTCCCGGTCGGCCTCGCGCCCGCGCCGCCGGTCCCGGCCGTTGTACGAGGGGCGGGAGTTCTCCATGCGGGCCAGGCGGACCAGGTCGGGGTTGACCTCCCGCCGGGAGGAGCCGCGACCGCCGTGGTCGGTCTCCTCCTCGAACAGGTCGTAGATCCGCCGCCCGGCGAGGACGTGCTGCCAGAGCGGTACGGGCCGGCTCTCCGAGACGATCACCTCGGTGTCGCCACGGACGGTGTCGAGCCAGTCACCGAACTCCTCGGCGTTGGACACGGTCGCGGAGAGCGACACCAGCGTCACGGACTCGGGGAGGTGGATGATCACCTCTTCCCAGACGGCTCCGCGGAACCGGTCCGAGAGGTAGTGCACCTCGTCCATCACCACGTACCCGAGGCCGCGGAGGGACTGGGAGCCCGCGTACAGCATGTTCCGCAGGACCTCGGTGGTCATGACGACCACGGGCGCCTCGGAATTGACGCTGTTGTCCCCGGTGAGCAGGCCGACCTTGTCGGCCCCGTACCGCCTGACCAGGTCGGCGTACTTCTGGTTGGAGAGCGCCTTGATGGGCGTGGTGTAGAAGCACTTGCGCCCCTGCGTCAGGGCGAGGTGCACGGCGAACTCACCGACGATGGTCTTGCCCGAGCCGGTGGGTGCCGCGACGAGTACTCCCTTGCCGGCCTCGAGGGCCCGGCATGCCTCGATCTGGAACGGGTCCAGCTCGAAGTCGTACAGGGCACGGAAGGGGGCGAACGCGGTGGCCTCCTCGGCGGCACGGCGCCGGGCGGCCGCGTACGCCTCCGCGGGTGTGAGTTCTTCTGTCATCTTGTTGTCGAGCCTACCCGTCGGCACTGACAGTCAGCCGATCTTTAATCACCTCGTCGTTCCGTGACCGGCCCCTCACCCGGCGCCAACGGCGAGAGGCCCTCCAGGACGCCTGGAGGGCCTCTCGCCACCGGCCGCCGCGCCGCCGCAGCACCGGTCGGGTCAGGTCAAATCACGTCAGGTCACGTCACGTCACGTCGTCGTAGCCGCTGCCGTTCACCCGCCGCCGGCCGCCGTCCGCCTGCTCGGGCAGCGCGGGCGCGGCGGACACCGGCTCCACGGCGCCGACCGCCTCGGGGGTGAGGTCCAGCGCGGACGCCTCGTCGTCGGAGAGGCCGCGGTCCGGGTTCCGGAACTGCCGGCGCCGGTCGTTGAGCAGGGACACGCCCACCGCGATGAAGTAGAGGACGGCCAGCGGGCCGGCCAGCAGGATCATCGAGAGCGGGTCGCCGCCCGGGGTGGCGATCGCGGCGAAGGCGGTGAGGCCGATGATCATGCCGCGCCACCAGCGGAGCATCCGCCGCCCGGTGAGGACACCCGTGAAGTTCAGCAGGATCAGCAGCAGGGGCAGCTCGAAGGCCAGGCCGAAGACGATCACCATGCGGGTGATCAGGTCGAGGTAGGAGTCGAGCGGGATCAGGTTCTTCGCGCCCTCGGGCGTGAAGCTCAGCATGATCTCGGCCGTCTGCGGAAGGATCGTGTACGCGACCCATCCGCCGAGGAGGAAGAGCGGGACGCCGACAGCCGCGAAGCCGAGCGCGTAGCGCTTCTCCTGCCGGTGCAGACCGGGGGCGACGAAGGCCCAGAGCTGGTAGAGCCAGACCGGGGTCGCCGCCAGCACGCCCGCCATCAGCGCCACCTTGAGCGCGATGGTGAACGGCGACAGCAGACCGTTGGTGGTCATGTCGGCGCACGGCCGTCCGTCACTGGTGACGAGTTTTCCGCCCGTACAGCCGACCGATTCCAGGATCGGCTCCATCAGGAACTCGAAGATGGCCTTCTGGAAGAAGGCCGCGACGATCACCGCCACGGCGACGGCGATGACGGACTTCAGCAGCCGGTTCCGCAGTTCACGCAAATGATCGACAAGGGGCATCCGCCCCTCGTCGTCCTTCTCCCGCTTGCGGGCAGACTTGAGCAACCCACTTCCCTTGTCTCGTGCGAGTGCGGCAGCCGTCAGCGCGTGTGCGTCAGCTCTTGGTGGTGTTCTGCTCGGCGACCGGGCGGGCGCTGCTCACGTCGCCGGGCGCGGCCTGGATCGTGCGCGGGGCGGGCTGCTGAGCGGCCTGGTCCGTGGTGGACGCCGGGGCGGACTCGGCGTCGTCCTTCTTCATGGCCTTGGCCTCGCTCTTGAGGATGCGCGCCGACTTGCCCAGCGAACGCGCCATCTCCGGAAGCTTCTTGGCGCCGAAGAGCAGCAGGATCACTACGATGATCAGAACGATCTCGAGGGGCTTCAGATTGCCGATCATGTGCGACTTCCTTCTCACCGAGGCGGCTGGGGGAGTGGGACTTACCTCTGCGACCGGACGGCTGTCCAGCCCCATGCTGCAAGGATCGTAACTCGCACGGGTAAACGTCGGGCAATCCCTGTGCATACTCCGCGTTCCGGGCAGGCGCCTCGGGCACCCGCCCTCGACCAGCAGCGTACCGCTCGCGCACCGGCTGGAGGAGACCGCCCGCGTCACCTCAAGGCGTCGCCGGTACGGGCGAGATCGGTGGCCGCCCGCTCCAGGTCCTCGGCGGCGCGGTTGATCCGCTGTGTGGTGTGCGTCACTTGACGGCCGAGGCGCTGGGCCTCGATGAACACCCGGATGCCGAGGACGCCGAGGACGGCGATCCCGAGGAAACCCAGGGCGATGGCGAGCATGGGCCAGAACATGCGGAGAGCCTAGACGACGCCCGGAGGTTCAGAGCGTGGAGTGGAGGCGCAGCGTCCGGACCCCGCCGCCGGTGAGCAGCTCCACGATCCGCTCCCCCGCGGGCTTGCGCACCGCGGCGCCGCACGCCGGGCAGGTGAAGGAGTAGAAGGTGGTCCGGCGGCTGGCGCCGATGGCGAGGCGCAGGGAGCCGGCCGCCAGCTCGACGCCGGACTGGCAGTCGGGGCAGGCGGCCTTGAAGAGCACCGGACCGGTCGATGGCGCGGCGATTCCCGGCATCACGGACAATTCCCTCAATTCCCTGGAGTCCCAGTCCTCGGAGCCTCAGACCTGTCCGTGCGCGTCGTACGCGGCCAGCGCCTCGCACGCGGCCCGCCGGGCGCTCTCCGCCAGCTCCGGCGGGGACACGATCCGGCCGTCCTGGCCCAGCCGCAGCGCGAGCCGCCGCAGCGACGCCGGGTCCGGGGTGCGCAGCGTGATGCGCAGGCCCCCGTCGGGCAGCTCCTCCGCCTGGTCGTGCGGGTAGTACTCGGCCACCCACCGCCCGCCGGGCCCCACCTCGACCACCACTTCCGGGTCGTCCGCCGACGGGTGCACCAGGCCCTCGGACAGGTCGCGCAGCTCGATCTCGGGCGGCGCGGACGGCTCGTCCAGCAGCCGGATCTCGGCCACCCGGTCGAGGCGGAAGGTCCGCCGCGCCTCCGACAGCCGGCACCACGCCTCCATATAGGTGTGGCCGACCGCGAAGAGCCGGATCGGGTCCACCTCCCGCTCGGTCAGCTCGTCGCGCGCGGGCGAGTAGTAGCGCAGCCACAGCCGGCGCCGCTCCGAGATCGCGCGGTCGACCTCGGCGAAGACCCCGCCCTCGGACTCGAAGGTCACCGACAGCCGGGAGCTGGCGCCCGCCGCCTCGCCCGCCGCCGCCTCCAGCTTGGCGGTGGCGCGCAGCAGCGCCTCCCGGTCGCCCTCGCGCAGCCCGGGCAGGGTGGCGACGGCCCGCGCGGCGACCAGCAGCGCGGTCGCCTCGTCGGCGGCGAGCCGCAGCGGTTCGGCGACGTCGTCGGGGTTGTGCCACCAGATCTGCTCGCCGTCGGTGTCGATGTCGAGCAGGTCGCCGCCGCGGAAGCTGGTCCCGCACATGGGCAGCACGTCGAGGTCGGAGATCAGCTCGTCCTCGGTGATGCCGAACGCCCGGGCGACGTCCCCGACATGGGCGCCGGGGCGCTCGCGCAGGTAGGTCACCAGGGACAGCATCCGCCTGGTCTGGTCGATCGCGTTCGCGGCCATCGTGTCTCCCGTACCCCTCAGCCCTTGGCCACGGCGCGCAGCCGGTCCACCACGTCGGCCCGCAGATCGGCCGGTTCCTGTACGACGACGTCCGGGCCGAACTCCACCAGCCAGGCGTCCAGGCCGTGCCCGTACGGGATCTCCAGCTCGTCCCAGCCGTCCCCCAGCTCGCGCACCGACAGGGCGCGGGCGCGCAGCGGGTAGCCGCAGCCGGCGCGCAGCCGGATCCGCGCGGAACGGGTGGCCGTCTCCCCGGCCCAGCTCTCGACGGTCTCGCGCACGGTCGACACGTCCGGTACGGGGGCGGTGAAGGCACCGGCCCGGGAGCGGACCCGGCCGGTGATCCGGGAGAGCCGGAACACCCGCTCGGCGCCCCGCCCCCGGTCCCAGCCGGCCAGGTACCAGTGGCCGCGCCAGCACTCCAGCGTCCAGGGTTCGACGTGCCGGGCCTCGGGGCGGGCGGCGTTGGCCTTGCGGTACTCGAAGACCACGGGACGCCGGTCGCGGCACGCGAGCATCAGCGGCTCGAAGGCCGCCTCGTGCACGGGGATGCGCGGTTCGAGGGCGCTGTGCGGGATGTCGTAGGGGTCCTCCGCCTCGGGCATCCCCGCGGCGCGCAGCTTCTGGAGGGCTCCGCTGGCGGCGCCGGCCAGGCGGGCCTGCTGCCAGACCTTGGCGGCCAGGCCGAGTGCGGCGGCCTCCTCGGCGTCGAGCTGGATCGGGGGCAGCCGGTTGGAGTCGCGGCGGGCGAGGTAGCCGGTGTCGCCGTCCAGGTTCTCCACGGTCTCGATGACCAGGCCCAGCTCGCGCAGATCGTCCTTGTCGCGCTCGAACATGCGGTTGAAGGAGTCGTCGGAGCCGGCTTCCAGGTAGGCCTCGATCGAGCCGCGCAGCTCCCGCTTGCTGAGCGGGCGGCGGGTCCCCAGCAGGCACAGCGCCAGATTCATCAGCCGCTCGGCCTTGGCAATGGCCATCGACGCCCCGCACCTCTTCTTATGGAGTCACCCGGAGTCACTTTTCCCGCTCAACGTACCGCCCCGGGGTGTCGCGGCAAAAGTCGCGCCGGATCGCGGACATGCACCGCGCGCCCGCGCTGCGAACCGGTGCCTGCTGCGCGCGGACATGCGGAGGGCCCGTGCCGCGCGGCACGGGCCCTCGGGGTGACCGGTCAGACGGAGACCAGGTCGCAGACGAAGATCAGCGTCTCGCCCGGCGCGATGCGGCCACCGCCGGCGCCGCGGTCGCCGTAGGCGAGGTGCGCGGGGATGGTCAGCTTGCGACGGCCGCCCACCTTCATGCCCTGCACGCCCTGGTCCCAGCCCGCGATGACCTGGCCGGCGCCGAGCTTGAACTGGAGCGGGGTGCCCCGGTTCCAGGACGCGTCGAACTCCTCGCCGGTGGAGAAGGCCACGCCCACGTAGTGGACCTTGACCATGTCACCGGCCTTGGCCACGGCGCCGTCGCCCTCCCAGATCTCCTCGATCTGGAGCTCGGTCGGGGCCGGGCCCTCCGGGAAGTCGATCTCGGGCTTGTCGATGCTCACGAAAAACAGTGCTCCTCAAACGATGTACTGATCAACCGGGACAGTCTTACATCACGGCGAGGATGTCGAGGGAGAAGACCAGGGTCGAGTTGGCGGGGATGTCCCCGGACGCCTGGGCGCCGTAGCCCAGCTCCGGCGGGACCACGAGCATCACACGGCTGCCGACCTTCTTGCCCGCGAGCCCCTGCTGCCAGCCCTTGATCAGGCTCTGCAGCGGGAACTCGGCCAGCTCGCCGCCCTTGTAGCTGGAGTCGAACTCCTTGCCGCCGTCCCACAGCACGCCCTTGTACTGGAGCAGCAGCTTGTCGGTGGGCTTGACGGCCGGGCCGTCGCCCTCCAGGACGTACTTCGCCACGAGCTTCTTGGGCGCGGGCTTCTTCGGTACGTCGATGGAGGGCGCGGCTCCGTCGGTGTTGGTGCCGACCTTGGGCAGGTCGATGTTGTCCTGGGCGACCTCGCGGCCCTTGGCGGAGCTCTTGCCGTTGAAGGTGCCGCGGATGTCCACGACGAACACGAGGGTGTCGGTGCCCTTGATCCCGCCCTGCGGGTTGCCCTGGCTGCCGTAGCCGAGGGCCGGCGGGATCGCCAGCTCGACCCGGCTGCCGGTCTTCTTGCCCGGCAGCGCCATGTCCCAGCCGGGGATGAGCTGGCCGGCGCCGATGCGCGCCGTCAGCGGCACGCCGCGGTCGTAGGAGTTGTCGAAGACCTTGGCCGTGTCCCAGATCTGCCCGAGGTAGTCGAACTGGAGGAAGTCGCCCTTGGCCACCGTCTGCCCGTTGCCCGCGATGACCGTCTTCACCGCGAGGTCGGCGGACGGCTTGCCGGGCCCCTTGGCGACGGTCGGCTTCTTGCCGAACGCGGTGCCCGCGGTGATGGCGGGCAGCGGACCGTCCACGATCTTGGCGGAGGGCTCGGGCGAGGTGGACGGGCTCTCGTCGGTCTTGGCCTTGTCGGACTTGTCGTCGCCGCAGCCCGCGAGGGTGAGCAGGCCGGCGGGGACGGCGAGAAGGAGGGAGCGACGGCGCACGGAATGCCTCGTATCTTGGTCGGGATCTCGGTCGTGATCGCGGGATCGGTGGGTCTTCGCGAGCGAGTGCGCGAGGGTGCCGCGTCACTCTAGGGCGTGACTCTACGGCGTGCGGCAGCCGTCGCACGAGCAACGCACGCCCCCGCTATGCCGCCGGGCCCCGGTCCGGCGCCCGACTCCCTCCCGTCGCGTACGCCACTCCCGTACGCCACTTTCGTACGCCGCTCTCGCCCCGTCCCGTACGTCACTCCCGCACCGCGGCCCCACCCGCTCCCCCGCCGTCCCCCGCCCCGCTGTCCGCCGCCGGGCACGGCGAAGCCCCGGTCCGCCGGGCGACCGGGGCCGGACCTTGCGGTCCGGTGGCCCGTGAGCGCCCGGGGCCGGGGCCCGGGAGCGCCGGTCACATGCCGGCGATCAGCTTCTCCACCCGGTCGTCGACCGACCGGAAGGGGTCCTTGCACAGCACGGTGCGCTGCGCCTGGTCGTTGAGCTTGAGGTGCACCCAGTCGACGGTGAAGTCCCGCCGCTGCTCCTGCGCCCGGCGGATGAAGTCGCCGCGCAGCCGGGCCCGGGTGGTCTGCGGGGGCACCGACTTGCCCTCGAAGATCTTCAGGTCGTTGCACACCCGGGCCGCCTGGCCCTTCTTCTCCAGCAGGTAGTAGAGCCCGCGGCGGCGGTGGATGTCGTGGTAGGCGAGGTCTATCTGCGCGACCCTCGGGTGCGACATGGTCATGTTGTGCTTGGCGCGGTAGCGCTCCAGCAGCTTGTACTTCATGACCCAGTCGATCTCGGTGCCGATGCGGTCGAGGTCCTCCTCCTCGATGGCGTCCAGCGTGCGGCCCCACAGCTCCAGGACCTGGGCCACGGTGCCGGTGCGGATGCCGCGCCGGTCGACGAAGTCCGCGGCCTTCTCGTAGTACTCCCGCTGGACCTCCAGGGCGGACGCCTCGCGCCCGCTGGCGAGGCGGACCTTGCGCTGGCCGGTGATGTCGTGGCTGACCTCGCGGATGGCCCGGATGGGGTTCTCCAGGGTGAGGTCGCGCATGACGGTGCCCGCCTCGATCATGCGCAGGACGAGGTCGGTGGCGCCGACCTTCAGCAGCATGGTCGTCTCGGACATGTTCGAGTCGCCGACGATGACGTGCAGCCGGCGGTACCGCTCGGCGTCGGCGTGCGGTTCGTCGCGGGTGTTGATGATGGGCCGGGAGCGGGTCGTCGCGGAGCTGACGCCCTCCCAGATGTGCTCGGCGCGCTGGCTGACGCAGTAGACGGCGCCCCGGGGGGTCTGGAGCACCTTCCCCGCGCCGCACAGCAGCTGCCGGGTGACGAGGAACGGAATGAGGATGTCCGCGAGCCGCGAGAACTCACCGTGGCGCGCGACGAGGTAGTTCTCGTGGCAGCCGTAGGAGTTTCCCGCCGAGTCGGTGTTGTTCTTGAAGAGGTAGACGTCGCCCGCGATTCCCTCCTCGTGCAGGCGGCGTTCGGCGTCGACGAGCAGGCCCTCGAGAATGCGCTCGCCGGCCTTGTCGTGGGTGACCAGTTCGGTCACGTTGTCGCATTCGGGAGTTGCATATTCCGGATGCGAACCCACGTCCAGGTAGAGGCGGGCGCCGTTCCGCAGGAAGACATTGCTGCTGCGGCCCCATGACACGACACGGCGGAAGAGGTAGCGCGCCACTTCGTCAGGAGACAGTCGGCGCTGTCCCCTGAACGTGCACGTGACGCCGTACTCGTTCTCCAGCCCGAAAATGCGGCGGTCCATGACTGAACATTACGCCTGATGGCGTGCGCTGAAACCGGGTTCGTCCGCACCGTTTCGATCATTTTCCGATGCCGCCACCACTTCTCCCGGGTGCGGGGCGCCGCGGCGGGGAACTCCCAGCACCCGCTGGGTGGCCATGAGGACCAGCAGGGCGAGGAATCCGGAGGCCGGGGCGACGGCGAAACTGGCGACGGTCCCGGAGTGCTGGACCACCGGGCCGGCGACGGCCGTTCCGGCGGCGGCGCCCACGCCGAAGGTGGTCACCAGCCAGGAGAACGCCTCGGTGACGGTGCCGCGCGGGGCGTGCCGGTCCACGACGATGAACGCGCAGGCGATGGCGGGCGCCAGGAACACGCCCGCGAGGGCCGCGAGTGCGGTCATGGCCGCCACGCCCGGGGTGAGCGTCAGGGGCAGGTAGCCCAGCGCCAGCAGGCCCACCAGGAGCCGCAGCCGGCGCTCCGGGGCGCCCGCCCAGTGCCGGGCGCCGTAGACCACGCCGCCGACGAGGGCGCCCAGGCCGAGGGCGGCCATCAGCCAGCCGTACACGGACTCGTTGCCGTGGTCCTCCGCGTACGCGATGCCGGCGACCGTGATGGAGCCCATGGCGAGGCCCACGAAGAAGAAGGAGCCGAGCAGGGCGAGCAGCCCGGGCGACCGCAGGGCGCCGAGCCAGTGGGCCTCGCGGGGGGCGGAGCGCCAGGTGCGGGACGGCTCGGACAGGACGACGGACAGCGCGCCGAGCACGCCCACGGCGTTGATGAGGAGCACGGCGGCGGCGGGCGACCAGAGGGACACCAGCAGGGTGACCATCAGGGGCCCGACGGTGAACATGATCTCCTGGGCGACGGCGTCCATGGCGTACGCGCGGTGCACCCGCTCCTCGCCGCCGAGGACGCGGGGCCACAGCGCGCGCAGGCCGCCCTCCAGGGGCGGGGTGAACAGTCCGGCGACGGCGACGGCCAGGTAGGTCAGGAGCAGGGGCTCCGTCCCGGTGGCGACGAGCAGCGCCATGCCCAGCGCGGAGACCAGGGCGGCGGGGAGCTGGACGCGGGGCTGGCCGTACAGGTCGACGGCGCGGCCGAGGAGGGGCTGGCCGACGGCGTTGCCGACGCCGTACACCGCGGCGAGCGCGCCGGCCAGGCTGTAGCTGGCGCCCTCGGCGCGGGTGAACACCATGATCGCGATGGGTCCGGTGCCGTTGGGGAGGCGTCCTATGAGGGTGCCGATGAGCAGCCTGGCGGCGTGGGGGGCCTTCAGGAGGTCGGCGTACCCGCCGGATGCGGCGGCCATGTGCTGCCCCTCTCCCCCGGCCGTGGCCGAGGTTTTACGTATAACGTCCTGCGTCATACGTACCATGACGGCATCCGGCGGGTCCAGCCCCGCGGGCGTGATCACCGAACCGGAGGCGTAGGTGCACCACCCGGACCCAGCGGTCCCCCACCCCTTGCCGGAGCAGCCGGAGCAGCCGGAGCACTCCGAGCACTCCGAGCACTCCGAGCAGCGTGAGCAGCCCCGGCGGGCCGAGCGGCCCGAGCAGTCCGCGGAGCCGGAGCGGCCCGCACCCGGGCCGCCCGCCGCCGCGCGGCCCACCAGCCGGGACGTCGCCCGGGCCGCCGGGGTGTCGCAGGCGACCGTGTCCCTGGTGCTCGGCGACAAGTGGCGCGGCCGGGTCTCGGAGCGCACGGCCGGCCTGGTGCGCCGGGCCGCCGGGGAGCTGGGCTACCGGCCCAACCTCGCGGCGCGCAACCTCCGCCTGGGCCGGACCAGGACCGCGCTGCTGGTGGTGCCCGCGCTCACCAACGAGTTCTTCGCCCGCGTCTACACCGGCGCCGCCGCCGTGGCGGCCCGGCACGGGTTCGGGGTGGTGCTCTACCCCTCCCCCGAGGGCGTCGGCCCCGCGCGGGACCCCTTCGCCTCGGCGCGGGCCGCGCTGGACGGCGTGATCGCCTCCTCGATGGCCGCCGGGGCGCTGGGGGCGATCCGGGGCACCGACCTGCCGCTGGTGATGCTGGACAGCGACCCGTCGGACGGCGGCGCCGCCGCGCGGGTGAACCTCGACATCGCGGACGGGATGCGGCAGGTGACGGACCATCTGCTGGCGCTCGGTCACCGGCGGTTCGCGCACCTGGCGTCGGCCGTGCCGTCGTGGACCTTCGACGTACGGAAGAGGGCGCTGGCGGCCCGGCTGGGCGGCCTCGACGGCGTCACCGTCACGACCGTCCCGGCGCCGCTGGAGGTGAACGGTGCCCGGGAGGCCGCCGAGCGGGCGCTGACCGCTCCGGGGCCGCGTCCGACCGCGCTCGTCTGCGACGACGACATCGTGGCGGCGGGCGCCTGCAAGGCGGTGCGGCGGCTGGGGCTGCGGGTCCCGGAGGACGTGTCGGTGACCGGGTTCGACGACCTGGCGCTGGCCACGGCGGTGGAGCCGGAGCTGACCACGGTGCGGCTGCCCGCCGAGCGGATCGGGGAGCGGGGGATGGCCGCCCTCCTGGACGTCCTGGCCGGGCGTCCCCCGGAGCGCGGCGACCTCCCGGTCACCCTGATGCCCCGCGGCTCCTCGGGCCCGCCCCCGGGCCGCTGAGGCCGCCGGGGCGGCCCGGCCGCCCTGGGTCCCGGTCCCGGCGGGGCGCCGCCGGGGCCGCTCCCGAGCCGCCGGGAGACGCCGGTGCCCCGGACCGCGCGAGTGGCGGTCCGGGGCACCGTGGAGGCGATCGGCCCCTACTCCTCCGGCTCCTCGTCCGAGGGCGCGTCGGTCGGGGTGGTCGCGGCGGCCTCCGCCTCCAGCAGGCGGGAGAGCTGCCGGCCGACGATCCGGCGGAACTTGCGCTGCTGCGGGCGGGTGCGGTCCAGGATCGCCACCTCCAGCCGCTCGGCGGGGATCTCCCGCTCGCCGCCGTTGGTGTCCCGGGAGAGGGCCTGCACCGCGAGCTTCAGGGCCTCGGCGAGGGACATCCCGTCCCGGTGCCGCTGGTCCAGGAAGCTGCTGATCTGCTCGGCGTTGCCGCCGACCGCGACCGAGCCGTGCTCGTCCACGATCGACCCGTCGTGCGGCAGCCGGTAGATCTGGTCGCCCTCCGGGGAGGTGCCCACCTCGGCGACGACCAGCTCCACCTCGTACGGCTTCTCGCCGGCGCTGGAGAAGATGGTGCCCAGCGTCTGGGCGTAGACGTTGGCGAGGCCGCGGGCCGTCACGTCGTCGCGGTCGTAGGTGTATCCGCGCAGGTCGGCGTAGCGCACGCCGCCGATGCGCAGGTTCTCGTACTCGTTGTACTTGCCGGCCGCGGCGAAGCCGATGCGGTCGTAGATCTCGCTGAACTTGTGCAGCGCGCGGGACGGGTTCTCACCGACGAAGACGATGCCGTCGGCGTACTGCAGCACAACCAGGCTGCGTCCACGGGCGATGCCCTTGCGGGCGTACTCCGCCCGGTCCTGCATGGCCTGGGCGGGCGAGACATAGAACGGCGTCGTCACCGGCTATCCGTCCCTTTCTTCAGGTGGGCAAACATCAGAGCAGGGCGGCGCGCGGGCCGTCGGGCTGTTCGAGGCGGCGGTCCAGGATGGCGCGGGCCGTCTCGGAGGACTCGGCCTCGGTGAGCCGCCGGAAGCCCTCGTCGGTGATCACCGTGACGATCGGGTAGATCCGCCGGGCCACGTCGGGGCCGCCCGTCGCCGAGTCGTCGTCGGCCGCGTCGTAGAGCGCCTGCACGACCAGGGTGATGGCCTGCTGCTCCGTGAGGTCGTCGCGGTAGAGCTTCTTCATGGCGCCCCGGGCGAAGATCGAGCCGGAGCCGGTGGCGGCGAATCCGTTCTCCTCGGAGCGGCCGCCGGTCACGTCGTAGCTGAAGATGCGGCCCTTCTCGCGGTCCACGTCCCAGCCGGCGAAGAGCGGGACGACGGCGAGACCCTGCATGGCCATGCCCAGATTGCTGCGGATCATGGTGGAGAGGCGGTTGGCCTTGCCCTCCAGGGAGAGCTGGACGCCCTCGACCTTCTCGAAGTGCTCCAGCTCCAGCTGGAAGAGCTTGACCATCTCCACCGCGAGGCCCGCGGTGCCGGCGATGCCCACGGCGGAATACTCGTCGGCCGGGAAGACCTTCTCGATGTCCCGCTGGGCGATCATGTTGCCCATCGTGGCGCGCCGGTCGCCGGCGAGCACCACACCGCCGGGGAAACTGGCGGCGACGATGGTGGTGCCGTGCGGCGCCTCGAGCGCCCCCTGCACGGGCGGCAGGGTCCGCTTGCCGGGCAGCAGCTCGGGCGAGTGGTCGGCCAGGAAGTCCATGAACGAGGAGGAGCCGGGCGTCAGGAAGGCTGCCGGCAGACGCCCGGTGCTACGAGGGTTGGCTTCCACGCGTTTCCTTCCGAAATGAGGCGGCGGCCCGCCGCTGCGGCGGCCGGGCCGATCATGCGTGCTGTGCACGGACCTTACCCGTGCCGTCGCCGCTCATCCGTCCCGGTGCCACCGGCTTTCGCCGGCGGCACCGGAAGGGACAACGAGCGCTACTGTCCGCCCTTTTGCACGAAGGACCGCACGAAGTCCTCGGCGTTCTCCTCGAGGACGTCGTCGATCTCGTCGAGTACGGAGTCGACGTCGTCGGACAGCTTCTCCTGGCGCTCCTTGAGGTCCTCGGATGCCTGCGCGTCCTGCGCCTGCTCCTCGACCTCCTCGGTGGAACGTGTGGCCTTCTGCTGCCCGCCGCCGGTGTCCTTGGTCGCCATATCCCTCACCCCGCTCGGTTTGCCCGCTTGGTTCGGTCGTTCAAGATCAGACCCTACAAGGACGGTCTGACATCGGCCCTGCACGGTGAGCGTCCAGGGAGTATCACCATGATTCCCGGAGATCCCGGGGCCAAGCCCTTTTCGGCCGAGTACCCGGACCGGTTCCGGATCCGCCGCGCGGCCCGGCTCAGCGGCCGGACAACACCCTGACCAGGTCCTCCGCCGTGCGGCAGCGGTCCAGCAGCTCCTTCACATGGTTGCGTGTACCTCGCAACGGTTCCAGGGTGGGAACGCGCTGGAGGGAGTCGCGGCCCGGCAGGTCGAAGATCACCGAGTCCCAGGAGGCCGCGGCCACGTCGTCGGCGTACTGCTCCAGGCAGCGGCCCCGGAAATAGGCCCTGGTGTCCTCAGGAGGCTTCGACTGGGCCCGGGTGACCGATTCCTCGTCCAGCAGCCGCTTCATCCGCCCACGGGCCGCCAGGCGGTTGTAGAGGCCCTTGTCGGGGCGCACGTCCGCGTACTGGAGGTCGACCAGGTGGAGGCGGGCGGCGTCCCAGTCCACGCCGTCCCGGCGCCGGTAGCCCTCCATGAGCTCCCGCTTGGCCACCCAGTCCAGCTCGCCCGCCAGGCTCATCGGATCGTTCTCCAGGCGGTTGAGGGTGTCCTCCCACCGGGACAGCACGTCCTTGGTCTGGTCGTCGGCGTCGGCGCCGAAGCGCTCCTCGACGTACTTCCTGGCCAGCTCGAAGTACTCCATCTGGAGCTGCACCGCGGTGAGTGTCCGGCCGCTGCGCAGCGTGATCAGGTACTGGAGGGAGGGGTCGTGCGAGACCTGGTGCAGGGTGCGTACGGGCTGGTCGACGGCGAGGTCGACGGTGATGAAGCCGTCCTCGATCATCGACAGCACCAGGGCCGTGGTGCCCAGCTTGAGGTAGGTCGAGATCTCGGAGAGGTTGGCGTCCCCGATGATCACATGGAGCCGGCGGTACTTCTCGGCGTCGGCGTGGGGCTCGTCCCGGGTGTTGATGATGGGCCGTTTGAGGGTGGTCTCCAGCCCCACCTCGACCTCGAAGTAGTCCGCCCGCTGGCTGATCTGGAAGCCGTGCTCGCGGCCGTCCTGGCCGATGCCGACCCGGCCGGCGCCGGTGACCACCTGGCGGGAGACGAAGAAGGGCGTCAGGTGGCGCACGATGTCCGAGAAGGGGGTCTCCCGCTTCATCAGGTAGTTCTCGTGCGTGCCGTAGGAGGCGCCCTTGTTGTCGGTGTTGTTCTTGTACAGGTGGATCGGCTGGGCGCCCGGGAGCTGGGCGGCCCGCTCGGCGGCCTCGGCCATGATCCGCTCGCCGGCCTTGTCCCACAGCACGGCGTCCCGCGGATTGGTGACCTCGGGCGCGCTGTACTCCGGATGGGCGTGGTCGACGTAGAGCCGGGCGCCATTGGTGAGGATCACATTGGCCAGGCCGATGTCCTCGTCCGTGAGCTGGCTGGAGTCGGCGGCCTCGCGGGCGAGGTCGAAGCCGCGAGCGTCCCGCAGCGGATTCTCCTCCTCGAAGTCCCAGCGGGCGCGGCGCGCCCGGTGCATCGCCGCCGCGTAGGCGTTGACGATCTGGGACGAGGTGAGCATGGCATTGGCGTTCGGGTGGCCGGGGACGGAGATCCCGTACTCCGTCTCGATGCCCATTACTCGCCGTACGGTCATGCGGCCCTCCTTGCCCGGCGGCGTCCCCGGCCGGGAACGGCGCTCAAGTACCGCTGCTGCTTCTCCGGTGCGTGTGCGGTGCCCGTCCCCGCACTGCGCGACTCGGCGGTACGCAAGAGAGCCTAGAACGCCTCCGCGCTGGTGGGGAGATCAATTGCGTCATTGCTGGGGTGTGGCCGGAGCGAATTTCGCTGCCGGTGAAAGCAACCGGCCGCGGATGCCCTCCCCCGCCCTGGGCGGGGATTTCCCGGGGACCCGCGGCCGGAATGCGTTCTACAGGTACTGACCGGTGTTCGCCACCGTGTCGATGGACCGACCGGTGTCGGCGCCCTGCTTTCCGGTGACGAGGGTGCGGATGAAGACGATCCGCTCGCCCTTCTTTCCGGAGATCCGGGCCCAGTCGTCCGGGTTGGTGGTGTTCGGCAGGTCCTCGTTCTCCTTGAACTCGTCCACGCACGCCTGGAGGAGGTGGGAGACCCTCAGACCCTTCTGGTTGTGGTCGAGGAAGGCCTTGATGGCCATCTTCTTCGCCCGGTCGACGATGTTCTGGATCATCGCGCCGGAGTTGAAGTCCTTGAAGTACAGGACTTCCTTGTCGCCATTGGCGTACGTGACCTCGAGGAACCGGTTCTCCTCGGACTCCGCGTACATCTGCTCCACGACCGACTGGATCATCGCCGAGGCCGCGGCCTCCTTGGACCCGTTGTGCTCGGTGAGGTCGTCGGCGTGCAGCGGGAGCGAAGGTGTGAGGTACTTGGCGAAGATGTCCTTGGCGGCCTCCGCGTCCGGGCGCTCGATCTTGATCTTCACATCGAGCCGGCCGGGCCGCAGGATCGCGGGGTCGATCATGTCCTCGCGGTTGGAGGCGCCGATGACGATGACGTTCTCCAGGCCCTCCACACCGTCGATCTCGGCGAGCAGCTGCGGGACGATGGTGTTCTCCACGTCCGAGCTGACACCGGAGCCGCGGGTGCGGAAGAGGGATTCCATCTCGTCGAAGAAGACGATCACCGGAGTGCCCTCGCTGGCCTTCTCACGAGCACGCTGGAAGACCAGGCGGATGTGGCGCTCGGTCTCGCCGACGTACTTGTTGAGCAGCTCGGGGCCCTTGATGTTGAGGAAGTAGCTCTTCCCCGCGGGCTGCCCGGTCACCTCGGCGACCTTCTTCGCAAGGGAGTTGGCGACGGCCTTGGCGATCAGCGTCTTGCCGCAGCCGGGCGGGCCGTAGAGCAGGATGCCCTTGGGCGGTCGCAGCTCGTGCTCCTGGAAGAGGTCGGGGTAGAGGTACGGAAGCTCGACCGCGTCCCGGATCAGCTCGATCTGGTTCCCCAGGCCGCCGATCTTGGTGTAGTCGACGTCCGGGACCTCCTCGAGGACCAGCTCCTCGACCTCGCTCTTCGGGATCACCTCGTAGACGTAGCCCGACCTGGGCTCGAGCAGCAGGGCGTCGCCGGGGCGGATGGTGATGTCCAGCAGCGGCTC
The DNA here is from genome assembly GCF_043079975.1 of Streptomyces sp. NPDC015131. Lineage (NCBI taxonomy): Bacteria > Bacillati > Actinomycetota > Actinomycetes > Kitasatosporales > Streptomycetaceae > Streptomyces > Streptomyces sp. NPDC015131. The sequence continues at coordinate 185,258 of NZ_JBIBVB010000007.1, read as the reverse complement.
GGCGAGCCTCACCACCCGCTCCTCGTCGGTGTGCCCGATCACCAGGGCGCGCTCGCCGTCCTCGAGGATCTCCTTGAGGGTGACGATGTCCCCGGCGCGCTCGAACGCCATGGCCTCGACCACGTTCAGCGCTTCGTTGAGCATCAGTTCCTGGCCGCGCCGGAGCTCGTCGAGCTCGACGCTGGGACTGACGTTCACCCGGAGCTTGCGGCCCCCGGTGAAGATGTCGCAGGTGCCGTCCTCGTTCGCCTGCAGGAAGACACCGAAGCCGGCCGGCGGCTGCGCGAGCCGGTCGACCTCCTCCTTGAGGGCCACGATCTGGTCGCGGGCCTCACGGAGCGTGTTGGCCAAACGCTCATTCTGTGCGGACACGCCGGCCAGATTGGTCTGCAACTCGACGATCCGCTCCTCGAGAATCCTCGTGTGACGCGGAGAGTCGGCGAGCTTGCGTCGCAGGACGGCGATTTCCTGCTCGAGATAGGCAACCTGGCCGGCGGGGTCTTCAGACCCCCGCCCCGGCCGGATGCCGCGGTTGATGTCGTCGTCGTGGGCTGCCACGGTCCTCACCTCCTCCAAGGGGAGCTGGACGCTTCCTGACCCTACCTGGGCGGGTGATGATTGAAACCCCTAGATCACAAAGACTCTCGAGGTGTGTCCGATCTTCACCCTTGCGCTCTCCCTCGCACCAGGGGGATACCCACCCATCAACACTTGAAAGCGGGCGGTTGTATCGTCGGAGTGGTCAACACCCGTCAGGGTTGGCCCGACTTACACACCAGAGGCAGGAATATGACCGTGCAGCACGAGGCTCCGAGCACGGGCGCCGGCGAGGCCCTGGAGGTCTGGATCGACCAGGACCTCTGCACCGGCGACGGCATCTGCGCGCAGTACGCCCCCGAGGTCTTCGAGCTGGACATCGACGGCCTGGCGTATGTGAAGAGCGGCGACGACGAGCTGCTCCAGGACCCGGGCGCCACCACGCCCGTGCCGCTGCCCCTGCTCCAGGACGTCGTCGACTCCGCCAAGGAGTGCCCGGGCGACTGCATTCACGTACGGCGCGTTTCGGACAGGGTCGAGGTATACGGACCTGACGCGGAGTGACCGTTCACGCACCCATGGCACCGGCGGCGGAGCGGACGAACTTCGCCCCCTGCCACCGCCACTTGACCGTTTCGCGCAGATCGGGGCAGCAGCTCGGCACCTCGCGCGAGGAGTAGCCGAGCAGTGTGGCGCCGACCACACCGTCCCGTACGGTCAGCGCGCTGACGGACCGCCGCTCGGCGGGCTCCACCAGGGTGGCCACCACCCGGGCCTTCGCCCCCGCCCCCGAGCCGCGGGCGAGCACGTACACCCCGCTCGGCGGGGTCCCCGAGCCCGCGCGGCAGTGCGCCGCCACGACCGTCTCGGGCCGCCCGTCGCCGTCGATGTCCCCCGTCGCCCGCCGGGCCACCACGCTCGGCGCCCCGGCGCAGTCCAGGGGGTAGGTCACCGCCGCCGGGTCGGGGGCCGGTGCGGGGGCCGCCGTTGTCCGGATCCCGGCCGTTGGGGAGGCGGTGGCCGCCCCGGGCTGCAGCAGCGCGGCGCCGGCCACCACGGCGGCCATGGCGGCGGCGGTGGCGAGCCAGTGGACCGGGCGGGCGCGGGTGTGGGCGAGGTCCGGAAGGGCGGAGGTCTGCACGCGGAGTGCCTCCCGTGGAGCGGTACGGCGGGGGTGGCCAGCATCGTGCCACACGTCACAGGGCGGCGGAACACGGGGTGCGGGGCGAACATGGCGGCGCCGCCGTCCAGTTCCGCGCCGGTGGCGGGAACGGGGCGGCGGCGCCGTCGCGTTGGGGTCCTGCGGGGGCGTCAGCCCTTGTTGGGGCCTTCGTAGTCCTCGCCGTACGCGCCCTTGGCGGGGCGGCGGCGGCGCATCGGGGGCTCCACGCCGTCGGCGAGGCGGCGGGCGGTGACCAGGAAGCCGGTGTGCCCGATCATCCGGTGGTCGGGCCGGACCGCGAGGCCCTCCACGTGCCAGTTCCGGATCATCGACTCCCAGGGCTGCGGCTCGGCGTAGCAGCCGATCTCGCGGATGGACTCGACGGTGCGGGCGAGCTGGGTGGTGGTGGCCACGTAGCAGCAGAGGATGCCGCCCGGGACGAGGGCCTTGGAGACGGCCTCCAGGCACTCCCAGGGCGCGAGCATGTCCAGGATGACCCGGTCGACGTCGGTGTCGGTGAGGTTGTCCTGGAGGTCGCCGACGGTCAGCTGCCAGGCGGGGTGCGGGCCGCCGAAGTACCGCTCGACATTGCCCCGGGCGATCTCGGCGAAGTCCTCGCGGCGCTCGTAGGAGTGCAGCATGCCGTCGTCCCCGATGGCGCGGAGCAGGAAGCTGCTGAGCGAGCCGGAGCCCACCCCCGCCTCCACGACGCGCGCGCCGGGGAAGATGTCGGCGAAGGCCAGGATCTGCCCCGCGTCCTTGGGGTAGACCACGGCGGCGCCGCGGGGCATGGACAGGACGTAGTCGGGGAGCAGGGGGCGCAGCGCGAGATAGGCGACGTTTCCCGTGGTACGGACAACACTGCCCTCGGGAGCACCGATCAGCTCGTCGTGCGGGAAGGAACCCTTGTGGGTGTGGAAATTCTTCCCGGCCTCGAGCGTGAACGTGTAGTGGCGTCCCTTGGGGTCGGTGAGCTGGACCTGGTCCCCGACCTCGAAGGGCCCGCGACGGCGGGCGGCACCGGTCGGTTCGGACATGTGACCAGTGTATGGGCTTCAGGAACCGGGCCGTGCCATGGCCTGGACGAAGGCCCGCTCGACGTCCGCCGTGGACAGCACGCCGTAGATCTCGCCGGAGTCCTCGACCACCAGGTACTCGGTGGCCGGGTGGGCGCGCAGCCGGTCCAGGAGCGCCTCGCCCGCGATGTCCGCGGGGACGCGCATGCCCTCGGTGAGGTCCTGGGCGAGGCCGCCGACCGCGACCCAGGGGCGGCGGTGCTGGGGGACGCCGACGATGGCCGTCTCGCGGACCAGCGCCCGGGGCTCGCCCTGGCCGTCCACGACGACGAGGGCGCGGGCCCCGGCCTCGTTGGCGCGGCGGAGCGCCTCGGAGAGCGGGGTGGCGGGCTCGACCGGGACGGCGCGCCGGGTGAGGGTGCGGGCGCGCAGCTCGGGGAGGTGCTCGCGCAGCCGCGCCATCCGCAGGCTGTTGCCGGCGCCGGTCCAGATGATGGCGGCGAGGATCGCGGCGAGCAGCGCGTCCATCACGGTCTCCAGGCCGCTGATCTCGCGGGCGGAGGTGCCGAGGGCCCCGGTGTGGGTGAGCAGCGGGAGGCCGATGAGGACGGTGACGGCGAGCGCGCGGCCGACCCAGGCGGCGGCGACGGTGCCGCTCATCGGCCTGCCGGTGATCTTCCAGACGACGGCCCGGAGCATCCGGCCGCCGTCGAGCGGGAGGCCGGGCAGCAGGTTGAAGGCGGCGACGATCAGGTTGGAGATCATCAGGCCGGCCAGCAGCACCCCGGGCACGGTGCCGGGCTCGGCGGCGTACATCGCGCCGTAGAAGACCCCCGCGAGGACGAGGGAGAGCAGCGGGCCGACGAAGGCGAGGACGAACTCGCGGCCGGGGGTCTCGCACTCCTTCTCGATCTCGGAGACGCCGCCGAAGAACTGGAGCTGGATGCGGCGCACGGGGAGCTTGAAGCGGAGCGCGGCGACGGTGTGCGCCAGCTCGTGCACCAGGACGGAGGCGTAGAAGGCGACCGCGAAGAACAGCGAGACGAGATAGCGGGCGTTGCCCAGCTCGGGCAGGACCCGCTCGATCTGGCCGCCGAAGACCCAGGTGATGAGGGCGGCGACCAGGAACCAGCTGGGGGCGACATACACGGGCACGCCGAAGACGCGGCCCATCAGGATGCCGCCGCCTTCCTGGGACCGCTGCGGTCTTCCGCTCTCGGGAGTGGGGGCTCCGTCCGGGCCGGACCGCGGGCGGGGGCGCTCGCCGCTCTCGTCGTCCTTGTTCACAGGTTCCCTTCGGTGTGAAGCGTCACACGACGATCATGCAGTGTGGGAGGGTCTGCCGTCGATGGTATGCCGCGCGGTGTCAGTGGCGGGCCGTAGGGTTCTGAAGCATGACCACGAGCCCGTCCAGCTCCCCGACCCCGTCCGACGCCGCGCCCCCGTCCGCCGGGGCGGTGGGCGTGTCCGCCGGGGCGGTCGCCCCGGCCGCCGCGGCGGCGGAGCGGGGGCCGCGCCCGCCGGTGTCGCTGTCGCCGTCGCGAGCGAGCGACTTCATGCAGTGCCCCCTGCTGTACCGGTTCCGGGTGATCGACAAGCTGCCCGAGAAGCCGAGCGCGGCGGCCACCCGCGGGACGCTGGTGCACGCGGTGCTGGAGCGGCTGTTCGACGACCCGGCGGCGGAGCGGACGGCTCCGCGGGCGAGGGCCATGGTGCCGGGGCAGTGGGCGCGGCTGCTGGAGGCGCGGCCCGAGCTGGCGGAGCTGTTCGGGGGCGACGACGGCGGGGAGCGGCTGGCGGGGTGGCTGGCCGAGGCGGAGCGGCTGGTGGAGCGCTGGTTCACGCTGGAGGACCCGACGCGGCTGGAGCCGGCCGAGCGGGAGCTGTTCGTGGAGACCGAGCTGGACTCGGGGCTGCGGCTGCGGGGCGTGATCGACCGGGTGGACGTGGCGCCGACGGGCGAGGTGCGGATCGTCGACTACAAGACGGGCAAGGCCCCGCGCCCGGAGTACAGCGAGGGCGCGCTGTTCCAGATGACGTTCTACGCCCTGGTGGTCTGGCGGCTGAAGGGTGTGGTGCCGCGCCGGCTCCAGCTGGTGTACCTGGGCAGCGGGGACGTCCTGACGTACGACCCGGTGGAGGCGGACCTGCTGCGGGTGGAGCGCAAGCTGCGGGCGCTGTGGGACGCGATCGCGCACGCCACCGCGACGGGTGACTGGCGGCCCCGCCCGACGAAGCTGTGCGGGTGGTGCGACCACCAGGCGGTGTGCCCGGAGTTCGGCGGCACTCCCCCGGTGTATCCGCTGCCGGTGGTCCCGGCGCAGCGGCCGGAGGCGGCGGCGGAGCCGGCGGCCGGGGCACCGGCGGAGTCGGGGGCGGGACCGGCGGCCGGGGCACCGGCGGAGTCGGGGCCGGGCGGTCAGGGCAGAATGGGCCCGGTCAGCTGAGCCTTGGAGGAGTACCTGTGGCTATCCGCGTCCTACTGGTCGACGACCAGCCGCTGCTGCGCACCGGCTTCCGGATGATTCTGGAGGCGGAGCAGGACATCGCGGTCGTCGGGGAGGCCGGGGACGGCCTCCAGGCGCTCGACCAGGTGCGGGCGCTGCAGCCCGATGTGGTCCTGATGGACATCCGGATGCCCCGGATGGACGGGGTGGAGGCGACGCGGCAGATCACCGGCCCCGGCCGGGACGGCCCGGCGAAGGTGCTGGTGCTGACCACGTTCGACCTCGACGAGTACGTGGTGGAGGCGCTGCGCGCGGGTGCCAGCGGCTTCCTGCTGAAGGACGCGCCGGCCCATGAGCTGGTGCAGGCCATCCGGGTGGTGGCGGCGGGCGAGGCGATGCTGGCGCCGAGCATCACCCGGCGGCTGCTCGACAAGTACGCGGACCACCTGCCGTCCGGCGAGGAGCCGGTGCCCGACGCGCTGAACACCCTGACGGACCGTGAGGTCGAGGTGCTGAAGCTGGTGGCGCGGGGGCTGTCCAACGCGGAGATCGCCGCCGATCTGTTCGTCAGCGAGACGACGGTCAAGACCCATGTGGGGCACGTGCTCACCAAGCTGGGCCTGCGGGACCGGGTGCAGGCGGCGGTGTACGCGTACGAGAGCGGACTGGTGCGCCCCGGCGCCCAGTGACCGCGTCCCCGGCGACCGTGTCCGGGTGACCGTGTCCGGGTGGCCGCGCGGCTGCCGCCCGCGAGGTCGCCGGCGGTTCCGCCCGCGGAAACGGGAAGGAGCGGGGTGCCCGGCATCGGCCGGGCACCCCGCTCCTCGTCCGCGCGCGGGTGGCGTCAGCTCTTCTTGATCTCCCAGAAGCGGAAGACCGTCGAGGCGTCCAGGGTCCACTCCAGGCCGGTGATGCCGTCGCGGGCGACCGCGTACTGCTTGCCCTGCCACAGCGGGAGGATCGGCAGGTCCTTGGCGACCAGGTCCTGGAGGGTGCCGTAGTCCTCCTCGGTGGCGGTCCGGTCGGCGGTGGCCGCGGTGCGCGGGACCAGGGTGCCGGTGATCTTGCTGTTCTCGTAGTTGTTGTTGAGGACGTTGTCCTTGCCGAAGAACGGCTGGGTGAAGTTGTCCGGGTCCGGGTAGTCGGGGACCCAGCCCTTCACGTACACGCCGTACTTGCCGGCCTTGATGTCCTTCTCGTACTGCCCGAACTCGACGGACTTGACGGTGGCCTCGAACAGGCCGCTGTCGTTGAGCTGCTTGGCGATGGCCGTCAGCTCCTCGTCGGTGGCGGGGCCGTAACGGCTGGGCGTCGACCACAGGGTGAGCTTCAGCTTGCCGTCGACTCCGGCGGAGCGCAGGGCCTGCTCGGCCTTGTCGCGCTGCGGCTTGTCGCCGTACTCGTTGACGAAGGCGGTGTTGTGGCCCGCGATGCCCGCCGGGATGATCGAGTACAGCGGGCTGGCGGTCGCCCGGTGGACGTTGCTGACGATGGCGTCCCGGTCGACCAGGTACGCGATGGCCTTGCGCACGCCGAGCTTGCCGACGACCGGGTCGTCGACGTTGAACACCAGGTGCTGCACCTCGGCGCTCGACCCCTCGATGACCTCGATCTCGCGCTCGGAGGACGTGGCGGCGTCCTGGATGGAGGCGATCTCGGAGGCGGCGAGGCCACGGTAGGCGACGTCCACCTCGCCCTTCTGGAGGGCGGTGGCGAGCGCCTTGCGGTCGCCGTGGAAGAACTTCAGCGTCACGCCGGCGTTCTTGACCTCGACGGTGCCCCGGTACTCGGGGTTGGGCGAGAAGACCGCCTCGCCCTTCTGGAAGGAGTCCAGCTTGTACGGGCCGGAGCCGACGGCCTGGCCGTCCTCGCGCAGCGCACCGTCCTTGTACTCGCGGTGGTCCACGATGGAGCCGGCGCCCGAGGCTATCTTGCTCGGGAAGGTGGCGTCGGGGATCTTCAGGGAGAAGACGACCGTCCGGTCGTCCGGGGTGTCGATCTTGTCGATCGAGGCCAGCAGCGGCGCCGGGCCGGCCGGGTCGTCGATCTTCAGCGCCCGCTCGAAGGAGAACTTGACGTCCTCGGCGGTGAGGGGGTTGCCGTTGCTGAACTTCAGCCCCTCGCGCAGGGTGCAGCGGTAGACCTTGCTGCCGCCCGCCTCGAAGCCGCACTTCTCGGCCGCCTCCGGCTGGGGCGTCGAGGCGCCCTTGGGGAAGCTCATCAGGGACTGGAAGACGTTGTTGAACAGCAGCCACGAGCCCGGGTCGTAACCGGCGGCGGGGTCGGTCGCCAGGACCTCGTCGGACATGCCGACGACCACCGAGCCGCCGGAGCCACCGGCCTCGCCGCTCTCGTCGTCACCGCAGCCGCTGAGCAGTGCGGCGGCCAGCCCCGCCGCCAGCGGGGCCGTCAGCCACTTGTTGTGTGCCTTCACAGGAACCTTGCCTCGGGATCTCATCGCCGGCCGAGCCCGTGTGCGCGGCCGGGTACAGCAGGGTCAGGCGATACCTCGGGAGAGCTCCCAGAGCTGGAGGTCCGAGGAGGTGTTCAGCGCCCATTCGACACCGGTCAGGTCGTCGCGTGCGGCGACGTACTGCTTGCCCTGCCACAGCGGCAGCACCGGCACGTCGGTGGCGACGATGTCCTGGATCTGCGCGAAGGCGGACGAGGCGGCGTTGCGGTCGGCCGCGCGGCGCGACTCCGGAAGAAGCCGGCTGCGCGTGGCGCTGTTGACGTAAGGGGTGTTGAGGAAGTTGTCCGCGTCGAGGAACGGCGCGACGTAGTTGTCGGGGTCCGGGAAGTCGGGGAACCAGCCGAGGCCGTACACCGCGTAGTCGCCGCGCTTCTGGGCGGGCCGGAACTCGGACCACTTGGTGCCCTTGACGGTGACGTCGAACAGCTTGGTGGCGTTCAGCTGGTCGCGCAGGGTGGTGAACTCCTGGGCGGTGCCGGCGCCGTAGTGGTCGGTGGTGTAGTGCAGCGTCAGCTTGACCGGGGTGGTGATGCCGGCCTCGCGGAGGATGCCCGCCGCATTGGTGGCGCTGGGCTCGCCGTAGGTGTCGAGGAAGGAGTTGGTGTGCGCCGCGATGCTGGAGGGGATCAGCGAGTACAGCGGGGTGGCGCTGGTGCCGTACACCGAACCGGCCAGCCGGCTGCGGTCGACGACGGCGGCCATGGCCTGGCGGACCGCCTTGTCCTTGACGGACGGGGCCTCGGTGTTGAAGCCGAGGTAGCGGATCTCCAGGCCGGGCACCTCGGTGACCTTGATGTCCGGCTTGGGGTTCTCGTTGAGGTCCTTGATCTGCTCGGGCGACATGGTCCGGGTCATCATGTCGATGTCCCCGGCCTCCAGGGCCTCGCCCATCGCGCCGGCGTCCTCGAAGGACCGCAGCACGACCTTGTCGTTGCGGAGCTTGATGTCGCCCTGGTAGCGGGAGTTCCGGGTGAAGACGACCTCGGTCACCCGGTCGCCGTCGACGGCGGCCTTCATGGTGTACGGGCCGGAGCCGTCGACCTGGAAACCGTCGCGGAGCTTCTTGGCGTCGTACTTCTCGCTGCTGACGATGCCGGCGACGGGCGTGGAGAGCTTGTACGGGAAGGTGGCGTCGGGCGTCTTCAGGTGGAAGACGATCTCGCCCTCGCCCTTGGTCTCGATGGTGTCGATGCTCGCCAGGAGGCCCGCGGCACCGTTGTCGGACTTGATGGCGAGCGCCCGCTCGATGGAGAACTTCACGTCCTTGGCGGTGACGGGGGTGCCGTCGGCGAAGGTGAGGCCCTCGCGGAGGGTGCAGCGGTAGCGCTCGCTGGCCCGGTCGGTGAAGCCGCACCGGGAGGCCGCGTCGGGCACCGGGGCGCCGCCGCCGCGCGGTACGCGCATCAGGGTCTGGACGGTCTGCCGCAGGACGTTCCAGACGCCGGTGTCGTAGGCGTAGGCGGGGTCGAACGGGGCGGTGGCGTCCTTGCCGGCGGTGAACTGGTCCGTGGTCCCCACGACGATGGCGTCGCCGCCGGAGCCGCCGCCCGAGCCGCCACAGGCGACGAGTACGGGGGCGAGCAGGCCGAGCACGGCCGGCAGCACCAAGGTCTTGCGGTTCATTCTGGACGTTCTCCTCATCCGGCACGGGGTACGGCGGGGTACGGACACTCCGCCGCTTCCGCCCGGTCGGGGCGGAGCGACCGGGCCGGGATACAGAGCGATCGATCCTGTGCTTCCGTGGGCCTGGTGGGCCGGACGGGAGACGCGGAAACTGCGGCGAAGTTCTCGGCAAGAGATTAGTAGGCGGCGCCACACGCGCGGGCACGGGGCCGAGTTGGGCCCGTGCCGGACAGTGATCAGTAATGCGCCGGTGTCGAACTCTATGCGGCGGAATGATTCGTACACCGGTTACGGAAACAGGACACATGGACAGGGCCCATGCCCGGCGTTCCGGGCATGCGGGCCTTTCCGGCCATGCGGCTCAGGACACGCTGAGTGACCAAGCTCACGTCGGGGGCGTGGAGCCGCCCGTCCGCGAACGGCAGGAAACATGCGGTCCGGCGCCCGGTCCCCCCACCGGACCGCCGTCGCGGCGGGGCGCCGGGTGCGCGATCAGTTCAGCCGGGTGATCAGGGTGCGCAGGAAGCGCAGATCGACGTCCTCCAGGGACCGGACCACGACCCTGCCGTCGGCGGGCGCGATGGGCGCCACGGACGGTACGGCGACGACCCGGCAGCCCGCCGCCTCGGCGGCGGCCACCCCGGTGGCGGTGTCCTCGATGACGGCGCATCTGCCGGGCTCGGCGCCCACCCCGCGCGCGGCCACGAGGTACGGGTCGGGGTGCGGCTTCGTACGGGCCACCTCGTCGCCCGCGACGGTGAGCGTGAAGCGGTCGCGCCCCAGGGACTCCAGCACCCGGTCGATGATCCGGCGGTGCGAGGCGGAGACCAGCGCGGTGGGCACGTTGTGCGCGGCCAGCTCGGCGAGCAGCCGCTCGGCGCCGGGCATGAGGGGCACGCCCCGGCCGATGCGCTGCTCGAAGCGGTCGTTCAGCAGGACGGTGAGCTCGGGGAGGGTGATGTCGGCGCCGGTGGCCTCGATCAGGTAGCCCGCGCTGCGGGTCATGGGCCCGCCGACCACCACGTCGCGCCACGACTCGTCCAGGGCGTGGCCCAGGTCGGCGAAGACCTCGACCTCCGCGTCCCACCAGAAGCCCTCGGTGTCCACGAGGGTGCCGTCCATGTCGAGGAAGACCGCCTGCAGGGCGGAGCCCTCGGCCGTGCGGGTCAAGGACGCGGGGACCGTACTGGTCATCCGGCACACCTCCATGAGGGACGAGAAGGCCGACCGCTCTCCCGGAGGGAAGTCCCCCGGGCCGCCCCTGTCGGGACGGCCCGGTACCTCCGGTGGGAGAGCGACCGGCCTGCACTGGACCGACCAGTGTACGTCGCGTCCCCGGTCACCGCGCGTTGAAGTACTTGGCCTCGGGGTGGTGGATGACGATGGCGTCGGTGGACTGCTCGGGGTGGAGCTGGAACTCCTCGGAGAGCTGGACGCCGATCCGCTCGGGCTCCAGCAGGTCGGCGATCTTGGCCCGGTCCTCCAGGTTCGGGCAGGCGCCGTACCCGAGGGAGAAGCGGGCACCCCGGTACTTCAGCGCGAACATGTCCTCCACGTCCGCGGGGTCCTCGCCGCCGAAGCCGAGCTCCGCCCGCACGCGTGCGTGCCAGTACTCGGCGAGGGCCTCGGCGAGCTGGACGGACAGGCCGTGCAGTTCGAGGTAGTCGCGGTAGGAGTCGGCGGCGAAGAGTTCGGCGGTGGCCTCGCCGATGCGGGAGCCGACGGTGACGACCTGGAGGCCGACGACATCGGTCTCGCCGGACTCCTCGGGGCGGAAGAAGTCCGCCAGGCACAGGCGCCGGCCGCGGCGCTGGCGCGGGAAGGAGAAGCGGGTGCGCTCGTTGCCGCGCTCGTCCAGCAGGATCAGGTCGTCGCCCTTGGAGACGCACGGGAAGTAGCCGTAGACGACGGCCGCCTCCAGCAGGTTCTGCGTGTGGAGCTGGTCCAGCCAGCCGCGCAGCCGGGGCCGGCCCTCGGTCTCGACCAGCTCCTCGTACGTGGGGCCGTCGCCGGCGCGGGCCTGCTTGAGGCCCCACTGGCCCTTGAACAGGGCGCCTTCGTCGAGCCAGGAGGCGTACTCCTTGAGCTGGATGCCCTTGACGACCCGGGTGCCCCAGAACGGCGGGGCGGGCACCGGGTTGTCGGTGGCGACGTCGGAGCGCACGCCCTCCTCGGGCTCCGGCTCGTCCACCACGGCGGTCGCGGTGGCGCGCACCCGCCGCTGCTTGAGCTCGGGGAGGGTGGCGCCGGGGACGCCGCGTTTGACGGCGATGAGGGCGTCCATCAGGCGCAGGCCCTCGAACGCGTCGCGGGCGTAGCGGACTTCGCCCTCGTAGATCTCGTGCAGGTCCTGCTCGACGTAGGCGCGGGTGAGGGCGGCGCCGCCGAGGATGACGGGGTAGTCGGCGGCCAGGCCGCGCTGGTTGAGCTCTTCGAGGTTCTCTTTCATGATGACGGTGGATTTGACGAGGAGGCCGGACATGCCGATGACGTCGGCCTTGTGTTCGTCGGCGGCTTCCAGGATCGCCGACACCGGCTGCTTGATCCCGAGGTTGACCACGTTGTAGCCGTTGTTCGACAGGATGATGTCGACCAGGTTCTTCCCGATGTCATGGACGTCCCCACGCACCGTGGCCAGCACGATCGTGCCCTTGCCCTCGTCGTCCGACTTCTCCATGTGCGGCTCCAGATGAGCCACCGCCGTCTTCATCACCTCGGCCGACTGCAACACGAACGGCAACTGCATCTGCCCCGACCCGAACAACTCACCAACGACCTTCATCCCCTCCAGCAGGGTGTCGTTGACAATGTCCAGCGCCGGCCGCTCCACCAACGCCTCATCGAGGTCGGCCTCCAGGCCGTTGCGCTCGCCGTCGATGATGCGCCGCTTCAGCCGCTCCTCCAGCGGCAACGCCGCCAGCTCCTCCGCCTTGCCCGCCTTCAGCGACTTCGCCGTCGCCCCCTCGAACAACGCCATCAGCTTCTGCAGCGGGTCATACCCCTCAGCACGCCGGTCATAAATCAGATCCAGAGCAGTGGTCACCTGCTCCTCGTCGAACCGGGCAATCGGCAGAATCTTGCTCGCATGCACGATCGCCGAATCCAGGCCCGCCTTCACACACTCGTCCAGGAACACCGAGTTCAACAGAATCCGGGCCGCCGGGTTCAGGCCGAAGGAAATGTTCGACAGGCCCAGCGTGGTCTGGACGTCGGGGTGACGGCGCTTCAGCTCCCGGATCGCCTCGATCGTGGCGATGCCGTCCTTGCGGGACTCCTCCTGACCCGTGCAGATGGTGAAGGTCAGGGTGTCGATGAGGATGTCCGACTCGTGGATACCCCAGTTCCCGGTCAGGTCCGCGATCAGCCGCTCGGCGATCGCGACCTTCGTCTCCACCGTGCGGGCCTGACCCTCCTCATCGATCGTCAAAGCGATCAGCGCGGCGCCGTGTTCCTGGGCCAGCCGGGTGACCTTCGCGAACCGGGACTCCGGCCCGTCACCGTCCTCGTAGTTGACGGAGTTGATCACCGCGCGGCCGCCGAGCTTCTCCAGCCCCGCCCGGATCACCTCCACCTCCGTGGAGTCCAGCACGATCGGCAGCGTCGAGGCGGTGGCGAACCGGCCCGCCAGCTCCGCCATGTCCGCCACACCGTCCCGGCCGACATAGTCCACACACAGATCCAGCATGTGAGCGCCCTCACGGATCTGATCGCGGGCCATCTCCACACAGTCGTCCCAGCGGCCCTCCAGCATCGCCTCCCGGAACTTCTTCGACCCGTTCGCGTTCGTCCGCTCACCGATCGCCATATAGGCGGTGTCCTGCCTGAAGGGCACCGTCTGATACAACGACGCCGCCCCCGGCTCCGGACGCGGATCCCGCACGGCCGGAGCCAGCCCCTGGACCCGCTCCACCACCTGCCGCAGATGCTCCGGCGTCGTCCCGCAGCAGCCGCCCACCAGCGACAGCCCGTAATCCCGCACAAACGCTTCCTGCGCATCCGCCAGCTCCCCAGCGGTCAGCGGATAGTGCGCACCGTCCTTGCCCAGCACCGGCAACCCCGCGTTCGGCATGCACGACAGCGGGATGCGGGAGTGGCGGGCCAGATAGCGCAGGTGCTCGCTCATCTCCGCCGGGCCGGTCGCGCAGTTCAGCCCGATCATGTCGATACCCAGCGGCTCCAGCGCGGTCAGCGCCGCACCGATCTCCGAGCCCAGCAGCATCGTCCCCGTCGTCTCCACCGTCACCGACACGATCAGCGGCAGATCGATACCCAGGGCGTCCATGCCGCGCCGGGCGCCCAGCACCGCCGCCTTCGTCTGCAGCAGATCCTGGGTGGTCTCCACCAGCAGCGCGTCCGCACCACCGGTGATCATCCCCTCCGCGTTCTGCTGATACGCATCCCGCAGCGTCACATACGGGGCGTGCCCCAGCGTCGGCAGCTTCGTCCCCGGACCCATCGAGCCCAGCACCCAGCGCTGCCGGCCCGAGGAGGCGCTGTACTCGTCGGCGACCTCCCGCGCGATCCGCGCACCCGCCTCCGCCAGCTCGAACACCCGCTCGGCGATGTCGTACTCCGCCAGCGCAGCATAATTCGTGCCGAAGGTGTTGGTCTCCACACAGTCCACACCCACCGCGAAGTACGCCTCATGCACCGACCGCACAATGTCCGGCCGCGTCACATTCAGAACCTCGTTGCAGCCCTCCAGCTGCTGAAAGTCCTCCAGCGACGGATCCTGCGCCTGCAACATCGTCCCCATCGCCCCATCAGCCACCACCACACGCGAAGCCAACGCCTCACGCAGAGCGGCGGCGCGGGCCCGGCTGCGGGCGAGGTCGGTGCTGCCGGTGGTGTTGCCGGAGGAGGGGGTAGGCGACGAGGCCATGGATGTGCTCCCTGGGATGCGACGGCTGTCGGCTTTGCGCCCGGCTGAGGAGGGGCGCACCGGGCCAGAGTAACCGCGTACCACTCGGGGCGGACATCTTGTCCCAGGTCGTGGACGGCATGCTGGGGCGGCGCCGTGGTGCGGCGCGGGGTCGCGGGGCGTGCTGTCGATGTGGCCCCCGGTCGGCAACGACCGATAGTGTTCAGCATTGTCGAACTGTGGGAGAAGGGCCGGGCGATGCCGAAGAACATCCAGTCGCTGGAGCGGGCGGCGGCGATGCTGCGACTGCTCGCCGGCGGGGAGCGCCGTCTCGGACTGTCGGACATCGCGTCGTCGCTGGAGCTGGCGAAGGGCACGGCGCACGGCATCCTGCGCACCCTCCAGGCCGAGGGTTTCGTGGAGCAGGACGCGGCGTCGGGCCGCTACCAGCTGGGCGCCGAGCTGCTGCGCCTGGGCAACAGCTACCTCGACGTGCACGAGCTGCGGGCGCGGGCCCTGGTGTGGACGGACGACCTGGCGCGTTCCAGCGGGGAGAGCGTCCACCTGGGTGTGCTGCACCAGCACGGCGTCCTGGTCGTGCACCACGTCTTCCGGCCCGACGACAGCCGCCAGGTGCTGGAGGTGGGCGCCATGCAGCCGCTGCACTCCACGGCCCTGGGCAAGGTGCTGTCGGCGTACGACCCGGTGGCGCACACGGAGGCGCTGGAGGTGGAGCGGGAGGCGTTCACCCCGCGCACCGTGACTGCCGAGGAGGACTTCGAGGCGCTCCTGGACCTGACCAGGGCCCGGGGCTGGGCGGCGGACGTGGAGGAGACCTGGGCGGGGGTGGCGTCGGTGGCGGCGCCCATCCACGACCGGCGCCGGATGCCGGTGGGGGCGGTGGCCATCACGGGCGCGGTGGAGCGGGTGTGCGACGGCGGGGAGCTGCGGCAGGAGCTGGTCGCGGCGGTGCGGGACTGCGCCCGCGCGGTCTCCCGCGACCTGGGCGCGGGGCGTTTCTGACCGCACGGGCGCATCATCGGTAACGAACGCATTTCGGCCAACAGAACTCTTGACCGCGTGCTTACCCGCGGACAAAACTGCCGTTCATCGGTCGGCATTGTCGAACACCTACCGGCAATACGCGCTAGAGTGTGACAACGCCAGGAGGCCGGTCAACGCCCACACCGAGGGCGCGGACCACCGGAGGGACCCGGAGGTTCGCCTTCCCCTGGACGAAGGACAAAGGAGTCGCGGGTGTCCAGCTCCGACATCTTCATCGGCGAGGTCATCGGGACCGCCGTACTCATCCTGCTCGGCGGCGGCGTGGTCGCCGCCGTCGTACTCAAGCGCTCGAAGGCCCAGAACGCCGGCTGGCTCGCCATCACCTTCGGGTGGGGCTTCGCGGTCATGACCGCCGTGTACATGACGGCTTCCCTGTCCGGCGCGCATCTGAACCCCGCCGTCACGGTCGGTATCGCGATCAAGGACGGGGACTGGGGCAACGTCCCGGTCTACTTCGCGGGCCAGATACTCGGCGCCATGATCGGCGCGACGCTGGTGTGGCTCGCCTACTACGGGCAGTTCCGCGCGCACCTCACCGACCCCGAGATCGTCGGCGACCCGGCGGACAAGGCCATCGAGGGGCCGCACGACAGCAAGAACACGGCCGGCCCGGTGCTGGGCGTCTTCTCGACGGGCCCGGAGATCCGCAGCGTCTGGCAGAACCTGGCCACCGAGATCATCGGCACCGTCGTGCTGGTGCTCGCGGTCCTCACCCAGGGCCTCAACGACAGCGGCAAGGGCCTGGGCACCCTCGGCGCCCTGATCACCGCGTTCGTTGTGGTCGGCATCGGCCTCTCGCTCGGCGGCCCGACCGGTTACGCCATCAACCCGGCGCGCGACCTCGGACCCCGGATCGTGCACGCCCTGCTCCCGCTGCCCAACAAGGGCGGCTCCGACTGGAGCTACGCCTGGATCCCCGTCGCCGGCCCGCTGATCGGTGGAGCCCTCGCCGCGGGTATCTACTCCCTCGCGTTCGCCTGAGCCGTCCTTCTCACCACTTACGGGAGCAACCGTGACCGACGCACACACCACCGGCCCCTTCATCGCGGCCATCGACCAGGGCACCACCTCCAGCCGCTGCATCGTCTTCGACCGCGACGGGCGCATCGTCTCCGTCGACCAGAAGGAGCACGAGCAGATCTTCCCCAAGCCGGGCTGGGTGGAGCACGACGCCGCCGAGATCTGGACCAACGTCCAGGAGGTCGTCGCCGGGGCCATCGAGAAGGCCGGCATCACCGCCGCCGACGTCAAGGCCATCGGCATCACCAACCAGCGCGAGACCACGCTGCTCTGGGACAAGAACACCGGCGAGCCCGTCCACAACGCCATCGTGTGGCAGGACACCCGCACCGACGCCCTGTGCCGCGAGCTCGGCCGCAATGTCGGCCAGGACCGCTTCCGCCGCGAGACGGGCCTGCCGCTGGCCTCCTACTTCGCCGGCCCGAAGATCCGCTGGATGCTGGACAACGTCGAGGGCCTGCGCGAGCGCGCCGAGGCCGGCGACATCCTCTTCGGCACCATGGACTCCTGGGTCATCTGGAACCTCACGGGCGGCACCGACGGCGGCCACCACGTCACCGACGTCACCAACGCCTCCCGCACCATGCTGATGAACCTCCACTCCATGGAGTGGGACGACAAGATCCTCAGCTCCATGGAGATCCCGACGGCGGTGCTGCCGGAGATCCGCTCCTCCGCCGAGGTCTACGGCCACGTCAAGGGCGGCGTCCTGGACGGGGTGCCGGTCGCCTCCGCCCTCGGCGACCAGCAGGCCGCCCTGTTCGGCCAGACCTGCTTCTCGGAGGGCGAGGCCAAGTCGACGTACGGCACCGGCACCTTCCTGCTGATGAACACCGGCGAGAAGATCATCAACTCGTACTCGGGCCTCATCACCACCGTCGGCTACAAGATCGGCGACGCGGCCCCGGCGTACGCGCTGGAGGGCTCCATCGCCGTCACCGGCTCCCTGGTGCAGTGGATGCGCGACCAGATGGGCCTGATCAACTCCGCCGCCGAGATCGAGACCCTCGCCTCCTCGGTCGAGGACAACGGCGGCGCCTACTTCGTGCCGGCCTTCTCCGGCCTGTTCGCCCCGTACTGGCGCTCCGACGCCCGCGGTGTGATCGCCGGCCTCACCCGGTACGTCACCAAGGCGCACATCGCGCGCGCCGTTCTCGAGGCCACCGCCTGGCAGACCCGCGAGATCACCGACGCCATGACCAAGGACTCCGGCGTCGAACTGACCGCGCTCAAGGTCGACGGCGGCATGACCTCCAACAACCTGCTGATGCAGACGCTCTCGGACTTCGTGGACGCCCCCGTGGTGCGCCCCATGGTCGCCGAGACGACCTGCCTCGGCGCCGCCTACGCCGCCGGCCTGGCCGTCGGCTTCTGGCCCGACACCGACGCGCTGCGCGCCAACTGGCGCAGGGCCGCCGAGTGGACCCCCCGCATGGACGCCGACAAGCGTGACAGCGAGTACAAGAACTGGCTCAAGGCCGTGCAGCGGACCATGGGCTGGATCGAGGACGAGGAGTAGAACGACATGACCACCCTGCAGAGCGTCCCCGCCCCTGGGACGCACCCGGCTGCCGGTTCCCTGCCGAGCCGTGCCCAGACGCGGGAACAGCTCTCCAAGGCCACCTACGACCTCCTGGTGATCGGCGGCGGCATCCTGGGCATCTCCACGGCCTGGCACGCCGCGCAGTCCGGGCTGCGGGTGGCCCTGGTGGACGCCGGCGACTTCGCCGGCGCCACCTCCTCCGCCTCCTCCAAGCTGCTCCACGGCGGTCTGCGCTACCTCCAGACCGGTGCCGTGAAGCTGGTGGCGGAGAACCACTTCGAGCGCCGTGCGGTCTCCCGCCAGGTCGCCCCGCACCTGGCGAACCCGCTCACCTTCTACCTGCCGGTCTACAAGGGCGGCCCGCACGGCGCCGCCAAGCTCGGCGCGGGCGTCTTCGCGTACTCGGCGCTCTCCGCCTTCGGCGACGGCGTCGGCCACCTCCTGAGCCCCGCCAAGGCCGCCCAGGACGTGCCGGAGCTGCGGACCGACAACCTCAAGGCCGTGGCCGTGTACGGCGACGACCAGATGAACGACGCCCGCATGGCCCTGATGACGGTCCGGGCGGCCGTCGCCGCCGGCGCCACCGTCCTCAACCACGCCGAGGTCACCGGCCTGCGCACCACCCGCGGCCGGGTCACCGGCGCGGACCTGAAGGACCGGGTCAGCGGGGACGAGTTCGGCGTGGACGCGCGCCTGGTGCTCAACGCCACCGGGCCGTGGGTCGACCACCTGCGCCGGATGGAGGACCCGAACGCGGCCCCCTCCATCCGCCTGTCCAAGGGCGCGCACCTGGTCCTCAAGCGCACCTCGCCGTGGCGGGCCGCGCTGGCGACGCCCATCGACAAGTACCGCATCACCTTCGCCCTCCCCTGGGAGGACATGCTGCTGCTCGGCACCACCGACGAGGAGTACGAGGGCGACCCGGGCGAGGTCGCGGTCAACGAGAAGGACATCGCCCAGATCCTGGACGAGGCCGCCTTCTCCATCCGCGACCAGCAGCTGTCCCGGGACCTGATCACCTACTCCTTCGCGGGACTCCGGGTGCTGCCGGGCGGCCCCGGCGACACCTCCAAGGCCAAGCGCGAGACGGTCGTCACCGAGGGACGCGGCGGGATGCTGTCCGTCGCGGGCGGCAAGTGGACGACCTTCCGCCACATCGGCCGTACGGTGATGAACAAGCTGGCGTCGCTGCCCGGGCGCCCGCTGGGCGAGGAGATGGAACCGATCTCCCAGCTGCCCAAGAAGCTGCCGCTGCCGGGCATCGCCAACCCCAACGCGGTCGCCCACCGGCTGCTGGTCGACGGCGGGACGCCCGGACCGCGCATGGCGGGCGACACCGCCCGCCACCTGGCCACGCACTACGGCTCGCTCTCCTTCGACATCGCCCGGCTGGCGAGCGAGGACCCGCGGCTCGCCGAGCGGATCCACCCGGACGCCCCCGAGATCTGGGCGCAGGTCGCCTACGCCCGGGACCAGGAGTGGGCCGAGACCGCCGACGACGTGCTGCGCCGCCGGACGACGCTGACGATCCGCGGCCTGGCGACGGACGACATCCGCGCCCGGGTCGAGGACATGCTCGGCGGACGCGCCTGACGGCACCACGGCCGGGCACGGGCCAGGCGCCCGGCGCTTGTCGGCCGTGACGGCGGGGGCGGCTCCTTCGGGGGCCGCCCCCGTCGCGCTTGGCCGAATCGGCCCGGTTTCCGCCGTGTTCCCCCCGGTCGTCGTGGGTAGTGGCACCCGGTCGGTACGGCGACGGGGCCCCGCCCCGGGGTCCGCGCCCGCTCCCGCGGGGGCTGTGCGAGGGCTGCGGGAGGAGCCCCGGAAAGCCGTAAGGTTGGTCCGTACGCACGGAACTTCGGAAGGAGGCCTGGGTGATCGAGCTCGAGGGGGTACCCGAGCTGATCGACCCGGTCATGGTGGCCGCGTTCGAGGGCTGGAACGACGCCGGCGACGCCGCCTCCACCGCGGTCGCACACCTGGAACGGGAGTGGAAGGGCGAGGTGTTCGCGGCGCTCGACGCCGAGGACTACTACGACTTCCAGGTCAACCGGCCCACGGTGTACCTGGACGGCGGTGCACGGAAGATCACCTGGCCGACCACCCGGCTCTCGGTGGTCCGGATCGGCGGCGAGAAGCCCCGCGACCTGGTGCTGGTACGGGGCATCGAGCCCTCGATGCGCTGGCGCTCGTTCTGCAACGAGCTGCTCGGCTTCGCCCATGAGCTGGGCGTGGAGATGGTGGTGATCCTCGGCGCGCTGCTCGGCGACACCCCGCACACCCGGCCGGTGCCGGTCAGCGGGGTCACCTCCGACCCGGACCTGGCGCGCACCATGGACCTGGAGGAGACGCGGTACGAGGGCCCGACGGGCATCGTCGGCATCCTCCAGGAGGCGTGCACGCACGCGGGGGTCCCGGCGGTGAGCCTGTGGGCGGCGGTGCCGCACTACGTGTCGCAGCCGCCCAACCCCAAGGCGACGCTGGCCCTGCTGAACCGGCTGGAGGACCTCATCGGCCTCCGCATCCCGCTGGGTGAGCTGGCCGAGGACGCCAGGGCCTGGCAGGTGGGGGTCGACCAGCTCGCGTCGGAGGACAGCGAGGTCGCGGAGTACGTGCAGACGCTGGAGGAGGCGCGGGACACCGCGGAGCTCCCGGAGGCGTCGGGCGAGGCCATCGCCCGCGAGTTCGAGCGGTACCTGCGGCGGCGGGACGGCGGTCCGGCCGCCCCCGGCGGGCACGCGACCGAGGTCGGCGACAGCTCGTACCTGCGGGACAGCTCCAGCGGGCGTACGCGCCCGCCGAAGCCGCCCAGGGCCGGGGAGCAGGGCACGGAGCCGGGCACGGACGACGAGAGCGGCGAGGGCGGCTCCCCGGAGCCCTCCGGGGACTGACGGCGCCGGACACGACGAGGGGGCGGCACCCGGAACCGGGTGCCGCCCCCTCGTCGTGTCACCGGGGCCGGTGGACGCTCAGAGCGCCACGCCGAGCAGGGCGTCGACGGTACGGGAAACCAGGCCGGGCGCGCCCTCGTCGGTGCCGCCGTCCGCCTCCTGGCGGGTGACCCAGCGGTCCACCGCGGCCAGGGCGGCCGGGGCGTCGAGGTCGTCGGCGAGGGCCTCGCGCACCTCGTCGACCAGGGCGTCGGCGGACGGCCCGTCCGGGCGGGAGACGGCGGCGCGCCAGCGGCCGAGCCGCTCCGCGGCGTCCGTCAGGACCTGGTCGGTCCACTCCCAGTCGGCGCGGTAGTGGTGCGCCAGCAGGGCGAGCCGGATGGCGGCCGGGTCGACGCCCTGGCGGCGCAGCGCGGAGACGAAGACCAGGTTGCCCTTGGACTTGGACATCTTCTCGCCGTGCAGGGCGACCATCCCGGCGTGCACGTACGCCTGGGCGAAGGGGTGCTCCCCGGTGAGCGCCTGGGCGTGCGAGGCGCCCATCTCGTGGTGCGGGAAGACCAGGTCGGAGCCGCCGCCCTGGACGTCGAAGCCCATGCCGAGGTGGTCGAGGGCGATGGCCACGCACTCGATGTGCCAGCCGGGCCGGCCGGGGCCGAGGCTCGCACCGTCCCAGCTCGGCTCGCCCTCGCGGGCCGCCATCCACAGCATCGGGTCGAGCGGGTTCTTCTTGCCGGGGCGCTCGGGGTCGCCGCCGCGCTCGGCGGACAGGGCGCGCATCAGCTCGGCGTCGTAGTGGGAGACCTCGCCGAAGTGCGGGTCGGACTCGACGGAGAAGTAGATGTCGCCGTCCAGCTCGTAGGCGGCGCCCGCGTCGCGGAGCCGCTCGACCAGCGGCACGATGCCGGGTATGGCCTCGACGGCGCCGATGTACTGGCGGGGCGGGAGCATCCGCAGGGCGGTCATGTCCTCGCGGAACAGCGAGGTCTCGCGCTCGGCGAGGAACTCCCAGTCGATGCCGTCGCGGACGGCGCGCTCCAGGAGCGGATCGTCGACGTCGGTGACGTTCTGGACGTAGTGGACCTGCCGCTTGGTGTCGAGCCACACGCGCTGAACGAGGTCGAACGCGTTGTAGGTCGCCGCGTGACCGATGTGGGTCGCGTCGTACGGCGTGATGCCGCAGACGTAGATACGGGCGACGGGGCCGGGGGCGAGGGTGACTCGTCCGCCGGTCGCGGTGTCGTGGATCCGGAGGTCGCGGCCCTTGCCGGGCAGGGCGGGGACCTCAGAAGCGGGCCAGGCATGCATGTCACGAGCGTAACCGGATGCCTGTTCCGGATACGAACCGGATGGGGAAAACCTGACCGAACACGCCCTCTTGCGCGACTCGCCCGGATGTGCGATCGGGGTGGGCGCCCGGGGTGCGTCAGACCGGCGGCCAGGGAATGGCCGGCCACTCGCCGGAGGGTTCCGGGTGGCGGCCCGAGGAGCGCAGGGCGGCGACCCGGGAGCGGAGGGCCGCGACCTCGTCCGGGGTGATCAGCTCCGCGAGGCGGGCGGCCAGCGGCGCGTCCGGCGCCAGGGCGGTGTCCAGCCGCTCCAGCACCTCCAGGGCCTCGGCGGGCAGCGGCTCGCCCGCCCAGCCCCACAGCAGGGTGCGCAGCTTGTCGTCCACGTGGAAGCTGACGCCGTGGTCGATGGCGTACAGCGTCCCGTCCGGCGCGGGCAGCAGGTGCCCGCCCTTGCGGTCGCCGTTGTTGATGACCGCGTCGAGCACGGCGAGCCGCCGCAGGCGGGCGTCGTCGGCGTGCACCAGCAGCGCGGTGCGGTCGTCGCCGACCTGGGCGAGGCCCACCGCCTTCCAGCCCTCCCCCGGCTCCTCGTCCTCCACCAGGGCCAGCAGCGACGCGGACGGGTCGCCCTCGATCCACTGCTGGACCATGCCCTGCCCGAAGGGGCCGTCGCGCAGCACGGTCGGCGGGACCAGGCCCCACCCGGTCGCCTCGGAGACCTCGTACGCCGCGACCTCGCGCTGGGCCAGGTTCCCGTCGGGGAAGTCCCACAGGGGGCGCTCCCCCGCGACCGGCTTGTAGACGCAGTCGGCCTCCCTGCCGTCGTACGCGACGGAGCAGAACAGCACCGCGTTGGACGCCTCACGGACCTGGCCGCGCACCGTCAGCTCGCCCTTGGCGAGCAGGTCGAGCAGCTCCACCGCCGTCACGCCCCCCGGCGGTATCCGTTCTGGCGCGGGCATACGTGTCCTTCCGGGTCGAGCGGCAGGCTGCACAGCGGGCACGGCGGCCGGCCGGCGTTGACCACGTCCAGGGCGCGTTTGGCGAACGCCCTCGCCTGCGCCCCGGTGAGCCGGACCCGCAGCATGGGCGGGCCGTTCTCCTCGTCCTGGAGCAGCCGCTCCTCGGCCTCCGCGAGGTCCTCCTCGGACTCCACGTCCAGCTCGACCAGCGCCTGGGCCTCGACGATCATGCGCTGCTCCTCGCCGTCCCAGGCCAGGGCCATGGTGCCGACGCGGAACTCCTCCTCCACAGGCGCGTCCAGGGGCGCGGTGTCGGCGACGTCGGAGGGGGCGACCGCCGGGACCGGGGCATTGCCCCCGGTGCGGCGGACGACCTCGTCGAGGAGCTCGTCGATCCGCTCGGCGAGGGCGGCCACCTGCGTCTTCTCCAGGGCGACGCTGGTGACCCGGCCCCCGGCGGAGGCCTGGAGGAAGAACGTCCGGCGCCCAGGCAGCCCGACCGTGCCGGCCACGAAGCGCTCCGGTGGGTCATAGAGGAACACCTGACGGGACACGTTCCCTCTCCCTTGCTCGGTTACGGACCGCGCTGCGGCCCGTCCACCCTACTGTGCGATTGGATCACGGTGCCCCCGCGCCGCCGCCCACCTCCGCCGCCGCACCGCCCGGAGCCTCGTGCGGGATCAGCGCGCCGAAGTCCCCGGTGTCCCCGAGCCGCAGAAGTGACGGCCGCAGACGGGTGTAACGGATCGCCGTCACGGAACAAGGATCCACATGGATCCGCTGGAAAAGATCGAGGTGCATGCCGAGGGCGTCGGCCACGAGCGACTTGATGATGTCGCCGTGCGAGCACAACAGCCAGACCGCGTCCCGCCCGTTCTCCGCCTCCACGCGCGCGTCCCACTCGCGTACGGCGTCGACGGCGCGCGCCTGCATGGCGCGCATGGACTCGCCGCCGGGGAAGGACACCGAGGAGGGGTGGTGCTGCACGGCCTCCATCAGGGACTCGTCGGCGAGTTCGGCGAGCTTGCGGCCGGACCAGTCACCGTAGTGGCACTCGCCGATCCGCTCGTCGGTGTGCAGCGGCAGTCCGGGCCGGGCGTCCAGCAGCGGCCGGAGCGTCTCCAGGCACCGCTGGAGGGGGCTGGTGACGGCGGCCGCGAGCGGCACCCCGTCCAGCCGGCCGGGCAGCGCGGCGGCCTGCGCGGCGCCCCGCTCGTCGAGGGCGACCCCGGGGGTCCAGCCCGCCAGTACGCCGGCGGTGTTGGCGGTCGAGCGTCCGTGCCGTACGAGGATCAACGTGGCCATGCCTGCCAGCCTAAGCACCTTCACGCGTGCGTGAGCACCCGGACCGGGGGAGAATACGCGCCGTGATCGTGGACTGTGCCATCTACCGGGACGGGCACCGCAGCGACGGGCCGTCCGACTTCTCCGACGCGCTGGCGGCGGCCCGGGCGGCGGACTCGGGCGACTCGTTCCTCTGGATCGGTCTGCACGAGCCGACGGAGGCGGAGTTCGCCCATGTCTCCGAGGAGTTCGGCCTGCACCCGCTGGCGGTCGAGGACGCGCTGAAGGCGCACCAGCGGCCCAAGCTGGAGATCTACGACGACTCGCTGTTCATGGTGCTCAAGCCGGTCGTGTACGAGCCGGAGAGCGACACCGTGCGGACCGGCGAGCTGATGGTCTTCGTCGGCGACTCGTTCGCGGTGACCGTCCGGCACGGCGAGGGCGCCCCGCTGGCGGCCGTGCGCAAGCGGCTGGAGGCGGAGCCGGAGGTGCTGCGGCAGGGGCCCACGTCCGTGCTGTACGCGATCAGCGACGCGGTCGTCGACCACTACATCGAGGTGGCGGGCGAGCTCCAGGTGGACCTGGAGGAGATGGAGACGGAGGTCTTCCAGCCGGTGGGCGGGGACGCCAAGAACACCGCGGCGCGGATCTACACGTTCAAGCGCCAGGTGCTGGAGTTCCGCCGGGCGACCGGCCCGCTGGCCGCCCCGATGGCCCGTCTCGCGGGCGGCGGCGTGCGGTTCGTGAGCGCGGAGGCGCAGCCCTTCTTCCGGGACGTCAGCGACCACCTGACCCGCGCCACCGAGCAGGTGGAGGGGCTGGACCGGCTGCTGTCGGACATCCTGTCGGCCCACCTCGCGCAGATGGGCGTGCGGCAGAACGACGACATGCGCAAGATCTCGGCGTGGGCGGCGATGGCCGCGGTGCCGACGATGGTGGCGGGCGTCTACGGCATGAACTTCGACCACATGTGGGAGCTGCACCAGGCGTGGGGCTATCCGTCGGTGGTCGTGCTGATGGCGGTGGCCGTGGTGGGCCTGCACCGCCTGTTCAAGCGCCGGGGCTGGCTGTAGGGCGCCCGCCCCGGCGGGGGCGCGGGGCGGGCGGTCAGAAGGCCGGGGCGGGTTCCGCGGGGCCGCCCAGGGCGTTGCGGCGCTCCGGCATCGCCAGGGACACCATGCGGCGCCAGCCGCCGGCCCGCTCGTACGCGAACATGGCGTGGATGCCCAGGGCCAGCGCGGTCCGCTTGGCGGTGGGCCAGTTCAGGATGCGTCCCATGTGGTCCATCACGGCGAGGCTGACGTCGCGGTAGACGGCGATCTCGGCCAGCGCGCACTGGCGCAGGGTGCGCTGGATGGCGCGGCCGTGTCCGGCGTACGCCAGGCCGAGCAGCTCCTCGTGGCAGTACGCGAGGTGGTTGTCCTCGTCGTTGCAGATCATCCGGATGGCCTTGCCGACTTCGGGGTGGTCGCCGAAGTACTTGACGAGCATGTCCATCTGGTCGGCGGCGCGCTGTTCGGTGACCCGGCTGTGCGAGAGGTAGACGAGGACGTCCTGCTCCGTCAGGGGCTGGTCCCGGCGCAGCTTGTCATGGGTGAGGCCGATGCCGCGCTGCTCCAGGAGCATCGTGTAGTCGGTCTCCGGCGGTACGGCGACGGGCTCCAGACCGCGCTTCTTGAGGAGGGCGTTGAAGATGCGGCCGTGCTTGTCCTCGTCGGCGCCGTGCCGGGTGACCTTGGGGGCGAGGTCCCGCATGCTGTCGGGCAGGAGGGCGGCGATACGGGCGTTCTCCCAGCCGCCCTGGGCCTCCCCGCTCGCCGCGATGGAACAGAACAGCTGGAAGGAGTCGTCGTTGTCGACGATCTCCTGGAACAGGCTCCGGGCCGACAGCATCAATGCCACCTCCATAGGCGCGTCCGCGGGCAGGCCGCGCGACTCCGCGGAGCATTTCCGCGGAGAACGAGTCAAATGCCGCGGGAAGGGAGTGGCAACAGCACCGGCGGGGAAGTCCGCCGGATGGCGCACTGCGGGGGCGCGCGGGGCGGCGAGCGAACCGGCGGGGCTCCCGGGAGTAACCCCGCGGGGGCCTGGCGCGTTGTGCAGCGCGACGGCCGTGGCGGGGATGACCCCGAGCCCCCACCACGGCCGCAGGTGTGTCCGGGTGCGCCCGGCCTCCGCCGGACTCAGTCCGCCAGGCCGGAGCGCTCCAGGGCCTCGGTGCCCGCCCGCAGCGCCGCGATCCGCTCGTCGAGCGTGAAGCCGGCGGGGGCGAGGGTGAGGGTGGTGACGCCGGCCGCCGCGTAGGCCTGCATCCGGTCGGCGATCCGCTCCACCGGGCCGAGCAGCGCCGTCTGGTCGATCAGCCGGTGCGGGACGGCCGCCGCGGCACCGGCCTTGTCGCCGCCCAGGTACTTGTCCTGGATCTCGGCCGCCTCCTTCTCGTACCCCATGCGCCGGGCGAGCTGGTTGTAGAAGTTCTGCTTGCGGCTGCCCATGCCTCCGACGTACAGGGCGGTGTACGGGCGGAACATGTCGGCGAGCCCGGTCACGTCGTCGCCGACGGCCAGCGGGAGGGTCGGGCACACGTCGAAGCCGTCCATGGTCAGCCCGGCCTTCTCGCGGCCCGCGCGGAGGTGGCGCAGCGCGGTCTCCTCCAGGTGCTCGGCCGACGGGAAGATGAGCAGCGCGCCGTCGGCGATCTCGCCGGTCTGCTCCAGGTTCTTGGGGCCGATCGCCGCGATGTAGAGCGGGATGTGCTCGCGCTGCGGGTGGACCGTCAGCTTGATGGGCTTGCCCGGCCCGCCGGGCAGCGGGAGGGTCCAGTGCTCGCCCTCGTGGGTCAGCCGCTCACGGGCCATGGCCTTGCGCACGATCTCGACGTACTCGCGGGTGCGGGCGAGCGGCTTGTCGAACCTGACGCCGTACCAGCCCTCGGAGACCTGGGGCCCGGAGACGCCCAGGCCCAGCCGGAAGCGGCCGCCGGAGAGCGAGTCGAGGGTGGCCGCCGTCATGGCCGTCATGGTGGGCTGGCGGGCCGGGATCTGCATGATCGCCGAGCCCACGTCGATGCTCTCCGTCTGGGCCGCGACCCAGGACAGGACGGTCGGGGCGTCCGAGCCGTACGCCTCGGCGGCCCAGCAGACGTCGTACCCGAGGCGGTCCGCCTCCTGGGCGACGGCGAGGTTGTCGCCGTCCATGCCCGCTCCCCAGTAGCCGAGGTTGATGCCGAGCCGCATAGCCGGTCCCCTTACTCGTCGACTCCGTACTGATCAGTAACGATCCGCGTCCGGACTCTAGCGCGCGGGCCCCCCGCCCGTCAGGAGGGGGAAGGGCGCACCCGGCCGCCGGGTTGTCCACAGGCTCTCTCCGCGTGGGGCTCTGGCCAGTAATCTCGCGGCCATGGAGCAGAGGCATCTCGGCCGTACCGGCCTGCGTGTGTCCCGGATCGGCCTCGGCACCCTCACCTGGGGGCGGGACACCGGCGAGCACGACGCGGCGGACCAGCTCAAAGCGTTCTGGGAGGCCGGCGGGACCCTGCTGGACACGGCGGACGTGTACGGCGGCGGCGAGGCCGAGTACGTGCTCGGCCGGCTGACGGAGCGCCTGGTCCCCCGGCGGGACCTGGTCATCGCCACCAAGGCGGGCAGCGTCCCCGACCCGGACCGGCGGGTCGACGCGTCGCGCGGCCATCTGCTGGCGGCGCTGGACGCCTCCCTGGCGCGGCTCGGCACGGACTACGTCGACCTGTGGCAGGTGCACGCCTACGACCCCGGCACCCCGCTGGAGGAGACGCTCCACGCCCTGGACATCGCGGTGAGCAGCGGCCGGGCGCGGTACGTCGGCGTGGCCGACTACTGCGGGTGGCAGCTGGCGAAGGCCGCCACCTGGCAGCTCTCCCCCGGCGGGGCGCGGGCCCGGCTGGCGAGCACCCAGATGGAGTACTCGCTGCTCCAGCGGGGCGTGGAGCGGGAGGTGCTGCCGGCCGCGCGGGACCTCGGTGTCGGACTGCTGCCGTCGTCGCCCCTCGGGCGCGGGGTGCTGACGGGGAAGTACCGGCAGGGCACCCCCGCCGACTCGCGCGGCGCGTCGGAGCGCATGGCGCCCTTCGTGGAGCCCTATCTGGACGAGGCGGCGTCCCGGATCGTCGACGCGGTGGCCACGGCCGCCGACGGGCTGGCGGCCACACCCCTGCAGGTGGCGCTCGCCTGGGTGCGGGACCGGCCGGGCGTGGTGGCGCCGGTGGTGGGCGCGCGCAACGCGCAGCAGCTCACGGCGGCATTGTCAGTGGAGAGCCTTAGTCTTCCTGACGAGATCCGCCGGGCGCTCGACGACGTGTCGGCGCCCGTGCACCGCTATCCCGATCAGGACTGGAGCACGCTGTGACCGCGCTTCCCCCGGCCGACGACGACCAGGACGCCGCCGCGCCCGCCGACGCGGAGCGCACCGGCCCGGGCGCCCCCGAGCCCGTCGCGCCCGCGCCGGACGCCGCCGAGGACGCCGCCGAGGGCGGGGCCGGGGAGGCCGCCGCCGAAGGGGCGGAGGGTGCCGCCGCCGGGGTCAGCGAGGCGGAGGCGGAGCTGGCGGCCCAGCGGGAGCTGCGGGCGCGCATCGAGCAGCGCAAGGCCGAGAAGGCCGGGCCCGTCGAGGCGGGCGGCAAGCTCAGCGGCACGGCGGCCGACCTGCTGGCGGCGGTACGGGCGGTGGAGAGCGGCGCCTCGTCCGGTACGGCGGTCTTCGACTCGCCCGCCCTCGCGCCCCGCAGGGCCGCCCCGGAGCCGGTGCCCGCCGCGCGGCCGGTGGTGCCGGCACCGGCCCGCCCGGCGCCGGTGGCCGCGCCCGAGACGGTCGAGGCCGTGGTGGCCGTCCTCGGCGAGGGCGGCGCCCCGGCGGCGCTCGCCGCCCCGGTGGCCGCGGCGCTCGGGGAGGCGGCGGCCGACGTGCTGCGCGAGGACCCCTGGCAGCTGCTGGCCGTCCCGGGGGTGCGCCCCGAGCAGGCCGACGGCTTCGCCCGGGCGCTGCTGGGCCCGGAGGCCGGCCCCGGGGACGGGCGCCGGGCCGTGGCGCTGCTCGGCTGGGTGCTCCAGCGGGCGGCCCTGCGCGGCAGCACCGCGCTGGAGGCCGGGGAGGCGCGGGCGGCGCTGGCCGGGTTCGCCGTACCCGACCCGGAGGAGGCGGTGCGGCACGCGGTCGCCGAGGGCGCGGTGCTGGTCTTCCACGACGGGGCGGACGAGCACGAGGAGCCCGGGGCCGGCGAGGAGGAGCAGGACGAGCGGGCGGAGGAGGCCGAGCCGGTCCCGGTGCTGCTGGGTCTCGACCGGTACGCGCTGGCGGAGGAGAGCCTCGCCGACGGACTGGCCCGGCTCGCCAGGACCGGGCCGGACGCCCGCTGGGAGGCCGCCGCGCCCGGCGAGCTGACCCGCGCGCTCGCCGGGCACGGGCTGGTCGCGCACACGGGCGGCGAGGCGGCCCGCGCCGAGGCGGCGGCCCTGGCCGGAGCGGCCCGGGAGCTGGGCCTGCGGGCGGCCGTGGCGACCCACACCGAGGACGGCCGCCGCCGGCTCGCCGACGGCCCCGCCGGGGACGCCGCCGGGGACGTGGTGACCGTCGCCGGCCTGCTGGCGGGGAGCGCCGGGCCCGGGCGGGACGAGGACGGGGCACTGGCGCTGGACCTGCTGGTGGTGCTGGACGCCCCCCAGCTGGACGTGGAGACGGCCGCGATGCTCGTGGAGTCGCTGCCCGACGGGTGCCGCCTGGTGCTGAGCGGCGACCCGGGGGTGCTGTGGTCGGCGGGCGCCGGGCGGGTGTTCGCCGATGTGCTGGCGGCCCGGGCCTGCCCCCAGGTCGCGTCGCGCACGCCGGACCCGGGGCCGATCGGCGAGCTGGTCTCCGGGATCGGCGTCGGCGAGCTGACCCAGGTGGAGGCGCCGGGCAAGGAGGTCGTGATCGTCCCCGTGCGGGACGCGGGCGAGGCCGTGCACCGCACGGTGCAGCTCGTCGCCGACTCGGTGCCGCGCGCGATCGGCGTACCGGCCGACCGGACCCAGGTGATCACCGTGGGCCACGGCGGTGCCGCCGGGACCCGGGCGCTGAACGCGGCGCTGAAGGAGCGGCTGAACCCGGGACCGGGCCGTTTCGGCGGCTTCGACCCGGGTGACCGGATCGCCTACGCGCCGGTGCCGGGCCGGACCCGGACGGGCACCGTCGTCTCGGCGGACGCGGACGGGCTGCACCTGGACTGCGCGGGTGAGCGGGTGGTCGTGGACCGGGACCGGGTGGACACGGCGCTGCGGCACGGCTGGGCGCTGACCGCGCACCAGGCGGTGGGCGCCCGGTGGCCGGCGGCGGTGGTCGTGCTGCCCGGCGACGCGGCCGGGGCGCTGGACCGGGCGTGGGTCTACACCGCGTTCGGCCGGGGCGAGCGGCACCTCTCGGTGGTCCACGGCGTCGACCAGGCCCTTCCCCGCGCGGTGGCGGAGAAGCTGCCGCCCGCCCGCACCACCCGGCTGCGGGGCCTGCTGGAGGGGCTCCTGGCGCCCGAGGAGGACTGACACGCGGACCGGCCCGCCCGGCGGGGTGCCGGGCGGGCCGGAAGGGCTCCAGGAGGCGTCAGACGGCGTCCGGGCGGGTGTCCTCCGGATCGCCGTGGATGTCGTCCTCGTCGAAGACCGCGCTGACGTCGAAGCGGCAGACCACCCGGCCCGGGTCGGCCTGGTCGAAGGGGGTGCTCAGCCACTCCCCCGGCTCCGGCAGCTCGTCGGCGGCCGACACCCAGAGGGTGGAGTCGCCCTCCTCCAGGCCGAACTCCTTGTGCCGCGAGGCGATCTCGTCCGGCTCGAACTCGCCGAACATGACCCCCAGCGCCGCATGGACGCTCCGGCCCACGACGGCGGCGGCCGGCGCCCCCTCGCCGTCCCGGTCCAGGTCCGCGATCCGCTGCGCCTGCGCCAGCAGGCGCTGTGGCTCGACCACCGCGTAGTCGCGGCGGATCAGCACGGTCAGCGCGTTCGGCTCCTCGGGGCCGTCGTACGGCGGGAGGGAATCCTCCACTCCGGGGATCTCGAACGGGGTGACCTCGTCGTAGCGGTCGTAGAGCCGCTCGTCGTACGCCTCGGCGGCGGTGGCGAGGGCGTTGAAGGCGGCGTAGACGGCCGGGTCGTCATCGCCCGTGCGGTTCTCGACCGCCTCCAGGTGACGGTCCAGTGCGGCTTTGACCGCCTCGGCGGCGGCGCGTACCTCGGCAGCGGTGGGCTGCGCAGCATCAGACATAGTGCAGACGCTATCCGTACCGGGCCCGTGCCCGCACAATAGATGCGATGCCGGAATACGAATTTGTCGACGTGTACGTGCCGCGCGGGGTCTCCCGCAAGGAGGCGGCGCGCCTGCTGACCGACCACGCCGAGTACGGACACTGGGAGTTGGACCGACTGAGTCTGCACCGGGACGGCAGCCGCCGTGTGCGGCTGCGACGGCGCATCATCCGTCAGGTGCGCGCCACCTGGTGAGGGTGGCGAACGGCACGGAGCGGGCCCCGCGACCGCGGGGCCCGCTCCGTCGTCTCCGCGGGTGCGGGGACTACGAGGACTGCCGGGTGCGGCGGTAGAGCACCGTGCCGCCGAGCAGCAGGCCGGCGCCCGCCGGGATGAGCATGCCGAGCGGGGCGGCACCGGTCATCGCCAGCTCGTCGTCCGCCTTGGGCGGGACGACGGTGTGCGCGCCGGGCTCGTTGGGCTCGATCTCCGAACCGGGCTCGTCCGGGCTGTCCGGCGTGCCCGGGGTGTCCGGCGTCCCCGGGTTGCCGGGCTCGTCGGGGTTCCCCGGGTTGCCGGGCTCGTCCGGGTCACCGGGGTTACCGGGCTCGTCCGGGTCCCCCGGGTTGCCCGGCTCGTCCGGGTCACCGGGGTTGCCCGGCTCGTCCGGGTCACCGGGGTTACCGGGCTCGTCCGGGTCCCCCGGGTTGCCGGGGTTGTCCGGGCCGGGGTTGTGCCGGTGCCCGTTGCCGCATCCGTTGCCGAACGACGGGTTGAGCGCCCCCACCACGTCGACGCTGTTGCCGCAGGCGTTGACCGGCACGCTGACCGGCGCCTGGACGTTGTTCCCCGAGGCGACACCGGGGGACTTCGCGGCGACGCCCTTGGCCTGGGCACCGCTGGACTTGTTGACGCACTTGTTCCCGAAGGACGGGTTGAGCGCGCCGACGACGTTCACGGTGTTGCCGCACGCGTTCACCGGCACGCTCACGGGTGCCTGGACGTTGTTCCCGGACGCGACGCCCGGGGAGTTCGTCGCGGCTCCGTGCGCGTCGGCGCCGGTGTGCGCCTGGGCGAATCCGCCGCCGAGGGCGAGTACGCCGCCCGCGGCCGCCACGATGGTCAGGCCCTTTCGCGTGACCTGTCGCATAGCTGGTTCCTGCCTTCTAGGCTTCCGGTATACCTCCGGGCACAGCGCCCGGAGGCACGAATGTCCAGCGGCCCCGGAGCGCATGGCGCGCGCTCCGGGGCCGGCCGGGCTCGGACCACTACGGGTCGAGGCTCAGCGTCAGTCGTTGACGCAGACGTTGCCGAAGGCCGGGTTCAGCAGGCCGATGACGTTGACCGTGTTGCCACAGGCGTTGATCGGGACGTGGACGGGAACCTGGACCAGGTTGCCCGAAAGGACACCCGGGGAGCCCACGGCGGCACCCTGCGCGCCCGCGTCGGCCATGGCCATGCCCGCGCCCGCCAGAACCAGCCCGCCGGTGGCAACCGCGACAGCGGCGACCTTCTTGATCATTATTCCTCCTTGTTGGCAATGCGGTCCCAGCCGCGGACCGCACCACCTGTAACGACAGGGAGGTAATCGGGCTACGTGCCCATGACGCCGTTCACCCTTTTCGGTCAGATGTGCACAGGCGGGCGATTATTGGAGTTTCGTTTCAGCCGACTATTGCGGGTCGTCGGGCCGGGCCTCAGCTCGCGTCGATGAAACGGTCCAGCACCCGGACGCCGAACTTCAGGCCGTCCACCGGAACGCGCTCGTCCACGCCGTGGAACATCCCGGCGAAGTCCAGCTCCGGCGGCAGCCGCAGCGGCGCGAAACCGAAGCAGCGGATGCCGAGGTCGTCGAAGGACTTGGCGTCGGTGCCGCCGGAGAGCATGTACGGCACCGCGCGGGCGATCGGGTCCTCCGCCCGCAGGGCCGACTGCATGGCGTCCACCAGGTCCCCGTCGAAGCTGGTCTCCAGCGCCTTGTCCGCGTGCACGTCCTCGCGCCGCACCCGGGGCCCGAGCAGCCGGTCGAGGTCGGCCAGGAACTCCTCCTCGTACCCCGGCAGGAAACGCCCGTCGACATGGGCGACCGCCTGCCCCGGGATGACATTGACCTTGTACCCGGCGCCGAGCATGGTCGGGGCGGCCGAATTGCGCAGGGTGGCGCCCACCATCTTGGCGATGCCGCCCAGCTTGGCCAGCGTGGCGTCCATGTCCTCCGGGTCCAGCGGGGTGCCCAGCGCGTCGGACAACTCGTCGAGGAACGACCGCACCGTCTTGGTGACCCGCACCGGCCAGGTGTGCCGCCCCAGCCGCCCCACCGCCTCGCACAGCTCGGTGATGGCGTTGTCCGAGTTGGTCATCGACCCGTGCCCCGCCGTGCCGTCGACGGTGAGCCGCATCCAGTGCATGCCCTTCTGGGCGGTCTCCACCAGGTACAGGCGCAGGTTCTCGTTGACGGTGAACGAGAAGCCGCCGACCTCGCCGATCGCCTCCGTCACGCCCTCGAAGAGGTCCGGGTGCTTGTCCACCAGGTGGCGCGCCCCGTACGTGCCGCCCGCCTCCTCGTCCGCGAGGAACGCCAGGACGATGTCCCGCGGCGGCTTCCGGCCGCTGCGCAGCCGGTCCCGCACGACCGCGAGGGTCATCGCGTCCATGTCCTTCATGTCGACCGCCCCCCGGCCCCACACGCAGCCGTCGGCGATCTCCCCGGAGAACGGGTGGTGCGTCCAGTCGTCGGCGTTGGCCGGGACGACGTCGGTGTGGCCGTGGATCAGGAGCGCGGGCCGGGAGGGGTCCTCGCCGGCGATCCGCGCCACCGTGGAGGCGCGCCCCTTGTGGGACTCGATGATCTTCGGCTCCAGGCCCACCTCGGCGAGCTTCTCGGCGACGTACTCGGCGGCCGCCCGCTCCCCCGGGCCCGAGTGGTCGCCGTAATTGCTGGTGTCGATCCGGATCAGATCGCGGCAGAGGTCGGTGACCTCGTCCTCGCCGGTCACCCCGGTGGTCCGCGCCGTGCTCGACTCGCTCACGCTGTTCCTCCCGCGTCGCTGCTGCTGGGTCCTCCCATCCTGCCCCCTCCCCCGGCGGTGGCGGGGGCGTGATCGAGCCCTCCCAATGTTTGCTATGGTTTTCCACGTCGGAACGGCCGCGGGCCGTGAGACAGACACCTTGTCCGGGTGGCGGAATGGCAGACGCGCTAGCTTGAGGTGCTAGTGCCCTTTATCGGGCGTGGGGGTTCAAGTCCCCCCTCGGACACAGAGAAGCGCGGGCCCGGTCGGCAGACCGGGCCCGCGCTCGTGTGCGCACACCCTTCGCATAGGCTCGGCCGCACCATGACGACCTCTCCCGGCCCGGCGGCGTCCAAGGCCGACAAGGACACCGTGCGCCGGCACAACCTGAGCCTCGTGCTGCGGACCGTACGCGACGAGGGCGAGACCACCCGCGCGGCGGTCGCGGCCCGCGTGGGCCTGACCCGGGCGGCGGTGTCCTCCCTGGTGGAACAGCTGCTGGCGGCCGGCTTCCTCACCGAGCGGGGCAAGACCTTCAGCGGGCAGGCCGGACGGCCCGGCACCGCGCTGCGCGTGGCCCTCACCGGCCCGGCCGGGCTGGGCGTCGAGATCAACGTCGACTACGTGTCCGTGTGCGTGGTCGACCTCACCGGCGCCGACCGGGTGCGGCTCACCGAGTACGTGGACAACCGTTCCGCCGCGCCCGGAGAGGTGCTGGAGCGGGCCGCGCGGATCGCGGCGCGGACACTGGACTCTGCGGCCGGCCAGGACCTGGACGCGGTCGGCGTCCGGCTGGCCCTGCCGGGGCTGGTGTCCGGCGGGAGGGTGCGCCAGGCGCCCAACCTGGGCTGGAACGGGGTGGCGGCGCAGTCCCTGTTCGCCTCGGCCCTGACCGCGCTGCGGCCAGGCCGCCCCGCGCTCCCGATCGGGTCCGACAACGAGGCCGACGCGGCGGCGCTCGCGGAGCTGTGGTTCGGGGTGGGCGCCGGGCCCGAGCCGGTGCGGGACTTCCTGTACCTGTCGGGCGAGACCGGGGTGGGCGGCGCGGTCGTCGTCGGCGGCGGGCTGCTGCGCGGGGCGCACGGCTTCGCCGGGGAGATCGGTCACGCGGTCGCCGACCCGGACGGGCCGCCGTGCCGGTGCGGTGCGCGGGGCTGCCTGGAGCAGTACGCCGGCCAGGACGCGCTGCTGCGGGGCGCGGGCCTCGACGCGGTGCCGGAGCTGGAGCAGCGGGCCCGCGCGGGCGACGCCCGGACCGTCGCGGCCCTGGAGCGGGCCGGCCGGATGCTGGGCCTGGTGCTGTCCGGAGCGGTGAACCTCCTCGACCCCGAGGCGGTGGTGCTCGGCGGGATCTACCGGCCGCTGGTGCCGTGGCTGGCCCCCGCCGCGGAGCGGGAGCTGTCCGGGCGGGTGGTGTCGGGGCTGTGGCGGGCGGGTGACGGGCGGCTGCGGGGCTCGTCGTCGTCCGGGGACGCGGCGCGGGGGGCGGCGGCGGTGGTGGTACGCGAGGTGGCGGCGGACCCGGCGGCGTACGGCTGACGCCCGGCGCGGTGCCTGCGCCCCTGTCCCCACCGTCCCGCAGTCGGCCGACGGCCGGGCGGGGCCGTGCCCACCACCCACCGCCCTGCAGTCGGCGTACCACCGGGGTGGGGCCGTGCAGGGTCGCCCCCGCAGCGGATCGGCGGCGTCGCACGGTCACCGGACCGGTCGGGTACCCCGCCGACCGCGAGGAGGTGAGCCCGGAGGGGCCACACCCCCCACCCACCGGCACCGCCCCGGGGCGCACCCCAGGAACAGGCACCGCCCCGGGTGCGTTGTGCCCACCCGTTCCGCCCCAGCGGAACGAATGCCCACAACGCGGGGGCCCCGTTGTGCCCACCCTCCCCCAAGCTCTCGGCTTCGCTCGAGCAGGGGGGACCCCCATCGCCCTGCGGGACGATTGCCCACAACGGGGGTGGGGGCCCGGCCCGACGGGACCGCCCACAACGGGGGGGACCGCGGAGGCGACGGCCACACCGGGGCCGGGGGCGCGCGCCGCCCACAGCGGAGCGGAACGGGGGCCTCGCGCCCGGTCCTTCAGTGGGCCGCCAGGAGGTGGGTCCAGGCCAGTTGGTCGAGGCGTTCGTAGGACATTGAGCGTGCCGCCGCCTTCGTCGGGGCGAAGTCCTCGTACGCCGTGGGGTCCGCGAGGAGCGCCGCGAGGCCGTCCTCGGCGGTGGGGCGCAGCAGCTCCGGGACGCGGGACGCCGCGAGGGCCTCCTGGACCTCGGGGTCGGCCCGGAACGCGGCGGCGCGCTCCTTGAGGATCAGGTAGTTCCGCATGCAGTTGCGCGCCGACTCCCAGACCCCGTCCGCGCCGTCCGTGCGGACGGGCTTGAAGTCGAAGTGGCGCGGCCCCCGGTAGCCGGCCGTCTCCAGGAGGTCGACCAGCCAGAACGCCTGGCGCAGGTCGCCCGCGCCGAAGCGGAGGTCCTGGTCGTACTTGATGCCGGACTGGCCGTTGAGGTCGATGTGGAACAGCTTGCCCGCCCACAGCGCCTGGGCAATGCCGTGCGCGACGTTGAGGCCCGCCATCTGCTCGTGGCCGACCTCGGGGTTGACGCCGAAGAGTGCGGGGCGTTCGAGGCGCTGGATGAAGGCGAGGGCGTGGCCGACGGTGGGCAGCAGGATGTCGCCGCGCGGCTCGTTGGGCTTGGGTTCGATGGCGAAGCGCAGGTCGTAGCCCTGTTCGGTGACGTACTCGCCGAGCAGGTCGAACGCCTCCTTCAGCCGGTCGAGCGCGGCGCGGACGTCCTTGGCGGCGCCGGACTCGGCGCCTTCGCGGCCGCCCCAGGCGACGTACACCTCGGCGCCGAGCTCGACGGCGAGGTCGATGTTGCGGAGGGTCTTGCGCAGCGCGTAGCGGCGTACGTCGCGGTCGTTGGCGGTGAAGGCGCCGTCCTTGAAGACGGGGTGGGTGAAGAGGTTGGTGGTGGCCATGGGGACGGTGAGGCCGGTGCGGTCGAGGGCGGCGCGGAAGCGCTTGACGGCGGTGTCGCGTTCGGGGTCGGTGGAGCCGAAGGGGACGAGGTCGTCGTCGTGGAAGGTCACGCCGTACGCGCCGAGGGCGGCCAGGCGTTCGACGGACTCGACCGGGTCGAGGGCGGGGCGGGTCGCGGTGCCGAACGGGTCGGCGCCCCGCCAGCCGACGGTCCACAGTCCGAAGGTGAAGCGGTCCTCGGGAACGGGGATGAAGCGATCCGGCATGTCGGGGCCCTCCAGCCTCTATTTGTTTTGTCACCTTACTAATACGCTACGGGCGGCTTGCCGCCAAGAGAGAGGTACGGGATGTCGTCGTCGCCCCCGCTCGTCATCGGTGTGGACAGCTCCACCCAGTCCACCAAGGCCGTCCTGGTGGACGCCGTCACCGGCGCGGTGCTGGCCACGGGCCGGGCGCCGCACACGGTGAGCGGCCGAGCGGGGGCGCGCGAGAGCGACCCCGAGGAGTGGTGGCGGGCGCTCGTGGCGGCCGTCGGCGCGGCCGTCCGGGGCCGGGACACCCGCGCGGTGACCGGGATCGCGGTCGCGGGGCAGCAGCACGGCCTGGTCGTCCTGGACGCCGCCAGCCGCCCGCTGCGCCCGGCCCTGCTGTGGAACGACACCCGGTCGGCACCGCAGGCCGCCGCCCTCACCGCGGAGCTGGGCGCCGACGGCTGGCTGGCACGCACCGGTTCGGTGCCGGTGGCGTCGTTCACCGCGGCCAAGTGGCGGTGGCTGTGCGCGCACGAGCCGGGTACCGCCGGGCGGGCGGCGGCGGTGCGCCTGCCGCACGACTTCCTGACCGGGCGGCTGGGCGGGAGGGCGGCGACCGACCCGGGGGACGCCTCGGGCACCGGCTGGTACGACCCGGCGGCCGGGGCGTACGACACCGGACTGCTGGACCTGCTGGGGCTGGACCCGGCCCTGCTCCCGGCCGTCGCCCCGACCGGCGCCACCCGCGTCGGGGCGCTGACCGCCGCCGCGGCCCGGGAGCTGGGCCTGCCGGAGGGCGTCGCGGTGGCGGCGGGCACCGGCGACAACATGGCCGCCGCGGTGGGCCTGGGGCTGGGCGGCCGGGGACTGCTGGACCATCCGGTGGTGTCCCTCGGCACGTCCGGCACCGTCTTCACCGCCACCCGTGCCCGGCCGCCCGGCACCGCCGCGCTGGCCGGTTTCGCCGCGACGGACGGCACCCGCCTGCCGCTGGGGTGCACGCTCAACTGCACGCTGGCCGTCGACAAGGTGGCCGGGCTGCTGGGTCTGGGGCGGGAGGACGCCGAGCCGGGCGGCGAGGCGGTGCTGCTGCCGTACCTGGACGGCGAGCGGACACCGGACCTCCCGGGCGCCTCGGGGCTGCTGACCGGGGTGCGGCACACCACCACACCGCGCCAGGTGCTGGGGGCGGCCTACGAGGGTGCCGTGTTCACGGTGCTGCGGGCGGCGGAGGCGCTGCCCCGGGTGGGCCGGGACGTGCCGCTGCGGGTGATCGGGGGCGGCGCCCGGGGGCGGTTCTGGGTGGAGACCGTGCGCCGGCTGTCGGGCCGGCCCGTGGTCCTGCCCCGTACCGCGGAGTTCACCGCCCTGGGGGCCGCCGCGCTGGCGGCGGGCGCGGCGGCCGGGCCGGACCCGGTGGCGGTGGCCGTGTCCTGGGGCGCCGGGGAGGGCGCGGCCCTGCCGCCCGTGCCGCGCGACCGGGAGACCTGGGAGCGGATCGAGGCCGTGCTGGCACCGCTTACCGTGGGGCGGTGAGACGGAGAACGAGGACCCCGGCCGCCCCGCTGCCCCAGCGGGACGGTGTCGACCCGGTACGGCTGCGGCTGCCCGCCGATCCGGCCGGGGCGTGGCCGACGGTGCGGGACCACCTGCTCGCGCGGTACGCGGGGGCGATCGGTGCCGGGCGGGTGGAGGAGATGCTCGCGGAGGGCCGGTTCGTCGGGGCCGACGGGGCGCCGGTCGGGGCGGACGAGCCGTACGAGGCCGGGCGGTACGTGTGGTTCCACCGGGACCTGCCGGCCGAGGAACGGGTGCCGTTCGAGGTGGGGATCGTGCACCGGGACGAGCGGATCGTGGTGGCGGACAAGCCGCACTTCCTGGCGACGACACCGCGCGGGCGGCATGTCGCGGAGACGGCGCTGGCGCGGCTGCGGCGGGATCTGGGGCTGCCGGGGCTCCAGCCGGCGCACCGGCTGGACCGGCTGACGGCGGGGCTGGTGCTGTTCGTGGTCCGGCCGGAGGACCGGGGCGCGTACCAGACGCTGTTCCGGGACCGGCGGGTGCGCAAGGAGTACGAGGCGGTCGCTCCGTACGACCCGTCGCTGGCCCTTCCGGTGACCGTGCGCGGCCGGATCGTCAAGGAGCGGGGGGTGCTCGCGGCGCGGGAGGTGCCGGGCGAGCCGAACAGCGAGAGCCGTGTCGAGCTGCTGGAGCAGCGGGGCGGGCTCGGCCGGTACCGGCTGGTGCCGGCGACCGGCCAGACCCATCAGCTGCGGGTGCACATGGCGCGCCTGGGCGTGCCGATCCTGCACGATCCGCTGTATCCGGTGGTCCGGGAGGACGGGCCGGAGGACTTCGCGCGTCCGCTGCAACTGCTGGCGCGGGCGCTGGAGTTCACCGACCCGTTCTCGGGTGTCCGGAGGGTGTGGGTGAGCCGGCTGCGGCTCAGTGCCCTCGGTTGATCCACTCCTGGAGGTGCGGGGCCTCGGCGCCGATGGTGGTGGTGTCGCCGTGACCGGTGCGGACGACGGTGTCCGGTGGGAGGCCGAGCAGCCGGTCGCGGATCGAGTCGATGATGGTCGGGAAGTGGGAGAAGGACCGGCCGGTGGCGCCGGGGCCGCCGGCGAAGAGGGTGTCGCCGGTGAAGACGGTACCGAGGTCGGGGGCGTGGAGGCAGACGGCGCCGGGGGCGTGGCCGGGGGTGTGCAGGACGGTCAGGTCGGTGCCGGCGATGGTGAGGGTCTGCCCGTCGGCCAGTTCGCCGTCGGGGTGGTGGTCGGGGTGGGTCTGCTTCCACAGCGGCAGGTCCCCGGGGTGGAGCAGGACGCGGGCGCCGGTGGCGGCGGCGAGGGCGGGGGCGGCGTCGATGTGGTCGTTGTGGGCGTGGGTGCAGACGATGGCCCGCAGGGTGCGGCCGTCGAGGGCGGCGAGGATGGCGTCGGCGTCGTGGGCGGCGTCGATGACGATCGCCTCGGTGGCGTCGCCGACGATCCAGACGTTGTTGTCGACGTCCCAGGTGCCGCCGTCCAGCGAGAAGGTGCCGGAGGTGACGAGGTGGTCGATGCGCGCGGTCATCGGAGGACCACCACCGAGCGCAGGACGTCGCCCTCGTGCATCCGGGCGAACGCCTTCTCGACGTCGCCGAGGCCGATGGTCTCGGTGACGAACGCGGCGAGGTCGATGCGGCCCTGCTGGTGCAGGTCGATGAGCATCGGGAAGTCGCGGGACGGCAGGCAGTCGCCGTACCAGGAGGACTTCAGCGCGCCGCCGCGCCCGAAGACGTCGAGGAGCGGCAGCTCCAGCTTCATCTCGGGGGTGGGGACGCCGACGAGGACGACGGTGCCGGCGAGGTCGCGGGCGTAGAACGCCTGCCGGTACGTCTCGGGGCGGCCGACCGCCTCGATGACGACGTCGGCGCCGAAGCCGCCGGTCAGCTCGCGGACCGCCTCGACGGGGTCGGTGGTGCGGGAGTTGACGGTGTGGGTGGCGCCCATTGCGCGGGCGGTCTCCAGCTTCCGGTCGTCGATGTCCACCGCGATGATCTTCGCCGCGCCGGCGAGGCGGGAGCCCACGATCGCTGCGTCGCCGACGCCGCCGCAGCCGATGACGGCGACGGTGTCGCCTCGGCCGACCTCACCGGTGTTGACGGCGGCGCCGATGCCGGCCATCACGCCGCAGCCGAGCAGGCCGGCGACGGCCGGGGCCACGGCCGGGTCGACCTTGGTGCACTGCCCGGCGGCGACCAGGGTCTTCTCGGCGAAGGCGCCGATGCCGAGCGCCGGGGACAGCTCGGTGCCGTCCTCCAAAGTCATCTTCTGCCGGGCGTTGTGGGTGTCGAAGCAGTACCAGGGCCGGCCGCGGCGGCAGGCCCGGCAGGTGCCGCAGACGGCCCGCCAGTTGAGGACGACGAAGTCGCCCGGGGCGACGTCGGTGACGCCGTCGCCGACCGATTCGACCACGCCGGCGGCCTCGTGGCCGAGGAGGAAGGGGAACTCGTCGTTGATGCCGCCCTGCTTGTAGTGCAGGTCGGTGTGGCAGACCCCGCACGCCTGGACCGCGACGACCGCCTCGCCGGGGCCGGGGTCCGGTACGAGGATCGTCTCCACCCGCACGGGCTCGTCGCGGCCCGGGGCAACGACCCCTTTCACCTGCTGCGTCACGCGGCACTTCCCTTCGTCGTCCTGGTGTACGGCGTGTTCGGGTCCACTATCGCCGACCCGGGCGGCACACCGGCGGACTTCGGACACGAAGCCCCCGCCGGACGGGGTCCGGCGGGGGCTTCGGGAGCGGCGTTCGCGGGGGTCAGTCCTGCGGCCGGGAGGCGGCCAGGGTGGCGACCCGCCTGCGGACGGCGAACCAGCCGCCGGCGAGCAGGAGCGCGATGACCGGGATCAGGTTCACGACGATGCGGCCGACGCCGCCGCCGGCCCACATGAGGACCAGCACGGTGGCGAGGAAGACCAGCGTCACGATCTGGGTGTACGGGGCCCAGGGCAGCCGGTAGGACGGCCGGGTGACCCGGCCCTCCTTGGAGCGGAACCAGAACAGCAGCGAGCAGAGCATGATCATGCCCCAGGTGCCGAGGATGCCGATGGAGGCGAGGTTGATCACGATCTCGAACGCCTCGCCGGGCATGACGTAGTTCAGGCCGACGCCGAGGACACCGAAGGCGGCGGTGAGCAGGATGCCGCCGTAGGGGACCTGGCCCTTGTTCATCCGGGCGGTGAACTTGGGCGCGGAGCCCGCCATGGCCATCGAGCGCAGGATGCGGCCGGTGGAGTACAGGCCGGAGTTCAGGCTGGAGAGGGCGGCGGTGAGGACGACCAGGTTCATGATCCCGGCCGTGCCCGGGATGCCGAGCTTGTCGAAGACGGTGACGAAGGGGCTCTGGTCGTCGGAGAAGGAGGTGTACGGCAGCAGCAGGGCCAGCAGGACGACCGAACCGACGTAGAACAGGCCCACGCGCCACATGATCGAGTTGATCGCCTTCGGCATGATCTTCTCGGGGTTCTCGGTCTCGCCGGCGGCGACGCCGACCAGCTCGACGGAGGCGTAGGCGAAGACGACGCCCTGGACGACCATCAGCATCGGCAGCATGCCCATGGGGAAGATGCCGCCGCTGTCGGTGATGGTGGACAGGCCCGGGGTGTGGCCGCCGACCTCGTGCTGGGTGACGATCAGGAAGATGCCGACGCACATGAAGATCACCAGTGCGGCGACCTTGATGATCGCGAACCAGAACTCCATCTCGCCGAAGTACTTCACCGAGATCAGGTTGGCGGCCAGGACGACCGCGAGGGCGATCAGGGCGAGGATCCACTGCGGGACGTCACTGAAGAGCGCCCAGTAGTGCGCGTAGACGGCCGCCGCGGTGATGTCGGCGATGGCGGTGGTCGACCAGTTGAGGAAGTAGAGCCAGCCGGCCGTGTACGCGCCCTTCTCGCCCATGAACTCACGGGCGTACGAGACGAACGCGCCGGAGGAGGGGCGGTAGAGCACCAGCTCGCCGAGGGCCCGGACCACGAAGAAGGCGAAGACGCCGCAGACGGCGTACGCGATGGCGAGCGAGGGCCCCGCGCCCGCGAGACGGCCGCCGGCACCGAGGAAGAGGCCGGTGCCGATCGCGCCGCCGATGGCGATCATGTTGACGTGGCGGGACTTGAGGTCCTTGCTGTAACCGGCGTCACCGGCGTCGATGTGGGGGGCGCCCGTCGCCGCCGGTGAACCGGGGCTCTGGGTGTCGGCCGCAGGCATGGTGCGGTCACTCATCTAGAAGTCGCCTTTGTGAGGGGTCGTGCGGTATCAGCCGTACGCCGGTGAGCGAGGGTGGGTCACCGTGGCATGAGGGCCAGGGGTCATAGTCACGGCTGCATGGCCGTTTTGGCTGTGGCCTATGTCACGTACGGGCTGAGTTGAGGTGTTTCTGAGGTTACCGACTGGTTAATCAGCGATGAGCAGCTTACGTCCTGCGGCTAGGGCGCGAGGACGTCCAGCTCCCGCAGCGCCCCCATGGCGATCTCCCGGGTCAGCTCCTCGGCCCGGGCGGCGTCGCGCGCCCGTACGGCCTCGGCGACCCGGACGTGCAGGGTCACCGCCGCCGGGTCGGGGTCCTCGAACATCACCTGGTGGTGGGTGCGGCCGGCCAGCACCTCCGCGACCACGTCGCCGAGCCGGGCGAACATCTCGTTGCCGGAGGCGTTGAGGACGACCCGGTGGAAGGCGATGTCGTGGACGAGGTACTCCTCCAGCCGGCCGCCGCGCGAGGTGGCGACCATCCCGAGGGCCTGCTCGGTCAGCTCCCGGCACTGCTCGGGGGTGGCGTGCGTGGCGGCGAGGCCGGCGGCGACCGGTTCGACCGCCGAGCGCAGCACGGTCAGCGAGCGCAGCTGCCGGGGGCGGTCGGCGCCGGCCAGCCGCCAGCGGATGACCCGGGGGTCGTAGACGTTCCAGTGCTCGGTGGGGCGCACGGTCACGCCGACGCGGCGGCGCGAGGCGACGAGGTGCATGGACTCCAGCACCCGGACGACCTCGCGGATCACGGTGCGTGACGCCTCGAAGCGGCGGGCCAGCTCGTCGGTGCGCAACACGCTGCCCGGCGGGTACTCCCCCGCGGTGATGGCGAGGCCCAGGGTGTCCAGCACCTGCGTATGGAGCCCCGGCGCCTGAGTCGTCATGTGCATAGCGTAACCGCCGAGATTAAGTATGACTTTTATGTCACAGGCTCTTGAATACGTCGTACCTGATGCGTTTCAGTGTGCGGCGACGGATGCCGCGGTGGCGTCCGGACCGGTGCCGATGACGACACCGGTGTCGAGGAGACAGCGAGGCACCCTCCATGCAGCAACCTCCGGTCGTCGTCGTGATGGGCGTGGCAGGC
The DNA here is from genome assembly GCF_043079975.1 of Streptomyces sp. NPDC015131. Lineage (NCBI taxonomy): Bacteria > Bacillati > Actinomycetota > Actinomycetes > Kitasatosporales > Streptomycetaceae > Streptomyces > Streptomyces sp. NPDC015131. Next base: position 140,719 of record NZ_JBIBVB010000007.1, on the reverse strand, counting down.
ACCGGCAAGACCACCGTCGGTCCGCTGGTCGCCGAGCGGCTCGGCGTGCCGTACGCCGAGGGCGACGACTTCCACCCCCCGGCGAACATCGCCAAGATGTCCGCCGGTGTCCCGCTGGACGACGACGACCGGTGGCCCTGGCTGGACGCCATCGGGCGCTGGGCGCACGGGCGGGCCGGCCTCGGCGGGGTGGTGAGCAGCTCGGCGCTGAAGCGGGCGTACCGCGACCGGCTGCGGGCCGCCGCGCCCGGCGTGGTCTTCCTGCACCTGACCGGCGACCGGCGGCTGATCGAGGAGCGGATGGCCGCGCGCAAGGGGCACTTCATGCCGACCGCGCTGCTGGACTCGCAGTACGCGGCGCTCCAGCCGCTCGGTGACGACGAGGCCGGGGTGGCCGTCGACGTCGCCGGCCCGCCCGACCGGATCGCCGACTGGGCCGTCGCCGCGCTGGGCGGGCTCTCCGCCTGAGCCCCCGGCCCGGCGCCCCGGCGCCCGGCCCCCTCACCCCCTCCCCGGTCCCCCGTCCGGACCCGGGGCCCCCGAACCCGAGGAACCCCTGTGACCAGTCTCAACGTCGAGATGCTGGCAGCGGACGCCGCCGAGCCGATCACCTCGGCCGGCAACGCCCAGCTGGGCATCGCCGTCCTGGCGGGCATCGCCGTCATCGTCCTGCTCATCACGAAGTTCAAGCTCCACGCCTTCCTGGCGCTGACCCTCGGTTCGCTGGCGCTGGGCGCCATGGCGGGCGCCCCGCTCGCCGCGACCCTCGCGTCCTTCACCACCGGGCTCGGCTCGACCGTCGCGGGTGTGGGCGTGCTGATCGCGCTCGGGGCGATCCTCGGCAAGCTGCTCGCCGACTCGGGCGGCGCCGACCAGATCGTCGACACCATCCTGGCGAAGGCGGGCGGCCGGGCCATGCCGTGGGCGATGGTGCTGATCGCCTCGGTGATCGGGCTGCCGCTGTTCTTCGAGGTCGGGATCGTGCTGCTGATCCCGGTGGTGCTGATGGTCGCCCAGCGCGGCGGCTACTCGCTGATGCGGATCGGCATTCCGGCGCTCGCCGGCCTGTCCGTGATGCACGGGCTGATCCCGCCGCACCCCGGCCCGCTGGTCGCCATCGACGCGATCGGCGCCAACCTGGGCGTCACCCTGGCGCTGGGCCTGCTGGTCGCCGTCCCGACGGTGATCATCGCCGGGCCGGTGTTCTCCCGGTACGCGGCCCGCTGGGTGGACGTGCCGGTGCCCGAGCGGATGGTGCCGCAGCGGGCGCCGGAGCAGCTGGAGCGCCGGCCGGGCTTCGGCGCCACCGTGGCGACCGTCCTGCTGCCGGTGGTGCTGATGCTGGTCAAGGCGCTGGTCGACATCGTGGTGGACGACCCTGAGAACCACGTCCAGCGGGTCACCGACGTCATCGGCTCGCCGCTGATCGCGCTGCTCGCGGCCGTGCTCGTGGGCATGTTCACGCTGGGCCGGGCGGCCGGCTTCACCAAGGAGCGGATCTCCTCGACCGTCGAGACGTCGCTCGCGCCGATCGCCGGCGTCCTGCTGATCGTCGGCGCGGGCGGCGGATTCAAGCAGACCCTGATCGACGTGGGCGTCGGGCGGATGATCCTGGACTTCTCCGAGAACTGGTCGATCCCGGCGCTGCTGCTGGCCTGGCTGATCGCGGTGGCGATACGGCTGGCCACCGGCTCGGCGACCGTCGCCACCATCTCGGCGGCCGGGCTGGTCGCCCCGCTGGCGGCCGACATGTCGACCACGCACGCGGCGCTGCTCGTGCTGGCGATCGGCGCGGGGTCGCTCTTCTTCAGCCATGTCAACGACGCCGGATTCTGGCTGGTGAAGGAGTACTTCGGCATGACGGTCGGTCAGACGGTGAAGACCTGGTCGGTGATGGAGACGCTCATCTCCGTGGTCGGCATCGTGTGCGTGCTGCTGCTGTCGCTGGTGCTGTAGCCGGCGTGCCGGCGCCGGGGGGATATCGCCTCGCGGGACCGGCGGCGGCTTGTCACACTCGCCCCATGACGCCTCCCGAGCCTCCCGAGTCCCTCGAGCCGTATCTGCTGGCCTTCCCCGGGCCGTTGCGCGACCGGCTGGTCGCCGCCGTCCTGTCCGGGGAGAAGACCTCGACCACCGGCCTGCTCGCCGCGTACGAGGTGGAGGACGAGCCCCTTCCGGTGGCCGGCGCCCGTTCGGCGCTCATCGACTCCGAGGGCCGCGAGGTGGCGGTGCTCGAGGTGACGGAGGTCCGGGTGCTGCCGCTCGGGGAGGTCGGCCTGCGGCACGCGCTCGACGAGGGCGAGGGGTACCGCTCGGTCGCCGAATGGCGCGCCGGACACGAGGAGTTCTGGCACAGCGCCGAGATGCGCGAGGCGCTGGGCGACCCGGACTTCACCGTGGACGACACCACCATGGTCGTCGCGGAGCGCTTCCGGGTGGTGGAGGTACGGGCGTGACCGACGCATCCGGGGTGGAGGCGGCGATCGCGGGCGAGCTGCGGCTCCTCGACCCGGCCGTACGGGCCTCCCCGGCCGAGGCGGCCCGGCTGCTGGACCCGGAGTTCACCGAGGTCGGCGCGTCCGGGCGGCGGTGGACCCGGGAGGCGATGCTCGGCGCGCTGCCGGACCTGGCGCCCGCCCCGGCGGGTGGCCCGCCCGTGGAGGTGTCCGGCATGACGGGCGTCCAGCTGGCCCCGGACCTGGTCCACCTGACGTACGAGACGGCCGCCGGCGGCCGGCGGGTGCGCCGCAGCTCGCTCTGGCGCCGCGACCCGTCCGGGGGCGCCGGGAGCGGTGCGTGGCGGCTGTACTACCACCAGGGGACACCGGTGCCGGAGGACATCGCCCAGCGCGCCGGCCGGGCCCGCACGCCGCCGGGTGTGCCGCCCCGGTGAATCCGGGGCCCGGGGCTCAGGTGGTGTGCGGCGCTTCGGGGTGGTGGCCGCCGAAGTGGTGGGCCGACTTGGACTCCTGGGCCAGCCGGCGGAGGGCCAGGACGGCGGGTTCGAGGAGGATCGCGACCGTCACGGCCCGTTCGGCCTGGGCCAGCAGGTCGCGGTCGCCGCTCATCTGCCGTACGTCCAGGTCGGCGATGCCGTCGGCGAGCCGGGCGTAGGGCAGCAGGCCGCGCCAGTCGATGTCCGAGCCCAGGTCCCCGAGCGCGGCCAGGACCTCTCCCAGGGTGTGCGCGGCCGGGTTGCCCCGGGACACGTCCCACCCCATCTCGGCGATCAGCCGGCGGGCGTCGGCCAGGCCCGCCGGCTCCGGAGCCGCCGCGTCCGGGTCCGCCTCCGGAGCTTCCGGTGCCTCTGGAGCCGCCGTCGCGGCCGGACGTACGCCCAGCACGATCCCGAAGACCTGGTGCAGGTCGTCCTGTTCGGCGGTGATCGCCTCCAGGATCTCCTTCGTCGCGGCGGTCGACAGGCCGCGCGTGGCGATCAGGGTGCGGATGAGCCGGAGCCGGTGCACATGCTCCTCGCCGTAGTCGGCCTGGTTGGACGCGGTGGCCCGCCCCGGCGGAAGCATCCCTTCCCGCAAGTAGTGCTTGATCAGCGGCACTTGTACGCCGGTGCGCCGGCTCAGCTCGGAGACCTTCATCCGCTCGTTCCCCTCGGCAATGGATAGTGGATAACGCTATTATCCATTCTGCGCGGCACGTTCCTCATCCGCGGCCCGAGCGCGGCCGACCCGTCGAAAGGACTCCGCTCATGCTGGGCACTCTGATGCTCATCGCCGTTCCCACCCTGCTGTTCCGGCTCCTCGGCGCCCTCGGCGTCCGGAGGTTCACCACCTGGCGGGTGTCCGTCCTGCACGGCCTCGCGGTCATGCTGGTGTTCACGGCGAGCGCGCACTTCGTCCCGTCCGCCCTCGGCCCCATGCCCGGCCACCACGATCTGGTCGCGATGGTCCCGCCGTTCGTCCCGTTCCCCCGCCTCGCGGTCTACGCGACGGGCGTCCTCGAACTCCTCGGCGCCGCCGGGCTCGTCCGGGAGGCCACCCGCCCGGCGGCCGGGCTGGGCCTCGCCGTGCTGTTCGTCCTGATGCTCCCGGCCAACGTCCACGCGGCGGTCGAGGGCGTCCCGTTCAACGGGGAGCCGGCGACGCCCCTGTGGTTCAGGATCCCCGAGCAGGTGCTCTTCATCGCCGTCGCGCTCTGGGCGTGGCTCCCGGCGCGGGGCCGCCGGACTACCGGTCCGGACGCGGTGCCCGCGCCGGCTCCAGGGGCGCGGGCGTGAAGTGCCGTACTCGCAGGGGTTCGACGAGGTACTCGTCCTCGCCCGGCAGCATCACCGGCTGGTCGCGCCAGTGCTCACCGGCGTAACCGGCCAGGTCCTGCTCGCCGCGCCAGCGGCTGACGTAGAGCACCGTGTCCGGCGGCGCGAGCAGGATCTCGTGGTCCACCAGCCCGGGATGGCGGCCGGGGAACCCGCTCACCGCGGAGACGAGCATCTCGTGGAAGTCCTCGAAGCGGCCGGGCCGCACGCGTGCCTCACTCACCCTGATGATCACGGTCGTCAGGGTGTCACGCACCCCGGCCGCCGCGCCACGGATTCCGCCCGCGGCGTTCTCATCCCGTCGCCTCCGCCGCCGCCCGGCCCGCCGCGCGGCCGGAGAAGAGGCAGCCGCCGAGGAAGGTGCCCTCCAGCGAGCGGTAGCCGTGCACGCCGCCGCCGCCGAAGCCGGCGGCCTCACCCGCCGCGTACACCCCGGGCAGCGGGTCGCCGCCGGCGGTCAGCACCCGTGAGGACAGGTCGGTCTCCAGGCCGCCGAGGGACTTGCGGGTGAGGATGCCGAGCCGTACGGCGACCAGCGGGCCGGCCGCGGGGTCCAGGATCCGGTGCGGGGCGACCGTGCGGACGAGCCGGTCGCCCAGGTACTTCCGGGCCCCGCGGACGGCCGTCACCTGGGCGTCCTTGGTGAAGGGGTTGGCGATCTCCCGGTCGCGGGCGACGACCTCGCGGCGTACGGCGGCCTCGTCGAGCAGCGGCTCCTTGGTGAGCGCGTTCATCCCGCGCACCAGGGAGGCGAGGTCCTTCTCGACGACGAAGCCAGCGCCGTGGTCCATGAAGGCCCTGACCGGGCCGGGGACGTCGGCGCGGGCGCGGTCGAGGACGCCGCGCACCGACCTGCCCGTCAGGTCGGGGTTCTGTTCGGAGCCGGAGAGGGTGAACTCCTTGCCGATGATGCGGCGGTTGAGGACGAACCAGGTGTGCCCGTGCCCGGACCGCATGATGTGTTCGAGGGTGCCGAGGGTGTCGAAGCCCGGGAAGAGCGGGACGGGCAGGCGCCGGCCCCGGGCGTCCAGCCAGAGGGAGGAGGGGCCGGGCAGGATGCGGATGCCGTGCCGCGCCCAGATCGGGTTCCAGTTCTCGATGCCCTCGGTGTAGTGCCACATCCGGTCGCGGTTGACGAGGCGGGCGCCGGCGGCCTCGGCGATGCCCAGCATCAGCCCGTCGACATGGGCGGGCACCCCGGACAGCAGCTTCTCGGGCGGGGTGCCGAGCCGGGCGGGCCACTGGGCGCGCACCAGGTCGTGGTTGCCGCCGATGCCCCCGGAGGTGACGATCACGGCCGGGGCGCGGAACTCGAACGCCCCGGTCACCCGGCGGCTGCTGGCGGTGCCCCGCTCGGCGGCGGACGGCTCCAGGACCTCGCCGGTGACGGTGTCGACGGCACCGGCGAAGCGGCCGAGGCCGGTGACCCGGTGCCGGAAGGCGAGCCGTACCAGGCCCCGGTCGGCGCCCGCGCGGACCCGGCGCTCGAAGGGCGCCACCAGGCCGGGCCCGGTGCCCCAGGTGATGTGGAAGCGCGGGACGGAGTTGCCGTGCCCCGTCGCGCCGTAGCCCCCGCGTTCGGCCCAGCCGACGACGGGGAAGAACCGGACGCCCTGCCGGTGCAGCCACGCCCGCTTCTCGCCCGCCGCGAAGTCGACGTACGCCTCGGCCCACCGGCGGGGCCAGTGGTCCTCGGGGCGGTCGAAGCCGGCGGTGCCCATCCAGTCCTGGAGGGCGAGCGCATGGCTGTCGCGGATGCGCATGCGGCGCTGCTCGGGCGAGCCGACGAAGAACAGGCCGCCGAAGGACCAGTGCGCCTGGCCGCCGAGGGACTGCTCCGGTTCCTGGTCCAGGAGGATGACGCGGCGCCCGGCGTCCGCCAGTTCGGCGGTGGCCACCAGGCCGGCGAGGCCCGCCCCGATCACGATCACATCAGCGTCGTACGCCATGGGTCCTCATCCTTGTCGGCAGGGTGCTCCGATCTTCGGTACGCGGCGGTAACCCGTCAACAGGTGGGGCGTTTTCCGGGGCGGTGGTTTCATGGGGCCATGAGCGCTGCCGCCGAGGAGATCCTGGACGTCGTCGACGAGAACGACGAGGTGGTGGGGCGGCTGCCCCGGGGCGAGGTGTACGCCCGGGGGCTGCGCCACCGGTGTGTGTTCGTCCTCGCCCGGGACGCCGAGGACCGGGTGTTCGTGCACCGGCGCACCGCGTCCAAGCTGGTCTTCCCCTCCCGGTACGACATGTTCGTGGGCGGGGTCGTCGGGGCGGGCGAGAGCTATGACGAGGCGGCCCTGCGCGAGGCGGAGGAGGAGCTGGGCGTGCGCGGTCTGCCGCGGCCGGTGCCGCTGTTCCGCTTCCTGTACGAGGACGGCGGCGGGCGCGGCTCGTGGTGGTCGGCGGTGTACGAGGTGCGGTGCGAGCTGCCGGTGGAGCCGCAGGCCGAGGAGGTCGCCTGGGGCGCGTTCCTGCCGGAGGCGGAGGTGGTGGCGCGGCTGGGCGACTGGGCGTGGGTGCCGGACGGGCTGGCGGCGTACGAAAGGCTGCGCGCGCACCGCGCCGGTAGGCTGATCATGTGAGCGAATTCGTGCGGGGTCTGCGGCTGTGGTTCGCGCCGCAGCGGATCCGTGAGGAGGGCGACACGCCCGACTACCGGTTCTCCCTCGCCAATGAGCGCACCTTTCTCGCCTGGATCCGCACCGCGCTGGCGCTCGTCGGCGGCGGGTTCGCGGTGGACCAGTTCCTGCCGGACCTGCGCTGGGGTGTGCGGGTGGGCATGGCGCTGGCGCTGCTGGGCGCCGGGGCGCTGTGCGCACTGCGGGCGGTGAACCACTGGGTGCGCTGCGAGCGGGCGATGCGGCGGGACGAGGATCTGCCGGTGAGCCGCTTCCCCGCGCTGCTGGGCCTGGCCGTGGGGCTGGTCGCCGTGGCCATGGTGGTGGTGGTCCTGTTCGGCTGGCGCGGCTGATGGCGGGCGGCGCGGCGGGGGTGCGGGATCCCGGGCTGCAGCCGGAGCGGACCCGGCTGGCGTGGCGGCGTACGACGCTGTCGGCGACGGTCGCGGCGGTGCTGGCCGCCCGGCAGGCGCTGGACGAGGACGTGACGGCGGCCGGGCTGGTGGGGGTGGCCCTGTCGCTGCTGGTGTGGGTGGCGTTCCTGTGGGTGGCGCACCGGCGGATGCGGGCGCTGGGGGCTCCGCGGCCGGGTGCTCTGGCGGTGCGCGGGGCGGTGGTGGCGGCGGCCTGCACGGTGGCGCTGGCCGCCTTCGCCGTGGCGGTGGTGGTGTGACCGCCCGGCGGTGCCGGGTTCCGGCGGCGCGACGGGGTGGGCGCCGCCCGGGGCGGAGGGCCGCCGGTCAGTCGAAGGGGCCGCGGCGGGCGAGCGGCGCCGTGGGCCGGAGCGCCGGGGCGGCGGCGGGCGCGCCGCTGTCCAGCCGCAGTGAGGAACAGACCATGAGCTGCGGGTCCTGGAGCAGCAGCTGCGCCTGGAGCGACCGCAGGGAGGGGCCCGGTTCGGCGCCCAGCTCCTCGACCACGCGGGTGCGGTGGCCGGCGTACACCGCGAGCGCCTCGCTGCCGCGGTCGGACCGGTAGAGCGCGAGCATCAGCAGCCACACGAAGCGCTCCCGGAACGGGTACTTGTGCACCGCGTAGTACAGGTACGGCACGGCGTTGCGGTGCCGGCCCAGCTCCAGTTCCAGTTCGGCGCGGACCTCCATGTCGGCGAGGAACCGCTCCTGGCGGTAGAGCCGCTCCCGCTCCAGCATGGGCCCGTCGAGCCCCTCGGCGAGCGGCCCGGTCGACATGGTGCGCGCCTCCTCCAGCAGCCGCGCCGCCTGGAGGACCTCGCCCTCGCGGGCGGCGGCGATCCCGGCGGAGGCGAGCCGTTCGTACGCGTAGAGGTCGACGTACGCGCCGCCGGTGTCCAGCAGGTAGCCCCCGCCGGACCACTCCAGCCGGACGCCGTGCTCGCCGCCCGCCAGCAGGCCGCGCAGTCCGGAGACGGACTTCTGGATCAGGTTCTTGGCGTACGCGGGGTAGTCCTCGCCCCAGAGCGACGCGGTGAGCTGGTCGACCCCGGTCTCCATCCCGGGGCGGAGCAACAGCACGGCCAGCAGGGCCCGTTGCTTGGGCGGGCCGAGTTCGAGGACCTCCCGGCCGCGCGTGACCTGAAGCGGGCCGAAGAGCCGGAAGCGGAGGCTGGGCGAGCCCCCGCCGCCGGCCGCTCCGAGCTCGCGCAATAGCACACCTGACATGTTCCCCCCATAAAGATCATCCCCGTCAGGCTAGCCATTACTGGCTGGTTCCCATCGGTTCGCACCAGCAAGTGAGGTGCGCGTCACACGGTGTGATCCCGGGGGCGGCGCCGGGCCGGGGGCGGCGCGCGGTCCAGCGCTTCGTCCAGCGCTTTGACCAGCGACTTGTCCAGGCCGCTCCCCCAAGGTGATCCGGTACCCGCTCTCTCGCTTGGAGAAACGATGACCGGCCCAGCCCAGCAGGATCAGACCCGTACCGCTCTCCGCTACGACAGCACCGTTCCCCGGGCGATGGTGCACCGCTCCGCCATCGCCGAGGTGTTCCTCACCGACTCCCGTCCGGTGCCGGACCGGCCCGACACCTACGAGGTGGCCGCCCAGCTGCCCCGCGCCCACATCATGGGCGAGCAGTCGGGCACGCACGACTTCCTGCTGCTGGTGGAGGTGCTGCGGCAGGCTGGGGTGTACCTGGCGCACGCCTACGAGAACGTGAGCCTGGACGACTCGTTCATCTTCCGCAGTCTGCGGATAGGGATACGGGACCTGTCGGCGCTGCGCAGCGGCGGCGACCGGCCGGCCCAGGCGGTCGTCACCCTCACCGTCGACCCGCAGCGCAAGCGCAACGGCCGGGTGCACGCCCTGGACTTCTCCGGGACGCTCGCCATCGAGGGGCGCACCGTCCTGCACGTCGGCGGCGGTCTCGCCTTCTTCGGCCGGACCGTCTACCGCGCGCTGCGGGCCCGCCGCCGGGACGCCCTCGCCGGGGTCATCGGCGCGCTGCCCACCCATGTGGCGGCGCCGCCCGCCCTGGTGGGCCGCCGCGACCCGTACAACGTGGTCGTCACCCGCCCGGTGGCCGCCGGGGAGAGCACCCTGGCCGCGACCGTCCTCCCCGACACCACCCACCCGCACCTCTTCGACCACCAGCTCGACCACATCCCGGGCAATCTGCTGCTCGAGGCGGCCCGGCAGCTGGCGGCGGCCTCGGTGGCGGCGCTGCACTCCATCTCCGCGACCGGCCTCCAGGTCACCGCGCTGGACGCGCGGTTCGAGGAGTTCGCCGAACTGGACCTGCCGGCGCGGGCGGTGGCCCGGGTCGAGCAGTTCCGCGTCGACCGGACGCTGGGCACGCTCGTGGTGCCGGTCGTCGTCGACATCGTCCAGCAGGAGCGCGTCGCCGCGTCGTTCCGCCTGGAGGTGGCGCAGTGAGCTCCGCACCCATCACGACCGTGGTCGTCGACTACGGCGGCGTCCTGACCAATCCGCTCCAGGAGACCTTCGACCTCTTCGCCGCCGCCGTCGGGGTGGACGCCGCCCTGCTCCGCGCGGCCTTCGCCGCCGCGGGCCGGCGCCACGGGCGCAGCCCGATGGCCGACCTGGAGACCGGGCGGTGCACCGAGGCGGAGATGGTCGCGCGGGTGCTCGCCGAGCTGCCGGACGGCCTCGGCGACAACCTGCTGGCGGGCCGGGAGTTCGGCGAGCTGTGGTTCCGGGGCCGGACGGTCAACGCCGAACTGGTCGCCTTCCTGCGGGCGTTGCGCCGCCAGGGCTACCGCACCGCGCTGCTCACCAACAACGTGGCGGAGTGGGGCCCGCGCTGGCGCGCCCAGCTGCCGGTGGACGAGCTGTTCGACGCGGTCGTCGACTCCTCCGCCGAGGGGGTGCGCAAGCCCGACCCGCTGATCTACCGGCGGCTGCTGGAGCGGCTGCCGGCCGCGGCGCACGAGTGCCTCTTCCTCGACGACCTGGAGGAGAACTGCGCCGCCGCGTCCGACGCCGGCATGCTCGCGGTGCCGTTCACCACCACCGACGAGGCGATCGACCAGGTCGTCGCCCTGCTCCGCTCGCGCGGTGCCTTCCACGTCAGGAGCGCGGTGTGACGGACGGCGAGACGGTACTGATCGCGGGGGCCGGCCCGACCGGGCTCACCCTCGCCTGCACGCTCCTCCAGCGGGGGGTGGCGTGCCGGGTGGTGGACCGCCGCACGGGTCCGGCCAGTGAGCCGAAGGCCCTGATCCTGTGGAGCGGCGCGCTGGAGGTGCTGCGGCGCGTGGGCGCGGCGGACTCGCTGGTGAAGCGGTCGCTGCCGCTGTCCGGGGCGTCGTACTGGTCCAACGGGCGGCGCACCGGCCGGGTGCGGTTCGGCGCGCTCGCGGACACGGCCTTCCCCCGGCCGCTGTGCGTGCCGCAGTCGGTCACCGAGAGCGTGCTGTACGCGCGGCTGCTGGAGCTGGGCGGCGCGGTGGAGTGGAACACCCGGCTCACCGGCGTCCGGACCGGCGGCGCGGGGGCCGCCGGTGCCGGGGTGGCCGCCGGACTGGTGCCGCACGGCCCCGCGGAGCCGGGTGCGGACGGGCTCGGCGCGGGCGGGCGTGGCGCGGGCGGAACCGGCGCGGGGGCCGCGCGGGAGGTCTCGGCGCGCTGGCTCGTGGGCGCGGACGGGGCGCACAGCACGGTGCGGGAGGCCGCGGGGATCGCGTTCCTGGGCAGCACCTACGCCCGTGACTTCCTGCTCGGCGACGGCGACATCGCCGGCGACCTGCCGCGGTCCGAGGCGCAGTACCACCTGACGCCGGAGGGCGTGATGGTCGTGGTGCCCCTGCCGGGCGGCGGCCACCGGATCTTCTTCGACCGGGACGCCACCGACGGCACCGGACCGCTGACGGACGAGGACCTCCAGGCGCTGCTGACGGCCCGCGGCCCCCGCGGCTGGCAGGTGCGCTCCACCTGGTGGCGCAGCACCTTCCGGGTGCACACGAAGGTCGCCGAGGCGTTCCGCGCGGGGCCGGTCTTCCTGGCCGGGGACGCCGCGCACTGCCACAGCCCGGCGGGCGGCCAGGGGCTGAACACCGGGGTGCAGGACGCGTTCGACCTGGGCTGGAAGCTCGCCGCGGTCGCGCACGGCGCCGACCCCGCGCTCCTCGACAGCTACGAGGCCGAGCGGCGCCCGGCCGCCCTGCGGGCGCTGCGCAACTCGGACCGGCAGACCCGGCTGTGGCTGCTGCGGGAGGGCCCCAAGCGGGCGGTGCGCGACACCGTGCTGAAGGCGGCCTCCGCGACCGGCGCCCTGGACCGCACGATCGTGCCGCAGCTGGCGCAGCTCGATCCCGGCCTGGCGGGGAGCCCGGCCGTGCCGGGCGGCCTCGGGACCGGGGGCGGGCGGAACACCGCGCGGCGCCCCCGGGGCCTGCGGCCGGGCGGGCGGCTGCCCGACGCGGCGTGGCGTGCCCTGTCCGGCACCGCCGCGGGCTCGCTGCACGCCCTCCTCTCGGCGGGCCGGCACACCGTGCTGGTCGTGCGGGGCGGCGCCCACCCCGCGGACGCCGAGCGCGCCGCGGGCGAGGCGGCCCGGCTGGTGGGGCGGTGCACGGTCCGCGAGGGCGCGGACGTGGTGCTGGTGCTGGCCGGCGGGGAGCCGGGGGACACGGGCGCCGGCCCCGCGCCGTACGCGCGGGTGGTGGACACCGGCGGGTCGCTGACCGGCCTGGCCGGACGGGAGCCGCTGGTGGTCTACGTCCGCCCGGACGGCGCCGTCGCCGCCTGGTGCGCCCCCGGGGACCTGCCGGAGCTGGTGGCCGGGGTCCCGGTGCTGCGGGCCCCCGCGGAACGGGTGGCGTGATGCTGACGTCCCTCGGCGCACGGGTGGTGCGCCGGCCCTGGCTCTTCCTGGTCGCGGCGGTGGTGCTGGTGCTGGACGCCGTGCTGCTGGGCGCCGGACTGCCCGGGCGGCTCAGCGACACCGGCACGACCGACCCCGCCTCCGAGTCCGCGCGGGTGCAACGGGTGCTGGAGGAGCACTACCCGGAGCAGCAGCCCAACCTGGTCCTGCTGGTGTCGGTGCCCGGCGACGCCCGGGTCGACGACCGGGCACTCGCCGGGCAGGGGGTGCGGCTGGCGGAGCGGCTGGCCTTCGAGGACGGGGTCGTCGGGGTCGTCTCGTACTGGCAGACGGGCCTGGCCGACCTGCGCTCCCGCGACGGCCGGCAGGCGGTGATCGCCGCCCGGATCGAGGGCGGCACCGACCGCGCCCGGGACGCACTGGAGCGGCTCGCACCGCGGTTCCGGGGCGAGCAGGGCGATCTGACGGTACGGATCTCCGGCGCGCTGGCCGTGCAGAACGAGATCGAGTCGACCGTCGCCGCCGACCTCACCCGCTCCGAACTGGTCGCCCTGCCGCTCACCCTGGCCGTCCTGGTGTGGGTGTTCGGCGGGCTCGTCGCCGCCTCGCTGCCGGTGCTGGTGGGGCTGGCCACGGTGGTGGGCACGGGCGCGGTGCTGCGGCTGGTGACCGAGGTGACCGAGGTGTCGGTCTTCGCGCAGAACCTCACCACCGCGCTGGGCCTCGGCCTGGCGATCGACTACGCGCTGCTGATCGTGCGGCGGTTCCGCGAGGAGCTGGCCGCCGGGGCGCCGCCGCCGGACGCGGTGGTCCGCACCGTGCGCACCGCGGGCCGGACCGTCCTGTTCTCCGCGCTGACGGTGGCCGTCGCGCTGGCGTCGATGCTGCTGCTGCCGCTGGCGTTCCTGCACTCGCTGGCCTGGGCGGGGATCAGCGTGGTGGTGCTCGCCGCGCTGACCTCGCTGACGGTGCTGCCGGCCGTGCTGCGGCTGCTGGGCCACCGGGTGGACGCCTGGCCGGTACGGCGCCGCAAGCGCGCCCCGGCGGCGCCGCGCGGCCGGGTGACGGAGGCGGTGATGCGCCGGGCGCCGCTGGTCACCGTCGCGGTGACGGGGCTGCTGCTGGTGTTGGGACTGCCGTTCCTGGGCGCCGAGTTCGGGACGGCCGACCACCGCCAGCTGCCCGCCGCGAGCGAGGCGCGGGCCGTGCAGGAGGCGCTGCGGGAGCGGTTCGGCGGGTCGCCCGAGGGCGCCCTGCCCGTGCTGCTGGAGCCCGGCGGGGCGCCGGACGCCCAGGCGCGGGCCGCCACGGGGCGGGTCGCGGCGAAGCTGTCCGCGCTCGACGGGGTGACCCGCGTCGAGTCCTCGGCCGGCACCTACCGCGACGGCGCCCGCTCCGAGGGGGCCTCCCCCGTCGACGCCACCCGGTCGACGGCCGGCCACGACCTGCTGACGGTGGTGGCCGAGGACGACACCGCCGCCACCTCGGCCGCCCACCAGCGGTTGGTGGGCGCGGTGCGGGCGGCGGCCGGGCCGGACGGGGCGCGGGTGGGCGGCCCGGCGGCGGCCGTGCTGGACACCAAGGCGTCCATCGGGCGCGGGCTGGTCCCGGCCCTGGCCTTCGTGCTGGGCGCGACGCTGCTCCTGGTGTTCCTGCTGACCGGCAGCGCGGTGCTGCCGCTGCTGACGGTGGCGCTCAACGCCCTGAGCCTGACCGCCATGTTCGGCGCGGTGGTGTGGGGGTTCCAGGAGGGCCGGCTGTCCGGGCTGCTGGGCTTCACCCCGACCGGGGACGTGGAGACGACGCTCCCGGTGCTGATGTTCTGCGTCGCGTTCGGGCTGTCCATGGACTACGGCGTCTTCCTGATCGCCCGCGTCAAGGAGGAGTACGACCGGGGCGGCGGCCACCGGGAGGCGGTCGTCCGGGGCATGCGCGCCACGGGCGGGCTGATCACCGCGGCGGCCGTCGTGCTGAGCGTGGTGTTCGTCTCGATCGGGCTGTCCCGGATCACCAACACCAAGATGCTCGGCCTGGGCGTCGCCCTCGCCGTGCTCGTGGACGCCTTCGTGGTCCGCGCCCTGCTGGTGCCCGCCGTGCTGCGGCTGCTGGGCGCCCGCGCCTGGTGGGCGCCGCGCGCGCTGCGCCGCGTCCACCGCCGCTTCGGGCTGCGCGAGGCGCCCGCCCCGTACGACACCGCCCTCCCCGGCCCCCTCTCCCCCGCCCCTGCCGAAAGGACGTCGCATGAGCGACACGCCGTCACCCGCTGAACCCGCCGGGCCGGCCGCCGTCCTGGTCACCGGAGCCACCGGTCTGCTGGGCCACGCCGTCGTGGACCGGCTCCTCGCCGCCGGGAGCGAGGTGACGGCGCTGGTACGGGACCGGGAGCGGGCCCGCGCACTGCTGCCGGACCACCCGGGGCTGCGGCTGGTCACCGGTGACATCACCGAGCCGGGCAGCTACCGCGCCGCGCTGCGCGGGACGGACGCGGTGATCCACACCGCCGCGTACTTCCGCGAGTACTACGGGCCCGGCCACGACCTGCGGCGGCTGTACCGCACCAATGTCGGCGCGGTGGAGGACCTGCTGAGGGCGGCGGTGGACGCCGGGGTGCCCACCGTGGTGCACACCAGCTCCATCGCGGTCCTCGGCGGCGGCGACACCCGCGCGCCCGCCGACGAGGACACCCCCAACGGCGCCCCCGGCCGCGGCAACCACTACCGGGCCAGCAAGATCCTGGCCGAGCGGGTGGTCTCCGCCTTCGGCGAGCGGCACGGGCTGCGGGTGCCGATGGTGCTGCCCGCCTGGATGTGGGGGCCCGGGGACGCGGGCCCCACCTCGGCGGGGCGGCTGTTCCGGGCGGTGGCCGCCGGGTCCGTGCGGGCGCTCCCGGCGGCCGGCAACCACGTGGTGGACGCCCGTGACGTGGCGGACGCCTGTGTCGCCGCGGCGGTACGGGGTGCCGCGGGGCGCCGGTACATCGTGGGCGGCCGGTGGCACCCGCTGCACGAGATCTGCGCGGCCGTCGTCCGGGCGGCCGGCACCGGGACGGTGCCGCGCCGGATGCCCCGGGGCGCGGCCATGCCGCTCGCCGCGCTCCTGGAGTGGGGCGCGAGGGCGCGCGGCCGGGAGCCGGTCGCCACCCGGACGGGGATGCGGGCGCTGCTCGACGGCCACCACCGCAGGGTCTCCTCGGCCCGGGCGCGCCGTGAACTGGGCGTCGCCTTCCGCCCGCTGGAGGAGACCGTCACCGACCAGGCCGGCTGGCACCGGGAGCACCGGCGGTCGCCGGGCGCCGGGCCGGCGCGGCGAGAGACGAGGAACGCATGAGTGTCATCCGGCGGATCGCCGCCCTGGGCGCGGGTCTCGCGCTGCTGGCCAGTCCGGTCGCGGTGGCCGTGACCGTGGCGGCCGAGGCCCCGGCCGGGCAGCGGACGGAGGTGTCCTCGGTGACGGACGGGTCACCCGGTCCGGACGGGCCGTCGGGGGCCTCCGTGTCGTCCGTGCCGTCCCCGGCCGAGCGGCGGGCGGCGGCGGACGCGACCGCGCGGCGCCTGGCGGCGGCGGACATCGTGGACGTGCCGGTCACCTTCACCGTACGCAACGTCAACCGCAGCCGGACCGGCTGCCGCCCGGCCGGCGGGACCCACCGCATCCGCGGCCATCTGACCGCGCCGCGCGCGGTGCTGGCCGGCGGGAAGCCGGCCGTCACGCTCTACCAGCACGGGATCGCCGCCGGCGAGTGGTACTGGCGGCTGGACGTGCCCGGCTACCACTACGCCGAGGAGCTGGCCCGGCGCGGCCACGCCTCGGTGACCGTGGACCGGCTCGGGTACGGCTCCAGCGACCGGCCCGACGGGTTCGGCACCTGCATCGGGGCGGAGGCGGACATCGCCCACCAGATCGTGCGGCAGCTGCGCGCCGGGACGTACGACCTCGGCGCCCGTCCCGCCGGCGGCCCGGCGAAGCCCCCGGCGTTCGCCCGGGTGGCGCTGGCGGGCCAGTCCAACGGCGGGCAGGTCGTCCAGATCGCCGCGTACTCCTTCGGCGGGATCGACGCGCTGATGATCATGGACTGGACGGACCGCGGGCTGACTCCCGAGGCCAACACCCGCTTCTTCGCCGCCCTCCAGAGCTGCATGGCGGGCGGGCAGCCCAGCAGGCGGCCGGGCGACCCGGGCGGCTACGTCTATTACGACCTGGGCCCCGACCAGTTCCGCAGGGGCAACTTCCACGACACCGAGCGGCGGGTGGTGGACGCCGCCACGCCCCATCAGAACCGCCACCCGTGCGGGGACATGACCTCGCAGCTGGAGTCGGTCTTCACCGACCTGAAGCACCTGAGCACCATCACCGTCCCGGTGCTGTTCGTCTACGGCGACGAGGACGCCCGGGTCACCGGTGGCGCCGCCCACCGGCGGCTGTTCACCGGGGCGCGCACCGAACTGATCGACATCCCGGGGGCCGGGCACTACGCCACGATGGCCCGCTCGGCGCCCCGCACCTTCGACCGGGTCGACGCCTGGCTCGACGCCCGCGGTCTGTGACCCCCGCGCACCCCCACGCACCAACCCCCTGTTTCCCATCCCCTGTTCCGGAGAGTGCACCGTGCCCGCAGTACGTCCCGACACATCCCCCCACGGCGAACAGAGCCCGCCGGCCCTGAGGAGGTGGGGGCGGGTGGCCGCCGCCCGGTCCCGGCTCGTGGTGTGGCTGAGCGTCGCCCTCGCCGTCGTGGGCCTGGCGCTCGCCGCGGGCGCCATGGACCGCCTGCTCCTCAGCCGTTTCGAGAGCCCCGGCTCTGAGTCGCTGCGGACCCGCGCCGTGCTCCAGGAGGAGTTCGGCACCGGCACGCCCAGCGTGCTGCTGATGGTCACCGCCCGGCAGGGCACCGTGGACGACCCGGCCGTCGCCGCCGAGGGGCGTCGGCTGGAACGGGAGCTGGCCGGTCAGGACGGGGTGGCCGAGGTCGCCTCGTACTGGTCGCGCGGCGGCTCCCCCGCGATGCGCGCGACGGACGGCACGCAGGCCCTGGTCGTCGCGCGGATGGCGGGCACGGTGACGGAGGCCCGGACCCGGCTGGCCGAGTTCTCCCCGGACTTCACCCGGGACGGCGAGCTGGTGACGGTGCGCGTGGGCGGCGGGGACGAGGTGTTCCGGCAGGCCGCCGAGCAGTCCCGGCAGGACTTCCTGCGGGCCGAGGCGATCGTGTTCCCGCTGGTCCTGCTGCTGCTGTTCGCCATCTACCGGCGGTTCTCGGCGGCCGTGCTGACGCTCGGCATGGGGCTGTTCTCGGTGATCACCACGCTGGCGCTGCTGCGCGGGGTCACCTACCTCACCGACGTCTCGACGTTCGCCGCCAACCTGGCGCTGGTGATGGGCGTCGGACTGGGCGTCGACTACAGCCTGTTCGTGATCAACCGGTTCCGTGAGGAGCTGTCCGCCGGCCGGTCCGTGGCCGGCGCGGTCGAGGAGGCGGTCGCCGGGGCCGGCCGCACCGTCGCGTTCAGCGGCCTGACCGTGGTGGTGTCCCTGGCCTGCCTGCTGCTGTTCCCGTTCCCGTTCCTGCGGTCCTTCGCGTACGCCGGTGTCGGCACCGTCCTCACCTCGGTCTTCGCCGCGCTGGTGATCCTGCCGGCCGCGCTGGCCCGCCTGGGGCACCGGGTGGCCCGCAAGGACGCCGGCGCCCGCGAGGGGCGGGGCTGGTGGCACGCCACGGCGCTGCGGATGATGCGCCGGCCCCTGGTGTACGGCATTCCGGCGCTGGTCCTGCTGCTGGGCCTCGCCTCCCCCTCGCTGGGCCTCACCTTCGGGGTGCCGGACGAGCGGGTGCTGCCGGCGGACACCTCCAGCCGGGTCGTCCAGCAGGAGATCCGCGACAACTTCGCCGCCGAGGAGACGGACGCCCTCCAGGTCCTGCGGCGCGACCAGGCGGGCACGGCGGAGAACCGGGCCGCCGTCGAGGCGACCGCCCTCCGGCTCTCCCGCGTCCCTGACGTCCACCAGGTGGACGCGCTCACCGGCTCGTACGCGGAGGGGCGCAGGATCTCCGGGCCGGGTGACTCCGCCAAGAGGTTCGCCTCCGAGCGGCACACCTGGTACTCGGTGGTCCCCACGCACCAGGGCCTCGGCGCGATCGACCGCGTGCTGTCCGACGTCCGCACCGCGGCGGCCGGCCCCGACGGCTCCGCAGCTTCCGTCGGTTCCGCCGGTTCCGACGGTTCCGCCGGTGAGGTCGCCATCGGCGGCTACCCGGCCGAACTGAGCGACTTCCGGGGCGAGCTGGTCGACCGGCTGCCGCTGGTCTTCGGGCTGATCCTGGTCGTCACCTTCGTGATCCTGTTCCTGATGACCGGCAGCGTGCTGCTCCCGGCGAAGGCGATGGTCCTCAACACCCTCAGCATGGCGGTGATGTTCGGGGCCCTGGTGTGGGTCTTCCAGGACGGCAACCTGTCCGGCGCGCTGGGCTTCACCCCGAGCGGCTCCATCGAGCCCAGCATCCCGATCCTGATGTTCTGCACGGCCTTCGGCCTGTCCATGGACTACGAGGTCTTCATGCTGTCGCGGATCAAGGAGGAGTACGACCGCACCGGCGACAACACCCGTGCCGTCGCGGTGGGGCTGGAGCGCAGCGGCCCGCTGATCACGGCGGCGGCGGTCGTCCTCGCCGCGTCCTTCGCCACCTACGCCTCCTCGGGGATCGTCTTCCTGAAGATGCTGGGGCTCGGGATGGTCGTGGTGGTCCTGGTCGACGCCACGCTCATCCGGGCGGTGCTGGTGCCGGTCTTCATGCGCCTGGCCGGGCGCGCCAACTGGTGGGCCCCCGGCCCGCTGCGGGCGCTGCACGCCCGGTTCGGCATCACCGAGTCGGCGCCGCCCGCGCCGGCCGCCGCACCGCCCGCCGGGGTCGCCGCCGGCGCCGGGCGCGGCTGAGGCCGCCGGACTCCACGAGGAGGCAGACATGCTGGGATTCGGAGTGACCGCGCTGATGCTCGTGGGGTCCGGCGCGCTCCACTACTACCTGTGGGTGCGCCTGGTCCGGGACACGACCCGGCCCGGGACCCGGGCACGGCGGCTGGGCACCGGCGCGGTGGTGGTGTCCGCCCTGGTGGCGCCCGGGACGCGGATCCTCACCCCGCTCTTCGACCCGGGGGACGGCGGCGCCGGCCGGTGGGTGGCGTGGCCGGGCTACACCTGGATCGGCGTGCTGATGTACCTGCTGCTGGCGCTCGCCGCGCTGGAGGTGCCGCGCGCGCTGGTCCTGCGCGCCTGGCGCCGCCGGGCGGGTGCCCGCGAGCGGGCCGGGGCGGACGCTCCGGAGCCGGCGCCGGAGCCGGAGGCGGCCGTGCCCGGCGCGCGGCCGGTACCGGTGCCGGTGGGCGGCGCGGCGGCCCCGGAGGCGCCCGCCCCGGCCCTGGAGACGCCCGCCGCGGACGCGCAGGCGCCCGCTCCCGAAGAACCGGAGCAACGAGAGGAACCGGAGCGGCCGGAGGGACCGGAGCAGCCGGAGCGGCCCGGCGCCCCCGGGGCCGGGCGACCCGGGCTCGGGCGGCGGCTGTTCCTGGGCCGTACCGTGGGCGCGCTGGCCGGGGCCACCTCGCTGGGCACCGTCGCGCACGGGATGTCGGTGGCCCTGGGCGACCCGATGATCAAACGGGTGCCGATCACCCTGTCGAAGGTGGACGCCCGGCTGGCCGGGCTGCGCATCGCGGTCGTCAGCGACATCCACCTGGGCCCGCTGCTCGGGCGCGCCCACACGGAGCGCGTCGTGCGGATGGTGAACGCGCTCCAGCCGGACCTGGTGACGATCGTGGGCGACCTGGCCGACGGCACGGCCGCCCAGCTCGGCCCGGCCGCCCGGCCGCTGCGGGGCCTGGAGTCGCGGTACGGCAGCTTCTTCGTCACCGGCAACCACGAGTACCTGTACGACGGTGTCGAGGACTGGCTGGACGAGATGCGGAACGTGGGCGTGCGGCCGCTGGTGAACGAGCGGGTGGAGATCCGGCACAACGGCGCCTTCCTGGACCTGGCCGGGGTGGAGGACCTGGCCGGCGAGGAGTCCGGGCGGGGCCCCGACCTGGCGCGGGCGCTGGCCGGGCGGGACACCGCGCGGCCGGTCGTGCTGCTGGCGCACCAGCCGGTGTTCGCCGGTGAGGCGGCCCGCCACGGGGTGGACCTCCAGCTGTCCGGGCACACCCACGGCGGGCAGATGTTCCCGCTGACCGCGGTGACCGCGCTGGCCAACCCGGTCAGCTCCGGGCTGGGCAGGGTCGACGACACCACGCTGTACGTGACGAACGGCGCGGGCTTCTTCGGGCCGCCGCTGCGGGTGGGCGTCCCGGCCGACATCAGCCTGCTGGAGCTGCGCGCTCCGGCGCGGTGAGCGCCGGGGGTCAGTGCGCGGGCGGGTCGACGGTCACGACGACCTTGCCGTGCAGGCCGCCCTCCATCGCGGCGCGCTGGGCGTCGGCGGCGCGTTCCAGCGGGAAGGTCCGGGCCACCCGGACCTTCACGGCGCCCTGCTCCGCGAGGCCGGCGAGGGCGGTCAGGTCGGCCGCGTCGGGCCGCACCCAGAAGTAGTCGCCGCCCAGGGCGGCCACCTCGCCGTCGGCGATGGAGGCGAGGCGGCCCCCGGGCGCCAGGAGGTGCGCGGAGTCCTTGAGCACCTGGCCGCCGACGGTGTCGAGGGCGGCGTCGACGCCGTGCGGGGCCAGGGCGCGTACGCGGCGGACGAAGCCGTCGCCGTACGCGACGGGTTCCGCGCCCAGTTCGCGGACGCGGTCCTGGCCGCTCTCCCGGGAGGCGCCGATGACGCGGGCGCCGGTGTGGCGGGCGATCTGGACGGCCATGGAGCCGACGGCGCCGGCGGCGGCGTTCACCAGTACGGTGTCGCCCGGGCCGACTTTCAGCGCCCGGTGCAGCACCTGGTAGGCGGTGAGCCCGGCCAGCGGGAGGGCGGCCGCCTCCTCGAAGCCGAGGCCGGGCGGTTTGCGGGCGAGGGTGCGGACCGGGGCGGCGACGTACTCGGCGAAGGTGCCGTGGCACAGCACGTCCTCGCGCACGTACCCCATGACCTCGTCCCCGACGGCGAACTCCGGTACGGAGACGCCGGGTTGCACCACCACTCCGGAGACGTCCCAGCCGGGGATCACCGGGAAGACGGTGTCGAAGACGGTGTCGAGGTACCCGGCCTGCGCCTTCCAGTCGACCGGGTTGACGGCCGCCGCGCGCACCCGGACCAGCACTTTGTCCGGGCCCACCTTGGGGTCGGGGTGGTCGCCGTACGCGAGGACCTCCGGGCCGCCGTAGTGGCGGTAGCTGATCGCCTTCATGGTCCGACCCTCCGGCCCGCCGCTTCCCCCCGCAAGCGGAAACGCACCATTTCCGGCGAAACGGCCTACCCCGGCACGGGACCGCGCCCGGCACTGGACGACATACCGACTGGTCGGTCATGCTGCGTACACCCGGGTCTCGCCCGGCTTCCCGTCACCGGAGGTGCGAACGATGAGCACAGCAGCCCCGCCAGGTCTCGACCCCGAGCGGCTGCGCGGCTTCCTCGGCCGCGAGCGGCCCGGCCTGGTGGGCGGACCGCTGGACGCCCGCGTCGTCGAGGGCGGCCGGTCCAACCTGACGTACGTCGTCACCGACGGCACCGGGCAGTGGGTGGTGCGCCGCCCGCCCCTCGGGCACGTGCTGGCCACCGCCCACGACATGCGGCGCGAACACCGGGTGATCAGCGCCCTGCACCCGACGGCCGTCCCGGTGCCGGAGCCGCTGGTGCTCTGCGAGGACGAGGAGGTGCTCGGCGCGCCCTTCTACGTGATGGAGTTCGTGCCCGGCACGCCCTACCGCACGGCGGACCAGCTCGCCGCGCTCGGGCCCGCCCGGACCCGCGCCGCGCTGCTGGGCCTGGTGGACACCCTGGTCGAGCTGCACGCGGTGGACCCGGCGGCCGTGGGGCTGGGCGACTTCGGGCGGCCGGACGGCTTCCTCGACCGCCAGTTGCGGCGCTGGGGCAAGCAGCTCGACGCCTCCCGCAGCCGCGACCTCGCCGGGATCGACGAGCTGCACGCCGCGCTCGGCCGCGCGCTGCCGACCTCCCCCGCGCCCGCGGTCGTCCACGGCGACTACCGGCTGGACAACGCCCTGCTGGGCGAGGACGACCGGGTCAGCGCCGTACTGGACTGGGAGATGTCCACGCTCGGCGACCCGCTCACCGATCTGGGCCTGCTGGCCATGTACAGCACCCCGCTCGACCTGCCGGGCTCGCCGGTCAGCACCACCGCGGGCGCGCCCGGGCACCCCCCGGCCGCCGAGCTGGTGGAGCGGTACGCCGCCCGCTCGGGACGGGACGTCTCCGCCCTCTCCTGGTACACGGCCTTCGCCTGGTTCAAGCTGGCCGTGATCCTGGAGGGCATCCACTACCGCTACACCCTCGGGCAGACCGTCGGCGCCGGCTTCGACCGGATCGGCGGCCTCGTCCCGGTCTTCATCGAGCACGGCCTCACCACCCTCCAGGAAGGCTGACCGGCACCTATGGACTTCGCATTCGACGCGCGCACCGAGGAGCTGCGCGCCCAGCTGCTCTCCTTCATGGACGAGTTCGTGTACCCGGCCGAGGCGGTCGCCGAGGAGCAGCGCGCCGGGCTGGCCTCCCCCTGGGACACCCCGGCGGTGGTCGGGGAGCTGAAGGCCGAGGCGCGCCGGCGGGGGCTGTGGAACCTCTTCCTGCCGGACAAGGAGCACGGGGCCGGCCTGACGAACCTCCAGTACGCCCCGCTCGCCGAGATCACCGGCCGCTCGCCCCATCTCGCCCCCACGGCGCTGAACTGCGCGGCGCCGGACACCGGCAACATGGAGGTGCTGGCGCAGTTCGGCGACGCGCGGCAGAAGGAGCGGTGGCTGCGCCCGCTGCTCGACGGGGAGATCCGGTCGGCGTTCGCGATGACGGAGCCGGAGGTCGCCTCGTCCGACGCGACGAACATCGAGACCCGCATCCGGCGGGAGGGCGACACCTACGTCATCAACGGCCGCAAGTGGTACATCTCCGGCGCGATGAACCCGGACTGCGCGGTCCTCATCGTCATGGGCAAGACCGACCCGGACGGGCCGGACGTGCGCCGCCAGCAGTCGATGGTCCTGGTCCCGCGCGACACCCCGGGCGTGCGCGTCCGGCGGGCGATGCGGGTGTACGGCTACGAGGACCACTCCCACGGCGGCCACGCGGAGGTCGTGCTGGAGGACGTCCGCGTCCCGGTGGCGAACCTGATCGGCGAGGAGGGCGGCGGCTTCGCCATCGCCCAGGCCCGCCTGGGGCCCGGCCGGATCCACCACTGCATGCGGCTGATCGGCATGGCGGAGCGGGCGATCGAGCTGATGTGCCGCCGCGCCGCCTCCCGTACCGCCTTCGGCAAGCCGCTCGCCGCGCAGGGGCAGGTGCAGGAGTGGATCGCCGACGCGCGGGTCACCGTGGAGCAGCTGCGGCTGCTGGTGCTGAAGACCGCCTGGCTGATGGACACGGTCGGCAACCGGGGCGCGCACACCGAGATCCAGGCGATCAAGATCGCCACGCCCCGGGCGGTGGCGGACATGGTCGACAAGGCGGTCCAGGTGCACGGCGCGGGCGGGGTCGGCCAGGACTTCCCGCTCGCGGAGCTGTGGGCGGCGGCGCGGACCCTGCGGCTGGCGGACGGCCCGGACGAGGTGCACCAGCGGTCCCTGGCGCGGCGGGAGTTGAAGCGGTACCTCTGACGCGCGTACGCGAGGCTGCGGGAGCCCGGGGTGGTGACACGCCCCGGGCTCTTACCATGCGCGGGCGGCCCGCCCGGGGGCTTTCCCGGAAGTCGGCGCGATCCGGCGCCCGGTGCCCTGGTTCCGGCCAAAAGCCCCGCCACCGGGGGCACACAGACAACCCACAGGCCCCGTCACCGTCTCTCCCTCGCCGGAACGACCACCGCGCCCGACCACGCGGTGCGCGCCACCCCGCGGGGACGCCCCGCACTCGCAGGACCCGCAGAACTCGCAGAACCCGCAGGACCCGCAGGACTCGTAGAACTCGTAGAACGAGGGACCGATGACCAGATCTCCCCAGGCCCGACGCCTCCGGCGCTCGGTGCTCGCCGGGGCCGCGGCCTTCGCCGTGACCGCCGGCATCGTCGCCGCCGCGCCCGACGGCAAGGCCGCCGCCACCACGCCCCAGCTCAGCCTGATCGCCGCCTCGAAGTCGGTGACCCTGGACTCCTACAAGGAGGAGCCGGGTGTCTACCTCGACCTCGGCACCTACCTCACCGCCGAGAAGGCCCCCTTCGAACTGAAGGTGACCCGTAAGTCCTACAAGGACCCGGTCGTCGCCTCGCAGATCGTCCGCGAGGGCGGCAGGGCCGTCGCCAAGCCGCTGCCCAAGGGGCTGGTGAAGGACTTCGCCGGCCTGCCCGGCTTCGTCCACGTGACGCTCACCGACGCGAAGGGCAAGGCGGTCCTGACCGCCACCGAGGACTTCTGCCCCAACAACGCGTCCGGCCGGGTGCGCCCCGACGCCCCGGCCACGTCGAAGTACCCGGAGAGCTGCCCCACCAACCCGTTCACCCTCGGCTCCGTGTGGGGCGTCGAGCAGGGCTGGGCGGCCAACACCTACGCGGGCGTCTACTCCCGGCCGGTGGTCCTCCCCGCCGGGACGTACACGGCCAAGGTGTCCGTGGCCAAGCGCTACCGCGACCTGTTCGGCATCGCGGACAAGCCGCAGACCGTCAAGGTGACCGTGCGCGAGATCAGCGCGGAGGAGGGCCCGGGCGCCGCCCGGCGCTCGGCCCACCCGGCCGGGCACGCGGGCCACGGGGCCGCCGCTCCGGCCGCCTCCCCCGCCGGACCCGCAGGCCACGCGGGGCACACGGGCCACGCGCCCGCCGCGGCCGGACCCGCCGCGGCCGCCGCGCCCACGAGCGGCGCCGGCCCCTCGTACAACGTCGGCCACGGCCCGCTCGTCGCGGCGCCGCCCGCCGTGCCGTGGGCGGCCAAGCGCCAGGGCGCGAAGGCCGGGGCGGCGCGGCTGGGCGACGGGGGCGGCCGGACGGACGGCTCGCGCAAGGCGCCCGCGCTGAAGCCGGCCGCCAAGCGCCCGGCCGGGAAGGCCACCGTGCCGGACGTGCCCAAGCCCGACCTGCGGTCGCTGCCCGCGTACGGCATCACCATCAGCGAGCCCGCCACCGAGGGGCCGGACAAGGGCAAGGACTTCCTCGCCTTCAGCGCCAACGTGTGGAACGCGGGCCCGGCCCAGCTGGTGGTCGACGGCTTCCGCTCCCCCGGCAAGGAGCTGATGGACGCCTACCAGTACTTCTACGACGCGAAGGGCAAGCAGGTCGGCTACACCCCCACCGGCACCATGGAGTGGGACCCGCGCCCGGGCCACGAGCACTGGCACTTCACGGACTTCGCCAGCTACCGGCTGCTGAAGGCCGACCAGAAGGAGGCCGTGCGCAGCGGCAAGGAGGCGTTCTGCCTGGCCAACACCGACGCGGTCGACTACACGGTGAAGAACGCCAACTGGCACCCGTACAACACCGATCTGTCCACCGCCTGCGGGCAGCAGAACTCCATCTCGGTGCGCGAGGTGCTGGACGTCGGCTCCGGTGACACCTACACCCAGGACCTGCCGGGCCAGTCCTTCGACATCACCTCGCTGCCGAACGGGACGTACTACATCCAGGTGCTGGCCAACCCGGAGAAGCGGCTCAAGGAGACCGACCTGTCCAACAACAGCGCGCTGCGCAAGGTCGTCCTGGGCGGCAAGAAGGGCGCGCGGACGGTGACCGTGCCGCCGCACGAGCTGGTGGACGCCAACTGATCCACCCCGCCGGTCAGGGCCGCAAGGCCCTCAGCAGCAGGTCGGCCAGGTGGTCGGCCACCTGCCGGGGGCTGAGCGGCCCGTCGGGGCGGTACCAGGTGGACAGGTGGTGGACGGATCCGAAGTGGTAGTCCACCACCAGGTCCGCGGGGGTCGCGGTGGAGAAGACCCCGGCGTCCTGCCCCTCCTCGATCAGCGCCCGGAACCGCTCGTGGTAGCGCCGCCGCTCCGAGCGGACCTGCTTGTTCTTCTCCGGGCTGAGGTGGTGCATCGAGCGGAAGAAGATGGCCGCGTCGTCCAGGTTGTCGATGGTGGTGACGACCACGTCGGCGGCGGCGTCGCGCAGCCGCTGCTCCACCGGGGCGTCCGCGCCCGCGAAGGCGTCCAGCCGCTCCTGCTGGAGCCGCAGCACACGCGCGTACACCTCCTGGAGCAGATCCTCCTTGGAGCCGAAGTAGTGGTAGAGGGCGCCCTTGGTGACGCCCGCCGCCTCGACGATCTCCTGGACGGAGGTGCGGTCGTAGCCCCGTTCGGCGAACAGCCGGGTGGCGGTGGCCAGCAGCCTCTGCGGGACGGGGGTGCCGTTCGCGTCCGTCGTCCTGGCCATGTGCCGCCACCTCTCTCGTGCCTCGTGCGCGCGTCCTCGCGCGGGTTCCCGGGCGGGCCCGCCGGTCGCGCGAGGACGCGACGGTCTCCCGAGGATCTTCCCACTGGTCGTCCCTCCCGGCTCCGGCAGGATCCCGGCCGCACGGGGGTACGGGTGCGCCGGGGGCCGCCGGGCGGGGGTCAGGTCCCGGTGCTCTCCCACTTCCGCTGGATGTGGCTCATATTCTCCAGCCAGCGGTCCGGATCGCCTGCCCGGGCCCGGTAGTAGCCGGCCACCTCGGGGTGCGGCAGGATCAGGAAGCGGTCCGCCTCGATGCCCTCGATCAGCGCGTCGGCGACGTCCTCGGGCTCGATGGCGGTGGGCGCGAGGACCAGCTCCCCGGCCGATCCGGCGGCGGTGAGCATGTCGGTCCGCACGCCCTGGGGGCAGATGGCGTGGACCTTGATTCCGCGGTGGCGGTAGGTGAGGGAGAGCCATTCGGCGAAGGCGTACGCGCCGTGTTTGGAGACGCTGTAGGGCGCGGCGCCGACCATGGTGAGCAGCCCGGCGGCCGAGACGGTGGAGACGAAGCGGCCGGAGCCGCGCTCCAGCCAGTCGGGGAGGAGCGTACGGGCGGCGCGGACGTGGGCCATGACGTTGACGTCCCAGGCCGCGGCCCAGACGTCCTCGCCGGCGAAGGCGTCGCCGGGTGAGGCGAGGCCGGCGTTGGCGCAGTAGACGTCCACGGTGCCGCCGAGGGCGTCGCGGGCGTCGGCGACGATCGCGGAGGCGTCGCCGGGCACGGCGGTGGCGCCGATCTCGCGGGCGACCGCCCCGGCGCGGGCGGGGTCGATGTCGTTGACCACGACCCGGGCCCCCTCCGCGGCGAACCTGCGGGCGAGGGCGGCGCCGATGCCGCCGCCCGCTCCGGTGACGACCACGCCCGCGCCCTGGACCGTCGTGCTCATCGGGACCCGCCTCTCCGTCTGCCGGTACTGCGAACGGTCGACAGACTAACCAGTCGGTATGTCGTGGGGGAAGGCCACGCCGTCCGCCTCGTTCCCCGGGGCGCGCGGGCGCGCTAGCGTGCGTGGCCCGGTCGTTCGAGTCACGGAGGTGTGCGGATGAACGTGTCCAGGCGGGGTCTGCTGGTCGCGGGCGGCGCGGCGGGGGTGGCCGCGGGGACGGCGGGTGCGTCGGCGGGGTCCGCCGCCGCGCGGGGCCCCGGGGGCGGGCGGCGGGTGCGGACCGGTTTCGACCGGCTCGCCGCCGGCGGGTACGCGGAGCTGGCGGGGCAGCGGGTGGGGGTGGTGACCAACCCGACCGGGGTGGACCCGGCGGTGCGCCACATCGTGGACGTGATGCACGCCGACGACCGGGTGGACCTGGTGGCGGTGTTCGGGCCCGAGCACGGCTTCCGGGGGACGGCCCAGGCGGGCGGGTCGGAAGGGCGGTACGACGACCCGGCGACGGGGCTGCCGGTCTACGACACGTACCTCAAGAGCGGGCAGGCGCTGGCGGACGTCTTCACCGCCTCCGGGGTGGACACGGTGGTGTTCGACATCCAGGACGCGGGCGCCCGCTTCTACACGTACATCTGGACCCTGTACGACTGCATGGTGGCGGCGGTGCTGGCGGGGAAGCGGCTGGTGGTGCTGGACCGGCCCAACCCGGTGACCGGGCGGGCGGCCTCCGGGCCCGTGCTGGACAAGGCGTTCGCGACCTTCGTGGGGCGCGAGCCGATCGCCCAGGCGCACGGGATGACGGTGGCGGAGCTGGCGCGGCTGTTCAACGGCGAGTTCCTGGCGGAGCCGGCGGAGCTGGCGGTGGTCCGGATGGACGGGTGGCGCCGGTCGGACTTCTTCGACGCCACGGGGCTGCCGTGGGTGCCGCCGAGCCCCAACATGCCGACGCCCGAGACGGCACTGGTGTACGCCGGGACCTGCCTGTTCGAGGGGACGAACCTGTCGGAGGGGCGGGGCACGACCCGGCCGTTCGAGCTGCTGGGCGCGGAGGGCGTGGACCGGCGGTGGGCGGAGGCGGCGAACGCGCTGGAGCTGCCGGGCCTCCGGTTCCGGGAGGCGTACTTCACGCCCTCGTTCTCCAAGTTCCAGGGCAGGACGGTGGGCGGGGTGCAGCTCCATGTGCACGACCGGGCGGCCTTCGACCCGGTGCGCACCGGGATCGGGCTGCTGGTGACCGCGCGGCGCTCCTGGAGCGGTTTCGCCTGGCGGGCCGACCACTGGATCGACAAGCTGACCGGTTCGGCGCGGGTGCGGACGCTGATCGACGCCGGGGCGGACACGGACGAGGTGGTGGGCGCCTGGCGGGCGGACCTGGCCGCGTTCCGGGCGGTACGGCGGCGGTACCTGATGTACCGCTGAGGCCGCCGCGCCCCGCGCCGCCGCCGCGCTCCCGGCCGACCGGCCGGAACGGTGGTATCCCGCCGATACCGGCGGGCGGCCGCCGCCGGCCGGCGCCCGCGCGGCGGTGCGGGCGCCGGGCCGCGCCCGCACCCCCTGCGGGGTGAGGGCGCGTCAACTCCCGTACTCCGGCGCACCCCGTACGGTGGGGGCATTTCACGTCAGATGCCCGCTGATGGTCCCCATTCGTTTTTCGATGGAGCCAACCTGGGAACCCGTACGTCCATTCATCGACGCCGAAGTACGAGTGACGGAGGTGGCAGTGCGATGGCCGGTTTCCGGAGTCTGGCGAGACAGGTCCGTGATCCGGGATGCGATCTGGCTCTGCGGCGGTACTCGCTGCGCAAGTGCCTTGAGCGGTTCGCCCCTTATGGGCACCGGGCGACCTGGGACCACCTGTGCCGGAGGCACCGGTTCGGGCCCGAGGACCGGGACCCCGATCCGGCGCGGCTGGTGGCCGCGCTCGACGAGCTGGAGGAGGCGCGGGCCGTCTGGCTCGCCTACGAGGAGCAGTTCGCCGAGCGCCGCAGGCGCGAGAAGCACGACGGGCTGCGGCGGCCCGGCTGGATCGACGACTGGCACCGGCGCACCTGGGGCGGCAACGGGGTCGCCCGGTGCGACGACCCGTCGCTGCATCCGGGGCTGCCGCTGGCCGAGGCGCTGCGCCGGCTGATCGCGTCGCTGGAGGCGGGGCCCGGGGAGCAGTGCCCGGTGTGCGCGGGTGACGGGATCGTCTGGCGGCCCGATCTGTCGAACGAGCCGTGGTACGGGCCGGTGTGCACGGGCTGCGGTGTGGTGGTGCCGCAGGCGGTGCTGACGCCGGAGGCGCTGGCGGCGGCCAAGCGCGGCCGGCACAAGGTGCTCGCCTCGGTGGCGTGAGCGGTCGGTGGCGTGAGCGGTCGGTGGCGTGAGCGGGAGCCGCTCGTCCGGGAGGGCCGCCATGGGCCCGTTGTCAGTGGCGGGTGCCACCATCGGGACATGATCCAGGTCTGCCTGAACGGGTCGCGGGGCGCCGGCGACGGTGCGTCCGTGCCGCTGTCGCCCGGTGCCATGGCCGAGTCGGCCGCCCGCGCGGTCGCCGCCGGAGCGGCCGAGGTGCACGTCCACCCCAAGACGCCCTGCGGGAGCGACACCTTGTCCCCGCGCGTGGTGGCGGCGGTGCTGGAGGCGATACGCGGCGCGGTGGACGTCCCGGTCGGGGTGACCACCGGCGCGTGGGCCGAGCCGGACCCCCGGCGGCGGGTGGAGCGGGTGCGCGCCTGGACGGTGCTGCCCGATCTCGCCTCGGTGAACTGGCACGAGCCGGGCGCCGAGGAGGTCGCATCCGCACTGCTGGAGCGCGGTGTGGGCGTCGAGGCCGGGGTGTGGTCGGGGACGGACGGGGCGCGGCGGTTCCTGGCGTCGCCCCTGGCGCCCCGGGTGACGCGGGTGCTGGCCGAGGTGACGGACCGCGATCCGGTGACGGCGCCGGAGACGGCCCGCGCCCTGCTGGCCGCGCTGGACGCGGGCGGGGGCGCCGTGGGCGTACCGGTGCTGCTGCACGGCGAGGAGGAGGGCGCCTGGCCGGTGCTGCGGCTGGCGGTGCGGCGGGGGATGGCCACCCGGGTGGGTCTGGAGGACACGCTGCTGCTGCCCGGCGGGCGCCCGGCGCGGTCCAACGCGGCGCTGGTCGCGGCGGCGTGCGCCCTGCGGGACGCTAGCAGGCCGTAAATCGGGTGGGCCACCGGTTTCGGCGGGGGCGACAGTGGGCGGCGACGAGCACCGCACCACGAGGAGAGAGCCCATGTCGACGCTGCGGGTCACCGCCGAGCCGCTGACCGTCCACCCCCATCCGAACGCCGACGCGCTGGAGCTGGCCCAAGTGGGCCTGTATCGCGCGGTGGTGGCCAAGGGGGCTTACCGCACCGGTGACTTCGCGGTGTACATACCCGAGCAGGCGGTGCTGCCGGCCGCGCTGGTGGAGGAGCTGGGGCTGACCGGGCGGCTCGCCGGGAAGGCGTCGGACCGGGTCAAGGCGGTGCGGCTGCGCGGGGAGCTGTCGCAGGGCATCGTGTGCCGGCCGCGCGCGCTGGCGGACGTGGACCTGGCGAGGGCGGCGGCCGAGGGCACCGACTTCGCGGAGGCGCTGGGCATCACCAAGTGGGTGCCGCCGGTGCCGACGACGATGAGCGGCGACGTGGAGCCGGCGCCCGACCTGCTGCCGTGGGTCGACATCGAGAACGTGCGGCGCTACCCGGACCTGTTCGCTCCGGGCGAGCCGGTGGTGCTGACGGAGAAGCTGCACGGCACGGCCTGCCTGATGACGTATGTCGCCGGGGAGGGGCGGGTGCTGGTCTCCTCGAAGGGCTTCGGCTCCAAGGGCCTGGCCCTGGCGGAGGACCCGCGCAATGTGTACTGGCGGGCGGCCCGGGCGTACGACCTGCCCGGGGTCGCGGCCCGGCTGGCCGCCGCGCTGGGCGCGACCCGGGTGGGGCTCTTCGGCGAGGTGTACGGCGCGGGGGTGCAGGACCTGGGCTACGGGGCGAACGCCCGTGGCGGGGAGATCGGCTACGCGCTGTTCGACGTGGCGGCGGAGACCGGCGGGCGGGTGCGCTGGCTGGACCCGGCGGAGGTGCTGGGCGACGCCCTGCCGCTGGCGCCCCGGCTGTACACCGGCCCGTACGACATCACGACCGTGCTGGAGCTGGCCACCGGCCGGGAGACGGTCTCCGGCAAGGAGCTGCACCTGCGGGAGGGGGTGGTGATCCGGCCGGTGACCGAGCGGTACAGCCCCGTGGTGGGCGGCCGGGCGATCGCCAAGGCGGTCAGCCCCGCGTACCTGACCCGGAAGGGCGGCACGGAATTCGAGTGAGCTTTCTTGAGTCGCCTCTTGTCAACTTGGGCCGGTTGGGGTTATAAGAAATACGCGAACGTCAGCACCATCCTTTGAACAGAGGAGGAGGACCGATGATGCTGATGCGGACCGACGCCTTCCGTGAGTTCGACCGGCTCACCGAGCGCCTGCTGGGCACCGGGGCGCACCCGGCAACCATGCCGATGGACGCCTACCGCGAGGGGGACGTCTTCGTCGTACGGCTCGACCTTCCGGGCGTCAGCCCCGAGAGCATCGACCTCGACGTCGAGCGCAATGTCCTGACCGTCCGGGCCGAGCGCCGGACGGACCCGGAGGGCGACGCCGAGATGGTGATCGCCGAGCGGCCGGCCGGCACCTTCAGCCGCCAGCTGTTCCTGGGCGAGACGCTGGACACCGAGCGCATCGACGCCTCGTACGACCTGGGGGTCCTGACCCTGCGGATCCCGGTCGCCGAGCAGGCCAAGCCCCGCAAGATCGCCATCAGCGGCGGCGGCGAGCGCCGGCAGATCAGCGGCTGACCGGCCCCGCCGCGACGCCACCGGCGCGGGCGGGCCGTCCGCCGGCCCGCCCCGCCCCCCGCCCCCCGGCCGCCGGGCCCGGCTCCGGCCCCGCCCGGCGGTCGCCCCCCGCCCATCGATCGACGCCCGGGGAGAACGATGCGCATGCAATGGGACGCGTTCCTCGACGCGGTGCGGGAGCGCGGCGAGTACCCCTCCCGGCGGGAGGCCGACCGGGCCGCCCGTGTGGTCCTCGCCCTGCTGGGCGCGCACCTCGTGGGCACCGAGCGCGCCGAGCTGGCCGCCCGTCTGCCGGAGACCTGCGCCCTGGTCCTGCTGAACCCGCTGCCCGCCGCCGAACCACTGGGGCCCGAGCGGTTCGTGCGGGCCACGGCCGCCTGGATCGAGGGCGCGACGGAGGAGACCGCCACCTGGGACGTCGGCGCGGTCCTCAGCGTGGCGGCCGACCTGGCGGACGAGGACCTGATGCGCCGGATCCTGCTGCAACTGCCGCCGGGGTACGACCTGCTGTTCGGCCGCCCCGGCCTCGCCGAACCGGAGGCATAGGCACCGGACCCCCGAGGGGCCCGGGGCAGACGAGGAGCCCGGGGCCGACGAGGACCCCGGGCCACGGGACTACGACGAGCCCCGGCGCTCCGGGATCAGCCGGGAGCCGGCCATCCGCTCGCCGGCCGCGTCGTCGGGGTTGGACAGCACACAGGTCCGCAGGGACAGGCAGCCGCACCCGATGCAGTCGGTGAGGTGGTCCCGCAGCCGGGCGAGCCGCTCTATCCGCTCGTCCAGCTCGGAGCGCCACGCCTCCGACAGCCGCGCCCAGTCCTCCCGGGTGGGCGTGCGCTCCTCGGGGAGTTCCGCGAGGGCCTCCCGGATGGTGGCGAGCGGGATGCCCACGCGCTGGGCGGCGCGGACGAAGGCGACCCGGCGCAGGGTGTCCCTGGTGTAGCGCCGCTGGTTGCCGCTGGTGCGGCGGGCGCTGATCAGGCCCTTGGACTCGTAGAAGTGCAGGGCCGAGACGGCCGCTCCGCTGCGCGCGGAGAGCTGGCCGACGGTGAGCTCGTGGATCTTCTCCGGAATCTGTGGCACCCCGCGAACCCTACTGGCCCCCGGCCGTGGTCCGTTGACAGGACCACTTCCGCACCAGCATGCTGAGCAAGCGCTTAGACATCGAGAGTCAGGGAGCCGGGCCATGGCAGAACCGAGGATCTACACGTCCGCCGACGAACTGCGCGGCGCGGTCGGCGAGCAACTGGGGCACAGCGACTGGCTGGAGATCGACCAGGAGCGGATCGACCGGTTCGCCGAGGCGACCGGCGACCACCAGTGGATCCATGTGGACCCGGAGCGCGCCGCCGCCGGCCCGTTCGGGACGACCATCGCGCACGGCTATCTGACCCTGTCCCTGCTGCCGCTGTTCGTGCCGCAGATCATGCGGGTCGAGGGCGTGCGGATGGGCGTCAACTACGGGACGAACAAGGTCCGCTTCCCCGCCCCCGTACCGGTCGGGTCCCGGCTGCGCGCCACCGCCGTCCTCGCGGACGTGCAGGAGGCGGGCGGCGGGGTGCAGGTGACGGCCGCGGTGACCGTGGAGCGCGAGGGCGGCGCCAAGCCGGTGTGCGTCGCCGAGTCGGTGTCCCGCTACTACTTCTGAGCCCCGCCGGGCTCCGCGGCACCCACCATCCGCAGGACGAGGTCGGCGTAGAGCGCGCCGACCTCGTCGGGCGTACGGCGCCCGGCCGTGTTGAACCAGCGGGCCACGTCGATGCAGAGCGAGAGCACCGCGAGCGTGGTCCCGGCCACGTCGGGGACGTCGAACTCCCCCGCCGCGACGCCGTCGTTGATGATGCGGCGCACCGCCGCGTCGCTCTCGCGGCGCAGCTCGAAGATCTCCTCGCGGTGCTCCTCGCCCAGCGAGTCCAGTTCGTACTGCACCACGCGCGCGGTGGTGCGCCGCCCGGCGTGCCAGCGGACGAAGGAGCGCACGGCGCAGGCGAGGCGCTCGGCGGCGGTCCCGGGGCCGTCGGCGGCGGCCTGGAGGATCTCCAGCGCCTTCACATGGCCGATGCGGCTGATCCGGTGGAGCAGCTCTTCCTTGGTCTTGTAGTGGATGTAGAGCGCGGCCGGGCTCATCCCGGCCCGGCCCGCGATGTCACGGGTGGTGGTGGCGTGGTAGCCGCGCTCGGCGAAGGCGTCGACGGCCGCGACGAGCAGGCGCCTGGCCGCGTCGGGCGTCACCTCGTCCCACGGCGTGTCCTCGCCGCCGGCCGTGTCCTCCGCCGTGCTCATCGCTCGCCCCTTCCGGTGTCCCGGGGGCCTTCCGCGGCCCCGGGCCCTTCGCCGTGTCCCTGCGCCCCGGGACCGTGCCGGTTCCGGGGCGAACACCATACCCCGACAGTGAGCAAGCGCTTAGAGCTTCTGGAAGGGGTCGTGCTCGGCGAGCAGCTTCTCCAGCCGGGCCTGGTCGACCCGGCTGACGATCTGCCCGGCCTCCTGCCGGTCGCGGACGACCTTGGCCAGGGTGAAGGCGGAGGTGGTCAGGTAGAGCACGGCGATGCCCAGGAAGGCCCGTACCCAGGCGTCGGCGTCCAGGTTCACGATGCCGACGGCGACGGCGCCCAGTGCGACGGCGAAGGAGGCGACGGCCTGGCCGTAGTAGGCGGCGGTGTTCTGCTGCTTGACCGGTGTGTCACTCATGGCCACAGGATCGGCGGGCGCGGCCCCGGCGGCCTCCGCCGGCGTACTCAGGCCGGTACTCAGAAGGCGGAGACGCCCGTGAGTGCCCGGCCGATGATCAGCTTCTGGATCTGGCTGGTGCCCTCGTAGAGGGTCATCACGCGCGCGTCGCGCAGCAGCTTGCCGGCCGGGTACTCGTCGATGTAGCCGTATCCGCCGAAGACCTGGAGCGCGTTCCCGGCGCAGCGGACGGCGGCCTCGGAGGCGAACAGCTTGGCTTGGGAGGCGGCCGTGGCGAAGTCCTGGCCCCGGTCGACGAGGTCGGCGACCCGCCAGGTGAGCAGCCGCGCCGCGTCGACGTCCACGGCGATGTCGCTGATGAGTTCCTGGACGAGCTGGTACGAGGCGATGGGCCGGCCGAACTGCTCGCGCTCGGCCGCGTAGCCCACGGCCGCGTCCAGGGCGGCCCGTGCGATGCCGACGCACCCGGCGGCCACCGACATCCGCCCCTTGGCGAGCGCGGACATGGCGACGGAGAAGCCCTTGCCCTCGGGGCCGAGCAGGGCGGACGCCGGGACGCGGACGTCCTCCAGCACCAGCTCCGCGGTGGCCTGGCCGCGCAGTCCGAGCTTGCCGTGGATGGGGCGGCGGGCCAGGCCGGGGCTGTCGGCGGGGACGAGGAAGGCGGAGACGCCCCGGTGGCCGGGGGTGTCGTTGGTACGGGCGAAGAGCAGCACCACATCGGCCCAGGTGCCGTTGGTGATGAACATCTTGGTGCCGCTGATCCGGTAGTCGCCGCCGTCGCGGACGGCCCGGGTGGTGAGGTTCCCGGCGTCGGAGCCGGTGCCCGGTTCGGTGAGGCCGAAGCAGCCGATGGCCTCGCCGGAGGTCAGCCGGGGCAGCCAGTGCCGTTTCTGCTCCTCGTCGCCCCAGGCGGCGACGGTCTTGGCGACCAGGCCCAGCGAGACGGACACGATGCCGCGCACGGACGAGTCGCCCCGCCCCAGCTCCTCGGTCACCAGGCAGTAGGCCAGGTGGTCGCCGCCGGAGCCGCCGTACTCCTCGGGGACGGTGAGGCCGAGGAAGCCCAGCGCGCCCAGCTTCCGCACGATCGACATGTCGACGCTCTCGGCCCGGTCCCAGTCGGCGGCGTACGGGGCGACCTCGCGCCGGACGAAGTCCTCGGCGAGCCGGCGGACGGCCGTCTGCTCCTCGCTCAGCTCCAGGTTCACCGTGGCCACCCCACTTTAACTATCACTGCTAGTTTCTGGTCCCGGGCCTACTATGTGCCGCATGGCCCGACCGCGCAAGCCCCTGCTCAGCCGAGACCGCATCGTCGCCGCGGCCGGCGCGCTGGTGGACGCGGAGGGCCTGGAGGCCGTCTCGACCCGGCGGCTCGCCGCCGAACTGGGCGTGAGCGGGCCCTCGCTGTACAACCACTTCCGCACCAAGGACGAGATCCTGGAGGCGGTCGCCGACGCGGTGAGCGCCCAGGTCGACCTGTCGATGTTCGCCGAGGACGACGGGCGCGACTGGCGCACGGCGCTGCACGACTGGGCGCTGTCCTACCGGGCGGCCCTCACCGACCACCCGCACATCGTGCCGGTCCTGGCGCGCGGCCCCGGCCGCCGGCCGGCCGGGCTGCGGGTGGCCGACGCGGTCTTCGGCGCGATGGTGCGCGCCGGCTGGCCCCCGGCGCACGCCACCCACATCGGCGCGCTGATGCGGTACTTCGTCACCGGCTCGGCGCTCGGCTCCTTCGCCGGCGGCTTCGTGGCCGACGAGGCGGCGTACGACCCGGCCGACTACCCCCACCTCGGGCAGGCGCACCTGCTGGCGGAGCACCGGGAGCGGGTCGACGAGGGCGCCTTCGAGACCGGCCTGCGGGCGCTGCTCGACGGCCTCGCGGTGCGGTACGAGGCCGTGGCGCGCCGCCCCTCCCCCGGCCCGGCCGCCCCCGCGGGCTCCTAGAACACCACCAGCGCCCGGCCGCCCCGGCCCGCGAGCATGGCGTCGAACGCCGCCGGGATGCCCTCCAGGGAGATGCGCTCGGTGACCAGGGCGCCCGGGTCGAGGCGTCCGGCCCGGATGTGGGCGGCGAGCACCGGCAGGTCGGCGGCCGGGTCGCAGTTGCCGTACACGCAGCCGGAGAGCGTACGGCCCCAGTGGAAGATCTCCAGGGCGTTGAACGTCACCTGCTGGTCCTTGCCGCCGATCCCGACGACCGTGGTGCGCCCGCCGCGCCGGGTGGAGTCCCAGGCGGTACGGATGGAGGCGGCGCGGCCCGCGCACTCGACGGCCACGTCGGCACCGTGCCCACCGGTGAGGGCGCGGACCTCCTTGGCGGTGGTGGCGGAGGCGACGACGTACTCGGTGGCCCCGGCGCCGCGGGCCAGCTCCTCCTTCCCGGGGGACACGTCCACCGCCACGACGGTGCCCGCGCCCGCGAGGCGGGCGGCCTGGAGGGTGGCGAGGCCCACCCCGCCCACGCCCACCACGACGACCGACTCGCCCTCCCGCACCCGCGCGGAGTGGTGGATCGCCCCGTACCCGGTGAGCACCGCGCACCCGAGCAGCGCCGCGTCGGTGAGCGGCACCCCGTCCGGCACGGGCAGGACGCAGCCGGCGGCGACGACGGTCTCCTCGGCGAACGCGGCGACGTTCAGGCCCGGGTGCAGCTCGGTGCCGTCCTCGGTGACGGCGTACACGTTCCCGGCACCGGTGAGGGCGTGGGCGCACAGCCACACCTCGCCGAGGCGGCAGTGGTGGCAGGTGCCGCAGGACGGCGCCCAGTTGAGGACGACGCCGTCCCCGGGGGCGACATGGGTGACGCCCTCGCCCACGGCGAGCACCGTGCCGGCGCCCTCGTGGCCGAGGACGGCCGGGACGGGCACCCTCATGGTGCCGTTGGACAGCGACAGGTCGGAGTGGCAGACCCCGGCGGCGGCGAGGCGGACCCTCACCTGGCCGGGGCCGGGCTCCGGGAGCTCGATGCCGGTGATCTCCAGCGGGGCACCTATGGCGGGCAGGACGGCGGCGCGGACCACGATCGTTGTCTCCCGGGTCTCAGGGTGGGAAGGGGGTCAGAACTGGAGGGACTTGGTCTGGAGGTACTCGGCGAGGCCGTGCGCGCCCAGCTCGCGCCCGACGCCCGACTGCTTGTACCCGCCGAAGGGGGCGAGCGGGTTGAACCGGCCGCCGTTGATGTCGACCTGTCCGGTGTCCATCCGGCGCGCGAAGGCGACGGCGGTCTCGTCGTCGGCCGCCCACACCGCGCCCGCCAGGCCGTAGACGGTGCCGTTGGCGATCCGCAGGGCGTCGTCCTCGTCCTCGTACGCCAGGATGGACACGACCGGGCCGAAGATCTCCTCCTGGGCGACGGTCATGGCGGGGGTCACGTCGGCGAGGACGGTGGGGCTGACGTAGTAGCCGGTGTCCAGGGGCGCTTCGGGGCCGCCGGCGGCGATCCGGGCGCCCTCGGCGACGCCCTGCTCGATGTAGCCGCGCACCCGGTCGCGCTGGGCGGCGTTCACCAGCGGGCCGATGCGGTCGCCGGGCACGTACTTGGCGGCGGCCCGCGCGGCGAGCGCGACGGCCTCGTCGTACTGGTCGCGGTGGACGAGCATCCGGGTCCAGGCGCTGCACGTCTGGCCGGAGTTGGACATCACGTTGGCGACGCCGACGGCGACCGCCTTGCCGAGGTCGGCGCCCGGCAGGATGACGTTGGCGGACTTGCCGCCCAGCTCCAGCGCGACGCGCTTGACCGCCCCGCCGGCGAGGGCGCCGATCCGCCGGCCGACGGCGGTGGAGCCGGTGAAGGAGACCATGTCGACCCCGGGGTGCTCGGCGAGGGCCTGCCCGGCGACCGGGCCGAGGCCCGTCACCAGGTTGAACACCCCGGCGGGCAGCCCCGCTTCGTGCGCGGCCTCCGCGAAGTGCCGGGCGGTCAGCGGGGTGTCCTCGGCCGGCTTGAGGACCACGGTGCACCCGGCGGCCAGGGCGGGGGCCACCTTGGCGACGATCTGGTGCAGCGGGTAGTTCCAGGGGGTGATCGCGCCGACGACGCCGACCGGTTCGAGGAGCACGGTGGAGTTGCCGGCCTTCTCCTCGAAGGCGTACGTGGCGGCCAGTTCGGCGTACGAGCCGGCGACGGCCACCGGCAGGCCGGCGTGCACGGCCAGCGCCGTCTGCGGCGGGGCTCCCAGCTCGGCGGTGACGGTGGCGGCGATCTCCTCCGTGCGGGCCGCGAGGGCGTCGCGCAGGGCGGCGAGCCGGGCGGCCCGCCCGGCGGGCGGGGTGGCGGCCCAGCCGGGGAGGGCCGCGCGGGCGGCCCGGACGGCGGCGTCGACGTCCTCGGCGGTGCCGGCCGGGACGTGCGCGATCACCTGCTCGTCCGCCGGGTTCACCACCGCGATGGTGTCGGTGCCGGCGGCGGGCCGCCAGGCGCCGTCGATGTACATCCCGTCGTGGGCCTTCATCCGCTTCTCCTCCGGGCCGTGGGCCGTGCGTCTGACTGCCACCCAAACTAGCGGTGGTAGTTTTTGGGCGCCAGGGGCTGCGCGACCGACCCCATCACATCAGAGACCGCCCGGGGCGTGTCCGCCGAGGCGGGCCGCCGGCCCGGCACCGGCGGCCCGCCCGGGGGCGTCACACCGCCCGGTGGGTGATCCGGCCGGCCGAGACGGTCAGCCGGACCGGGGCGTCGGCGACCTCGTCGGCCGGCGCGTCCACCGGGTCGACGGCGAACGCCGTGAGGTCCGCCCGCAGGCCCGGCGCGATCCGCCCCGCCACCGCCTGCTCGCCCGCCGCGACCGCCGCATGGGTGGTGCACCCCTCCAGGGCCATCAGCCCGGTCAGGCCCCGCCCGGCCGCCGCCGCGCCGCGCGGGACCCGGGCGGTGGCCAGCACCTGCCGGGCGTCGTAGTGGGCGATCGGCCAGTCGGAGCCCAGCGCCAGATACGCCCCGGCGTCCCGCAGATCGCGGCAGCGCCAGGCCCGTGCCGCCCGCTCCCCGCCCAGCCGCCGGGACCACTCGTCGGTGCCGTCGGCACGGGTGTACGCGGTGTGCGGCGGCTGCATGGAGGCGATGACGCCCAGGTCGGCGAAGCGGGCGAGCTGCTCGGCGGGCACCGTCTCGATGTGCTCGATCCGGTGCGCGAGCCGGCCGCTCTCCCCCAGCGACTCCACGGTGTCCAGGACGTGCCGCACCGCCGCGTCGCCGATGGCGTGGGTGGCGGTGCGCACCCCGGCGGCGTGCAGCCGGCGCACGGCGGTGCTGTACGCGGCGGGGTCCGGCCAGAACGCCTCCGTGCCCGTGCCGTGGCAGTCGGCGTGCTCCAGCCAGGCGGTGCCGCCCTCGACGGTGCCGTCCATGAAGAACTTCACGCCCCCGACGAGCCAGTCGCGGCCGTGCGTCCCCTGGAGGGCGATCAGTTCGTCCAGCGCGGCGTCGTCGGCGCCCGGCATGCACCAGGGGGCGAGCCGCAGCCGCAGCGGGAGGTGGCCCGTCTCCTCCACGGCCGCCAGCAGCGCGGGGACGTCCCCGCCGCCGAGGTCCATCACATGGGCGCCGGTGAGCCCGGTGGCGGCCATCGCGGACAGCAGGGCGACGAGCCGGTCGCGCCGCTCCTCGTACGGGGGCCCCGGCAGCACGGAGGAGACCAGGTCCATCGCCGCGTGCTCGATCAGGTGGCCGGTGGGCCGCCCGGCGGGGTCGCAGACCACCTCGGAGCGCTGGGCGAAGGCGCGCGGCCCGTCGATCCCGGCGGCCCGCAGCGCGGCGCCGTTCACCAGGGCGGAGTGGCCGTCGTACAGCCGGATGAAGACCGGGACGTCCGGTACGGCGTCCTCGATGAGCGCCCGGTCGACGGGCCGGCCGCCGAAGGCGTTGTGGTCGAGGCCGTGCGCGACGATCCAGCCGCCGGTGCGCCCGGCGCCCCGCAGCGCGGCCCGGAGGCCGTCGGTGTCGGTGACGGCGGAGAGGTCGAGCCCGGTCGCCATGTCCAGCCCCCAGACGGGGTGGCTGTGGGAGTCGGTGAGCCCGGGGGTGAGGGCGGCCCCGGCGAGGTCGACCGTCTCGGTGCCGGGGCCGGTCCAGTCGCGGGCGTCGGAGGCGTCGCCGACGGCCTCGATCAGGCCGCCGCGCACGGCGACGGCGGTGGCGTGCGGCCGGGCGGCGTCGAGGGTGCGGACCTTGGCACCGGTGAGGACGAGGTCGGCGGTGGTCACGGGCGTACTCCTTGGGGGGTTCGGTCGGCGGGTTCCTCGGCGAAGCGGGCGTACACCTCGGGCCGGGTGCGGCGCAGCCGGTGCGCCAGCAGCAGGCCGAGGAGGAACACCCCGGGCACGAGGGCGACGAGCACGGTGTTGACGGTGGCCGGCGCGCCGGTGAAGGCGTCGATCCGGGTCATGACGAGTCCGATGGCGGCGGCGAGGAGCACCGCCGCCGTCACCGGGGCGACGAGGGTGCGCAGCACGCCCTCGCCGTGCGGGACGCGGCGGAAGTAGCAGGGGATGGCGATCGCGGCGAGCAGCTGGAGCACCATCAGGCCGATCCCGCCGGGGGTGTTCACCCACAGCAGCAGCTGGGTGTACGGGTCGGCCCCGGCGAGCGCGAAGGCGCCGACGACCACCAGCCCGAGGGCGGTCTGGGCGGCCCCGGCCCGGTGCGGTGAGCCGTGCCGGGGGTGGACCCTGGCGAGGGAGGCGGGCAGGACGCCCTCCTCGGCGAGGGCGAGGCAGTAGCGGTTGATGGCGTTGTGGAAGGCGAGCAGCGAGGCGAGGACGCTGGTGACGATGAGGATGTGCATCAGGTCGGCGGCCCAGGCGCCGACGTAGGTGGTGATGGCGGCGAAGAACAGGCCGCCGGGGTCCTCGCTCGCCGCCCGGACGACCCGCTCGTCGCCGTACGCCTGGATCACGGCCCAGACGGTGAACGCGTAGAACAGGCCGAGGAAGCAGACGGCGGCGTAGGTGGCGCGGGGGACGGTCCGCTCGGGGTCGCGGGCCTCGCGGCGGTAGATGACGGTGGACTCGAAGCCGGTGAAGGCGATGAAGGCGAAGGCGAGGACGACGGAGGTGCCGGGGACGAGGACGTTGGCGGGGGCGAAGGAGGCGAGGGACAGTCCGTCGGCGCCGCCCTCGATCAGCACCCCGCCGGCGAGGAGGACGAGGATGCCGGTCTCGGCGACCAGCAGGACGCCCAGGACCTTGGCGCCGAAGTCGATGGAGCGGTGGCCGCCGTACCAGATCAGGAGCAGGCCGGCGAGGGCGATCGGCAGCCAGGGGATCTCGGTGCCCCACAGGGCGAGCGCGGTGTCGGCCCCGGCGCTGCCGAGGAGTCCGTACACCCCGATCTCCATGCCGTTGTAGCCGACGACGGCGAGGAGCGCCGCGCCGATGCCGGCGGGCTTGCCCAGGCCGCGCGCGATGTACGCGTAGAAGGCGCCGCCGCTGCGGATGTGACGGCTCATGGTGGTGAAACCGACGGCGAAGATGGTGAGCGTGACACCGGCGATGAGGTACGCGACGGGCGCGCCGATGCCGCCCTGGACGATGCCGATGGGGGCGACGCCCGCCATGACGGTGAGCGGGGCGGCGGCGGAGACGACGAAGAAGGCGATGTCGGCGGTGCCGAGGGTGCCGGTGCGCAAAGCGGGCGGGGCGGGTGGCCGCCCGGCCGTGGGCTCGGGCGCCTGGGAGGTCACGGGCATGGGTGTGGGCGGGCCCTTCTGCGTGCGGGGAGCGGGAGACGGGCGGGGCGGACGGGCACCCGGAACGAGGCCGAGAGGCTCCCGGAACGGGAAACCTAAAGGCTTTCGGTTTCGGCAATGTAGCCTCCCGGAGGGCATCCGGGAAGACCTCACGACAGGAGCCGGCACCATGGGACGGCCGCGTACACCCCTGCTGGACCGCGCGCGTATCACCACGACGGCGCTGCGACTGGTCGACGAGCAGGGCGAGTTCAGCGTGCCGCAGGTGGCACGGCGGCTCGGGGTGCAGACCGGTTCGGTGTACCACCACGTGGACGGCCGGGACGGCATCGTGGAGCTGATGCGGGAGCGGATCTGCGAGGCGATCGACTCGGGCACCCTCGACGGGGGGCCCTGGGACGCGGCGATGACCGCCTGGGCCCGCTCCTACCGCGCCGCGTTCGCCGCCCATCCGCGCGTCATCCCGCTGCTGATGACGTCACCGGTGCGGGCGCCGAAGGTGCTGGAGCAGTACGAACGGGCGGTGGGCCTGATGCTGGACGCCGGCTTCGCGGTGGCGGACGTGATGCCGGTGATCACCGGGCTGGAGAACCTGGTGCTGGGCTCGGCCCTGGACCTGGCCGCGCCCGAGACGATGTGGGAGCTGCCCGACGAGCCCGGTGCCACCCCGCACCTGGCCCGCGCCCTCACGGCGGTGGGCCCGGGCCGCGCGGACGCGGCCTTCGAGCTGGCGCTCACGGCCCTGATCGCCCACTGCCGGACGCTGCTGGACCCCGAGGACGGCGGCCCCACGGGCCTCCGGCATACCGGCCGGCCGGGGGCGGGGACATGAGCGGGAACCTGCCCGACGACGTGGCCGACGTGCTGGGGCTGGTCCTCGACGGGGACGACCCGGTTCGCGCCGCTCTGCGCGGGCACGTCCCGTACCTCCGCGTG
The DNA here is from genome assembly GCF_043079975.1 of Streptomyces sp. NPDC015131. Lineage (NCBI taxonomy): Bacteria > Bacillati > Actinomycetota > Actinomycetes > Kitasatosporales > Streptomycetaceae > Streptomyces > Streptomyces sp. NPDC015131. The sequence continues at coordinate 97,036 of NZ_JBIBVB010000007.1, read as the reverse complement.
ACGTCCCGCTGCACCTGTGGCTGCGGCTCGGCCTACTTCGCCCTCGACACCGGCGAGGTCGACCGCGCCCCGACCGGCCCCGGCGCGGTCGTGGCCGCCGACGCGCTGCTGTACACCGAGGCCGGCGACTGCCCCGGCGAGGTTCTGGTCGTCGCGCGCGACGGCTGCCTGGCGTGGCTGGAGGTCTGTTCCTGGAGCGACGACATCGAGGTGACGCTGACCGCCGCACGGAGGTGGCTCCGGCCTTCCCCGTAGGCACGGACGGCACGGGCGCTCAGGGCGCCTCCGGGGCGGCGGGCGGTCGGGGGCCGTTCCGTCAGACCGTGCCGAAGAGGATGCCCGCGCCGAGTACCACCAGGGAGGTGAGCGCCGCCCATTTGACGGTGAAGCGGGTGTGGTCGCCGAACTCGACCTTGGCCATGCCGACCAGGACGTACACGGCGGGCACCAGGGGGCTGGACATGTGCAGGGCCTGGCCGGCCAGGGAGGCGCGGGCGATCTCCAGCGGGGAGACGCCGTGCGCGGCGCCGGCCTCGGCGAGGACGGGCAGGACACCGAAGTAGAAGCCGTCGTTGGACATGAAGTACGTCAGCGGCAGGCTCAGCAGGCCGGTGACGAGCGCCATGTGCGGGCCCATCGCGTCGGGGACGGCGCCGACGAGCCAGTCGGCCATGTGCTGGACCATGCCGGTGCCGGTGAGGACACCGGTGAAGACGGCGGCGGCGAAGACCATGCCGGAGACGTTGAGGACATTGTCGGCGTGGGCCGCGATCCGGGCCTTCTGGTCGGGCATGTGGGGGAAGTTGACGGTGAGGGCGAGGGCGGCGCCGATGAGGAAGAGCACCGGGATGGGCAGCACTTCCATGATCATCGAGGCGAGGAGGGCCACGGTGAGGGCCGCGTTGAACCAGTAGAGCCGGGGCCGGAGGGTGGGGCGGTGCGGGTCGAGCCCCTGGAAGCCGCCCGTGGCGGCCGGGGCGTCCTCCCCGCCGGTGCCGGCGCCGCCCGTGGCGGCCGGGCGGTCCGTACCGCCGCCCGCCGTGGCGAGGACCGTCTCGGTGCGGGGCTCCAGCGCCTCGTCCAGGGTGAGGTAGCCGATCCGCTTCCGCTCGCGCCGGCCCAGCAGGTACGCGAGGACGAGGACGAAGAGCAGGCCGGCGCCCAGCGCCGGGATCATCGGCACGAAGATGTCACCGGCGTCCACCTTGAGCGCGGTGGCCGCGCGGGCGGTGGGGCCGCCCCAGGGGAGCGTGTTCATCACGCCGTTGGCGGTGGCGGCGACCCCGGTCATCACGACCAGGCTCATCCCGAGGCGCTTGTAGAGCGGGTACATCGCCGAGACGGTGATCATGAAGGTGGTCGAGCCGTCGCCGTCCAGCGAGACGATCGCGGCGAGGACCGCCGTACCGACCACGACCCGCACCGGATCGGCCTTGCAGAAGCGCAGGATCCCCCGGACGATCGGGTCGAACAGGCCCACGTCGATCATCACGCCGAAGTAGACGATGGCGAACATCAGCATCGCGGCGGTGGGCGCGAGGTTGCCGACGCCCTCCAGGACGTAGTCGCCGAGCCGCGCGCCCTGCCCCACCAGGACGCAGAAGAGCGCGGGGACGAGGACGAGCGCCGCGATCGGCGACATCTTCCTCATCATGATCAGGACCAGGAAGGTCGCGATCATGACGAAGCCGAGGACGGTCAGCATGGAGGACACCTCACGTTCACCCTTGAACTCCACCGGGGGCGGCGGCCCGGACGACGTTAGGTGCCCCGTTCGGCGCCCAGCAAGATGCCGGCCCGTGAGCAATACGAGCAAAACCCCAGCTCAGAGGCGGTCAGGCGGAGGGCTCCGGACCGAGGGCGGTCACCTCGACCGGGAAGCCGTTGAGGACGGCCGTGCCCGACAGCGGGTCGAGCCGGGTGCCGTCGAGGAGCTGGTTGACGTTGACGCCCGGCCGGGCGGAGGCGACCGCCGTGCGCGTACCGGGCCGGTCGTGGCCCCAGCCGTGCGGGAGGCTCACCACGCCCTCGCGGACGGCGTCCGTCACCTCGACGGGCGCCCGCAGCTCACCGCCCTCGGCCGCGACCCGGGCGGTGGCACCGTCGGCGAGGCCCAGCCGGGCGGCGTCGGCCGGGTGGACCTGGAGGGTGCAGGTGTTGGTGCCGCCGCGCAGGGCGGGGAGGTTGTGCATCCAGCTGTTGTTGGACCGGAGGTGACGGCGGCCGACGAGGAGCAGCCGGCCGGCGGGCGCGTCGAGCGCGGCGCGCAGCCGGGGCAGGTCGCCGGCGATCGGTCCGGGCAGCAGCTCGATCCTGCCGCCGGGGGTCTTCAGCACCTGCGGTAGGCGCGGTTCCAGCGGGCCGAGGTCGATGCCGTGGGGGTGCTCCAGGAGCCGGTCGAGGGTGAGGCCGTACGGCCCGAGGCGGAGCATCAGGTCCAGCCGGCGCTCGGCGCCGTCCCGGCCGGTGAGGCTCTTCGCGTACGTCTCGGGGTCCTGGCCGTACGCCGGTGAGTGCGGCTGCGCGGCGGCCTTGGCCAGGGCGTGCCGGACGGCGAGGTCGTCGACGGCGGACGGGTCGGCGCCGGGCGTGCCGGAGGCGGCGAGGATCAGCCGGGCGTGGATCTCGCACTCGTCCATCCGGCCCGGCTCCAGGGGGACCGGCGCGCGGGTGTAGCGGACCTGGTTGCGGACGGCGAAGGCGTTGAACGCGAAGTCGAAGTGGGCGCTCTGGGCGGGCGGGGGCGGGGGCAGGACCACGTCGGCGTGGCGGGTGGTCTCGTTGAGGTAGGGGTCGACGCTCACCATGAGGTCGAGCCCGCCGAGCGCGCGGTCGAGGCGGTCGCCGTCGGGGGCGGAGAGGACCGGGTTGGCGGCGATGGTGATCAGCGCGCGGACGCGGCCCTCGCCGGGGGTGTCGATCTCCTCCGCCAGGGCGGCCAGGGGCAGTTCGCCCTTGGTCTCGGGGTGGCCGGAGACCCGGCTGGTCCAGCGGCCGAGCGCGAAGCCCCGGCCGGGGCCCGCCGGGCGGGGCGCGGGCGCGGTGGCGGCGAGCGGGAACAGGGCGCCGCCGGGCCGGTCGAGGTTGCCGGTCAGGACGTTGAGGACGTCGACCAGCCAGTTGGTGACGGTGCCGTGGGCGACCGTGCTGCCGCCGACGCGCCCGTAGACGGCCGCGGTGGGCGCGGCGGCCAGCTCGCGGGCGAGCGCACGCACGGTGGCGGCGTCCACGTCGCAGGGGCCGGCCACCGCCTCCGGGGTGAACTCCCGCAGCGCGTCCCGTACGTCGGCGACCCCGGCGACCTGTCCGGTGAGCGCCCCGAGGTCGGTGAGGTCCTCGGCGTACAGCACGTGGACGAGGGCGGCGAGCAGCAGCGCGTCGGTGCCGGGGCGGACGGCGACGTGCCGGTCGGCGAGGCGCGCGGTGCGGGTGCGGCGCGGGTCGACCACGGTGAGGGTGCCGCCGCGTGCGCGCAGCGCCCGGAGGCGGCCGGGAAAGTCGGGGGCGGTGCACAGACTGCCGTTGGAGTCCAGCGGGTTGGCGCCGACGATCAGCAGGTGGGCGGTCCGGTCGAGGTCGGGGACCGGGATGGCGAACGGGTCGCCGAAGAGCAGCCCGCTGGAGACGTGCTTGGGCATCTGGTCGACGGTGGACGCGGTGAACAGGCTCCGGGTGCGCAGGGCGCCGAGGAGCAGCGGCGGGTAGAGGGCGCCGGCCATGGTGTGGACGTTGGGGTTGCCGAGGACCACCCCGACGGCGTCGGCGCCGTGCCGGGCGGCGAGCGGCGGCAGGGCGGCGGCGATCCGGCCGAACGCCTCGTCCCAGCCGGCCTCCCGGAGGGTGCCGCCCTCCCGGACCAGCGGGACGCGGAGCCGGTCGGGGTCGGCGTCCAGCTCCCCGAAGGAGGCGCCCTTGGGGCAGATGAATCCGTGGCTGAAGACGTCGTCGCGGTCGCCCCGCGCCCCGGTGACACGGGTGCCGTCGAGGGTGAGGCGCAGCCCGCAGGTGGCTTCGCAGAGCGGGCAGATGCGCAGAGCGGTGGGCATGGCGGCCTCCCGGTGTGGCGGTCCCGGGCGACGATACCGACCGGTACGCATGTCGGCCATGGGCCGGACACGACGGGCCGTACGGGGGCGCCCGGCCGGGGAACCCGGCGGCCGGCGGGCGCGTCCAAGGCCCACCCCGTTGACGTGGGCGCGCTGGAATCCTACGGTCTTCCATAGGATTTCATGGGCGGCAGGTCGAGCGAACGGCAGGAGCGGGCGATGACGAGCGACGGCACCGGACAGGCGCACGAGCGGGCGGGACAGCGGGAGCGCGAGCAGGCGCGCGAGCGGGCGAACAAGACCGCCGAGGCGCTGGCGTACCAGACCTGCTTCGGCAACGAGCACAGCTCGGAGGCCGTGCCCGGGGCCCTGCCGCTCGGCCGCAACTCCCCGCAGCGCGCCCCGCTCGGGCTGTACGCCGAGCAGCTCAGCGGCTCCGCGTTCACCGAGCCGCGCGCCCTCAACCGCCGGTCGTGGCTCTACCGCGTCCGCCCCTCGGCCGCGCACCCGCCCTTCGTCCGCACGGACAACGGCGCCCTGCGCTCCGCGCCGTTCACCGAGACCGTGCCCGACCCCAACCGGCTGCGCTGGGACCCGCTGCCGGAGCCGGCGCCCGGCACCGACTGGCTGGCCGGTCTGTGGACGCTCGGCGGCAACGGCGACACCACCCAGCGCACCGGCATGGCCGTGCACCTCTACCACGCGAACACCGCCATGGACCGGGTGTTCAGCGACGCGGACGGCGAGCTGCTGATCGTCCCCGAGCGGGGCGGGCTGCTGCTCCGCACCGAGCTGGGCCTGCTGGCCGCCCGCCCCGGCGAGGTGGCGCTGATCCCGCGCGGGATCCGCTTCCGCGTGGAGCTGCTGGACGAGACGGCACGCGGGTACGTGTGCGAGAACTACGGCCGCCCCTTCGAGCTGCCCGAGCTCGGCCCGATCGGCGCCAACGGGCTGGCCAACCCCCGGGACTTCCGGGCGCCGGTCGCGGCGTACGAGGACGTGGAGGGCGAGGTGGAGGTGGTCAGCAAGTTCTGCGGGAACCTGTGGACCGCGACGTACGACCACTCCCCGCTCGACGTGGTCGCCTGGCACGGCACGCATGTGCCGTACGTCTACGACCTGCGGACCTTCAACGTGATGGGGACGATCTCCTACGACCACCCCGACCCGTCCATTTTCACGGTGCTCACCTCGCCGTCGGACACCCCGGGGCTCGCGGGCGTCGACTTCGTGGTGTTCGCGCCGCGCTGGCTGGTCGGCGAGGACACCTTCCGCCCGCCGTACTTCCACCGCAATGTGATGAGCGAGTACATGGGCCTGATCGAGGGCGCCTACGACGCCAAGACGGCCGGCGAGGGGGGCTTCGTCCCCGGCGGCGGCTCGCTGCACAACATGATGTCGGCGCACGGCCCCGACCGGGAGACCTTCGACCGGGCGAGCGCGGCGGAGCTGCGGCCCCAGCGCATCGACGACGGCCTGGCCTTCATGTTCGAGACCCGCTGGCCGCTCACGGCCACCGCCGGGGCGGCCGGGGCCGGGCATCTGCAGCGCGGGTACGACGACGTGTGGCAGGGTCTTGAGCGCCACTTCCGGCCGTAGTACGGAGCACTCGTGACCGCCTTCGCCCCCGACTCGCTGGTCCTGAACCGCAAGCTCCCGCTGTGGTACCAGGTCTCGCAGTCCCTGCGCGCCTCCATACTCGGGCGCTCGCCGGACGCCTCGCTGCGCTTGCCCACCGAGGAGCAGCTCGCCGCGCACTACGGCGTCAGCGTGCTGACGATGCGCCAGGCGCTCAAGGAGCTGGAGGCGGAGGGGCTGATCAGCCGGCACCGGCGGCGCGGCACCTTCATCGAGCCGGGCGCCCGCCGCAGCGCCCCGCGCCGGCTGCTGGGGTCGATCGACGCGATCGTGGCCCAGCAGTCCGGCGAGCGGACCACCATCCTCGGCCACGGCGAGGACAAGGTCCCCGGCGACCTCACCGAGCACTTCCCGGGGCTGGACGAGGTGGTGGTGTACCGGCGGCTGCGCCGCGACGGGGAGAGCGGCGAACCCACCAACTGGGCGGAGAACGCGGTCCGTCCGGAGGTGGCCGCCCGGATCGACCTGGCCGACCTGGAACGGTGGCCGATGACCAAGGTGCTGCGGGACGCGGTCGGGGTGCGCATCAGCCGGATCACCGACACCGTGGAGGCCCGGCTCGCCGACCCCGAGACCGCCGAACTGCTCCAGGTCCCGCTGCTCTCGCCGATCCTGCACTACACGGGCGTGACCTACGACGAGGACGGCCGGGTGGTGGACGTGGCACGCATCCGCTACCGGGGCGACCGGTTCTCCTTCACGGTCACCGTGGAGGCCGACTGAGCCCCGCCCGCCCGGCGGCGGGGCGGGGGCACAAGGCCCTACCATGCGGGCCGTGACCGACGACGCACCGCTCCTCGACGACCTGATGCCCTGGTCCGTGGCGCCGCTGCGCACCGGGCGCGACTGGGTGATCGCCCCCGACGCCCGCACCCTGCGGGCCCGCTGGGACGCGCTGGTACGGGCACGGGACGAGGAGCGGGAGGCCCTGTTCCGCCCGACCCGGGCGCGCACCACGGCCAGCGCGGTCGCCGCCCTGCCCGGGCAGCGGACCGGCACCGCCCGGCTGGCACGGGACCCCGGGCCCTGCCCCGAGCCGGTGCGCCTCGCGCACGGGCCGTTCGACGAGCAGTGGCTGCTGCCCGACCACCGGCTGCTGGACGCGGCCCGCCCCGAGCTGTGGCGGGTGGCGGACGGGCGGCAGTGGTTCGCGGTCGAGCAGGGGTACGTCCCCCGGGAGCCGGGCCCCGCGCTGCTGGTGACGGCGGTCCTGCCGGACGGCCGCTCACCGGCGGGCCGGCCGGGCCGGATCCGCCCGCTGTACCGGCGCCCCGGCGGCCGGGAGCCGAACGTGGCGCCGGGGCTCCTGCCGCTGCTGGCGGAGCGGTACGGCACCGGGGTCGCCCCCGAGGACCTGCTGGCCTGGGCGGTGGCCGCCGCCCGCCCCTCCCCCGCCGGGTGCGCCGTCCCGCTGCCCGCCGACCCGGACCTCTGGGCGGCCGGTGTGGCGCTGGGCCACCGTATGGCGGACGTGCAGCTGCGCGGCGCCCGGAGCGGCCGGCGCCCCCGGCTGCCCGGCGGGCGGCGCCCCTATGTGCGTGCGGCGCTCCCGGAGCGCCCGGACCGCCTGGCGTACGACGCGGACGAGGAGGCGCTGCTGGTGGGCGACGGCGGCCGGATCGCGCCCGTGCCGGCGGAGGCGTGGGAGTACCGGGTGGGCGGGGTGCGGATGCTGGAGCTGTGGTTCGGGCGCCGTACCGCCCCGGCCGCGCCCGGCACGCTGGAGGCCATCCGGCCCGGCCGGTGGCCGCAGGAGTGGACGTCCGAGCTGCTGGAGCTGATCACCGTGCTGGCGCTCCAGGCCGGGCTGGAGGCGGAGCGGCCCGACCTGTCCGGCGCGGAGCGGCTCACCCGCGCCGCTCTGCGGGCGGCCGGGGTGCTGCCCGCCCCGGCCGCGGCGCGGCGGCCCGCCTCGGTCCTGGACCGGTCGGAGGAGGGCCCCGAGGGCCAGCTCGCCCTGCTCTGAGCGCCCCGGGGCCCGGCGAGCGGCGGCGCCCGGGGGGTGACAGGAGCGGGGCGCAGGGGGTAGGCACGGCGGCATGAGCACTCAGCCGCTTCCCCTCCCCCTCGACGGCATCACCGTCGTCGCCGTCGAGCAGGCCGTCTCGGCGCCGTTCGCCACCCGGCAGCTCGCCGACCTGGGCGCCCGGGTCGTCAAGGTCGAGCGCCCGGACGGCGGGGACTTCGCCCGGGGGTACGACACCGCGGCCGGCGGTCTGGCCTCGCACTTCGTCTGGTGCAACCGGGGCAAGGAGTCGGTGGCCGTGGACCTGAAGGACCCGCGCGGCCTCGCGCTGGTGCGCCGGCTGGTGGCGGGGGCGGACGTGTTCGTGCAGAACCTGGCGCAGGGGGCGGCGGCCCGGCTGGGCCTGGACGCCCGGACCCTGTGCGCGGAGCACCCCCGGCTGGTCGCGGTGGACATCTCCGGGTACGGGGAGGGCGGCCCGTACGCGCACAAGCGGGCCTACGACATGCTGGTGCAGTGCGAGGCCGGGCTGGTGTCCGTGACCGGCACCCCGGAGCAGCCGGTCAAGGCGGGCATCCCGGCGGCCGACACGGCGGCGGCCATGTACGCCTTCTCGGGGGTGCTGGCCGCCCTGCTGCGGCGGACGGCGACCGGGCTCGGCGGGCCGGTGGAGATCTCCATGCTGGAGTCGCTCGCCGAGTGGATGGGGCACCCGCTGCACCACGGGATGCACGGGGGCGAGGCACCGGCGCGCACCGGGGTCGCGCACGCCGTCATCGCGCCGTACGACGCCTATCCGACGGCCGACGGCGGCCAGGTGATGCTGTCCGTGCAGAACGACCGCGAGTGGCGGCGGCTGGCCGGAGAGGTGCTGGGCCGCCCGGAGCTGGCCGCAGACCCGGCGTTCGCCACCAACACCGCGCGGGTGGCGCACCGGGCGGAGACGGACGCGGTGGTGGCGGGGGCGCTGGCCGCGCTGGACACCGGGGAGGCGGTGCGGCGGCTGGAGGCGGCGGGCATCGCGTGCGCCCGGCTGAACACGGTCGCGGACGTGGCGGCGCATCCGCAGCTGGCGGCACGGGACAGGTGGCGGCGGGTGGAGACCCCGGTGGGGCCGCTGCGGGCCCTGGTGCCCCCGATCGGGCTGCCGGGCGGGCCGCCGGCGCGGATGGGCGCGGTGCCGGCGCTGGGCGCGCACACGGACGCGGTGCTGCGGGAGCTGGGGGTCGCGGAGGAGGAGCGCGCCGCCCTGCGCCGGGACGGGGTGGTGGCCTGAGGGCCGGGGGGCGCGGGCGGAGGGGTGGACGAGCCGTGGGCGGACGGGTGCGTGTGACGCGGCCCACGGCCCATCAGGACCGGTGGAGACGTTCGGTCAGGCGTGGCTGCCGAAGAGCGAGCGGCGCAGGCGGCGCAGCGGGGCGAAGAGCCTGACGCGCGCGCCCTTGCTGGTGCCGGCGTGCCGGACGTCCCTGGTGGTCAACTCCCGCATCAGCAGAGTCGCTTCCACGGTCTCGCGCTGCGGGACGGCCGGACCGCCCAGCACCGCGAGGTGGCGGTCGAGGCGCGTACTGGTCGCGCTGCTCCCGCATGTGATGGCAGGCACTCGGGGCCTGCTGCGCACCGTTATCTGTTCCATGTCACTCCCCACCCGTACGAGGGCACCCGGCCGCTGCACATTAACCCTATCGTCCCCGCATCACACGCGTGTATCCCGCTGGAGCGATTCACCACACATGTACGAAGGTTGACGATTACGCTCCGAAGTCAGGTGGCTGCAGAGCGAGTTGGCCGCGCTCCGCGCGGCCGGTGCCGGTCCTGGCCATCGGCCGGAACCCGAAGAACCGTACCGCGCAAGGTTGCTGGCGGTTCGTCAGGGGTGGCCGGACACCACCGGCCGGGCGCTCGCGGGTGCTCCGAGGCCCGGCCGGGGCGGTCCGGACCGTCACTCAGAGTGCCGACCGGAAGGCCGGAAGGTAGCCACCGGAGTGTCCGGCGGCCGTGGGGTGGTAGGACTCACCGATGTTGAGCCAGTTGACGCTGTGCAACCAGGAGGCTCCCGAGCAGATCTCGTGCCCCGTGAAGGCGGGGGTGACGTCGGCGAAGGTGTAGCCGTGGTCGGCCGCGCGCTTGGCGGTCGCCGCGTTGAGGTGGTCGGCGCCGCTGTTGATGGCCCGGCGCTCGTTCTCGGTCAGACCGGCGAGGCAGCTGCCGCCGATCTTGTAGAAGCGGGGGTAGCCGAGGACGACGACGCGCGCGGAGGGGGCCTTGGCGCGGACAGCGTTGTACACGGAGTCGAGCCGGCCGGGCAGGGTGGTGTCGACGAAGCGCTTCGCCTCGTTGACGCGGGAGACGCAGGTGGCCTCCGACTGGAGGACGCAGGTGGTCATCACGTCGGCGAATCCGGCGTCGTTGCCGCCGACGGTGAGGGAGACGAGGTCGGTGGCGGCGGAGAGCGGACCGAGCTGACCGGATGTCACATCGGCGGTGCGGGCGCCGGAGCAGGCGGTGAACGCGAAGGACGCGGGGGAATTCGCGGCGGCCCAGAGAGCGGGGAAGGCGCGGGGGGTGCGCTTGCAGTTTCCGCTGGAGCTGTCGTAGCTGCCGGCGCCGACTCCGGAGGAGTACGAATCGCCGAGGGCGACGTAGTCGACGGCGGCTGCCGACGTGTCCGCCTGCGCCGCCGTTCCCCCGGTGAGGGTGAGGGCTGCGCCGAGAAGGAGTGAGGTGGTGAATGCCGCGGCTCGGGACAGTTTCATGGAACCTCCCTTTAGCAGGATTTCTGCCTAAAAATTTCGTAGCAGGATGCAGTGTCCATGCCAATAGGCGCCGCATGGCGTAGGGATGACATCCAGCGGAAATGGACGGACCGTCAAGGACGAAATCCCCGATTTCAGGGACAAGTCGCAAACCAAACACCGGAGTTGCGCCACCCGCCCCCCACCCTCCGCCCCCCGGCCGCGGGCGTGTCCCGGCCGCCGCCCGCCCCCGGCCGGGCGCCGCCGCGACGCGCCGCCGTGTGCTCCGTACGGGTGTCACCGGCCCGCCCCGTCACCCACCCCGCCGGGGCGACGCCGACGGGCCGTCACCCGCGGTCCCGGTGCGGGCCGTACACGCGCTTCAGCGCCGTACACGCGCGTAAACACCGTGCACCGGCGGCGGGTGTGGCGGATCATGGGGCGCATGTCCGCCAACCCGCATGAGGCCCTGCCGATCCGGCTCACCGTCGACGACAGCGACTCACCCGCCGACGTCGTCGACGCGCTGTTCCTCGGACGCTTCGCCACGGGCGAGCAGCCGTACGCGCACAGCTCGTCCCTCGACCGCGTCCGGTCCGGCGCGACCCTGCTGCCGCCCGGCGCCGCCGTGCTGCGCTCCGCGCGGGACGACGACCGCAGCGCCACCCTGGCCGAGGGCGAGGGCTGGACGCTGCTGGTGTCCCGCTGGAACCGGGGCGCCGACGTCACCGTCACGGCGGTCGACGAGGAGCTGGCGCGGAAGGTGCTGCACCAGGCGACGGACGGCGCCGAGGACGAGCCCGAGCCGCAGCCGGACAACGTGACCATGGGCTTCTGGTACGTGTCGCCGCGCCGCGGCCCGTACCGCACGACCCGCCGCATCGCCGCCGGGACGTGGGAGGAGGTCCGGCCCAACTACACCGCGCCGGTGGCCCTGGCGATGGACCGGCTGATGAAGGTCACGCCCGACGACATCGCGGGCCGGCTGCTCCTGCTGCACGGCCCGCCCGGCACCGGCAAGACCTCGGCGCTGCGCACCCTCGCGCGGGCGTGGCGCGACTGGTGCCAGGTCGACTGCGTGCTGGACCCGGAGCGGCTCTTCAACGACGTCGGCTATCTGATGGACATCGCGATCGGCGAGGACGAGGCCACCGGCAAGGGCCGGTGGCGGCTGCTGCTCCTGGAGGACTGCGACGAGCTGATCCGCGGCGAGGCCCGGCACACCGCCGGCCAGGCCCTGTCCCGGCTGCTGAACCTGACGGACGGTCTGCTCGGGCAGGGGCGCAACGTCCTGGTAGGCGTCACCACCAACGAGGACCTGGAGCGCCTGCACCCGGCCGTGGTCCGCCCCGGCCGCTGCCTGGCCCGGATCGAGGTCGGTCCGATGACCCGGCCGGAGGCGGTGGCGTGGCTCGGCACCGAGGAGGGCGTCGGCCGGGACGGCTCGACACTGGCGGAGCTGTACGCGCTGCGGCGCGGCACCGGCCCGGCGGCCGTCCCGGACCAGACCCGGGGCCCGGACGCGGGGCTCTACCTCTAGAGCCTGTACGCCCAAGGACCATCCGGTTCAGTCCCCGTACGCGGCGCGCAGCGCGTCCGTCACGGCGGCGCCGGCGTCCGCGCGGCTCAGCCCGAGCCGGCGGGCCTCGGCGGCGTACGCAGCGGCGGCCGCGGCGGCCTGGCGGGCGGCGGCGTCCCCGGCGGCGGCGACGAACGTGCCGGCCCGGCCGCGGGTCTCGACCACCCCGTCCGCCTCCAGCACCCGGTAGGCCTTGGCGACCGTGTTGGCGGCGAGGCCCAGCTCCTCCGCCAGGCCCCGCACGGTCGGCAGCTTGTGGCCGACGGGCAGGTGCCCGGAGCGGGCCTGCTCGGAGATCTGGGCGCGCAGCTGCTCGTACGGGGCGGTGGCGGAGTCCGCGTCGAGGGAGATCTTCAGGGTCACGGGCCGATTGTCCCCCACCGCCACGATATTCGGAGGCGGCCGGGGCCGGGCCGCGCGTAGCGTGCGGCCCCATGACTGTGATCGTGCGGGACTTCCGTCCCGAGGACGCCGAGGCCGTGAGCAGGTCCCGGCAGGCGTGCGTACCGTTCCAGGTGGCGACGCCGCGTTCGGTGCTCTTCGACGTCGAGAACGTCAACCCGGCCGCGAAGTTCCGCCTGCTGGTCGCCGAGAGGGACGGTGAGGTCGTCGGGACGGCCTACGCCGGCATCGCCTACGACAGCAGCGAGCCCGGCCAGTCCTACGCCACCCCGCAGGTCCACCCCGATCACCGGGGACACGGCGTGGGCGGCCTGCTGCTGCGGACCGCCGAGGAGCACCTGGCGGCCGAGGGCGCGACCTCGCTGTACGCCTATGTGAGGGACGAGCCGGGCAGCCTGGGGTTCGCGGGAAAGCGGGGCTACCGGCCCACCCGGTCCTCGCACTTCCAGCGCCTCGACCTGGCGCGCACGGACCTGCCCGAGCTGCCCGGGACGCTCCCGCCCGGCGTCGCACTGCGTACCGCCGCCGACTACGAGGCGGACCCGCGCCCGATGTTCGTCGCCGACGCGGAGGCGACGGCCGACGAACCGAGCGACATCGCCACGGACTTCGACGACTACGAGGACTGGGTCCGCCACACCTGGAACAACCCCCTGCTGGACCGCGGCCTCTCGACGGTCGTGACCGTCGACGGTGAGGTGGCGGCCTACACCGCCGCGTTCACGGACGGCGGGACGCGGTACGTGTCGGGCATGACCGGCACCCTGCGTGCTTACCGGGGGCGGGGCCTGGCGAAGCTGGCCAAGACCGACTCGCTGCGCCGGGCCCGCGCGGCGGGCTGCACCGAGGCGTTCACCAACAACGACGGTGCGAACGGCCCGATGCTGGCGATCAACCAGTGGTTCGGGTACGAGGTCTGCGCGACGGAGGTCCGGCATGTCCGCACGCTCGGTTGAGGTGCGTCTCGTCAAGGCCGGGCGGACGAAGATCGCGTACCCGGCGGACGTCGTGGCCGACGACGGCGTCCGGCTGACGGTCACCGCGCCGTGGGCGGCGGACGGGGTGCGGGACTTCGGGTTCGTCCGCTTCGAGCCGGGCGACGTGTTCACCGAGCACTTCTGGCGCGACCGGTGGTACGCGGTGAAGGAGGTGCGGGGCCCGGGCGGCGCGCTGAAGGGGTGGTACTGCGACGTCACCCGGCCGGCGCGGGTGGAGGGGGACACGGTCGTCGTGGAGGACCTGGACCTCGACCTGTGGGTGCCGGCGGACGGCGCCGAGATCCTGCGGCTGGACGAGGACGAGTTCGCGGCGAGCGGCCTGGCGGAGCGGGACCCGGCCGCCGCGGCGGCGGCACAGGAGGCCCTGGACGCGCTGGAGGCCCTGGCCCGTGCCGGGAGGCTGCCCGGCACGGACACCGGGCCGGTCACCGGCGCGCGGCGCGGCGGCGGGTGAGCGGCCGCCGCAGCAGCGGCCACGCCAGCAGGAGGGCGATCACCGCGTACACGGTCACCGAGAACGGGGTGTTCACCAGCCCGGTGACGCTCCCGTCGCTGATCTGGAGCGCCCGGCGCAGCTGCTGTTCGGCCGCCGGGCCGAGGATGACCCCGATGACGGCGGGCAGCACGGGCAGGCCGTAGCGGCGCATCCCGAAGCCGAGCAGGCCGACCACCAGCAGGACGACCAGGTCGACGGCCTCGCCGCCGACCGCGTACGCGCCGGTGGCGGCGAAGAACAGGATCCCGGCGTAGAGGTACGGGCGCGGGATGCGCAGCAGCCGGGCCCACACCGGTGCGAGCGGCAGGTTGAGCGCGAGCAGCAGCACCATGCCGACGAACAGGGAGGCGATCAGCCCCCACACCAGGGCGGGTTCCCGCTCGAACAGCAGCGGGCCGGGCTGGATGCCGTACTGCTGGAACGCGGCGAGCATCACGGCGGCGACCGCGGTGGTGGGCAGCCCGAGCGTCAGCATCGACACCAGGGTGCCGGCCGCCGAGGCGGACGCGGCGGACTCGGGGCCCGCCACGCCCTCGATGGCGCCGCGGCCGAACTCGTCCTTGTGCCGGGAGAGCCGCTTCTCGGTGACGTACGACAGGAAAGTGGGAATCTCGGCGCCGCCGGCCGGGACGGCGCCGAACGGGAAGCCGATGAGCGGGCCGCGCAGCCAGGGCTTCCACGTCCGCCGCAGGTCGTCCCGGCCGAGCCAGGGGCGGCCGGCGGGAATGGCCTCGCCGCCGCCGCGCCGCAGGTGGGCGGCGACCCAGAGGGCCTCGCCGATGGCGAAGAGACCGACGGCGACGATGACGACGTCGATGCCGTCGGCGAGCTGGAGCGAGCCGAAGGTGAGCCGCTGCTGCCCGGTCGTCCCGTCGAGTCCGACGAGGCCGAGGGTGAGGCCGATGAGCAGCGAGGCGATGCCCCGGAGCCGGGAGGAGCCGAGGACGGAGGTGACGGCGATGAACGCCAGCACCATGAGGGCGAGGTAGTCGGGCGCGCCGATGCCGACGGCGAGCGAGGCGACGGTGGGGGCGAGGGCGACGAGCAGGACGGTGCCGATGAGGCCGCCGGCGAAGTGCCCGCCGGCCGCGGCGGCGAGGGCCTGGGCGCCGCGGCCGGCTCTGGCCATCGGGTTGCCCTCGATGGCGGCGACGACGGCGGCGCTCTCGCCGGGGGTGTTGAGCAGGATGGAGGTGGTGGAGCCGCCGAACATGGCGCCGTAGTAGATGCCGGCGAACATGATGAAGGCGCCGGTGGGTTCGAGGCCGTACGTCACGGGCAGCAGCAGCGCCACCGCCATCGCGGGGCCGATGCCGGGCAGGACGCCGATGGCGGTGCCGAGGAGGACGCCCACGGCGGCCCACATCAGGTTCACCGGGGTCAGGGCGGTGCCGAAGCCGTCGATCAGGGAGTTCAGCGAATCCATCAGAGCACTCCCATCAGCGGGCCGCCGGGCAGCGGGACCCCGAGCAGGCGGTCGAGGACGGTGTAGGTCACCAGGGAGAGGACGGCGGCGATCAGCGGGTCGCGGCCGGGGCGGCGGCTGCCGAGCGCGTACGCGGAGCCCCAGAAGATCAGTGCGCCGGCGGCCGGGAACCCGGCCGGTTCGATGAGCGCGGCGCCGCCGAGGAACACCCCGGCGAGCAGCAGGACGGTGCGCCGGTCGGCGGGTTCGGACAGGTCGACGTCCTCGCCGCCCTCGGCCTCGCCCCGGCCGCCGCGCAGGACGTCGGCGGCGAGGAGGGCGGCGACCACGACCAGGGCGGTGCCGACCAGGAGCGGGACGGTGGCGGGCCCGACGGGGCCGCGCTGTGCGGAGGCGGTGTCCATGGTCGCCGCGTCGGTGAGGACGAGCGCGCCGAGGACGGCGAGCAGCAGGCAGACGCCGAGTTCGGAGTGGTCGCGCAGCCAGGCACGGCGGCCTCCCCCGGTGCCGGGGGTGGGGGCGGGGGCGGGCTCGGTCACAGTCCCAGCTCCTTCAGGACGGAGTCGACACGGGTGTCCTGCTGGTCGAGGAAGGCGCCGAACGCGTCGCCGGCGAGGAACGCGTCGGTCCAGCCGTTCTTCCGCAGCGACTCGCGCCACTGCGGGGAGGCGTGCAGCCGGGTGACCAGGCCGGTGAGCCGGTCGCGTTCGGCGGCGGTGAGGCCGGGCGGGGCGACGATGCCGCGCCAGTTGGTGAAGTCGGTGGCGAGGCCGGACTCACGCAGGGTGGGGGCGTCGAGGCCGGGGACGCGCTGCGGGCCGGTGACGGCGAGGACGCGCAGCTCGCCCGCCTCGATCTGGTCGAGGTACTCGCCGACGCCGGAGACCCCGAAGGCGACCTTGCCGCCGAGGAGCGAGGCGAGGAGTTCGCCGCCGCCGTCGAAGGCCACGTAGTTGACGGTCTTCGGGGCGATCCCGGCGGCCCGGGCCATCAGCATGGGCGCCAGGTGGTCGGGCCCGCCGGGGGACGAGCCGCCGCCGACGGGCAGCCCGGCGGGGTTCTTCCGCCAGGCGGTGAGCAGGTCCTGGAGCGTCCGGTACGGGGAGTCCTTGCCGACGACCACGATGTCCTGCTCCTCGGTGAGCCGGGCGATCGGGGTGGTGTCGGCGAGGGTGGCGGGCGACTCGTTGGTGTGGACGGCTCCGACGACGCCGAGGCCCATGGACATGGCCAGCCTGCCGTTGCCGCGTTCGCCGACGAGCCGGGTGAGGCCCACGGTGCCGCCGGCGCCGGGCAGGTTGAAGACCTCGATGCCGTCGGTGAGCCCCGCGTCCTCGGCGTCCTTGGCGGCGGTGCGGGCCGTGATGTCGTACCCGCCGCCGGGGGTGTTGGGGACCATGAGCCGCAGGCCGGGGATTCGGGTGCCGGTGGCGGCGCCGCCGTCCGGGGAGAGCAGCGGCGGCCCCACCAGCACCAGCAGCGCCGCCCCGAGCAGGGCGAGCGGAGTGCGCATACGCAACGGAGCCTCCTGTCGTGTGAAGTGGCCCACATGTTGCCGCCGCGTGAGGAAGCTGTCTCCCTTCCGCAATCAACGGACGTTGTGGTCGTTGTGGTCGGGTCCTACCGTGTCGCCGGTGACGAAAGTGCTGGTGGTGGACGACGACTTCATGGTCGCCAAGCTGCACGGCCGCTATGTGTCCGCGATGGACGGGTTCACGGTGGTCGGGGTGGCGCACAGCGGTGCCGAGGCGCTGCGCGCGGCGGACGCGCTGCGCCCGGACGTCGTCCTGCTGGACGTCTACCTGCCGGACATGGACGGGATCGGTGTGCTGCGTGAGCTGCGGGCGGGGGGGCACGGCGTGGACGCGCTGTTCATCACGGCGGCCCGGGACGCGGGCACGATCCGCGCGGCGCTGCGGGCGGGCGCCCTGCACTATCTGATCAAGCCGTTCAGCCAGGCGGCGCTGCGCGAACAGCTGCTGCACGTGGCGGCGTTGCGGACGCGGCTGGAGGCGTTGGAGGACGGGGTGGCGGAGGCGCGGCAGGAGGACGTGGACCGGATCTTCGGCACCCGCCCGCCGGGGTCGCGGGAGCTCCCCAAGGGCCTGGCCGGGCCGACCGCCGACCTGGTGGACCGGGTCCTGCGCGACCACCCGTCGGGTCTGTCGGCCGCCGAGTGCGCGCGGGCGGCGGGCTCCTTGTCCCGGGTGAGCGCCCGCCGTTACCTGGAGTACTTCGCGGAGACGGGCCGCGTCGAGGTGACCCTGCGCTACGGCGGTACGGGCCGCCCGGAGCGCCGCTACCGGCTGCGGGGGCGCTGAGGGGCGGCGGCGGACGCGGACGGCCCTCGGCCCCTCCCGGGCGGGAGGGGCCGAGGGCCGTTCACCGGTGGGCGGCTCAGGGGGCGAGGCAGGCGGCGCCCGGGACCTCGGCGGGCACGCCGAGGCCGGCCAGGTCGACGAGTCCGGTGACCTCCTGGACGGCGCAGTCCACGGTGGCGGTGGGGTCGGGGACGGCGGTGGCGGGGGTGGCGAGGGCGCCGAGGAGCACGGCGGTTCCGAAGGACAGGGCGGCGAGTACGCGCGTGGTGTGGTTCATGCCCGGCCAACGATCTTGCGCCGTTCGGGTCACTCCCCGCCTCTTCCTGTGGCTGCGCTCAAGCGTTCCTTAAACGCAGCATAA
The DNA here is from genome assembly GCF_043079975.1 of Streptomyces sp. NPDC015131. Taxonomy (NCBI): domain Bacteria; kingdom Bacillati; phylum Actinomycetota; class Actinomycetes; order Kitasatosporales; family Streptomycetaceae; genus Streptomyces; species Streptomyces sp. NPDC015131. The sequence continues at coordinate 79,068 of NZ_JBIBVB010000007.1, read as the reverse complement.
GGATCGCCGTCCACCCCTCTCACCGGCGGATTTCCGCGTTCCGAGCGGCTAGCTTGCTGATCACCGGGGCCGGTCCGGACCGTCGGCGCCGATGCCGGGGGGCCGCGCCGCCCGTCCGGGTCCCCGGTCCCGCAGCCCCCCACAGCCACCCCCCACACCGCACTTCCGGTCGAAGGAGAACGCCACCATGACTGCTCGCCGTTCGGCAGCCGCCACCGTCGTCCTGGGCGTCGCGCCGCTCGCCCTCGCGGGGCTCGCCGCGTCGCCGGCCGCCGCGCACGGCACGCTCACGGACCCCGTCAGCCGGGTGTCCGCCTGTTACGCCGAGGGGCCGGAGAGCCCGGACTCGGCGGCGTGCAGGGCGGCGGTCGCGGCGAGCGGGCCGCAGGCGTTCTACGACTGGAACGAGGTCAACATCGCCGACGCCGCCGGGAAGCACCGGCAGGTGATACCGGACGGCAAGCTGTGCAGCGCGGGCCGCGACAAGTACCGGGGGCTCGACCTGCCGCGCGGTGACTGGCCGTCGTCCCCGATGACCGCCGGGAAGCACACGTTCCGCTATAAGGCGACCGCCCCGCACAAGGGTTCCTTCGCGCTGTACCTCACCAAGGAGGGGTACGACCCGGCCAAGCCGCTGAAGTGGTCGGACCTGGAGGCGAAGCCGTTCGCCACGGTGACGAACCCCCGCCTGGAGAACGGGGAGTACGTCTTCGACGGCACCGTCCCGGCCAGGTCCGGCCGCCACCTGGTGTACTCGGTCTGGCAGCGCTCCGACTCGCCCGAGGCGTTCTACACCTGCTCCGACGTGGTGTTCGGCAAGGACAACGGCCAGGCGGGCGGCGGCGCGGCGCCCGCGCCCACCGCGTCGGCGCCGTCCGACGCGCAGATCGAGCAGGGCGCCGGCCAGTCGACGGTCGACCACGGCGGGCACGGCGGCGACGAGCACGGCGCGGGCCACGCGCCGGAGCCGTCCGCCCCAGAGAGCGCCCCCGCCACGGAGAGCGCCCCGGCCCCGGCGCCGTCCGCCGAGCAGGCCGGCTCGCTCCAGGCGCAGGGCGCGGGCACCCCGTCGCCGGTCGCCGCCGCGAGCGGGGGCGACCTCGCGGAGACCGGGGGCGGCGCGAGCACCGCGTACCTCGCGGCGGGCGGCGCGGGCGTGCTGGCGCTCGGCGCGGCGGTGCTGTTCGCCACGGCCCGCCGCAGGGCGGCCCGCTGACACCCGGCGCCCGAACGCGCAGGGGCCCGTCCGCGTCTCGCGGACGGGCCCTTTCGCGCGCGTACGCGGCCCCCGGCTCAGCCGATGACCGAGGCGCAGGTGGTCGGTGTCGCCCGCGCCGGGTCGAGGGCGTTGGCGACCTCGTGGAACGCGATGCGGTCGATCAGCCCGATGGCGACGTGCTCGGAGAGGTCCAGCGGGCACAGGTCCTGGAGCAGCACGTTGCGGACGCCCGGCCCGTCGAGGAACTGGGAGCGGTAGGGCGTGACGACCTGGTCGTACCGGGTGGCGATGACGGTGTAGCGGACGCCGGGGACGGTGTCGCCGCCCGCGTTGAGCTTCTGGAGGAAGGGCGAGCCGGCGATCTGGTCGGCGAGGCCCGGGGTCTTCTCGTTCAGCAGGCCGGCCGCGCCGGGGAAGTGGTCCAGCAGCCGGGTGAGGCCGAGCAGGGTGGTGCCGTGGTTGTCGGGGGCGAGGCCGACGAGGGCGTTCACCTTGTCGGCGCCGCCGAGGAACTTGAGGTAGTGGCGGGGCATCATCCCGCCCTGGGAGTGCCCGACGAGGTCGGCCTCGGCCGCGCCGGTGGCGGCGAGGACCGTGTCGACGTACGCGGAGAGCTGTTCGGCGGACTTGGCGACGGGGCCCAGCCCGTGGAAGAAGGGCACGCCGGGCAGTTGGCCGTAGTCGAGGGAGAAGACGCAGTAGCCGCGCGCCACCAGGTACGGGGCGAGGCCGAGCCAGTTGTCGACGGAGTTGCCGAAGGTGCCGTGGACGAGGACGACCGGGCGGGGATGGGCGGCGGACGGCTTGCAGCGGTAGTCGTTCCAGCCGCTGCCGGGCCGGCCCGCCGCCTGCGCGGCGACGGAAGCGGCGGGGGCGGAGGTGGTCGCGGAGGCGGCCGGGGCGGGGGTGAGGGTCGCGGTGACGGCCAGCAGCAGGACCGCGAGGGGTCTGAGGGCACGCCGGAGGTGCGGGGGCAGCATCGAGTGGTCTCCTTGCGGCTCAAGGAATGGGGAGGGGGCGTGGCGGTACGCCCCGTGGGCCCGGAACCACGGAATGCCGTGCTCATGCCAAGCTACGCACGGGTAGCGGCGGCTGGGAAGTTACGTGCCGGTAAAAAGTGCCGCGCCGCCAGGGATTACGCCGCCAGCGACCCCGGTACCACCGCTCCCGGGCCGAACCTCGCGCGCGCCCGGTCCGCCGCCGCCTCCAGCCGCCGCGCCCGGTCGTCGGCCGGGTCCAGGGAGAGCTGGTGGGTGGCCTTCCCGGCGGGCGTCAGGCCCTCGGCGCGCAGCCCGACCGCCCGCACCCGGGCGCGCTGGAGCCCGAGCGCCTCGTGCATCGCGTACGCGGCGGCGGTCAGGGCGGCCGTATGGGCGGTCGGTTCGGGCAGGGTGCGGGTCCGGGTGGTCGCCGAGCGGTCGGCGTACCGCACGGTCAGCGTGAGCGAGCGGCACACCTGCTCCTCGTCCCGCATCCGGGCGCCCAGCTCGCCGGCGAGGGACAGCAGGGCGCGCCGGTGCCGGTCGCGGTCCAGCTCGTCGCGGTCGAAGCCCCGCTCGGCGGCGACCGACCGGGACGCGGCGCCCGGGACGACCGCCGTCCGGTCGATGCCGTGCGCCCGCTCCCACAGCTCGCGGCCCGCCCGCGCGCCGGTGATCCGCTGGAGCACGGCGAGCGGCGCGGCGGCGACCCGGCCGACGGAGTCGAGCCCGTAGGCGCACAGCGTCCGGGCGGTGGCCGGGCCGACCCCGTGCAGCGCGGCGACCGGCCGGTCGCGCAGGAACGCCTCCGGGTCGTCCACGACCAGGGTGGTGCCGGGCGCGGCGGCCCGGGACGCCATGCGGGCGAGCATCGGGTTGGGGCCGGCGCCGATGGCGCAGTCCACCCCGTACAGGGCGAGCGCCCGGACCCGGATCAGGGCGGCCAGCCCGGCGGGGCCGCGCCCGAAGTACCGTACGGCGCCGCGCACGTCGGCGAGCGCGGCGTCGGGCGGGAGCGCCTCGACGACGGGGGTGAACTGCTCCAGCAGCCCGGTCAGTTGCGGGAGGAGCACCTCCTGGCCGGGTGCGGTCCGGAAGCGTATGTGGAGGATCATCCCGCACTCCCCCGGCTCTGGTGCCACAGCTTCTTCGGCGGACCCGCCGTCCCCTCGCCCGCCGGACGCAGGTCGGACCAGGGGTTCATCTCGTAGCCGGTGGGCATCGTGATCGTCCGGCCGCCGCCGGAGGGCGGCTGCGGGGCGGCCGGCGGCGGCTGGGCCAGGCGGGCCGCCACCGCGTCCAGGCCGCCCTCGCGGCGCAGGTCGACCAGCTCCGCGAGGTTCCACGCGGCGGAGGCGACCACGCTGAAGCTGCGCGGGCCGCGCCGCTGCACCACGCCGCGCACCAGCAGCAGCCAGGAGTGGAAGACGGTGTGGGCGCACGCCTCGTGGCTGTCGTCGAAGAAGGCCAGGTCGACCAGGCCGGTGCCGTCGTCGAGGGTGGTGAAGATGACCCGCCTGCCGGACCGCACGGGCGGCGTCTGGGTGGCCGCCTTGGCCCCGGCGACGAGCACGGTCTGGCCGTTGCGGGCGGCCCGCAGCCGCTGGGCGGAGACCACGCCCAGCTCGGCGAGGAAGGCGTGGTGGTCGGTCATCAGGTGGCGGGAGGCGTCCATGGACAGCACGCCCAGCTCGGCGCTGAGCCGTTCGGCGTCGTCGAGGTCGGGCAGGCCGACGGGCGCGGATCTCCGGCCGCCGCCGAGCGGGAGCTGGTCCCCGTACGAGCCGGATCCCCGCTGCATCCGGTGGAGTTCGGCGAGGTGCAGCAGCAGGTCGCGCCGGTTGCCGCCGAACGCGTCGAGCGCGCCGACCTGGGCGAGCCGTTCGGCGACGGGGCGGCTGGGGCGGGCCCGCTCCCAGAAGTCCAGCAGGGAGGCGTACGGCTGCCCGGCCTCGATCCGCGCCGCCTCCGCCTCGCTCATGCCGTGGACGTCGCTGAGCGCCAGCCGCAGCCCCCACGCACCCAGCGAACCGGACACCAGTTCGATCCGGTGGGCGACCGCCGAGCGGTTGACGTCCACCGGCAGCACCGGCACCCCCCGCCGCCGGGCGTCCGCCAGCAACAGCCGCTTGGGGTACATCCCGGGGTCGTGGGTGAGCAACCCGGCGTAGAAGGCGGCCGGGTGATGGGCCTTCAGCCACGCCGACTGGTACGTCGGTACGGCGAAGGCGACCGCGTGCGCCTTGCAGAAGCCGTACGACCCGAAGGCCGCCACGATCTCCCAGGTGCGCGCGACGACCTCCTCCGTGTACCCCCGGGCCCGCGCATGCTGGGCGAACCAGACCTTGATGCGGCCCTGCGACTCGGGGTCGGACAGGCCCCGCCGCACCGCGTCGGCCTCCTCCTTGCCGCAGCCGGTCATGATGTCGACGATCTTGATGATCTGCTCGTGGAAGACGACCACGCCGTACGTCTCGCGCAGCGCGTCCTCCAGGTCGGGGTGCGGATAGCGCACCGGCGCCCGGCCGTGCCGCGCCTCGATGAACGGCCGCACCATGTCGGCCGCGACCGGGCCGGGCCGGAAGAGCGAGATGTCCACGACCAGGTCGTGGAAGGTCGACGGCTGGAGCCGGCCGACCAGGTCGCGCTGGCCGGGCGACTCGATCTGGAAGCAGCCGAGCGTCTCGGCGGACGTGATCAGCCGGTAGGTGTCGGGGTCGCCCGGCCGCACCTGCTCCGGGTCGTCCAGGTCGACGACCTCACCGCTCGCCCGCTCGATCTCGGCGACCGCGTGCGCCATCGCCGACTGCATCCGCACGCCCAGGACGTCGAGCTTGAGCAGCCCCAGCTCCTCCACGTCGTCCTTGTCGAACTGGGACATCGGGAAGCTCTCGCCGCTGGTCGGCACCACGGGGGTGCGCCGGGGCAGCGAGGAGTCCGAGAGCAGCACCCCGCACGGGTGCATGGCGACGCCGCGCGGCAGCGCGTCCAGCGCCTCCACCAGCTCCCACAGCCTGCCGTACCGCTCCCGCTCCCCCGCCAGCTCCCGCAGCTCGGGCAGCTCGTCGAGCGCGGCGCGGGCGTCCCGGGCGCGGATGTGCGGGAACGCCTTGGCGATCCGGTCGATCTCGGCCGGGTCCATGGACAGCGCGGCGCCCACGTCCCGTACGGCGTGGCGGACCCGGTAGGTCTCGGGCATGGCGACCGCGGCCACCCGCTCGGGCCCGAAGCGGCCGAGGACGGCCCGGTAGACCTCCAGGCGGCGGGCGGACTCCACGTCGATGTCGATGTCGGGCAGCACCGGCCGCCGCACCGACAGGAACCGCTCCATCAGCAGGTCCTGTTCGACCGGGTCGGCGTGGGCGATGCCGAGGAGGTGGTTGATCAGCGACCCGGCGCCCGAGCCGCGGGCGGCGACCCGGATGCCCAGGGCGCGGGTGTCGTCCACGACCTGGGCGACGGTGAGGAAGTACGAGGCGAAGCCGAGCCGCTCGACGGTCCGCAGCTCGTCCTCCAGCCGCTCCCAGTAGGCCCGCTTCCGGTCGTGGCCGCGCAGCACCATCCCGGCGGCGCAGCGTGAGCGCAGCACCCGCTCGGCGGTGCGCCGCCCGGCGCCGACCAGGTGCGCCTCGGGGAAGTGGACGGTGCCGATGCCCAGGTCGTCCTCGGGGTCGACCAGGCACCCGGCGGCGGTCTCCTCGGTCATGGCGAGGAGCCGGTGGGCGGTGTCGCGGCGGAGGCCGGCCGCCTCGGCGACCCGCTCGGCGCCGGCCGCCATCGCGGCGGGGTCCTTGAGCCACCGCTCACCGCTGTCGAGGCCCTTGCGGGGGTCGATGGGCACCAGCCGGCGAGCCGCGTCGAGGACGTCGGCGACCGGTCCCTGGCCGGGGTCGGCGTACCGCACGGCGTTGCTGAGCACGGCGCGCACGCCCTGCTCGGCGGCGAGGCCCAGGGTGCGGGCGGCCTGCCGCAGCGAGCCGGGCCCGGTGCCGGAGCGGCCGTGGTGGACGACCTCCAGGCGCAGGGCGTCGCCGTACGCCTCCCGCCAGGGGGCGAGGAGCCGGGCGGCGCGGTCGGGCCGGCCGGCGGCGAGGGCGCGGCCGACCTCGGAGCCGGGCCCGAGGAGCACGGTCACCCCGTCGCCGTGGTTCTCGGCCCACGGCAGCAGCGGGGAGCCCTCCGCGGTGTGCGCGGCGGTGATCAGCCGGCACAGGGTGGCCCAGCCCTCGCGGGAGCGGGCCAGGTAGACCGCGCGGGGCGCGGACTCGTCCACGAAGGCGCCGCCCCGCACGGGGGTGCGGCGGCGCTCGGTGCGCGAGGTCTCCTCCCGTACCGGCCCGCCGGTGGCGAGGTCCACGCCGAAGAGCGGCCGGACGCCCTCCTTGGCGCAGGCCGCGGCGAAGCGGACCGCGCCGGCGACGGTGTCGCGGTCGGTCAGGGCGACGGCGTCCATGCCGCGCTCGGCGGCGCGCGCCGCCAGCCGCTCCGGGTGCGAGGCCCCATAGCGCAGGGAGAACCCCGAAACGGTGTGCAGATGCGTGAAGTCCGGCACCCGCACCTCCTGGATCGATCCGTCTCACCTCCCCCTCTTCCACCATAGACCAGTTTCGAACATCCGTACGACCCGGTGGCCGGCCCCGGCGTCCGTCCGCCATTCGGCCCGCCCCGCCTGCGCGAACCCGGGGCGGCCCGGAGCGTGGGGGCATGAAGCTCGCCGCCGAAGCCAAGAACGCCGTCACCCCCCGGGCCGCGCTGCTGGTCGCCGGCGTGCTCGCGCTCCAGCTCCTGTTCATCGCCTCGTACGTGGGGGCGCTGCACGACCCGCGGCCGAGGGACGTCCCCTTCGGTGTGATGGCCCCCGGCGCGGCGGCGTCCCAGGCGGCGGACCGGCTGGCCGGCCTGCCCGGCGACCCGCTCGACCCCCGGGTGCTCGGCGACCGGGAGGAGGCGCGGCGGCAGATCATGGAGCGGCGGATCGACGGCGCCCTGATCGTCGACCCCCGGGGCACCGAGGACACCCTGCTGGTCGCGTCGGGCGGCGGCACCGCCCTGGCGCGGGCCCTGACCCCGATCGTCACCCAGGCCGAGGCGGCCCAGCGCCGCACGGTGCGCACCGTGGACGTGGCGCCGGCCTCCCCCCAGGACTTCAACGGGCTGTCCTCGTTCTACCTGGTGGTGGGGTGGTGCGTGGGCGGCTACCTGCTCGCCTCGGTGCTGGCGATCAGCGCGGGCTCCCGGCCCGCCAACCCGCAGCGCGCCGTCATCCGGCTCGCGGTCCTGGCGCTCTCGGCGGTCCTCGGCGGCCTCGGTGGCGCGGTGATCGTCGGCCCCGTGCTGGGCGCGCTGCCCGGCTGTGTGGCCGCGCTGTGGGGGCTGGGCACCCTGGTGGTCTTCGCGGTCGGCGCGATCACCCTCGCGCTCCAGGCGCTCACCGGGATCGTCGGCATCGGCCTCGCGGTGCTGCTCATCGTGATCGCGGGCAACCCGAGCGCGGGCGGCGCGTTCCCCGCGCCGATGCTCCCCGACTTCTGGCGGACGATCGGCCCGGCCCTGCCGCCGGGCGCGGGCACCTGGGCGGCCCGTTCGATCGCGTACTTCCGGGGCGAGGCGCTCTCCGGCGCGATGCAGGTCCTCGCCGTGTGGGCGGTCGTGGGCACCGCGGTCACCGTGGTGATGTCGGCGGTACGGCGCAAGGACGCGTGCCCCGAGCCCGAACCCGAACCGGGGCCGGAGCCGGGCCCGGGCGGCACCGCGTCCCTGACGAAGGACCCCCGGACCTGACGGAGGCCCCCGGGCACGGAGCAGGGCCCGCGCACGGAGAAGGGCCGTGTACGGAGAAGGGCCCCGGCCCGCCGGAGTCGCGGCGGCCGGGGCCCTCACCCGTTACTGCTGTTACTGCTGTTACTGCTGCTTACCGCTGTTACCGCTGCACGTCAGCCGATCTGCGCGCCGAGGGTGCTCAGCGCCTCCGTGACCGGCTGGAAGAAGGTCTCACCGCCCGAGGAGCAGTCGCCGCTGCCGCCCGAGGTCAGGCCGACCGCCGCGTCGCCCGAGAAGAGCGAGCCGCCGCTGTCGCCGGGCTCGGCGCAGACGTTCGTCTGGATGAGGCCCTCGACGACCTGCCCGCTGCCGTAGTTCACGGTGGCGTTGAGGCCGGTGACCTCGCCCTCGTGGACCTGGGTGGTCGAGCCGCTGCGGGTGACCTTCATCCCGACGGTCGCGTCGGCCGCCTTGGTGATGGCCTGGCTGCTGCCGTTGTAGAGGTTCACCTCGCTCGGGTGCGCGGTGTCGCCGTTGTACTTCACCAGCGCGAAGTCGTTGCCCGGGAACTGCGAGTCGACCATGGTGCCGATGGCCGCGCCGCCCTGGGAGTCCGACCACTCGCTGTTGGCCTCGCCGCAGTGACCGGCGGTGATGAAGTGCGGCTGGCCGTCCTTCACCACGTTGAAGCCCAGCGAGCAGCGCCCGCCGCCGGAGTGGATGGCGTCACCGCCCGCGATGAACGGCTTGAACTCTCCCGCGGTGCGCTTCAGTTCCGCCTTGGCGCCGAGGCCCTTCACGACCTGGTTGAGCTTCTCCCAGTTCGCGCCCTTGACCGTGCGGTCGGCCGTGACGACCACCTTGTTGCTCACCGGGTCGACCGCCCAGGAGGTGCCCGGGATGGTCGCCTTCGTCTTCAGCGTCTGCCGGGCGCCGGTCAGTTCGGCCAGGGTGTTCTGGACGATTCTCGCCTTGCCGCCCGCCTCGCGGACGGCCTCGGCCGCGGCCTCGTCGACCACGTTGACGACCAGGTTCTTCGCCGAGGCGTCGTAGTACGCCCCGGCCGCGTCGCCGCCCAGCGTCTTGTCGAGCGTCGTGGCGAGGGACTGCGCCGCGGGCGCCGACAGGGTCTTCGCGGTGGAGCCGCCGGGCTCCTCGCTGGCGTTCGCGGTCTGCAGGGTGACACCGGCTCCGAGCAGGGCGACAACGGCTCCGCCGGCGATCGCCGCGCGCCTCTTGGGTATGCGTCGGTGCTTCAAAACGTCGACCTCTCCTGTGGGGGGCCGTGCCCGGCACGTGGGGTACGCGGTCACGGAGGATGGTCAGGCCACCATCGCGATACCGACCGGTAGCACACAAGACCGATTCGGGGACACGCACACGACCTTCACGCCGTGCCCCCGTCGCTCCCACTACTCCCGGTGTCCCCTCCGGTCCACGCACCGGCGACAAAGGGCCCCTGTACAGGCACCCTGATGGGTAGTCATCGACGGACACGGTGAAGGAGGCGGGGGGCTTGCGACGTCGGGTGCGCGCGAGGGACGGCCGGCATCTGATGGTGGAGCGCCTGGGGGACCCGAAGGGCCGTCCGGTCTTCCTGCTGCACGGCACGCCCGGCAGCAGACTGGGGCCGGCCCCGCGCGGCATGGTGCTCTACCAGCGCGGTATGCAGCTGATCGCGTACGACCGCCCCGGCTACGGCGGCTCCGACCGGCTGGCGGGGCGCAGCGTCGCCGACGTGGCCGCGGACGTGGCGGACATCGCGGACGCCCTGGGCCTGGAGCGCTTCGCCGTGGTGGGCCGCTCCGGCGGCGCGCCGCACGCCCTGGCGTGCGCGGCTCTGCTGCCGCACCGGGTGACCCGCACCGCCGCGCTGGTGACCCTGGCGCCGCGGGACGCGGACGGGCTCGACTGGTTCGAGGGCATGGCCGCCTCGAACGTCACCGAGTACACCCACGCCACCCAGAACCCCGACGGGGTCGCCGCCCGCCTCACCCCCCGCGCCGACGCGATCCGCCGGGACCCGGTCCGGCTCCTGGACGACCTGCGCCGCGAACTGACCGCCTCGGACCGCATGGTCGTCGCCGACGCGGGTGTACGGTCCATGCTGCTGCGCAACTACCAGGAGGCGCTGCGGACCTCGGCGTACGGCTGGATCGACGACGCCCTGGCCTTCTGCGGCCCCTGGGGCTTCGACCCGGCGGACATCCCGGGCGAGGTCCTGCTCTGGCACGGCGAGCAGGACGTCTTCTCGCCGGTCGGCCACTCCCGCTGGCTCGCCCGCCGCATCCCGTACGCCACGGCGGTCCTGGAGCCGTCGGCCGCCCACTTCGACGCCCTGCACGCCCTCCCCCGGGTCCTCACCTGGCTGCTGGAGGAACCCGGGGGCGAGTGAGCGCCGGACGTCTCAGACAGCCAGCGGCTCCAAGTCCCGGTGCACCCGGCGTTCGTCGCGGGCCATCCGGGTCAGGGCGTGGTCGTCGCCGAGCTGGCGGGAGAGCTCGTCGCCGGTCTCGGCGCGCAGCTGGGCCGCCTCGTCCTTGCGGCCGAGCGCGCCGAGGGTGACCGCCAGGTTGGATGCGACGCCCAGGACTTCCGGGTGGTGGGCGCCCAGGACCTCGCGCAGCGCGCGCACGGTGCGCTGCTCGATGCCCAGGGTCTCGTCCAGCTCACCGAGGTCGGCCCGGGTGTTGGCGAGGTTCACCGTGCAGAACAGGGCGTGCGGGTGCCGTTCGCCGAGGACCTCCCGCATCGTCCGCAGGGCGTCCCGGAGGGTCTCTTCGGCGCTCTCGGGCGATCCGCAGCCCCACTGGTAGACGCCCAGGTTGTTGAGGGCGGCCAGGGTGTAGGGGTGCCGTTCGCCGGGGACCTCCCGGTACTGGTCGACGACCTCCTGGGCGAGGTCGCGGGCGGCCACCGGCTCCCCGGCCGCGAACAGGTCGGCCGCGAGGTTGAGGTCGCAGGCGAGGGAGTCGGGGTGGGCGTAGGTGTACTTGGCGCGGTAGCGGTTGCGGGTGGCGGTGGTGAGCCGCCGGGCGTCCTCCAGCCGGCCGGCGCGGCGCAGGGAGACGGCGAGGCTCTTGCCGGCGGCGAGGGTGCCGGGGAAGGCCCGGCCCATCGTCTCCTTGTAGGTGGCGTAGGTCCGGGTGAGCAGGGTGACAGAGTCCTCGTACCGGCCGACCTCCCGCAGGTCGCGGGCGAGCGAGGTGGCCGAGGAGAGGGTGTAGGGGTGCTCGGGGCCCAGCACCTCGGTGCGCCGGTCGAAGACCTCCTGGTCGATCTCGCGGGCCCGCGCGTACTGGCCGACCATGCGCAGGTTGAGCGCGAGGTTGTTGGCGGCGGCGAGGGTGCGGGGGTGGGAGTCGTGGAAGATCTGGCCGAATCCCTCGTGCGCCTCGGTGGCCAGCTCCATGGCCCTGCCGTACTGGCCGAGCGCGCCGAGGTCCATGGCGAGGCTGGAGGTGGTCATGTAGGTGTGCGGGTGGGAGCGGCCGAGGACGGCCCGCTGGCGTTCCAGGGTGACCTCGTCGAGGTCGCGGGCCTCCACGTACCGGCCCTGGGAGCGCAGGATGTTGGAGAGGTGGAAGCGGAGGTAGAGGTACTGGAGGTCATCGTTGCCGAGGGTCTCGCGCCAGGCGTCGCGCAGGTCCTCGGCGAGCGCGCCGGCGGTCTGCCAGTCGCCGCGCTTCCAGAGGTAGCGGACGCGGTCGATGAGCAGCCTGCGGGTCTCGGGCTCCTTGCAGTGGCGGGCCTCGGAGGTGCCGAGGTGGGGCCAGATGGTGGCGAACCGGGGCCAGGTCTCGGGGTTGTCGATCGGCTCGTCGTCGTCAGGCCGGGCCCCGGCGAGGATGCGGTGGACGGCGTGCCGGGCCTCGCGCTGCTCCTCCTCGGTGAGCTGGGCGCGGATGACGGCCTGGACGAGCCGGTGGACCTGGATGGAGTTGGACACCTGGTCGACCTTGGCCAGGGCGAAGCGGCCGATCTCCCGGATGACCCGGCCGAGGACCAGCTTCTCCTGGAGCGAGGCGTCGTAGGGCTTGAGCGCCTCGATCATCTCCTTGCTGTAGAGGAGGTTGGCGTGGATGGGCTCGGGGGCGAAGAAGGCGCAGAGCTGGAGCAGCCGCACGGCGGCGGGTGAGCGCTCCTTGAGCCGCTCGATGGAGACGTTCCAGGTCGCGGCGACCGGCTCGGGGTAGCCGGCGGGCTGGTTGAGGGCGAGGGTGCGGGCGGCGGCCTCCTGGAGCTGCTCCAGGTAGGCGGCGACGGGGGTGGCGGTCTCCGCGATCCAGGCGGCGGCCTGTTCGACGGCGAGCGGGAGGTCGCCGACGGCCTCGGCGACCCGGTCGGCGTCCTCGTCGCCGAGGCCCCGGGCGCGGCGCTGGAGATGCTCGACGGACTCCTCGCGGAGGAAGACGTCGACGGGCAGCGCGTCGCCGTACTGGGACCAGGTCTGGTTGCGGGAGGTGACGAGGATGTGCCCGCCGGTGGGGAAGAACCGCTTCAGGGCGTCCGGGTCGTCGGCATTGTCGAAGACGAGGAGCCAGCGGTTGGTCGGTACGCCGCGGCGGAGCAGGTCGACGGCCTCCTGGGAGGCGGCGGCCATGTCGTCGCCGCCCTGGGCGCCGAGGCGGACGGCGAGTTCGGCGAGCCCGGCGATGACGTCGTCGGTCTGCTCGGCGGACATCCACCACACGAGGTCGTAGTCGGCCATGAAGCGGTGGACGTACTCCAGGGCGACCTGGGTCTTGCCGACGCCGCCGAGCCCGTAGAGGGTCTGCGGCTGGGGCAGGACGACGGCCATGCCGCCGCCGAGCTGGTCGCGCATCCGCTCCAGGACGACGGACCGGCCGGTGAAGCCGGGGTTGCGGGGCGGGGCGTTCCAGATCTTGGGCACGGTGCCGGGGAAGCGGGGGCCGGGCGGGACGCCCTCGTTGCGCTTGACCGGGCGGTCGAGGGCGCGCAGCAGCGCGGCGGTGGCGTGCACCTCGTCGAGGCGGAAGAGGTCGACGGGGTTGCGGTCGATGTACGGGGTGGTGAGCCGGACGTCGCCGACGCGCAGCGGCAGCAGGTGACGCCGCCCTCCGGCCGGGTCCTCGGCGGCGGCCCGTTCCCACACCTCGACGGCGCGGGCCGACTTGAGGTAGGCGCTGGAGAGGAGGACGACGGTGCGGGCGGCGTTCTCGGCGGCCCGGACCGCGTCGCCGCCGGTGGTGGCCGGGTCGGCGGAGACGTCGCGGGGCACGACGCGGAAGCCGGCCCGGGTGAGGACGGACTCGATCCAGTCGGCCCACATGCGGTTCTCGGCGACGTACGACAGGAAGAGGTCGGCGGGCAGGGCGGGGCGGCGGCGGGTGAAGGCGTCCCTGATCCGCAGCCGTACCTCCTCGTTGACGGCCGGCATGGCGGTGACGTCGCCGTCGGTGACGACGGCGGTGAGCCGTTCGAAGGCGGAGAGCAGCGAGTTGGCGATGCCCGCGTCGTCGCCGAAGGTGGCGAGGGTCTCCTCGTAGGCGTAGTAGGGGCGGTAGGGGATCTCCACGGCGCCCCAGTAGGCGCTGAGTTCCTCACCGGTCATGCCGCTGGGGAAGCCGTCGAACTTGAGCCGGGCCAGGGCCCGGCCGGCGTCGGCCTTCTCCTTCTCGCCCTCGTCGATGCGCATGGGTACGGGGAAGATGCGGATGCCCCGGCCGCCGTACCGCTCGTCGATCTGGCGGGCGACGGCGGAGGCGCCGTCCATGGACTGGTCGCTGAGGGTGAAGCAGTCGACCAGCGCGTCGGGCAGGTGGACGGTGCAGATGTCGGCGATGTCGCTGAGGCCGGTGCGGCTGTCGATGAGGACGTAGTCGTAGTGGGCCTTCATGTCGTCGCGGAGCGCGTCGAAGAAGTGGCCGCCGCCGAGCCGGTCGTAGAAGTTGTCCCAGTCGAAGGTGGAGACGGTGGCGGAGTATTCGCGGTTCTGCTTGCCGGCGGAGACGAAGTCGAGGGTGCCGCCGTCGGGGAACTCCCAGCCGAGGGTCTCGGGGGTGAGGGAGACGGCGTGCGGCTGGATGCGGGCGTAGTCGCGGTGCCAGTCGTCGGGCCGCTGGACGGGGCTGGTGGCGGCCCAGGCGTACTCGGTGATCAGGTCGATGACGCCGGTGGTGGCGCCGAGGGTGGAGGGGTCGAGGAAGGGGTGGAAGAAGCGGTGCAGGCCGGGGGCCTCCAGGTCCCAGTCGACGGCGAGGACCCGTCTGCCGTTCGCGGCGAGGATCCAGGCCGTGTTCGCCAGGGCCATCGTCCGTCCCGTACCGCCCTTGTACGAGTAGAAGGTGACGATGCGTCCGTCACGACTGGCTGTCATCCAGGTCCTCCGCATCCGGCGCGATCTCGTGCGTCTCGGGTGTGTAGTGCGTGGTGCCCAGTTCGCTGGCCATGGGGCCGCGCAGCCGGGGCCGTTCGGTGTGCCGGCCGCCGGCGGGCGGGTAGACGGCGGCGTGCCGCAGGTACTGCTGGGCGGCGGCCTCGACCACCTGGGGCAGGATCTTGCCGAACGCCTCCATGGTGGGGATGCCGCGGGCGGCGGCGCGGCTCGCGGCGCGGCCCTGGCCCATCTTGATGGGCATGGTCTCCTCCAGCGCCCGGTGGAGTTCGGCGTCCGCGGCGCGGGTCTCCCGGTCCATCAGGTTGCGCGGGACGACGACGCTGACCCAGGGGCGGTGCTCGGCGTCGTAGGCGGCGAGGCGTTCGCGGCGCTCGGCGTCCTTGAGGGCCCAGCGGTCGAGGAGCAGGATCTCGGGGCTGCCGGGGGGCTGTTTGCTGTCGGCGGGTCCGGTGTCGTGGTCGAAGGAGGCGACGGTGGCCTGGTAGTTGAGGGAGCGGACCAGGTCCTCGGTGACATGGGCGAGGGGCCGGGCGGCGTCGGGGTGGTAGGGGTTCCAGTCCTGCGGCATGTCGCCGTAGTAGTCGGGGTCGCGGCCGTCGGGGAGGTCGTGGCGGGTGGCGGCGGCGACGGTGACCTGGAGGGGCCGGGGGCCCCGGCCCGGGGGGCCGAAGGCGCTGGGGACGGTGCGGTAGTCGACGGGCCTGCCGGGGCTGATGCTCGCGGTGTCGGCGACATGGACGATGCGTTTGGCCAGTTCGTAGACGGCCCGTTCGTACTCCTCGGCGAATATCCGGAGTTTGATCAGTCCGTAGAGGCCGTCGGTGACGTAACGGTCGCCGAAGTCACGGTGGTTGAACTGGAGCCGTTCGGCGGGCCCGGGGAGCTGTTCGGGCGGCACGGGGACCCAGAGGGCGGGGACGATGGCGTCGGCGGGCCTGTTGTGTTTGGCGTGGTGGTAGATGGCCCGGGTGGCGAAGGCGTACCACTCCTTGCCGCACATCTCACTGGCGAAATAGCGCGGTGAGAACAGGGGGACGAAGACCCGGCAGGAGGCCAGGACGTCACCCAGCCGTTCCGACCAGCCCTCGCCCGAGCGTATCTCCCGGTCCATGAATCCGGCGGGGGCGCCGGCGGGGAGATCGGTCATGGCCATCACATGACCGCACAGATCGCGGAAGAGCCGTTCGACCCACATGTCGGGGTCGGGGCCACCGGATCCGTAGCGCGGTGTGTGTGCGTAACTCAGAAAGAAATACGGCCGATGGTCCGCCGCTCGCGCTTGCGATGACGCCTGCACCCGACCCCCGTCCCATGTGATCACCCGCATCCGGGATGAGAAAGGATACGAGCTGGTCAATCATTCCGGAGTGGTCTTTGCACGACCCCCATGACGTTCGGTCATTCACCGTTGTTTTTCAGTCATCCCCGGGGCGGGGTGCCGGACCGTTCCCGGGCCTGGCCGAGTTCCTTGCGCACGTCGGCGACCAGCAGCTTTCCGTCGACGGTGAGTTCGGCGGCGTTCTCCAGCAGGTCGAGGGCCCTTTCGGCGTGTTCGGTGTGCCCGTCCTCGTACGCCGCGAGGCCCGCCCGCTCGTAGGCGCCGGCGAGCAGCGCGGAGACCGGGACGGGTGCCTCCTGCCAGGGCGCGCGGTGGCTCCAGGCGCCGTCCAGCGCGTAGAGGTCCGCGACGTCCAGCAGCGCCCGCAGCCGGGCCCGCCGGTGGCCCAGCAGCAGGGCCCGGGCCAGCTCGCGCGGGCCGCCCGCGAGGGGCAGGCCGAGCGCGCCGTAGCCGTGCGGGCCGACGGCCGGTCCGGTGCCGGTGACCGGGGTGAGCGTGGTCAGCCCGGCGGCCCGCGCGGCCTGTCCGGGCGCCGTCTCCCGCAGCAGCGCCCACGCCCGCTCCAGCCGCCCGGTCCAGTCCGCCGCCGCGGCCGGGGTGAGCCGCCCGGCGGCGGGGACGCCGAAGCGGTCCCGCCAGGGGTCGAGGTCGTCCAGGGCGGTGCCGTTCGCGCCGCGCCGCACCGGCCGCCAGCCGGCGCCCTCCTCGCCGGGCCGTCCGGCGCGCAGCTCGGTGGCCCCCGCCCGCAGCAGCAGCCCCTCGCCGGTGGCCCGCACCACGACCTCGGGGCCGGCCACCTCGGCGGTGCCGAGGGTCGGCAGGTGCAGCGGGCCGCCGGGGTGGGCGATCCGGACGGGGACGTCCACCCGGCCGCGTACGGCGGCGGCGGCCACGTACCGGGCGAGCTGCCCGGCGAGGTCCGGCGCCCCGGCGCGTCCCTCGCGCAGGGCGGCCAGGCAGTCGAGGAGCCAGGTGCGGGTGTAGGGGTGGGCGAGGATCGCGTCGAGCCCGCCGGAGCGCTCCTCGACGGTGCCGGCCAGCTCCCAGGCGGCGGCCCACCGCTCGCCGCCGCGGCCGGCGAGTTCGCTGTGCAGCTCGGCGAGGAGGACGCGGGTCAGCTCGTGCTGTTCGGCGGGGAGGGCGGCGGGGTCGGTCACGGCGGGCGCCGCGGTGGCGGCGGCGGTGCGGTCCTCGACGCCGCGGACGAGGGCCTCCAGGTCGGCGCAGTAGACGGACGGGTTGGCGAAGTGGCCGTCGCGGTAGCGGTGGGTGTAGAGGCCGCCGCCGCAGGAGCGGACGACGGGGCAGCGCCGGCAGGTCTCGCCGACCCCGTCGAGGCCGAGCCGGCGCGCCCGGACGCCGGGGTGGGCGGCGACCTCGTCGAGGGCGTGCGTGTAGACGTCGAAGCCGGTGGCGGCGGCGCCCTCGTAGGCGCTCTTGAGGGAGTCGACCTGTTCGAGGGTGCCGTCGGTCTCCACGACGACGAGGTCGGTGGGGGCGAGGCCGAGGGACTCGGTGAGGCTGGGGCCGCCGCTCAGGGTGGACAGCACGGACTCGAAGAGCCGCACGGGCACCGGCCTTCCCTGGTCGTTCCACCGGTCGAAGGCGGCGAGGATCCAGTCGGCGTAGGCGGTGGGCGAGCCGTCGGGGCGCGGCGGGGGCTGCTCCCAGGTGGCGTGCGGGAGGAGGAAGTCGATGCGCGGGGGCGCGAGCGCGAGGAGCGCGTCGTAGACGGTGACGGGGTCGTTGGCCACGTCGATGGTGCACAGCAGGCCGAGGTCGAGGTGGCAGTAGCGCTCCTGGTGGAGGAGCGCGACGGCGCGCAGGACGTGGGGGTGGCTGCTGCGGCCGTCGGCGAAGCGGCGGTGGCGGTCGTTGGCGGCCTTGTCGCCGTCGAGGGAGATGCCCACCTTCACGCCGAACTCGTCGAAGAGGTCGAGGAAGCGGGGGCCGAGCTGGAGGCCGTTGGTGTGGATCCGCAGATCCAGGGCGGTGACCGGGGCGAGGGCGGAGGTCAGCTCCTCGCAGACGCGCCGCAGGCGCGCGGGCCCCGCCAGCAGGGGCTCCCCTCCGTGCAGGATCACTGTCACGGAGGGCAGGGCATGGGTCGTGGCATGCTCGGCCAGTCGCAGAGCTGTCCAGGAGATCGCCTGGTCAGAGATTGCCTTGGGGCGGGTACGCCAGCTCTGATCGGCGTGTTCGTAGATGTAGCAGTGGTCACAGGCGAGGTCGCACCGGCTGTGGACCTTGAGGACGATCTCGCGGAAAGGGACCGGCGGTCCTGTCATTCCGCCAGTTTAGTGCGCGTTCGCCGGTTCAGAGCGCGGAGTTGAAGGTGGGGACGCGCTCGATGCGGTCGCTCACGGACGGCAGGACCCGGCCGAGCTTCTTGGCGGCGGCGGCCCCGCGCACATCGATCTCGGCGAGCGGCACACGCATTTTCTTCGCGCCTGCGAATGTGGCGGAGGTGGAAAAGCTCACGACGGCCGTCCTAGGGGGAGTGGGTCGGTCGGGGATTACCGCACCGTTGCAGTGTCGGCGGCACGACTTTACTCTCATGCGAACCCACGGCAAATCAGCGCAAGGGGTTGAAACAAAAGCGTTGCGCCAGTATTCCCCGACTGGCCCGGAACGAGCTGTTCCATCGAAAGAGTGACCACAAAACCGCAGACGGGGGTGCGCATGACCGTTTCTCAGGGACCGCTGGAGAGCATGGTCTTCCGGAACGCAGACCTGCCCGAACTCTTCCACCGGGCGGACGAGACCGCCATCGCCAGACAGCGGGACGCGGTCCGGGACACCCGCGCCCAGCTGTGGCTTCTGGTCCTGGGGGCCTGCCTGGCCGCCGCGCCGGGCGGCTGGGCCGTCGGCGGCTCCTTCCACCTGGCGGGAGCACTCAGCGCGTTGGCGTACGCCGGCGTGCTCCTGGCCGCCTATCGCGCCTCGAGGCGCCGGGCGACTTCGCAGTGGCAACTGAACCGCTCCGCCGCCGAGTTCATCAAGTCGATGTGCTGGCGGTACGCCGTCCACGGCGCCCCCTTCGACGCCGGATTCCCGGACGCCGACGGGGAGTTCACCACCCGTCTGGAGGAGGGGCTCGGCGAGCTGCGCAAGGTGGGCTGGACGGATCCGCGCGGCACCGCACCCGCCGGAGCCGCGTCGGAACTCATCACTCCGGCCATGCGCCGGCTGCGGGAGAAGCCCTTCCGGGTACGCAAGGAGACGTACGTCCGCGACCGGCTGATCGAGCAGCGGAACTGGTACCACAGGAAGACCGCCCTGTCGCGCCGGGCGACCGCGCTCTGGTCGGCCTCGGTCTCGGTGCTCACCGCCCTGGCCCTGCTGCTGGGCGTGGCGCGGGCCTTCTCGGTCGGCGACTCGGCGGTGCCGGCCGCGCTGCTGTCGGCCGCGGCGGCGGCCTGCGTGGCGTGGAGCGAGATCCGCCGGCACCAGCCGCTGATCGCGGCGCACTCCCTGGTCGAGGAGGACCTGGCGGCGATGCACACCGCGATGGAGACGGTGATCGGCGAGGACCGGTGGGCGGCGGCGGTGTACGAGACCGAGCGCGTCGTCTCGCCCCAGCACACCGACTGGCTGGTCCAGCACCGGCGCTGACCGCGCGGCCGGACGGGGCCGCGGCCGGGCAGGGCTCCGGGCCCGGGTCCGGGTCCGGGTCCGGGTCCGGGCGTCAGGCCCGCTCGACGCCGGTGCGCCAGATGACGGTCACCGGCGTCCCGCGGTCGCGGGCGTACCGGACGATGTCCCCGGTGCCGCCCAGGCCGCGGGCGGGCCGGCCGTCCCAGACGGCCAGCAGCCGGTCGCAGTGGTCGGCGATGTAGGCGCCGGCCGCGTAGTACGCCTCGTCGGTGGAGCGGAGGTAGTCCATCCGCACCTCGCGCGTCGCGCGCTTGCGCAGGCCGTGGAAGCGGGCCAGCTCGTCCGGGTCCGCGAAGCCGTCCTCGTAGTCGCCGCTGGGGATGACGACGGTCAGCTCGGCGCCCCGGTCGAGGGCGATGTCCGCGAAGAGCTGGTCCGCCCCGGCCGCCAGGCTGGACAGCGCCTCCAGCCCGCCCGCGCCGTCCCGGGCGGCCTGCCGGGCGGCGGCGAGGAGCGCGGTGTCCAGGGCGGCGCGGACATGGGCGAGGAGCTGCTCGGGGATGTCCCTGTGGCCGGTGACTCCGATGCGCCTCATCCGCCCCCGCCTCCCGACGCCGCCCCGTGCTCCGCACGCCGTCACATCCTCTCAAACGAGGGCGGGCGCGGGCAGGGCGCGAGCCCCCGGCCGGGTGGTCCGGCCGGGGGCTCGCGGGGGTGCGGCGGGGTCGTGCGACGGATCAGTAGACGCTGACGCGGTACGCGCTCAGCGCCTCCGTGACCGGCTGGAAGAACGTGGTGCCGCCGGAGGAGCAGTTGCCGCTGCCGCCGGAGGTGAGGCCGATGGCGCGGCTGCCGGAGTAGAGCGGGCCGCCGCTGTCGCCGGGCTCGGCGCACACGTTCGTCCGGATCATGCCGTACACCACGTCGCCGCCGCCGTAGTTGACGGTCGCGTTCAGGCCCGTGACGGTCCCGCTGTGGGTGCCGGTGGTGGAGCCCCGGCGGGTGACGGACATGCCGACGGTGGCGTTGGCGGCGCTGGTGATGTCCACCCCGCCGACGGTGCCGGGCTTGGCGATCGAGCTGTTGGAGTAGCGCACGATGCCGTAGTCGTTGTTCGGGAAGCTGGACCCGGTGGTCGGGCCGAGGACGGTGGTCTTGGCCTGGTTGGCGTACCAGGTGCCCGCGCCGTCGGTGCAGTGGCCGGCGGTGAGGAAGAACGTGGTGCCCGCGCTGTCGCGGACGTTGAAGCCGAGCGAGCAGCGCCAGCTGCTGGCGTAGGTGGCGTCGCCGCCGGAGATGAGCTTGGTGAACCTGCCCGGGGTGCGCTCGATCCTGAGGGCGCCGGCGTTGGCCCCGGCGCGGCGCTTGATCTCGGCCAGCTCGGCCGGGGTGACGGTCGAGTCGGCGGTGACGACGAGGGTGCCGGTCGCCGGGTCGGCGTGCCAGGCGGTGCCCGGTACGTCGGCGGCGAGGACGGCCGAGCCGGCGGCGGACAGCTCGGCGGCACTGAACGCGCGGGGTGCGTCGGCGTTCGCGGCGGGGACCGCGAGGGTGGCGGCGGCGGCGAGACCGGTGGCGGCGGCGAGCAGCCGGAGGCGTCTCGCGCCGGCGGTGCGGGGGGTGGTGCGCTTGGTCCTCACTTCGCGTTCCTCCAGGGGGGAATCGGGGGCCCGCCGTGGGGGTGCCGGGCCCGTGAGGCGCGGAGAGGCAGGACGCGCGGGCTCTTGCACGTCGTGTCCCTGACAAGTGCGCCTGCTCCGGGAGTATTGGCGCGGCCGGGCGCCCCCGCAAGGGCCGCCCCGCTCCGCAAGGGGGTCTTTCGGCCGTCCCCGGGTCAGAGGCGCAGGACGGTCCGCTCCCCCGCCGGGACCGGGAACGGAAGCGTGTTGCCGGGCGGCGGGAAGGGGCAGATGAAGTGGTCCGCGAAGGCGCACGGCGGCAGCAGTGCCCGGTTGAAGTCGACCGTCACCCGGCCCCCGGCGTCCGGTGCGGCCGGGCGCAGGAAGCGGAAGCGGTACGAGTCCTTCCCGCTGGTCGCGTCGGCGAAGACGGCCCACAGCGCGCCGTCGCCCTCCTCCGCGACCTGGAGGGTGTGCCGGGCGCCGCCGAGCGTGAAGGCCAGCTCGCCCGAGAGGCCGAGCCCCCGCTCGCGGCCGTCGGCGTTGCCCACCCGCACCCGGCGCTCGGTGCCGTACGGCCGGTACGTCCCCGGCACCGCCCAGCGCTCGTCGTAGGGCGTGGCCGCGATGCCCGCGAAGGCGCGCCGCGCCGGGGCCGCGGGGTCGAAGTCGCGCACCGCCCAGAGCCCTTCGCGCCGCAGCACCACCAGGCGCCGCTCCCCCGCCGCCACCCGGGAGCGCGGGACGGGGGCGTGGTCGGCGGTGAGGCGGACGTCCCCGGTCAGGGGCGCCCCGTCGACCGTGAGCCCGTCGGCCGCGGCGGCGGTCAGGACGACCTGGTCGCCGTCCTCGCGCCAGATGCCCGGGACGGCCGGAATTCGACCGTCCGGGTAGTCGGACAGCCAGTGGGTGGCGGTGAGGGACAGCGGGCCGTGGGGGGCCCGCACGGAGGCGGTGCGCCCCTCGTGCCAGCGCGTCCAGTCCGCGCGGGGATCACTGCTCATGCGGTGACCCTACGGTCCGTCAGCAGCCGTCGCAGGGGCAGCAGCAGTCGCAGCCGCTCGGGTTGCAGTCGCAGTCCCGGCAGCAGCCCTCGCGCTTCTTGCGGGACCAGGGCCCCTCGTACTCCTTGGCGCAGCAGATCTGGCAGGTGCAGAAGAGCCAGGTGAAGGCGGCGCAGCCGGCCAGGAGGCCGCGGGGCCGGGGCCGGGGCGGCTCGCCGCCGCCGGGGCCGCCGCCGAAGCCCGGGGGCGTACCGCCGCCGAAGCCGCCCGCGCCGCCGTAGGGGTTCTGGCCCCCGTACGGGTTCTGACCCCCGTACGGGTTCTGGCCGCCGTACGGGCCCGGGGCGCCGTACGGGCCCGGGGCACCGCCCTGGTGAGGGGTGGCGCCGTACCCCTGGTGCGAGCAGGCCGCCGTGCCGAAGGCCCGGTCCACCGACTGGCGCAGCTCGTGCGCGAGCAGCACGTGCAGCAGCGTGTCGTCCACGAAGTCGGCGTCCCGCAGCGCCAGCCGTATCCCGTGCAGGGCGTCGTCGGCGAGCCGCCGCGCCTCCGCCAGGGAGGTGCCGGTGGCGGTGAGCGGGTTCCAGGCGCCGGCCGCGGCGTCCGCCTCGCGGTCCTCCACCGCGTCCAGCAGGTGGGCGAGGCGGCCGAAGAGGCGCCCCGCCTCGGCGAGGGGCGCCGCGTTGCCCGGCCGGCCGGCCAGGACGGCGGTGTGGGCGAAGGCCGCGGCGGTGGCCGTCTCGGTCGGCTCGGTCACGGTGAGCAGGGGCGTGCCCGGACCGGCCAGCGTCTCGATGCCGGTCTGCCGGTCCACCGCGTCGACCAGGACGGCCGTGTCGAAGCCCAGCTCCCGCCCGGCCCTGGCGCCCGCCCGGTCCCAGCCGGCCGCCACCCGGCGCGCGGCGGCGGCCATCGGACGGCGCGCCAGCAGCCCGTCGCGGTCGGCGACATGGTCCCGTACCTTCGCGGAGGCCAGCACCAGCGAGACGGCGGCGGCGAGCCGCGCCCCCTCGCCGCGGGCGACCGGCGCGGTCCGCATGGCGCGCAGCGGGCAGGGCCCCGCGGTGCGCCGTTCCCCGCCGGAGCGCTCGGTCTGAGCCTCCGTCAGAACGGAGATGATGAGGCCGTCGTAGTTGGTGGCGATCCGGGCGAACTGCCCGTGGTCGGCCCGAAGTGCCAGGCAGAGGCCGCACAGATGGGCCATCCACTCGGTCTTGAGTCCGTCGCTGAGCCGGTGCGTGCAGGGCCTGACGATCCCGAACATGGTGCTCCCCCGTGAGTTGTGCGAAGTGCGCGGCGGGCATCGTACCGAGCCGGATCGTTCACCCGTACGTCCGCACGCTCACCCGTACGGCCCGAATTTCTCCTATGAGTCACGCAGGGGCCTTCTCAGGGCCCGCGCGGCCGGGGAACCTTGACGAATCGCCACATCCTCTGCACCAGTACCGTCACGAATCGCTCGCGCGGCGACTGTCCACTTGGCGCGCGATCCGCATGATGGACGACCATAGGGATAGCGGAACCACAAGTGACCGCGTTGAAAGGAG
Source organism: Streptomyces sp. NPDC015131 (assembly GCF_043079975.1). Lineage (NCBI taxonomy): Bacteria > Bacillati > Actinomycetota > Actinomycetes > Kitasatosporales > Streptomycetaceae > Streptomyces > Streptomyces sp. NPDC015131. The sequence continues at coordinate 55,642 of NZ_JBIBVB010000007.1, read as the reverse complement.
GCGTCCATGGGATCGGTGCGCAAGGCGAGTGCATGGCTCGGTCTCGTCGAGGACAACGACGAGCGCTACTACGACGACGAGTACGCCGAGGGTGACCGCACCGGCGACGCCTGGGTGACCGACCCGCGGGTGCGGGTCGTCTCCGAGGCCGCCCAGGAGGAGGGGCGCCGTATCGCCACCGTGTCGCCGGACGGCTTCCGGGACGCCCGCGGCATCGGCGAGCTCTTCCGGGACGGCGTCCCGGTCATCATGAACCTCACGTCCATGGAGCCCGCCGACGCCAAGCGCGTGGTCGACTTCGCGGCCGGCCTGACCTTCGGGCTGCGCGGCTCGATCGAGCGGGTGGCGACCCGGGTCTTCCTGCTGACGCCCGCGGACACCCGGATCGTCAACGGCGAGCCCGGGACCCACACCCAGGACGGCTTCTTCAACCAGAGCTAGCGGGCGAGGCCGCTCACCGGAAGGCGTCGAGGCCGGTGAGCGCCTTGCCCAGGACCAGCTGGTGCATCTCCACGGTGCCCTCGTAGGTGAGCACCGACTCCAGGTTGGTGGCGTGCCGCATGACGGGGTACTCCAGCGAGATCCCGTTGGCGCCGAGGATGGTGCGCGAGGTGCGGCAGATCTCGATCGCCTCCCGTACGTTGTTCAGCTTGCCGAAGCTGACCTGCTCGGGGCGGAGCCTCCCGGCGTCGAGCCGCCGCCCGAGGTGGTGGGCGAGCAGGATGCCCTTGTGCAGCTCCAGCGCCATGTCGGCGAGCTTGGCCTGGGTGAGCTGGAAGCCGCCGATGGGCCGGCCGAACTGCTCGCGCGTCCTCGCGTACTCCAGCGCGGCCTCGAACGAGGCGCGCGCGGCGCCCATCGCGCCCCAGACGATGCCGTACCGGGCGTGGCTCAGGCAGCTGAGCGGCCCCTTCAGCCCGGTGACGCCCGGCAGCACGGCGTCGGCCGGGAGCCGTACGTCGTCCAGGACCAGCTCGCTGGTGACGCTGGCGCGCAGCGACCACTTGTGCCGGATCTCGGGGGCGGAGAAGCCGGGCGTGTCCGTGGGGACGACGAAGCCCCGGACGCCCTCGTCGGTCCGCGCCCAGACGACGGCGACCCCGGCGACCGAGCCGTTGGTGATCCACATCTTGCGGCCGTTGAGCACCCAGTCGGTGCCGTCCTTCTTGGCGTGGGTGCGCATGGCGGCCGGGTCGGAGCCGGCGTCGGGCTCGGTGAGGCCGAAGCAGCCGATGGTCTCGCCCGCCGCCATGGAGGGCAGCCAGTGCCGCTTCTGCTCCTCGGAGCCGTAGCGGTGGATGGCGTACATGGCGAGGGAGCCCTGGACGGAGACCAGGGAGCGGATGCCGGAGTCGGCCGCCTCCAGCTCCAGGCAGGCCAGTCCGTACTGGACGGCGGTCGCGCCCGCGCAGCCGTAGCCCTCCAGCGACATGCCGAGCGCGCCGAGGGAGCCGAGTTCGCGGGCCAGTTCCCGCACGCCGGGCAGTTCGCCCCGCTCGTACCACTCGGCGATGTGCGGCAGGACCCGGTCGGCCGCCCAGCCGCGGACGGTGTCGCGGATGGCGAGGTCCTCGGGGCCGAGCAGGTCGTCGATGCCGAGCGGGTCGCCGGCGTCGAAGGGCGGGGGCGTGGCGGGTGCGGGCATGCGGGACCTCCGGGCGGCCGCCGCGGCGGGCGGCGGTGTCAGTCACGGTCGGGGCGACGTTACGTCGGGGCTCCGGCGCGCGTCCAGACCGGGCGGTCGGTACCCCGCCGGCTCAGCGCCCGGACCGGCCCGACCTGACCGGTTCGGCCGGCTCGCGGCGGGCGGGCACCTGGGCGGCCCGTCCGGTCCCGGTGGCGCGCTCCGCCTCCGGCCGGGGACCGGGGGCGCGGGCGCCGGGGTCGCACCCGTCCGCCGCGGTGTCCGGGCGGCACTCCATCACGCGCGGCAGCCGCAGCGCCATCAGCGCGCCGAGCAGCAGCAGTGCGGCGCTGACCACGAGCGTGACGTGCAGCCCCCCGACGAAGGCGTGCCGGGCCGCCGACCGCAGCGCCTCGCCCGCCGGGCCGCCGAGGCGCGCCGCGACCTGGTACGCCTCGCCCAGCGAGTTGGCGGCGTCCGCGCCGTCCGCGGCGGACACGCCCGGCACCCGGGCGAGACCGGGTGCGTAGGCGGCGTTCATGACGCTGCCGAGCAGCGCGATGCCCATGCCGGCGCCGAGCTGGTAGGACGTCTCGCCGATCGCGGCGGCGCCGCCCGCGCTGTGCGCCGGGGCCTCGCTGAGCATCGACTCGTACGCCCCGAAGAGCGTGGTCTGGAGGCCGAAGCCGAGTAGGACGAAGCCCGTGGTGAGCAGCAGCGGCCGGTCGTGGTGGCCCATGGAGACCAGGAGCAGCACGGACGCGGCGGTGAGGACGAAGCCCCAGCCGACCATCCGGCGCGGGCCGACGCGCCGCAGGGTGGCGGAGCCGGTGGCACCGGCGGCCATGGCGGCGAAGGTCAGCGGCAGCAGCCGCAGTCCAGTCTCCAGCGGGGTGAGGCCCAGGACGAGCTGGAGGTACTGGACGGCGATCAGCTCCAGGCCGACCAGCGCCAGCATGGCGAGGACGATGCAGCCCACGGAGGTGGTGAAGGCGGCCCGGGCGAACAGCCGCATGTCGACCAGCGGGTGCGCGCGGCGCTTCTGCCGCCGTACGAAGAGGATCAGCAGGGCCGCGCCGGCCAGCAGGGGCAGCGCGGTCTCGGCGCTCAGCGGGGCGCCGCCGGAGCCGGCCCGTTTGACGCCGAGGACCACGCCGAGCACACCGGCCGCCGCCATGAGCGCGCCGAGCACGTCCCAGGGGCCGTCGCCGCTGCCCCGGGACTCGGGCAGCAGCCAGCGGCCGAGCGGCAGGATCAGCGCCATCAGCGGGATGTTGATCAGGAAGACCGAGCCCCACCAGAAGTGCTCGACCAGGAAGCCGCCGAGGACGGGGCCGGTGGCGGCGCCGACGGCCGCGACGGCGGTCCAGATGCCGATGGCGGTGGCCCGCTCGCGCCGGTCGGGGAAGACGGCACGGAGGATCGACAGGGTGGCGGGCATGATCATCGCGCCGCCGACCCCGAGCAGGGCGCGGGCCGCGATGAGCACGGCGGGGGTGTCGGCGAAGGCCGCCACCGCGGAGGCCACACCGAACAGTCCGTAGCCGGCCAGCAGCACTCTCCGCCGGCCCACCCGGTCGCCCAGCGTGCCGAAGAGGATCAGCAGCGAGGCGCACACGAGGGGGTAGGCGTCGACGATCCACAGCAGCGAGGTGGCGCTCGGGCGGAGGTCCTCGGTGACCGCGGGGACGGCGACGTGGAGGACGGTGGCGTCGAGGGCGACCAGCAGCAGGCTGACGCAGAGGACGACGAGGACGACCCAGCGGTTCGCACCGCCGCCGGGGGCACGAAGGCGTGCTCCGGCCGTGGTCGTCACGGACATGTACGTACCTCCCACAGACCACGGATGGTTCTCTCGCACTCGGTGGGCACCGGCCGGAGGGGGACGTCTTCCGGGGGCCCGGCATCGACGGGCGAGTGAGTCGCCAGCGTACGCGAGACCGGGGCGCGGGTGCGTGGCCCAGCTCTCACGGGGCACACGCGCCCCTGTGGCGTACGCCACTCCGGCGCGCCCGCCGGGGCGGCTCCGGCGCACGTACTGACGGAGGGCGGCCCGTGGCGGGCGGAGGTGAATTCCGGTGCGCGGTCGCTCCCGGCCGCTTTTCCCGGCGGCCGTGCGCGTGTTCGTTCCGGGCCCTGTGGGATTCGGGCCCCAGGCCCCCCGAGGTTTATGGATAAGCACCGAATAAGCGCCCCGCTGAGACACACTCCACATCACATGGTCATCACGAAGAGAGCGGATGGGCGTGGGCCGTCACTCACTCCCTGTAACGTCGATTGGGTGCGTACCGACATCTTTGCCCGTCTGGACCGGGAGCCGGAACCGCCGAAGATTGAGATCCCGCGGATGAGCCGCACCCGTCTCGCCCTCTTCGGCGGGACGTCGGCGTTCTACGTCGCCATCGTGGTGGCCGTGCTCGTCTCGTCGTGGCTGGTGACCCTCGACTGGAAGGTCATGCTGTTCCGGCCCTATCAGCAGTGGCCGGAGCTGCACGCGACGCTGGACTACTTCGTGGTGCTGGGCCAGCGCGGCCCGACGGCCGTGATGGTGGCGGCCTGGCTCGGCTGGCGCTCCTGGCGGCAGCACACGCTCCGGCCGCTGCTCGTGCTGGGCGCCGCGCTCCTGCTGCTGAACGTCACCGTGGGCGCGGTCAAACTCGGTCTGGGCCGGCTCGGCCCCCACTACGCGACGCAGATCGGCTCGGCCGAGATGTTCGCGGGCGGCGATATATTCCCTTCCGGCCACACCGCCAACGCCGTGGTGACCTGGGGCATCCTCGCCTATCTGGCGACCACCCCGCGCGCCAGACGCTATCTGTCGGCCCTCTCGGCCGTGGTCGCCCTCGGGGTGGGCCTGACGACCGTCTACCTGGGCACGCACTGGCTGACCGATGTGCTGCTGGGCTGGGCGGCGGGCCTGCTGATCCTCCTGGGGCTCCCCTGGTGCGAGCCGCTGATCGGCCGCGCCGAGGCGCTGATCTTCGCGGTGCGCGAGCGGCTGCGTGCGGGCCGCCGCAGCGGGACGTCGGTGCCCGTCGCGGCGGGCGGCCCCCGTCCGGCGATGTACCGGCAGCGGCCCCTGGGCGCGGACGACGAGCCGGTGCGCGAGCCGGTCGCCCCGGCGGGCCCCGCCGGCCGCCCGGCCGCGGCCCGCTCCACGCTCACCCAGTCGCGGCCGCACACCGTGGTGCGGTCGGAGCGGACGCCGGTCACCCCGGCGGGCAGCCGCAGGCCGCCGCGGTCGCGGCCGGTGACGGGCGGGTAGGGACCGCGCGGGAGACGTGGGGTGGGGCCCCGGCCGGGAAGGCCGGGGCCCCACGCGCGTCCGGGGGCCGGGGCCGGGAAGGGCCCGGGGGTTCAGCCGGCCCAGCAGCGGGTGACGGTGCCGCCGTCGACCTCGAAGTTGAGGCGGCCGGCCAGGTACTCCAGCGTGATGATCGAGCCCGGGGGCAGGGAGCGCACCGTGGTCCAGCCCCGCGCGCGGGCCTGTCGCTCCGCGTCGTCGGCGGTGAGGCCGAGGTACGCCTCGGTGCTGTCGTCGGGCTGCTGGGGGGAGGTCGGAATCGGTGCCATGCGATCCACCGTAGGGCGGTACGGGGAGTGACGGAAGGCGGGCAGGGCACATCGCCGCACCATCCTCACGTACCTCGCCGGTCACGCTTGTGTCACAGGATCACGACATGTGTTCCGGGTGGCGCTCTTCGCGCGAAGGCATCCCGGAAGGGGCCGATCCGCCCTCCGGAGAGGACCGGGAAGCCCCTTCCGGGCGCCCCGCAGGAAATGCGCCGGCTCCTCTTCTCGCACCGCCGTGCGGGCGAATTCGCACACCGGGGGAAAACGCTTCGGCATATCGTCACGAGAATTCACCCGGCGGGGCGGTTCACGACTCCCCCGCACAATTCCCGCCGGCCGCCGCCGCGCCCGTCCCGCCCCCGCCGGAGCGGGCGGACCGGTCCAGCGCCCGGGAGAACCGGTCCCGGATCGCCGCGAGGTGGCCGGTCAGCTCCGCGGGCTCGACCACCTCGAACTCCAGCCCCATCATCGCCACGTGCACGGCCAGCACGTCCAGGCTCGTGCCCCCGGTGCGCAGCAGGCACGCCGACTCGCCGTCCGGCTCCAGGACGCCGTCCAGCGGGCCGACCACGGCCGCGGCCTCGGCGGCCGGGACGTGCAGCCGGATCACGGCGCGCGCCGCGTAGACCCTGCTGGACACGCCCTCGGAGACGTACGCCGCGAGGTCCTCGGCGGGGGGTGTACGGGGCGGGAAGCGCGGCCCGTGCGGGGGCCGGGGCTCGATCCGGTCCGCCCGGAAGGTCCGCCAGGCGTCGCGGTCGACGTCCCAGGCGACCAGGTACCAGCGGCGCTCGGTGCACACCAGGCGGTGCGGCTCGACCGTGCGGCGGGTGGTCGCGCCGGAGTGGTCGCGGTACGCGAAGCGCAGCCGCTCGCTGTCCCGGCAGGCCGCCGCCAGCTCGGTGAGCACCGACGGGTCGACCGGCGACCGGGGCGCGCGCAGCATCGGCACGGTGAAGGTGTTCAGCGCGCTGACGCGGCGCCGCAGCCGGTCGGGCAGGACCTGCTCCAGCTTGGCCAGGGCGCCGACCGACGTCTCGCCCACGCCCTCGATGCCGCTGCCGGCGGCGGTGCGCAGCCCGACGGCGACCGCGACGGCCTCGTCGTCGTCCAGCAGCAGCGGCGGGAGCGCGGCGCCCGCGCCGAGCTGGTAGCCGCCGCCGGTGCCGGGGCTGGCGTTGACCGGGTAGCCCAGCTCGCGGAGCCGGTCGACGTCGCGCCGCACGGTGCGCGGGGTGACGCCGAGCCGCTGCGCGAGGTCGGCGCCGGACCACTCCCGGTGCGCCTGGAGCAGGGACAGCAGCCGCAGAAGTCGTGCCGAGGTCTCCAACATGGACGAGAGTCTGCCAGCGGTCGCGGACAGGTTCCGTCCGCGATCGTCCCGCAACCGTCCCCGGCTGCCGGGGTGTTACGGGGTGATCCGCACGGGCGCGGTGCGGGCAGGCCCGGACGGCCCGGCCGGGCCGTCCGTCACGGCTTGCCCTTCCGGAGCAGGTCGGCGGCGCGGTAGCGGGCGGAGTAGGCGGCGTCCAGCACGGCGCCCCGGGCGCGGTGCAGCCCGTCGCGGAGCCGTCCGCGCGAGCGGCCGTTGGCGCCCCGGGCGACCAGCTCGGTGAAGAGCGCCTCGTGCCGCTCGGCGATCCGGACCGGGTCGAAGCGCTCGGAGGACACCAGGGCCGCCCGGGCGGTGCGGCGGCGCAGCTCGTCGTCCTCGATGAGGGAGAGCAGCGCCCCGGCGACGGCGTCCGGGTCGCCGACGGGGACGAGCCGCCCGTCGACGCCGTCCTCGATGATCTCGCGCGGCCCGTGCGGGCAGTCGGTGGAGACGACCGGCAGTCCGCAGCGCATCGCCTCGACGATGGTCATGCCGAAGGACTCCAGGCGGGAGGTGACGGCGGCGATGGAGCCCTTGACCCACTCCGGCTCCATGGGGTTGGCGGTGCCCATGAGGAAGACGTGGTCGCGCAGCCCGCGCGCCTCGATGAGGGCCAGCAGGGCGTCGCGCTCGTTGCCGGTGGCGTCCCCGGAGCCGTAGATCCGCAGCCGCCAGTCGGGGCGGGCGGCGACCACCTTGGCGAACGCCTCGACGAGCACGTCGTAGCGCTTGACCTTGGTGAGCCGGCCGGCCGCGACGACCCACTTGGCGGTCCCGTCGGCGGGGGCCACGGCGGGCGCGGGCACGCTGTTGGGCACGGAGTCGATCCGGACGCCGGGCAGCTTGAGCCGGGTGCGGTACGAGCGGGCGTCGGCCTCGGTGACGGTGGTGACCGCGTCGAGCAGGGTGTAGCGGTGGCCGATCTCGCGGCGCAGCCGGTAGCCGTGGCTGTCCAGCGTGAGGTGTTCCTGGCCGACGCGCACCGGGCCGCGGCGGGCCTGGCGGGCGATGTGGACGTTGAGCCCCGGGCGGGTGCCGACGATGACATCGGCCTGAAGGGTCCTCAGGTGGGCGGCGATGCGGTCGTCGGTGAGCCGGCTGTACTGCTTCCAGCGGCCGTCGCCGCGCGGGAAGACCTTGGCGGGCCGGGTGTAGTCGGGGTGGGTGCCGTCGTAGGTGGGGCTGTTCTTGCGGAGGTCGACCAGGTGCTTCATGGTCACGCCGGCGGGGGCGCCGAGGGTGGGTTCCTCGCGGTGGCGGAAGACGGACACGATCTCGACGTCGTGGCGCTCCGCGAGGACGCGGGCGAGGTTGAACGTCGTACGGATGGTGCCGCCGATGCCGTACGCGTTGTGCAGCAGGAAAGAGATTCGCATCGCGTCGCCGCATCCCCCTGGTCCGGGCGGCCCGCCACCGGCCGTGGCCGGTCCGGGCAGTCGTGGTCCGGTTGGTCGTGGTCGGACCGGGTCGGGTCCGTGTGCTCGTCAAAGGGCGACTGTACTTGGTCTTCCCCGCCGTCCGCGCGTCAGGGCCGGTAGGGCAGCTGGGGCACGGTGGCGCAGTTGTCCTTCATGTCGCCGCCCTGGGTGACCCAGCCCCGGCCGTCCTGCCAGCGGGCCACGGACAGGCAGGTGCGCCGGGTCTCGGGCGGCTTCGGCAGGCGCTCGAAGCGGACGGGCAGGAGCAGGTCCCGGGCGGTGTAGGGCTCGCTGCGGTTGAGGTACTTCTCCAGGCACGCGCGCGTGGGGCCGGTCTTCGCGCAGGACGTGGCGGCGTCGGTGAACCACATGGCGGCGGCCCAGCCCTCCAGCGCCCACTGGGAGAGCGGCTCGCCCTTGCGGTGCGCGGCCATCGCGGCCCGGAACTCGGCGACCGCGGGGTGGCCCGCCTCGTCGTGGTTGCGGCTGGCGCCGGTGGCCCACAGGGCGTTGCGGCAGCGCGGGGAGTCCCGGTAGTCGCGGGGGACGTCCTGGTTCCAGTTCTGCACGTTGGTGACCTTGGCGGTGACGGTGGTGCCGACGGCGTCCATGGCGGCGCACAGCTGGGCGTTGCCATGGGTGTCGAGGGCGTCGAAGACGACGTCGACGTCCTGTTCGCGCAGGTCGGCGGCGACGGCCCGGTAGTTGGGGAGGGCGAAGTCGACCTGTTCGGTGACGACCCGGTAGCCCTCCCGCTTCAGCCCGTCGGCGACCAGCCGGGCGTAGGCGGCGGACGCGGCCTGGTTGTAGGAGACGACGGCGGCGGTGCGGGCGCCGTGCTCGCGCTTGAACCAGCGGTAGACCTCGGTGCCTCCGGTGAGGACGCCGTCCCAGCCGGGGGCGCCACCGGTGCGCGGGGCGGAGCTGCCGTAGATGCCGTAGAGGTGGGGGTGGGTGTCGTACGCGGGGCCGAGCGGCTGCCCGCCGATGTCGGGGACGCCGGCGCGGGAGACCCGGGCGGCGCCCGCGTAGTCGAGGGCGGTGGTGGCGACGAGGGCGAGGACGCGCCGCTCGTCGACCAGTTCGTGCACGCACTCGTTGTTGCCGATGCCGCTGCCCCCGTCGTCGCAGGTGAAGACCTCGACCTTGCGGCCGTCGATGCCGCCGCGGGCGTTGAGCGCGGCGAAGTACGCCAGGGCCCCGTCGCGCGGGCCGGTGAGGGCGCCGCCGCCGACGGGGCTGGTGGCTCCGGAGATGATGCCGACCCGGAGGGGCTCCCCGCCCCCGGGCGTCGCCGGGGCGGAGGGCCGGGGGCCGAAGTCGCGCTCGGGGAGCCGGCTGCCGCAGGCGGCGCTCAGCACCAGGAGCGCCGCCGCCAGGAGGACCTCAGCAGCCCGGTACGGGGGACGCATCGGGGCTGAGCTCGACGAGCGCGCACAGCGTCTTGACGGACACCTTCCAGGTGTCCTGCTGGTACACGGCGGTGCCCTGGGAGTCCGGGAGGGCCGGGGTGCCCGCGACGAGCAGGTCGTAGGTGACGGTGGCCTGCGTGGGCGAGGTGAAGGTCACGTTCTTGACCTGCACGGACGTCTGCGCGGCCTGGGGGGTGCCGGAGAGCGCCTGGAGCACCGGCCGCATCCGGTCGCCGTTCTCCAGGACGGCGACCTTCTGGTCGGCGGGTGTGGCGGGGGCGAAGAACGCCGTCCAGTTCTTCTCGATCTCCTGCCGTGCGGCGGCCGGGTCGTCGGGCTGCCCCTGCCCCTGGGTCGGCGACGCGGTGGGGCTGGGGGAGGTCCGGGGCTCGCTGCCGTTGCCGTCGCCGCATCCCGCCGCGACGGGGACGAGGACCAGGACCGCCGCCGCGGCCAGCGCCGCGGCGCGGGGGCGGGTGCGGGGAGGGATGTGGACCATCTGGCTCACCACCGGGTTCCGGGGTCTGTGCCTTCTTGGGCCTTCTTGGGCATAGTGCAAGGAATCGCCATACATCGCCAGCCGGAGGGTGCGGGATGCCGACGTCGCGGGTGCTGTGGTGGGGCGGGGTCGCGGCCGCCGCCGTCGGTGCGGTGCTGTGCGTGCTGGGCTGGTACGGGGTGTCCGGCGAGCGGTTCGCCGAGCGGCAGGTCCCCTACCTGGCGTCCTGCACCCTGCCGGGCGCCGCGCTGCTGGTCGCGGGGGCGGTGCTGCTGGCCGCCGCGCCGGGGCGCCGCCCACCCGCCGCGGCACCCGGGGCCGATGGGCCCTCCGGCCCCGACGCGCCGGGGGCCCATGGGGCGGGGGCCGGCGGGGCGGCGGACCGGCCCTCGTCCGGGGCTCCCCCGGTCCGGGTGCCGGGCGGCACCCTGGCGCACCGCCCGGACTGCCCGCTGGTGGAGGGCCGGGCGGACGCGGTGCCGGCGGGTGACGCGGCGCTGGACCCGTGCCCGGTGTGCGAGCCCGGGAGCTGACGCCCGGGTGTCCTCGCTGACGTACCAACTCGTCCTGGCCGGGCTGGCGGTGGGCAGCGCGGCGGCCCTGACCGGGATCGGGCTCGTGGTCACCCACCGGGCGACGGGGGTGCTGAACCTGGCGCACGGCGCGGTGGCCATGGTGTGCGCCTATGTGCTGCGCGAGCTGGTGGTGGAGTGGGGCTGGCCGCTGCCGGTGGCGGCGTGCGTGACGCTGCTGCTGGTGGCGCCGGGCATCGGGCTGGTGCTGGACCGGGCGGTGTTCCGGCCGGCGGCGGTGCTCGACCTGGACCCGGCGCGGACGCTGGTGGCGTCGATCGGGGTGTTCGTGCTGCTCGTCGGCGGCGCGGCGCTGGTGTGGGGCGAGGGGGCGCGGGCGGACGCGCCGGTGCTGCTGGGCGACGACCCGTGGGTGCAGCTGTCCGTGGTGCTGGTGGTGGCCGGCGCGGTGGGGGCGGCCACCCGGTGGACGCCGCTGGGGCGGGAGCTGCGGGCGGTGGTGGACAACCGGGAGCTGGCGGTGCTCGGCGGGATCGACGCCGACCGGGTCTCGGCGGCGGGGTGGGCCTTCGGCTCGTTCACGGCCGGGCTGACGGGCGTGCTGCTGGCGCCGTATGTCCGCCTCGACCCGTACGGGCTGCCGCTGCTGGTGCTGGAGGTCATCGCGGTGGCGGTGGCCGCGCGGATGCGCAGCCTGCCGGTGGCGGTGCTGGTGGCGCTGGCCGTCGGGGTGGCCCAGGCGCAGCTCACCCGCTTCCACCCGGAGGGCTGGGCGGGCCCGCTGGTCCAGGCGGTGGCGACGAACTTGTTCGTGGTCGCGCTGCTGGTCGCCGCGCTGGTCGTGCCGGGTGCCGGCGCGCGGGACGCGCTGCCCCGCACCCCGCCGGCGGGCACCCGTGTCGCACCGGGCGCGTGGGTGGCGGCCGGGGTGCTGTACCTGCTGCCGCTGGGCTTCGCCGGGGGCGACCTCCAGACGGCGGTACGGGTGCCCGCGCTGGCGCTGGTGCTGCTGTCGCTGGTGGTGGTCACCGGCCGGGGCGGGCAGATCTCGCTGGGCCAGGCGGCGTACGCGGGGCTGGGTGCCCTGTTCACCGCGCTGCTGGCGGCGGGCCGCTTCCCGGGGCTGCCCCGGCTGCCCGAGGCGGCCGCGCTCCTGGTGGCCGTGGTGCTGGTGGCGCCGCTCGGGCTGCTGACGGGCTGGCCGGCGATCCGGCGGCGCGGCCTGGCGCTGGCGCTGGTGACGCTGGCGGTGGGCGTGGCGGTGAGCCGGTTCGTCTTCGACCAGCCGTACGCGACGGCGGGCCTGTCGCCGGCGCGCCCCGCCGGGCTGGAGCCGGACCACGCCTACTACGCGGTGGAGCTGGCCGTCCTGGCCGCCGCCCTGCTGCTGGTGGCCGCCCTGCGCCGGGGCCGCACCGGCAGGGCGCTGGCCGCGCTGCGGGACCACGAGGCGGGCGCGGAGGCGGCGGGCGTGCCGGTCCCGGCGCTGAAGGTGCTGGCGTTCGTGGCGGGCGCGGCCCTCGCGGCGCTGGGCGGGGGGCTGCTCGGCATGGGGGTGCGGGCCTTCGACCCGGCGGCGTACGACCCGGTGCGCGGGCTGCTGTGGTTCGCGGCCGTCCTGGTGCTGGGCGCGGACAGCCTGCTGTCGCCCCTGGTGGCCGCCGCGCTCCTGGTGGGGCTGGACGCGGGCGCCCACGGCGGGGCGGCGGCCGCGGTGATCGGCCTGCTGGCCGCCTTCACCGCGCGCGTGCCGCCCCTGGCGTCGCTCCTGCCCGCCCCGGCGGGCGCCACGTCCGGGTGGCTGCGGCACCGCCCACGCGCGCGGGGTGCGGGCGGTGCGGCGGGTGAGGCGGGTACGCCGGGTACGCCAGGTGCGAAGGGTGCGCCGAACGCGGCGGGTGAGACGCGCGCGGCGGACGCGCCGGAGACGGCGGACGCGCCGAGTACGGCGGACACAACGGACGCGCCAAGCGCGGGCCGCGCCGCCCCGGTGCCCGCCCACGGCGCGGCCCCGGCCCGTCCGGTGTCCCCTCCCCCGGTGCTGGAGGCCCACGGCCTGACGCTGCGCCTGGCCGGCTCCACCGTCCTGGACGGCGTCGGCCTGCGGGTGCCGCCCGGCCGGGTCACCGCCCTGGTGGGGCCCAACGGGGCCGGGAAGAGCAGCCTGTTCCACTGCCTGGCCGGCACCGTCCGCCCCGGCGCCGGCCGGGTCACCCTGGGCGGCGCCGACATCACGGCCCGGCCCGCGCACGCCCGCGCCCGGCTCGGCGTCGCCCGCACCTTCCAGGAGCTGGCGGTGTTCCCGTCGCTGACCGTGGAGGAGAACGTCCGGGTGGGCGCCGAGCACGGCCCGGGGCGCCACGACCCGGTCGCCGTCGAGCGGGCCCTGCGGCTCCTCGGCCTGACCGGCTCCCGCCACCTGCCCGCCGCGGCGCTGCCGACCGGGGTGCTGCGCCGTGTCGAGGTCGCCCGCGCCCTGGCCGGGCGGCCGCACACGCTGCTGCTGGACGAGCCGGCCGCCGGGCTGGACGCGGCCGAGACCGCCGCGCTGGCCCGCCTGCTGAAGGCGCTCGCCGCGGACGGGACGGCCGTGCTGGTGGTGGAGCACGACCTCGACCTGGTCGCGGACGTCGCGCACACGGTGCACGTCATGGAGGCGGGGCGGATCGTGTCATGAGCGTCGAGATCGCGCTGCGCGCCGCCCGGGTCCGCTACGGCCCGCTGGAGGCGCTGCACGGCGTGGACCTCCCGGTGCCCGCCGGCACCGTGACGGTGCTCCTGGGCCGCAACGGCTCGGGGCGTACGACGGTGCTGCGCGCCCTGGCCGGCACGGTGCCGCTGAGCGCCGGGCGGGTCCTGTGGCGGGGCGAGGACGTGACCCGGCTGCGGGCGCACCGGCGGGCGCGGCGCGGGCTGTGCTTCGTCCCGGACCGGCGCGCCCTGTACGCCACGCTGACGGTCGCCGAGAACCTGGCGCTGGCCGCCCGCGACCGGGACGTGTCCGCCGCGCTGGACGCCTACCCGGAGCTGCGCCCGCTGCTGGGCCGCCCGGCCGGCACGCTCTCGGGCGGGGAGCGGCGGATGCTCGCGGTGTCCCGGGCGCTGCTGACGCCCGCGCGTGTCGTCCTCGTGGACGAGCCGGCGCTCGGCATGTCGCCCGCCGTGGCCGCCCGCACCCACCGGCTGCTGGCCGGGCTGGGCGCGCGGGGCGCGGCGGTGGTGGTGGCGGGGCAGCGCCCGCCGGCCGGGCTCCCCGCCGGGACGCTGGCGCACGTGCTGCGGCGCGGCACGGTGGCGTTCGGCGGGGAGCTGGCCGAGTTCACGCCCGGCTGAGCGGCGGGGTGGCGGCCTTCGGGGCGGGCTTGAGGCCCGGCAGGGTGAGGATCATGCCGGGCCGGATGCGGTCGGGGTTCGCGCCCACGGTCTTCCGGTTGGCCTGGTACAGCGCCTTCCAGCCGCCCGGCACGGTGAACCGGCGGGCCACGGAGGTCAGCGTGTCGCGGGGCTGGACGGTGTGGGCGCGCCCGGACAGGCCGTACTTCTTGGAGCAGACCGGCCAGGCGGACCAGCCGTGCCAGCGCAGCACGTCCTCGGCGACGGTGATCTGCTGGCGCCGGGTCGCCAGGTCGGCGCGCTTGGCGTGGGCGAGGCCGCCGTACGCCTCCCAGGTGGACTGGCGGAACTGCAGCCCGCCGTAGAAGCCGTTCCCGGTGTTGAGGTTCCAGCGGTTGCCGCTCTCGCACTCGGCGACGCAGCCCCAGGGCCACTGGTCGCCGGAGCAGGTGGCGGCGGACACGGGCTGGACGCGGGGCCCGGGAGCGGGCGGGGGCGGATGGGAGCCGGGGGCGGCCGGGGAGGCGACGGCGCCCGTCGTCCCGCACAGGAGCATCAGCACGCCGGGCACGAGGGCCGGCCACGAGCGGATCTTCGGCATCGGGCCACGTTAGGCGGCGCCCGCCCGCTCCTCGGGGCCGCCGCGCGGGGCGGGCGGCGGGCCCCACCCGGTCGGCCGACGCGCCGGGACGCCGGCCGACCCGTGACTCCGGACGCATATCACCCGTTGAACCCTTCATGAGACGAGCCGGGATCCGCCCGGCATCGCACGTGAGTCCGAGGAGCCCCCCGTGCCCCGCATGCTCGACGTCAGCGAGGACGTACGCGCCGAGATCGGCGACGAGGAAGCCGACCGGCTGCTCGCCGGCGAGAACGCCCCGGGCAGCTACGACTGCACCTCCTGCCGCACCCCGGGCGACTCCGAGCAGGAGCGCACCAGCACCGTCCTGTTCGTGGGCGAGGAGACCGCCGTCCTGGCCTTCGCCCACGCCACCTGCATCCCCTCCCAGGTGGTGAAGGTCGCCGAGGAGCAGCTCCAGGGCGCGGTGCGCTCCATCACCGGCGCGGAGGGGCAGCCGGCGGCCCCCATGGCCCCGGTGCCCGCGGGCGACCAGGCCGTGCTGGGGGTCACCAGCGGTCTCGTGCTGATCGACAACGAGCTGCACCCGGCGCTGGTGGTGGAGCCGACGGCGCCCATCGCCCGGCCCGGCGCGGTGGGCGGCGGTGACGAGTTCCTGCCGCTGCTGATCGAGCAGGGCTTCCTGCCGGTGTCGGACGTGGCCCGGCGGCCGGCCCCGGTGGCGGGCTGGTCGGTGCTGCTCGCCATGGGCCAGCTGCACGCGATCCTCCAGCCGGGCACGGCCGGGGGCACCCCGGTGGCCTGGTGGCAGGCCCACCAGCCGCTCCAGGTGACCGAGGGCTGGCGGGCGGCGGCGAACAAGTCGCACACGGTGCTGGTCTTCGCCGCCCCGGTCGGCTCCATCGGCCAGCAGCCGCGCGAGGACCTGCTGCGGGACGCGCTGGAGAAGGCGGCGGCCAACGGCCGGCTGGTGGCCGCGTCGATGCCGCTGGCCGGTACCTGATGCACGCCCGGGGCCCGGAGGGCCGGTCCGGCGAGGGTCCGGCCGCGCGCCCGGCCGGGCGGCCCGCGCCCGTACCGCCGGCGGCGTCCCCGGCGGCCCCGGCCGCGCCGGGGTCCTCCGGGCCGCGACCGGCGATTTCCGGCCGGGGCCCGCATCCCGGGGGCGGTGAGGTCGTTGGCTCCTACGTGCACGCATACGAGCCTTCCCGCCAGCCCTACCAGCAGATTCCCGGCATGCGTTCGACCCAGGACGCCCCGTCGGCCCCGTCCGCCACGCCGATCTACGACGCGCTGTACTCGGAGTACCTGAGGTCGTTCCGGACCCTGCCGGGCGACCGCAGCGGCGAGGAGGACCTCGACTTCCGGGCGTTCGGCTCGTTCGGGCCGGGCGCCGCCGGGCTGTACCAGGCGCAGCACGGCGGTGGCTATCCGTCCGGGTGGCAGCCGGTCGGCCTGCGGCGGCACGCCGGCGGGCAGCACCATGTGCCGGCGGCGCTGCCACCGGCCCCCCGCAGGGGGCTGTGACCCCGGAGCCCCGGGGCGTACGGCGGCGGGGCCGGAGCGATTCCTTCGCTCCGGCCCCGCCGTCGTACGCCGTGTCCTACTTCTTGCGGCCGCGCTTCTCGCGCACCCGGACCGAGATGTGGATCGGGGTGCCCTCGAAGCCGAACTCCTCGCGCAGCCGGCGCTCCACGAAGCGGCGGTAGCCGTGCTCCAGGAAGCCCGAGGCGAAGAGCACGAACCGCGGCGGCTTGGTGCCCGCCTGCGTACCGAAGAGGATGCGCGGCTGCTTGCCGCCCCGGATGGGGTGCGGGTGGGCGGCGACCAGCTCGCCGAGGAAGGCGTTCAGCCGCCCGGTGGGGACGCGGGTCTCCCAGCCGGCCAGCGCGGTCTCGATGGCCGGGACCAGCTTGTCCATGTGGCGGCCGGTGTGGGCGGAGACATTGACGCGCGGGGCCCAGGAGACCTGCTGCATCTCGGTCTCGATCTCACGCTCCAGGTAGTAGCGGCGCTCCTCGTCCAGCTCGTCCCACTTGTTGTACGCGATGACGAGCGCGCGGCCCGCCTCGACGGCCATGGTGATGATCCGCTGGTCCTGCACCGAGATGGACTCGGTGGTGTCGATCAGGACGACGGCGACCTCGGCCTTCTCCACGGCGGCGGCGGTGCGCAGCGAGGCGTAGTAGTCGGCGCCCTCCTGGAGGTGGACCTTCTTGCGGATGCCGGCGGTGTCGACGAACTTCCAGGTGGTGCCGCCCAGTTCGATCAGCTCGTCGACCGGGTCGCGGGTGGTGCCGGCCAGCTCGTTGACGACGACGCGCTCCTCGCCGGCGACCTTGTTGAGCAGGGACGACTTGCCGACGTTGGGGCGGCCGATGAGCGCGATGCGGCGGGGGCCGCCGAGGGCGGCGCCGAAGGTCTGCTCGGGGGCCTCGGGCAGCGCCTTGAGCACCTCGTCCAGGAGGTCGCCGGTGCCGCGGCCGTGCAGGGCGGAGACCGGGAAGGGCTCGCCGAGGCCGAGCGACCAGAGCATGGAGGCGTCGGCCTCGCCGGAGGGGCCGTCGACCTTGTTGGCGGCGAGGACGACGGGCTTGCCGGCCCGGCGCAGCAGCTTGACGACGGCCTCGTCGGTGTCGGTGGCTCCGACGGTGGCGTCCACGACGAAGACGACCGCGTCGGCGGCCTCGATGGCGTACTCGGCCTGGGCGGCGACGGAGGCGTCGATGCCGAGGACGTCCTGCTCCCAGCCGCCGGTGTCGACGACCTTGAAGCGGCGGCCGGCCCACTCCGCCTCGTAGGTCACCCGGTCGCGGGTGACGCCGGGCTTGTCCTCGACGACGGCCTCGCGGCGGCCGATGATCCGGTTCACCAGGGTCGACTTGCCGACGTTCGGCCGGCCGACGACGGCGAGGACGGGGAGCGGGCCGTGCCCGGCCTCCTCGATCGCGCCTTCGACCTCTTCCAGGTCGAAGCCCTCTTCCGCGGCGAGCTCCATGAACTCCGTGTACTCGGTGTCGCCGAGTGCCCCGTGGTCGTGCTGGTCGTTCATGAAGTCCGTTCCTCGTTCATCATCGTCATCGGCGGGTCAGGTGATCCGCTGCTCAGGACTCAAGTCTCGCTCAGCGCCCGGTGAGGCGCCTGGCGTTTTCCAGGTGGGCGGTCAGCCGTTCCTGGATGCGTACGGTGGCGTCGTCCAGCGCCGTGCGGGTGCGGCGGCCGGAGCCGTCGCCGGCCTCGAAGGCGTCGCCGAAGACGACGTCGACCCGGCTGCGCAGCCGGGGCAGCGCCCTGATCACCCGGCCGCCGCGGTCGGTGCTGCCGAGGACGGCGACCGGGACGATCGGGGCGCCGCTGCGTACCGCGAAGTAGGCGAGGCCCGACCGCAGCGAGGCGAAGTCGCCGGTGCCCCGGGTGCCCTCGGGGAAGATCCCCAGAACCCCGCCGGAGGACAGCACCTCCAGGGCGCCGGTGATGGCGGTGCGGTCGGGTGCGCCGCGGTCCACCTTGAGCTGGCCGATGGCCTCCAGGAAGGGGCCGAGGGGTCCCTTGAAGGCTTCCTTCTTGATCAGGAAGTGCACCGGCCGGGGCGCGGTGCCCATGAGCATGGGGCCGTCGAGGTTGTGCGCGTGGTTGACGGCGAAGATGACGGGGCCCGAGGCCGGGACCCGCCAGGCGCCGAGGACGCGGGGTCTCCACAGCCCGTACATCAGGCCGATGCCGATGCCCCGGCCGACGGCGGCGCCCTGGGGGGAGGCTGGGGTCACCGGGAGGTCCGCTTCTCCTCGACGAGGGTGACGACGCACTCGACGACCTGCTGGAGGGTGAGGTCGGTGGTGTCGACCTCGACGGCGTCGCCGGCCTTGGCGAGCGGGGAGGTCTTGCGGCTGGAGTCGGCGGCGTCCCGCCTGACCAGCGCCTCGCGGGTGGTGTGGAGGTCGGCGCCCTTCAGCTCGCCGGAGCGGCGGGCGGCGCGGGCCTCGGGGGACGCGGTGAGGAAGATCTTGAGGTCGGCGTCGGGCAGGACGGTGGTGCCGATGTCGCGGCCCTCGACCACGATGCCCTTCTCGGCGCCGGCGGCGATGGTCCGCTGGAGCTCGGTGATCAGGGCCCGGACCTCGGGGACGGCGCTGACGGCGCTGACCTTGGAGGTGACGTCCTGGGTGCGGATGGGGCCGGAGGCGTCCACCCCGTCGACGGTGATCGTCGGGTGGGCGGGGTCCGTGCCGGAGACGATGACCGGCTTCCCGGCGGCGGAGGCGACGGCGTCGGCGTCCTCGACGTCCACCCCGTTGCTGATCATCCACCAGGTGATCGCCCGGTACTGCGCGCCGGTGTCCAGGTAGCTGAGACCCAGCTCGGCGGCGACCGCCCTGGAGGTGCTCGACTTGCCCGTGCCGGAGGGCCCGTCGATGGCGACGATCACGGATTCCACGGTGTCGGACACCTTCCTGGTACGCGGGAGGGGGCCGGCCGGTTGCCAAGGTGCCCCGCACCAGGTTACCGACTGCCGCCCCCGCCCCTCGCACCCGTTCGGCGCAGCCCCCGCCGCCCGGGCCCCGGGACGGCATGGGCCCGCCCGCCCGGGGCTACTGGCGCAGGGCCCAGCCCCGCTCGCGGAGGGCCGCCGCCAGGACGGGGGCCGACGCGGGCTCGACCATCAGCTGGATCAGACCCGCCTGCTGGCCGGTGGCGTGCTCGATGCGGACGTCCTCGACGTTGACGCCCGCCCGGCCCGCGTCCGCGAAGATACGGGCCAGCTCGCCGGGCTGGTCGCTCAGCAGGACGGCGACCGTCTCGTAGGCGACCGGGCCGCCGCCGTGCTTGCCGGGCACCCGGGCGCGCCCGGCGTTGCCGCGCCGCAGGACGTCCTCGACCCCGGTGGCGCCGTCGAGCCGCTTGTCCTCGTCGGCGGACTGGAGGGACCGCAGGGCCCGTACCGTCTCGTCCAGGTCGGCGGCGACCCCGGCGAGGACGTCGGCGACCGGGCCGGGGTTGGCCGACAGGATCTCCACCCACATCCGGGGGTCGGAGGCCGCGATGCGGGTGACGTCGCGGATGCCCTGGCCGCAGAGCCGTACCGCCGTCTCGTCCGCGTCGGCCAGCCGGGCCGCCACCATCGACGACACCAGCTGCGGGGTGTGCGAGACCAGCGCGACCGCCCGGTCGTGGGCGTCGGCGTCCATCACCACCGGGACCGCCCGGCACAGCGCGACCAGCTCCAGGGCGAGGTTGAGCACCTCGGTGTCGGTGTCCCGGGTGGGCGTCAGCACCCAGGGGCGGCCCTCGAAGAGGTCGGCCGTCGCGGCCAGCGGGCCGGAGCGCTCCTTGCCGGACATCGGGTGGCTGCCGACGTACGCGGAGAGGTCCAGGCCCAGGGCCTCCAGCTCCCGTCGGGGGCCGCCCTTGACGCTGGCCACGTCGAGGTAGCCGCGGGCGATGCCGCCGCGCATGGCGTCGGCGAGGGTGGCGGCGACGTACGCGGGCGGTACGGCGACGATCGCCAGGTCCACCGGGCCCTCGGGCGGCTCCTCGGTGCCCGCGCCGCGCGCGGCGGCGGTGCGGACCCGGGTGGGGTCGTGGTCGGCCAGGTGCACGGTGATGCCCCGCGCGGCCAGGGCGAGGGCGGCCGAGGTGCCGATCAGGCCGGTTCCGATGACGACGGCGGTTCTCACGGGGCGATGTCCTTGCGGAGGGCGGCGGCGCCGGGTGGACGTGCGCGACACCGGACACGGGCAGGTCGGTCCTCAGCCTAGTCAGCCCCGCGGCCGGCGCCCGGCCCGTCCGGCATGCGGTCCGCCCGGCATGCGGTCCGGTCGGCGTGCGGTCCGGCCTGCGAGAGTGGGCGCATGCTGCTCCATGTCACCTCGGCCGCCGACTGGGCGGCCGGCGCCCCCGGCGCGTACCGCCCGCCCTCCCTCGCCGCCGAGGGGTTCGTGCACTGCTCGCCCGACGAGGAGACGGCGCTGGCGATCGCCGCCGCCCACTACCGGGACGTGCCGGGGCCGCTGCTGCTGCTCACCCTGGACGAGGCGCTGCTGACCGCCGAGGTGCGCCGGGAGGAGTCGGGCGGGCGGCTGTTCCCGCATGTGTACGGGCCGGTCGACCGGGCCGCGGTGACCCGGGCGCGGGAGATCCGCCGGGACGCGTCCGGCCGCGTCACCGGGCTCGCTCCCTGGGTGTAACGGTCCGCGCGGCTCCTTCGCCCCGGGGGCGCGCGGCGCCAGGATGCCGCGCATGAACGCTGCCCCCACCCCGCGCCGTACCGTCCTGGCCGCCGCCGCGTCCGCCACCGCCGCCCTGGCCGCGGGCTGCGGCGACGGCGGGACCGACGCCCCGGCCGCCACCGCGAGCCCCGCGCCCACCGACTCCGCTTCCGCCTCCGCGCCGGCCACCGGCTCCGCCCCGGCCTCGCCACCGGCCGGCGGCGAGCTGGCCCGTACCGCCGACATCCCGGCCGGCGGCGGGAGGATCTTCAAGGAGCGGAAGGTCGTGGTGACCCAGCCGGAGGAGGGGCAGTTCAAGGCGTTCTCCGCCGTCTGCACCCACCAGGCGTGCCTGCTCAGCACGGTGGAGGACGGCACCGTCAACTGCCCCTGCCACGGCAGCCGGTTCCGGATCACCGACGGGTCCGTGGCGCGCGGCCCCGCGACCCGGCCGCTGCCCGCCGAGCAGATCACCGTGGAGGGGGACACGATCCGGCTGGCGTAGGGTCGCCGCATGCCGACCCCCGAGAGCGCCGGCCACCTGGCCCTGGTGCGCGACCACACGATCTACTCCTGTGTCATGGGGTCGCGCGCCTTCGGGCTGGCCACCGAGGACAGCGACACCGACCGGCGGGGCGTGTTCGTCGCGCCGACCGCGCTCCAGTGGCGCTTCGACAAGCCGCCCACACATGTGGAGGGCCCGGCCGAGGAGCAGTTCAGCTGGGAGCTGGAACGCTTCTGCGAACTTGCGCTGCGCGCCAAC
Organism: Streptomyces sp. NPDC015131; assembly: GCF_043079975.1. Lineage (NCBI taxonomy): Bacteria > Bacillati > Actinomycetota > Actinomycetes > Kitasatosporales > Streptomycetaceae > Streptomyces > Streptomyces sp. NPDC015131. Next base: position 34,326 of record NZ_JBIBVB010000007.1, on the reverse strand, counting down.
CCGAGCGTCCTGGAGTGCCTGCACTCCCCGCTGGTGGAGCGGGCCGACGCCACCGGCCGCGAACTGCTCGCCCTGCGCCCGGCGTTCCTTTCCCGCCAGGTGCACCAGACCTTCGTGCGGTACGCGGCGGGGCAGCGGCGCAAGCTGGACGCGGACGTCCGGCTGCACGGCGCTCCCCGCTGGAAGCACGCCATGCACCTGCTGCGGCTGCTGATGAGCTGCCGGGACCTGCTGCGCACCGGTGAACTGGTGCTGGACGTGGGCGGGGAGCGGGAGCGGCTGCTGGCGGTGCGGCGGGGCGAGGTGCCGTGGCCGTCGGTGGAGGCGTGGATGGCCCGCCTCGCCGGTGAGGCGGACGAGGCGGGCGCCCGGTCCCCTCTGCCGCCCGGTCCGGACCGGCGGGCGGTGGAGGACTTCCTGTTCCGGGTGCGCCGGGAGTCAGCGCTCCAGGCGGGTCCGTACGACGAGGTCGTGCAGGGCCTCGTGGGTGGCCGGGGCGGGGGCGTCGGGTAGGGCGGACGCCGCCTGGGCCTCGCCCAGGACGGTGTGCAGCGCCTCGACGTCGGCCCGCACCCGCTCGCGGTCCACGCCGGTGGCCGGCCCGTGCTCGGCGTCCGCCTTGGCGGCGATGAGTCCGGCGACGTACTCCGGTGCCGGGACCGCCCCGATGAGGGTGGGCAGATGGGCCACCACCTCGCCGGTGCGCATCAGGTGGATGCCGGTGAGCAGCACGCGGAAGGTGTAGAGCAGCGGCTTGAGTTCGCCGCTCTTCTCGAACAGCCGCCACTGGGTGGTGGCGAAACCGCGGTAGTGGTGGGCGTGGTGGGTGGTGAGGACGCCCGGCGCGAGGGCGGTCAGTTCGGCGTGCGCGGGGGTGGTGTGGGCCACCAGCGGCGACAGGAGCTGTTCCAGGACGTAGCCGTTGCGCCGGAGCATCAGCCGGACGAACTTCCGCAGGTCGTGGGTGACCAGGTCCATCTCGAAGCCGTCCCGCTCCCAGGTCCGGGAGCGGGTCTCCTCGGGCTCGCGCAGCCCGACCAGCGCGTCCACCGGCAGCAGGTGCGCCCCGCGGACGTCCACGTCCGAGTCGCGGGACGGGAAGCCGTAGAGATGGGCGCCGGAGACGGTGGCGAACAGCAGCGGGTCGGGCTGTTCGGCGACGACGGAGGCGAGGTCGGGGAGCTCCACGAGATCGGTCATGGGTCAAGCGTCCCAGAGCGCCCCCAGGGTGAGCAGCTCGCTGCCGTGCTCGATCCGGTCGGCCCACGGCCGGGGCCAGGCCCCGGCGCCCAGGTGGGCCCCGGCGAAGGCGCCGGCGAGGCAGGCGAGGGAGTCGGAGTCGCCCTTGGTGCAGGCGGCCCGGCGCAGCGCGGTGAGGGGCTCCGCGGGGAAGAGCAGGAAGCACAGCAGGGCGGTGGTGAGGGCCTCTTCGGCGATCCAGCCCTCGCCGGTGAGCAGGCAGGGGTCGGTCTCCGGGTCGGCGGTGCGGAGCGCGGTGTCGAGGGTGGTCAGCGCTTCGGCGCACTCGTCCCAGCCGCGCCGTATGAACGCCTGGGGCGTGGTGTCGTGGGAGCGGGTCCACAGGTCGCCGAGCCACTGCTGGTGGTAGCGGGAGCAGTTGTCGTACGCGTACGACCGGAGCCGGCCGACCAGCCCGAGCGGTTCGGCGCCGCGGGAGAGCAGGTGCACGGCGTGGGCGGTGAGGTCGGAGGCGGCGAGCGCGGTGGGGTGGCCGTGGGTGAGGGCGGCCTGGAGCTGGGCGGCGCCGGCGCGCTGCTCCTGGCTGAGGCCGGGGACGAGCCCGATGGGGGCGACGCGCATATTGGCGCCGCAGCCCTTGGAGCCGATCCGGCTGGCGTCCTGCCAGGGCAGGTCGCGGTCCCGGTCGAGCCGTTCGCAGGCGTCCAGGCAGGTGCGGCCGGGCGCCCGGTTGTTGTCGGGCGAGTGGTACCAGGCGGTGAACTCGTCGCGCAGCGGGGGGACGAGGGCCCCCGGGGTGAGGGGGCCGCGGGCGAGGGCGGTGCGGACGGCGCGGGCGACGGCGAGGGTCATCTGGGTGTCGTCGGTGACGAACGCGGGCATGGGCAGGGGCATCTCCCGCCAGGGCCCGCTCTTGGCGAGGATGGCCGGTACGTCGTGGAACTCGGTCGGGAAGCCCAGCGCGTCGCCGAGGGCGAGGCCGATGAGCGAGCCGGTGGCCGCCTGCTTGGTGAGGGTCCTGGTGGTGGTCATGTCTGCCGTCCTTCCGGTCGCAGCAGCGGCGGGTGCAGGGCCGTGGCCCCGCCCGCCCGGTACAGAGCGGCCGGTTTCCCCCGTCCGCCGGTGAGGCGCGGCGGCCCTTCCACGGCCTGGACGAAGCCGGGTGTGGTGAGGACCTTGCGCCGGAAGTTGGGGCGGTCGAGCTCGACGCCCCAGACCGTCTCGTACACCTGCCGCAGCTCGCCGATGGTGAACTCGGGCGGGCAGAAGGCGGTGGCGAGGCAGGTGTACTCCAGCTTGGCGCCGACCCGTTCGTGGGCGTCGGCGAGGATCGTGTCGTGGTCGAAGGCGAGGGGCCCGTGGGAGCCGTGGGGCAGCCACTGGGCGTGGGCCGCGTCGCCGCCGCCGCGCGGGTCGGGCGGGTCGGGCACGAGGGCGGCGTACGCGACGGAGACGACCCGCATCCGGGGGTCGCGGTCGGGGTCGCTGTAGGTGGCGAGCTGCTCCAGGTGCAGGTGGGCGACGGTGTCGCCGGAGAGCCCGGTCTCCTCGGCCAGCTCCCGGCGGGCGGCCTGTCCGGCGGACTCGCGGGGCAGGACGAAGCCGCCGGGCAGGGCCCAGCAGTCCCGGTAGGGCTCCTGACCCCGCCGGACGAGCAGGACGTGGAGCCGTTCCTCGCGGACGGTGAAGACGGCGAGGTCGACGGTGACGGCGAAGGGCTCGAAGGCGTGCGGGTCGTACCCGTCGGGGCGCCGGCCGGTCATGCCGGCCGCCCGGTGGTGCGGGTCTTCCCCGCTCCCGCCGTACGGGCGCCGGAGCCCGGGCCACCCCCGTGGGTCCGGGTCCGCCGGCCGCGCGGGGCGGGAGCGGGGAAGACGATCGTGTCGGCGCGGTGCACGCCCACCCCCTTTTAAAGTCACTCTGACTATAAAGGCGGACGGCGGTGTCCCACAAGCACGGAAGGCCCGCGGGTACGGGAAAGGCCCGCGACCGTGTGCGGGTCGCGGGCCTCTCGCCGAAGGCACGGGCTGCTAGAGCCCGACCTCCTTCATCAGCATGCCGACCTCGGTGTTGGTCAGGCGGCGCAGCCAGCCCGACTTCTGGTCGCCGAGCTGGATCGGGCCGAACGCGGTCCGCACCAGCTTCTCGACCGGGAAGCCCGCCTCGGCGAGCATCCGGCGCACGATGTGCTTGCGGCCCTCGTGCAGCTGCACCTCGACCAGGTAGTTCTTGCCGGTCTGCTCCACCACCCGGAAGTGGTCGGCGCGGGCGTAGCCGTCCTCCAGCTGGATGCCCTCCTTGAGCAGCTTGCCCACCTCGCGCGGGAGCGGGCCCGTGATGGCGGCCAGGTAGGTCTTCTTCACGCCGTACTTGGGGTGGGTGAGGCGGTGGGCCAGCTCACCGTGGTTGGTGAGCAGGATGATGCCCTCGGTCTCGGTGTCGAGCCGCCCCACGTGGAAGAGGCGGGTCTCCCGGTTGGTGACGTAGTCGCCGAGGCACTGGCGACCGTCCGGGTCCTCCATGGTGGAGACGACACCGGCCGGCTTGTTCAGCGCGAAGAAGAGGTACGACTGGGTCGCCACGGTCAGGCCGTCGACCTTGATCTCGTCCTTCTCCGGGTCGACGCGCGTGCCCTGCTCGATGACGATCTGCCCGTTGACCTCGACCCGGCCCGCGTCGATCAGCTCCTCGCAGGCCCGCCGCGAGCCCATGCCGGCCCGGGCGAGCACCTTCTGGAGCCGCTCGCCCTCCTGCTCGCCGAACGTCTTGGGCGTCTTGATCTCCGGCTTGTTCGCGTACCGCTCGCGGTTGCGCTCCTCGATCCGCGCGTCCAGCTCGCGCGGGCGGCCCGGGGCCGTCCGGCCGCCGCCGCGCTGGGGCGACTGGCGGGGTCCGCCCTTGGCGCCGCCGCGCGCCGCCGCGCCGCGCCCACGCCGGGGGCCGCCCTCGCCGGGCGCGCCCACGTCGTAGCTCCGCTCCTCGGGGCGGGGGCGGCGCGGGTTGCTCCCGCCCTTGGGGCCCTGGCGGTCGTCGCGGCTGTTACCGGCACCCCGGTAGTTGCCCCGGCCGCCGCTGCTGCCGCGGCCGCCGCTGTTGCCACCACGGCTCCCGCCGTTGTTTCCGCTGCTGTTCCTGCCGCTGCTGCTTCGCATCACATGTCCGTCTTGTCGTCTGCGTCCTCGGAATCCGGAGCGTCCGGATCGAACGACGGAACCCCTTCCTGCGACTCGGCCTCGATGGCGTCCGCCTCGGGGAGGAAGGGCGCGAGCTCGGGCAGCTCGTCCAGGCCGCGAAGGCCCATCCGCTCCAGGAAGTAGTTCGTCGTCCTGTACAGGATCGCACCTGTTTCGGGTTCCGTGCCCGCCTCCTCGACCAGACCCCGCTGGAGGAGGGTGCGCATGACCCCGTCGCAGTTCACCCCGCGCACCGCCGACACCCGCGACCGGCTGACCGGCTGGCGGTACGCGACGACCGCGAGGGTCTCCAGCGCGGCCTGGGTGAGCCGGGCCTGCTGGCCGTCCAGGACGAAGCTCTCGACGGCCTCCGCGTAGGCGGGCCGGGTGTAGTACCGCCAGCCGCCGGCGACCAGCCGCAGCTCGAAGCCCCGGCCCTGCGCCTCGTACTCGCCGGCCAGCTCGCGCAGCGCGCCGGCGACCTCGTGGCGGGGCCGGTCCAGCACCTTGGCCAGGTGCTCCTCGGTGGCCGGCTCGTCGACGACCATGAGGACGGCCTCCAGGGCCGGCTTCAGCTCCATCACGTCTCCTCCCGGCCGCTCTCGCGGTCGAACTCGTCCGTCACGGCGACCTCGTCCGTGCCGGTCCACCGCACGGTCAGCTCTCCGAGCGCCTCGTCCTGGTCGAGCGCCACGGCCCGCTCCCGGTACAGCTCCAGCAGGGCCAGGAAGCGGGCCACGACCGTCAGGGTGTCGGGGGCGTCCCCGGCCAGGTCGCGGAAGCTCGCCTCGCCGCTCTCGCGCAGCCGGGCCACCACCACCGCGGCCTGCTCGCGGACGCTGACCAGCGGGGCGTGGATGTGCTCCACGTACACCTGCGGCTTCGCCCTGGGCTGCATGGCCTTGACCGCCAGCTTCGCGAACCCCTCCGCGCCGATGCTGATCACCACGTCGGGCAGCAGCTCGGCGTGGTGCGGTTCGAGGCCGACGGTACGCGGGTGGCGCCGGCCCTCGCGGTCCAGGCGCTCGCTGAAGATGTCGGCGACCTGCTTGTACGCCCGGTACTGCAGCAGCCGGGCGAAGAGCAGGTCGCGGGCCTCCAGCAGGGCGAGGTCGGCCTCGTCCTCCACCTCGGCGGCGGGCAGCAGCCGAGCGGCCTTGAGGTCCAGCAGGGTGGCGGCGACGACCAGGAACTCGGTGGTCTGGTCGAGGTCCCAGTCGGGCCCCATCGCCCGGATGTGGGCCATGAACTCGTCGGTGACCTTGGAGAGGGCGACCTCGGTGACGTCCAGCTTGTGCTTGGCGATGAGCTGGAGCAGCAGGTCGAAGGGGCCCTCGAAGTTCGCCAGCCGGACGGTGAACCGCCCGTCGCCCGCACCGGCGGGCTCGCCCGGCGCGGAAGATGTGACAGGCCCGGCCACCGGCGGGGCGGGGTCGCCGGGCTCGGGCGCCTCGGAGGCGGAAGCCTCGGACTCGGGAGCCTCGCCCTCCGGGGCGTACGGGTCCGGCGCCTCAGGCCCGGGGTCGTACGGGTCCGGCGCCTCGGGCCCGGGCGGGGCGGCGGGGGGCGCCTCCGGGGCGGGGCCCTCCGGGCCGCGGGCGCCGGGGCCGCGGCCCAGGGAGCGGCGGCGGGGGGCGGGGGCGTCGGTCGGGGGCATCCGGTTCCTGGGGGGCGGGGCGAGTACGGGCGGGCGGCCCGCGCAGGCTACCGTCAGCGCCCGCGCAGGCGCCGCACGAGGATGCTCGCGTCGCCCCGCGACTCCAGGTCGGCCAGCACCACGGCGACCGCCTCGCGGACGATGCGCCCGCGGTCCACGGCCAGGCCGTGCTCGCCGCGCAGGACCAGGCGCGCGTGCTCCAGGTCCATCAGCTCCTCGGCGGAGACGTACACGGTGATCTTCTCGTCGTGCCGTTCACGCCCGCTGGGCCGCCGGTTGGCGGCGCGCCCCCGGCGCCGGGCCCCGGCCGGGGCGGCCGGCTTGGCGGACGCGGGTGCGGGCGCCGGGTCCTCGGCCGCCCGGCTGCGGGGCTCCGCCGCGTCCGCCCCGGCCGCCGCGTGCTCCTCGGGCGCCGGGGCCGGCGCGGGAGCGGCGGGTGCCGCCGCCGGGTCGCTCTCACCGGCCGGGGCGGGGACCCGCGGCTCGCCGTTCTGCCTGCGCGGGGTGGACGACTGGAGCGCCATCCCCCCGGTCGTACGGAACAACTCGTCGGCACCGGGCAGACTCACTCGGCGTGACACCGGGCGAGCACCTCCCTGGCGAGCTGGCGGTAGGCGGCCGCACCGACCGAGTTCGAGGCGTACGTGGTGATCGGCTCACCGGCGACGGTGGTCTCCGGGAAGCGCACGGTCCGGCCGATCACGGTGTGGTACACGTGGTCGTCGAAGGCCTCGACGACCCGCGCGAGCACCTCGCGGCTGTGCACCGTGCGCGAGTCGTACATCGTGGCGAGGATGCCGTCGAGTTCGAGTTCCGGGTTGAGCCGCTCCTGGACCTTCTCGATGGTCTCGGTCAGCAGCGCCACCCCGCGCAGGGCGAAGAACTCGCACTCCAGCGGCACTATCACCTTGTGAGCGGCCGTCAGCGCGTTGACGGTCAGCAGACCGAGCGAGGGCTGACAGTCGATCACGATGTAGTCGTAGTCGTTCAGCAGCGGCTTGAGCGCCCGCTGCAGGGTGGACTCGCGCGCGACCTCGCTCACCAACTGCACTTCGGCGGCTGACAAATCGATATTGCTGGGGAGCAGGTCCATGTTGGGCACGGCGGTCTTGAGGAGGACCTCGTCGGCCGACATGCCCCGCTCCATGAGCAGGTTGTAGACGGTGAGGTCGAGCTCCATCGGGTTCACGCCGAGGCCGACCGAGAGGGCGCCCTGGGGGTCGAAGTCGACGAGCAGGACCCGGCGTCCGTACTCCGCCAGCGCCGCGCCCAGGTTGATGGTCGACGTCGTCTTGCCCACGCCGCCCTTCTGGTTGCACATCGCGATGATCTTCGCGGGCCCGTGGTCGGTCAGGGGTCCGGGGATCGGGAAGTACGGCAGGGGCCGTCCGGTGGGGCCGATGCGCTCGCGGCGCTGGCGGGCCGCGTCGGGCGCGAGCGTGGCCGCGTACTCCGGATCGGGCTCGTACTCGGCGTCGGGGTCGTAGAAGTGCCCCTCGGGGACTTCCTCGTAGGCGGCGAAGTGGGTGGACTCTCGGCCACTCTCGTTGCCGGCCGTGGCGTTCACGTGTTGGCCGTCCATCATCTTCATCGTGTGGGTTGTCGTCATGTCCTGGCGGCCGGCCGCGGGGGTCCGGACGGCGACCGCGCCGGCATCGCCGACCGTTCCCGGTTGAGCACCCCCGGGAGTAAATGTCGACTCATTCACAAGTCGTCTTACCTCCTTGGGAGTGGCCGGGGAACTTATCGATAGGTCAGCGTGGCACCATGCCGACGGTTGGCGACTCTATGGCGTGTCACCGCTCCGCAGCAACACAATCGCCCGGACGCGAGCCGATGTGTCGGCAAAGAAACACACCTCTGTCAAGGGCGCACGGCCACCGATCGTGACGTTTCCCGGGTGCGCGAAACGGTTAAAGGGTTACGTTCGGCGCGACTTGAGCGAGGGTCAGGAGTGGCCGGACACACGTCCGGCCGGACCTCGTCGTGCAAGGTCCGGCCGGATGTGTGAGGTTGACGGCAGCCGTTGACGGCGCCCGGGGCGCGTCCGGCGTCAGCCGATGAGCGAGGCGAGCTCCACGTGCTCCAGGCCGTGGGCCTCGGCGACCTCCCGGTAGACGACCTTGCCGTCATGGGTGTTGAGGCCCTTGGCGAGCGCCGGGTCGCGGCGGAGCGCCTCGGCCCAGCCGTTGTTGGCCAGCGACACGATGTAGGGCAGCGTGGCGTTGGTCAGCGCGTACGTGGAGGTGTTGGGCACCGCGCCGGGCATGTTGGCGACGCAGTAGAAGACCGAGTTGTGGACCGGGAAGGTCGGCTCGGCGTGGGTGGTGGGGCGGGAGTCCTCGAAGCAGCCGCCCTGGTCGATCGCGATGTCGACAAGGACACTTCCGGGCTTCATCCGGGAGACCAGCTCGTTGGTGACCAGCTTCGGGGCCTTGGCGCCCGGGATGAGCACCGCGCCGATGACGAGGTCGGCGTCGAGGACGGCCTTCTCCAGCTCGAAGGAGTTGGACATGACGGCCTTGACCTTGGTGCCGAAGATCTTGTCGGCCTCGCGGAGCTTGTTGATGTCGCGGTCGAGGAGGGTCACCTCGAAGCCCATGCCGACGGCGATCTGGGTGGCGTTCCAGCCGGAGACGCCGCCGCCGATGACGACGGCCTTGGCGGGGATCACACCGGGGACGCCACCGGGCAGCACGCCCCGGCCGCCGGCGGCGGCCATCAGGTGGTAGGCGCCGACCTGCGGGGCCAGCCGGCCCGCGACCTCGGACATCGGGGCGAGCAGCGGCAGGGCGCGGTTGGCCGTCTCGACCGTCTCGTACGCGATGGCGGTGGTGCGGGACGCGATCAGGGCGTCGGTGCACTCCCGGGAGGCGGCGAGGTGCAGGTAGGTGAAGAGGGTCTGGTCCTTGCGGAGGCGGTGGTACTCCTCCGCGATCGGCTCCTTGACCTTCAGCAGCAGGTCCGCGGTGGCCCAGACCTCGTCGGCGGTGGGCAGGATCTGCGCACCGGCGGCGACGTACTCGGCGTCCGTGATCGAGGAGCCGACACCGGCGTTCTGCTCGATGAAGACCTGGTGGCCGTTACGCACCAGCTCGAGCACACCGGCGGGGGTGATGGCCACCCGGAACTCGTTGTTCTTGACCTCGCGGGGGATGCCGACCTTCATCGTCGATCACGGTCCTTGGCTTTGGGGGTAAGGGGGGCAATGCAATACATACCCGGATGCACTGGACGCACCGGGGCACACCGCGGTTAATCGCGGCGCACCCAGTCTATTGAAGGGACTGCCGTTGTCTAGCCTTGCAAAGCATTAATCTTTGGCTGAAGCACTACGGATTTCGCAGGCCGATCGGGAAGATCCCTCAGGAAAGTTCCCCGTCCCGAGCAGCCGGTCCGCCGCCGCGCGGTGCAACCGGGCCGCCGCCGGGTCGCCGAGCCGGTCCAGGGTGTCGGCCAGCCGGAGCTGGAGCGCGGCGAGAAGCCGCACGTCGTCGGCGCGGCGGGCCCACTCGACGGCCTCCTCGCAGGTGCGCAGGCACTCCTGCGGGCGCCCCGCGTACTCCTGCACCCGGGCCGCCTCGCTCAACGCCCGGGCGTGCCCGGCGAGATCGCCGAGACGTCGGTATCCGGCCGCCGCCGCCCTCCAGTTCCGCAGCGCCTCCCCGTACCGGCCCTCGTAGGTGTGCACCGCGCCGAGCCGTCCGTACAGCCGCGCCTGGTCGGCCCGCTCGTCCCGGGCGAGCCGCTGCGACAGCGCCCGCCCGTACCAGTCGGCGGCCCGCTGCCAGTCCCCCAGCTGCTGGTGGGCGCCGCCTACGGATTCCATCGCGCGGCTGATCGCGTAGGGGTCGTTCGCGAGCCGTCCGGCGTCCAGCGCGGCCCGGTAGCGGACCAGCGCGTCGGCCGTGCGGCCGGTGCGGGCGTCCAGGTCGGCGAGGTTCAGCAGGGCGGCGGCCCGCTCGCGGTGCAGACCGCGCCGCTCCGCCACGTCCAGCACCAGCCGGTGCAGCCCGTACAGCTCGGGCGCCGCCTCCTCGGTGCCCCGGTGCGCGGCGAGCGCCCGGACCAGCGCGGCGACCAGGCGGCGGGCCAGGGTGTCGAGGTCTCCGTCGTCGACGGCGACCCGCGCGGCGGCCAGCAGCGCCGGCTGCCGGGTGCGCAGCCAGGCGGCCGCCGCCTCCGGCCCGCCGAAGCGGAGCGCCCGGGGCAGCCCGGCGAGCCTGCGCCGCGCCGGCGACCCCTCGGGTTCGGTGACCGCCCGGCACGACTGGAGGAGCCGTACGGTCCGCTCCAGCATCCGCGCCCGGGCGAGCTGGACCTCGGCGGGCCGGTCCTCGGACCGGAGCAGCTCGGCCAGCAGGGGCGCGAGGCAGCCGGGCACCTCGTACTGCTCGTCCTCGGCCTCGTGGACCAGCCCGAGGGCGGCGAAGCCCTCCAGCGAGGAGCGGGCGGCGGAGACCGAGCAGCCGGCCAGCGCGGAGGCCGTGTGGGCGTCGGCGATGCCGTCGGGGGCGAGGGCCAGCAGCCGCAGCAGCCGGGCCCCGTTCGCCGGCAGCGCCTCGTAGGCCAGCCGGAAGGCGCGGGCCAGCGGCCGGTCGGCCTCCGGGCGGTCGGGCTCCTCGGGCAGGGCCCGCAGCCGCTTGGTGAGGTCGGCGACGGAGGACATCGGGCGGGCGGCGAGCCAGCCGCCGGCCAGCACCAGGGCGGCGGGCTGGCCGCCGCACAGCTCGGTGAGGGTCTCGGCGGCCTGCGGGTCCACGGTGATCCGCACCGAGCCGGTGAAGCCCTCCAGCAGTTCGATGGCGGACTTGGCGTCCATGCCGCCGATCGTGCAGGGCCGGACGTCGGGGATGCCGGTGAGCGGCCCGGTGGCGACGGCCACCACCAGGCAGGCGGGGTTGTCGGGGAGCAGCGCGCCGACCTGCTCGGCGCTCGCGGCGTCGTCCAGCAGGAGCAGGGCGCGGCGCTCGGCGAAGGTGTCGCGCAGCAGCTGGGTCAGCTCGTCCTCGCCCGCCCCGGCGGGCGCGGGCACCCCGACGCGGTCCAGCAGCCCGCGGGCCACCCGCTCGACCGGGACGGGCGCGCCGCCGGGCTCGGTGAGGCGGGCGCGCAGCACGCCGTCGCGGTAGCCGCGGGCGAGGTCGGCGACCAGCTCCCCGGCGAGCGCGGTACGGCCGCTGCCGGGCCGGCCGGCGATGAGCAGGACGCGGGCGCGCGGGGAGGGGCGCCCGGCGAGGGTGTCGAGCCCGGCGCGGGCGATGTCGGCGCGCAGCTCCTTGAGCTCGCGCACCCGCCCGTGGAACCCGCGGCGTCCGGGCCGCGCACCGGACCGGTCCCCGCCGCCCGTGCCGCCGATGTCCACCGCCTGATCCGTCACGGGCCACGCTCCCGTCCGCCTGCGCATGTGCTGGTCCCGCCGGGTCCCCAGCGGGCGATCCGAGCGTAGTTCAGCCGCGGTGCCCCGACCGGCGGAGCACGGCGGACGAGTCCCTCAATCGGATCAGCCGATCGTCACACCGGCGGTGCGCCGCATACCCGTCCGGAGCACCCGGAACACCCCGTGCCGCGGCGCCCGGGCGCTGCGGCACCGGGCCCGGTGAGCCGGAGCGCCGGGCCCCCGGCTACAGGGCCCGGTCACCGGGTCGGCTACGCCTCGAACGGGCGGGCCGGCCAGGGGGCCTCGGCGGGCCGGAGGGCGTCCAGGCCGTCACCCGCACGGGCGGCCAGCACCGACAGGACGCCCACGACCAGGCAGGTGTTGTGCAGCTCGCCCGCCAGCACGCCCCGCGCCAGCTCGTCCAGCGGCACCCGGGCCAGCTCCATGTCGGCCTCCTCCTCGGCGACCTCGAAGCGCTCCCCGTCCGCCGCCGACAGGCCGCGCGCCAGGAAGACCCGTACGGCCTCGTCGCAGCCGCCCGGCGTGGTGTACACGTCCGTGAGCACGTGCCACGTCTCCGCCTTGACGTGCGCCTCCTCGTACAGCTCGCGCACCGCCGCGCTCAGCGGGTTCTCGCCGGGGACGTCCAGCAGCCCGGCCGGGATCTCCCAGAGCTTGTGCCGCACCGGGTGCCGGTACTGACGCAGCACGAGGACCCGGTCGTCGTCGTCCAGGGCGAGGACCGCGACCGACCCGGGGTGCACCTGGTAGTCGCGGCGCACGACCGTCCCGTCCGGCATGACCACGTCGTCGGTGCGGACACTCGTCTTGTTGCCCCGGAACGGCACGGTGGTCGCGGTGACCCGCCACTCCTCGGGCGTGTCCTTGATGGTCATGAAAGACGTCCTCCCTGGTGCACGACGAACCGGGGCACGTGCCCCGGACAGGCGCGTACCCCGGTCAACCGTATCGCTAGCGGATCACTCGCCGGTCTTCCGCCCGGCCTGCTGCCGCTCCACGGCGGCCTTCACCAGACCGGCGAAGAGCGGGTGCGGGCGGGTCGGGCGGGAGCGCAGCTCCGGGTGCGCCTGGGTCGCGACCAGGTAGGGGTGCACCTCGCGCGGGTACTCGACGTACTCGACCAGCTTGTTGTCCGGGGAGGTGCCGGAGAAGACGATGCCCGCCTTCTTCTCCAGCTCGGCGCGGTAGGCGTTGTTGACCTCGTAGCGGTGGCGGTGGCGCTCGTCGACGTACGGCTGGTCGCCGTAGACCTCGCGGACGATGGAGCCCTCGGCGAGCTTCGCCGGGTACAGGCCCAGGCGCATCGTTCCGCCCAGGTCGCCGGCGCCCTCCACGTACGCCAGCTGCTCCTCCATCGTGGAGATGACGGGGTGCGAGGTGGCGGGGTCGAACTCGGTGGAGTTGGCGTCGGAGATGCCCGCCAGGTTCCGCGCGGCCTCGACCACGATGCACTGCAGGCCCAGGCACAGGCCGAGCAGCGGGACGCCGTTCTCCCGGGCGTACTGGATGGCGCCGACCTTGCCGTTGACGCCGCGCTCGCCGAAGCCGCCGGGGATGACGATCGCGTCGACGTCACCGAGCTGCTTGGCGGCGCCCGCCTGGGTCTTGCAGTCGTCGGAGGTGACCCACTTGACCGTGACCCGGGCCCGGTTGGCGAAGCCGCCGGCGCGCATGGCCTCGGTCACCGACAGGTAGGCGTCGGGCAGGTCGATGTACTTGCCGACGAGCGCGACGGTGACCTCGTGGTCGGGGTTGTGCACCCGGTCCAGCAGGTCGTCCCACGTCGTCCAGTCGACGTCCCGGAAGGGCAGGTCCAGCTTGCGGACCACATAGGCGTCCAGGCCCTCGGTGTGCAGCACCTTCGGGATGTCGTAGATCGACTTGGCGTCGATGGCGGCGACCACGGCCGCCTCGTCGACGTCGCACATCAGCGAGATCTTGCGCTTGATGGCGGTCGGCACGTCGCGGTCGGCGCGCAGCACGATGGCGTCCGGCTGGATACCGATGTTGCGCAGGGCCGCCACGCTGTGCTGGGTCGGCTTGGTCTTCAGCTCGCCGGACGGGCCGATGTACGGCAGCAGCGAGATGTGGACGACGAAGACGTTGTCCCGGCCGACCTCGTGGCGGACCTGGCGGACGGTCTCCAGGAACGGCAGCGACTCGATGTCGCCGACCGTGCCGCCGACCTCGGTGATCACCACGTCGACGTCGTCGGTCGCCATGCGGCGGATCCGGGACTTGATCTCGTTGGTGATGTGCGGGATGACCTGCACGGTGTCGCCGAGGTACTCGCCGCGGCGCTCCTTGGCGATGACCTGGCTGTAGACCTGGCCGGTGGTGACGTTCGCCGAGCCGTCGAGGTCGACGTCGAGGAAGCGCTCGTAGTGGCCGATGTCCAGGTCGGTCTCGGCGCCGTCGTTGGTGACGAACACCTCGCCGTGCTGGAAGGGGTTCATCGTGCCCGGGTCGACGTTCAGGTACGGGTCGAGCTTCTGCATCGTGACCCGGAGGCCGCGGGCCTTGAGGAGCGCACCCAGGCTGGAGGCGGTCAGGCCCTTGCCGAGGGAGGACGCGACACCCCCGGTGACGAAGATGTGCTTGGTCGTCGTGGATTTGGGCGGCATGGCCAAGAGGGGGCTCCCGTGGTCGCGTTCTGGAAGTGCGTACCGGCGACCCGTCCGGAGATTCCGGGGGTGCCGTCGCTGCGGTTCGGGGGCCGCCGATTCTTGGTGCGGCGCCCACCGGTCCACGGGCTACCAGGGTATCAGCGACCCGGGACCACTGCTTCCGGTCACACGCGGATCCGGCCGCCGCGGGCGCCCCGCACCGGGCCCCGGAGGCACGGTCCGCACACGCCCGGACACGGGCGGCGCACACGGCGGCGGGTGGTTTCACCGAAGGAGAGGAGGGTCACTCGTTCTGCTCAACAGCTCTACCAGGACGATCACACAGAGGGCCGGGGCGCGTCGTATCCTGCCAGGACATCCGCCGCCGAGCAGGCCCCGCGCAACGGCACCACCCCCGCCCGTCAGCGGGACCGCCGTGCTCGTCGGCGACTCCTGACCTGACCCCAGTAAGCGCCCCACGGGGGCGAACGTTGCCGTTCGACTGGAGATTGCACGTGGCCGGGCGCATCGAGGACTACGCACTCATCGGAGACATGCAGACCGCCGCCCTGGTCTGCCGGGACGGCACGGCCGACTGGCTGTGCCTGCCCCGCTTCGATTCGCACGCCGTCTTCGCAGGACTCCTCGGGACCGAGGAGCACGGTTTCTGGCGGATCGGCCCGGCGCACGCCGAGGACGCCGAGCCGCCCACCGCCGACCGGCGCCGGTACGTCGGTGACTCGCTGATCCTGGAGTCCGAGTGGGACTCCCCGGGGCGGGGCACCGTCCGCGTGACCGACTTCATGCCGCCGCGTGACGGCGCCCCGCAGCTGGTGCGGATCGTGGAGGGCGTCCGGGGCCGGGTGCGGATGCGCTCCGCGCTGCGGATGCGGTTCTCGTACGGGCGCGTGGTGCCGTGGGTGCACCAGGTCGACGGCCGTACGGTCGCCGTCGCCGGACCCGACTCGATCTGGCTCGACACGCCCGCCGAGACCCACGGCGAGGACCTCACCACGTACTCCGACTTCACGGTCGCGGCGGGCGAGAAGATCGCCTTCACCATCAGCTGGCAGCCCTCGCACCACCCGCAGCCGCCGGTGGCCGACCCGGAGGGCGCGCTGGAGGCCACCACCGAGTTCTGGCACGAGTGGGTGGACCACTGCACCTACCGGGGCCCCTACCGCGAGGCCGTGATCCGCTCGCTGATCACCCTCAAGGCGCTCACCTACGCCCCCACGGGCGGCATCGTGGCCGCGCCCACCACCTCGCTGCCCGAGGACATCGGCGGCGTGCGCAACTGGGACTACCGCTACACCTGGCTGCGGGACGCCGCGATCACCCTCTCCTCGCTGCTGCGCACCGGCTACCGCGAGGAGGCCCGCGCCTGGCGGGAGTGGCTGCTGCGCGCGGTCGCCGGCGACCCCGAGAACCTCCAGATCATGTACGGCATCGCGGGCGAGCGGGAGCTGGGCGAGGCGGAGCTCGACTGGCTGCCGGGGTACGAGAACTCCGCCCCCGTCCGGGTCGGCAACGGCGCGGCGCACCAGCTCCAGCTCGATGTGTACGGCGAGGTCACCGAGGCCCTGCACCTGGCCCACATGACCGGCCTGGCGCGCAACGACTACGCCTCGCTGCTCCAGCTGAAGCTGATCCGGTACCTGGAGGACCACTGGGACCAGCCGGACGAGGGCATCTGGGAGGTCCGCGGGCCGCGCCGCCACTTCACGCACTCCAAGGTGATGGCGTGGGTCGCGGTGGACCGCACGATCAAGCTGATCGAGTCCGGGGACGCGGACGGCCCGCTGGAGCGGTGGCGGGAGCTGCGGGACACGATCCACCGGGACGTGTGCGAGAAGGGCTACGACCCGGAGCGCAACACCTTCACCCAGTCGTACGGCTCGAAGGAGCTGGACGCCTCGCTGCTGCTGATCCCGCAGATGGGCTTCCTGCCGCCGGACGACAAGCGGGTGATCGGCACCATCGAGGCGATCCAGCGGGAGCTGTCCACCGAGGACGGCTTCATCCTGCGCTACCCCACGGAGGGCGCGGACGAGGGCGTCGACGGCCTGCCCGGCGACGAGGGCGCCTTCCTGGCCTGCTCGTTCTGGATGGCGGACGACCTGGCGATGATCGGGCGGGTGGACGAGGCGCGCAAGCTCTTCGAGAAGCTGCTGGCCCTCCGTAACGACCTGGGGCTGCTGGCGGAGGAATGGGACCCCCGCCGCCAGCGCCAGGTGGGCAACTTCCCCCAGGCGTTCAGCCACGTGCCGCTGATCGACACGGCCCTGCGCCTCACCGCCTCGGGCGCGTACGGCGCCTGACGCGCGCCGCTCACGAGCGCCGTGTCGCGGTGAGTACCTCGCGGGCGGCGCGGGCGCCTTCGGCCGCGCCGCCCTCCATGAAGCCCTGGAAGTCGGCGCTGGTGTGCTCGCCGGCGAAGTGGAGGGTGCCGCGCGGGCCTTGCGGGGTGCCCTCGTAGCCCGCGTACCGGTGGACGTAGCCGACGGGCCAGTAGGAGTAGGCGCCCAGCGCGTAGGGGTCGCGGTGCCAGGCGGAGAGCTGGGCGCGGCCGTTCCAGGCGCGGGAGGTGCCGGGGAAGAAGGCGTCGATGCCGCGCAGCCGGCGGGCGGCCAGCTCCCGGACGTACGGGTCGGACTCGGTGGCGAACGGCTCGGCGGGGCGCAGCCGGGCGGCGAGCGAACCGCCGTTGTACTGGATGAGGACGCCGCCCCGGCCGGGCCGCAGCTTGGTGGTGTCCCAGGTCTGCTGGACGTCGGTGTCGGTGAAGGCGTCGCCCGCGGTGACGCCGGGCCAGGGGCCGGTGCCGCGCCAGGGGCGGGTGGAGCACTCCAGGTTGAGCTTGGTGCAGTGGCCCATGCGCGCGTCGCGCAGCAGCCGGCGCATGCGCGGGTCGAGGCCGGCGCGGCCGAGGTCGAGCCGCTGGAGGACGGGCACCGGCAGGCACAGCACGGTGTGGTCGGCGGTGACGGTGCGGGTGGCGCCGTCCTCGGTGAACGTCAGCGTCTGGCCGCCGCCCGCCTCCGCCCGTACGGCGGTGAGCTCCCAGCCGCTGCGGAGCGTGCCGGGCGGCAGCGCCCCGGCGACGGCCCGGGGCAGCCGGTCGTTGCCGCCCGCGATGTGGAAGCGCTCGTCGGACTCGCCCCACACGCTGAAGCCCCGGCCCTCCGGCTGGTAGCCCATGAGCAGGACGAGGGCGAGCGCGGACTGCTCGGTGGTGTCCGCGCCGTACTCCACGTTGTACGCGACGTCGAGGAACCGCCCGAAGGGCGAGCCGTGGCCGCCGGGGACGCGGGTCTCGATCCACTCGTACAGTGACATGGTGTCGAGGGCGACGGCCCCCGGGGTGTGCCGGTCCCAGGTGACGTCCCCGGCCGCCCTCAGGTCGCGGCGGAGCGCCCGGCGGACGGCGGCGAAGTCCTCGTCGGCCCGGTCGCGGGGGTAGTAGCCGCCGCCGAACCACAGCACCTCCCGGGCGCCCTCCGGTCCCCCGCCGGCGAAGTCCTCGACGGCCAGGCCGAACCGGCGGCACAGGGCCAGGACCGTCTCGTGGCCGGTGTCGATCAGCTCGCCGCCGATCTCGGAGGTACGGCCGTGCGTCCAGTGGCCGCGCTGGGTCCACATCCGTCCGCCGACGCGGTCCGGGTTGGCCTCGTAGAGCGTGCAGCGCAGGCCCGCGTCGGCGAGGGTGAGGGCGGCGGTCAGGCCGGCGATGCCCGCGCCGACGACGGCGACCCGCGGGCCGCTCCTGTCCGGCGCGGCCGGGCCTGGGCCGGTGGCGGCGTGCGCCCGGGCGGGCGTGGCCGCCAGCGCGGTGCCGGCGCCCACCGCGGCGCCCACGGCGGCGGCGCGGCGCAGGAGTTCGCGGCGGGTGGCGCCGCGTACCTCGGCGACGGGCATGCCCAGCCGGTCGGCGGCGGCGCGGTGGGCGGCGATGTCGCGCAGGGCGCGCATCAGGGGCGTACGGGACACGGGCGGGCTCCTCGGTGTGTGGTCGGCGGCCGGGTGGCGGGCCGCTCCGCGCGTCCGGCCGCCGTGCGGGGCGCCGTGCCGGGGGCGGGATCGTCTGCCACGGCGGGACACCCTTCCCCGGAGTGAGGTACGCCACAATCGGCAGGGGGTCACGCAAATGGCCCTCCGGCGCGACGAGTTGTCGCCCGTTACGGGCCTCCGGAGCCGTCCGGAGATGTCCGGGCGACACGGACGCGGGTAGCGTCCGGCCGTATGACCTCCATGAACGATCAGGGCGGGATCACCGTGCAGCGGGCGCTGGAGCTGCCCGGTCTGCGCGGCGGCCTGCCGGAAGTGGTCGCCGGGGCCGACAGGCTGCACCGGACGGTGCGCTGGGTGCACGCCGGTGAGGTGCCGAACATCGCCTCGCTGCTCAAGGGCGGTGAACTGCTGCTCACCACCGGTCTGGGGCTCGGGACGCGGCCGGCCGAGCAGCGGGCGTTCGTCCACCGGCTCGCCGAGCGCGGGATCGCGGCGCTCGTGGTGGAGCTGGGCCCGCGCTTCACCCGGCTGCCCGCGACCATCGTGGAGGCGGCGCGGTCGGCGGGCCTGCCGCTGGTGCAGCTCCACCGGGAGGTCGCGTTCGTCTCGGTGACCGAGGAGGTCCACACCGAGATCGTCAACGGGCACTACACGCTGCTGCGGCAGGCCGAGGACGTGCACCGGCGCTGCACGGAGGCGGTGCTGGGCGGCGGCGGGGTGCCGCAGGTGCTGGGCATCCTGGCCGGTTTCGCGGCCAACCCCGTCTTCCTGGAGACCGCGGAGGGGCAGCTGCTGTACGCCGCGGGCGGGGGCGAGGGGCCCGCCGATCCGCTCCAGGTGTGGGAGGGGATGCGCGGCCAGCGGGCGGCCCGGGAGGCGGGCCCGCCGGCCGGGGCGGTGCTGGTGGACGTGCCGGGCGGCGGTACGGCCGCGGGCGCGGTGCGCGCCCGGCTGGTGCTGCTGGCCGTGTCCGGGACCCTGCTGCCGGTGCACCGGATGGCCGCGGAGCGGGCGGCGGGGATCCTCGCGGTGGTGCTGATGCAGGCGCGGCAGGAGGAGGAGCTGGCCGCGCGGGGGCGGGGCGACTTCCTGACCGACCTCGCGGAGGGCCGCGTATCGGCGGACGACGCCCCCGGGCAGGCGCGGGTGCTGGGCTTCCGGCCCGGTGACGGCCCGCTGCTGCCGGTGGTGATGAAGCTCGGCTCGGACGTGCTGCCGTCCGGCGACTGGTCGCTGCTGGCCCGCGCCGTGCTGGAGGAGCTGTCCGCCGTGGGGGTGCCGGTGCTGGTGGGCGTGCGTCCCGTCGAGAGCCGGGTGCCGGTGCTGCTGGGGCTGCGGAGCGAGTCGGAGCGTACGGCGGTCGCCGACCGGGTGGCCGCGGCACTGCGCGCGGGGGTGGCCCGGGCGGGCCTGGAGCGGCCCTCGGGCGGACACCCGCCGGTCGTCGTGGTGGGCGTGGCGGGCGGCTGGGCGGCGGCGTCGGCGGGGCTGCGGCACGCCGCGGAGACGGCGTCGGCGGCGCGTGGTCTGCCCGAGCGGCCCTGGTACGACGCGCGGCGCCTGGACATCGACCTGCTGCTGTGGCGGCTGAGCACCCTCGGCGAGGGCGCCGCGCTCGCGGCGTTCGTGGACCGGGCGATCGGCCCGCTGCGCGACCACGACCGCACCTCGCGCCCCGCGCTGCTCCCGACGCTGGAGACGTACCTGGCGCACGCGGGCCGCAAGGCGGAGACGGCGCGCGAACTGCACCTCAACCGCCAGACCCTCTACAACCGGCTGGCCCGGATCGGGGAGCTGCTCGGCACGGACCTGGACGACCCCCAGACGGTGCTGGCCCTGTCACTGGCGCTGCGCGCCCGCCGCCACGCCCCGTAGGGGGCAGGTCGGGGTCGGGTGCGGAGGCTCTGGGGCGGGGCGGGGCGAGGCGTCCCGGTTCGTGGGGCGGAGGCTCAGGCGGTGCCGCCGCCCGCGCACAGTTCGTCGTAGACGCTCAGCACCTGCGCGACCGTCTCGTCCTCGGTCGGCCAGGTCGCCGCCTGGGCCCGGCCCGCCGCCGCAAGCGCGGTGCGGCGCGCCGGGTCGGCCAGCAGGGCGGTCACCTCGGCGGCCAGCGCGGGCGCGTCCCCGTACGGGACCAGCACCGCCGCGTCGCCGACCAGTTCCGGGACGCCGCCCACGGCCGTGGCGACCAGCGGGACGCCGAGCCGCAGCGCCTCCTGGGCGAGCGGGGCGCGGGCCTCCCAGCGGCTGGCCAGCACGGCCACGTCCGCCGCCGCGAGCAGGGCGGTGACGTCACCGCGCCGGCCCAGCAGCCGTACCGGCAGCCCTTCCGCGTCGATCCGCCGCTGGAGGGCGCCCCGGCCGCGCCCCTCCCCCGCGACGGCGACCAGCGGTACCGGGTCGTGGCGCAGCCACAGCCGCGACGCGTCCAGCAGCGTGCCGTACCCCTGGTGCGGCTCC
The DNA here is from genome assembly GCF_043079975.1 of Streptomyces sp. NPDC015131. NCBI lineage: Bacteria > Bacillati > Actinomycetota > Actinomycetes > Kitasatosporales > Streptomycetaceae > Streptomyces > Streptomyces sp. NPDC015131. The sequence goes on along the minus strand of NZ_JBIBVB010000007.1, from coordinate 13,818 downwards.
AGCGCGCCGACGGCCATCAGCAAGGGCCGGTCCATGACGCCCAGTTCGGCGCGCGCCTTGCCCGCCCGCGCCTCGGTGACCCCGCCGCCGGGCGGGGCGGGGAAGGAGACGGGCCCGAGCCGCGCGTCGCGGGCGCCCCGCCGCCGGGCGCGGTCGACCAGCTCGGAGGACGTACCGAGGACGACGGCCGCCGCCCGTACGGTCTTCCGCTCCAGGAGCCGGACCAGGCCGCCCTTGGCCCCCTCCGTGGGGGCGCGGGTGTGCCAGGTGACGACGAGCGGCGCGCCCTGCGGCCCGAGCGCCAGCCCGGCGCGCAGCGAGGCGTTCAGCCCATGGGCGTGCACCACGTCCGCGCCGGCGCACGCCTGGCGCAGGGCGTTCACGGCGACCGGGTCGCTGCGGCGCGGTACGGGGACGAAGTGCGCCCCGGTGCCCAGGAAGTCGTAGTCGCGGTCGAGTCCCGAAGGGGCGCACACGGTCACCCGCACGCCCCTCGCCACGAGCCCGGCGGCCAGTGATCTGACATGAGCGCTGCTGCCCGCGCTGCCGCCGCCCAGCACCTGGACCGTATGCAGCTGTGTCACGCGCCCAAGGATGCCAGTCCGTACGGACGTTCCGGCGCCGTCCGGGCGAACCGGCCGTGTCGTACGGCGCGATCCCGCGCCTGCGTTCACTCACACGAGTGAACGGGGCCTCGGCCGGGAGACCCGGCGAGACGGCCGACCGTGCCGGGGCGGGCCGCCGCCGCGAGGAGCACGGCCGCGTGCGCCACCAGTCCCGCCCGCCCGCTCGACGCGGCGATCCCCGTGCCCAGCACCGCGCCCAGCGCATGGGCGCCCATGTCACCGAGCATGGTCCGCTCCCCCAGGTCGTCCGCCGCCACGGCCGCCGCCGCGCCCGCCGAGACGGCGGCCAGGTGCCCGCGCGGCAGGCCGAACGCGAGCGTGGCGAGGACCGCGCGACCGGGCCGTACGTCCACGAGGTTGACCGCGTGGGCGCTCCCGGCGATCACCACGCCCGCGAGCACCTTGTCGGCGGCCCGCTCCCTGAGCAGCGCGCCCGCCGCGAGCCCGGCGGCGCCGATCCCGAACAGCTTGACCGCCCCGCTGGTCACCTCACCGTGCCTCAGCGCCCCCAGGTGCGCCCGGAATCCGCGCCGGTGGTCGCCCCTGGTGTCGTCGTACGCCCCGCACAGGGCCGCGGCCAGCCCGGCCAGCACGGCGGGGCCCCGGCCCGGGCCGCGTACCGCCGACGCCCCCAGCAGCACGCCCGCGGTGACGGCGGGCCCGGCGTACAGGTCGACGGCGCGCCCCGCGAAGTTGGTCCGCTCCCACCGCGCGCCACGACGGCGCCGCCGCAACCCCGCGTACCCCGCACGGGCGACCGCGGCGGCGACCGCGCATCCGCTCATCCTCCGGACAACGTTCATCCGGACAGCCTACGAGCCGCCACCGACAGGGCGTCAGGCGTCCGCCCTGGCCGTGGCCAGCAGCTCCTCCGCGTGCGCCCGGGCCGTCTCGGAGTCCTCCTGGCCGGCCAGCATGCGCGACAGCTCACGCACCCGGTCCTCGCCCTCCAGGACCGTGACGCCGGACCGCGTCACCGACCCGTCGTTGGTCTTCTCCACCAGCAGCTGCCGGTCGGCGAACGCCGCGACCTGCGGCAGGTGGGTGACCACCACGACCTGCGCCGACCGGGCGAGCTTGGCGAGCCGCCGGCCGATCTCCACGGCCGCCTTGCCGCCCACGCCCGCGTCGACCTCGTCGAAGAGGTACGTCGGCACCGGGTCCGTACCGGCGAAGACCACCTCCACGGCGAGCATCACCCGCGACAGCTCACCGCCCGAGGCGCCCTTGGCGATCGGCCGGGGCGGAGCGCCCGGGTGCGGGGCGAGCAGCAGCTCCACCTCGTCGGCGCCGTGCGGCCCGTAGGCGACCGTGCGCCCGCCGACCTCGACACCCGCCGGGTCCTCCGTCTGCCGGATGTCGAACGACACGCGCGCGTGGGGCATGGCGAGGGACGCCAGCTCGGCGGTGACGGCGTCCGCGAACCGGGCCGCGGCCTCCGTCCGCGCGTCCGTCAGCGCCTGGGCGAGGCCGGACAGTTCGGCGCGCAGGGCGTCGCGTTCGGCCGTCAGCTCGCCGATCCGCTCGTCGTCGCCGTCCAGCTCGGTGAGCCGCGCGGCGCCCTCCTCCGCCCAGGCCAGGACGGCGGCGACATCGGTGCCGTACTTGCGGGTGAGGGCCGTCAGCGCGGCCCGGCGCTCCTCGACGGCCGCGAGGCGCCGGGGGTCGGCGTCCAGGTGGTCCGCGTATCCGGCGAGTTCGCCCGCCACGTCGGCCAGCAGGATCGAGATCTCGCCCATCCGGTCGGCGAGCGCGGCGAGCGCCGGGTCGTGCGCCCGTACGGCCTCCAGGGCCCGCTGGGCGCCCGCCACCAGGGTCGTCGCGTCCAGGACCTCGGGGTCCTCGGGGTCGCCCGTCAGGGCGCCGTGGGCGAGCGCGGCGGCCGACGCCAGGGCCTCGGCGTGGCCCAGGCGCTCCGCCTCGGCGGCCAGTTCGGCGTCCTCGCCCGCGCGCGGCTCGACCGCCTCGATCTCGGCCAGTCCGAAGCGCAGCAGGTCGGCCTCCTGCGCCCGCTCGCGCGCCCGCGTGGTCAGCTCGTCGAGCCGGGTCGTGACGGCGCGCAGCCGCCGGTACGCCTCGCCGTACCGGGCGAGCGGCCCGGCGACGGCCTCGCCGGCGTACCGGTCGAGGGCGCCGCGCTGCCGGGCGGGCTTGAGGAGGCCCTGCTGGTCGGTCTGGCCGTGCACGGCGACCAGCTCGTCGGCCAGTTCGGCGAGGACGCCGACCGGCACGGAGCGCCCGCCCAGATGCGCCCGGGAGCGGCCCTCCGCCGAGATGGTGCGGCTGATGAGCAGCGCGCCCTCGTCGAGTTCGGCGCCCGCCTCCTCGGCCCGGACCGCCGCGGCGGCGCCGGCGGGGACGGTGATCCGGCCCTCGACGACGGCCGAGGGCGAGCCGATCCGCACCAGGGCGGGGTCGGCGCGTCCGCCCAGCAGCAGCCCGAGGCTGGTCACGACCATGGTTTTGCCCGCGCCGGTCTCGCCGGTCACCGCGGTGAACCCGGGTGACAGCTCGACCACCGCGTCGTCGATGACTCCGAGCGACCGTATCCGCATCTCCTCCAACACGGGGAAGACCTTACGAGGTCCGGGGGCCGCCGTGCGACGGCCCCCGCCCCGCGTCGCCGAAGCCGCAGGTCGGGGCGGGGCGCGGCGGCCCGCTGTCACCCGCCGGAGTGGGGGGCGGCCCGGGTGGGGCAGGCCCCCGGACGATACGGGTGCCGGCCGGATGGCGCAGGGGGCGTCACGGACAGCACGATGATCACTATGCGTATCGCGTCCGGACCGGGCATCGATCCCGGGCTCCCTGTCCCTGCCCTGCTTCTCTCCCCCGCCCCCGTCCCTCTTGCGCGCCCCGGCTCCGCACCTCGTGCCCGCCCCGGCCCCGCACTTCTTGCGCGCCCCGGCCCGGGCCTCTGCCCCGGCCCCGGGTCAGCGCGGGGCGCCCCGCCAGCCGGAGACCGGCAGGGCGAACTTGGCCACCAGCCGGTCGGTGAACGACGCGTGGTGCAGCCGCGCCAGCCGTACGGGCACGGCCCCCCGGCGGACCTCCACCCGTGCGCCCGCGGGCAGTTCGATGGTGCGGCGCCCGTCGCACCAGAGCACGCCGTCCGGGGTGTGCGGCTCCACCTCCACGGCCAGCACCGAGTCCGGCGTGGTGACCAGCGGCTTGGCGAAGAGCGCGTGCGCCCCGATCGGCACCATCAGCAGCGCCTCCACCTCCGGCCAGACCACCGGTCCGCCCGCCGAGAAGGCGTAGGCGGTCGAGCCGGTCGGCGTCGCGCAGATCACCCCGTCGCAGCCGAAGCCGGTCACCGGCCGGCCGTCGATCGCCAGGACGACCTCCAGCATGCGTTCCGGCGACACCTTCTGCACGGCGGCCTCGTTGAGCGCCCAGTCGCTGTGCAGCACGTCCCCGTTGTCGTGCACGGTGACGTCCAGGGTCATGCGCTCCTCGACCTCGTAGGCGCGGGTCACGACCCGGTCCACGACCTTGTCGAGGTCGTCGCGCTCGGCCTCCGCGAGGAAGCCCACCCGGCCGAGGTTCACCCCGAGCATCGGTACCCCGGAGGCCCGGGCGAACTCGGCGCCGCGCAGCAGCGTCCCGTCGCCGCCCAGCACGATCAGCAGCTCGCAGCCGTCCAGGACGTCGGGCGACGCCTCGGGCACGGTCTGGACCGTGGGCGGCAGCGGCAGATCGGCCGCCTCGGCCGCCAGCACCCGCACACCGAGCCCGCTGCGCAGCAGCCCGAGCACGACCAGCTCGGCGCTGCGGACCGCCGCCGGGCGGCCGGTGTGCGCCAACAGGAAGACGGTGCGCGGCGCCGCGCCGCCGGCCGCGTCCTCCGCGTCCACCCCGTCCGCCGAAAGCTCTGTCGATGAAGTCGTCGATGAAGTCAACGAGGTCCCTCCGCCACGGCGCGTTCCACGTCCGCCGGATCCAGGGCGGGCGCGCCCGCCCGCAGCCACAGAAAGTACTCGACGTTCCCGGACGGGCCGGGCAGTGGACTGGCCGTCACGCCCAGCACCCCGAGGCCCAGCTCGCCGGCCCGCCGCGCCACGGTGCGCACCGCGTCGGCGCGCAGCTCCGGGCTGCGGACGACCCCGCCGCTGCCGAGGCGCTCCCTGCCCACCTCGAACTGCGGCTTCACCATCATGACCAGATCGGCGCCGGGCGCGCAGACCCCCACCAGGGCCGGCAGCACCAGCCCCAGCGGGATGAACGAAAGGTCCCCCACCACCAGGTCCACCGGCTCTCCGTCGATCACGTCGAGCGTCAGCTCACGCACATTCGTACGGTCCTTGACGGTGACGCGTTCATCGCTCTGGAGCGACCAGGCGAGCTGGCCGTAGCCGACGTCCACGGCCACCACGTGCGCCGCCCCGGCGCGCAGCAGGACATCGGTGAAGCCGCCCGTGGACGCTCCCGCGTCCAGCGCCCGCCGCCCCTCGACCTTCAGCCCCAGGGGCACGAAGGCCGCCAGGGCGCCGGCCAGCTTGTGGCCGCCGCGCGAGACGTAGTCGGGGTCGGAGTCGTCCTGCGCCACCACGATCGCGGCGGCGGTCTCGACCTGGGTGGCGGCCTTGGTGGCGGTGGTGCCGCCGACGGTGACCCGCCCCGCCGCGATCAGCTGCCCGGCGTGCTCACGCGAGCGGGCGAGCTTCCTGCGGACCAGCTCGGCGTCGAGACGGCGGCGTGCGACTCCTGCCACGTTCGGTTCAGCTCCTGTGTTCGTACGGGGGTGACGGCTGGGGGCGCGCGTCGAGCGCGGCCAGCGCCTCCCGCAGCCCCCGGTGTACATCCTCGTACACCTCGGGGTGCCCGTCGGCAGGCAGGTGGTCGGCGTCGGCCAGCCGCTCCAGGCCGGCGTCCACCCCGGGGTGCCCGGTGGGCACGCGCTCGACCCCCAGGGGCGCGGGCCCGGCCGGCGCGTCCGCCTCCGTGTGTGCCGGGTCGTGCGCCCCGGCGGGCGTCTCCTCGACGGCCTCCGGCGGCTCGGGCATCACGTCGCTCATGCCCCGACGCTACCGCGAAGGGCTGCGGTACGGTCGGTCTCGATGGCCACGATCGAGGAGTGCCGCAGCGCACTGGACAAGCTCGCCGGCAGCCTGCCGCACGCGAACGGCGCCGTGCGGGGTGCCGCCGCGCTCGATCGCACGCTCAGCTGCCACATCACCGATCTCGACGTCACCTTCACCGGCCGTCTCACCGACGGCCGCATCGAGGTGCTCGACCGGGTGGACGGGCCGCCTCCGGAGCGGGCCGAGATCCGGCTGGCGATGACCGGTGACGACCTGGTCGCCATGGTGGACGGCGATCTGCACTTCGCCCGGGCGTGGGGCTCCGGCCGGGTCCGGCTGGAGGCGGGCTTCCGCGACCTGCTGCGCCTGCGGTCACTGCTCTAGCGCGCGGCCGCCCGGGCCCTGCGGGCGGCCGGGATCACCAGCGGCGTGCCGGTCTCCGGGTCCTCGATCACCTGGCAACGCAGCCCGAAGACCCGCTCGACCAGCTCGGCGGTGACCACCTCGGACGGCGGCCCCTCGGCGACGACGGCCCCGTCCCGTACGGCGACGAGGTGGGTGGCGTACCGGGCCGCGTGGTTGAGGTCGTGCAGGACGGCGACCAGCGTGCGTCCCTGCGTCTCGTGCAGCTCCGCGCACAGGTCGAGCACGTCGATCTGGTGCTGGATGTCGAGGTAGGTCGTCGGCTCGTCGAGCAGCAGCAGCGGTGTCTGCTGGGCGAGCGCCATGGCGATCCACACGCGCTGGCGCTGGCCGCCCGACAGCTCGTCCACGTACCGGTCGCCCAGCTCGCCCACGCCCGTCGCGTCCATCGACTCCTGGACGATCCGCTCGTCCTCCGGCGACCACTGGCGCAGCAGCCCCTGGTGCGGGTAGCGGCCCCGGGCGACCAGGTCGGCGACGGTGATGCCGTCCGGCGCGATGGACGACTGGGGCAGCAGGCCCAGGGTCCGGGCGACCTTCTTGGCGGGGAGGGAGTGGATGGACTGCCCGTCCAGCAGCACCCGTCCCTCGCTGGGCCTGAGCATCCGGGACAGGGCACGCAGCAGGGTCGACTTGCCGCAGGCGTTGGGGCCGACGATCACGGTGAAGGAGTTGTCGGGTATCTCGACCGACAGGTCCCGGGCGATGATCCGCTGCTCGTAGGCGAGGGTGACCGCCTCCGCGCTCAGACGCTGCTGCTGCATGGACGTGCTCCCGGCGTTCTTCTCGCTGTGTTCGGCGTGTTCGGGGTGTTCGGGGTGTTCGGGGTGTTCGGGGTGTTCGGGGTGCTGGACGTGTTCTGCGGGTACGGCTCGTTCCGCGGGTACGGCGTGGGTGGAGCGGGCGCGGGTCATATCCGGCCCGCCCGGCGTTCGGTGACCAGCAGCCACAGCAGGTACGCCCCGCCGACCACACCGGTCACCACGCCCACGGGCAGTTCCCGCTCGCCGAAGGCGTTGGTGGCGGTCCAGTCGGCGACCAGCAGCAGCGCGGAACCCATCAGCGCCGAGGCGGCCAGGTTGGGGCCGGGCGCGCGGGTCAGCCGGCAGGCGAGCTGCGGCGCGCTCAGCGAGACGAAGGCGATGGGCCCCGCGGATGCCGTGGCCACGGACACCAGCAGGACGGCCGCCGCCATGAGCACCACCCGCGTCCGTTCGACCTTCACCCCCAGGGCGTACGCCGCGTCGTCGCCCATCTCCAGCATCCGCAGCGACCGCCCGTACGCCAGGACCAGCGGCGCCAGCACGGCGCAGACGGCGAGCAGCGGCCAGAACTGGGCCCAGTCCCGCCCGTCGAGGGTGCCGGTCATCCACAGCACGGCCCGGGTGGCGTCGACCAGGTTGGCCTTGGTGATGAGGTAGTGGATGACGGCGGTCAGCATGGCGGCGGCGCCGATGCCGACGAGGACGAGCCGGAAGCCGTGCACGCCGCGCTTCCAGGCGAGCAGGTAGATCAGGACACCGGTCACCACACCGCCCACCACGGCACCGCCCGCCACGGCCGTCGCGCTGCCGCCGAAGAGCACGATCACGCTGAGCGCGCCGACGGTGGCGCCCTGCCCGAAGCCGATGACGTCCGGGCTGCCCAGCGGATTGCGGGAGACGGACTGGAACACCGCGCCGCCCAGCCCGAGGGACGCGCCGACGAGGACCGCCACCAGCACCCGCGGCAGCCGCAGGTCCTGGACGACGAACTCCTGCGCCATGGTGCCGTCGCCGAGGAGCGTGGCGACGACGTCGGCGGGCGCGATCGGGAAGTCCCCGCTGCCGATGAGGACGACCCCGGCCGCCAGGGTCACCACGGTGAGCAGGACCACCATGACGGCCGCGCGGGGCTCGTAGCGCACGGACAGTCCGCCGGCGGTGCGCAGCGCCCGCGGGGCACGAGCGGCACGGGTGGCACGAGCGGCACGAGCGCCACGGGCGGCCCTCGCGCCAGGAGAGGACTGGGCGGACTCGGCGGACTCCGGGAGCCGCGTGGTCTTCGTGGTGCGCGTGCTCACAGCGTGGCCATCCTCTTGCGGCGTACGAGGTGGATGAAGACGGGCCCGCCGACGAGCGCCGTCACGATGCCGACCTGGAGTTCCGCGGGCCGGACCACCACCCGCCCCAGCACGTCGGACCCGAGCAGCAGCACGGGCGACAGCACCGCCGCGTACGGCAGGATCCACCGCATGTCGGGGCCGGTCAGCGCGCGCACCAGGTACGGCACCATCAGCCCGATGAAGACGATCGGCCCGCAGGCGGCGGTCGCGGCGCCGCACATCAGGGTCACCGAGATCATGCCGAGCACCCGGGTCCGGTTGAGGTGGGCGCCCAGCGCGCGGGCGGTGTCGTCGCCCATCTCCATGGCGTTCAGCGGCCGGGCGACCAGCAGCGCCAGGACCACGCCCGCCGCGACGAACGGCGCCACCGCGCGGATCGTCGCCATGTCGGCGTTGGCCAGCGACCCGACGGTCCAGAACCGCAGCCGGTCGAGGGCCGCCGAGTCCAGGAGCTGGACGGCGTTGACGTACCCGTACAGCGCGGCCGTCGCCGCCGTCCCCGCCAGCGCCAGCCGTACGGGCGTGGCGCTGCGGCTGCCGCCCAGCGCGTAGACCACGACGGACACGACGGCGGCGCCCAGGAAGGCGAACCACACGTAGCCGGTCAGACCGGTCACCCCGAAGAAGCTGATCGCGGTGACGACGGAGGCCGCCGCTCCGGCGTTCACGCCCAGCAGCCCCGGCTCGGCCAGGGGGTTGCGGGTGAGCGCCTGCATCACCGCGCCGGACAGCCCCAGGGCGGTGCCGACCATGATCCCCAGCAGGGTTCTCGGCAGGCGAAGGTCCTGGATCAGGACGTCGTTGCCGGTGCCGGAGTAGTGGAACAGGCCGTGCCACACATCGCCGAGCGGGACCGGTTTGGCCCCGACCATGATGCTCGCGACACAGACGAGCAGCAGCACGGCGACGGCGACGAGCAGCCCGGCCGCCCGCGTCGAGCGGCGGCGCACGGGAGGCACGGCCACGGTCGCGGGATCCGCGCTCTGCTTGGGGGGACGGTCGACCAACACCCGGTTAGGTTAGCCTCCGCTTCCCTGCCCACGGCCGGCCGGGTCCCTGGGGTCCGGACGGGACCGGGATCTCACCCAGGGCCGCCGCTCACCACCCCAGCCGCGCCAGCGCCTTCCCCGCCTCCAGACCGCACGAACCATCACCCGCGTACGTCCACGCCGCCGCGCACAGCGCCCGCAGCCCGTCCACCACCGCCGGCCCCTCGCCGTCCAGGGCCAGGGCATCACCGCGCACGGCGGCCGTCCAGCCACCGCAGGCGAAACCGTCCGCCGCCGAGCCCGTGACCTCCGGCTGCCCGGTCAGCAGCCCCCGCAGGTCGGCGTCCACATACGTCGGCCGGTGCTCCGGCACGGCGGCCAGCAGCTGCGCCGCGTCCGTCACCCCGGTCAGCACCAGCAGCGAGTCCACCTCCCCGTGGAACGCGCCCTCGATGTCGGTGTCCAGCCGGTCCCCCACCACCAGCGGCCGCTCCGCACCGGTCCGCAGGATCGTCTCGCGGTGCATCGGCGGCAGCGGCTTGCCCGCCACCTGCGGCTCGGCGCCGGTCGCGATGCGCACGACCTCCACCGCCGCGCCGTTCCCCGGCGCGATGCCCCGCCCGCTGGGGATCGTCAGATCGGTGTTGGAGGCGTACCACGGCACCCCGCGCGCCACCGCGTACGACGCCTCGGCGAACCGGCTCCACGGCAGCTCCGGCCCCCCGTACCCCTGCACCACCGCCGCCGGGTCGTCGTCGGCCGACTCCACCGGCTCCAGCCCGCGCTCCCGCAGCGCGACCCGCAGGCCCTCACCACCGATCACCAGCACCCGCGCGCCCGGCGGCACCTGCTCGGCGACCAGCCGGGCCACCGCCTGCGCCGAGGTGATCACATCGGTCGCAGCCGCCGGAACCCCCAGCTCCGTCAGATGGGCGGCCACCGCGTCCGGCGTCCGCAGCGCGTTGTTCGTCACGTACGCCAGGTGCATCCCGCCGTCCCGGGCCGACCCCAGCGCCTCCACCGCGTGCGCGATCGCCGCCCCGCCCGCGTACACCACACCGTCCAGGTCCAGCAGCGCCGTGTCGTACGCCTCGCTCAACGCACGCGCGCTGCCGCTCGGCCGGGTCCTGACCCGCTGTCCCATCTCCCGCTCCTCGTCCGAAAGCAATTGCCCCCGATCATCGCTCATGCCCGCGATCCACATACGATGCAGGGATGAACACCACAGGTTCTGCGGCCAACGGCGGTCTGCACCTGACACCTTTCCGTGGGCTGCGCTATGTCCCCGAACGGGTCGGGAGCCTTGCCGCGGTGACCTCTCCCCCGTACGACGTGGTCGTACGGCCCGACGGTGTGCACTATCTGCAGTCGGCCGACCCGCACAACATCGTCCGGCTGATCCTCCCCGAGGCGGCCACCGCCGAGGATCGCCACCGCCAGGCCGCCGACACCCTCCGCGCCTGGCTCGCCGAGGGCGTCCTCGCGGCCGACGACATACCCGCGCTGTACGTGTACGAGCAGCGCAGGGGCGACACGCTCCAGCGCGGCCTGATCGGGGCCCTGGAACTCAGCAGCCCCGCCGAGGGTGTAGTGCTGCCCCACGAGGACGTCATCCCGCACGTCGTCGAGGACCGCGCGTCCCTGATGCGCACCACCGCCGCCAACCTCGACCCCCTGCTCCTCACCTACCGGGGCAACGGCACCGCGAACGGCGCGACCGCCGTCATCGAGCGCACCGTCCTGCGCGCGCCGCTCCTGTCGACGACCACCGAGGACGGCATGGGCCACCGCCTGTGGTCCGTCACCGACCCGGCCGCGCTCGCGGAGGTCTCCGAGGACCTCGGCCGGCACCAGGCCCTGATCGCGGACGGGCACCACCGCTGGGCCACCTACCTGCGGCTGCGTGAGGAGCACCCCGCGCCCGGCCCCTGGCACTACGGCTTGGTCCTCCTGATCGACACGGCCCGCTACCCGCTCGAGGTCCGGGCCATCCACCGGCTGCTCAACCAGCTCCCGGTGGACGCCGCGCTCGCCGCGCTCGGCGACGGCTTCCGCGTCCGCCCGGTCGACGGCCCCCTCCCCGAGGCGCTCGCGGCCCTGGACGCCGCTGCCCGGGAGGGCAACGCCTTCCTCCTCGCCGGCGACGGGCGCTTCCACCTGGCCGACCGTCCCGACCCGGCCCTCCTCGCCCGTACGGTGCCGGCCGACCGCCCGGCGGCCTGGCGCGCCCTCGACGCGACCGTTCTGCACGCCACGCTCATCGACCACCTGTGGCGGGTCCCGGACACACCCGAGGCGATCAGTTACATCCACGACGCCCAAGCCGCCATCGCCCAGGCCGAACGCCGGGGCGGTACGGCCGTCCTGATGCACCCCGTGCGCGAGGACGTCGTCCGCGACCTCGCCCGCCAGGGCGTCACCATGCCGCGCAAGTCGACCTCCTTCGGCCCCAAGCCCGCGACCGGCCTGGTCCTGCGGAGCCTGGACGTCGGCTGACACCCGGCGACGGCAGGCATACAAACAGACATAAAAAAAGGGGCGGCACCCCGAAGGATGCCGCCCCTTTCCGCTGCGCGGTGACCGGTCAGTCGCGGTCGCGCGAGGCGTCGTCCGCCCCGGCGTCCCCGGCATCCCCGGCGTCTTCGGTCTCGTCGTCCTCGACGGCCGCGTCGACGAACTCGACCCCGTCCATCTCCGCGAGCCGGTCGGAGGCGTCGGTCGAACCGTCCTTGTCCGCCTCCAGCGCCTTGGCGAACCACTCACGCGCCTCGCCCTCGCGCCCCGCCTCCAGCAGCGCGTCGGCGTATGCGTACCGAAGCCGCGCGGTCCACGGCTGTACGGAGTTGGACGCCAGCTCCGGGCTCTGCAGCGTCACGATCGCGGCGTCCAGCTGCCCCATGTCGCGCCGGGCCCCGGCGGCGACCAGACGCATCTCGACCTGGCCGGACTTGTCGAGCTTCTGCACCTCGGGCTCACCGGCCATGGCCATCGCCCGCTCCGGCCGGCCCAGGCCGCGCTCGCAGTCGGCCATCACGGGCCACAGCTCCACGCTGCCGGTCATCCGCCGGGCCGCCCGGAACTCGGCCAGCGCCTCGGCGTACTTCTGATTCGCGTACGCGGCGAAGCCGGCGGCCTCCCGCACCGCCGCCACCCGCGAGGCGAGCCGCAGGGCGATGCGCGAGTAGGCGTACGCCTTCTCCGGGTCCTCGTCGATGAGCTTGGCGACCATCACCAGGTTCCTGGCGACGTCCTCGGCGAGCGTCTTCGGCAGGCTCATCAGCTCCTGCCGCACGTCCTTGTCGATCTCGTCGCCGGTCACGTCCTCCGGGATGGGCAGCCGCTTGATGGGCTCCCGGTCGCGGTCACGCCGGTCACGGTCGTCCCGCCCCCGGAACCCGCCCCGGTCGTCCCGTCCCCGGAAGCCGCCCCGGTCCCGGTCGTCACGGCGAGGCCCACGAGGCCGCTCGTCCCGGCCGCGCCGGAAGCCACCCCGGTCGTCACGCCGGTCATCGCGGCGGGGCGCACGGTCGTCACGGGGGAACCCGCCACGGTTGTCCCGGCGGTCATCACGACGGAACCCGCCGCGGTCGTCGCGCGGGAACTCGCGGCGGTCGTCACGCCGATCATCCCGGCGGTCATCGCGGCGGAACCCACCACGGTCATCACGCGGAGACTCACGGCGGTCGTCGCGGCGGGGTGCGCGGTCGTCGCGCGGGAATCCGCCGCGGTCGTCCCGGCGGTCATCACGACGGAACCCACCACGGTCGTCGCGCGGGAACTCGCGCCGATCGTCACGACGGTCATCGCGGCGGTCGTCACGGCGGAAGCCACCGCGATCGTCACGCCGGTCATCCCGGCGGTCGTCACGCCGGTCGTCGCGACGGAAGCCACCGCCACCGCCGGCCGGACGTCCACCGCGGTCGTCCCGGTCCCGGCGGAAGCCACCGCCACCGCCACCGCCACGGTTGTCGTCACGGCGGAACCCACCACCGGTGGGACGCCCACCGCGATCGTCACGCCGGAAGCCGCCACGGTCACCCCCGCGGTCGTCGCGGCGGGGTGCGCGGTCGTCGCGCGGGAATCCGCCGCGGTCGTCCCGGCGGTCGTCGCGGCGGAACCCGCCACGGTCATCACGCGGGAACTCACGCCGATCGTCACGGCGGTCATCGCGGCGGTCGTCACGGCGGAAGCCACCGCGATCGTCGCGCCGGTCGTCGCGGCGGTCGTCACGCCGGTCGTCGCGACGGAAGCCACCGCCACCGCCGGCCGGACGCCCACCGCGGTCGTCCCGGTCCCGGCGGAAGCCACCGCCGCCGCCACCGCCACGGTTGTCATCACGACGCGGGCCCCGGAAGCCGCCCCGCTCACCACCGTCCCGGCGACGCGGCTCGCGCTCCGGACGATCGTCGGAGGAGTTGGTGGACATGGGTGACGCTCCTGTCTTCGGGTACCGCAGTCATTCTCGCGCAGCCGGCAGCCGGACGCGCTCCGAGAAAATTCGAGCAAAACAAAAAGGACCCTTGGCCCCAGCATGAACGCTGGGACCAAGGGTCCTTGAAAGATTGTTCGGCGGCGTCCTACTCTCCCACAGGGTCCCCCCTGCAGTACCATCGGCGCTGAAAGGCTTAGCTTCCGGGTTCGGAATGTAACCGGGC